>DHOR01000043.1:70702-70830 GCA_002409995.1 Hungatella sp. UBA5385 | reverse complement strand
GTAGGCAAGAAATGGCAGCATAGGAATCAAAGGAATCCTGATAGCAGCCACCGCTACAAAGGAAAGCGCGCAAAGCATTGCCATAATTGTGAGTTTGCTTGTTTTTTCTGTCATGTTCATAAATAAAA
>DHOR01000043.1:12191-70432 GCA_002409995.1 Hungatella sp. UBA5385 | reverse complement strand
ATCTTCTTTCATCCAGACTTTACTGTCGGTATTGGAATTACACCAATTCATGCGCAAAAAGCGCTCGCGGACTTTACCGCCGGTCGGGAATTTCACCCTGCCCTGAAGACATTCATATTCATAATGTTCTGTCAATATTATAACACAATTACATATAATTGCAACATTATTATCAACACCGGAGTTGATAAGGAGGTGACATGCTCCTTATTCTGTGGTGTATCACAAGCAATGAAAAGTTAATCTTGACAAGCGACCATCGGTCGCTATATAATGAGAACACAAGAACCGACCATTGGTCGCTACAAGGAGGTATCCTCACATCGCAAAAGGAATTATGCTTTCACCTGAACAGCAAGCAGCGCGCCGGGAAGAAATAATCAGTGTTGCTTTGCAGCTCATAGAGAAAAAAGGTTTCCAAAAAACATCAATGCGGGAAATCGCAGCTTTAGCAGACATGGGAAAGTCCAGCCTCTATGATTTTTTCAAAACGAAAGATGAGATTGTTATATATGCAGTTGAGAAAAAGATAGAAGAAACCATTGAAAAAGTTAATAGAATTATTGCTGAAGAATCCTCACCGGAACAGTGCCTTAGAAAAATCATGCTTAATCATCTTGGAGTGCCAAAGCAGTATAGAACAGTGCTGATGTGGTTAAACGCAGAATCTGAATATTTAGAAGAAGAATATCAGAAACGGCTGAAAGCTGCACGTTACGCCTATCAGGATATTATAAAATCCGTGATTGAAGATGGAATGTTCACAGGCATATTTCGCAAAACAGATGCCGCCCATGTATCCCGTTTGCTAATTAACTCCATACTATCAATTGTCTACACATCCCGGCCGTCAACAAGTCCGGAAAAAATGCTGGATGAAACCATGAATATATTTCTACACGGAATTCTAAATGATGGAGGTAAATGATTATGATTCATTATACTCTACCCCTGGCGTATAAACAGGCAACCCTTGATGTAGTCGGCGGAAAAGGTATGTCTTTATCAAAACTCTTAACAGCGGGCATTCCTGTACCTGACGGTTTTCATGTTACCACTGCCTCATACCGGATTTTTGTTGAGATGAACCATATTCAACCTAAGATTAATAAGCTGCTGGCTGGTATTGATACCAACAATACCAGCCAGCTTGAAGATGTATCTAAGCAGATCGGGATTCTTTTCCATAATGGAGTAATGCCGCAGGAGGTATCAGCTGCAATTAAAACCGCTTATGCAGGATTAGGCAACATTGCAGTGGCTGTCCGTTCTTCCGCCACAGCCGAAGACTTGCCGGACGCTTCATTTGCGGGTCAGCAGGAAACTTATCTTAATATCCAGGGTGAGAATGATGTCCTTGCTGCTGTAAAGCGGTGCTGGGCTTCCCTGTGGACAGCTCGCGCTATTGCTTACCGCGTAAAGAATGATATAAAACAGGAGAGTATAGCGCTTGCTGTTGTAGTACAAAAGCTTGTGTTTTCCCATGCCTCCGGCGTTATGTTTACCCTAAACCCTATCAATGGCAGACGCAGTGAAATGATTATTAACGCCGCATGGGGACTTGGCGAAGCGGTTGTTTCCAGTTTAGTTACTCCTGATACAATCGTTGTTGATAAGAACGTCCAGCGAATCATATCCTATGAAGCGGCAAACAAAGAGATCATGACAGTCCGAACCTCAGATGGAACAGAAGAAATCCCGGTTCCAGAACGGCTGAGGAAAAAACATGCACTTACCCGCGATCAAGTCATAGGGCTGACACGGCTTGGACAGAAAATTGAGAAGTATTATCAAATGCCTATGGATGTAGAGTGGGCACTGGAAAAAGATAAATTGTATATAGTTCAGGCCCGCCCCATTACTGTCCTGCCAATCCAATGGGTGTTGCCTGAAAAGGGTGTTATATACACAAAGGGCAGTCTGGCGGAACATTTGCCAAATCCTGTGACCCCCTTATTTGCCACCCTTGGTCTTGAAATGATCAACCGTGCATCGGCACTTTTATGGGTAGATATGTTTGGTAAAAGCGCGAAAAAGCTGCTTCCGGAAAACGGCGCATACACGATTATTAATGGATATGTCTATCTTTCCGCTAAATCAAAGCTGCTTTTGATTGCCATCAAATCCCTATCTCCCCGCTCTTTGCGCAAGACACTGACGAACAGCGTTGCACGCTGGGAAGCGGCACGAAAAGAATTTGAGTCTGTGATTAAACAATGGGAAGAAAAGCCCCTGCATAGATTGAATGCCCATCAACTAATGGAGGGAATTCAGACTGTATTTTATGCAGCTTGTATTTATTTCACAAGGATACAGCTTACATTGCCCGCCGCCTTTATCAGTGAAACATTATTTACGAAATTATTTCAGGGAGCAGCCCGCCGCGCAGGTATGACAGAACTTTCTGTTTTCCTGCTTGGATTTGATACGATTGCTCTGCAATCGGAAAAGAATCTGTGGGGCATCTCACAATGGGCAAAGCAAAATGATACTCTCAACCTTTATCTGCAAAACAATCCGACAACTAAGATAGCGGAAGATTTAATGTCATCAGTTCCGCCTGCCGGAGTTGCGCAGGAGGCATGGACAGAATGGAAAAACCGAATCAATCAGTATTTCAAAGAGTTTGGTCGTACTGCATATGAATTTGATTTTGCCTATTCCACACCGGAGGAAATGCCTACACCAACCCTTGAATCCATTAAAACATTTGTAGAAGGAAAAGGGGAAAGCCCTTTTATACGCCAGGCTGCATTTGAAAAACGCAGGAAACAGGCAGAAGAAGAGATTTTACAACAGATAGGCGGCTCTCGTAAAAAACTGTTTTATAAGTTACTGCATTGGGCGCAGGAGACCGCTCCTATGCGTGAAAACGCTATTTATCTGATGGGAATGGGGCATCCGCTGATTCGCCGTATGTTTCAGGAGATTTCAAACCGCCTCATACGTGGAGGAGCTTATTCACATCCGGATGACATTTACTGGCTAACAAAAACGGAATTGAAAGCACTCATAGCACAGTTGGATAAAAATATGCCTTTATCTGATATGAGCGAAGCGATTCCAGCTCGAAAAGCGGAACACAAAAAACATAGGGGTTATGTACCACCCTCCATGCTGCCGGAGAAAAATGGAAAGACCGTATCACGCACACCTCAGAAGCGGAAAGACGGGAAAATCGTATTGACCGGTATTGGAACAAGTACCGGAATTGTGACGGCTCCCGCCTGTGTATTGAACAGTCCGGCAGATTTTGAAAGCTTCCAGCCAGGAAGTGTGTTGGTTGCCGTTACTACAACTCCCGCATGGACACCGCTGTTTTCATCTGCAAGTGCGATTGTAACGGACATTGGCGGCCCTCTCAGCCATTCAAGTATTGTTGCCCGCGAATACGGGATTCCCGCCGTCATGGCCACACATACTGCCACACGAAGCATCCGAAGCGGACAAATAATAACAGTAGACGGGGCAGCGGGGACGGTGACGCTTTTGTAAAAACAATACCTTTCTTATAGCATAAGCTGTGCTATACTGGTAGAAATAATAGAGAATTCAGTGTAGTAGAAGGGAGAAAGTATGACACAGTTATATTTTGTAAGACATGCACAACCAGATCGTTCCTGGACTGGGGCAGAACAAGAAAGATCATTGACGGATGAAGGTTTTATAGACAGGGAAGAGGTTCAGAAGGTACGCATGGAACAGCCCTCAGCACCATATTAAATTATTATGAACCGACTTTCGGCTTTGAGGATTTTTTCAGAATTATAGATTATATGCCTTATATCATTCGTCTTGACTTTCAGGAAGAGGAATGTGTAGGAAAAAAAGAGTTATTGATTGTTAAAAAAGAATTTAAAAAATAAGCAGGTGCTGCAGAGTAAAATCAAATCTGATTTACTTTTGCAGCATCTTTTTCTTGACACTATAGATAGTTAGAATTATAATAGTTAGAAATCTAACTATAAAATTTAGCGTTAATAGGAGGCAAATTTATGTTACATATTCAACATTGGTTCAGAAGAGGTCTGATATATTTAATTGGACTTTTCCTTATGGCATTTGGGGTTTCCGTATCCAAAGTCTCAGATTTGGGAGTATCTCCGGTTAATTCCATTCCCTGTGTAGTAAGTGAAATCTCCGGAATTGATATGGGACTCTGTACAACAGGAGTATTTATTTTCTTTATATTCATTCAGCTTTTGATACTGAGACGGGATTTTAAAACGGTTTATTTACTTCAGATTATCTGCTCCATGATCTTCGGCATGTTTGTCAGCATTACCAATCAGATTGCCGGTATTTTTCTTCCTCCATGTACCAATTATGCCATGAGTATTCTCTATATTGGAATCAGTATTGTACTTGTAGCTCTTGGAATTCTCCTATATCTGGAGGCAGATATTTTATCTCTTCCTGGAGAAGGAGTGATGCAGGCAGTATCGGGCAAAGCAGGAATTCCTGTCTCTTCCTCTAAGATGATATTTGACTGGACTGTAGTTATCATTGCAGCAGCTCTGTCCCTTATATTTCTGGAGCAGCTGACAGGGGTAAGAGAAGGAACTGTAATATCAGCCTTTGGAGTAGGAATTTGCTTAAAATTCCTTAATAAATATTGTTTAAAACCTATACAGGTATTTTTAAAATGCACACAGACAATGGAAGGAGTGAACCCATGAAGAATCTGACTTACCGCTATTTAATGCTGCTAAACCACAGTGCGTATCAGAAACAGATGTATGAGTCGATTACAGAACTGAATCTGTCCATAGGACAACCGAAGATTCTGGACTTTTTATATGAAAATGATGGCTGCATCCAGAAGGATATCGCAGCAGGCTGCCAGCTGGAACCTGCTTCAGTCACAAGCATCCTGTCCAAAATGGAGCAGGAGGGATATGTAGTACGAAAAAAAGAAGGCGGCAACAGACGGTCTCTATACGTTTATCTCACTCAAAGCGGAAGAAAAACAGCCGAAAAAGTCCGCATTGCAATGGAGAAAATGGAAGAAACAGCTTTAAATGCATTAACAGAGGAAGAACAGAAAACCCTGATGATTTTGCTGAAGAAAGTTAATACAGGACTTTTGGGAAATGAGTTTGTTTCAAAAGAAGAGACAGAGGAAAGTGAGGAATAAAAAGTGGAAAGAAAATATCCAAACCTTTGTAATCCAATCAAAATAGGAAATGTGTGGTTCCGAAACAGAATGTTTTCAGCTCCTATGGGAGGCACTGATATAACTGCAGATGGCTGCATTGGAAGAGGCTCTACCGCATTTTACGAATTACGGGCAAAAGGAGGCGCCGGAGCAGTAACAGTCAGTGAATGTATGGTACATCCAGAAACTGATGGCTCCCATGCCTATCATCTGGACTTAAAAGTACCAGGATCGCTGGCAAGCTTTACTTACACTGCAGATGCTATCCGCAGACATGGGGCAATTCCAAGTCTGGAATTATCTCATTCCGGTCAATTTGCAGGAACCTATATGACAGATAAAGATAAAAAGAACACCTTATGTCAGTATGGTGTCAGCACTTCTGTCAGAGCGGATGGAATGGAGATCAGAGAACTGACCAAAGACCAGATTCAGGAGATTGTGGCAGCTTATGGAGAGGTGGCTGGCAATGCAAAACGTGCAGGCTTTGAAATGCTGATGATTCATGGCGGTCATGGCTGGCTGGTGAATCAGTTTTTGTCTCCCTATTTTAATCATCGTACCGATGAATATGGAGGAAGTCTGGAGAACAGAGTCAGATTTGCAAAAGAAGTAATTGCCAGTGTGAGAAATGCTGTTGGTATTGGATTTCCTATTGAATTTAGAATGAGCGGTTCTGAGCTGTTTGAGGGAGGATACACTCTGGAAGATGGAATTGAAATTGCAAAGCAGATAGAAGATTCCATTGACCTCCTTCACGTTTCCGCAGGTACCTATCAGAGAGGATTTGGCATCACTCACCCTTCCATGTTTGAAGAACACGGAAGAAATGTATACCTTGCAGCAGAGATAAAAAAACATGTAAAAGTCCCGGTTGCAGCCATTGGAGGTCTCAATGATCCTGCTCAGATGGAAGAGATTATTGCAAGCGGACAGGCAGATGTGGTGGAGATGGCAAGAGCCCTTCTGGCTGATCATCAGCTTCCTGACAAGATCATGAGAAATGAAGAGGATAAAATCATTAAATGTCTCCGTTGCTTTACCTGCATGGCAGAACGGGCTGTTACCTCCACAAGGCGATGTACAGTCAATCCTCTCATAGGCAGAGAGCTTGACGGAATGGAGATCATACCTGCCAGAAAGAAGAAAAAAGTACTGATTGCAGGTGCAGGTCCCGGCGGTCTTCAGGCAGCCATTACAGCAGCCAGAAGAGGTCATCAGGTCATAGTATGTGAAAAAACAGATGGCCCGGGCGGAATATTAAAGAGTGAACAGGCAATCCCATTTAAACATGAGATGTATGAGCTGGGGAATACTCTGGAACGTATGGCAAAGGAAGAAGGAGTGGAGATTCGTTATGGAACTGAAGTTGATAAGCTTTATGCAGAAAGGGAAACCCCTGACGCTCTGATTATCGCCTGCGGTTCCAGCCCTGTGATTCCTCCAATAGAAGGAATTGATCAGGATCAGGTCATTATGGTAAATCAGTACTATCTGAAAAAGGATCAGGTATCTGATACAGTGGTAGTTCTTGGCGGCGGTCTTGCAGGCTGCGAATGCGCTATTCATCTGGCTCAGGAAGGAAGAACCGTGCATCTGGTGGAAATGCGGTCTGAACTGGCACCCGATGCCAATGTGAGACACAGACCCCTTCTTCTGGAGAAAATCAGTGACTATGTCACAGTACATACAGGGCTTAAAGGAATAAAGGTGACGGAAGACGGCATTCTTTGTGAAGACTCAGACGGCAGAGAATCTCTTGTTCCCGGGAAAACAGTGATCTGTGCAGCCGGACAGAGGGCAAACAGAAAGGCAGTGGATGAACTTAGGGATTCGGCTCCTTATGTGGCTGTGATTGGGGACTGTGTAAAACCATCCACCATTACAACTGCTGTATACCAGGGGCATCATGCTGCGCTGGATATATAGGCAAAATAAAGTAGAACATAATAGAACACAGAAGAAGACAGATGTTTCAAAATCCGTCTCAGACTGTAGATAAACTATATTTTTATTTCTTATATTCAAGTGGTCAATAAAAATACAAGCCACCATATAATTATTTTAATATCTGGTGGCTTATTATTCAGTAGTTCCATTCTTTTGTTATGAAGATGACTTACGCGCCGTAACCTCAGCGCAGACCAGTCCGGCTATGTATTCCGCAGTATCATTAGTCAGCAGAAAGAACATTCCGTCATTACGGCATTTTTTATGGGTATTTCCATTCAAGACATAAACAAAACCTTTCACACAGGTGGGACTGCACTCATTAGGGTCAATAAGTCTCTTGCAGTCACGGGAAGTAATCATTTTCTGTTGCATATCGGCAGGCAAAGAAGCGATTTTATCCTCATACTCGCTAACATTGTCACCATAAATCCTTGCCAAAACACCTGATTTGCGAAACACCCAATTCATTATTGTTTTCTTCTCCAGTTGATATGAAGCAGTGTAACCACTTCTTGCTTTTTTTAGTTTACAGCCAAATACATAGTTGTTGCAAATTCAGCAAATACTCAAATCCAGTGTCATTTTTAGGCGTAACTTCACTCATTTCTAAAATTCTTAAATTGTACATATTTTTTAAAAATTCAAGAGAATATATGTCATCGCATACAGGGAGTCTTAGTTCTTCCAAAGAGGTAAAATAACATAGATCTTCATAATATATCAAACATTCATTTTCTTCTAAAACGTATTTCATTGAGTCAGAAGAAATACTTGTAATACTTTTTTCGAACTCTATTGTTTTATTTGTAACTTCCTTTATCAAGCTTTCCTCTAAATCAGGTTCATTATCACATAAATCCAAACGATAAGAAATAGTATTGTTATAGTCAGATTTTTCTATATAAATAATGTCTTCGATTGTATCCTTTAACTTAACATCCCAATCACAACAGTAAAGCCATTGATCTCCGCTATTTGGATGTATCACCCTATTGGGAGGCGTTTCAAAGCTGATTTCACACTCCCCGTAGCAAGAACATAAATACAAGTACTTAATACGTTGTAGATCAAAATCCATTAGAATTTCCTTACCTAATAAATTTTCTATACAAGCAGACAGCCATTTTGATTTCAATTTAATTTCTTTCATTTTTCACCTCATGAACTATATTAATTGTACAATGAAATTCCGATTTGCTTAATTATACCAAAGTAAAAAGCAAAAAAATAGCACTATATATTTATTCTACTAAAATACAGTGCTTCATAGTATAAATGACTTTGTCTACAATCTGAGACAGATGTTTCAAAATCTGTCTTTTTTTTGTGTAAGCAGATAAAAAACCACAGAATAGTGCTAATTTAAACCACAATAATACGAGAGAACCCTGAGTTTAACATGATATAGTATCATCATCAAGTGTTGTACAACGCAAAATAATAGAATGAAGGGAAATAAAATAATGAAATCAATTGATGTATTCTGTCATATTCTTCCGCCTGAATACTACGAAGCGGCTACCAGAAATACCACTGCACAATATCATATGTTTACCCGTGCATTAAATGTAAAGTCCATGTCTGATCTTGATACAAGACTGAGAGTTATGGAGCGTTTTCCGGGATATCAGCAGTTACCCTGCCTTGTATCTCCTCCCGTGGAGTATTTTGTAGGACCCGAAGAATCACCTGCTATTGCAGCATTGGGAAATGATGCAATGGATAAAATAGCAAAAGCGCATCCGGATCATTTTCCAGGATTTATAGCAGGAATTCCATTTAACAATGTGAAAGCTTCTGTAGAAGAGATTAAAAGAGTAAAACAGATGGGCGCAAAAGGAATCCAGATCTTTACCCATATGAATGGAGAGGCTATTGATACAGAAGAATACTGGCCAATCTATGAAACCTGTGAGGCTTTAGATCTTCCGATCATTCTCCATCCGGCAGGTGGACTAAAAACACCTGAATTCCCAGTAGAGACTATGTCAAAATATGAACTTTGGTGGACAATCGGCTGGCCATATCAGACAACAACTGCAATTGCTAGACTTGTATTCTCCGGTATTTTTGAGGATTTCCCTAATATTAAAATTATTACCCATCATGTAGGCGGCATGATTCCAATGCTTGCAGGCAGACTGGAAAATGGATTAAAAATGTATGGAACCAGAACTTCAGAAGCCTTAAAAGAGTCTTTGACAAAAACAAAATTAAAAGGCGATCCTGTAGATTCCTTTAAAAAGTTTTATGCAGACTCAGCCTCCTTTGGCTCTGCCTCAGCAATCCAGTGCGGAATTGATTTCTTTGGCAAAGATCATATTTTGTTTGCCAGCGATATGCCATTTGATCCGGAACAGGGGCCAGGATATATTGACCGCACCTTAAAAGCTATTGATTCTCTGCCATTAACAGTAGAAGAAAAGGCTCAAATCTGCTATGGTAATGCAGAAAGACTGTTTCATTTGTAATTAATTTCGAAAGGGGAAGATTATGAACACAGTAGTTTCGATTTTAACAAATCAGTTTTTCCTTTTATTCCTCACAGTAGCAACCGGGTTATTAATAGGAAAAATCAAGATAAAGAACTTTTCATTAGGGGTTTCAGGTGGTATATTTACAGGTATAGTGATTGGCTGGGCAGTGACGAATTTTGCAAAAAATGCTCAGGAGGGAACTGCCGGATTTACAGCAGCAAAGCGTATTTTGAATACAGGAGTGGTATCCTCAGTGTTTTTTACCTTTTTTCTTATGATGTTTTTAATTGCTATAGGTTTAACAGTAGGTAAAAATATAGGATCAATCTTTAAAAGATATGGTATCCGTTTTGTAGTGATCGGTGTTGTAATTCCGTTTGTATCTATGGTAGTTGCTGTTTTCTGCCTCAAACTGGCTCCAGCTATTATGCCGGGAACACCTGTTAACAGCTTTGAAATATCGGGAATGTATTCAGGCGCAATGACCAGTACACCTGCTTATGGCACAGCTTTGGATATCGTGGATGCTATGGATATGGGAACACGGTTTCAGCTCCTTACAGATGAGAAAAAGGCTGAAGCAATAGAGTCAATGGTTCCTGGACATGAACTGTTTCAAAATGTGGATTTATTGAATGAACTGACAGCAGAACAGACAGAGACATTAAGCGAATCTGCCAAATCAGCAGTCAGTCTGGGTTATACAGTGGCATTTCCAATTGGTGTGCTGGTAATTGTAATTATGATTTCTATACTTCCTAAACTGTTTGGAATTGATATTGAAAAGGAAAAGGAAGCATATCAGAAGGAATTGCTGGAAAGCCAGGTAAATACCAAGGTGATTCCTGATCGCCCTGTTGACTTTATGCTCTTTGGATTTGTAGCCTTTTTAGGAATTATATTAGGTAATATCTCCATTCCTCTGGGGAGGTTCGGTAGTTTTTCTCTGGGAGCAGCAGGAGGAGTTCTGATTTCAGCATTGATATTCAGCTATATTGGAAAAATTGGTAATGTTAATTTCCGTATGGATACCAAATCATTATCTATGGTCAGAGATATGGGACTGACCTTTTTTATGGCAGTGGTAGGTCTTACTTATGGATATGATGTAGTGAAATCTCTGGCAGGCTCCGGTTTATTCCTGGCAGTGATGGCAGTTCTTGTGGAAAGCATGGCAGTTTTAGTCAGCTTCTTGATAGGGCGTAAAATCTTTAAGCTGAACTGGGTTATATTAAGCGGAGCTATCTGTGGAGGCTGTACCTCAGCACCCGGATTAGGAGCAGCTTTAAGCAGCATTGGAAACGATGAGCCTACAGCTGGATATGGAGCCGCACAGCCTTTTGCAATCCTTGCAAATGTGCTGCTTATAACTATATTCCATCAGATATTCTTTTAAATAAATACAAATAAAAAGGAAGGAGAGTCAAATGGAGGATTTCTGGATTCAACACAGAGTAAATAAAAGCAATTTTAAGATTCATCGCCATATCGAACATCGCTATCAGGTAGTTCTTGTGCTTAATGGTAAAATCCGTTATACAGTGGGAGACAATGAATACATTGCTGCCAAAGGTGATATGGTAGTTCTCAATACTCTGGAAAATCATATCCTTGAGGTGATCTCATACCCCTATGAGCGCTATATTCTCCAGATTGACCCTTCCTTTTTCCAAAGAGAAGTGAAATATCCGGAGATCATCTCTATTTTTATCCGCAGACCTGCCGGATTTTCACATATGTTTAATCTCTCAGATGAGATTTTTGACTTTACCTGTCTTTGCCTTGATGAAATGGAGCGTGAGCATAAGGACAGAAGGGTTTACTGGGAAATGATCATCGGAAGCAATTTAAGACGAATGTTTGTTACTATTTTCCGTGCATGCTCCACTTCTTTTTATACAGGGAAAATTGATGCTGGAATCACACTGGCATTTCAGATTCAAAATTATCTGGATCATAATTATACGGAAAATCTGTCCGTTGATGATATTTCCTCCAGATTCTTTTTAAATAAGCATTATTTATCCCATGTATTCAAGGATGTAACAGGCTATGGAATGATGGAGTATGTCATTTTCTTAAGAATGAACAAAGCTAAGATCCTGTTAGCACAAAC
Organism: Hungatella sp. UBA5385; assembly: GCA_002409995.1. Classification (GTDB taxonomy): domain Bacteria; phylum Bacillota; class Clostridia; order Lachnospirales; family Lachnospiraceae; genus UBA5385. The sequence goes on along the minus strand of DHOR01000043.1, from coordinate 58,728 downwards.
AGGAGAAAGCATTTCCCTGATTGCTTCCAAATGCGGATATACGAATTTCACCCACTTTTCCAGACAGTTTCGCAAATTAGAAGCGTGTACACCTTCTGAATACAGGAGGAAGTGGCTGGAAATGGAAGAAGTTGATGATTGAAAGTGAGGTTTTACAGATGGCACAACATAATAAATTTCATTATAAAACATTGGAGGAACTCAAGAAGGAAATCGAGGAACTTCATCTAAATATTTCTATTTCTCAAGATATTTCCATATTTAAAACTCCGGTTAAAGTGGGAAAAAAGGAAGCGCCCAATGCTCTGGCAGTGCTTCCTATGGAGGGCTGTGATTCCAACGCAGATGGGTCACCATCTGATCTGGTGAAGCGGAGATATACAAGGTTTGCAGAAGGCGGAGCAGGGCTTCTCTGGTGGGAGGCCAATGCTGTTGAAGAAGCAGGAAGAGCCAATCCCAATCAGATGATGCTGACAGATGAAAATCTTCTGTCATTTCAAAGGCTTTTAGAGGAAGTCAATGAGAGAGCTTCTAAAATCCATGAGAATCATACCCAGCCATTACATATTCTTCAGCTAACCCATTCGGGACGATACAGCAGACCCAAGGGGCATAAGCCTGCGCCTGTGATTCCACAGAGAGATCCTTATTTAGACCCAAGAAGCGGAGTGAATGATGAAACTCCCATAGTCACAGATGAATATCTGGACAGTCTCATTGACAAATATGTCCATTCTGCATTACTGGCTAAAAAGGCAGGTTTTAACGGTGTGGATATTAAGGCATGCCATAGATATTTGGTCAGTGAGCTTCTTGCAAGTCATACAAGAGAAGGAAAATACGGCGGCTCCTATGAAAACAGAAGCAGATTCCTGCTGGATATTATCAGAAGCGTGAAGGAAGCAGTAGGAGAGGATTTTATCGTTGCCTGCAGATTTAATGTATTTGATGCCCATCCTTATCCCTATGGATTTGGAGAAGACAAAGAGAATTTCTGGAAATTTGATGAAACAGAACCTCTTCAGCTGGTAAGGGATATGTGCAGTTCTGGAGTGGAGCTTTTAAGCAATTCAGCAGGAAATCCCTATTATATATATCCCCAGGTTACAAGACCTTTTGATACTTCAAGTCTGGGAATCCCTGTTCCTGAGGAGCATCAGCTAAAGAGTATTGAACGATTATTTGAATTTACCAGAAAGATTCAGAAGGCAGCAGGAGATGTGCCTGTTGTTGGGAATGGATATACCTGGCTAAGGCAGTATATTCCATATGTAGGTGCTGCTAATCTAAAGGATCATTCCTGCAGCTTTATCGGTTTGGGACGATCCAGTTTCGCTTATCCTGAAGCACCCAGAGATATTCTGGAAAAGGGTTTTATGGACTCTGCAAGATGTTGTATTACCTGCAGTAAATGCACCCAGATCATGAGAGATCATGGAATGACAGGGTGTGTGATCAAGGATAAAGAGATCTATATGGAGAAATATAGAGAAGCGAGAGCAGAAGCAAGCGCAAGGGAAGTTTAAAAGTGACAGGAGGGATTTAGATGAAAGAGACAGCCATTGTAACAGGCGGAAGCAGGGGAATCGGTCTTGCTATTGCAAAACAGCTTGGACTTGATGGTTATCAGATTGCCATTGCAGCCACTGGACACATTTCCAAATATAAAGAACAGCTGGCATGGTTTCAAAGAGAAGAAATCCCCTGCCATTACATCCAGGGCTCCATTGATAAAAAGGAAGACAGAGAAAAAATCATATCAGAAACAATTCATAGATTTGGAGGAATCCATGTTCTGGTCAATAATGCAGGGGTAGCTCCGGCTGTCAGGGCAGATTTACTGGAAATGACAGAAGAGAGTTATGACCGTGTTATGAATATCAATAGTAAGGGCACCATGTTCTTAACTCAAGCCGCAGCTAAGCAGATGATATCCCAGCCTTTGGAGAAACGGCGTGGTGTAATTATTAATATCACTTCCTGTTCAAGCAGTATTTCTTCTATAAACAGAGGGGAATACTGCATTTCAAAAGCAGCTCAGAGTATGATAACAACTCTTTATGCAGATCGTCTGGCAGAAGAAGGAATCCTTGTTCACGAGGTGCGTCCTGGTGTGATCAGAACAGATATGACAAGCGGTGTTACAGAAAAATACGATAAATTATTTGAAGAAGGTGCATTTCCCATTAAGCGGTGGGGAACTCCTGAAGATGTTGCCGGTGTGGTCAGTGCACTATGCAGTGAAAAGTTTCTGTATACAACAGGTAATTACATCGATGTAGACGGCGGATTTCATATTAAGCGTCTGTAAAGGAGGACCTTATGGATTTAACTGATATTGTAATCTTAACCTATGATACCATAGTTGTAGGAAGTGGTTGTGCAGCTTTTAATGCTGCAGACTGGCTCTACGATCTGGGACAGAGAGATATTGCCATAGTAACAGAAAGCATAAGTAGTGGAACCTCCAGAAATACAGGAAGTGACAAACAGACTTATTACAAGCTGTCCATAGGTGCAGAGGGAAATGACTCTGTAAGAGAAATGGCGGAAACACTGTATTCAGGAGGGGGAGTTGATGGGGGAGTGGCTCTTGCAGAAGCTGCTTGCTCTGTCCAGTCCTTTATGAAACTGGTAAACTTAGGCGTTCAATTTCCAAGAGATGAGTTTGGGCAGTTTGCCGGCTATAAGACAGATCATGATCCTCGGCAGAGAGCTACCTCTGCCGGGCCTTTAACATCAAAGTATATGACAGAAGCGTTGGAGGAATCTGTCAGAAGAAAGAATATTAAGATATTTGACAGAACCCTGGCAATAAAATTGATTGTAGAATCTGGAGAAATAAAAGGTCTGCTCTGTATTGATATAAATCGACTGGATCAAAAGCATTATGGATTATTTCTGATACGGGTAAATTCCGTGATCTGGTGCACTGGTGGTCCCAGTGGCTGTTATTATGATTCGGTCTACCCAGGTAGTCAGAGAGGAATGTCCGGCTGTGTTCTGGAGGCAGGAGCAAAAGGCGCCAATCTTCAGGAATGGCAGTATGGTCTTGCTTCTGTTAAATTCCGCTGGAATGTGTCAGGAACCTATCAGCAGGTGCTGCCCAGATATATCTCTATAGATGAAAATGGAGTGGAACGGGAATTTTTACTGGAAGAATTAAGTGTTGAAGACATGCTGGAACGTATATTTTTAAAGGGTTATCAATGGCCATTTGATGTTACCAGATTGGAGGGTTCCTCGAAAATTGATATGCTTGTTTATAAGGAAACCATTCTTCTGGGAAGACGGGTGTATATGGATTTTCGGAACAATCCCTCAGGATTAAAATCTGATTGTTCCAACCTTTTTGAAGAGGGGTATAGCTATTTAGAGCAATCAGGAGCACTGTCTGGGACACCTGTAGACCGCCTGGAGAAAATGAACCCTCTGGCTGTGAACCTCTATCTGGATCATGGAATTGATCTTCATAAGGAGCTGCTGGAAATACGGGTCTGTGCCCAGCACCACAATGGAGGAATTCTTGTGGACAGCAACTGGCAGACGTCTGTGAAAGGGCTTTATACAGCAGGAGAGGTAGCAGGAACCTTTGGTAAGACAAGACCGGGAGGTTCAGCTTTGAATTCCACTCAGGTGGGGTCCATGAGAGCAGCGGAGCATATTGCTTATAAGAGAAATAGAAAGAAAGATCAATCGGAAACAGTGTGGTCTCATGAACTAAATGGCTATGAAATAGATGTAATTCAGGAAGTTCTTCATAATGTTGTAAATGCACTGTCAGATGAAAGCGGAATTAAGGCGTTTCGCCAGAATAGACAGAAGAAAATGAGTGCAGTTGCAGCGCAGATCCGAAATAAAAAGGAGATGGAGTCTTATTTACAGAAGCTATATCTGGAAAAAGAGGCTTATTTCCAATCAGTATCTATCAGGACTGTATATGAAATTCCTATGTTATATAGAACTTATGATATGGTAGTCACTCAGATTGCTTTGCTGGATGCCATGATTCTCTCTGCTAAAGAGTTTGGAAGCAGAGGATCCCATTATATTACAGATCAGATTGATGGAGAAAGCTCTGAAACAATTAGTAGTGTAACTGGGAATCAGCGTATTGTCACTGCCTGGAATGGTCACAGATTTACAAGTGCTTTAGAAGCGGTAGAAGGGATTCCTCAGACTAATGGCTGGTTTGAGAATGTCTGGGCAGAATATAGGGAGAGAGTAACGGAAGAAGTGTCAGGAGAATAGTTGTGTTCCTTATTTCCAGTTTAATTCACAACTCATTATGGTATAATGACAAGGTATTAACCAAATAATCTGTAAAGGGGTGATTATATGCCAGGCGGCATTATCGCACAAAAGATTGCAATGACCCATGCGGAATAAAAAGTATCTGTTACATAAATAAAATTTTGCATGGGAGAAATGACAATGAAAGAGAATAAATATGACAATGATGTATTTTTTAAGAAATATAGCGAAATGAACCGTTCCACAGAAGGACTTGCAGGAGCAGGAGAGTGGTCTGAACTACAGAAGCTTCTGCCTGATTTTAATGGAAAACATGTCCTAGATCTGGGCTGTGGTTATGGTTGGCACTGCCTATATGCAGCGGAGCATGGAGCAGTCAGTGTGCTTGGAACCGATATTTCCGGGAAAATGCTGGAAGCAGCAGAGGAGAAGAATCCTCATGACAAAATCCGTTATCAAAAAGGAGCGATGGAAGATTTAGAATTTCCAGAAGGTTCTTATGATGTTGTGATCAGTTCTCTGGCATTTCATTATATCAAGGATTTCTCATCATTGGTGAAAAAGATCAGCACATGGATGGCAGAGGAAGGAAGTTTCGTATTCTCCGTTGAACATCCTGTGTTTACTTCTAATGGAAATCAGGACTGGTACTATGATGATCAAGGCAATATTCTTCATTTTCCAGTAGATAATTACTATTATGAAGGGGAGAGAGAAGCGGTGTTTCTGGGGGAAAAGGTGATTAAATATCATAGAACTCTTACAACCTATTTAGATACTCTGCTTCAGAATGGCTTTGTAATAGAACATATTATTGAACCGGCACCTCCGGAAGCTATGATGGATATTCCGGGAATGAAGGACGAGATGCGGCGGCCTATGATGCTGCTGGTTTCAGCCAGGAAGAAATAAAATGGTGACGAAGTCTTTCTGAACTGGGTGCTTATACCTAAAAAGAATGGGAACGATGATCTAAATCAAGGATTTACTATTAACCAATTAACTATATAAATAAAAGTAAGGGTGAAACAGACCAATCACGGTCTGATTCACCCTTACTTTTATTTGTTAGCATTTATTTTATGACAGATATGCTTTCTGCCTAATACTGTTAAATCGAATATATTTGGTATCAATATATTCATTGGCATATACAACTGGCTGGTCATTGCCATCGAAATTAATGCCTTCCAAAAGTAAAAATGATTTAATGGTGTCACCGCACTGAAAATGCTCTGTTAACTGACTAACCTCCTGATTGGTTACAGTTAGAATCTCAGTTCTGTCCCATTCGATTTTACGTCCACATCTTTCATGTAAAAAATCAAAGAGGGAGTTGGGATAATCTTCAATTAATTTCAAATCCGCCTTGTTTTTTAAAATATCTATAGAAAAGAAATCTTCGCAGTAAGCACATGGGTTTTTATCTGCAAAAAATATCTTTCTTGTAAAAATAATTTCACTTCCAACAACTACATTCAGAAGTTTAGCCAGATCTTTTGTTGCCTTTTGGCTAGTGGAAGGCAGAAGCTTTACAGATGGTTTAAATCCACATTGTTCAATCATCTCACTGAAAAGAGTAACAGGGTTAAACTGTACTTTCATTCGGAGCGCCTCAGGATTGACAAAGGTTCCCTTCCCCTGCCGCCTGAAAATGATTCCGTCATTGGCAAGGAAATTTAATGCAGTACGGATGGTAATTCTGCTCACTCCCAGCATTTCTGAAAACTGTTCTTCCGTTGGCAGCTTATTATCCTTTCCATCAAACGTATCTTTAATGTAATTCAATATTTCATTTTTAACTTCATCACTTAAAGATTGTGATTTGATTTTTCTCATAAAAATTCTCCTGTCTTTTTATACAAATTGCTACATTTGCAATTATACCGAATAAAACTATAAAAAACAATTGCAATCAGTGTTTTCCTGTGTTATTATAGGTCATAGGTAATACCTATTACTTATAACCATATAAAATACGGAGGTTTCATTATGAGCAAGAAAACACATGTAGAGTATTTACAGAGAGCAATTCAAGTATCCAGAGATGCAAGAGCCCATGGCAATACACCATTTGGAGCAATTCTTGTAGACGGGGAAGGCAACATCATTATGGAGCAGGAGAATATTGAGATTACAGATAAGAGATGTACAGGTCATGCAGAAGCAACTCTGGCTGACAGGGCTTCTCACGAGTACAGCAAGGATTTTCTCTGGAACTGTACTTTATACACAACAGCTGAGCCATGTGCTATGTGTTCAGGCGCTATTTACTGGGCTAATATCGGAACTGTTGTTTACGGTATGACAGAGCGCACACTGCTAAAGCTGACAGGAAGCCATGAGCAGAATCCAACCTTTGACCTTCCATGCCGTGAGGTATTCAGCAAAGGACAGAAGGATATTACCATCATTGGACCATTTCCTGAGGTAGAGGAAGAGGCAGCAGAGGTACACATGGGATACTGGGATTAATCGACTGAAATAAACAGGAGGATTCACTATGGGGAAACAAGTGACAGCAGTAATGGAAGAGAAGGCAGCCTTATCCCAGAACCTGATTATGGGATTACAGCATGTGCTGACCATGTGTCCAGGCTCTATTGCAGTGCCGCTGATTATGGGAAGTGCATTGGGGCTGGATAATGAGACTACAGCATTTTTAGTAGCAGCTAATTTATTTACCAGTGCAATTGCAATTTTGATTCAGGTATATGGTGTGGGGAAACATATTGGTTCCCGTCTGCCCATTGTACTGGGATCAGCCTTTGCACCATTGGGGCCAATGATTGTGATTGGACAGCAGTACGGGCTTCCGGCAGTCTTTGGGGCAGTTATGGTATCAGGTGTATTTATGTTCGGAATCTGTTATTTTATGAAGAGTATTCTGAAGTTTTTCCCACCTGTGGTAATTGGTTCTTTTGTAACATTGATCGGTATTACTCTGGCACCTACTGCATTTACTGATCTTGCAGGCGGTGAGGGAAGCGCAAACTTTGGTTCTGTGGAAAATCTTCTTCTTGGTTTATTGGTACTGATGATTATTGTATTGCTGAACAGGTTCGGCAATGGCTTTATTCAGTCAATTGCCCTGTTACTGGGACTTCTGGTAGGTACCCTTGTGGCAATACCTTTAAACATGCTGGATTTATCACCGGTTGCGGCAGCAGGGTGGTTTGAACTTGTTACACCATTTAAGTTTGGGCTTCCTCAGTTTAAGATCGATGCTATCTTTTTGATGACGCTATTCTGTGTAATTAATATGATACAATGTATCGGTGTTTACGCATTTCTTGATAATGTTCAGGGAACAGAGACTGATGATAAGGTAAAAGTGGACGGTATGAGAGCGCAGTCTTTTGCACAGATGATCTCCGGTATTTTTAACTCCGTACCTTCTACTATGTTTAATGAAAATGTAGGCGTTATCAAGCTTTCCGGAAATGGAGCCAGATCAACAGTAGGAACAGCAGGTATTATGCTTCTGATTATGAGTCTGGTACCCAAGCTTTCCAACTTTATTATCTGTATTCCAAAGCCAGTCATCGGCGGAGCTACACTGGCGCTGTTTGGAACTATTTCAGCAGCGGGAATCTCCATTCTCTCTTCTGTGGATTATTCAGATAATAATAACTCCTTGATTCTGGGAACCGGATTGGCGTTGGGGGTTGGAGCTTCCTTTACAGGGGCGGCATTTGATAAGCTTCCTTCTGTTTTAGCGATGTTATTTAGTAATGGGTTATTTGTGGTTGGATTTGTAACTATTGCTTTGAACATTATCTTGAATGTTGGGAAAGATAAGAAGAAGGAGAATTAGGGATAGGGTTCATGTGGTACATAATTGAGTAGGGAGTTTGTTTTGAGGAACACCAGGAACTTGCGGAGGGGCGAGGGAATGGTGTTCTTTTTATATTTGGTAAAATATATGTGTTGGTAGAGTGTGAGCACTTCAAGGATGTTTTTTAATGTTCATAAATCCAATGCTTAAATTAAAGGTGCTGGGGGCATTCTTGATAAGCTTATTGATGAGTCGTCTGGGAGAGTTTGTTGCAAACACGGTACAATAAGGTATAAGATTTATAAAGGATAGAGAAATAATTTATAACCTAATTTCGTGTTGCATTTCGTGTTGCAGAATTTATAAAAATACACGCTTTAAATTAAAAACATATATGTATGGCCCAAAATAAAACACCGAAAATCCTTATAAAATAAAGACTTCCGGTGCTTTTCACTGTTTAAATAAATGGAGATAGTGGGGCTCGAACCCATGACCTCTTGAATGCCATTCAAGCGCTCTCCCAGCTGAGCTATATCCCCATGACCGCTATTATAGCAAAAATTCATTTACATTGCAACTCCATTTTTCATTAAATTTCCACCCTTTTTTTAATAATCTCAACTTTAGATAGAAATGTGTGAAATCAACAATAAACAAAAACCGAATCACCAAAATTCTTCATTTTTCCTAAATTTTCACAAATATTCAAAAATCTATGATATAATTAGTCGTTGTGAAAACATTTAAGGAGAAAGAGCAATGAAAAAAACAAAAAAAAGCTTATTGGCATTCGGGATTGCCATATTAGCAATGACAGCGGTGACTGCATGTCAGTCATCAACCGAAGGTAGCAAGTCTACCACAACAGCTGTAGAAACACAGAAGGATCCACTGAGCGAAATGAAAGAGTTTGCTCCGGAAGACGGTACCTTTTCCATGTTATTGGATAAGGAATGGGTAACTGAGGACTCTGGAATGGACAACTGGTTAGTTGCTGCCAACGAAAAAGGTGATACAGTAGTGATGGTGATGCAGTTCCCTAAAAACACCTTTCCAATAGGAAGCATCAGTGAATTGGACGATACGATCAAAAAAAGCATGACAATAACTAATCAAGAGGATATGGATGCACCATCAGTTGTAGATTTTTTAAATACATCTGCGTATACATGTGATATAGTAGCAGATGGTGCAAAAGGAAAATCATATATTCTTCTTGGTGAAACAGAGTATGCCTATTATGGTATGACTATGATAGCACAGTCAAAATTTGACAAACACCTTGATTCATTCATTGCTTCTGGTGGTTCATTTAAAGAGATAGCTCCGGAAGCTGAGGATAATTCAACAGTAGAAGCAACAGATACTATTAACTGGTTTAATGCTTCTTATGGGGTATTAACTAAGATTAATAATCAGGACCTTACCAAATTTGGAGGACTGCCTGCTAATGACTTAAGTGCAAAGGTTACTCAGGAAACTCTTTCCTCATGGTGGGGAGTTACTGACCGTGAATCTGCAGAAGAAAACTTAAACTGGATTATGTCAGAGGGACATCGTACCGGTTTTGCTGAAGTAATGTCATCTCTTGACGAAGCATTAGCTGGTAAAGATCAAGAGAGCCGGGCAGAGGCAGTTCTGGAGATATATGATGTTACTGCTGAAGAGGCAGAGAATCTAGCAGACATGTATGTTTATTATGAGAACTTTGGAGAAAATGCCATTGAAGGCTGGGATTATTGCAGAGCAATGTCACTGTTAGGCTGGTATTACCTTGCCGACTACTACACAGAGCAGGAAGCTTTGGATCAGGCTATGGACATCGCAGTAGTTATGCAGGAATCTTTCTCATCTTGGGATGAAATGATGGATAGTTATCTGCGTGGCTATGAATATTGGGCAGAGGAAAGCTCTGACGAAAGACGTGCAGTTTATGAAGACTTGAAAGCACAGCCAAATTCTCCATTTAATATTGATTGGAATTTAACTTTGGAGAAGACCTGGTAATTGAATATACATAGTTATCTACAAGACACCCTTTAATCAGCATATTTGATTACGGGGTGTTTTGTCATGTTATTGCTAATAAAATTTCAGATTTCACCATTGTTCTAGATTTTTCCAAAAATGGTATGAGGAGGGAAATTTAAATGATTAAAAATAAAAATGTAAGTCCTTTGGAATTAAATGAAATTGGATTAGACGCATTATCCAGGGAATTGAGTCCTACTGACGTAGTACGATTTTTAAGACTATATGAAAAGGGAAATGGAGATTATACAGAAGAGCGAGATGTTGAATTGGAAGATGTGACTATGAATGATATTCGGACAGGGATTAAGAGCTTAAGAGAGAATCATTGAATGATAAGGACTTGTTAACCTCAAAGCAGCGTTAACAAGTCCTAATTTAATCTTTATTCTATTTACTTAACCGCTTTCTTCGAATAATCCGTAACCACCAGCTTATCATAAGGAACCCGTTCCTTCAATTCCCCAGCCTCATCAAGAATATTCTGCAGAAGATTAAAACTATCTTCTGTAAAAATGGTATCCCCCTTCCAGGTATCCTGATCTTTATATCTTCCTACGATGGTAGCGATGGTATCAACATCAGTCTCTTTAAACTGAGGCTGAATGGTCTTAGCAATTTCCTCAGCAGAATGGGAGTTTACATATTCCAGCCCTTTCTGAATGGCATTAGCAAATTTCTGAATTGTTTCGGGATTCTTCTCTATATAGCTTTTCTTAGCACTGTAAGCAGTGTAGGGAACATAGCCCGAATCAACGCCAAGAGAGGCAATTACATAACCATTGCCTTCTTTTTCAAGCCCGGTGGCAAATGGTTCGAATTCAACTGTATAATCAGCGTCATTGCTGGTAAATGCAGCAGCAGTCAGACCAAAATTAATACTCTGGTCAATGGTTAAATCAGTGGCAGGATTAATTCCATTCTTTTTCAAAATATACTCAAATACCATCTGAGGCATTCCGCCTGCTCTGCCGCCCAAAACCTTAGTTCCTTTTAAATCAGCCCAGGTAAAGTCAGGATCAGCCTCTCTGCCCACAAGAAAGTTCCCTGCTCTCTGAGTCAGCTGTGCAAAGTTAATGGCATAGTCTGAAGCTCCCTCCTGATACACATAGATGCTGGCTTCAGAACCCATAAATCCAATATCAGCGTCGCCGGAGATAAGGGCTGTCATAACCTTATCAGCACCTGCGCCATTGACGAGGGTCAGATCAAGACCCTCATCCTCAAAATACCCTAGTTCAATCGCAGCGTACTGGGGTGCATAGAAAATGGAATGAGCAACTTCATTAAGTACAATGGGTTTCAGTTGCTTTCTTGCAGTAGTCCTGCAGCCGGTCAGGGAAGCGGCCAGCATAACAACAGCAAGAGTGATGCCTATGATTTTTTTCATAAATGTCTCCTTTATCTATTTCTCATAGTGTCATAGTATGAAAGTAGATAAGCTGCCGTTCACTGTTTTTTCACAAGTCAGGAAAGTATTTATATAGAAGAGATTGGAAATGTATGATATACTGTCAATGAAATTTATGAAAACAGGAGAGACGATGTGAAATATAGAATCATTGTACTGGATTTAGATGGAACACTGACCAATCGTGACAAAATTATTACGCCTAAGACAAAAGAGGCGCTTTTTCGGTTTAAAGATCAGGGAGGAGTGGTAGTTCTGGCTTCCGGTCGCCCTACCTATGGGGTGATGCCCCTGGCAAAGGAACTGCTTCTTCATGAGACCGGAGGTTACATACTGTCTTTCAATGGAGGACGGATTATAGACTGCAAAACAGGAGAAACTGTATTTGCAAGAGAATTGCCTGTTGAATCAAACCGTAAGATCATTGGTCTGGCGAAAGAGCATGGTGTGAATATTCTCACCTATGAGGATGAGGTTATTATTACACCTGACAGCTCAGATGAATATGTAAAAATAGAGGCAGCAGTCAATAAGCTGGAAGTGAAAGAAATCAAAGATTTTGAAGCCTATGTGGACTTTCCGGCAGTTAAGTTTTTAATGCTTGATGATGGAGATTACTTAGCACTTGTGGAAGGAAAGGTGAAGGCTGCTCTTGGCCGTGACTTCAGTGTATATAGGTCAGAGCCTTACTTCCTGGAGGTACTTCCCAAAGGAATTGATAAAGCGGCATCATTAAACCGGCTTTTGGACCGCCTTGGCATGACAAAAGAAGATATGATTGCCTGTGGTGATGGTTATAATGATTTATCCATGATCAAGTTTGCAGGTCTGGGAGTAGCTATGGAGAATGCAGTGCTTCCTGTTAAGAATGCAGCGGATTATATTACCTTGTCCAATAATGAGGATGGCATAGCTCATGTTGTAGAAAAGTTTATATTTTCTTAAGCATCCAAGGGGTGGACTTTATAACTTTAATATGTTAAAATAGTGCGTAGAGCGAAGACAAAGGGGATTGATAGCATTATGAACAAGAAAATTAAAACAGATGCGGTAGACCATCTGTTTCAGGCGATTTTGACCTTAAAAACACCAGAAGAGTGTTATACATTTTTTGAAGACGTATGTACTGTGAATGAGCTGTTAAGTCTTTCCCAGAGATACGAAGTTGCTAAGATGCTGCGGGAAGGATGCACATATCTGGAGATTGCAGAAAAGACAGGCGCCTCCACAGCAACCATAAGCAGAGTCAACCGTTCCTTAAATTATGGCAATGATGGCTATGATATGGTATTTAAGCGGTTAGAAGATGGGACAAGATAGGTTAAGAGCTTTTTTATAAGATAAAAGAAACATAATGAAACAAAAAAGGCTTTATGTCAGTATACTAGACAATAAAAAAGAAATAGCTGCACTTGCTATTTCTTTTTTTTATTAGGTTCATCTGTACGTAAATCATCAATAATCTGCTCGATCATCTGCTTCTTTAAATAAACATCAAAGGACAGCTGGCAGATCCAGGCGAATAGCTGTAGGTATTCCCGGTCTTCATCCTCAAGATCATAATCTTCAAAGGAGAGACTTGCCTTCTGAAACTTATCCTTAACATCTTCCTTTAAATGTTCCATCTCGTTGGCTTCCAGAGAAAATATCTCTTTATAGATTTCCTCCAGAGGGATAGAGTCAGGGTTACCGAAATGTTTATCAGTAATAGGGCGGAACAGCTCTTCAATATCATTAAATGAAAGCAGATTCTTAAAATAGTAAATAAAGATCAGAAGAAGAATATGCTCTTTGGAATATTTCTTTTTATTGGGTGCTGGAAGTAAGTTATTCTTGGCATAATTATTAATCATGGTTTTAGTGAGAACCTTGTCATCTGCATAACGTTTTGTCTCTTTTAAATGCTCATCCATGAATGTGGTAACCTGATCCATATAGAGATCAATGCCTGGAATCGTATCCGGCTTAATATATACCATTGCGTCGAGACGCTCTAAAATGCGATTGAGTCTTTCGTCATTCGTCTTCATAATTTCACCTCTTATCATATTATATAGTATTCAATACCAGCTGACAAGGAGAAAATGAAAAAGAAGTTTTTGGTTAGCTAAAAAACTTTTAGACCATCTGAAAATAATCTTGACTTTTGTCAGATGTGTGCTAATCTTAATATAGAAGAACTGAAGCGAAAGGAGAATCATATAATGAAAAAAATATTATCAACAGATAAGGCACCGGCAGCAATCGGACCATATTCACAGGCAGTGAGAGGCGGAGATTACATCTATGTATCAGGTCAGCTTCCCATTGATCCGGCAACAGGTGCTTTTGCAGGAGAAGATATTGCATCTCAGACAAAACAGTCTTTGACAAATATTAAAGCTATCTTAGAGAGCGAGGGATTATCCCTGGCTAATGTAATTAAAACTACAGTTTTATTACAGAATATTGGTGATTTTGCAGCTATGAACGAAGTGTATGCAACATTCTTTGAGGGTGACTGCCCTGCAAGAGCAGCATTTGAAGTAGCAGCGCTTCCAAAAGCAGCACTGGTAGAGATTGAAGCTGTTGTTTATTGCGGAGAATAGATTTATTTGATTTATAAAGTCTACATGTATGGGACCGGAGGGAGTGAGAGCAAAGTTTGCTTTCAACCCTTCGGTTTTCCATTTTTCCACGAAAGTAGAAAATAGAATAAAAACATGAGAAGATGTAGAAATAAAGGTGTTTTTGCGAAATTTATGGGTTGCATATTATTCGTCTTATATTATAATAAAAAAGAAAGTTTCTTTACGTATATTTATAAAACAGTTGTTTGCGGAAGATGCAGAAAGATGGTATGCTTATAATGATGAATTACGAAAGCAGCAAGGAGTATCTGGAAGGTCTCCCCATGTGGGCCAATCAGAAGAATTCCTTAAGAGATGTTCGATGTTTTTTACAGGAGATGGGAGAACCGGACAAGTCTATGAAGATTTTCCATGTGGCAGGAACCAATGGAAAGGGTTCTGTCTGCGCATTTATAAGCAGTGCGCTTCTTCAGTCCGGATATAAAGTGGGTGCCTTTGTTTCCCCGCATTTAGAGGATGTCAGGGAACGTTTCCTTATTAATGGAGCTATGATTACAGAGGAAGAATTCAGGGACAGCTGCTGCAGGATTAAGGAGCTTTCCGAGAAGATGATGGAGAAGGGATTCCTTCACCCCACCTACTTTGAATATGTATTCTATATGTGTATGGACATCTTCCATAAAAAAGACATAGATTTAGTTATCCTGGAAGCAGGGTTGGGCGGAAGAATTGATATCACCAATGTAATAGATCAACCGCTGGTATCCATAATCACTTCCATCAGTATGGATCATATGAATCTTTTGGGAGATACCATAGAAAAGATTGCTGAAGAAAAGGCAGGGATTATAAAACCGGGAATACCGGTGATTTATGACGGAACCTGTCTGGAGGCAGCAGCAATCATAGAGGAACAGGCAGGAAAACTCCATTCCCCGGCCTATTGTGTGGACAGGCAGTCCTACTCTGTAAAATCCTGGGAAACAGATGGAATTAAGGCAGTATTTTATAGAGAAGGCAGAGAACAGGATTTCTTTATTCCTTCTCAGGCAGAATATCAGGTAATCAATGGAAGACTTGCTTATGAAGCTTTAAAAGTTGCTGCAAAGGATGAAGCCAATGGTCTTATTCTTGATGAAGCTCAGCTCCATCAGGGTTTTCAGGCTATGAGGTGGCAGGCGCGTATGGAGGAGGTATTGCCTGGAGTATTTCTGGACGGTGCACATAATGCAGGCGGTATTGAAGCATTTACAGAGACCTCATTACGCCTTTGTAAAGAAAGAAATAAAAGAGTACATCTGCTGTTTTCAGCAGTTGAAGATAAAGAACATGCTGTTATGATACGGAACCTGGCAGGGAAGCTGCCTCTTGACAGAATTACTGTTACTCATATAGATTCTGAACGGGGACTTGACACAGAGACTCTGGCAGAGGAGTTTCAAAGCTTTCTTAACTGTGAGGTCAGGGGCTTTGATACGGTAGAGTCAGCAGTTAATAACTGTCTTAAGGAGAGGGATGAAGATCACCTGTTGTTTTGTGTGGGCTCCCTTTATCTGATGGGCGAGATAAAGACGGTTTTAAGGAGGAATGGATTATGATAGATTTTGAAGCTGAAATTGATGAATACAGACCAAGTCTGGAGGTTGATGCCATAGAGGACGCAATCGTAAGAAGTGACTTAACCGATATGAATGACTTAATGATGGAACTGATCAAAGATGCAAATAAGAGATAGGCGGGCAAAAGATGGATTATGCTAGAAAAACCCGTGTAATTGCAAACAGCTATTATAATATGGGATTAGAGCGGGCAAGACTGAGGGATTTAACCGGTGCTGCACTGTGTCTGAAGAAAAGCCTGCATTTCAATAAATACCAGACAGCTGCCAGAAACCTACTGGGGCTGATCTATTACGAGATGGGTGAAGTAGGAGATGCTCTTGTTCAGTGGGTAATCAGTATGAACTTACAGGCTGAGGATAACAGGGCTGATTACTATCTGGGAGAACTTCAGAGAACCAAAGGCGGCCTTGATGCTGCCCGTCATTCTGTACGCCGCTTTAATCAGGCCCTTAACTATGCACAGAGCGGAAGTGAGGACCTGGCTTTTATTCAGCTGACTAAGGTTGTGGAATTAAAGCCTAACTATGTAAAGGCGCAGCTGCTTCTTGCTGTTTTATGCATTGCAAGGGAAGATTACCAAAAAGCAGGAAAGGCTGTTCATAAGGTTTTACAGATTGACAGAAACAATCCTAAGGCATTGTATTATAAAACCCTTATAAAACCCACAGCAGCAGTGAAGCCTGCAAGAGATCCTGAGAGAAGAAAATTTAAGAAGAATGTATTATCCCATAGACAGATGGAGGATGACGATGTAATTATTCCGCCCAGCTACAGGGAGAACACCAGAGATCAGGCAGTTTTTAATATTCTGGCCGGTCTGCTGCTTGGAGCGGCGGTTATCTTCTTTGTAGTTATGCCTGCCAATACCAGATCCATTTATGCAAAACATAATAAGGAGATGACAAAATACAGCGAAGACTTAAGCCGGGCAAATCAGAAGGCAGATGAACTGGAAAAACAGCTCAGTGATCTGGAAGCGGATAAGAAGAGTGCAGAGGATTCTCTTGCCTCCTTAACTGGTGATACAGACAGCGTTCTGGCCCAGTATCAGACAGTCATCGGAATGCTGCAGGCATACCGCAACGATGAATTTAATACAGTTGTCCAGCTTTATACCAATTTAAATCCTGATCTTATTGCTTCCTCTGATGTACAGGCAGTGATTGCAGGTATTACAGAAGATGTGAAGAAGGACGGTTTACCAGTTATTGAAAGTATGGGAGACGCAGCTTCTCAGGCAGGTGACGCAGAATCAGCACTTGTTTATTATTTAAAATGTATTGATTTAAAGCCGGATTTGTGGTCAGCCAAATATAAGGCGGCTATGATCTATAAAGGTTTGAACCAGAAGGATCAGGCCAATGAGATATTTACAGATATAATCAATAATAGTAAAGATGAAGAACTCACTGCCAATGCCAAGAATGAACGGGGCTTTTAGGCAGATAGAGAAAGACACTACAGAAGAGATATTCTTTTTTGTGGTGTCTTTTTTCATTTAAGAAACTAAAGTTTATGAATCAGACATTTTGAGCCAGGAATCGGAGGGATATACATGAAAAAACCATTATTTACATATGAGGCAGACGGCCATGTGCTTATTGTACACCTGCCGGAGGAACTGGACCATCATAACTGCACAGGTCTGAAATTTGAAACGGATTTAATACTTTCAGAGAATTATATCAGACGGATTGTATTTGATTTTTCCCGAACCACCTTTATGGATTCTTCGGGAATCGGAGTCCTGTTAAACAGATATAAGCAAATGGCGCTGAGCGGAGGTTCGGTGACCATATACGGAGCCGGAGCTCAGGTTTTAAGGATCCTGAAAATGGGCGGTATTTTAAGATTAATGAAACTGTATGACTCAAAAGAAGGGGCAGTCACAAGTTAGTTGAGGAGGAAAATATGATAGAACAGAACAAACCGGAAGTATTAAGGATGGAAATCGAAAGTTTATCAAGAAATGAAGAGTTTGCCAGAGTGGTAGCTGCTGTATTTATGGCAAGAATGGACCCTACCTTAGAGGAGCTTGATGATGTGAAGACTGCTGTTTCGGAAGCAGTAACCAACGCTGTAATTCATGGATATGAGTCCAAAGGCGGAATTGTTTATATGGAAGTAATCATAGAGGGACAGATACTGACCATTAAGATACGGGATACAGGAGTTGGCATAGCCAATATTCCCAGGGCTATGGAACCCATGTTTACCACAGACCCGGAAGGTGAACGGTCCGGCATGGGATTCTCATTTATGGAAGCATTTATGGATGAGGTATTAGTAGAATCAGAGCCTGGTAAAGGGACTTCTGTTACGATGAAAAAGAAGATTAAAGGGTGAGCCTTATGGATGAGACCATGAGATTGATACAAATGGCTCACGACGGCGATAAAGCGGCAAGAGACCGGTTAGTCACTGAGAATATGGGACTGATCTGGAGCATTGTCCGAAGATTTACAGGGCGGGGATATGAGCCCGAGGATTTATTTCAGATAGGAAGTATTGGTTTAATTAAAGCAATTGATAAATTTGATTTGTCCTTTGAAGTGAAATTTTCCACCTATGCAGTGCCTATGATCACAGGAGAGATTAAACGGTTTCTCAGAGATGATGGGATGATTAAGGTAAGCCGTTCCATTAAGGAGATGGGTTATAAGGTAAAAACTGTACGGGAGGGTCTTTTGTATACCCTTGGAAGAGAACCTACCATTGAAGAGATTGCAGGAGAAATCGGAGCCAGCAAAGAAGAAGTGGCAGCTTCCATTGAAGCAGGAGCAGAGGTGGAATCTCTATATCGCACAGTCAATAAAAATGACGAAAACAGTCTGCTTTTAATTGATAAAATCGAAGAAGAAAATTCAGCTCAGGAAGAGCTTTTAAACCGCATGGTTCTGCGGGAGCTTTTATCTGATTTATCGGATAAAGACAGGGAGATTATCATCAGACGGTATTATTATAATGAAACTCAGAGCCAGATTGCTGCAAAGCTGGGTATTTCCCAGGTTCAGGTATCCAGACTGGAAAAAAAGATTTTAGGGCAAATGCGGGAAAAATTATAGAATAAAAAAAATCATACAGCTCATACTAACAGTATTCTTGAGAAAAGGATGTGAGTATGTATGGAATCTATGAAAAACAAGCTTGGAATTGTGCTTCTGGTGCTGTGTCTCATAGGAGTAGCAGCAGTTGTCTGGTATCTCATTGCAACCTCACCTGATGGAAAATCCATGGAGGGAACTCTGGTTCAATGTCTTCCCGGCTGGAGGCTGATGAGATTATGAGCAAAACCGTATATTTAAATATCAGCGAGATCACCGAGGTTCGCCACAAGGAAATACAACTTAAGGATGTTGCTGATATTTACTGCGATGACTCTGCAGTTATGAACAAATGCAATGCACTTCGGATTTACACAATCCATGATGACAAAAATAAGCGGTATGTGGTCAGCGTCCTTGATGTAATAAAGAAGCTGACTGAGATGGACTCTGCTATTGAGGCTAATAATGTGGGAGCAATCAATTTTATTATTGACTACCACAAGCCTAAACCACCTTACTGGATGTGGCAGTGGATAAAGACCATTGTGGTCTGTATTATCTGTTTCTGCGGCGCTTCTTTTGCCATTATGACCTTTAATAATGATGCCAGTGTTCCCGATATATTCAATGAGATTTACCGGCTTGTTATGGGAGAAGAATCCGGCGGTTTTACTATTTTGGAGGTCAGCTATTCTGTGGGCCTTGCCATTGGTATCATAGGATTCTTCAATCATTTTGCCAAAATAAAAATCAATACTGATCCAACCCCGCTGGAAGTGGAAATGCGGCTTTATGAGGACAATATCAGTAAAACTCTCATCCAGAATGACGGAAGAAAGGAGTCGGATATTGATGTTTCTTAAAGTACTTCTCCTTGGATTTATCGGGCTTAGTGCTGGCGGCGTCATAGCAGCCGGCATTTTTGCATTTCTGGCTATGATTGGAGTATTCCCCAGAATCATTGGAAAAACACGGACCAACCAGCATATTATGCTGTTTGAAAGCTGCATTATACTGGGTGGAATTCTGGGAAATGTCTCGGATTTGTTTGAAATTCCCATTCATATGGGAGGACAGGTTTTTCTGGGAATTTACGGAACCGCAGCTGGAATATTCGTCGGCTGTCTGATTATGTCCCTGGCGGAAACTTTAAAAGCTCTGCCTGTTATGGGGCGGAGAATCCACCTGGCAGTGGGATTTCAGTATGTGATCTTAAGCATTGGAATTGGTAAGATGATAGGTGGGCTGATTTATTTCACAGGTTATTTTGGACAATGAGAAACGGAGGTTTATTATGGAAATTAACAAAAAGGCGTATGATGAATATGTCAAAGAGGTGACGCCGGTTCATAACAAAGGATTAAATATTGTAAAAGCATTTTTAGTGGGCGGAATCATCTGTACCTATGGTCAGGTTCTCAACACATGGCTGACCAATACAGGGCTTGATAAGGAGACAGCAGCCTCCTGGACAATACTGATTCTGATTGCAACCAGTGTGATTTTAACAGGGCTGAACCTCTATCAGAAATTAGTAAAATTCGGAGGAGCCGGCGCCCTGGTGCCAATTACAGGCTTTGCAAACTCCGTAGTAGCTCCTGCAGTGGAGTTTCAGGCGGAAGGTCAGGTATTTGGTATTGGCTGTAAGATTTTTACCATAGCAGGCCCTGTAATCCTGTATGGCATCTTCAGCTCCTGGCTTCTGGGAGTTTTAGCGTATGTACTAAAGGCTTTTGGAATTATATAAAGAGCCGGACAATGGACTGGTGCGCTGTTAAGACACTTTATGAGCGATACAGCACACCTATAGAGAAAAGGAGTGTTATATAATATGCAGTTAGGAAAAGCCAGTATCAGATTTGAAGAACCTCCTGTCATTGAAAGCATGGCTTCCATTGTAGGGAAAAAAGAGGGGGAAGGTCCTCTTGGGAAAATGTTTGATGTAGTGGAGCAGGACGATATGTTTGGCGCAGATACATGGGAGCAGGCAGAAAGCGCTTTGCAGAAGCAGACCGCAGACCTTGCTATCGAAAAAGGTAATATAAGGAAGAAGGATATCCGGTATCTTTTTGCAGGAGATTTACTGGGGCAGCTGATTGCCACCTCTTTTGGAACAGTTGATTTGGAAATTCCCCTGTTTGGATTATACGGAGCCTGCTCCACCATGGGAGAGGCATTAAATCTTGGGGCTATGACAGTGGCAGCAGGATATGCAGATAAGGTGATGGCTATGGCTTCCAGCCATTTTGCAACTGCAGAGAAGCAGTTTCGTTTCCCATTAGCTTATGGAAACCAGAGACCCTATTCCGCCCACTGGACAGTGACAGGCTGCGGTGCAGTGGTGCTGTCCAAACACCGTCCAGACGGAATTGCTGCTGTTACAGGAATTACCACAGGCAGAATGGTGGATATGGGAACCAAGGACTCCATGAATATGGGAGCAGCCATGGCTCCATCTGCTTTTCATACTATACAGCAGAATTTTGAAGACTTTAATGTAGATGAAACCTACTATGATAAAATTATAACAGGTGATTTGGGAGAAATAGGAAGAACCATATTATTGGATTTTATGAAGAATAAAGGACACAAGCTGGAAGAAATTCATACAGACTGTGGATTGGAGATTTACGATAATAAGGCACAGGATACCCATGCTGGGGGAAGTGGCTGCGGTTGTGCTGCATCAACACTTTGCTCCTATATTCTTCCAAAGCTTAAGTCAGGAGAATGGAAGAGAGTGCTGTTTGTTCCTACAGGAGCATTGCTTTCTACTATAAGCTTTAACGAAGGCGCTTCCATTCCAGGCATTGCTCATGGAGTAGTGCTGGAGCATATTAACTGACAGAAGATGAGAGGAGAATGACAATGGAATATTTAAAAGCATTTCTGGTTGGCGGAGCAATCTGTGCAGTGGTCCAGATTCTTATGGATAATACGAAAATGATGCCTGGCCGGATCATGGTAACCCTGGTGGTTACAGGAACTATCTTAGGCGCTTTGGGGCTGTATGAGCCATTTGCTGAATGGGCAGGGGCAGGAGCTACAGTTCCCCTTCTTGGCTTTGGAAACAACCTGTGGAAGGGAGTCTACAAAGGGCTTGGAGAAGATGGATTCCTTGGGGTTTTTAAAGGCGGATTTACTGCCAGCGCGGTGGGAATTTCAGGAGCTTTAATCTTTGGTTATCTTGGCTCCTTAATCTTTAAACCTAAAATGAAATAGTATAAAGCATCTAAAATAAAAAAACAGCCTTAACAGATTATATTTTCAAATCTGTTAAGGCTTATTTTAACGAATAAACATGGCGAAACTTACTCCGGATCAGACCAGCTGGGAATGGTTACCGGCTCCTTAGGACTTACATATCCAGGTCCATAAGGCTGAGAGCCTGGAGAACCTCCGGTTTCGCCGGGCATGTTAGGATCAGCTTCAGATGGCGGAATAATAACGGAATTCTCTGTATGAATATTACAGTATCCCGGCATTGCAAAAACTGAATCGTCAGTAGTTCCTTCTTCCCCAGCAGGAAGTGCCATGAATACAGCTGTGGTTCTGGAAGGGCAGTAAGCAGTAGGCAGCCTGTGTGAGTCAGAACAGACTGTAGCCCTTACATGGTTGTTGCAGACATCGGTAGGAACGGTTCCCTTGGCGAAATACTCCGTATAAACGGCATTGCCTCTCGGGTCTGCGTTGCAGACACCTGATACAGCCAGTTTTCCTGACTTGCGGCAGATTTCAGCAGTCTCTATACTGTCTGGAACTGTAAATCCCGGGTCTGACTTGCCTTCATGAATCCTGATCATAATCTTTTTCCACATTGCTTTATGGAAGGACGTTCCGCCGTTTTTCGATGTCAGCTTCTGGTTGTTATCACAGCCTGCCCAGATACCTGCAGTGTAGTAGGGAGTGTAACCTATAAACCAGATATCATTGTTGGCTGAGGTGGTACCGCTTTTACCGGCGTTTGACATACCGGGGATGGCAGCAGAAGCACTGGTGGAGCTTGGACCTGCGCCTGCACGGGAAAACTTCCTGCTGCTTTGCATGGAACCTGCCATAGCATCAGTTAATAAAAATGCAGTGGAATCATTTAATACCCGATGAGTCTCAGGAGTATTATCAATCAGCACCTTGCCGTCATGATCCAGTATTTTAGTAAAGAATCTTGGTTTTGTATAAACACCCTCATTGGCAATGGTTGCATAGGCAGCAGTCAGCTCCAGATTGGAAACACCGTCTGTCAGACCGCCAAGAGCGAGAGCTGCGTTATAATCATTGTTTAAGGAGGTAATGCCGAAGTTCTCAGCATACTCCACCCCTAGCTGAGGAGTGACTGTTTCCATCAGACAGCGGACAGCAACAATATTCATGGAGTAAATAATACCGTCACGAATGCTGGAATAGCCCTGATAACCGGAGCTGTACCAGTTGCTGAAGGTTTTGGTGCCTACTGTATAAATGGAATCATAATAAACACTGCCAAGAGTAGCACCGCAGGTATCCATAGCAGGAGCAAATGCAGTCAGCACCTTAAAGGTGGAACCGGGCTGTCTGAAGGTGTTGCTGGCACGGTTTAAGGTAAGGCTGGCAGTCTTGGCACCACGTCCACCGCTGATTGCCAGAACTGCACCTGTTTTCTGATCCATAAGAACAAAGGATGCCTGTGGCTGAAGGGTCTTAATCAGACTCTCACCGATGATCTTATCACCTTCCTGAATGGTAAATGCCTTAAATCCCTCAACATCAGCCTGAATCTCTTCTTCAGAATCATAGAGACCATCATACTTAGTATTGCCATGATCCTTGTGATACCGTTTAATATTCTCCTGTGAATAATGAGTGGTGGTTCCGTCACCATGAGTGATGGAAAGTCTGTACTCAATAGAATATCTGGCTGCTTTATAATTATCCGGATTATTAACCTCTTCATCAACAATTGCCTGAAGCTCCGGGTCCTGAGTGGTATAGATGGAAAGACCGCCGCTGTACAGCTTGTTATAAGCCTGGGTTTCTGTATATCCCAGCTTATCCTTTAAATCCTCCATCACCTGCTCTATAAGCTCGTCTGTAAAATAACTGTAAGGAGTAGAAGCAGTTTCCTTTGTCACAATATCCACATTCTGAATTCTGGAGTATACATCATCAGCCAGCGCTTCTTCCTGTTCCGCCTTGGATATAAAATTCTGATCATACATATACTGGAGAATCACCTTCTGCTTGTCCGCATTGGCCTTCTGCCCAGAAATGGGGTTGAACCTGGAAGGGTTCTGTGTAATTCCTGCCAGAACAGCACATTCTGAAAGGGTTAAATCCGATACTTCCTTATTGAAATATCTTCTGGCAGCTACCTTAACGCCAAGGGTATTATTCCCAAGGTTAATGGTGTTTAAATAGTTGGTGATAATCTGCTCCTTGGACATGGTACCATCAAGCTTAATGGCAAGATTCCATTCCTGAAGCTTACGTTCCAGCTGTTCGCCGAAGCTTTTCTCCATACCGCCGCCAAATACACTGTTTTTAATCAGCTGCTGGGTGATGGTACTTCCGCCCCCTGCACTGGAATCGCCGGTTAATACGCCTCGTACAGCTCTTAAGATAGAACGGAGGTCAATACCGTTATGCTCCATAAATCTGGCGTCTTCATAGGCAATAAAGGCGTTGATTAAATTCTGGGGTAATTCATCATAGGTGGCCTCTGCTCTGTTGGAGCCTTCTTTTACAAGAGTCTCTGTAACATTGCCGGCACTATTATAAACTGTTGTTGCATAGGCATCTGGAACGATGGTTGTTATATCCACGTCAGGTGTATTGTCTATAATTCCCTTGACCATTCCAAATCCGACGCTGGCAGCAACGACACCGCCGAATAAGAACAGTACAAATAGACTTTTTAATAAAGTAAGAAAAACCCTGCTGGTATATTTCTTAGCTTTTGAGTTGGCAGCTTTGATTTTTTTCTCTGTCGCACGTTTGCCGTAGTTCATAGGAAACCTCCTTTATCGGTTCATTATACCAGAGATTTTATGGCAATTCAACACTTACCAGTTTTGGAAAAAATGAGGAAAATTATACAATAAATCCCAGAAAAACCCCGGAAATCATGGCTTTACTTGAAGGAAAGTACATTTTCCTATATAATAGTGGGAGAAAATATAAAAAATTTAATTTAAGAATATTTTATAGAGGAAATGAGGATTTATATGAGAGAGAGCTACAAGCTTTTATATAGAGGGGGAACCGGAGAGATTGTTGAGAAAAAATCCCGTTTTATAGCGGATATCAGACCTGTGGAATCAGAGGAGGAAGCCCTTCTTTTTATAGAAGAGATTCGTAAAAAGCATTGGGATGCAAGACATCACTGCTATGCCTGGATCATAGGAAGAAAAGGGGATCAGAAGCGGTGCAGTGATGACGGAGAACCCAGCCAGACAGCAGGAAAGCCTATGCTTGATGTGCTTGAAGGGGCGGGAATCTGCAATGTCTGTGCAGTTGTTACCAGATATTTTGGCGGCACTCTTCTGGGAACAGGAGGTCTGGTCCGGGCTTATTCAGGAGCTGTGAAGGAAGGGCTCACATCCTGTACTGTATTAACAGTGGAGCCGGGAGTGAAGCTTTTAATTGATACTGATTATAATGGAATTGGGAAGATTCAGTATCTCTTTGGACAGAATCAGATATCCATTCTGGAAAGCGTTTATACAGAGAAGGTGGAATTAACAGCTCTGGTGCCTGAGGAACAGCTTGAGTCTATACAGGAGGAGATAACGGAAATCACAGGAGGGAAGGCGGATCTTAAGCTGCTGGATTCTGTATATTTTGGTGTATTAGATAAGGAAGTGCTTTTGTTTTCCGATTGATCCGCAAAAATACCTTGCAATCTCAGTTGCAGGGTGTTATACTGGGTAACTGTGAAAGTGTAAGTAAAACTAAGGGCAAAAGTCCTTAGTTTCTTTATTATTATTGAAATTGAAAAGAGAAAGAAGAGTACATGTATGAAGATGAAAAGAGAAGACGTTAGAAATGTAGCCATCATTGCCCACGTCGATCATGGTAAAACAACACTGGTGGATGCCTTATTAAGACAGAGCGGTATCTTCCGTGAAAACCAGGAGGTTGTAGACCGCGTTATGGACTCCAATGACATTGAGAGAGAACGTGGTATTACCATCCTTTCCAAGAATACTGCTGTTAACTATAATGGTACTAAAATTAACATTATCGACACACCAGGCCATGCGGACTTTGGCGGTGAAGTAGAACGTGTTTTAAAAATGGTAAACGGAGTAATTCTGGTAGTAGATGCCTATGAGGGAGTTATGCCTCAGACTAAGTTTGTTCTTCGCAAAGCTTTGGAGCTGGGCTTGTCCGTTGTTACCTGTATTAATAAAATTGACCGTCCGGAGGCAAGACCGGATGAGGTGGAGGAAGAGGTGTTAGAGCTTCTGATGGATCTTGATGCCACTGAAGAGCAGCTTGACTGTCCTTTCCTCTATGCATCTGCAAAATCAGGCTTTGCTAAGAAAAGCTTAGAAGACCCGGAAAATGACATGAGTCCATTATTTCAGACAATTATCGACCATATCCCAGCACCGGAAGGTGATCCTGACGCTTCCACACAGCTTCTGATCAGCACCATTGATTATAATGAGTATGTAGGACGTATTGGAGTGGGAAAAGTAGAAAACGGCGTGATTCGTGTGAATCAGGACTGTGTTATAGTTAACCATCATGATCCTGACAAATTCCGCAAAGTAAAAGTTGGTAAGCTGTATGAATATGAAGGCCTTAATAAAGCAGAAGTAACAGAGGCAGGAATTGGCGCTATTGTGGCTATTTCAGGAATCAGTGATATTCATATTGGAGATACTCTCTGTACAGCGGATCACCCGGAAGCAATTCCATTTCAGAAGATTTCCGAACCAACCATAGCTATGAACTTCATGGTAAATGACAGCCCTCTGGCTGGTCAGGAAGGTAAATACATCACCTCCCGTCATATTAGAGAACGTCTTTTCAGAGAGCTGAATACTGATGTCAGCCTTCGTGTGGAGGAAACAGAATCTCCAGACTGCTTTAAAGTATCAGGCCGTGGAGAGCTTCACTTATCTGTTCTCATTGAAAATATGCGAAGAGAAGGTTTTGAGTTTGCTGTCAGCAAGGCAGAGGTTCTCTATCAGTATGATGAGAGAAATACAAAGCTGGAGCCAATGGAGATCGCTTTTGTGGATGTTCCTGAGGAATTTACAGGTGCAGTTATCCAGAAGCTGACAAGCCGTAAGGGTGAGCTTCAGGGAATGAGCCCTGCTAATGGTGCATATACAAGACTGGAATTTTCCATTCCTGCCAGAGGTTTAATCGGATACCGCGGTGAGTTTATGACTGATACAAAGGGAAATGGAATTCTCAACACCTCATTTGATGGTTATGCTCCATATAAAGGTGATTTATATTATCGTAAGACTGGTTCCCTGATTGCCTATGAGTCAGGTGAGTCCATAACCTACGGTCTGTATAATGCTCAGGAGAGAGGTACCCTCTTTATCGGAGCCGGTGTTAAGGTATATGCCGGTATGGTAGTTGGACAGAACCCTAAGGCTGAAGATATTGAGATCAATATCTGCAAGACTAAGAAGCTTACCAACACCCGTTCTTCAGGCGCAGATGATGCTTTAAAGCTTACCACTCCCAAAGAGATGAGCTTAGAGCAGTGTCTTGATTTTATTGATACAGATGAGCTGTTAGAGATCACTCCTGTAAGTCTGAGAATCCGTAAGAAGGTTCTGGACCCTACTATGAGAAAGAGATCAGTAATTAAGAAAACACAGTAATAAACAGTGATATTAATCTACAGTGATATACGCAAACTGACAGAATTCCCTGAAATACAGCAGAGAAAGCAAATGGGAATCGAATATTGAAATACTACAGGCGGAGATGGCGATTTAATAATGCCAAATCCGCCTTTTTTCATCCTGCACCGAATTTTTAGTCGATATTTTTGTTACGCTTTTTATCATTTTGGAGGTATTTTTCTCATAAACTTAATATTAGCTGCGAGGCAAATAAGCAAAAAAGTGAAAGAAGAGGAGAAATACAATGTCAGAAAAAATGATTGAAAACAACAAAGTAAGCGTAATCGGAGAGGTTATTTCCGGCTTCACCTTCAGCCATGAGGTATTTGGAGAAGGATTCTATATGGTGGATGTTGCAGTAAACCGTCTTAGTGAACAGGCAGATATCATACCTCTGATGATTTCCAATCGTCTGATTGATGTAGAGGAAGATTACATAGGTCTTACCATTGAGGCTATCGGTCAGTTCCGTTCTTATAATCGCCACGAAGGTGCGAAGAACCGTTTGGTTCTCTCAATATTTGTACGGGAAATTCACTTTATAGAAGAATTTACAGATTACACAAAAACCAACCAGATTTTTCTTGACGGGTACATTTGCAAGCCTCCTATTTACAGAAAAACCCCATTAGGAAGAGAGATTGCAGATCTTCTGCTTGCAGTTAACAGACCTTATGGAAAATCTGACTATATCCCCTGCATTGCCTGGGGCCGTAATGCCAGATATGCATCCAGCTTCGAGGTTGGAACAAGAGTTAAGGTGTGGGGACGTGTACAGAGCAGAGAGTACACGAAGAAATTATCGGAAACTGAGTGCGAGAAACGAATTGCCTACGAGGTTTCTGTCAGCAAGCTGGAATGTGACCAGTGAGACCGATAACCATAAATTGGTAATAAACCGTTACAAAAATCTGGTAAAACTTGCAAAATATCATCAGCTGTGATACTATAATCAAGTTCTAGCGTAGAATATAAATGATTGCTTTTTATACTTATAAGAGGTGCAAAAACATGAGTAGAGGTACGATAGAGGTAATTTGCGGCGAGGGCAAAGGCAAGAGCGCAGCAGCTCTTGGTAAAGGAATTGGAAAACTGATGAAGGGTGGTTCTGTTATCATGATTCAGTTTTTAAAAGGCTGCAATGGCGGAGATTCGCCAGAGATTTTAAAACGTCTGGAACCGGAGATGAAAAGCTTCCGCTTTGAAAAATCAGACAGATTTTTCGAGACATTAAGTCAGGAGCAGCAGGAAGAAGAACGTATGAACATCCGGAATGGATTGAATTTTGCTAAAAAGGTGCTGTCAACCGGTGAGTGTGACTTGCTGATTCTCGATGAGATTCTGGGACTTCTGGATCAGAAGATCGTGGAACCTGAAGAGTTAATTAAGGTGCTGCAGTCAAAGGTTGATGAAACAGAGGTAATTCTTACAGGTAAGGTATTTCCAAAGGAACTGGCGCCCTATGTGGACAGTATTCAGGAAATCAACTATCTTAAAGTTGACAATACAAAATAATGATGATAGTATGGTGATATACATAATAAAGTAGAGGTTGCGTTGCTAATTAGTATTCTGTTGGATGTATCAGGTACAGTTGAAAACAGGAAAAAGGGAGTAACGCCGAAGAAGTCATACGTCCTGAGCGTATGTGTTCTGGGCGCATGGTAAAGAACCATGCGACTGTCATCCAATTGGATGGGGGGCTACTTAAAGAAAGATGATATCAACATATTCTGAACTTTAAGAGCTGACCCCGTTGTCAGCTCTGTTTTTTTGACAGGAAAGTACTATATCAATAAAAACCGCAGCAAAGTTCTTTTTATATCATAAAATACAGAGATGACCGAGGCCAGGAAGTTTACTATGTATGAATAATAATAAATCAGGAGGAATGAACATGGCTATTTTTGAAGGCGCAGGTGTGGCACTGGTTACACCATTTAAAGAGAACGGGGAAGTAAATTATGAAGTACTGAAGGAACTGGTAGAGGAGCAGATTGCACAGGGTACAGATTCAATTATTGCCTGTGGAACAACAGGTGAAGCATCTACCATGACACATGAGGAACATATTGAAGTGATTCGGTTTGTATGTGAGGTTACCAATAAAAGAGTTCCTGTTATTGCAGGAACAGGCTCAAACTGTACACATACAGCTGTTTATCTCTCTGTAGAGGCGGAGAAAAGCGGTGCAGATGGTTTGCTTTTAGTATCCCCTTATTATAACAAGGCAACTCAGAACGGATTAAAGGCTCATTTTACAGCTGTGGCAAATGCAGTGAAGATTCCTATTCTTCTGTATAACATTCCAGGCAGAACAGGCGTTAACATTGCTCCTAAGACCATTGTAGACTTATGCAATGAGGTTTCTAATATTGTAGGCGTAAAGGAAGCCAGCGGCAACTTTACAGCCATTGCTGACTTAATGAGCATGGCAGAAGGCAAAGTGGATGTGTACTCAGGCAATGATGATCAGATTGTACCTCTTCTTTCCTTAGGAGGCAAAGGTGTTATTTCCGTGCTTTCCAACATTGCTCCTGCTCAGACTCATGATATCTGTGAAGCCTATTTTAAGGGTGATGTAAAACGCAGTGCAGAGCTTCAGTTAAAGGCAATACCTCTGATCAATGCCCTGTTCTGTGAAGTGAATCCGATTCCAGTAAAGGCAGCTTTAAACTTAATGGGCAAGAATGCAGGTCCCCTTCGTCTGCCATTAACAGAGATGGAGTCACAGAATCAGGAAATTTTAAAGAAAGCTATGGAAGAATACGGTCTTCTGTAAAAATAAAAATTTCTCTGAAATTCCCTGTTTTTAACTAGTGAAAAAGTTACAAACTGTACATATGGAGGAAATTATGATTAAAATGATCATGCATGGCTGTAATGGAGCTATGGGACAGGTGATATCAGCCATGGCAGCTGAAGATGAAAACCTTACAATTGTTGCAGGTATTGATCCTGTAACTGTTAAAAAGAATGATTACCCTGTATTCTCTTCTTTGGAGGAATGCACAGAGGAAGCAGATGTAATTGTGGATTTCGCTTCTGCAAAAGCAGTTGACAATCTTCTGGCTTACAGCGCTGCTAAGAAGATTCCAGTGGTGCTCTGCACAACAGGACTGTCAGATGAGCAGATAAAAGAGGTGGAGGAAACCAGCAGACATACAGCAGTTCTCCGGTCAGCCAACATGTCTCTTGGGGTCAATCTTTTATTAAAGCTTGTCAAAGAGGCGGCCCAGGTTTTGGCAGCTGCAGACTTTGATATAGAGCTTCTGGAGAAGCATCACAATCAGAAGGTGGATGCTCCAAGCGGAACAGCGCTTGCTCTGGCAGACTCGATCAATGAGGCAATGGGCGGAGTTTATGACTATGTATACGACAGAGCTTCTGTAAGAGAAAAAAGGAAAAAGAATGAAATCGGCATTCAATCCATCAGAGGCGGTTCCTTTGTTGGTGAGCACGATGTGATTTTTGCAGGAAAAGACGAAGTGATTACTTTTAATCATACAGCTTATTCCAAGGCGATTTTTGCGAAAGGTGCCCTGTCGGCTGCTAAGTTCCTGGCAGGCAAAGGACCGGGAGTCTATACAATGGCAGATGTCATCGGTTAAAATTTTATAAAAAATGGTTTTATTTCCCACCATAATTCAATCTCTCTCTACACATACTAACCGTAGAAATTGAAAGGAGATATATTATGAAAAGAATAAAACCATATGTATTTACTGTTATGTTAATCATGACAGTTATGTGTCTTACAGCCTGTGGAAATAATAGAAATTCAGGTACTGAGACAACAAGAGCAACAACAGGTACAACAGCTACAACAGCAGAGACTACAACAGTTACAACAACAAGTGGTTCAATGAATAATGCTGATGAAGAAAGTACCGGCGTTATCAACGGTATTATTAATGATGTTGAAGAAGGCGTAGATGATGTTACAGGCGAAAGCAATGGCCATCCAACTACAGGTGCCGGAACATCACCAGCAGGACAGTAATATTAAAGCAAAAAGTAATAAAATACGTAAAAGGCTTCAGGCACAAATCTGCTTGAAGCCTTTTTAAAAATAAAGTATAATAATAAATACGTAAATTAGATTTAAACATATCATCTGCCCGGTGGCAGTCCTATGGCTGAGCAATTTAACATTGTTGCACTCTGCAGCCCATTCCATATTCATAATGAGAACAAAAGTTAAAGAGGAGACTGTATGAAATATTTAACGTTTATAAAAAAGGCAATAATAAAAATCTGTTTCTTGGGAACCGCAGGTCTGGCTGTACTTCTGTTTATAAATCTTTATGTGGTAGGAACTACAAAAGGAAGAATTTTGACAGTTGATAAAGCATCAGAGCTGGATGCAGACTGTATTCTGGTGCTTGGAGCCGGTGTTCACCCCAATGGAAATCCAAGCAATATGCTTGAAGACCGTTTGCTGAGAGGAGT
Source organism: Hungatella sp. UBA5385 (assembly GCA_002409995.1). Taxonomy (GTDB): domain Bacteria; phylum Bacillota; class Clostridia; order Lachnospirales; family Lachnospiraceae; genus UBA5385. The sequence continues at coordinate 26,708 of DHOR01000043.1, read as the reverse complement.
AGAGCTCTATGATGAAAATGCAGCAGGCAAGCTGTTAATGAGTGGTGATCACGGCAGAGTTTCCTATGACGAAGTTAATACTATGAAGGAGTTTGCCATTGATAAAGGCGTTCCCTCTTCTGATATATTTATGGATCATGCGGGATTTTCCACCTACGAAAGTATGTACAGAGCAAGGGATATATTCAAGGCTAAGAAGGTGATTATTGTTACTCAGAAGTACCATCTTTACAGAGCACTTTACAGTGCAAAAAAGCTGGGACTGGATGCCTGGGGTGTTGCCAGTGACCAGAGAACCTACTATGGTCAGAGCTACCGTGATGCCAGGGAGATATTAGCCAGAAGCAAGGACTTTTTAATCACAATATGGAAACCGGAGCCTACTTATCTGGGAGAAGCAGTTCCAGTCAGCGGCAATGGTGATGCAACCAATGATAAACAGAAGGAAACAGAGGGAAGGGATTAGTATGGATAGAACCTGTCTTCGGGCTTTTCTGTATAACAGAAGACCTAAGAGATGGAGGCAGAGGATAAGTAAGCGGTATTGGGTAAGGCGGCGGCTGGGGATTGGCAGGAGACAGGGGATAAGCCGGGGGCAAAAAATCAGTAGGGGCGGAATGGATTTACAACGCTTGGCATTGATTGTGATTCTTTGTGAAAGTGTGATTCTTATCTGGTGGCATGGAGGTGCATTGTCTCTGCTGGCGGAGAATAGTGTAGAGGTTAGTTGGGAAGAGAGTGTGCTGCCGGGAGAGTATTGGTTGCCGGGGGAGATGGTAATGCCCGGAGAGAATAAGATAGCGGGAGAGAAGGTAATGCCCGGAGAGAATGAGATACCGGGAGAGAATGTTATGACGGAAGAAAGCATAAATCCGGACACCGGTAAAAGAGAACAGGGATTTCTTGTAAATCTGAAGGAATTAACCATGAAAATCTGGCAGACGGAGACCTTTCTTATTGAGAAATCCCTGGAAGAACTAAGAGATTGAGAAATAAAACCATCAGTTTGTCATAAGTATTTTTAATAATTAAATCTGTTGCAATCCATTTTCCACTGTATTATAATCCCTACTGAAACACCATAGCTTTATTTGAAAAACTTATAAATCGATTCAGAAAAGGACAGGTGGACACAGATGGAGAAAAAAGAATTACTGTATGAAGGAAAAGCAAAAAAGGTTTATAGAACTGAGGACCCTGATGTATTAGTTGTATCCTACAAAGATGATGCAACTGCATTCAATGGTTTAAAGAAGGGTACAATTGTAGGAAAAGGTGCTATTAACAACCGTATGACCAACTTTATCTTCAAAAAGTTAGAAACCAAAGGTGTTCCTACTCATCTGATCGAAGAATTAAGTGACAGAGAGACTGCAGTGAAGAAGGTGAAGATCGTTCCTCTGGAAGTGATCGTGAGAAACTTTTCAGCAGGAAGCTTTGCAAAGAAAATGGGAATGGAAGAGGGAGTCAAATTTTCCTGTCCAACCCTTGAATTCAGCTATAAAAATGATGATCTGGGCGATCCATTTATCAATGACTACTACGCACTTGCTCTGAACCTGGCTACTAAGGAAGAAATTCATGCAATCTCAGAATATGCATTTAAGGTAAATGAAGCGCTTCAGGAGTATTTTGATGGATTGAACATTGATTTAATTGACTTTAAGATAGAATTTGGTCGTTATCACGGACAGATTATTCTGGCTGATGAGATTTCTCCTGATACCTGCAGATTATGGGATAAGGAGACTCATGAGAAACTGGACAAAGATCGTTTCCGCCGTGATCTTGGCGGGGTTGAAGATGCTTATGAAGAGATTTTCCGCCGTATTGGAATCCAGTAAACAGCACAAAGAGGATATTAATGAATGAATCATGACTTAAACATTTTTACTGCAGATGAGTTACATGAAGAGTGCGGCGTTTTCGGCATCTATGATTTGGACGGCAATGATGTGGCTTCTACAATTTATTATGGTCTCTTTGCTTTACAACACAGAGGTCAGGAAAGCTGCGGAATTGCAGTCAGTGATACAGAGGGGCCTAAGGGAAAGGTCAGCGCTTATAAGGGAATGGGTTTATGTAACGAGGTCTTTACTACAGAGATTCTGGAGGGACTTCATGGAAACATTGGAATTGGTCATGTACGTTATTCAACAGCAGGAGGCAGTACACGGGAAAATGCCCAGCCTCTTGTGTTAAATTATATAAAGGGTACTCTGGGACTTGCCCATAACGGCAATCTTGTGAATACACCTGAGCTTAGGAGAGAGCTGGAGTATTCAGGAGCTATTTTCCAGACTACCATTGATACAGAAGTAATCGCATATCATATTGCAAGAGAACGGGTGAAGACTTCTTCTGCAGAGGCTGCTGTTGCCAATGCCATGAAAAAGTTAAAGGGTGCTTATTCTCTCGTTATTAACAGTCCCAGAAAGCTGATCGGAGCCAGAGATCCCTATGGATTTAAGCCCTTATGTATCGGTAAAAGGGATCATGCCTATATCCTTGTTTCAGAAAGCTGTGCTCTTGATACCATAGGAGCAGAATTTATCAGGGACGTAAAACCAGGTGAAATCGTTACAATTACAAAAGATGGGATTTTTTCAGACACCTCTCTTTGCTTTGAAGATCGAAGCAGGGAAGCAAGATGTGTATTTGAGTATATATATTTTGCAAGACCAGACAGTGTATTTGACGGTGTCAGCGTATACCATTCCAGATTATATGCAGGAAAGGCACTTGCCATGGATTCTCCTGTAGAGGCTGACCTGGTAGTAGGAGTGCCGGAATCCGGCAATGCAGCAGCTCTGGGCTATTCTATAGAATCAGGAATTCCCTATGGTACTGCTTTTGTGAAGAATACCTATGTAGGAAGAACCTTCATTAAACCAAAGCAGAGCAGCAGGGAATCTGCTGTGAGAATTAAGCTGAATGTGCTGAAAGAGGCTGTAGCAGGAAAAAGAATCATTCTGATTGATGATTCTATTGTGAGAGGAACCACCAGCGCATTGATTGTCAACATGCTGAGGGAAGCAGGTGCCAAAGAGGTACATATCCGTATCAGCGCACCACCATTTCTGCATCCTTGTTACTTTGGAACGGATATCCCATCAGAGGATCAGCTGATTGCACACAACAGGTCAGTGGAGGAGATATGCAGCCTGCTGGGAGCAGATTCTCTTTCCTATCTAAAGGCAGAACGTCTCAATCAGATAGCAGAGCAGCTTCCTGTCTGTACGGCCTGTTTTACAGGAAATTACCCCATAGAACCTCCTAAGGAGGATATTCGGGGAGAGTATAACAGGTGATTATCTATGATAAGAGAAACCTATATTCTAAGGAGGATAGAAAGAATGACTGACAGATACGTAAGCCCTCTTTCTGAGCGTTATGCCAGCAAAGAGATGCAATATATCTTTTCCCCTGATAAGAAGTTTAAAACATGGAGAAAGCTGTGGATTGCTCTTGCAGAGGTGGAGAAGGAATTAGGACTTCCCATTACAGAGGAGCAGATTGAGGAGCTAAAAGCACATCAGGATGATATAAATTATGAGGTGGCAAAGGAAAGAGAAAAAGAAGTACGCCATGACGTTATGTCCCATGTGTATGCCTACGGCGTTCAGTGCCCTAAGGCAAAGGGAATTATTCATCTGGGAGCTACCTCTTGTTATGTTGGAGATAATACAGATATTATTGTTATGACAGAAGCTCTGCTTCTGGTTCGTAAAAAGCTGATCAATGTAATTGCAGAGCTTGCCAAATTTGCTGATGAATATAAGGATTTGCCCACTCTTGCATTTACACATTTCCAGCCTGCCCAGCCTACAACAGTAGGAAAAAGGGCTGCCTTATGGCTTAACGACCTGGTGATGGATTTGGATGACCTGGATTATTTAATCAGTACCATCGGTCTTCTGGGGTCTAAGGGAACAACCGGAACTCAGGCAAGCTTCCTGGAACTATTTGATGGAGATATGGATAAAGTAAGAAAAGTAGATCCTATGATTGCTGATAAAATGGGATTTTCCGGCTGTTATCCTGTATCCGGTCAGACCTATTCCAGAAAAGTGGACAGCCGTGTTGTCAATGTGCTGGCAGGAATTGCTCAGAGCGCTCATAAATTTTCCAATGATATCCGCCTGCTTCAGCATCTAAAAGAAGTGGAAGAGCCATTTGAGAAAAGCCAGATCGGTTCTTCAGCTATGGCTTATAAAAGAAATCCAATGAGAAGTGAGAGAATGGCTTCCCTTGCTAATTATGTAATGTCTGATGTGATGAACCCAATGCTTGTAGCTTCTACCCAGTGGTTTGAACGAACTCTCGATGATTCGGCTAATAAGCGTTTAAGCATACCGGAAGGATTTCTGGCTATTGATGGAATTCTCGATCTCTACTTAAATGTAGTGGATGGTCTTGTGGTTTATCCTAGGGTAATTGAGAAGCATATGATGGCAGAGCTGCCATTTATGGCAACTGAGAATATTATGATGGATGCAGTTAAGGCAGGAGGAGACAGACAGGAGCTTCATGAGAAAATCAGGGAGCTTTCCATGGAAGCAGGTAAGAATGTTAAGGTTCATGGACTGGATAATAACCTTCTGGAGCTGATTGCAGCAGACCCTGCATTTAACTTATCTCTGGAAGATTTAGAGAAGAGTATGGACCCCCAAAAATACGTAGGCTGTGCACCTGCACAGGTTTCTTTCTATCTGGAGGAGGTAATCAACCCTCTTCTTGAACGAAATAAAAGCGTGCTTGGGATGACAGCAGAAATAAATGTTTAATTATAGTGTTTATGTTACAGACGGCTGATAATAGTGCTGTTGGTCTAATAATGTGCTGGATAGCACGCCAGTATAAGGAGGACACCATGATTAGTAATTTGGAATATTACAAAGTATTTTACCATGTAGCCCAGACTAGCAGCATTACCCAGGCAGCAGAGCGTCTGTGTGTATCACAGCCTGCAGTCAGTCAGGGAATCCGGCAGCTGGAGGACGGTCTTAACACAAAGTTGTTTATACGAACCTCCAAAGGAGTCCGTCTGACAAAAGAAGGAGAACTCCTCTACAAGTACGTAAGCCCGGGTTTAGACAGTATCTGGAATGGGGAGAATATGTTAAAAAGGATGCAGGATTTGGAGACAGGAGAAGTGAGAATCGGTGCCAGTGATATGACACTGCAGTTCTATTTACTTCCCTATCTGGAAAAATTCCACGAGCTGTATCCTGGAATTAAGGTGATTGTATCCAATGGCCCTACTGAGGAAACCCTGGAATTTCTCTATAGTGGTTCCATTGATTTTGGTGTTGTAAGTACCCCATTTACTGCAAGGCCGGGAGTGAAATCTGTAGACGTTAAAAAAATAAGAAATTGTTTTGCAGTAGGAGACAAGTTCAGACATTTGAAAAATCAGGTTCTGGATTATGAAATATTAAGAGAACTGCCATGTATACTTCTGGAGAAAAACACAAGTACAAGACGGTTTACCGATATTTATCTGAAAGAACGTGGTATTATTCTGGAACCTGAATTTGAGCTTGCAACCAGTGATATGGTGGTTCAGTTTGCTATCCGCAACTTAGGAATTGGCTGTGTTATGGAAGGATTTGCCCGTAAGGAGATCAAAGAGGGCAATCTTTTTGAGCTTCATTTTAAAGAGGAAATGCCTTCACGCAATTTCAGCATTATTACAGACACCAAAAACCCTCTTTCCCCTGCTGGAAAACGGCTGCTTCAATTGATGATACCATAATTGGGACTTATGGAAAACATAACTAATATTTACTTTACTTATACATACCTTTTATTGTATCATAAGCAGGTAAAAATTGTGTTTTCATTCTAAGGAGGACAAAATAATGGTAAGAGCAATTGTAGGAGCTAACTGGGGCGATGAGGGAAAAGGGAAAATCACAGACATGCTGGCTAAGGAATCCGATATTATCATCCGATTTCAGGGAGGCAGCAATGCAGGGCATACAATTATCAACAGCTATGGTAAATTTGCACTTCATCTGCTTCCATCGGGTGTTTTCTATGACCATACCACAAGTGTGATCGGCAATGGAGTAGCGCTTAATATTCCATTTTTAATGAAGGAAGTCAGTGACCTTGTAAGCAAGGGCGTTCCAACACCTCACATTCTGGTGTCTGACCGCGCTCAGATTCTCATGCCTTACCATATTCTCTTTGATCAATATGAAGAAGAACGTCTGGGCAAGAATTCTTTTGGTTCCACAAAATCAGGAATTGCTCCCTTCTATTCAGATAAATACGCAAAAATAGGTTTCCAGGTAAGTGAGCTGTTTGACTCAGAGGCTTTGAGAGAAAAGATAGCGTTTGTCTGTGAAACTAAGAATATTATTCTGGAACATCTTTACCATAAACCTGCCATTGATCCGGAAGAATTGTATCAGACATTGATACAGTACAGAGATATGGTAGCTCCTTATGTATGCGATGTTTCCAGTTACCTATATAATGCAATAAAAGAAGGTAAGAATATACTTTTGGAAGGTCAGTTAGGTTCGCTAAAGGATCCTGATCATGGAATCTACCCAATGGTAACTTCATCTTCCACACTGGCAGCTTATGGCGCAATCGGAGCAGGAATTCCTCCTTATGAAATAAAGACCATTACAGCAGTAGTAAAAGCTTATTCCAGTGCAGTGGGAGCAGGTGCATTTGTCAGTGAAATCTTCGGAGAAGAAGCTGACGAATTAAGAAAACGTGGCGGTGATGGCGGAGAATATGGCGCAACTACTGGAAGACCAAGACGTATGGGCTGGTTTGATGCAGTAGCAAGCAGATATGGCTGCCGCATTCAGGGAGCAACAGAAGCTGCACTTACAGTATTGGATGTGCTTGGTTATCTGGAAGAACTTCCTGTCTGTATCGGTTATGAAATCGACGGAGAGGTTACTAAGGATTTCCCAACTACAACCAGGCTAGGGAAAGCAAAGCCTGTTTATACAACACTGCCTGGTTGGAACTGTGATATTAGAGGAATTCGCAAATACGAAGATTTGCCTGAAAATTGCAGAAAGTATATAGAGTTTATTGAAAATGAGTTGGAAACTCCTATTACTATGATTTCTAATGGGCCGGGGAGAGATGATATTATTTATCGTGATTAGTTTAGTTTAAATGCCTGAATTGTGGTGACGGGTAAGAATGTCAGCGGCGATACAGCACCGCATTGACAGTCTTACCATTACCACTGACTGGACACTGACTGGCTTCTCTGGCTTTACAGTCTTACATTTATTCGTAATACGTATTCACAAAAAAGTCGTTTACAACTCGTCCAATGGATTCTTTCAGTAATTCACCTAAAAGCTGTGGTGCTTTTTCTTTATCTTCAATTTGTGCATTTTTATATTAACAAGGGCGATTCGCCCAAGAGTTCAAATATCAGTAACAAAGACTTTACAAACACCACGCCTCGTTAAATCTTGTTTTTGTGCTTCATTAAGTGGAATGGTATAATGCTTTCCGGCAGAAACATAATTGCCATCCATAATTTCTTCATACAAGTTGCCGATAAAGTTCAACCAATTAGCAGCGTAATATCGTGGGTCAACAACATTAAAAAAGTCATATCCACCAACTGAATAAAAAACTCTTAAGGCATCAGATAAATCACTGCTGTCATCTATTGTATATTCATCAGGCAATACAAATGCAACTTCATCCCATTCATAGAACTTGCACTTTTTTTCTTCTTGCATTTTGTTTCCTCCGTCAAATTCATTTTTAAATTCATATATCGTTCTCATTCCTTTCATTCTACCACAATTTCCAGAGTGTGGAGATATTCATCTGAGCCATCTGATCTCCTGGGTTCACTTTAAGTTAATAAATTTGTAATGAGCCTGATTATGAAAACATGATATACTGATTTTAACTAATAAAGCAGAAGGAGACAACCATGGACAAGAATAAAATTCTGATTATAGAGGACGAGGCATCCATCAGGGAACTGCTTTCCATGAATCTGGAAGCAGTGGGCTATGAGGTGGATTTAGCAGAGGACGGCTTAGAGGCAGAGAAGAAGATTCGTGAAGACAGAGGACTTTACGATCTGGCTCTGGTTGATGTGATGCTGCCTGGGCCCGATGGATTTGACTTAATCCAGGGTTTGAATGAGAAGGAAATCCCCTGTATCTTTCTTACAGCCAAGGCTGACGTTGCTTCCAAAGTGAAGGGGCTGCGCCTTGGAGCGGAGGATTATATGGTGAAGCCTTTTGAGATGATGGAACTTTTTGCCAGAGTGGAAAATGTGCTGAAGCGAAGAAAGAAGCTGAAGGACTTTATAGAAATTGACGGCTGCCGTATAGACCTGACAGGCCATAAGGTATTGGAGGAGGGAAAAGAGGTTTCCTTAAAGCCTATGGAGTATGACCTGCTTCTCTTTTTCTTCCGAAATCAAAATGTGGCATTTACCAGAAATCAGCTTCTGGATAAGATTTGGGGTGGAGATTACGGTGGAGAGACCCGGACTGTAGACGTCCATGTGGCAAGCCTGCGCAAGAAATTGAAGGCAGGAGCCAGGATACAGACCATTCCGAAGCTGGGATACCGCCTGGAGGTGTAAGGTACATGAAGCTTACGAAAAAATTGATGGTGATACTTTCTGCCGGGCTAGGGGCCGGTTTTCTGGCGATCAGCGGTGCGGCTGTGTGGCAGATGCGTTCCCAGAGTATTGCTGTAGCAGTGGATAATTATGGAAAGCAGATGGATTCTATTGCCTATGCATTAGCTGAGATAGGCACCAGAGAGGAGTATGAAAATCTGGGAGATATAGCAGCGGAGGCATATCTTAAGTATCAGTTCCGAAGATGCTATAAGGAAGGGTATGCACTGCTAAAGGGGGAGGAGTGCCTTGTAAATCTTACAGATTATGAAGTTCTTTCCCCCTCTGCCCTGGAGGATACTCACATGATTCAGCATCTGGGAAATAAGTCGGTTTTGCTGATGAAACAGGAAATCAGCCAGTTCCCTGGATATCAGGTGCTTCTGACCCAGGATATCTCCCCCTATTATCAGGAGATTGAACACCGTGTGATACAATTAATTCTGCTGTGTGGCCTTATCTGGACCGTTACAGGAGCCGTGGTGTTCATTCTGGCTCGTAAGGCATTGAAGCCTTTACAGCGGCTGACAAAGGCAGCGGAGAAAATTGGTGAGGGCGGGCTGGATGAACGGGTTCCTGTGGAGAGTCAGGATGAGATTGGCGAGTTTGCGCAGGTTTTCAATCAGATGACAGAGAAGGTGGAAAGTCAAGTGGAGGATTTGCAGCTGTTGCTTGGGGCATTGGCTCATGAGATTAAGACACCTATGACTGCTGTTATCGGGTATTCGGACAGTCTGCTTCATGTAAAGCTGCCGGAGGAGAAACAGAAGCGGGCCCTGGAGCAGATTCACCATGCAAGCCTGCGTCTGGAGCGGCTTTCTTCAAAAATGCTGAATTTCCTGGGTGCATATGAAAATGATGAGGTTCAGTTTGAAGAACTTGATGTAAAGGAGCTTTTTCAGGAAATAATCAGGGAAACGGAAATATTGCGGAGAGAAAAGGGTATTAGGATTAAGGCGGAAACAGTAGATGCAGACAAGCATATTACAATAAACGGAGACAGGGAGCTTTTGCTTGCTCTTCTTAATAATTTGGTGCATAACGCAGTAAAGGCCTCCCAACCAGGAGGACGAATCTGGCTTAAGGCTGATAAAGATATTATTTCCATACGAGATGAGGGCTGTGGGATTCCTGAAAAGGATTTGCCTCATGTAACAGAGGCATTTTATATGGCGGACAAATCAAGAACCAGAAGCGAGGGCGGCTCAGGACTGGGACTGGCTCTCTGTGACCGGATCGCCATTCTTCATGGTATCCGAATGGAGATTAGAAGCCGTCAGGCTGGCAGTGGGAACAAGAGTGATACAGATGGAGAGCGGACTGATAGAGGCACAGAGGTGCTGCTTCATCTGCCGGACCAATGCTTCCGGTAATGCAGTGCCGGATACCTGATGACCTCATTTGGAGCCATTTACAAAACGTTTACATTTTGATGAGGACTTTGCTGTTTGAACCGGTTACAATGAGGGCATCAAAGAGAAAAGGAGCGGAAACACATTGAAAAGATACCATATATCCGTTGTTATTCTGGCAACTGTTTTCATTGCAGCATTTCTGGCAGCATGCGGAAATTCAGGAGAACCCAGAGTAATCGGTGAAAAGCAGGAGACAACGGTTTCGGAACAGTCAACGGCTTCAGAACAGCAGACAGGGAAAGAGCAGGAGACAGATACGGCAGAGACAGAAATGGGGGAAGGAACCGGTGTCAGGGAGCTGACAGAGGCCCCGGAGAGATATAGGGCGGAGATAAGGGAAGAGGGCATAGTCCTGCAGGCCGATGCTCCTGTTATAGTTCCGGATCATGCCAAGGCAGTGAAAAAGAAGGCACGTACTGCTAATTTTACACAAGAGGAATATAATCAGGTAAAGACTGCTTTGACGGAGACCATGGGGATTCAGTGGAGACCATCAGACTCCTATACAACACAGCCTGTGGCTGAAAATCGGACCTCTGAATCTGATGAGATTGAGCTGCTTCCACTGACTCGGCTCACAACGAAAGAATCGGATGGACGCACCACGGAAAAGGCTGAAGATGACAGCGAAATATACAAGATCCATTTAACAGTGGATGAGGGAACCGGAAAGGACGGAAACGATTACAGACTATCTTACCGAACTTCTGAATCTGATGAGATCGAGACTATTTCTCTGATTTGGCTAACAAGGGAAGAAACGGATGGACGCACCACGGAAAAGCCTGGTATGATTTATAGCCCAGGTATCGACCCCTCTGATTCTACCAGAGAAAAACGTCAGGAGTTTGATGAAAAAGGGAAGGCGCTGGTTGAAGCATCAGGTTTTAAAAATTATGAAATTTACAGAGGAAGGTGGAGAGAGTCCTACTTCAAAACAGAGGGAAAGAACATTTCAGAAATGGAATATTGGCTCACCTTCACTCCTTCTGTTAATGGTGCAGGCTGTAATACTCCGCCTACAACCGACTTATTGGGGAAGTCCCGTATTAGAGGACCTTATATTGATCTGTATTTCAGTGAGGCTGGAACTCTGAATCAGCTAAAGATCATTGACAAGGTACAGGTGGAGGATGGGCAGGATAACGGTATCTTTCTGCTGCCATTTGAGGCGGTTTGTCAGCTTTTTGAACAATATTGTAAAGATTTGTTTCCCCCTAAAGAGGTAAGTAGAATTAATGATCCTGCAGCAGAGCGAGGGATTACCAGCCTTCCGAATGAGGCCATAACTGGAGCAAAGAATACATTAGGAACTACAATTAAGGTTGATGAAGTAAAACTGGAGTATGCTTTTATTACCCGTGAAGATAGCCAGACTCAAAATGAGTTAGAGCTGATTCCTGTATGGAATTTTTATGGAAATGTGGTAAATCCGGATGCATGGTCAGTCAATGAAATGTCTGAGGCCGAAAGTTATAATATTGCAAGGCAGGTCGCAGAGGGGATTATTCTTTCCATCCGGGCAGACGATGGGCAGATATTAACAAACGGTTCATAGCCTGTTTCTTAGCAGCAGTTTCACAGGCAAAGTAAATAACAATGGTGTAAGAAGGCCGGCAAGTGAACGTATCACCTGCCGGCTTATTCATTAATTAGAGGGTTCATCCCCATCTCCCGGTTTCAGCAATCGATAAACCATTTGAAATGTATAAATAACTATGGGAACAATAACCGTTGAAAAAACAGCTGCCATAAGCCAAGATTTAGAATTAGGGCTGTCTGAAAAAGCAGAAACAATAGCAATTACATACATGGACAGAATCAGAATAATTCCGGCCACAGCCAGAATGCGTTTTAACTTCAAGGTTTCACTACCTCACTTTCAGTTTTAGTCTAAGTTTTAATTCTATAAAACATTATAAAGGAACAGAAGAAAAAAGGGAAGTGTTAAAGATAATTCACAAAAACTTCAGATTTCAAACCTGTACTTTTTAAAGCTATTATAGTACAATCACCATATAAAGTCATGGAAACTACAGGAAAGGAGTGTGGAGATTTATTGAAAAAGCAGATGATAGCAGCTACAGCCACCTGTTTGATATTGACTTCATTTTGGTCTGTTAATACATACGCTGAGGACCCCCAAACTCCACAAAACGGAGTAGAGGAGACTAAAACCGCAGAAAACGAAACCGGGGAAACTATATCAGATGAAATTATATCAGATAAAACTATATCAGACGAAACAAAAGCGGACGAAATCGATTCATGGCATTGGCAGGAAGACGGAAGCGAATGGAAGTATATAAATAACGATGATACCTACAAAAGGAATTGCTGGGAAAAGATTGGAGACTATTGGTATCATTTTGACCGTGATGGATATATGGCAACAGGATGGACCAAAGTAAACGGCTATCAATATTTATTCCGAGATACAGGAGATCTTGCAATCGGCTGGTGTTACAATGATGAAAGAGAAAAGTGGTACTATTTCACACCAGAGGGAGAGCTTACAAAAGGATGGTTTCTAGACGATGATGGAAGCTGGTATTATTTTACAACCAGAGGGGAGATGTCAGCCTCAGGAGATAAGATCGTAGATGGGTTAAAATATCATTTTCTGGAAAATGGTCAAATGGCAGCCAACCAGTATGTAGGTTTAAACTATATGGATAAAAACGGCCAAAGAGACAAAAAACACGATATCGTAATCCAGGGCAAAAAAAAGGAATCCTCCCTGACCTCCGAGGAGAAAGAAGAAATCACAAAAGCCCTTCAAAACATTCCAAGAAACTGGATTGATTATTTCATATCTCACGGATGGGAGATCGTATACTACCCAGACAAACAATACTTCTCAGCCCCCACCTCAGGCAACGGCCAATACTACGTATACCATAAACTGGATACAAGCTACAGAAAAATCAAATTCTGTAAAGCAGAGGACCTGACAGCCGCCTTTGGTGAATACATCGGCTATGCAGCCGACTGCTACAACTCGGACAAAGAGGATGCCCAGGACCTGTTCATGTACCGCGGCTACATAAACGACTACCTATACATTCCAGATTACTACGACGATGACATGCAGTTCGTCTTCGGCGAACTGGTAGAATACTATGTCAACGACCCCGATATCAAAGAGCAGCTAAGAGAGTCAGCCCCAATGGTATGCGAAATTCTCGACCGGGTACTGTACATATTGCCATATGGCGAAATAGCAACAGAAAATGAACAATAAATAACACAGTACATAGTACGACAATATAAAAAAATAACCCCCCGATATGTCTTAAAGCTAGTGTTTTGTCCAGTTCATCTTTAGACTAATAGCACTGCCTATTAGGCTAATTATGAGCTGGACAAGACACTAGAATATCGGGGGTTTACTATATTATTCGGGATCAGTTTCTTCCGTTAAAGAATCAAGAAATGTAATCCTATGATCTTTCGTGGTTCTTGCGACCCATTCTTGCCTTTGGTCATTTGTTAAATAAGGAGCGACTGCATCAAAAAAAGTGAGTCTATCTTTCTGATAAGCTTTTTCAGCGCAAAATCCAAGAATATCCTTATTCATATTAGGAGCGCATGAGGAAAAGAAAGAAAGTTTTTTTTCTTCAATCATTCTATTACAATATTCTTTTTGAATTTCTATATCAAGTGCAGTAAAAATAGCAGAAAATCTAGTCATTTTACCATTTGTATAATATTCATCAGCTAATTTTGTAAGCTCACTATCACCAATAAACTCAACACTAATTACAAGAGGATAATATAATGGGTTGTCAGAATCGGAATACTTATTTTTAAGCTTTTCCATCAACTTCTTCAAATCTGCCAACATTTTTTGATCCTGTATAACTTCCTTGCAGGATTTATCAAAAGAAACCGTTATACTAGTCAGATCAGACAGAACGATTTCCGTTCTGTCAACATAAAAATTGTATCCTTCTTCATTCAGATTCCACCCAAGTTCAAATACATAAGACCCTTGATAATATCCTGTTTGAGAGTAGGTATAAGCCTGCCCTGTTCCCCCCATATTTACCCACGGGTAATTATCCCCAATAGCATCTGTTGCCGTATTAGCCCCAGCCGTTATTACCCCAGTACAAAAAACGTTAGCAACCATAAGAATCATAGCCCCTAAAAACCTTGATTTCATCTGAAAACCTACCCTTTCTTTCAACAATTCCGCACTCTACGTTCAACCAGACCAGCAAACAAATAACTGCATAAGAGCAGGAAAATAATTTGGCGTAAGTATAGCACATCTAAATACTCAATAAAAGCTATTTTTCAAAAACACAATAACAACCAAACATATCATGGAAACAACTGCGACACACCTATATTTTTCCCTCCCAACGTCTGAGATAAAGTATGGGATACAAAGCACTTTCACTTTCCAGCGGCTGAGAAAGTGTTATGGGGGGACAAAGGAAATGGACCATAGGG
>DHOR01000043.1:11855-12030 GCA_002409995.1 Hungatella sp. UBA5385 | reverse complement strand
GGACAAAGGAAATGGACCATAGGGGACTGAGGGCGTGAGCAGCGATTCGAAGGATCTTAGTGAAGAAAACAGTCTCTCGCAGGGGCCTTGAAGGGCTTGCAAAGCCCTTCAAGGCCCCTGTGAGAGGCTGTTTTCTACACTTAGATTCCTTCCATCGCGAAGCCAGCCCGCAGTC
>DHOR01000043.1:11141-11618 GCA_002409995.1 Hungatella sp. UBA5385 | reverse complement strand
CCCTATGGTCCATTTCCTTTGTCCAAGCCAACCCCCTACTCAGCCAACTTCTCCCAAAGAGAGTAAAGCCCCTCAAGCCTTTGGGAAATCCCTTCCTTTTCGTGATTGAGCTCCATCAACCTGGCCACATCAGTAAAAACCTCTTCCTGGGTCAGCAGCAGATCAATTTCCCCATCCCGAAGTTCCAGTTCATGAATTTCATCCTCAGTTTTCTTAAGGTCATTCTGTCTTTTTCTGATACGGGCCTGTTCCTCCTTTTGAGCTTTCCAGTCTAGCTTTACCTCAGAAGCGTCCTCGTCGTCAGAAACAACAGCTCCCCCAACATTTCCACCCCTGCCAGATCCACCAGCCTCCGTCTTACCATAAAGCTCCATCATAGCATCCTTCTTCTCCAGATAATAATCATAATTCCCAATATAATTAATGAGAGTATGATTGGTCAAATCCAGAATTCTGGTAGCTGTTTTATTAATAAAA
>DHOR01000043.1:0-10898 GCA_002409995.1 Hungatella sp. UBA5385 | reverse complement strand
ATCCAGATGGTTGGTAGGCTCATCAAGAATCAGGAAATTAGCTTCCGAAAGCATCAGCTTGGCAAGAGAAACACGTCCCCTTTCACCGCCGCTTAAATCCTTAATCCTTTTAAACACATCATCGCCGGTAAATAAAAAGGCAGCCAGCACATTTCTGATCTGAGTATTATTCATATCAGGATATGTATCCTGAAGCTCATCAAAGAGCATTTTTTCCATATGAAGCACTTGATGATCCTGATCATAGTACCCGATATGAACCTTGGAGCCTAAGATAATCTCCCCTTCATCAGCATCTACCAGCCCATTAATAATCTTTAAAATCGTAGTTTTCCCAGTACCATTGCCTCCAATTATAGCAATCCGTTCCCCACGTTTAATCTCAAAGTTAATATCCTCAAACAGATGATTAGAATCAAAGGATTTGCTTAAACCCTTTACAGTCAGCACATCATTGCCGCTGATAATATCCGGTTCCAGACGAATCCTCATCTCATCATTGATTTCTGCAGGCTTGTCCAGCACCTCAATCTTATCCAGCATCTTTTCACGGCTTTCCGCCCGTTTGATGGATTTTTCCCTGTTAAATGATTTCAGCTTTGCAATAACCTCTTCCTGATGGCGGATTTCCTGCTGCTGGTTTAAGTAGGCTTTCATCTGGGCAGCACGGATCATAGCCCGTTTTTCACTGTAAGCTGTGTAATTACCCTGATATACATTCATATGTCCATTGTCCAGTTCAATGATCTTAGTGACAACCCGGTCAAGAAAATAACGGTCATGGGCAACGATAATCACGCTGCCGTCATAATTAATAAGATAGGTTTCCAGCCAGGCAATGGAGTCCATATCCAGATGGTTGGTAGGCTCATCAAGCAAAATAATATCAGGCTTTGTAAGAAGCAGCTTGCCAAGAGAAACTCTGGTTTTCTGCCCGCCTGACAGAGTGTTGACCTGTTTGCTAAATTCGTCCTCAGTAAATCCAAGACCTTTTAATACTCCTGTTACTTCGCTTTGGTAAGCATAGCCGTTCTGAAGCTCAAATTCATGGTTAAGGCGGCTGTAGGTAGACAGCATAGATTCCAGCTCGTCCCCAGTGACATGCTTCATATCCAGCTCCAGCTGACGGATTTTAGCTTCCATTTCTATGAGAGGGCGTTTTACCTCTAACACCTCATCATAGATGGACTTATGACCTGTTAAATCCTGATGCTGGGCAAGATAACCTATGGATTTCCCTTTGGAAATCACAACTTCTCCCTCATCAGCTGTCAGTTCTCCGATGATGATTTTTAAGAGAGTGGACTTGCCGGCTCCGTTAATACCCACAATAGCAGCTTTTTCATGGTCTTCTATATGGAAAGAAGCATGTTTAATAATTTCATTGCTTCCAAATGCTTTGCTAATATTACTGCATGATAAAATCATGTTGTTTCCTCCTGAAATGTAGTAAGATAACAGAATTAGTATAATATAGGTTCTGTTTTTTTTCAAGGATACAGGGGAAGTTTGGAGTGGAATGGCAAAACCTGTTTGACATTATTTTGTCACGAAGTTATAATGGTATTAGTTTATAGCAAATATATATAGAGAAGGTGAAGAAGTGTCAGAAAAACAAATATCAAAAGCAGTTATTTCCAGACTCCCAAGATATTATCGCTATCTGGGCGAGTTGATGGAAGATGGTGTTGAAAGAATTTCCTCTAATGATTTAAGCGTACGTATGAAAGTCACTGCTTCCCAGATCCGACAGGATCTTAACAACTTTGGAGGTTTTGGCCAGCAGGGTTATGGATATAATGTAAAGTATCTTTATACAGAGATTGCCAAAATTCTGGGAATTGACAGACAGCATAATCTGATTATAATTGGAGCTGGTAACTTAGGACAGGCAATTGCAAACTATGCCAACTTTGAGAAGAGAGGATTTTTGATTCGGGGAATGTTTGATGTGAATCCCCGCCTCATCGGGCTGGTTGTAAGAGGCATTGAGATTCGGAGTGTAGATGATCTTGAGCAGTTTGTCATAGATAATGATGTCCAGATTGCTGCTCTGACTATACCGAAGACCAAGGCTCCGGAGATTGCTGATCGCCTTGTGAAGGCAGGAATCAAGGCCATCTGGAATTTCGCTCATACCGATTTAAACGTACCTGAAGATATTGTGGTTGAGAATGTCCACTTATCTGAAAGCCTTATGCGGCTTTCATACAGGGTTTGCAGTATGCAGGAAGAGATCGAATCAAAAAAAGAAGAGAAAAAGGGATCAAAGCCAAAAAAATAACAGAATCTGCCTGCCGGCAGGCGAAGGACATGAAGCTTCGCCTGCCGGCTGTTTTTCTATCTGTTATTTTAGGGTAAGGAAAGGCGGGAGAATATGAGGTATATTGTTTCAGGCGGACAGATGAAGGAAATAGACCGGTACACCATCCATGAGATTGGGATTCCCTCTATGGTGTTAATGGAGCGGGCTGCAATGGCAGTGGCAGCTGAGATTGAGCAGAGAGCCGGCTATTCTGATGTGATATGGGCTGTCTGCGGCACCGGCAACAATGGAGCAGACGGAGTGGCAGCAGCCAGAATGCTGCATGTTAAGGGATATTCTGTTTCAGTGATTCTTGCAGGAGAAAGAGACAGAGGCAGCAGGGAATTTCAGGAACAGCTTGCCATAGCGGATAAGCTTGGTGTGGAAATCGCCCTGTATGATGACTATATTCCGGGGCGCTGTGATTTCGTCATAGATGCAGTCTTTGGCGTAGGGCTGGACCGGGAGATTGGCGGTACTTCAAGAGCGCTGTTAACTATGGTATCCAATCAAAAGCCCAGATTTACAGTAGCAGTAGACCTGCCTTCCGGCATTCATGCTGATACAGGGGCCGTTATGGGAATTGCCCTTCCTGCAGATATAACCGTTACCTTTGGATATGAAAAGCTGGGAACTATGCTGTATCCGGGTAAAGGCTACAGCGGTCAGGTGAAGATTGCAGATATTGGATTTCCTGATATCAGTCTGAAACGCATAGAACCTGAGTATTTTACCTATGAATGCAGTGATAAAAAACTGATTCCAACACGCCCTTCCTACTCCAACAAAGGCACCTTTGGAAAGGTTCTTGTAATCGCAGGCTCTGAGAATATGAGCGGCGCTGCCTATTTAAGTGCTCTGGCAGCATACAGAACAGGGGCAGGTCTTGTAAAGCTGTTTACAGTGGAGGAGAACCGTACAGTTCTTCAGACGCAGCTTCCTGAGGCGATTATCACCACCTATCAGCGTGAGGAAGTGCTGGCAATGACTGATGATTTTAAAGCATTGCTGGAGGAACAGTGTCAATGGGCAGATGTGATTGTCTTAGGACCTGGAATTGGTCAGGAGCCTTATGTGGAGAATCTGACAGAGGCTGTTTTAGAAGGAGCATTTGTTCCTATTATTATAGATGCAGACGGTCTCAATGCCATTGCAAACAATCCTCAGCTGACTAATTATTTTACAGAAAATATGATTATTACCCCTCATCTTGGGGAAATGGCAAGGCTTACAGGAAGCTCTGTCACCAATATACAGAAAAACCTTATTACGACAGCAAGGGAGTATGCTGATAGATTCGGCATTACCTGTGTGCTTAAGGATGCAGTGACCATAGCAGCAGGTAAAGATCAGAAAACCTATGTCAATGCCAGTGGTAACAGCTCTATGGCAAAGGCTGGTTCAGGAGATGTACTGACAGGCATTATAGCAGGTCTTCTGGCTCTTGGGCTGGAGGAAGAGAAAGCAGCCTCCCTGGGAGTCTGGCTTCATGGCCTGGCAGGGGATAAGGTAAGAGAAGTAAATGGAGAGCACAGTCTGCTGGCAAGAGAACTGGCAGAGGCAATTCCTGTAATTATGCAGCAGAACAACCGGAAGGAAGAAGAAAGATGAAAACCTATGACAGAGTATATGAGACAGTAAATCTGGACGCCATCCGTCACAATATGGAAGTCATGAAAAACAATATAAAACCAGGCACCAGAATCATTGGAGTAGTAAAAGCAGATGGATACGGACATGGTTCCGTTCCTGTTGCGCTGGCCATTGATTCCTATGTTTGGGCATATGCCACAGCAACTGTGGAGGAAGCTGTAATCCTTAGAAATCATGGAATTACTAAGCCCATCATCATACTGGGATCAGCTCCTGAATCAAGTTATGAGCAGATTATCCGCTATGATCTTCAGCCAACTGTATTTCAGATGAATAAAGCTGTTCATCTTTCTGATCTTGCCTGTAAGGAAGGGAAAATAGTTTCTGTTCACATTGCTCTGGATACAGGAATGAGCAGAATCGGTTATTTTGCCACTGAAGAGGCAGCAGAGGAAACAGCAGCCATCAGCCGGCTTCCGGGAATCAGAATTGAGGGGCTGTTTACTCATTTTGCAAAAGCGGATGAAAAGGATAAATCATTTGCTGATCATCAGATGGAAGAATACCAGAGGTTTGTTTCCATGGTGGAAGAAAAGGGAGTTGAGATTCCCACCCACCACTGTGCCAACAGTGCAGGAATTCTGGAGCTTCAGCAGTTTGGTTTTGATGCAGTCCGCGCAGGAATTGCTATTTACGGGCTTTATCCTTCCGATGAAGTTGACAGAGAATCGGTTAAGCTGATTCCGGCTATGGAATTAAAAAGCAGCATTGTTTATAAAAAAGTAATTCCAAAGGGAACTCCGGTTAGCTATGGCGGTATTTTTACAGCAGATAAGGAAACAACTGTTGCCACCATTCCTGTTGGTTATGGAGATGGCTATCCCAGAAGCTTATCCAATAAAGGTTTTGTCCTGATCAGGGGAAAACGGGCAAGAATTCTGGGAAGAGTCTGCATGGATCAGCTTATGGCAGATATTACCGGAATACCTGAGGCAGAGGAAGGTGATGAAGTGACTCTCATCGGCAGAGATGGCAATGAGATGATTGCTGTAGAGGAATTGGCTTCCATAAGTGGCGGCTTTCATTATGAAATCATATGTGATATTGGAAAAAGGGTGCCCAGAGTCTATCTGGAAAATCATCATATTGTCGGAACAAAGGATTGTTTTGATGAGCAATTTCCCGGATTTTCAAACCACAGATAACAAAGTTCTTGTCTCCATCATATGATAGGGTATGCACCAGAAAACCCTGACATTGAATACACAAGTCAAAGATAGTCAATAATAGACTTAAAATAATTGACGGAGTGTGAGAACGTGATAATTAGACGTGGAGACATTTTTTATGCAGATTTACGACCGGTGGTTGGTTCCGAACAAGGAGGCATCCGTCCGGTTCTTATTATACAAAACGACATCGGAAACAAGCACAGCCCTACCGTCATCTGTGCTGCTATTACTTCCCGGATGAACAAGGCTAAGCTCCCTACCCATGTGGAGCTGGATACTAAGAAATGTGATATGGCCAAGGATTCAGTCATACTTTTGGAGCAGCTGAGAACCATTGACAAGCAGAGATTAAAAGAGAAGATCTGTCATATTGATGAAGAGCTGCAGAAAAAAGTGGACTATGCTCTAAGAATCAGCCTGGAATTGGACATATAAACAGAAGGTTTTCAGGACATTTTCGCCATTGACGTAAGGTTAAGAAAATGTTATATTTAGTATAAAAAATTACCAATGAAGATTAATTAAAGGAGAATGTTTTTAGAATGGACGATGGTAATCCGCTTTTGCGCGTGATGATTTTTGTTGTATTTATTTTGTTAGATGCCATATTTTACGGTTTTGGTGCTGCTATCCAGAATGTGAACGATACAGAACTGGAGCGGCAGATGGAGGAAGGCAGTGTTAAAGCAAGGAAGCTGCTACATATCGTAAACAGACCTACCAGGTTTGTTAATACGATTCAGGTAACAACCAATTTAATAAGTATGATTACAGGTGCTTATGTATTGGTTCAGCTGGGATATCGGCTGGAGATGGTATTTCACGGGAATGGTCAGTTATCCGTGCCCTGGTTATCTGTAATAAGCCTGTTCATTGTAGCGGTTATTTTGATTGTTTTACTCATCAGCTTTGGAGTTGTAATTCCAAAACGATGTGCTGCCAGAAGTCCTGAGAAGTGGGGCTACAGGCTGCAGCCTCTGGTATCATTTTTTATGGTGCCCCTTTTGCCATTAACCTGGTTGATTAATGCTGTTGCTTATTTTGTATTAAAGCTGTTTGGCATTAGTATGGGATCGGACAACGAAAATGTCACAGAAGAGGATATTATGTCCATGGTCAATGAAGGTCATGAGCAGGGAGTATTGGAAGCCAGTGAGGCTGAGATGATCACCAATATTTTCCGGCTTAATGATATGGAAGCCGGAGATGTTATGACTCACCGGAAGAATCTGGTGTCTCTTGACGGGGAAACAACTCTCAAGGATGCTGTGAACTTCATTCTTTCAGAGGGCCTTAACTCCAGATATCCTGTATATGATAAAGACATTGATGATATTGTTGGCATTCTTCATATGAGAGATGCATTTATAGCCACTGAGAATAAAAGCAATATGGGAAAATCCATTAAAGAGATCAATGGTCTCCTTCGTGAAGCCAACTTTATTCCTGAAACCAGGAATTTAGACTCTCTGTTTAAGGATATGCAGTCTAAAAAGATGCACATGGTAATTGTAGTAGATGAGTATGGACAGACAGCAGGTATTGTTACAATGGAAGACATTTTGGAAGAGATTGTAGGCAATATTATGGATGAGTATGACGTGGATGAGGAATATATTACTCAGTCTGAAGACGGTTCTTATCTGATCAATGGAATGGCAGATCTTGATGATGTGGAGAAAACCCTTGCTATAGAATTTGATGAAGAAGATTATGATTCTTATGACACCATTAACGGGCTTCTTATATCCAGGCTGGATCGGATTCCTCAGGAGGGAGAAGATGCAGAGGTGGAGATTAAGGGGTACTGTTTCAAGGTTCTCTCTGTAGAGAATAAGATCATTCATATGATTTTAGCATATAAATTGGAGCAGGAGCCAGATGAGCCTCGGTCTGCAGATACAGAAGGCAGCTCAGACAGCTCTGTAAATAAGCTGGCAGAATCGTAGAATTAATATTTTTAGAATTTATAATAGAAATTGTTGAAATAACAACGAAAGTTTACTGCATAACCCTGTAACCAGGCATTTACAGCCTGATTCCAACAGGGCTGTGCAGTATTTTCTTGCCATAAGAATGGAATGGTGATAAAATAGGGAAGATTACCAAACATAAGTGATGGACGAAGAAGAGATAGAAAAGGAGTGTTGTAACAATGTCAGGACATTCAAAGTTCGCAAATATTAAACACAAAAAAGAGAAAAATGATGCTGCAAAAGGCAAGATATTTACAGTTATAGGAAGAGAAATAGCAGTGGCAGTGAAGGAAGGCGGAGCTGATCCGGACAACAACAGCAGACTTCGTGACGTTATTGCCAAGGCAAAAGCCAATAACATGCCCAACGATACCATTGATCGTGGAATTAAGAAGGCAGCCGGAGATGCAGCAGCAGTAAATTATGAGACTGTTACATATGAGGGATATGGCCCTAATGGTGTGGCAATTATCGTAGATGCTCTGACAGATAATAAAAACAGAACTGCAGCCAATGTGAAGAATGCATTTACAAAGGGCGGCGGAAACGTTGGTACACCTGGCTGTGTATCTTATATGTTTGATAAAAAGGGTCAGATTATTGTAGATAAGGAAGAATGTGACATGAGCGGTGATGATTTGATGATGATCGCTCTTGATGCAGGAGCTGAGGATTTTGCAGAGGAAGAGGATAGCTTTGAGATCATTACTGCACCTGAGGATTTTAGTGCAGTCCGTGAGGCTATGGAAGCAGCAGGTATTCCTATGGCAGATGCAGAAGTGACCATGATTCCCCAGACCTGGGCAGAGCTTACAGATGAGGATTCCATTAAGAAGATGAACCGTATTCTGGACCTGTTAGATGCAGAGGATGACGTACAGGCTACGTATCACAACTGGGACGAATAAGATATGAGCCAGATGGCACCTATGGGAAACCGGGGGCTCATCTGGCTTTTCTGGTCTTAGTATTGGTATTAGTTTTTGTATTAGTATTAGAAAGCTCTGGGGTGAAAGGGCTCAGTTAAAAGAGGTGGTCGATTGAGAAAAGAGGAAGGAAACTATCTGTCAGCTATTGATGTGGAGGAATCCTACCATTTTGCTAAACAGATGGAGCATTTTAAGACAAACCCTGTTCTGGGATACAGAACTGCAGGTTCAGAGGCTGAACGTCAGACAGGGGATATGATATATAAAGAGATGGAGGAAATGGGTCTTTCATCTGTTCAAAAGGATAAGATTACTGTGAACTCCTGGGAGTTTAAAACAGCAGTTCTTAAATATAAGGACAGGCTGGGAAATGTTCATGAATACCAGCTGGGCGCCTATCAGACAGATTTTCATACCAATGGTTTTCAGGAGTTTTCCATGGTCTATGTTGGAAAAGGGACTGCAGCCGATTATGAGGGGATTTCTGTGGAAGGAAAGCTGGTTCTGGCTGAGATTAATCAAAGAGATGAGTGGTGGATTAATTTTCCCGTTTATCAGGCTTACTTAAAAGGTGCTGCTGCTCTCATCGCTGTTCAGGAGGGGGGATACGGCATTATTGATGATACAGCCCTCAATGCTCAGGATATTGGTGGTCCTGCCTATGCACCGGCATTTTCCATATCAAGGGCAGATGCCAGACTTTTAAAACAGGAGCTGATTAAGGGGAGAGAAGTTAAGGTGCAGTTTCACGCTGACACCACAGTCAGCCAGGATGGCGTTTCTTATAATATCGTTGGAGAGATTCCCGGTGAGGACAGGGACTCCATGATTCTTCTATCCGCTCACTATGATTCCTATTTTAGTGGATTTCAGGATGATAATGCAGCTGTTGCACTGATGCTGGGAATCGGGAAAGCCCTGATAAAAAGCGGTTATCAGCCCAAACGAACCATAGTTTTCTGCGCAATGGCAGCTGAGGAATGGGGAATTTCTGATTCCAAATACGACTGGTCCACAGGAGCCTGGCAGCAGGTGTTTCTGGTACGTCCCCAGTGGCAGGGGAAGGTGATTGCAGACATTAATTTTGAGCTGCCTGCCCATGCCCACGGGCTGAAAGACGGAATACGAAGCGTATATGAATATGCTTCGTTTTTAGAAAGATTTTTAGAGACGTTTATAGAAAAAGTCCCGGTAGATTCCGAAGCATATCCAGAAGGAATTACTATATATTATCCTGTGGAAACAATGTCAGATGATTTTTCCATGGCAATTGCAGGGATTCCCTCTATGGTCAATGATTTCACTTCCGGCAGCTTTATGGAGACTCACTACCACTCCCAGTTTGACAATGATGACTATTATGAAGAGCCGGTATTTCGTTTTCACCATCAGCTCTATGGACTATTATTAATGGCGTTTGACCAAACTGCAGTGGCACCTCTGGATTTCAGCCGCTTGTTTGAAGCCATGGTAAAAAATATTGATTTAGAGTATTCCGAGGCTGCAGGAGCTGATGGAAAACGGTTGAAGGAGCTTGCACTGATTGCAGGAGACAAAGGAAAACAGGTTTATCATTGGATTACCAGTGTTAATAACAGATATGCAGCCTGCTTAGATTCCGGTGATTTTGAGACAGCGAAAAAGCTGAAGGAGGATTGCAGAGAGGCTGAGGCAGAGCTGCTTCGCCTGTTTAAAAAGGAGCAGGACAGTTTTGTAAGGCTTAACTGGCATGATCAGGTGTTATTTCCTCAGGAGGCAGTGAGGGAAAATCTAAGGCATATTCACAGAGCTGTATTATATTTGCAAAAGGGAGATATCACCAGAGCATTGGATTCCATTTATGAAATTGATAATAATCGATATGCATTTCAGTTTGATCAGGAGGTTTTTAATCATTTTACAGATTACGTGATGAATCAGGAGCCGGAGCGGCTTCAATGGGGAGCAGGCAGAATTGTCCGCCATGAAAATCTATCTCCCCTTGTGCATAGTTTAAAAGAAAAGATGAGTGAACAGCAGAATGTTCAAAAGAATGATAAACAGTCAGAAGGGGAAATTCTTGATTTAAGAGATGAAATTCAGTGGCTGCAGCAGGTGGAAAAAAGCCAGAAAGCAAGCTACATAGATGACGTGGAGTACATGATTCGGGCTGTTGAAAAAATGATTCAGAGTTTAAATGAGATTAAAGAGGCATAAAGTGATGGAAAGTGACCGATTGTACAGAATTAAAAAGGAAGATTTAGGAAAGCTAAAGGAACTGCTGACGGAGTGTTTTGCCCATGATCCGCTTTACTGCAAGCTGATTCCTGACGAGGAGATGAGAGAACGTCTGCTGCCTGAGATATTTGAATGTGATATGGAGGAATTGTCTGAAACCTGTGAGATTTACGCAGACAGCCCGGAGCTTAATGGAATTATAGTGATAGATGATGAATCTGAACCATATAATCCCTTACAGTGTTATCTGGTTGAGGCATTTGCCTCTTTAAAAACCGATGGTTATCTGATTAAGGAGGACCCTTCATTAAAGACATTTTTTAATTTCTACCTTGGCAGAGATTATCTCAATTCCAGATGGACCGATGAGCTTCATCAGGAGGAACGGCTGCATATTGTATACTTGGCAGTGCGGCCTACCATGCAGAATCATGGCATTTCCGCAAGGATGTTAGAGGAAGCTATGTCCTATGCCAGAGAGCATAAGCTGATGATTTCCCTGGAAACTCATAATGAGAAGAATGTGGGATATTATGAACATTTTGGTTTTCGGATTTTTCGTATTCTTGAGAAGCATTTTGATCTAAAACAGTATTGTATGGTATTGGATATGTGAAATTTACAAGAGGGGTTCGACCCTTTGATA
>DHOR01000023.1:29328-29610 GCA_002409995.1 Hungatella sp. UBA5385 | reverse complement strand
TGATGAGGTGGAGAAAGCCCATCCCGATGTATTTAACGTACTTCTGCAGGTTTTAGATGATGGACGGATTACAGATTCCACAGGCAAGACTGTAGACTTTAAAAATACAATCATCATCATGACCTCCAACATTGGCTCCCAGTATCTGCTGGAAGGAATTGATGAGGAAGGCAATATAAGCGGAGAAGCAGAATCCTATGTAATGAATGATCTCCGGAATCATTTCCGGCCGGAGTTTTTAAACCGTCTTGATGAGATCATACTCTTTAAACCTTTAAACAA
>DHOR01000023.1:28809-29144 GCA_002409995.1 Hungatella sp. UBA5385 | reverse complement strand
CATACTCTTTAAACCTTTAAACAAAGGGGATATTGCAGGAATTATTGATCTGCTGATTGCTGATTTGAATAAGAGACTTGCAGACAGAGAGCTTAAGATTGATCTCACTGCTGCTGCAAAGGAATTTGTGGTGGACAATGGCTATGATCCTGTATACGGCGCCCGTCCTTTAAAGCGTTATCTTCAGAAGCATGTGGAGACACTGGCAGCTAAGATTATTCTTGGAGATGAGATTAGAGCTGGGAATACTATTGTGATTGATGTGTCGGAAGATGGCAGTAAGTTAATAGGTTTTATTGAATAACGATAAATTTTTAAAATCGGGGTTCGACCCT
>DHOR01000023.1:413-28601 GCA_002409995.1 Hungatella sp. UBA5385 | reverse complement strand
GGGTCGAACCCCGATTTTAAAAAAACAGAATATCCCGATTTATAGTCTGATAAAACAATTCCCGAATCTTCTCCGGATTTTTTGTCTGACCCAGAATCCACATCAGCTTGGTCACGGTTGCTTCCAGAGTCATATCATAAGCTTCCAGAAGATCAAGCTCTTTTTTTATGGAACGGCCCACTTCGTAGACTGACATATTGCTGCCTTCATTGGTGACCTGAGTGGTCATTACCACGGTTTTGTTAAGAGCAATCCATTTGCTGACTGCT
Source organism: Hungatella sp. UBA5385 (assembly GCA_002409995.1). Taxonomy (GTDB): domain Bacteria; phylum Bacillota; class Clostridia; order Lachnospirales; family Lachnospiraceae; genus UBA5385. Next base: position 28,332 of record DHOR01000023.1, on the reverse strand, counting down.
TTGTAGAAGTCGCCGGAATCATAGGAAGGCAGTCCGCCTACTCCGAAGGACTCGATAATAACAGCATCATAGTGTTCTGCCATATAGTCCAGAACATGGGAATCCATAGAAGGGATCAGCTTAACCAGGGCAACATGGGAGTTTAAATGGTCGTAAAAACGGACCGGGGCTGTAATTCTGTATTTGTCCTCCAGATAGAAGATGATGTGATCATCCTGGATTGCGGCAATATAGGGGAAGTTGATGCTGGAAAATGCATTGTAGCTTTTGGTCCGTTCCTTTTTCCCCCGGGTTCCTGCAATCACCTTTCCGTCAAATACAATGGTAACTCCATGAGCTCTGTCATCGCTGGCAAAACGAAGGCTGTCAAGGAGATTCAGCCTTGCATCCGTATTCTCCATATCAATTGGTTTTTGTGAGCCTGTTATGACAACAGGTTTTCTGGAATTCTGAATCAAATAGGAGAGAGCTGCGGCTGTATAAGCCATAGTATCTGTTCCGTGGCAAATTACAAAACCATCGTATTCGTTATAATTGTCTCTGATTGCTTTAGCAATGGTAACCCAGTGTTTCGGCTGCATATTGGTGCTGTCTATATTCAGCAGCTGGAGACTGTCTGCACGGCAGAATTCCTTTGCTGAAGGTACATAGGATAGCAGTTCCTCTGAGGTGATCAGAGGAGTTAAACCGATGACGCTGCGCTTGCAGGCAATGGTTCCTCCTGTTCCTACCATAAGTATTTTTTTCATTGAAGGTACCTCCTGATTGTTTCTGAAAATAATTGTAGCATGTCTCTTACATATCTTGCAACATTCCTTGTAAAAAATGGAATATTATGCTAGAATTGAACCATTCTTACAACAGGAGTACACCAATGACTAAGATACCCAAAGATCCATATATTCTTTTAAGTTATATCAATACCCAATTGCGGGATTTTTATCCTTCAATCAAGGAGTGCTGTCTTGCACTTAATATTGATCAGGATAAGACAGTGAATACTTTAGAGGCAATTGACTACTATTATGATGAAAAAAACAATCAGTTTGTTTAAGAGCCAACAGGGAGTTACCCTTCCTGAGATATTGGCAGTTTTGGTAATCCTGGTTATTATGATGTCAACAGCTGTACCCACGCTGGCAGCTTATGTAAGGGAAGCATCGGAAGAGGCATGTGTTATGGAAGCTTATACCATCCGGTCTGCAGTACAGGCATATCTGGTGGAAGAGGAACGCAATGGATGTTTGAATCTGATGCAGGTGTCCAATGATATCTGTCATCCACTTTTAGAGGAAGAGAAAAATAAACTTCATGACACATTGGAAGGTTATTACACAGGGGATGCCCGGATTGTTGGATTGGGTTATGATCATAAGACTTTGAAGGTTACCAACTTTGTTTACAGGGTGAAATCTTATGAAATAGAGATTAAGAAGGAATCAGAAGTAATTGTCAGGGCGAGAAAGTAAAGAAGGATATTTATGATAGAGCATTTTAATGGATATAAGAAACGTGAAGAAGGATTTACCCTGGTTGAGGTATTATCTGTGTTGGTAATTATTGCAATACTGTCTGCAGTGGCAATTCCCACCATGAGTGGATTTATCAATGATTCCAAGAAGAAAGCCTTTACTGTTCAGGCAAGAACTGTATATGTGGCTGCTCAGGCGGCCGCAACTGAGATGCTTGATAACGGTGGAGCAGATGTTTTAGCTGATGGACAGTATTCCAGAGATGAAAACGATAATACCTATATCATGCAGGTAGAGGCATACTTGTCCAATGATATTGATGAGAGAAGCACTTACGTAATTACCATTGAAGACAGCACAGTGGAAAAAGTACTATTTACGTCTAGCAACGGTGATACCGTCACCATTGAGAGAGGCGACGGCGTAACTTATGGGGATAAATAGAGTCGGAGGCAGATTGTTGAAAGGGTTATCGCAGCAGCGGTGACCCTTTTTATAGAAATGGGGGATTTAAACTCTAATGGCATACTTTGAATATGTAGCAAAGGATATCAGCGGAAAATCCATAAGAGGAAAACAAAAGGCTGCTGATGAGAATCAGGCATGGAACGAGCTGCGTTCTTCCGGTCTGTTTCCAATAAAGGTAAGAGAAGTCCGTAATAAAAATCGGAAACGCCCTTTAAAGGCAGCTCAGCTTACCATATTTTCCAATGCAGTTTCCTCTATGGTTTTAACCGGAATTCCTTTGGCTCAGGCAGTGAAGCTTCTCTGTCACAGAGAGAAGAGGGCAGATTTAAAAGAACTTTATTCCCGTATCTATTCCATGCTCCTTCAGGGAACCGAACTTTCTGAAGCCATGGAGGCTCAGGAAGGAATCTTCCCACCTCTTATTATTGGCATGTTCCGTGCAGGAGAGGCAGAGGGTAATTTAGGAGAAGCAGCTGGGAAAATGGCAGTTTACTATGAACGTGAGAATAAGCTTCGTAAGAAAATGGGAACAGCCATGACCTATCCTATTTTCCTTCTGATTGTAATAGCAGCAGCCTTGCTTCTTTTATTTACCCAGATATTACCTGAATTTTTTCATATATTTGAATCTATGGAAACATTGCCCGCATCTACCCGCTTTCTTATGATTGCCAGCAATATGCTAACCAATTATTATCTGGAAATGATTCTGTTACTGACAGCACTGATAGCTGTTATTTATTGGATACTGAATATACCAGCCGTTCAGAACGCAAGAGATCGGCTGATTTTATATCTTCCATTTGCAGGAACACAGGTCCGTGCCATATTAACAGCCAGATTTGCCCGTACCTTTCGTTCCTTGTATACAGGAGGTGTGCCTGTGCTGGAAAGTCTGGGAATCGCCGGAGAAGTCATTGGAAATGAATATATGAAGTCCCGTTTTGCACATGCAATCGAAGATGTGAAAAATGGAACTGCTCTGTCAGATGCGATTGCCGGGATCAAAGAACTGGATTATGAATTGGCAGTAGGTCTTTACATTGGTGAGGAGGCAGGAGCCATTGATTCAATGATGGATCAGACTGCCGATTCATTTGAGGAAAAAGCGGAAACTGCAGCAGAGCGTCTGTTGGCGCTGGCAGAGCCTGTGATGATTATTATGCTTGCTGCGCTTATTGGCTATATTATGTTATCTGTTATGGTACCGGTTTACCGGTATTATCAGGCTATGGGATAATGCCGTAGAGGGGTGGATTCATGAAGCTTTCGATTTATCTGGGAGAAGACGAAATTCTGGCAGTGTTAGGAAGCGTTGGAAAGAAAATTAAAATACTGGATTGCTGCAGGATCAGCCTGAAGAAGGGAACTCTGATCAATGATGTAATCACAGATGAAGCATCTGTCTGCCAGGCTTTACAGGAGATTCGGGACAGGTTTTATTCCCGCTGTAAAAATGTCGCTCTCATTCTGGCAGGAAGCCAGATACTTACTAAGGTATTAGAGGTTCCGCCAATGTCTCCGGCCCAATTAAGGGAGCTGGCAAGAAGAGAAATGCAGGAATACATACTGGAATCAGAGGAGCCTTCCTATCTCTACCACTACAGTGCTCCAGCCGAACCTCAGAATAACAAAGGACCCCGGACTATTATATGTATTGCTGTTAAGCGGCAGATGATAGAACAGTATATAGAGAGATTTACCCAATGTAAAATGCCTCTTAAATCTATAGAGGCAGCCTTTGACGGAGTCAGCCGTCTGGTACATTTCCAGCAGGGCCTCCATTCTAAAACCTTTATTCTTGCAATTGCAGACGGAAGGAATCTGATGACTTCTCTTTTCATCAATGGAGTTTATGCCTATACAAACCGCCTCCGTCTTGTGGAGGAACGAGGCCGGCAGGCATGTACTGAAGAAATTGAAAATGCAATCCGGTCTGTTGCTCGTTTTGGGAAGATCCGCAGGGAGGAATACAGATTTGAAAATATCTATTTATGCGGTTTAACCAAAGAGGAATGTAAGGTATTAATCCCCAATATTCAAAAAGAGGAGCAGATTACGGTATCTGTCCCAGAAGCAGGAGTTGATTTTCAAATAGCAGAAGGGCTGTCTTATTCCCTGTCTGACTTTATCTTTAATACAGGAAGTCTTCTAAAGCCTGCAAGACTTCCTGACCTTATCTCTGCAAGCATGGGAAACAGAAAGAAAGCCAGAATCCATCTGTTATATATGACTGCTCTTGCAGCTCTGCCGGCGTTCATGGTGTTCTGGACCTTTGCTTCTTATATGGGGCATAGTCAGGAACTGAGAAGAATCCAGTCTCAGATTGAAGATATGGAAGCTGCAATGAATCAGGGAGATTATAAGCAGGTAAAACAGGCTGAGGAACTGGAAACAATATTAAAAGCTTTGCAGGAAGCCCGTGAAACAAATGAGAATATAGAACGTCAGTTAGCAGAGTATCCACAGATGAAGAGTGAGATTCGCAACAGGATTATATCTGAAGGAAGGGATGCTGTGACAGCTTTTGATCTTAACTACAGGGAAGGTACTGTGACCTTTCGTGGAAAAGCTTCCAACTATCAGGAGATTTCAGCCTATGTAAGCCGCTTAGAGAGCAGTGGGTTATTTCAATCTGTGGAGTATTATGGATTTACAGATAAGAATCCACTGGATGGACTAAAGGATGGAGCTTATTATTTTAATATCTCCTGTATTTTGCCAAAAGGCGAGGAGACACAGCCATGAGAAAACTCACAATAAGAGAAAAAGTTCTGGTTTATATCGCTTTCATTTTGGTATTAGGTACAATTTGTTACTATTTTCTGGAAGCACCTGCTTACTCCCGGCTGATGGAAAAGCAGGATCAGCTTGCTGTCTTAAAACTGCAGGAACAGGAAAAAGGCAGTAATGTGAAAACAGTTACTCAGTTGGAGCTTGAGATTGAAGAAGAGGAACAGGTGTTGAACAAACAACTGGAATTATACCCGGAATACAGAGGGAATTCTGCTTTGGTTCCACAGATTACGGCAATGTTGGAGCAGTATGGTCTGGTTCCGCTGGAGCTGGCGGTTGATACAGCGGAGACTGTAAATGCAGCAGGTGGTGAAGAAAGTATTAGGGAATCCATATATCCTGTTTTTGACATTACCCTTACTATTGCTGCCGCAGGAACAGAGGATGATTATTACCGTTTTCTTGATATGGCAGCAGAACAGATCTGGTTGAAAGTAACTGCCTGTCATTGGGAAGATGAAGAATCCCAGATTGCCTTGACTGTTGTATGCACCATGCATTATCCAAAAGCCAGCCCTTCCCAAGGAGTGAAAGTCTTTTATGAAGTTACAGAAGAAAAATAATGAGAATGGATATGTAATGGTCTGGGTTCTAATTATGGCTTTAGCTATTATGGTATTTATGGTTGCAGCAATGGAATTGGCTTCCTCTTATTACAGGAGAAGTAATCGTGAATATTTGAATCGGCAGGTTCATTTCACTGCAGCCTCCATAGCCCAAATTGCTGTAGCAGAATTTACAGAGGATCAGGAGGGTGTACTTAGACTGGCTGTTATGGAGGAGCTAAAACCCTATATAGAAGAAGAGCCTCTGTCTGAAGAAGTCGCCGTAACTCCAATTGTATGGAAACTTGATTCCTCCATGGGAACCTGTACTATGACCGGAATATATGATACTGATACCAAACAATTGATTTTAACTGCAGAAGCAGAAATGGGACCAAGTAAAGAAAGCATTTCAGTCGTTCTGGAAATAGATGAATTAGCGGAAGATAGCAGCTGGACTCTGGTACGTTATGAGCCAGGGAATTAATCAGAGGGGGCGATCATGAATATGAGAAATCTTAACAATTTTATGAAAGACCAAAAAGGTGTAACCCTCACTGAGGTTCTGGCAGCCATGATGGTTCTTATGCTGGTATTTACAGCCGCCATAAAAAGTGTAGGACAGGCACAGCAGAGAGTTTCAGATGGAAGACGTTACGAAGCACTTGCTGCAAAAGCCAATGAGGCGGCTATAAAAGGAGACAGCCCGATCAGTGAAAAAGAAACTGATATAACCTTTACCGTAGGAAAGAAACGTTATACAATGCCTGTTATGATTAAAGAATATGGCATAGAGAAGGGGCGGGACGGCAATGAATTAAATTTCCCGGTAATTCTAAGGACAATGGTTCCTGTAACAGAGGCAGGTGAGGCAGATGATGAAATGGATAGGGAAGGACAATAATGCAGGAATGACTCTGGTGGAGCTTCTGGCAGCTATGGTCATTGCGTTTGTTGTTATGATGGCAGCTTCCGGAGCCTATCTGTTTTCCGGCAATATATTCAGGAAGAATGCAGACATCTATGAGCTTGACCGTTTTGGCTGGATGATTAGCGGATTGGTTAAGGAGAAAATATCATTTGCAGATCATTTGGAGGTAAGCTTTACAGGGGAATCCATCATTGATGGGGATCACGTAATATATTTTAAGGAAGATGGGAAGGTATATTTTGATGGTAATTTAGTTTACGATGACACAGCATCTCACGGAATCAAAGTATCCTGTGAGATCACAGAGCCGGATTTTGATCATAAGCCAGTTCTGAAATACAGCATTACAGCAACACGAAGAGAGGACGCTTCCCCATATTCAGTGGAAACAATGATTGAGCTGCTGAATATGGAATGGATGGGAGAATCAGTGATTTATCCGGAGGAATGGGATGACCAGAAAGAGGTTTATCTGTTTTATTCTCTGGAGGAAGAGTAGTTTGAGGAAATGGTTATGAGAGGAATTCATATTGGAAAATTACTGGTGGAGTACGGCTCTATATCAGAAGAACAGTTGCAGGAAGGATTAAGAGAGTTAGAGGAAAGCTCTGAAGAAAAGCGAATCGGAGAGGTTTTTACAGAGCTTGGATATTTAACAGAGCAGGACATTATGGAGGTTCTGGGAAAATACACAGGGCTTCAAGTAGTGGATTTGGAATACTGCCAGATTGACGAACGAGCCGTAGAGAAAATTCCAAGGCAGCTGGCTGAAAAATACGGGGTGTTAGCAATTTCCATAGAAGGAAGCAGCCTGTTAGTAGCCACTTCAGACCCTCTGGATTTGTATGCACTTGAGGATATTAAGCTAGTTACTGATATGAGAATTCAGCTGGTGCTGAGCCAGCACAAATCCATTGCTCTTGCCACTCAACTGAATTATTCCGGCATTGATGCCCGTGCAGCAGCCAGAAGTGCCAGTGAACACGCAGAATACGGAAAACACAGGCTGGAAGAGCTAATCAATACTTCAGAGGAAGAGGGAGCACCTATTGTCCGTTTGCTCAACAGCCTTTTAATTAAAGGTTATAATACAAATGTCAGCGATATCCATATTGAACCCAACGAACAGGAAACAGTGATACGGATGAGAAGGGACGGAATGCTACTTCCATATATGACACTGTCTTCCTCCATACATCAGGGTCTGGTGGCACGTATTAAAATACTTGCCCATATGGACATTGCCAAAAAGCGTTCCGCCCAGGACGGTCACTTCAAAATCAGACTGGAAAACAAGGAAATGAACATCAGAGTTTCATTTGTCCCCACCATTTATGGAGAAAAAGGAGTGCTTCGGTTTATGACAACCAATACTCCTGTAGATTTTGGCAATACTTTTGGTATGACAGAGGAAAATTATAAACGGATGATGGAACTGATCAAGTCACCCAGTGGAATCATCTATTTAACAGGACCTACAGGAAGCGGCAAAACAACCACACTTTATATGCTGCTTCAGTACTTAAGCAGCCAGCCTGTTAATATTGTTACATTAGAGGACCCGGTAGAACGAAATCTACCGGGAATCAGTCAGATTCAGATCAATGAAAGAGCAGGAGTAACCTTTGAATCCGGATTCAGGTCGATTCTTCGCCAAGACCCTGATATAATAATGGTAGGAGAAACAAGAGATACAGAAACAGCCAGACTTTCTTCCAGAGCCGCCATAACAGGACATCTGGTATTCTCCACACTTCACACCAATGATGCGGTATCTTCCATTACCAGACTAAAGGATATGGGAATTGAGCTCTATCTGGCTGCCGCCGCTGTAAAAGGTGTAGTTGCCCAGCGTCTCATGAAGAAAGTATGCCCATTTTGTACAGAGACCTATGAAGCTGGAGAAAATGAGTATAAAATACTATACAAACGGGCAAAACAACCCGGAGAAAAATTAATGCTCAAAAAAGGCAAAGGCTGTTATCTATGCAGTGATACAGGATATAAAGGAAGAATCGCCATTCATGAAATTCTTGGTATAGACCCAGGTCTTTCCAAAATGATAGCAGAAGCAGCACCAATAGAAGAGATGAAAAATTATGCTGTAAAACATATGGGCATGTCCACCTTAGCTGAGGAAGCTGCTAAAATGGTTTTAGCAGGAATTACCACTGTAGAAGAGATGGAACGCATAACATATGAGATTGGAGGAAACAGGAATGGAGACAGCTTGGACGTACATTAAACTCACTTGGGAATGGATGATGGATAATCTTATCTATATTAATCTGATTCTTTCAATTATCATTGTATTTTTTCAGAGGCGTGATCCAAAATCAGTGTGGACCTGGCTTCTGGCCCTGTATTTTATCCCTGTGTTCGGAATTCTATTTTACTTATTCCTTGGTCAGGATATGAGAAAAAGCAAAATGTTCCGTATTAAGGAAGTGGAAGACAGAGTCAGCTATACAATTAAGAAACAGGAGAATTACCTAAGAAGCATTGATTTCTGCCTGACAGACCCTCTATCTAGAGATTACGGTGACCTGGTAGTATACAACTTAGAAACCTCAGGGGCAGTCCTCACAACTGACAATACAGTGGCTATATTTACAGACGGATTAGAAAAATTCGAAGATTTACGGGCAGAGCTTGCCAAAGCAGAACATTTTATCCATCTTCAGTATTATATAATCAAAAATGACGAGGTTTTTGACTCCATCAGCCCCATCCTCATTGAACGAGCCAAAGCAGGCGTAGAGGTCCGCATCCTCTGTGACGGTATGGGCGGCCGTTTTATGCCCAAGTCCAAATGGAGAAATCTTGAGGAAAACGGAGTTAAGGTAGGAATCTTCTTCCCGCCCATTCTTGGAAGGCTGCAGCTCCGGGTTAACTACCGCAACCACAGAAAAATAGTGGTAATCGACAACCGGGTAGGCTATGTAGGCGGCTTCAACATTGGCCGGGAATACATTTCAAAGGATAAGAAATTCGGCTACTGGAGAGACACCCATTTAAAGCTGACAGGAGGTTCTGTTTTAAGTCTCCAAATCCGCTTTGCCCTTGACTGGAATTATGCAGCGGGGGAAAATCTATTTAAGGATATGAAGTATTTTGGTGAGGCGCAGGAGATGGAGCAGGGAGTTGACCATGGGGCGGCTCAAGATGTGGGTCAGGGAGTCGATAGGGAAGTGGCTCAAGATGTGGGTCAGGGAGTTAATAGTGAAGCGGCTCAAGACATGGGTCAGGGATTCGAACAACCAATGGCTCATGAGCTAGCAAATGAGCATCCTATCCTGACAGACAGAAGGAATCCAGAGGGTAATTATCTGGGCATTCAGATAATTGCCAGTGGTCCAGATGCCAGCAGCAGGCAAATCAGAGATAACTATATCCGTCTTTTTTCCAAAGCAAGGGACCATATCTACATTCAAACCCCTTATTTCGTGCCTGATGATGCAGTTCTTACCAGCCTGACAGTTGCTGCCCGTTCCGGTGTAGACGTACGTCTGATGATCCCCTGCAAACCAGATCATCCCTTTGTCTATTGGGCAACATATTCCTATGTGGCAGACTTACTGGAAGCCGGAGCCAGATGCTACACCTATGAAAATGGATTTCTCCATGCCAAGGGTGTCATGACAGACGGAAGGGTCAGTTCTTACGGAACTGCCAACATGGATATCAGAAGCTTTGAACTGAATTTTGAGGTAAATGCAGTAATCTACGATGAGGCCACCACCCAGAGGCTGGAAGAAATCTTCCTTGAGGATTTAAAGGTCTGCAAAGAAATTACCCGTGAGGTCTATGAATCCCGGAGCCTGATGATCCGCATTAAGGAGCAATGTTCCAGGCTGCTTTCCCCTCTGTTGTAGACGGGGGGGCCGCCAGAGTGTTATTGCCGTGGCAGCAGGGCAGCTATGAGAATCAAAGTTCCGTTTCCTTGGTGGAACGGACTAAAAGTAAACAGCAGGAAAACTGCGGGGATCGTGCAAATTCCGAAAAAGACTTTATGCCTTTTTCTCCATGTGCACTCAGCTCCGGGCCTTGTATGCCCTACGCTGCCCCACAGTTTTCCTGCTGTTTTCTTTAACTCCGTTCGTACCTCGGAAAAGTCACTTCGCTTCCTCATTGCTGCCCTGCTGCCACGACAATAACACTCTGGCTACGGGTTGGTAGATTGGAGGAGTGAGATAGGAGAGGGATATGGCAGCGGGGATGGAGTTTGAATATTTGTTTTTGCTATGAAAGGCTGTGGCGGTTTCGGTCCAGGGATTATAATACTATCCCATCTTAAACAGTAACTAAAGCAGCATATTCAAGCAAAATGATAATTTAATAAATAAATCCTGACATCAAAAATGCACCATTTAGTATAATAAGAGTACGACCAAATACCATACCAAACAAGAGAGGTGCATACTCTTATGATAAACCATTTTATATCATTCGAAAACATCAAATATGAGTTTTTTCTTACTTTCAAGAAATTAAAGCTCACTAAAAGCCAAATAACATCACCGACCCAAATATTCCCACCAAATAACCTCACCTGCAGCACACATCACATTACTTAACTTCGGGAACAACCAGCAGGAAAAGGGAGGCAGGCAGGAGGCTGGGTTCGTGTGTAGCAATTCGAAGATACTTAGGCAGGAAAGGCGGTTGGATAGAGGCGACGTAGGGCATTCAGTGCCCGAAGTCGATGGAACATGGAGGTACCGGCATCGGCCGGGACCGGAATTTTCCAGGTCCTCTATCCAACCGCCTTTCCTGCCTTAGAATCTTCCATTGCGCAACCAGAACCCGGACTCCTGCCTGCCTCCCTTTTCCTGCGTCCCTCCCGAAATTAAAAAAACATAAAAACCCCAGAGATGGTACATACTGAGAGTATGAAGACGAAAACATTAAACAAACTAAATCTGAAAGTGCTCCCATTTAACTTTTTTAAGTGCGGAGTCACCGGCTGGTGTCTGGAAGTAATATTTACATCAGTGGAATCTATTATGCGCCACGATTGGAGACTTATGGGCAGAACTTCCCTTTTAATGTTTCCAATATATGGCTGCGGCGCCCTCTTAGGCCCTATTGGCAGAGGGATTGACAACTGGATCAGGCCTGCCCAGAGTGCTGTATCCAGGAAATCAGACATAACCATACGTCATGGTATGCTGTACATGGTGCTGATTTTTGTGGCAGAGTATATTTTTGGATATCTGCTGAAGGCGAGAGGAATGTGTCCATGGGATTATACAGGGCGCAGTTCCAATATTGATGGGCTTATCCGGCTGGATTTTGCTCCTCTTTGGTTTATCACTGGGCTGATCTTTGAACAAATTACAAAAAAGAAAGGCAGGTAGACTTGTATTTGATCACTCCATTTTATATAATAGTACAAATGGAGGATAGAACCAATGATACGATTTATTTTTGTGGCAGCAACTGTGATTATTTTTTTGATTATAAGCATTCCTTTGATTTTAGTGGAATTGCTGGTGGGTAAGAAAAACCGCAGACTTCGTGATATCCAGAGTCTGGCTGTTGTAAGAAGTGTGTTCCGGTTGATTTTGTGGTTTGCAGGCGTGAAGGTCACTGTGAAAGGGAAAGAGAATATCCCGGCAGATCAGGCGGTTCTTTATGTGGGTAATCACAGAAGTTATTTTGATATTCTGGTTGGCTATGTTACTGTACCCTCTTTAACTGGGTTTGTGGCGAAGAAGGAAATGGAGAAGATTCCTCTTCTCTCTACCTGGATGAAGCTGGTTAATTGTCTGTTTCTGGATCGTGTTAACTTGAAGGAAGGGCTAAAGACTATTCTGGCTGGGATTGATCAGGTGAAGCATGGGATTTCAGTGTGGATTTTCCCTGAGGGCACAAGGAACAAAGGTGAAATTATGGATATGCTTTCTTTTAAGGAAGGCAGCTTGAAGATCGCAGAGAAAAGCGGCTGTCCGGTTGTTCCTGTGGCTATTACTGGGACTGCGGAAATATTTGAACAGCATTTTCCACGGATTAAACCTTCGCACGTGACAATTCATTATGGGACACCATTTAAGGTTAAAGAGCTGGAACCAGAGTTTAGGAAGTTTCCCGGTGCTTATACTGAGAAGCAGATTAAAGGGATGCTGGAGGCAGAGCTTACTGCTCAGGGCTAATAGTGAAACTGGAAGGTAAAAGAATATTAACTAAAACCAGAAGAATCCCAGCTGCAACACCAACCAATAAACACAAGAATAAACCAGAAGATAACAAAGGAAAAAGATAAATGAATGAAAATACATTAGATTTACAGGAAATAAGAAAAAGGCTGGATGAGATCGACAGCCAGATGGTTGCATTATTTGAAGAGCGGATGAATGTATGCGGCCAGGTGGCTGAATTTAAGATCAGCACTGGGAAACCGGTTTTTGATGGTGAAAGGGAACAGCAGAAGATTGAAGCTGTGACTGCCATGGTAGAGGATTCCTTTGATAAACAGGCAGTGAAAGAGCTGTTTACACAGATGATGACTATGAGCCGCAGGCTTCAGTATCGTTTGCTGGCAGAGCATGGGCTTGTAGCGGATTCTGGATTTCGTGCTGTAAAGGAATTGAATAAAGATAAGGTACGTGTGGTGTATCAGGGTGTGGAAGGGGCTTACAGCCATGAAGCGGCCATACAGTATTTTGGTGAAAATGCTTCGATGTATCATGTTCCTGCCTGGGAAGATGCTATGAAGGATGTGGAAGACGGGAAGGCAGATTATGCTGTGCTTCCCATTGAGAATTCTTCCGCAGGTTCTGTCATTGCTAATTATGATCTTTTGATTAAGTATCACAATTATATAGTGGCAGAGGTATTTCTGCCGGTGAACCATGCACTTCTGGGGCTTCAGGATGCAGATATTGAATCTGTAACCACTGTGTTTTCTCATCCTCAGGCATTGATGCAGTGTTCTGAATATTTGAACTCCAACTCTGAGTGGAAGCAGATTAGTGTGGAGAATACTGCTGTTGCAGCCAAGAAGGTGTTAGAAGAGGGGGATCCAGGACAGGCGGCTGTTGCCAGTGAGATCGCCGGTAAGCTTTATAACTTGAAAGTGTTGAAATCCTCTATTAATCATAACAGAAACAATACCACACGATTTATTATTCTTTCCAGAGAAGCTGTATACAGGGAAGATGCAGGAAAGATCAGTATTAGCTTTGAAGTGCCTCATACCAGTGGTTCTCTTTATACCATGCTGAGCAATTTCATATATAATGGAGTCAATATGATGATGATTGAATCCAGACCTATTCCCGGGAAGAACTGGGAGTATCGGTTCTTTGTTGATATAGAGGGAAATATGGGAGATGCTTCTGTACAGAATGCTCTGAAAGGTATTGAGGAAGAAGCGTCTAATATGAGGATACTTGGGAATTATTAGAAAAAGATTCTGAGGAATTAAAATGGAGGGCATTATGAAATCTCAGGAATTAATTATATACCGCAACATGGAGTATCGTGAGTTATTTGATCAGGTTGCCTGTCTGCTCACGACTCAGCCGGATGAAAAACCGGAGACAATGCCAAGCTCCTATGCCTGTGCCAGCCAGTTAATTGAGCTGGCTGTTACATATGGATTTGAAGGGAACTTATGGCATTGTTTTTTGGCATTTTGTCTTGCTAATGATGAAAATGTTTATAGCACATCCTGTGAGATCAAAGGGGCTGTGGAAGGGTCTCTCAATGAACTGGCAGCACATGATTTTAAGTTAATCAAAGAATTATTTGATTATGATATCAGAGTTTTGGATCATTTGTCTCATCTTGATGGGAAGGGAATCTGGACCTGTCTTGCAGATTATCATGCTGTTGATGGAAGCAGTAAGGTGTATAATAAAAGAATCAGGGATCAGATTGTGGCACTTGCTGTTTCTCTTGGACAGGCTGACGATGCAGAGGTATTTGGCAGAGAGGTGACGGAATTCTACCGGCATTTTGGAGTGGGTAAATTTGGGCTTAATAAGGCATTTCGTGTAGAGGAAATGGGCAATGATGTATCTATAAAGCCCATTACTAATGTGGAGCATGTTTATCTGGATGATATTATTGGGTATGAGCTGCAGAAACAGAAGCTGATTGAGAATACAGAAGCATTTATAGAGGGGCGGGCTGCTAACAATGTGCTTCTCTTTGGAGACAGCGGAACAGGCAAGTCTTCCAGTATTAAAGCCATTCTTAACGAGTATTATGACAAAGGCCTTCGGATGATTGAGATATATAAGCACCAGTTTCAGGCACTTTCCCAGATTCAAGAGCAGGTGAAAGATAGGAATTATAAGTTTATTATCTATATGGATGATTTGTCTTTTGAGGATTCGGAGTTGGAATATAAGTATTTGAAGGCGATTATAGAAGGCGGGCTTGGGAAGAAGCCAGGTAATGTGCTGATTTATGCCACCTCCAACCGGCGTCATTTGATTCGTGAGAAATTCAGTGACAAGAGAGAGCTGGATGATGAATTACATAATAATGATACTGTGCAGGAAAAGCTATCCCTGGTTGCAAGATTTGGCGTGACTATCTATTATGGTTCACCTGATAAGAAGGAGTTTCAGCAGATTGTCAGGGAGCTGGCTGCCAGATATGAGCTGAATATGCCTTTGGACGAGCTTTATGCAAAGGCCAATATATGGGAACTGAGCCATGGCGGATTGTCAGGACGTACAGCAAGCCAGTTTATTATTAATCTGCTGGGAAAAGATAGTGGGGAATAATCCAACAGAAACATTCCGTAAATGCAGGCTGCCAAAGTCTGTAACATCTAGTAATATATAGCTTTTTTGTAAGAAAATAGTAAAGCAAAGATACCTTACTTGTGGTAAAATAGATGCAGATTGGATATTTATAGATAAAATCTGTTTCAATAATATACATAAGGGAGGTATTTTTTTATGTCAGAAACTACAAATGTACTGGTTATAGATGATGAAAAAGAGATTGCAGATTTAGTGGAGATATATCTTGTCAGTGATGGATATAAAGTGTTTAAAGCCAACAATGCAGAAGAGGGATTTGAGGTTCTGGAGAAGAATGAGATCCATCTGGTTCTGCTGGATATTATGATGCCTGGAATGGATGGGCTTGAGATGTGTAAGAAGATCAGGGAGACTAACAATATTCCTATTATTATGTTAAGCGCCAAATCCACAGATCTTGATAAGATTCTGGGACTTGGAACTGGAGCTGATGACTATGTAACAAAGCCATTTAACCCTCTGGAGCTGACAGCCCGTGTGAAATCACAGCTTCGCCGCTATACACAGCTGAATCCTAACAGTGCAGCTAATGAGAATGCTATGAATGAGATCACTATTAAAGGTCTGATTATCAATAAGGATAATCATAAGGTAACAGTGTATGGAGAGGAGATCAGGCTTACTCCTATTGAATTTGATATTCTTTATTTGCTGGCTTCCAACCCTGGCAAGGTGTTTAGTACAGATGAGATTTTTGAAAAGGTTTGGAATGAGAAGGTTTATGAAGCCAACAATACAGTTATGGTACATATCAGACGCCTTCGCGGTAAGATGAAAGAGGATTCCAGGCAGAACAAGATTATCACCACAGTGTGGGGGGTAGGATACAAAATTGAAAAATAATTTTAGCCAGCGGTTTCGTACCCGTGTGATTACAAACATTTTCTATAGCACGCTGGTGACTGTTCTGATTGAGATATTTCTGGTTACCAATGTGTCATTAATCAGTGATTACATACAGAAGGGAAGCATCCTTTCTTTTATCCTGGAAAAGGATATTGTTATGATTCTGATCTATGTGCTGTTTGGAATCGGTGTATTTGCTGTGACCTTTGTGCTGCTGCAGGAGAAGACCATGCGTTATATCAGCAGGATTTCCTCTGCCATGCAGAATATATCAGAAGGTGATTTAAATACCTCCATAGAGGTTGAAGGAGATGACGAATTCTCCTCTATGGCAGCCAACTTGAATAAGATGGTAGAGGATTTAAAAGAGCTGATGGAAAAGGAGAGAGAGTCGGAGAGAACGAAGAATGAGTTGATTACCAATGTGGCTCATGACTTAAGGACTCCCCTTACCTCCATTATCGGTTATCTGGAGCTTCTGTCTACAGAGGGAAAGGTGCCGCCGGATCAGCAGAAGAATTATATAGAGATTGCTTATGTAAAGACAAAACGGCTGGAGAAGCTGATAGAGGACTTATTTGGCTTTACAAAGCTTAATTATGGTAAGATTTCCATGCATGTGGGACAGGTAGATGTTGTAAAGCTGTTAAGCCAGATGTTGGAGGAGTTCTATCCTAATTTTGTGGAGAAGAATTTATCCTATGAGCTGCAGAGCAATGTGCCTGTCAAGGTTATTAATGCAGATGGGAATCTTCTTGCCCGCTTGTTTGACAATTTGATTAACAATGCCATTAAGTATGGGGCTGACGGCAAGAGAATTCTTGTTAAGCTCCATGCAGATGACGAGATTGTTACTGTGGCGGTTGTTAACTACGGATATGTAATCCCAAAAGAAGAGCTGCCTCTTATTTTCAACAAGTTTTACCGTGTGGAACAGTCCCGTTCTACCAATACAGGAGGAACAGGTCTTGGGCTGGCAATTGCCAAGAACATTGTGGATATGCATGGCGGAACCATCGATGTAACCAGCGATTTAACAGGTACTGTTTTTACAGTGAAGCTGCAGGTTAATTTTGACGTGAATAAGGAAAACTTTGGAAAGATAGGGTGACATAGGATGAGGTTTAAGAAAAACCCAATTCTGATTTTGACTGCGGTATTTATGGTGGCAGGCAGTTTATTACTGCCTGCTTCCTGTGTTACCGCTTATGGTGCAGGGGCATATCCGGCAGAAAGCGGGACTGCATTTACAGATGAATATTTTGCTGTTTCAGGATCTCCTGTTAAAATGGAGGTAACAAGTGGATTTGAGGGCGTTGCAAGAAGCGGGCGTTCCGTTCCGCTTCATATTGATTTAGACAATGAAGAAGGTCAGACATTTGAGGGAAAGATCCGCATTGTAACCATGGAGTCTGATTATGATCTTTATGAATACGATTATCCGGTTTCTGCAGAGGCAGGAAAGCATGTGAGCAAAGTGATCTATGTGCCTGTTGGCAGAGCGGATTTACTGTATGTGAAGCTTCTTGACTCCCAGGATCAGGAGCTGATTCGTAAAAGAATGAAGATGAGTGTAAGCACTGAGGTTGCAGAGCTGCTCATTGGTGTTCTTGCTGATGAACCGGAGCAGCTGTCCTATTTAAATGGAGTGGGAGTCAACTACAGCTCTGTTCAGACCAGAACATTCGGCATGACCGCAAAGGATATACCGGATGAGGCGATTGGACTGGGACTTCTGGATATTCTTCTCATTACAGATTACGATACCAATCAGCTGACAGACAGTCAGGTAACTGCAATATGGGACTGGGTGAAGGAAGGGGGAACCCTTCTCATAGGAACAGGTGCCAGAGCCGATTTTACACTGGCTGCCTTTAATTCCCAGCTTCTGGCAGAGGGTTATCCACCTCCGGAGATGAAAGAAGTTGACATGGGAGTGGAATATGCTGTCAATAGACCTGGAGAGTCTTTTATTGATCTGGTGGTGGCTAATATTACCTTAAAAGGCGGAACCGAGGTATTGTCCAATGATCAGTTCCCTGTTCTGACCTCTACGGTAAGAGGCAAGGGAAAAGTAGGTGTGGCTGCCTATGATTTTGTTGATATTGCTTCTTTTTGTCAGGTACAGCGTTCTTATGTAGATAAGATGTTTGTGGCTCTGCTGGGTGAAAATCAGTTAAACATTCTATCTAATGAATTTTATAATGGCAATTCCAACCAGTACTGGAGTGTTCAGAATATGCTGAATACGGGGAATGCAGAAAAGCTTCCCAATCTGCCATTATATATTGTTGTGATTGTAGGATACATTATATTAGTCGGTCCCGGTCTCTATTTTTTCTTAAAGAAGCAGGAGCGGAGACGTTACTACAGACCGGGGGTGCTGGTTCTGTCCCTGGTATTTACAGGCATTGTATATGTTATGGGTACAGGCACCCGTTTTAAATCCACATTTTTTACTTATGCTACCATACTGGATACTTCTGAGAATACAGTGGAGGAGTATACTTATATCAATATGAGAACTCCCTATAATAAGCCTTACAGCATTTCTCTGGATCCTTCCTATATACTGATGCCTATTACAAGAAGCAATTATTTTGATATGTCTCCTGTGCCTAAATTTACAGGAACAGAGGACTATAAGGTGAGGATACAGCATGAAGGGGCAGAAACAGGAGTTGCAGTTCAGAATGTGGCTTCATTTACCCCTAAGTATTATAGCTTGAGAAGGAAGACAGAGAATCCGGAGAACATAGGCCTTACAGGTGATGTGAATCTGTTTGAAGGGAAAGTCACCGGCACAGTGACCAACGGCTATTCCTATCCTGTGGAAAAAGTTGGAATTATGATGCATGGGAAAATGATTATCATTGATGAGATGCAGGCAGGAGAGACTAAATCTCTTAATGATCTGCCAGTGATTAACTATCCCATTAACAACGGCTATTCCGTATCTGCCAGAGTAACTGGCAGCTATCTGTATCAGAAGCCTGACATCGAGGACCCGGATTATATGCTGGCTCTTTCCAGAATGAACATCTTAAGTTTTTATCTGGATAGGTATTTTTCAACTAATAATCCTGAGGCTCGTATTGTTGCATTCAGCAAAGTGCAGGAGGGGGGACAGTTCCTGGCTGAAGGAGATTATGAAACCTATGGTATGACCATGCTCACCTCTGCTCTGAATGTGAATACTAGACAGGGAGAGAGGATTTACAGATCTGCTCTTATGAGAAATCCCACTGTAGTAAGCGGTCAGTATTATGCAGACACTAATTCAGCCAACTGCATAGACCCTGTAGCTTTGGAGTATTTCCTTGGCAGTGATATTGAAGTGGAGAAGCTTGTATTTGAAACTCCTTCTTCCGATTTTATGGATATGGAGAGTCTTTACTATACTGCTGTATTTAAGGGAAATATCTATTTTTATAACCATGATACAGGCAATTATGATTTGATGAAGCCGGGAAAAACCGATTATAAGCAGTATGAACTGGAGCCCTACTTATCTCCGGCCAATACTCTGACTGTAAAGTATGCAGCGGATAGTACCAATGAATATAACTGGTATCTAAACCTGCCCATGCTCAATGTTGTAGGAAGGGATAAATGATGTTAGAAATAAGAGATTTACATAAAACATTCGGAAAATTCCATGCGTTAAATGGCCTTGATATGACCATTCCCCAAGGTGCTCTGTACGGCTTTGTAGGTCCTAACGGTGCCGGGAAAACCACAGCAATCAAGATTATGACAGGACTTTTAAGAGCTGACAGCGGCAGCGCTAAGATTGATGGTGTGGAAGTGACAAAGGGGACCAGTCAGCTGAAGATGAAGATTGGGTATGTGCCTGATTTTTTCGGAGTTTATGATAATTTAAAGGTAAGTGAATATCTGGAGTTTTTTTCTTCCTGCTATGGTATTGACGGACTTAAGGCAAGAACCAGATATATGACGCTGCTGGAGCAGGTAGGTCTGGAGGATAAGGTTAATTTTTACGTAGACAGTCTTTCCAGAGGGATGAAGCAGAGGCTTTGCCTTGCAAGAGCCCTGATTCATGATCCAGCGCTTTTGGTTATGGATGAGCCCACCTCTGGTCTTGATCCAAGAACCAGATATGAATTTCGTGAAATATTAAAAGAGCTGAGAGAGCAGGGAAAGACTATACTGATCAGCTCTCATGTATTGTCAGAGCTGTCAGAGCTTTGTACTGATATTGGAATTATTGAACAGGGGAAAATCGTTTTAAGCGGAAGTATGGGAGAGATTCTGCGAAGAATCAATGCCACCAATCCTCTGATTATATCCATACTTGGACAGAAGGATAAGGCCCTTGCTATTCTAAAGAGTCAGCCTTGTGTTCAGACTATTTCCATGAAGGATGGAGATATTATGGTGAATTTTATCGGAGAGGAACGGGATGAGGCAATGCTGCTTCAGCAGCTGGTGGATGCAGAGGTTCCTGTTCATGGATTTACCAGAGAGCGGGGCAGCTTAGAGACTCTGTTTATGCAGATTACAGACCATGATGGAGAAAAGGCGGTGTTAGTCCATGAGAACGAATCCGGTATATAAAAGAGAAATTACAGTCAGTGCCAGAAGCTTTCGTCTGGCACTGGTGATTATGGTATTTAACGGCATTCTGGCGCTGATCGCTCTTCTCAACATGTATTCCGTAGTAGAACGTGTAAAAATGACTGCTGATATTCAGTATTCCTCATTTTTAAATCTCTATGTGTTTGTGGCTGTTGTGGAATTTATTATGCTGATGTTTATAATGCCTGCGCTGACTGCAGGAAGTATCAGCGGGGAACGGGAGAGACAGACCCTTGATCTGATGCTGACCACTACTATGAAACCTTCTGATATTATTCTGGGTAAGCTGGCCTCTTCTTTCAGCACAATGTTTATTATGATAGTATCCAGCTTTCCCCTTCTTGCCGTGTCTTTTGTATACGGAGGAATCACATTATCTGATGTTTTTCTGCTGCTGCTTTGTTATGTAGCAGTTGCGCTGATGTGCGGAAGTATGGGAATCTGTTTTTCATCTATATTTAAACGGTCCACCATTGCAACTGCAGTGACTTATGGTGTTCTGATTGTTGTTGCAGCAGGAACCTATGCAGCCAATACATTTGCGCTGTCCATTTCCCAGATGAATATTAATAACATTTATTCCAATACAATGGGCGGAATGATGGAAACAGCAAGCTCAGGTGGATTTTTATATCTGCTTCTGATCAATCCTGTAGCCACTTTTTATATGATGATCAGCGGTCAGACAGGAAGTAATCAGATGGCAAACAGTTTTAACCGATGGTTTGGCCCTCATCCGGAGAATTTCGTTACAAAGTACTGGGTGGTTATCAGCCTTGCACTTCAGCTTCTGCTGGCGCTTGTATTTATTATGATTGCCATATACGCTGTTGATAGAGGGGGAGTATCACGTAGAAAAACAGAGAAGAAAGTAAAATAGGAGGTTTTTATGCTTACAATCGGATGTCATCTGTCTTCGGCAAAGGGTTATGCAGCCATGGGTAAAAATGCGGTGAAGATCGGTGCCAATACCTTTCAGTTTTTTACCAGAAATCCAAGAGGAACTAAGGCCAAGGCCATAGACCCGGCAGATGTGGAGAAATTTCTGGATTACAGTGCAGAGCATGGAATTAAGAAGATCCTGGCTCATGCACCTTATACATTAAACGCCTGTTCTGCAGATGAAGGTCTGAGGGAGCTGGCGAGAGATACCATGAAGGATGATTTGAGGCGAATGGAATTTACACCAGGCAACTTCTATAATTTTCACCCCGGAAGTCATGTGGGGCAGGGAGTTGAAGCAGGAATCGCCTTTATTGCAGATATGCTGAACCAGATTTTAGACCCTGAACAGTCCACTACAGTGCTGTTGGAGACTATGGCTGGGAAAGGCAGTGAGATTGGACGGGAATTTGAAGAGCTGAGAGAGAGTTTAGACAGAGTGGAACACAAAGAGCTGATGGGAGTTTGTCTTGATACCTGTCATATATGGGACGGGGGCTATGATATTGTCAGTGATTTAGATGGTGTGCTTAACCAGTTTGACAGCATCATAGGGCTTCATAAGCTGAAGGCAATTCATTTAAATGACAGTCTGAATTCTCTTGGTACACATAAGGACCGCCATGCAAGGATTGGAGAGGGGCAGATTGGTATAGAGGCTTTGGAGCGTGTTGTTACCCATCCTGCTTTAAAGGATCTTCCTTTTTATCTGGAAACTCCCAATGAGCTTCCCGGATATGCGGAGGAAATCGCGCTTATGCGGAAGGCGGCGGGCGATACAGACAGATAAAATAAGACTTTCGTGAATTAGAAATTCATGTTATTATGATAAAAAAGTATAGATGGGAGAGATTAACAATGGGAATTATTAAAGCAGCAACAACTGCCATTGGCGGCTCACTGGCGGACCAGTGGCTAGAGGTCATAGAATCCGGAAGTATGGGAGACAAAACGGTATTTACAAGTGGTGTAAAGATCCGACGCGGGTCCAATACAAAGGGGACGGATAATACAGTATCTGATGGTTCTGTGGTTCACGTTTATCCTAATCAGTTTATGATGCTGGTTGATGGAGGACGTGTCATTGACTATACTGCCGAGGAAGGCTATTACACAGTGAAGAACTCTTCGCTTCCTTCTTTATTTAACGGTCAGTTTGGCGCGGCATTAAAGGAATCCTTTGACCGTATCCGTTATGGCGGTGAGACACCTACTTCTCAGAAGGTATTTTTCATCAATCTTCAGGAGATTAAGGGAATTAAATTTGGCACTCCAAATCCTGTGAACTATTTCGATCAGTTTTACAATGCGGAATTATTTTTACGTGCACATGGGACTTATTCGATTAAGATTACAGATCCACTTAAATTCTTTGCAGAGGTTATTCCGAGAAATGCAGGGAAAGTTGATGTGGATGATATTAATACCCAGTATTTAGCTGAGTTTTTAGAGGCATTTCAGTCTTCTATTAACCAGATGTCAGCAGATGGAATCCGTATTTCCTTTGTTGCTTCCAAGGGCAGAGAGCTGGGAAATTATATGGCTGATACTCTGGATGAGCAGTGGAAAGCTGCCAGAGGTATGGAGATTCAGTCTGTTGGTATTGCCAGCATTTCCTATGATGAGGATTCCAAGAACCTGATTCATATGAGAAACCAGGGCGCTATGCTCAGTGATCCAAGTGTAAGAGAAGGATATATGCAGGGCTCCATTGCCAGAGGTCTGGAGGCTGCTGGCAGCAATCAGGCAGGTTCTATGGCTGGATTTATGGGAATGGGCGTTGGAATGGGCGCTGGAGGCAGCTTTATGGGAGCGGCTTCTCAGGCTAATATGCAGCAGATGCAGATGAATCAGCAGGCTCAGGCAGGGAGTTCTGATGCAGGCACCAGTGTTCCGGCAGGCAATCCTGCTTCACAGGCACAGGATTCCTGGACTTGTGAGTGCGGCAGTGTAAATAACGGTAAATTCTGCCCTGAATGTGGCAAATCAAGACCTGCAGGTCCATGGACTTGTGAATGTGGAACTGCTAACACAGGTAAATTCTGTTCGGAGTGTGGGAAACCAAGATCATGAGTGAGATAGTAACATATAAATGTCCCAACTGTGGAGGTCCTCTGACCTTTGATCCGGAAAAGCAGAAGTATACTTGTGATTACTGTTTATCTGAGTTTGTGCAAAAGGAGCTGAATGCCATTGCACCTGACACCCAGAAGGCAGAGAAGGTTAGGGTGGAGGCAGAGGCTGATGAAGCAGCTCAAAAGACAGAGGCTCAGCCGATGCTTTATAACTGCCCAAGCTGTGGCGCAGAGATTGTAACTGATGATACAACAGCAGCTACTTTTTGCTATTACTGCCATAATCCTGTGATTCTCTCCGGCCGTGTGTCAGGGGAATTTCATCCGGATTATGTGATTCCATTTTCCGTTGATAAGGAAAAGGCTCTGGAGATATTCCAAAGTTGGATGAAGAAAAAACGATATGTACCCAAAGCATTTTATAGCCAGGATCAGATTGAGAAGGTATCAGGAGTTTATTTTCCTTACCTTATGTACAGCTGTCAGGCAGATGGGAGACTGGATGCGAGTGCAGATAAGCTGAGAGTCTGGGTCACGGGTGATTATAAGTATACAGAGACTTCCTCTTACTCCATTCACAGGGAAGGCAATATGGATATCCGTTATGTTCCCAGAAATGCCCTTAAAAAGGCTAATCGTGAATTGGCAGAAGGTGTATTTTCCTATGATATGGAGAAACTGAAGCCATTTCAAATGTCATATTTATCAGGATTTTTAGCGGAACGCAGGGATATGGAAGAGTCGGAATTCAGTGAGGAAGTAAAAAAAGAGGTTCGGGAATTTGCAGAATCCACCTTAAGAAACAGCATTGGTTCCTATGACAGGGTTCGTGTAAATAACCGTTCCGTAGATTTTCGCCAGGAGAAATGGGATTATGCCCTGCTGCCTGTCTGGACCTTAACTTATAATGATCAGGCTAAGAATAAAATCTACTATTTTTCAATTAACGGGGAAAATGGCAGAGTCTGTGGTAAACTTCCTGTAGACATGGGACGTCTTATGGTACTCTTTGCCCAAATTTTCTTCCCGATTCTGATTGTTATGCTGATTGTGGGGTATCTGATATGATGAGAATGAAAAGAAGAATACTATCTCTGTTAGCTGTGTGCCTGCTTATGATTTTAACCACTGCTTTTTATGCTTATGGAGCAAAAGCAGATGGGGATACCCGTGTATT
Source organism: Hungatella sp. UBA5385 (assembly GCA_002409995.1). Classification (GTDB taxonomy): domain Bacteria; phylum Bacillota; class Clostridia; order Lachnospirales; family Lachnospiraceae; genus UBA5385. The sequence continues at coordinate 3,698 of DHOR01000023.1, read as the reverse complement.
TGATATGGCAGAGCTTTTTACTCAGTTGGAAGCAGATGATTTAGAGCAGAGAATCGCAGCCCTGCGGAAGAAGATGAATATGGATGTGGTTCTTGTAACCACTGATGATGCAGAGGGGCAATCTGCAGAAGGCTATATTGAAGATTTCTACATAGATGGTAATTTCGGAACTGGAAAAGATTACAATGGAGTTATTTTCTTAATTGATATGGATAACCGGGAGCTGAATATTGCCCCTGTTGGGAAAATGAACCGTTTCCTTACGGATGATCGTTGGAATAAGATTTTAGATGATGTTTATAATTCAGCTGGTGATGGAGATTTTTACAGCTGTGGCCTGAAATATTTAAAGGGTGTTGAAAAGTATTTTGATGCAGGTATTCCAGGCGGTCAGTATAATTATGACAGGGATACAGGCCAGATCAGTGTGTACCGTTCCATTCGTGGATATGAGGCAGGTTTGGCCTTTATAGTAGCATTTGTGACAGCACTCATTGCCTGTCTCAATGTTATCAGAAGCTATGGAATGAAACGTGAGCGAAATTTAGCGGGGAATTTTAAGCTTGCTTACAGAGCGGACTGCGGCTATCGATACCGTGACAGTCGTGATGATCTGATTAACAAAACAGTTACCCATATACGCCGCCCCAGAAATAACAGCAGCGGAGGCGGTGGAGGAAGATCAAGCGGAGGTTCCTCTAGCAGAAGCACCACCCGCTCTTCTTCAGGAAGAAGCTTTGGCGGGGGAGGCCGGAAGTTTTAATTGCTTGACCTATTTTAATATCTTAGAGCTCAACTGAAACCGGCTGGTCAATTGCAAGGCTGTTTTCTGTTACAATGCAGTAATATGCCAGAATATAAACGCCGGAATCACGGGCAATTTTAAGCGCATCTCCAAATTGGGGGTGCGTTTTCCAGTTGGGAGTGAATAAATGCATTTCCTTCATCTGAATCACAAACAGAATGTAGGCTGCATACCCCTCTTTAGCTGCTTTTGCAAGCTCCATAATGTGTTTTATTCCACGTTCTGTAGGGGCATCAGGGAAGCTGGCAATGCCATTATCTTCAAGAGTGACACCTTTTACTTCCATAAAGGCGGGGACTGTTATTGGAGAGTTACCTTCAGCATGGTTATCTTCGCTGTTCTGAATCTGAAATGCAAGATCAAACCTGGATTGGTCATAGGTTACTTCCCTTTTGATATTTGTCAGGACTGGTTGGCTGGAGTTTTTTTGTTCTGCGGCACCAAATTGTTCAGGTGTCGATACAGGAAGGCATGGCTGGCTGCTCATATCAGACAGCCACTGATAAGCCACCTGGTTGGGGGCCTGGGAGTCCATATTAATAAGAAGGGGACTTTTTTCCTCCCTTTCCTTATAAACTCCAATTAAAGAATATTCCGTTTTTCGCCCTGCAGCAGCAGCTTCCGGGTGAAACTGAAGAAGTACTGTAACGCCTGGCAAGAGAAGCTCTCTGCATCGTCCTGTGTTCTTCACATGACAGATCACTTCTTTTTCTTTGCCTGTTTTCTGATCTTTTATAAGAACATGGGCAATAAAGCGGTTGGGGCGGCTTATAAATCTGCCCTTTATAATGTGTTCATATATCATAGTTTATTATATCCTCTCAAATTTCCATAGGTTGATCACTCAACCAATGTATTTTATCATATCGGACAGAGAGGTGCAAATCAGTGCCGGACATTTTACATTATTTGTAGTTGTCAGAAATACAAATGTCCGTTTAATAAAAACTTATCCTGTGTTTTTCTTGCGCATGGGAATAAAGTGTGCTACAATGCTGAAAAGGTTTCAGGCAAGTGTGAAATCCATTTGTTTCAGAATATGAGAAAGCAGAAAAGGAAGGTTATACCATGGAATTATCTTATCAGAGTACACGGGGCGGTGAAAACAATGTAACAGCCTCAAAGGCCATTTTACAGGGGCTGGCAGCAGACGGAGGTCTGTTTATGCCAACATTTATTCCAAAGCTTGATAAAACAATGAAGGAACTGGCTGATATGACATATCAGGAAACTGCTTATGAGATTCTGAAGCTGTTTCTGACAGATTTCACAGAGGAAGAATTGAAAAGCTGTATTAACCGGGCTTATGATGATAAGTTTGATACAGAAGTCATTGCTCCTCTTACAAAAGCTGATGGAGCTTATTATCTGGAATTATATCATGGAAGCACCATTGCATTTAAGGATATGGCTCTCTCTATTCTGCCTCATTTTATAACAACAGCAGCTAAGAAAAACCACGTTACCAATAAGATTGTGATTCTCACTGCAACCTCTGGTGACACAGGCAAAGCAGCCATGGCAGGTTTTGCAGATGTAGAAGGAACTGAAATCATTGTATTCTATCCTAAGGATGGGGTCAGCAGGGTTCAGGAGCTTCAGATGGTGACACAGAAGGGTGAGAATACCCATGTGGCAGCCATTCATGGCAACTTTGATGATGCTCAGACCGGTGTTAAGAAGATATTTAATGACAAAGAGTTTGGGAAGAAGCTGGCTGAAGATGGATATCAGCTGTCCTCTGCCAATTCCATTAATATTGGAAGGTTAGTGCCCCAGATTGTTTATTATGCATATGCATATGGAAAGCTTCTGGAAGCTGGAGAGATTGTTGATGGTGAGAAGATCAATGTAGTGGTGCCAACAGGTAATTTCGGTAACATTTTATCGGCTTATATGGCGAAGGAAATGGGCGTTCCCATTGAGAAGCTGATCTGCGCATCCAATGAAAATAAAGTATTATTTGATTTCTTTACAACAGGCACTTATGACAGAAACCGTGATTTTATTCTGACAACCTCTCCTTCTATGGATATTTTAATATCCAGCAACTTAGAGAGACTGATCTATTTAAGCGCAGGCTGTGATGCGGCAGTCAATGCAGCTATGATGGAAGAGCTTAGTACCAAAGGAAGCTATACAGTGACTCCTGCTATGAGAGATTTTATGAAGGATTTCCAGGGCGGTTATGCTTCTGAAGAGGAGAATAAGGCTGTTATTAAGAAGGTATTTGAAGATACAGGATATTTAATTGATACTCATACAGGCGTTGCATCTGCTGTATACGAAGCGTATAAGGCGGAGACAGGAGATGAGAGGAAGACTGTAATTGCATCAACTGCCAGCCCTTATAAGTTTTCCGGAAGTGTTCTGGAGGCTTTGGAAGGTGCTGAGTCTAAGGAAGATGAGTTTGCTGTCATTGACCGCCTTGCTCAGTTGTCAGGAATGGCAATTCCTCAGGCAGTGGAGGAGATTCGTAC
>DHOR01000023.1:0-179 GCA_002409995.1 Hungatella sp. UBA5385 | reverse complement strand
TCAGGCAGTGGAGGAGATTCGTACTGCATCTGTTCGACATAATACGGAATGTGATGTGGATGAAATGGCAGCAGCGGTATTGTCTTTTTTGAATAAATAATTGGAATTGTTTATACATTTACACGAGGGGTTCGACCCTTTTTATCAAAAGGTCGGAACCCTCGTGGAAAAAATTGATT
>DHOR01000049.1:28990-150733 GCA_002409995.1 Hungatella sp. UBA5385 | reverse complement strand
CTCTTTTTCTTTAGTCTGAGGTTTGAGTATACTACAGTTTCTCTTTGGGACATTATCATTTGTGGTATATTAGGACATTATCATATTTGAATCATATATACATAATAAAATGAGAGAAAGTGATTTGACAATCCCAATTTTCCGTGATATAGTAGCAAACAGTCGAATAAAGAAACCCGTCACCGGATGGGTCGCTATATAGCGTCAGAGTTCTACCGTAGGTCTTAGTGGTAGGATTTTGGTGCTATTTTTATATTATAGGGAAATTCTCTATGATATAAAATTAGACTCTATCTAATTTCAGGAGGAATTTTACTATGTTAGCACTACTTGGAACCGCCATTACTGCCAGCTTTTTAGACAGTCTCAACCCCTCTGCCATTGCCCAGCAGATGCTTCTGCAGGCTATGGTGAAGAAGAAACGACACACTCTGTACTTCATTCTCGGCATTAGCCTTGCCAACTGTGTGCTTGGCATTGCAATCTACTATGGGGTGGTTCAGAATGTGGCACGCCTCTGGAATGGTCTGCTTATTGCTTATCCGTTTCATTTAAGCATTGGGGAAGTGGCTGCAGGGATTGCCTGTCTGACAGCAGGCGGCGTTATGACTCTTCAAGTGATGAAAAGCACCAGCAATCAGTCCGTATCTGAGGGGAAAGTACCCAACCAGCTGAAACCGGGTATATTATTTGTCATGGGAGCAGTATTCTGTGGGATAGAACTGACTAGCGCACTTCCATATTTTGGATTCCTGGCTATTCTGACAACCTATCAGCTGTCAGCCCCTTATGTACTGGCATTTATTACGCTGTATACCTTTATTTATGCATTTCCGCTGATCCTGGTATATTTCACATATAACCGTATTCAGGGCAGTGTATTAATTAAAAAACTGGAAAAAGGTCTGTCTGTAGCAGCCTCTTATATCGTTCCTGTGGCTGTAGGACTTCTTGGGTTTGTATTGTTATTTGATGGGAGCACTGGATTAATTTAGAATATTTTGTCATAAGGCTTGCAATTCATAGTAAAATAGTATAGAATCATAATGTAGAAAGTTAGTCATAACTAATAATGGCTGATAACAATTATTTAAACAATCGTTGCCACTTGGAAGGAGGCATACATTATGAATCATACATTACTTGAAATACAGGACTTACACGTATCAGTGGAGGACCGTGAGATTTTAAAAGGGGTGGACTTAACCATTCATAAAGGAGAGATTCACGTACTGATGGGTCCCAATGGAACCGGTAAATCTACATTGGTTTCCACTGTTATGGGTGATCCCAGATTTGAGATTACAGAGGGCAGAATTCTTCTGGAAGGAAATGATATCACAGAGGAAAAGGCAGATGTGAGAGCCAGAAAAGGGATTTTTCTATCTTTTCAATCTCCTGAGGAGATTCCCGGGATTACACTGGAGAATTTCCTGCGTACAGCAAAAGGGGCTGTTGAGGGAAGAGCACCCAGAGTATTGGCATTTCAAAAGGATTTAAAAACTCAGATGAAGAACCTGGATATGGACCCTGATTATGCACAGCGTTATCTCAATGTGGGATTTTCAGGAGGAGAGAAGAAGAAAGCGGAGATTCTCCAGCTTATGATGCTTCAGCCCAAGCTTGCCCTCTTAGACGAGACAGATTCAGGTCTTGACGTAGATGCAGTAAAAACAGTATCAAATGGAGTTAAGACCTATCACAATAACAAGAACGCAGTTTTAATCATCACCCATAGCGCTAAGATTTTAGAAGGTCTGGACATTGATTATGTCCATGTGCTGGAGAATGGAAAGATCGTACAGACAGGCGGTAAAGAGCTTGCAGCTGAGATTATTGAAGGCGGTTTTGGCATCAGGGAGAAGGAGGCGGTAGTATGAAAGTCTTTGACTCCAGGAAAACAAGAGTAGAGGAAGGCGACAGAAGTATCTATGATATTAAGGATAAAGTCCGCTCTTCCTTTGAAGTTCAGTCAGGTCTGACTGAGGAAATTGTATCACAGATTTCAGATGAGAAGAATGATCCGGAGTGGATGCGCACCTTCAGGCAAAAGTCTCTACAGCTGTACAACAGCATTCCTGTGCCTAACTGGGGGCCTTCTCTTGATGATTTAAATATCAATGACATTGTTACTTATGTCCGCCCGGATACTCCTATGAGGGGGAAATGGTCGGAAGTACCTGACGATATTAAAAACACCTTTGAAAGACTTGGAATTCCCAAAGCTGAGAGGAAATCACTGGCAGGCGTAGGAGCACAGTATGATTCCGAGGTGGTTTATCACAATATCAGCGCTCAGGCTGCAGCTCAGGGAGTGGTTTATACAGATATGGAAAGTGCCCTTACAGGGCCATATGCAGATATGGTACGAAAGCATTTTATGAAACTGGTTCCACCCTCAGACCACAAGTTCGCAGCCCTTCACGGAGCTGTGTGGTCGGGAGGTTCTTTTGTCTATGTTCCACCCGGTGTGTCGGTGGAAATCCCCCTTCAGTCCTATTTCCGTTTAAATGCTCCGGGAGCAGGTCAGTTTGAACACACTCTCATCATAGTGGATGAAGGCGCTTATCTTCATTTTATAGAAGGCTGTTCAGCCCCTAAATACAGTGTTGCCAATCTTCATGCAGGCTGTGTGGAACTTTACGTAGGAGAGGGAGCAAGACTTCGTTACTCCACCATAGAGAACTGGTCAAAAAATATGTATAACTTAAATACAAAACGTGCCCGTGTGGAAAAGGGTGGTACCATAGAATGGGTATCAGGTTCCTTTGGCTCCCACATATCCTATCTCTATCCTATGAGCATATTAAAGGGAGAGGGAAGCCGTATGGAGTTTACAGGGATTACATTTGCAGGAGGCGGTCAGAATCTGGATACAGGTGCAAAGGTGGTTCACGCAGCCCCACACACCACCTCCCATATTTCTACAAAATCCATATCAAGAGATGGCGGAGTATCCACCTTCCGAAGCTCAGTGAGGGTAATGCCTGAGGCGACAGGAAGCAAATCCTCCGTATCCTGTGAATCCTTAATGTTAGATGATCAGTCCCGCTCCGATACCATACCAGTTATGGATATTCAATGTGATGAGGCTGATATCGGCCATGAGGCTAAGATTGGAAGAATCAGTGAGCAGGCTGTATTCTACCTTATGAGCAGAGGAATTTCAGAGGAAGATGCAAAGGCATTGATTGTAGGCGGCTTTGCAGAGCCTATTGCCAAGGAGCTTCCACTTGAATATGCAGTTGAAATGAATAACCTGATTCATCTGGAAATGAAAGGCAGCATTGGCTGATAGGAGGTGTCGGAATGAAAGAGAGAATTAACGTTCTGCCTGTACCTACCTGGAATCATTTGAAGGTGAATCAGGCGGAAGATATATTTGCATTAATAGAGGCTCCGGAGGGCGGCTTTGGAAAAGCTGATGTTACAGTTTCTCCTCTGCCGGAAGGAGTGAAGACAGAATTACAGTTTCCTTTCAACGCTTTCAATGAAAAGATAGAAAGTGGAATGGGAAATGAATATGACAGCTATGTGATGAAACATGCCAATACAACCTGTTATCTGAAAGCAGAATCCAGGGCAGATGAAGTCATTGCCTTCACTGCAAAAGTAACAGATGCAAATCCTGCTATAGTAGGAAGCTATGGAATCTATGCAGAGGAAGACAGCAGCATTTCAGTGATGCAAAGAGTCAGCTCTGATGAGTCAGCCCGGGGATTTTCAGCAGAGCTGACCAGAATCTATGCAAAGAAAGGTTCTGTAGTCCGCTTATACCAGATTCAGGAACTGGGAAGAAGCTGCAGAAGCTGGAATGCAGTGGCTGTTTATGCAGAGGAAGGTGCCAGAGTGGAGGTAGTAAGAGCCATTATGGGAGGAAAAACAGCAGCTTTAGGCGTAAAATCCTTTTTATCAGGCAGAGAGAGCAGCTTTGCTCTGGATACTGCTTACTTTGGAGATGAAAACCAGGCATTTGACTTTAATGATGTTGCAGAGCATTGGGGAAAGAGTTCCGCAAGTGACCTCTATACAGCAGGAGTCCTGGCTGGGGAAAGCAGCAAGGTACTGCGTGCAACCATTGATTTTAAGCGTGGAGCTACAGGAGCCGCAGGTCATGAGCTGGAAGAGGTATTAATGCTTGGAAAGAAAGTGAAGAATAAAACAGTTCCTCTGATTCTCTGTGGAGAGGAGCAGGTGGAAGGGCAGCATGCAGCTACAGTCGGCCGTCTTGATGAAAACCATATCTATTATCTCTGTTCCAGAGGCTTAACGCCTTCCCAGGCAAGATTACTGATGGTACAGGGACGGTTTGCACCGGTAATAGACCGGATTCCTGATGAAGATTTGAGGGAATCCTTAAACCGGCAGATCGAAAGGAGGCTTATATTAAATGAACAAACATGATTTTCCTGCTTTGCAGTTAATGGAAAATGGCAAGCCTCTTGTATATTTAGACAATGCAGCCACTACCCAGCATCCCAGGCAGGTAATTGAGGCAATAACATCCTATTATGAGAAAGACAATGCCAATCCCTACAGAGGTGTCTATGAGTTGGGCGCAAGAGCTACAGAAGCCCATGAAAGGGCAAGAAGGGCAGTTGCTGAGTTTATAGGAGCAGAAACAGAGGAGATTATTTTTACACAGAATACAACGGAATCTTTAAATCTCCTTGCTTATAGTTATGGAATGGAATTTATAGAAGAGGGAGATGAGATTGCCCTGTCAGTTGCAGAGCATCACAGCAATCTGGTTCCCTGGCAGAGAGTGGCTAAGGCAAAGGGAGCGAAGCTTTGTTATCTCTATCCTGATGAAAATGGCCATCTCACCGAAGATGAAATAAAAACTAAAATCGGTTCCAAAACCCGCCTTGTTGCAATCGCCCAGGTATCCAATGTTCTGGGGCTGGAAGCTCCTGTGGAGCAGATTGTGAAAAGGGCAAGAGAGGTTGGGGCAGTGGTTGTATTAGACTGTGCCCAGAGCATTCCTCATATGTCTGTTGATGTTAAGGCGCTGGATGTGGATTTTGCAGCATTTTCAGGTCATAAGCTCTATGGACCTATGGGAATCGGTGTCTTATATGGTAAGAAGGAATTACTGGAGAAGATGCCGCCTTTCTTAAGCGGTGGAGATATGATCAGCAGTGTTCATGAGCAGTCTGTTACCTATGCAGAGGTTCCAAGGAGATTTGAAGCAGGAACCAGAAATGTAGGCGGAGAGGTTGGCTTAGAAGCTGCCATTAAATATATAGATTCCATCGGCTATGAGGCAATCAGGAGCCATGAGCAGGATTTAATGGATTATGCCATTGGAAAGCTTAGTGAAATTCCCTATGTGACCATTTACGGGGAACCAACTGCAAAAGGACGTTATGGTGTTATCTCCTTTAATATAGAAGGAGTTCATCCTCATGATACAGCCTCCATACTGGATGCTGACGGAATTGCAGTGCGTGCAGGTCATCACTGTGCACAGCCTCTCATGGAGTATCTTAAAATCAATTCCTGCTGCAGGGCAAGCTTTGCAGTCTATAATACCAGAGAGAATGTAGATCAGCTGGTTAATGGAATTAAGAATGTAAGGAGGTGCATGGGATTTGGAAATTAACGATTTATATAATCAGATTATTATAGAAAACAGCCGTGCAGACTGGAATCGTCATAAAGTAGACAATGCCACTGTAAGTCTGGAGGGAGTAAATCCAAGCTGCGGTGATGATATTATACTGGACTTGTTGATTGATAATGGGATCATAGAAGATGCAGGATTTCACGGAGACGGCTGTGCCATTTCCAGAGCTTCCGCTTCCATTATGATTGACTTGGTGAAAGGAAAGACAGTGGAAGAGGCAAAAGAGCTTATGAATCTGTTTTTCGGCATGGTAAAGGGAGAGATCACAGATGAGGAAAAGATCCAGCAGTTGGAGGAAGCTGCAGCTCTACAGGGCGTTTCCCGCATGCCGGCCAGAGTAAAATGTGCAGTTTTAGCATGGCATACGCTGGAAGAAGCCTTGGGGAAAAATGCTTGACTTTGCAGGAATCATTCTCTATAATTGTAATATTGTGCATAGCCTGTTTCCAAATGGAGATGGGCTGTGTTTAGCTTAGCTTTAAGCGGGCTGCTGCTATAAGAGCAGAATACATGATATGGACAGAAAACTGTTATTGACAGAGTTTACAAGGAGAGAAAGCGTGAAATTATCTACTATTATTAAAGCGATCTGTGTAGGCGGTACTATGATGGTGCCTGGAGTCAGCGGCGGTTCTATGGCTATGCTGCTTGGGATTTATGACAAACTGATCAGTGCTGTCAGCAACTTTACCAAGGATATAAAGGGGAACCTGAAGTTTCTCGGAACCTTTTGTGTGGGCGGACTTTTGGGGATTTTACTGTTCTCTAAGCCTATACTTTTTATGCTGGAGCAATACCCTATGGTAACCCTGTATTTCTTCATGGGTGCCATAGCCGGAGGAATTCCCATGATTTACAAACAGGCAGGTGTGAAGAAATTGTCTGTGAAAACCGCTATTTATCCAATCATCGGTATTATAGGAGTTGTACTTCTTGAACTTATTATGGCACCTATGGCAGCAGCAGGTGCTTTAGGAGGAAACAGTTCTTTTATTATACTTCTCCTTGCAGGAATCGGTGCTGCAGTAGCCCTTGTACTGCCTGGAATCAGTGTATCCTATGTGCTGCTCATATTTGGACTATATGACCGTGCAATCAGGGCACTTCACAGCTTGTCTTTTAGCTTCCTGATTCCATTTGGCGGAGGAGTGCTTCTTGGAGTGATCCTGACAACAAAGGGACTGGAGCAGTTGATGGAGCGGTATCCTCAACCTGTTTATCTGGTAATTGGCGGTTTTATACTGGGATCAATCGGCGAAGTATTTCCCGGACTTCCCACCTCAGCAGGAGAGGGAGTTCTCTGTGTGATTATGGCTGTTCTGGGTGCAGCAGCAATTATTTTTCTATCCAGTTATTCAAGTCAGAAAGAGTAAAATTTCATCTGTAATCAGCGACAGCGCGCCTATTAATGGAACCAGCATTATGGCATCTACAGGTGCCATTGTATCAGTTGCATTTTCCTATGATGGCTGGTCCATTGCCCCGTCCATCTGTCACGAGATAAAGGATGCCAAGAGAAATCTTCCTCTGGCTCTGACCATCAGCCCTATTATTATTCTTGTTGTATATTTAAGCTATTTTCTTGGAATTTCTTATTTGATAGGACCTGAGAAAATTATGGAGACAGGAGATATGGCATTTTCTATGGCTGCAAGACAGCTGTTCGGCAGTTTAGGAGATCGGAATTGATATATCTTCTATACCTATTGTAATTATGTATCTTTTTTATACAGTACTTTATATAGGAGTAATTAAAAGGGCAATAAAAAGGCAGATTCGCAGGGAAAGTGAATAATAAATGGGAAGTATTGACAAAGTAATATTAATCGAGGAAGGAGATGCGAAATCGTCAGGTTTTGTTGTCTCCTTCCTTTTTGTATATGCTTATGCTGGATTTGAAGATATTTTACAAGCCAATTAGGGAAAATGGTGCTATAATGAGCGAAAGTGAGTCAAGGAGTGACCTATGAAAAAAGAGATAAGAACCATTGTTTATGATAAAGAACTGCAATTAGAAGCTTACCGCCTCCAGGGCATTGTACAGCCTTTTCCCAATCATTTTCATGATTTTTATGTCATTGGGCTGGTGATGATGGGGGAACGACGCCTTTCCTGCAAGAACAGGGAATATCTCATATCAAAGGGAAGCATCCTCATGTTTAATCCCGGAGATAACCATAGCTGCATTCAAAGTGATGGCTGTACTCTGGATTATGGAGGTTTAAATATTAAGAAGGAGAGAATGCTTGATCTGACGGAAGAAATCACAGGAATAAGACAGCTCCCGGGTTTTTCCCAGAGTGTTATTTTTGATGAAGAGGCTGTCTGCTATCTGCGTCCTCTTCATGAGATGATTATGACAGAATCTGAAGAGTTTGCAAAAGAAGAAGATCTGATTCTGCTGCTGACTTATCTGATTCAAAACTATGGGCAGCCATTTGAACAGTGTATTCCTGATTGCAGTGAAGAAATTGAGCTGGCCTGCAGTTATATAAAAAAGTATTACATGGAGCGTATTGGACTGGATCAAATCTGCCGTGAAGCAGGCTTAAGCAAATCCACGCTGCTCAGGGCATTTACAAAGTCAAAGGGAATCACCCCTTACCGCTATCTGGAAACCATTCGGATAGATGAAGCAAAAAGGCTTCTGGAGCAGGGGCTGCCGCCTGTAGAAGCTGCTATGAGAACCGGATTTTCTGATCAGAGCCATTTTACCAATTATTTCAGCAGTTATATCGGAATTTCTCCAGGAGCTTATGGAGAGATATTCAAGAATAAAAATCAGACAGAGGAGAAATGACAGATGGAACATAAAATCAGATCAGGTCATGGGGCAGCACTTATGACAGTGATACTTTGGGGAACAACCTTTATTTCTACAAAGGTACTTCTGGTAGATTTTCAGCCTGTGGAAATCTTGTTTTTCCGCTTTATCATAGGATTTGCAGCTTTGTTTCTCATAGCACCAAGGAGACTGAAGGTAAAGGAGAAAAAACAGGAGATCACCTTTATGCTGGCAGGATTAACAGGAATCTGCCTCTATTATCTTCTGGAAAATATGGCACTTACTTACACACTTGCCTCCAATGTGGGGGTAATTATATCAGCAGCTCCATTTTTTACAGCAATTTTAACCCAGCTTTTCATGAAGCAGGAGGAAAAGCTGGGCATCCATTTTTTTATAGGATTTGTTGTTGCTATGGCAGGAATCTGTCTCATCAGCTTTAACGGATCAGCTCTAAAGATCAATCCTCTTGGTGATCTTCTGGCTCTGCTGGCAGCCTTTTTATGGTCCTGTTATTCTGTGCTGTCTAAGAAAATCGGAGGATATGGTTATCAGACCATACTGACCACCAGAAGAGTATTTGGCTATGGTCTGATGTTTATGATTCCCGCTTTATTTTTCTTTGATTTTACTCTGGAACTGACAAGATTTAAAAATCCTGTTTATCTGTTTAATATTATATTCCTTGGTCTGGGGGCCTCAGCACTTTGCTTTGTTACCTGGAATTATGCAGTAAAAGTGCTGGGAGCTATGAAAACCAGTGTTTACATCTATATGGTACCGGTTGTTACCATTGTGACTTCTGTTATTATACTTCATGAAAAGGTCACTCCCTTAGCTGGATTAGGCACAGTTCTTACACTGGCTGGGCTGATTGTATCAGAAAGCAGATCATTTCAGAAGCTAAGAGCACAATCACTACATACCGATTAAATCAAACTGCTCAAAGGATACAAGCACCTGATAATTTTTTTTAGGATTTGGATATTTTACCTGAACGGATTTCAGTCTCTGGCTGTAATACCAGCCGAAGTCTGATTCTTCGTACTTTCTTCTGTGAAGGAAATGAGGTATTTCCTTGCCATCAATTTTAATCCAATAAGGTGCTTTTTCCCTGTGAATCATATCCAGCTGCATGGTTTCCACCTTAGTTTTATAGCTGCCTTTCTGACTAAAGGTCAGGGTTGTCTGTTCACCGGATTTCATTGTAACAGAGGTCTTTAAGCAGACTCCATTTTCATATTCCATGGAAATGCCATCATCTTCATAAAGTGTGAATTCCCCATCACTGTCAGCAGCGCAGAGGAGAGTGATACCGGTTGCCTGCTGAGTTCTTAGATTATCCATCTTATTATCTGCCATTGGAAGGATGGCTCCGCTTTTTACAAACAGAGGAATACTTCCAAGATCAACTGGAACTTCTATAGTCTGGCCGCCTTCATAAGCAGTTCTTGTGTAGAAATCATAGAAGGTCTGACCTTTTGGAAGATAAACACTTCGAACAGAAGCACCTTTTTCCACCACATTGGCAACCAGAAGAGAATCGCCAAACATAAAGTCTACGCCTTCTTCATAGCATTTTACATCAGCCTGAAATGCGCTGCACATTGGTTCCATAATTGGAAGTCCAGTCTCATGAGCACGTTCCATGAGAGAGTAGAGATAAGGGCTTAACTGATAACGGAATTCTATGGCTTTGCGGATATAGTCAGTACAGTCTGAATACATCCAAGGTTCAGTGACTGTATTGTCTGTATTGGTGGAATGAATGGAAAAACGTGGTTGGAAAATACCATTTTGAATCCATCGTACCAGCAGCTCAGCTTCTGGAGATTCTCCGTAAAAACCGCCAATATCACAGCCCTGATTGGCAACTCCTGATACACTCAGACCAAGTATGGTAGCAATGTTATATTTTAAAGAATCCCAACAGGTCAAATTATCCCCTGCCCAGGTCTGGGCATAACGCTGGATTCCGCAGTGACCGGAGCGGCAAACAATGTAAGGGCGGACATTGCCAAATGTTTCGTGAATCGCCTCCTCAGTCACATGACACATCAGATTGGACATAACAGCTTTTAACTGCCCGATGGTTCCGCCTTTGCCATCAAAATCGCAGCGGCAGTCCTTGTCCACCAGACTGTCATATTCACAGTTATCATTCCATACAGAGCTGGTGCCATATTCCAGCACATGTTCCTTTAACATTTCTTTCCAGTAGGCTCTGGTGGATTCCTTTGTGAAATCCACAAACATTCCTTTTCCTCCCCACCAGGTTCCAATTCCAGGTTCTTCGCTGTCGCTGGCTTTGATAAACATTCCCTTTTCTTTCATTTCCTCTAAGTTCGGATGAATTAAGAGAATTCCAGGTTTTACATTGGGAGTTACAGTCACACCTCGCTGTTCCATCTGTGAAAAGAAATCCTTAGGATTTTTAAAACGCTTATGATTCCATGTAAATACACAGCGTTTAATTCCTTTGTCTGTTTCTACGGTACAATAGCCTGAAGATAGCTGAAAACCATCCACTGGAATTCTTTCTTCTCTGGTTGTATCAATAAAGTCCAGAATTGCATCATCACAGTCCTGATCCAGCTCAGGATAATACATGGAGGAACCAAGATAGCCCAGAGCGTATCTTGGAAGCATGGCAGATTTACCGGTTAGGTCTGTATAACGTTCCACAACCTGACGGATTGCAGGACCGGCAATCAGGAATAAATCAATGTCTCCACCATCTGTCCGATATCTGCTGTGAGGTTTCCAGTAATTACTTTTTTCCCTTCCCATATCAAAATCACATTCATAAGTATTGTGATAGAAATAACCCACTGCTTTTTGATTCCCCTTATTCAACTTAATATAAAATGGAATATGTTTATAGAGAGAATCCGTTTCTTTGGGATTATACCCCATGGCATCCTTAGGGCTCATACTCATGAATTTCTGCGCTTTGTTGAATTCCCCACTTTTTTCCCCAAATCCATAGAAACAGTCGTCTGCTGTGATCTCGCTGGTGTGAATTCTGCGGTGATTACTGTCCTCCATATAGGCAAGATCAATTATATCAGCGTGTAGAAGAGTTCCCTCCAGATCATAGACACAGATTCGAAATGGATCTTTTTCAACAACAACCTTCAGTTCTTTACCCTGGATGACGGCAGCCTCATCCCCATCCTCCAGCTGTGCATCAGCAGCTGTGACCCTTTTTCTGCTGCCTTTCAGGAAAGAATCCATTCGATCTTCCCAGGCTGTCATAACAAGACTGTAGGATTCCTCTGCAAAATCCCCATCAAATCCAGCACGAATCCGTACAATGTCATCTGTTAAAAATAGAACTCTTATTTCAATGCAGTTGGTCATTATGGAAAAATAATGCTCCTGCTTCTTTACTGCTAATACATTTTGACAAACCTTCATATTAAAATGCCTCCTTACTTGCTTTCTATCAGATTATATACTATTATTTTATAGAAACCAGTAATGGGAAACCAGACAAAATTTGCTGTCATATAGCAGATTATATACATATCTTGCTGTTTTAGATTTTCTGAAAGGAGTGTTGCGAAATTGATTGATCAGGCAGGTATTATAATGGCTCAGGGCAAATCCATTGCCTGTGAACGAATTCAGGGAATCAATGACAATATGGGCAAATCCCATTATCATGATTATTTTGAGCTGTACTATCTTGAAACGGGAAAACGATATCATATGATTGATGATCAGCTTTATAAAATCAATCCAGGAGAGCTTCTTATATTCAGTCCTTATGTGATGCACCATTCCTATGGGGAGAAAGACATGCCATTTAAACGGCTTCTGGTCTATTTCCATCCGGATGAGATAGATTCGCCTAAACTATTAAAAGCTTTGACAGAGGGAACAGGAGTCTATAAGCCGGAACCCAAAACAGGGCAGATCATTTACACAATGCTGCGTCAGCTTTTAAATGAGCAGGAAACACCATCTGTTTATGATATGGAATACATGCACAGCTTATTGAATCTGCTTCTTTTAACTGTAATCCGGGATGTTCATACACCTGTTAAAACTGAAAAAACCAATAGAATCAATGAAGTGATTCAGTATATCCATAAGAATTACCATCAGGATATTAATCTGGACCAATTGGCTCAGAATTTTTACATCAGCCCTTATTACCTGTGCAGAGAATTTAAACGTTACACAAATAGTACCATTATTCAATATGTGAATATTACCCGCATCATGAATGCTCAGAGAAAGATGATGGAAACTGATTGCAATATTACAGAGATCAGCAGGGCTACAGGATTTTCTAATATCACCCATTTTAACAGGGTATTTAAGAAGATAGCCGGCATGACACCTTCACAGTATAGAAAGCTTCATAAAAATGGGAAAGATAAAAGTTCGTTAGATCAGAGCCTTGACTTTTGAGTGATAAAGTGCTAATCTTAAGATAGTTAGCGAAGGCTAACTAAAAGGAGGTGCTTATATGTCAACAGCGATTATCTGTTTGATTTTAGTTGCAGCAGGTGTCATTGGGATAAAAAGTTATATGAAACGGTTAACTTCCGGCTGCTGTGGCTCTTCCAGTCAGGCTCCGGTAAAAAAAGTAAAAGTGAAGGATCAGAATCCTGCTAATTATCCTTATCATAAGACTCTGATGATCGACGGTATGACTTGTGAAAGCTGTGCCAACAGAGTGGCTAATAGTTTAAACCGCATCAATGGTGTCTGGGCACGGATTACTTTGATGGAGGAAAAAGCTGATATCTACATGAAGACAGATGTGCCTGAAGATGAATTGAGAGCAGTTGTAAAGGACGCAGGATACAGAGTTTATCAGATCAGGTATGATTGAGTGGAAATTGGTTTTGGTTGGAATTGTGTGAATACGATTTACGAAAAACAGAGGCTGTTTCATCAGTTGATTATAATTAGTGGTTAAAATCATTGCTTATAATCAGTGATGTAACAGTCTTATTTTGATTAATAAGACGCTTGATTATTATGTAGCTTTCATGGTTCATGTAATGGAAAATGATAGTGTGATGAAATGGAAAATGAAAATAAGGTGGCAATTTTCATGCAGTTAGGATAAAATACTAATATTACGGTTTCAGAAGGGCAGATTAAGAATGAACCAGCGAATTGCAGATCGCATTAATATATTAGGCAGTTTTTGTGGAAAGCGAGATATTCCCTGTTTAACTCAGGCGAAACTAAAGAAGAAGTATGGTTTTCCTCAGGCGGATGTTATGGTGTTGTTTGGCGGAAGTGTTCTGTGTGGTGGAGATGTTTTAGCACATGGAATGAAGAACAATATTGCTAAGAAATATGTCATCGTAGGCGGTGCAGGTCATACAACACAAACCCTGAGAGAACAAGTACATAAGGAGATTCCTGAGATTGTTACAGAGGGTTTACCAGAAGCAGAAGTATTTGCCCAATATATAAAATATAAGTATGATTTAAAGCCGGACTTGCTGGAGTGTCAATCTACAAATTGCGGCAATAACATAACAAACCTTTTAGAGTTATTATTAGATAATGGGATTTCATTTAACAGCATTATCCTTACTCAGGATGCAACAATGCAGTATCGAATGGAAGCAGGTATGCGCAAATATGTTTCTGATAAAATTACAATTATCAACTATGCAGCCTACCAAGCGGAGGTAATTGTCCGAAATTCTCAGCTTGTATTCAAAGATTCTATAAAAGGTATATGGGAGATGGAGCGGTATATCTCTCTGCTTATGGGAGAGATTCCCAGATTATCTGATGATCCGGAAGGTTATGGACCAAAGGGGAGAGCTTATATTGCCCATGTTACTATTCCTGATACAGTACAAAGTGCATTTTCAGATCTTAAAAATGAATATGGAAATTTAATTCGAAAAGCAAATCCAGCTTATGCTACATAAAACAGTTAAAGAGGATAAATGTTATGAAATTTTATCTAGCTCCTATGGAAGGAGTCACAGGTTACTTATATAGAAATACTTATCATCAGTTCTTTCGTCCAATGGAAGCCTATTACACCCCATTTATAGTGCCAACCCAGAATCGAAAGCTGACATCACGGGAAAAGAATGATATTCTTCCTGAAAATAACCAAGGTATGAAGGTTATTCCCCAGATTCTTACCAACAAAGCGGATGATTTTATCTGGGCCGCAAATGAGATAGGAAGTTATGGATACAGAGAGGTCAATTTAAATCTGGGCTGCCCCTCAGGTACAGTGGTGTCAAAGGGAAGAGGCTCCGGATTCCTGGCTGATCCTGAGAAGCTGGATCAATTTTTGGATGCTATATTCTCAGGCCTTTCTATGACAAATTCAGGACAAGCTATGGAAATTTCGGTAAAAACAAGAATCGGAAAGTACAGCTCTGAGGAATTTCCTGAATTAATGGAGATTTTCAATAAGTATCCCATTAAAGAGTTGACCATTCATCCAAGAGTACAGAAGGACTTTTACAGAAATACACCTGATATGGCAGCATTTGCAGAAGGTGCCAGAATCAGTAAGATTCCGGTGTGTTATAATGGCAACATTTTCACAGCGGAGGATTATGAGAATTTTATAAAAACATTTCCTGATATAGACAGCGTCATGGTTGGAAGAGGTCTTATTGGTAATCCTGGGCTTGTGGAAAGGATTGTTGATGGAAAAACTCTTGAAAAGCAGCGTTTAAGGGATTTTCACAATGCATTGTTAAATGGCTATTCTGAGGTGATATCAGGGGACCGCAATGTGCTTTTTAAGATGAAAGAGCTATGGATTTATATGATCTGCCTGTTCCCAGGAAGCGAAAAGTATGGGAAGGCAATTCGCAAATCCCAGCGTATGGGAGAGTATGAGGCAGCTGTTAACAGCTTGTTTCGGGATCTGGATATAGGAGAATATGCTGGATATCAAGCGAAGGAGTAGAGAAAAAAAGGGAGGAAACATGATGTATATTGAGACAGAGAGGTTGATTATTCGTTATTTTGAGGAAAATGATGGTTCAGACTTATATGATTATTTATCAAAAGAAGAGGTTGTTCAATTTGAACCATATAAAACCTATACATATGAAATGGCTGTGGCAGAGGCAAAGAAGAGAGCTGCTAACCATGATTTTCATGCAGTATGTTTAAAGACAGGGAAGGTCATAGGCAATGTCTGGCTGTCAAAAGGAGATTTTGACACATGGGAGCTTGGCTATGTTTTCAATTCTGATTATTGGAGAAATGGTTACGCCTATGAAAGTTCCAGAGCTTTATTATCTTATGTGTTTGAAAACTGCAATGCCAGAAGAATTGTAGCAAATTGCAATCCTCTGAACAGCGGTTCATGGAAACTATTAGAGCGGCTTGGATTCAGACGAGAGGGTACCTTGCTTAAGAATGTTTACTTTTTTAAAGATGAGGCAAACAATCCTATCTGGCTTGATACTTACGAATATGGAATACTAAAAGAGGAATGGAGCTGACTGCATGAATACAGAAACTTACGGAATGCTTGACAACTATATGCTTACCTGTATGGATGACAGCGCCCATGATAAAGAGCATATTTACAGAGTTTTATATTCAGCCTTAGATATCGCCTCCTACGAGGAAAATGTGGATTACGATGTGCTGATCAGCGCCTGCCTTCTCCATGATATAGGCAGAAAAGAGGAGTTTGAAAATCCTGAATTGTGCCACGAGGCTGTTGGCTCAGAAAAGGCATATGATTATCTGATTTCCAAAGGATTTCATCAGGATTACGCAGAAAAGGTGAAAGACTGTATCAAAAATCATCGTTTCCGTGGCGGTTCGGTTTCTATGAGCCTTGAAGCACAGATACTGTTTGATGCTGATAAGCTTGATGTAACCGGCGCAGTAGGAATCGCACGCACTTTGCTATACAAAGGGCAGGTTGGTGAGCCTTTGTATAGCCTTACTGAACAGGGTAATGTATCTGATGGTACCGATGATAAACAACCCAGTTTTCTTCAGGAATATAAATACAAACTGGAAGATTTGTATACGAAGTTTCACACAAAGAGAGCAACAGAGGTTGCTGCAGAGCGGAAAGCAGCAGCAAAAGCTTTTTATGAAAGTCTTTTATATGAAGCAAGTTCCACTTACGAGAGAGGGCAGAAGACTCTCATAGATCATTTAGGAGGTCATAAACAATAGAATGAATAAACGGCTTAGAAGAGGAGTATTCTATGGATTATTTATTCCGCTGTCTTCCAATATTCCTCTTTTGATATACGGATTATATACTTTAAAATGGTGCGGCGGGATTTTTGCAAATCCTATAAGTCTGGGCATACTGCTGATTGCTATATTGGGATTCTGGCTCTGCATAAATATCCTTCCATACTATGATAAAAATAGCCCTGGGCTTCGTTTTACAGTGATGAGAGGCGGCTGCACATTAGGAAGTGCTGCAATTTACGGTTTCCTTGTGCAAATTGTTATTTATATAAAACTTTATCCTCACTGGGAGTCTCTTCAGATTCCGGTTCTAATAGGAAATATGATATATTCCATTGTCATAAACCTGATTATTTTATGGAATGGAATTCTGCGCATATTTTTTACTTCTGTAAGATTGCGGCTGAGAACCAGAATAATTATGGTTCTGGCAATGTGGATTCCGCTGGTTAATGCAGGAGTTCTTCTCTATGCCATGAAGCTGGTGCGGGCAGAATATGATTTTGCCTGTTATAAGGATAATCTTCGAACCGTGCGGGCAGAGTCAGATATATGTAAGACAAAATACCCATTGATTCTGGTTCATGGAATTGGATTTCGGGATATTAAGTATTTTAATTATTGGGGACGAATCCCCAAAGAGCTGACCAGGTATGGAGCAACGATTTATTATGGAAATCAGGAGGCTCTGGGAACCATTGCTTATAATGCAGAGGACATTAGAAATAAAATTCAGGAGGTACTAAAGGAGACCGGTTGTGACAAGGTGAATATTATCGCTCATTCCAAAGGCGGGCTGGATTCCCGCTATGCAATAAGCTGTTTGGGCATGGCACCTTATACTGCATCTCTCACTACAGTCTGTACCCCTCACAGAGGGTGCAGGTTTGTAGATTATGCCTGCCGTCTGCCTGATGGATTATACCGGTTTGTTGCAAATTGTTTTAACAAAACATTCCTTAGATTTGGAGATAAAAACCCTGATTTTTATAATGCAACCCATCAGTTTTCCACTAAGGAAAGTCAACGATTTAACAATGATACTCCTGATATGCCGGAAGTTTATTATCAAAGCTATGCAACAGTCATGAAAGGACGTTTCGCCGATCCGCTGCTGTGGATTCCATATTCTATGATTAAACCTTTGGAAGGGGAAAATGATGGTCTTGTCAGCATTGATTCTGCAAAATGGGGAGAATTTCAGGGAGTCTTAAGATCAACAGGCCGCCGGGGGATATCCCATGGGGATATTATTGATTTAAAAAGAGAAGATTACAAAGGATTTGATGTTGTGGAATGTTATGTCCAGATCGTGAAGGGACTTGTGGAAAAAGGGTTTTGATTAAGGAAATTCATGGGGAATCTTGCGAAAAGTGGACATTGACATTACTTTTTATTCATGTTAATATTAATTTGCTCAGAGAGATGAGTACCAGCAAGGGGTAGTACTGGTTTCGACAGGGATCATGCAGCTGGTGAAGCTATCCGCATGCGATGCGTCAAATGGCAAACCTAAATATAAACGCTAACAATAACGAATTAGCTTTAGCAGCGTAAGCTGCTTGTCGGCCTTAGAGCACTCACACTTTAAGATCCCGGCATCGACTTTGTGAGAAACGACTTATGCAAAGCTTTGAGCATCTGGGCGTATTATGAAGCTACTAAAGCTGTCAGGGTGTTAGTTCCCGGGCAGTGGAGGGAATGTCAATAAACTGACTATGATAGTAGAAGAACAGGGAATTGGTTTTTGGACACGGGTTCAACTCCCGTCTACTCCATTTTAAAAAGTCTGGCGATTGCCAGACTTTTTTTAAGTTCATTATTTGGTTAAAGATAATTATTTACGAAGCTGCTCCAGTTCTTCATCTTTTTTCCCCTGGATGAAATCAGATACCTCCTGCTGCAGTTCCTTTGTCAAAGACAGATACTTATCATAGGCTGAGCAATTCCTGAGTATTTCCATAGCCTCTTCTTCGGACATCAAAATGCCCTCCATGTTATTGGATGGATACTGTTTTTTTGTCATAAGCATGTTCTCCTAATGGATTATTTGTTGGTGATTATTGGCGAAATGCCAAGGTGTTAGAAGGGGAAGAAATCCCCTTAGAAATTAACAATTTTATTATAGCAGAAGTTTATTTGAAATGAAACTCTTTTTGAGATTTTAGATAATAGAGTTCTAAATCAGCCAGTTTCTATGCACTGTTTTAGAACTCTATATTTATTATAAATTAGGATGATCACAGCAGTATTGAACTATAAAATCCAGAAACAGTTTCCCGGCAGCACTGATATCCGAATCCTTCTCCAATGCAATAGCCTGCTGCCTGGTCAGCATAGGAAATGTAACAGGCACAACAGAATAATTATCTGTCATAATAGAATTCCTGTCAGCACCTAGTTCTGATGTTAAAACAATTCCTTTATTTTCTTCAAGATATTTCATGCGGGTGAAATAGTTGGCCTTTACAATTTTCTGTGGCTTAAAATTGGACAGTTCACACATGTCTAAGATAAATTTATGAGAGGTTGGATTAAGTTCGCCTAGTGAAATAAAGCTTTCGTTTTTTAGTTGGCGAAAGTCAACACTTTTAAGCTCTGACAGCGGATTGTTTTTTGAAATTAATACAACAGGCATTTCTTCTTTTCTTAATATTCTATATTGAAAAAAATCTTTATCAATCTCACGGGTAATACCAATAAAAAAGTCATACTGCCATTCCTCATGCAAAAGAAAATTCTTAGGTAATAATGTTTCTATATTAACCGTGATATGGCTATAGGACTGCTTAAAATTATTTAAACAATCCTCCCATATCCTGGGGCTTGCTATGGCAATATTCAGGGTAGCTTTCACAAGCTTTAATCGTTCACTAATCTCCTGGGTACCTTTATCAATGGAGGCCAGTCCTTTTCTAATGTACTTATAAAAATCTTTGCCATAATCGTTCAGGCGTAAATTGCGCCCTACCCGGTCAAATAAGGGGGTACCAAGTTCAGCCTCCAGTTTTGATATTGTGAGGCTGAGGGAAGGGGGAGAAATCATTAATTTTTTTGCAGTATTGGTTAAATGTTCCGATTCCGCTAACTCTTTGAAATAACGCAGTTGAAGAAGCTCCATAAGTTCACCACATCCATACTTTGAAATTCAAGATAAAAAAAGTTTCAATTTCATTATATCAGCTTTAGATAAGATTTCAAATTAATATTCAATTAAGTTAAAAAATAATCTGATTGTTTTATTAAAACCTAACAAACATTAAATGATATTGTAATATACACTTGTGTATTTGTTAGCTTATAATATCAATACAATACAATAAGTGCACAAAAAAATATTTAAGTTAATACTGTTTGCAAACATATTATACAAATGACAACGAAACTACAAAGGAGAAGAGGAGGAAGATAAACATGGGGAATAAAAACGGGAGCAGTAAAGTCATTTTGAAAGGAGGTTTTATGTATGGCTAATTCTAATACAGAACGTACCCTTGGAAGACCTGAATTACTTGCATTAGCAGTTGGACAAGTAATTGGAGCAGGAGTTGTCACAGTTTTAGGTTCTGCAATAACTGAGACAGGACGTTCCGCACCGTGGGCTTATTTAGTTGCAGTTATAGTTGGTTTTATTGCAATTATACCGTTTGTGCTGTTATCCAGCACGCTAAGAATAAGTGGTGGAGACTATTCAATCGTCAGTCTTATGGCGGGGGATAAAGTTGGCGGCATCTATGGATTAATCAAGATAACCGGAATGCTTCCAATGGCTTTATATGGAACCAGCTTTGCGATGTATTTTAATTCAATATTTCCTTCTGTTGATAAAAGAGTGGTGGGTATCGCTATACTCGTAATATTTTATGTATTGAATATGCTTGGTGTTGAAATAATGGCAAAAGCTCAAAAATATATGACTACATTTTTGCTTATTGCTATGGGAGCTTTTATTGTTTTTGGTTTGTTTAATCTTAGTTCCAATCCATTTGATGCCAGTACAGCTGATTTTCTTCCAAATGGAATGGATGGTTTCCTTACTGCATTTACATTATTAATATTCTCAACCAGTGGACATTGGCTGACGATTAACTACAGTAATGATGCAAAAGATTCTAAGAGAGATATTCCCTGGGCCATTATGGTAACCACAGTTATTATCGCTGTAGTATATACAGGAATCGGTATTGTAGCTGCTAATGTTTTGCCGGTTGCAGAAGTTGCAGGCAGGCCCCTTACTGATGTTGCAGCAGTGATTTTCCCACCAATATTACTTGCAGCGTTCATTTTATTTGGACCTGGTATGTGTATTACAACAACTGCTAACAGCAGTATGGTAACCTACACCAGACCTGTAGTGAAAGCCGCAAAGGATGGTTTTCTGCCTGAGTTTTTTAGCAGGGAAAATAAACATGGAGCATCAAGTGTGATGTTAACTGTTTGTTTTATCATTGGAGCAATTCCAATCTTACTTAATTTTTCAGTATCACTGATTACCAGTAATCTGGTTTTAATCAGCTATGGTACAAAAATATTTGTTAATTTATGCTTACTTAGAATGCCTGAGAAGTTTCCAAAAGAATGGAAAGAATCCCATATGCACATTAATAATTCAGCTTACAAAGCTATAGTTGTGATTTCTTGCGTAGTACAGGTTTTCATAGCATATTGGGCTGCTAAAAACATGACACTATCGCTTTTATTGGTAAACGTTGGTTTTGTAGCTTTTGCTTCCATTTATGGACTATACCGATACAACAGAGGAAAAGTAAATGTTAAATCCAATGTAATAAGCGAATAAATTTACAAAGCAAAGGACGTGTAAGCATTATGAACGAGAAATCAGGTAAAGAAATACGTTCATTACTAGAAAATCAAGTAATCCCGCCAATGGCTTGCGTCAATCAATTATTTGATAACAAAGAAATATCTGATATTGAAGGGGAAATGAAGAGCGTATTAAACCGCCCGGAGTTTAAAGCTGCAATTAAGCCAGGAATGAAGATAGCAATAACTGCCGGCAGCCGTGGTATTAGTAATATAGTAAGCATTACAAGAGAAGTGGCTGATTTTGTAAAAAACATGGGAGGTTTTCCATTTTTAATACCGGCTATGGGCAGCCATGGCGGAGCAACCGCTGAAGGACAAAAAGCACTGTTAGAAGGCTACGGTATTACTGAGGAATCTGTTGGTGCACCTATTCATGCAACTATGGAAGTTGTAAAAATATGTGAGCTTGAGAATGGCACTCCTGTTTATATTGACCGTTATGCCAATGAAGCCGATGGTATTATCGTCATAAACCGTATTAAACCTCATACCAACTTTCGTGGTAATTATGAAAGTGGAATCCTTAAGATGATGGCCGTTGGATTGGGCAAACAATACGGAGCCGATATATTACATCGTGGTGACCCCCTTAAAATGGGAGACCGTGTTTACGAATTCGGAAGCGCTATTTTAAGAAACACTCAAACTTTATTTGCTATTGGTATTATTGAAAATGCTTATGACAAGACATACAATATTGCAGGTCTGACACCTGAAGAAATCGAAAAAGAGGAACCCATTCTATTAGAAAAGAGCAAATCCTTAATGCCTAAAATCCTATTTGAACATCTGGATGTGCTGATCGTAGATCAGGTAGGAAAAAACATCAGTGGTGCAGGAATGGACCCTAACATTACACACACCTTCTTCCGTGAAACCGGTATTGATACTTCTGAGCGTGCTCAGCGGGTTATTGTGCTGGATTTATCGAAAGAAACACATGGTGCTGCTTCAGGACTTGGCCTATCAGATGCCACTACACGAAGGGCTTTTAACAAAATAGATATTAATAAAACATACCCAAACTCATTAACAGTAGGTATGACGGAAAGCCCCAGAATCCCTATGGTTTTTGATAGTGATAAGTTAGCCATTCAGGCTGGAATTAAAACTGCAACCGGTGCTGATAAAGAGAATCTTAGAATGGTGAGAATCAAGGACACTCTGCATTTAAAAGAGATTCAGATATCAGAAGCATTAATGAAAGAGGCAGTGTCAAATCCTCTTATAGAAATTGTTGAGAAACCAAAATCAATGGATTTTGATGAGGAAGGAAATTTATTTTGATTTAAAGACCTATAGTTACACTAAAAAATAAATGGAGGTTGTATTTCATGAAGAATAAAATATTAGTAAGCCATGAAAATGATAACATCGGTATTCTTATAGACGATGTGAAAAAAGGAGAGGTTATAAACCTCAATGGCATGTCTATTGAGAGTAAAGAGGATATTAAATTTGCATTTAAAATTGCAATCAAGGATATTTCCAAAGGGGAATATGTTTATAAATATGGCTACCAAATAGGGATAGCCAATAGAGATATTTCCATTGGTGAAATGGTACACGTTCACAATATGGACGGAAATTTAGGACACAAACACTAATATAAAAATTAAGGAAAGAGGGATACTTATGTTAGATTATACATTTTTAGGCTATGAGAGAGAAAATGGAGAAGTGGGTATAAGAAATCATGTTTTAATTCTTCCTCTGCAGAGAGATTTATCCATATTGGCAAGAAAGATATCTGACCATGTTAAAGGGACCAGACCATTTATTCATTTAGGTGAAAGCGGAAGAACCGCATATGATAGAGAGATAATTTACAGAACTACAGTAGGGCTGGGGTGTAACCCCAACGTAGCATCAGTGATGATTCTTACAAAAAGCAGGGACACAGGCTATCCTGAACTGAAACTTAACAGGATTTTAAGCGAAATTGAAAAAACCAATAAAAGAATCGAAGTTATTTTAGTAGGAGATGAAGGCGGATATTATAATTCTTTGGGAAAAGGTGTGGAATTAGCCAGAGATATGGTTCTGGAGGCAAGTAAATGCAGAAGAAAAGAATTTGATTTATCCAAAGTAAGCTTATCCGTAAAATGCGGTATGTCTGACAATACCTCCGGTATTTCAGGTAATCCGGCTGTTGGTAACGCCTTTGATAAAATTGTACAAGCAGGTGGAAAGGCATTTTTCTCTGAGACAACAGAGGTTATCGGAGCAGAACACCTGCTGGTAGAAAGATGTAAAAATAAAGACGTGGCTGACAAACTATTGAAAGCTGTAAAAGAAACAGAAGAAAAAGCTTTGTCCACCGGTGAAGATATTCGAACAATTAATCCAATACCGCAGAATATCGCCGGCGGAATATCCAGCTTAGAAGAAAAATCATTAGGTGCCATTGTAAAAAGCGGAAGCTCAACGATTCAGGATGTTTTAGAGTACTCACAAAGACCAGAAGAACCAGGACTCTATTTTGTTGATGGCTGGATGTCAGGTTTTACAATGCCTGTGGGATATGCAGCCTCCGGAGCTCAACTTATGATATTCCAGATGGGAGGTCAGGGATTAACCGGAGAAAAACCACCAATGTCAACCATAGACAGCGGCGTTGTAATACCAATCATGTATGTAACAGGAAATTACTCTACATACCAAAGGGCAAAGGATAATATGGATTTTGATGCAAGTGGTGTATATATGAACAATTTAAGTATAGATGAGGTTGGAGATAAATTACTTCATACAGTGCTTGATATATACTCTGGAACCAGCACCAAGGTGGAAACTCTTAATTATGAAGATCCGGTTGAGTTGGATTTTCAGGGGCCGAATTTCTAAAAATTCAGTTTAGGCATTTTTTACGATTCAAAATAGGTATTAGACATAATATAACAGGTGAATTACAATGAAGGTGTTCAAAGAACACCTTCATTGTAATTTAAGGAACTAACTGAGTAAATAACATTTTAAATTAATTTTTAAGGAGCGTTTATTATGAAAATCAATAACAGAGAAGAATTTAACAAAGAGAATGTGTTCGGGCTTGGACAGGAGAATACTGCTTACGCACAATATTTCATCGGTAATTCCTATTTGAATCCCCTGACAGTTCCAGGCAGTACACCGGTGTTTTTAGCAAATGTTACCTTTGAGCCGGGATGCCGGAATAACTGGCATATCCATCATGCCAAAAGCGGAGGAGGACAGATACTGATCTGTACTGCCGGAAGCGGTTGGTATCAGGAGGAAGGTAAGCCGGCTGTCAGCCTGGAACCGGGCATGGTTATTACCATTCCGCCGGAGGTGAAGCATTGGCATGGCGCTAAGTCGGACAGTTGGTTTTCCCATATTGCAGTGGAAGTTCCTGGAGAAGATACCAGCAACCAATGGCTGGAAGCTGTTGATGATGAAGCCTACAGTATTTTGTAATAAATGATATAATAAAGAAACCAGACAATTAAATTGAGAATAGGAGGATACATAAATGCCACATATTGATATTACTATGTTTCCCGGACGGGATGATGAAACAAAAAAGGAACTTGCATTAAAAGTGCAGAAATTTATTTCTCAGGAACTGAAGATAGAAGAAAAAGTTATATCAGTATCTGTTGAAGATATTGCTAAAGAAGAATGGGGCAAACATATGGAACGTTTTAAAGATAAAAATATGTTTGTCCATCCTGGGGTATAAATCGGGGAAAACCTTGAAAGGAGGAATTAAATATGGAATATGCAAAATTGGGTAATTCTGAGCTGAAGGTATCTCGTATCTGCATGGGCTGTATGAGTTTTGGTGATGCAGGCAATGGACAACATACATGGACACTTGATGAAGCCAATTCCCGTGAAATTATTAAATACGGATTAGATTCAGGAGTGAATTTTTTTGATACAGCCATTGGTTATCAGAGTGGAACCAGCGAACAGTATGTTGGTCGTGCTTTGCGGGATTTCGCCAAACGGGATGAGGTTGTATTAGCTACGAAATTCCTTCCCCGCACACAGGAAGATATTGCCGCAGGAATTACAGGTCAACAGCATATTGAGCGAATGCTGGATAAAAGCCTTCAAAATCTGGGTATGGACTATGTAGACCTGTATATTTATCATATGTGGGATTATCAGACGCCTGTTTATGATATTTTGGAAGGGCTGAATAATGCAGTGAAAGCCGGAAAGGCCCGGTACATAGGTATTTCTAACTGTTTTGCATGGCAGCTGGCCAAGGCGAATGCTCTGGCTGAACGGGAAGGATTTGCCAAATTTGTTTCCATTCAGGGGCATTACAATCTGATTTTCCGTGAAGAGGAGCGGGAGATGGTTCCTTATTGTAAGGAAGAAAATATTGCCCTGACCCCTTACAGCCCATTAGCAGGCGGTCGTCTGTCCAAGGCTCCCGGCGAAAGCTCCAAGCGTTTACAGGAAGACAGCTATGCTAAATTCAAATATGATGCGACTGCAGAGCAGGATCATGTGATTATCAGACGTGTGGCAGAGCTTGCACAAAAACATGGGGTTTCTATGACAGAGGTATCTTTGGCATGGCTTTTGACTAAAGTTACATCTCCAATAGTAGGAGCGACTAAATTAAGTCATGTAGATGGAGCTGTTAAAGCTACAGAGCTTTCTTTAAGCGATGAAGAAATTATATACTTAGAGGAGGCATATGTTCCTCACAAGCTGGTTGGTGTAATGGCACAGAATACCGTTGAATCTTCAAAAGAAAAGCATGTGTGGTCAACGGGTAAGCAAAATATTTAAGATAAAGTCTTCATAAAGCAAAATAAATAAATTCACCATTGAAAACAAACGTGTGTTCTGATATAATTGAAAAGAACACACGTTCTCGAGAGCGAGTAAATCAAAATTAATAATTGAGGTGATGAGATGGAATCCGGTTAATCCACCCAGATTTCCTTTGCCATATTAAAAGCAGCCCATGCTTTTGGCCAGCCACTGTAAAATGCCAGTTGTGTCAGCACTTCAGCAATTTCTGTTTTGGTAACTCCGTTTTCTTTAGCTTTCTGTAAATGAAACTTGAGAGAAGAGTCGAGAATCCCGTTGGACATTAGTGCAGTAACAGTGATTAGGCTGCGGTCTCTTGGAGAAAGCAGTTCCTCTCTGGACCAGATTTCGCCAAACAGTACATCATCATTTAGTTCTGCGAATTTGGGAGCAAATGTTCCCAGACTGTCTCTTCCTGCTGTAACCTTATTATTTGCCATGATTATATCCT
The DNA here is from genome assembly GCA_002409995.1 of Hungatella sp. UBA5385. Taxonomy (GTDB): domain Bacteria; phylum Bacillota; class Clostridia; order Lachnospirales; family Lachnospiraceae; genus UBA5385. The sequence goes on along the minus strand of DHOR01000049.1, from coordinate 124,060 downwards.
CCATTTTTATAATTTTGAATTTTTATTAACAGGTAACTTTTTCTTTTGAATTTCATGTCTTAAATAATCCATTCGCTGCAGCTGCTTTTCATGAAAATGGATTTCTTCCAGTGCGTAGCTGCGTTTTTGATCCAGCATCTTCATTCGCTCCATTTCACTGCTGTCACCCTCCAGAAGGAGTTTCATATAAGTTTCCACTTCCTCAGAGTTAAAGCCAATATCATGCAGCGTCATAATCAGACTCAAATGTTCCAGATCACTGTCATCATACTGCCATGCGCCCATGACTTTTTTTACTGCTGAGCACAAGCCCCAGCTTTCATATTGGTGAAGGATTTCAATTGGAATTTGATAGCGTTTGCTTGCTTCATCAATCGTCATCTTTCTACTCCTTTCCATGATTGCTTCAGAAAGCAAAAAAATGCAGGTGCTCTATCTGAACACCTACATTTTAAGCCTTTTTCCTATATCATGTCTAATGCTTATATTAAATTTATAGAAATGTTTAAAGAGCATTTCTAACAAACCGCAGAAACTCAGTGGCAGCAGGAGAGAAGGTTTGATTTTTCTTCCATGCAAGAACAGACCCTGTTTCAAGTTGAGGGGAGAGAGGTACAAAGCAGAGATTGTCATAAACTGTGCCTAAATTAAAGCACAAAGCAGCCCCAACATTATTCTGCACCATAATAGCAGCATTGAGAATCAGATTGTAAGTAGCAGCAATTTCCAGCCGGTCATAATATTCTCCAAACCAGCTTGCCAGCTCATTTTTCACAATATCCCGTTTCACCATCAGAAGTGGAACCTTTGCCAAATCTTCAGGAGTAACAAATGGCTTAAGAGCTAGTGGTGAATCCTTTCGGATTAAAATCCCCCAATGTTCCTTTTTTGGCATACGAACAAACTCATATTTCCCGATATCAACAGGTTCCATCAAAAGCCCCATGTCCAGAAGCCCTTTTTCAAGTCTTTCCTTAATATCATCGGCAATTGCGCTGTAGATATTATATTGAACAAGAGGGTGATTCCTTTGAAATGAAACCATTTGCTGAGATAGAAATGCCATACTTTGTGTTTCCCCGCATCCAATGGCAATTTCCCCGGATATGACTCCATCCTTTCGTGAAAACTCCTGTTCCGTCTTATCCGTAAGATCGATAATTTCCTGAGCTCTCCGTTTTAGCAGCATTCCATCTTCCGTTAATATAATACTGTGCTTACTTCTATGAAATAATTTAACCCCAAGCTCTTCTTCCAATTGCATCAGCTGTCTGGAGAGAGTAGGCTGAGTAATATGTAAAAGAGCAGCAGCTTTTGTGATATTTTCTTCTCTGGCTGCCATAAGAAAATACTTTAGAACCCGAAGCTCCATAATTTCCCTCCTCATAAGAATGTGGCATGTCTTATATACCCATTCCTTTTATTTATGGCGTTTATTATATCAGATATCCAAACTGCTTTCAACAATCGAAGACCTTGTGCTCCCTGTTCAGAAGTAAAATAAAAAAGTCCCCTCCCGAAATTTCCACAAAGGAAACCCCGGAAGAGGACCATTTACATGTTAATCATATTCCATTATGTAATTAATTAACACCTAATAACTCTTTCACACAAGCAGTGATCTTCTCATCCTTGCTGTTTGCAAAGAAGTACTCCTGGAAGTGCTCTCCAGCGATAGCGCCCTTAACCAGTTCCTGATCCAGCTCTTTTAAAATAGATACTAAATCTCTGTGAGTAACTTTCTTTACTTCATCAAGAATCTTCTTATTTCTCTGCTCTGGAATCACACGTTCTCTTGGATATCCCTGTCCGCTTTCGCCTTCGAAGAGTTTCTCAAAGATATACTGAAGGTTCAGTTCAGCACCCCAGCCAAAGCCTTTTGCAAATGGAAGAGCAATTGCATTACCATCGTTAATCTGAGCAAACATATAAGCATCAGAAGGATCAACTACAAGACCGCAGAGTACACCTGGGAAGCTGTTGGCAGCCAGAGTAACACCAGCACCTGTACCGCAGCCGCTGATTACATAGTCCGCAGCGCCTGAGTTTAATAAGATTGCTGCTAAAATACCATTCTGTACATAAGTAAGCTGAGCCTTATCATCAGCGGAATACATACCATAGTTAAAAACAGTATGTCCCTTTGGTTCTACAACACTTTTTAAAGTGTTACAGATCAATTCGTTTTTTGCTGCCTGGCTGTTTTCGTTGATTAAAGCGATTTTCATTTTGTAATACCTCCAAGTTTTTTTGACAAAATCAATTTTCTATTGTATAATGTCATACAATATGACTATTATAAAGAATTTTTCATAGGAAGTCAAGTATAAGTAACAGGCATTATAATTACTATAAAAAAGAGGAAACAGGTGGCGAGGTATGAAGAGCATTGAACGGATTCCTATTGTAGATCAGGTTGCTGACAATTTAAAAGAGTTTATTATGTCAGGTGAAGTCAGCGTAGGGGATAAGCTTCCTACGGAGATGGAGCTTTGTAAAAAACTGGGCGTGGGAAGAGGAACTGTAAGAGAAGCCCTTCGTATCTTACAGGCAAACGGATTTGTTGATATTTTACCGGGACGAGGTGCCTTTGTAGCCAGAGTAGAGGATTTGAGCATTGATGAGATTGTAAAATGGTTTGTTACCAATGAAGTGGAGTTAAAGGACTGCTTTGAAGTCCGCAATGCCATAGAGGTACTTGCTGTAAAACTGACCATTGAAAGGGTAAATGACAGTGATATAGAGGAAATAGAAGCCATTCATAATAAATTCCTTGCTGCTGTGGAAGCTCATGATTCAGAGGAAATTGCCCTTTATGATGAGGAATTCCACAGTATAATTATGGAGAAGAGCCGTAATAAATTGCTGATATCCATTAGCAGCAATATCAATGAATGTATTAAAAGCTTCCGAAGCAAAACCTTTAAGCTGGAGCAGAATGTTTTAAATGCAGTAGAACCTCATAATAATATTTTAAAAGCGATTAAGGATCACGACCCCGAGGCAGGGCAGTTGTTTATGGCAAGACATATCCAGAAGATTATGGAAGATTTAGATTCCAGTATTAAAAATTAATAAAATTGATTGTAAAAAAGTCGGAACATAGGATTGTATTACAAAATTCTATGTCCGGCTTTTTCTAATTGTTATAATATCTTTACATCAACACCCCGCTTATATGTCACTTTTTCAACTTTAATTAGAGGAAACCTTGATTAAATGGGAATAAATGCGGTTTTTGAAATATATTTTAAATTATTATTGACAAATATGTTAAAAGAGGGTAATATACTTACATCGCGGTAGGATTGTATGACAACATACAATAATACCAAACAAATAGGAGGATGTAATCATGGATGCAACTAAGAGCAAAAGCTTAAGAGAAACTGCTGCTCATGTCAGGTTAAATGCTCTGAAGGCAGTAGTATCTGCAGGTTCAGGTCATATAGGAGGTTCTCTTTCCATTACTGATATTTTAACAGCTTTATACTTTCACCAGATGAAGGTAGATGTGAAAAATCCCAAATGGGAAGGCAGGGACAGGCTGGTGTTGTCTAAAGGACATTGCAGCCCTGCACTTTACGGAGTGCTGGCAGAGAAGGGATTTTTCCCAAAAGAGGAGCTGAAGGATTTCCGTCAGATAGACAGCCGTTTATCAGGACATGTGGAGATTTCTGTTCCAGGTGTGGATATGTCAACTGGCTCACTTGGTCAGGGACTTTCAGCAGCAGTTGGAATGGCATTGGCAGCAGGAATGGACAAGGTAGATTACAGAGTGTATGCCATTATGGGTGACGGTGAGATCGAAGAAGGCCAGATTTGGGAAGCGGCTATGAGCGCAGGCCATTATAAGCTTGATAATCTGGTTGCAATTGTGGATAATAACAACCTTCAGATTGACGGACAGATCACAGATGTAATGTCCCCATATCCAATTGATAAGAAATTTGATTCCTTTAACTGGAACACCATAGTGATTGACGGTCATGATATGGATCAGATTATAGATGCTTTTGATCAGGCAGAGAAGACAAAAGGCAAGCCAACAGCAATTATTGCAAAGACTGTAAAAGGAAAAGGCGTTTCATTTATGGAAAATGTAGCCGGCTGGCACGGGAAAGCTCCTGATCAGACACAGTATGAGGCTGCAGTTTCAGAGATTGAAGCATATTTAGAGGAGGTAAGAGGATAATGGCTGAGCAATACGCAACAAGACTGGCTTATGGTGATGCACTTGCAGAATATGGCAGTAAGGAAGATGTGGTGGTTTTAGATGCAGACCTTGCCTGCTGTACCATGTCAGGCAACTTTGCAGATAAATATCCGGAGCGTTTCCGCAATATAGGAATCGCTGAGGCCAACATGATGAGCATTGCAGCAGGAATTGCTACAACAGGCAAGAATGTATTTGCCAGCTCCTTTGCAATGTTTGCAGCAGGAAGAGCCTGGGAGCAGGTTCGTAACTCCATTGGATATCCCCGCCTCAATGTTAAGGTAGTGGGAACTCACAGTGGTGTTTCCGTAGGGGAAGACGGAGCAACCCATCAGGCATTGGAGGATATTGCAATTATGAGAGCAATTCCAGGAATGCTGGTAGTATCCCCTTCCGATGCAATTGAGACAAAGGCTGCAGTAAAGGCGCTGATGGATTATGAAGGTCCTGCCTACTTAAGAGTTGGAAGAATCCCGGCAGATATAATTAACGATACACCGGATTATAAATTTGAATTGTTTAAGGGATATGAGATGAGAGAGGGTAATGATGCTGCAATTCTTGCTACAGGACTTATGGTTCAGGAAGCATTAAAAGCTCATGATATCTTAAAAGCTCAGGGAATCAATGCAAGAATCATTGATATACATACCATCAAACCTCTGGATGAAGAAATTGTTTTAAAGGCAGCAAAAGAGACCGGAGCTATTATTACAGTAGAAGAACATAATATATTGGGTGGTCTGGGCGGAGCAGTTGCAGAGCTTCTCAGCGAGAAATGTCCTACCAGACTTTTAAGAATCGGCATGAAGGATGAATTTGGAAAATCCGGTAAGCCACAGGATTTATTTAAGAAATTCGGCTTAAATGCAGATAACATTTCACAGCAGGTAATAACATTTATAAACAAATAAAATGAATGATGGAGGGGTTACAAATGAAAAGAATAGTAGCATTACTTATGGCAGGGGCAATGATGTTTTCTTTAGCCGGCTGCGCACAGAAAACAACCGCTGAAGGCGGCAAGGCAAAAGGTGTTAAGATCGGTGTTTCAGCACCGGACCTTACAAATGTGTTCTTTATCCAGATTAAAGAGGCTATGGAAGGCGCTTTAAAAGAAGGGGATGAGCTGATTATTCAGGACGCAGCAGGTGACCAGAACAAACAGATGAATGACGTAGCAGATATGATCAGCCAGGGCTGTGATGTTATCTTATTATCAGCCATTAACTCAGAAGGTGTAAGAGCAACACTGGAAGCATGTAAAGAAGCAGGAGTTCCTGTTATCGCATTTAACACTGCAGTTAAGAATCCGGAACTTGTACAGTGTACCGTAGTTTCTGATAACGTAGAAGCAGGTAAGCTTTGTGCACAGGCACTGGCAGACGCTCTTGACGGCAAGGGAAAAGTAGTGGAGATCACCTATAGTACAACAGAGGTTTGTTATAACCGTCAGGCAGGATTTGAAGAGGAAATCAAGAACTATCCTGACATTGAAATCATTCAGACACGTGACGTTGAGAAAGCTAAATCTGACTATTCCCAGCCTGTTATGGTTGACTTTTTAAGCGCTAATCCAGAGCTTGACGGAGTATTTACCATTAACGATCCTACTGCAAGAGGTGCCATTGCAGCAATCAAAGAAGCCGGCAGAATGGACGAAATCAAAGTAGTGGCTATCGATGGTTCTGATGAAGGAAAGGGATTTATCCGCGCAGGTGAAATGGTTGCCTCAGCAGCTCAGGACCCTGAAAGAATCGGAAAAACCTGTGTGGAAACAGCTTATAAGATCATTGCTAATGAGACTGTAGATGCAAATGTAGTAATTCCTATGTCTATTATTACAGCGGAGAACGTAGGGGAATAAATTTTAAAAGCCTGTTAAATCAGGCGGATAGGAGAGACTATGCCAGGGGAATTTCTTCTTGAAATGAGCGATATTACAAAGGCTTTTGGTACCAACGTTGTTCTTGACGGCGTCAGTATCCAGGTAAAGCCGGGAGAAGTGCGTGCCCTTATGGGCGAAAATGGCGCAGGAAAATCGACACTGATGAAAATACTGGGCGGTATCTATAGTGGAGATCAGGGCTCTATCCGTATAGGCGGAGAGGATGTAAAAATAAATACAGTAGACGATGCGAGAAAATACGGTGTCAGCTTTATTCATCAGGAAATCAGCAATGTTCCCAATATGAATATCGCAGAAAATCTATTTCTCGGCAGGGAGTTTAAAAACTCCCTGGGTCTGCTGGATTATAAGAAAATGCATCAGGAAGCGAAAAAAGCGCTGGATGCCTTAGGACTGGACATGGATACACATCGCCTGATTGCAGGACTTTCCATTGCGCAGCAGCAGATGCTGGAAATTGCAAGAGCCATCAATGAAGATGCGAAAATCATTATTATGGATGAGCCCACTGCCTCTCTTTCCCATGGAGAGACGGAACATCTATTTAAACAGATTGATTTGCTGAGAAGTAAAAATGTAGCAATTATCTATATTTCCCATCGTATGGAGGAGACATTTAAGGTATGCGACAGCGTTACCATACTTCGGGATGGAGAATTTATAGGAACAAAAAACACAAAAGAAACCAATGAAAAAGAGCTGATCAGCATGATGGTGGGACGTGAATTCGAAAGCATTTACAGCACTCACCGTGCAGAAGGCGGAGAAACAGTTTTAGAGGTTAAAAATTTAACAAACTCCAATGTTAAGAACGTCAGCTTTGAACTGAAAAGAGGAGAAATACTGGGATTTTCAGGTCTGGTTGGCGCAGGACGTACAGAGATGGCACTGGGGCTATTCGGAATTGATCCTGCCACCTCAGGTGAGATTGTGATCAATGGAAAATCAGTGAAGATTCGCAGTCCCAAAGATGCGGTTGCCAATGGCATTATGCTGGTTCCTGAAGACCGTAAAGTGCAGGGATTGTTTCTGGGACATTCCATTGCCACTAATTTAACCTTTCAGGTTCTTCCTTCCTTTATCCACAATTTCAAGGTGAATAAGAAAAAAGAACGTGAAATTATAGAGACCTATCAGAATAAATTATCCATTAAAATGGCTTCCGTCAATCAGCTTGCAGGAGAGTTATCCGGAGGAAACCAGCAGAAGGTGGTTATCTCCAAATGGCTGGCTGCAAAACCTGATGTGTTGATCTTAGACGAGCCAACCAGAGGAATCGACGTAGGCGCCAAAGCTGAGATATATAAGTTGATGCAGGATTTGGCGGCTGAAGGAGTTTCCATTATTATGATTTCATCAGAACTGCCTGAAATCATCAACAATTCAAGCAGAATTGCAGTTATGAATGAAGGGCGTCTTGTTAAGATTCTGGACCCGAAAACCGATGAAATTACCCAGGAGATTATTATGTCATACGCAGTAGAGGAAGGGGTAGAGGAATATGTCTAATCAGGGAAGTACAAAATCAAAAGAAAATCAGGTGAGAGTTTCGGCTCTTGATAACAATCCGGCATTTAATTTCCTGAAGAGAAATCTTGCCTCAATGATTGCACTTGTTTCATTATTTGTGGTTTTATCAATCACAACGGAAACATTTTTGGTTGGCAACAACCTTTTAAGTGTGCTGCGTCAGGTATGTGTGAATACATTTATTGCATTTGGTATTACCTGCGTGCTGATCTCCGGCGGAATCGACTTATCCGTAGGTTCTGTGGTTGCAGCAGCCGGTGTTATCTCTGTAAGACTGGCTAATATGGGAATGCCTGTGATTGTCTGCTTTGGAGTTGCGCTGGCATTTGGTGCACTGGTCGGCTGCTTTAACGGATATGTGATTTCCCATACCACACTGCCGCCATTTATCGTAACTCTTTCTACACAGATTATTATCCGTGGTGTCAGCTACATATTAACCGGCGGTCAGCCTGCACAGTGTGAAAATGATGCATTTAACAATATGGGAACAGGCTCAATTATGGGAATTCCAATCCCTGTGCTTTACGTAATTCTTACCTTTATTATATTGTATTTTATATTGAATAAGACAGCTTTCGGCCGCCATGTATACTCGGTAGGCGGTAATAAGGAAGCAGCCAGATTTGCAGGAGTTAATGTAAAGAAGGTACAGACCCAGGTATTCATCATCAGCGGCATTATGGCAGCTCTTGCAGGTATTATCCTGGCAGCACGTCTCTACTCCGGACAGCCATCGGTAGGTGAAGGATTTGAGCGAGATGCTATCGCAGCTTCCGTTCTTGGAGGTACCAGCTTCAACGGTGGTATTGGTACTTTAAGCGGAACTGTAATCGGTGCTCTGATTATGGGTATTCTTAACAATGGTATGAATTTGTTGAAGATCAGCAGCTATTGGCAGTTTGTTGTAAAGGGAAGCGTTATTCTGGGAGCAGTTTATATCGACTATATTAAGAAATCTAAGACATTTAGGAAATAGGATGGTTTGTTTACTTTATTTAAGAATATAACGTAAGAATTTAATGTGAGAATATAGTGTGAGAATTTAACTCAGGGGTTTGACCTCTGGGTTAAATTTGCTTTATAGAGGCTGGAAAGCGTGATATAATGCTGGTGATGAAATTCGGGAGGAAAGGTGAATCTATGCGTACAGAAAAAGAGATGTTAGATTTAATCATAAACACTGCCAGTAATGATACCCGTATTCGTGCTGCTTATCTGGAAGGTTCTCGTGCTAATCCAAAGGTACCGAAAGATATATTTCAAGATTATGATGTAGTGTATATTGTAACACAAACAAAGTCCTTCAGAGAGGATAGACAATGGATTGACCGTTTCGGTAAACGTTTATATATGCAGTATCCGGAGGAAAATATAAATTATCCTTCTGATGTTGAAAATTGTTATGGCTGGTTAATTCAATTTGCTGATGGAAACAGACTGAATTTGCATGTATGTACATTGGAATATGTGAAAAACAATCTTGAACTTTATAAAACCTTGGTAGATAAGGATAACCTTTTGCCGGAAAAGCAGATGTTGTCAGACGAAAAGTATTGGGTGAAACAACCATCACAGGAGCAATTTCATTATACATGCAACGAATTTTGGTGGTGTCTTAACAATGTTGCAAAAGGATTATGGCGTGAAGAAATTCCTTATGTTTTGGACATGATAGATTTGAATATAAGACCTATGCTCAGGCAGCTGCTGGAATGGAAGATAGGGATTGAAAATGATTTTTCTGTAAGCGTGGGTAAATCCGCAAAGTACATGGATAAGTATGTTTCAAAAGAGATTTATCAGAGATATCTTGGAACATATTCTTTGCCCGAGGTGAAATGTATTTGGGATGCTGTTTTTGATATGTGTGAGTTATTTGAGGAAATCGCTATGGAAGTCAGCGGAAAACTAAATTTCACCTATGATTTGGTTGAGGCGGAGAATAGTAAAAGGTATCTTAAGCATGTTAGGAAATTACCTTCTGATGCGGAAGAAATCTATTAATATACGGAACAGCACCACCCGCTGAATGGGTGGTGCTGTTCCGTTAGCAAATGAATGCCTTTGTTTGTCGTATGTAAATAATAAACCTTTATACATAAATGTTCTTTCCAAATTCAAATGCCTTTTCCAGATAATCAGTTTTGTCTATTTGAGGTCTTCCATTGGTATCCCCGCATCCTCCTGCAAGCACCATTCCTTTATCACGAAAACCTATGTAATTGATCAGTGCAAATTGATAATAGGATACTGCTTGTTCAAATGTCCAAAAGAAATTATCGGCTGATGTCATAAGCAGAGCGCAATCTTTGACGGGATACTTCTCATATCGTCCTATTGGTGGATTTGGGTCTTCTTCTGCAATGCAGTAAAAGCGTTCAATAAAAGCTTTAAGTTTAGCGGAAATGGTCCAAAAATATAATGGTGATGACAGCACTATTAAATCTGCATTTTTGATTTTAGGAGCCAACTCATTAAAACCATCTTTCTGGATACAAGGTTTCCCAAAGCGACAGGCATTACAACCAAGACAACCCTGGATATCTGTTTTTAGTAAAGAGATCGTTTCAACATTGTGCCCAGCCTCTTCAGCACCTTTTATAAAGGATTTTGCTAATTGAACTGTATTTCCGTTGGCTCTTCCTCCACCTAAAATCACTAATATATTTTTCATATTTACCTTAACCTTTCGTCATTCTAAATCATTCAGGGAATTATTATCGCAAAGTATTCAAAAAACACGGCGGGGATTTTACCTACCCCGCCGTATGTGTTCTAGAAAGGCGTATAAAAGCTATACTTATTTTCCGTATTTTGATTTTACAACATGAGCTATTACAATGCTAACAATGGCTGGCAATAGAAATGTCAAAGCCCGGAGAGCAATATACAAATATAGCGGTGATGAATAATATTGATATTCCCCAAAATAGTACTTGTAACAGTCATATGCTGAACTAATAATAAAGCACCCTAATAAAATCAATCCAATCATATATAAAGTTCTGGAACTAAAAATTTTCCCCATAACAATCACCTTCTAAATTCAAGCAATTTTTATCCTATAGAATGAATCATTAAGATTTAAATATGGAGGTCCACGATTACTTATGCCACCTGGTAGTCAACATAACTAAGTACTAAAATACCAAGTATACCCGTATCGATCAAGCACCTCAGCACCACCATCGTTTTGATGTGGCGGCGGGGGTGGCAAAAATTCTTGCACAAGTGTACCACCTTCCGCAAGTCTTGCGGATATTTCTTCGATCACTTCCCGAGACGGCAGCACAACACAGATCGCCATGCCAGAACTTACAACCTCCTCGTCTGTATCGGCGCCCATAATGCAACCTTCATAATTGGTGAAAGTAACACTTGCGTGCATCACTGGGTTGTTTGGGTTGTTGTCCAATCGTGCAAACAGAGTTTTTCCACCTCCAAAAGCCTGGGCATAAAAGTTAAATGCTTTTTCGCAACAACCATGAAATGTTAAATATGGAGTTATCATAAATATTACCTCCTGTTCTTGATACTGATTTAATTAATTATATCAGAGTTAATCATAAAAATACAGCCATATATATTTAAACTTACAATATATATATGGCTGCAAATGCGGCTGCTTATTTTAGAATATCCTTATATTCTTCTCTATGTTTTTCAAACCACTTCATTGCATAAGGGCAGGTAAGAACTGCCTTTTTCCCCTGAGAACGAAGCTGTTTTGCAGCAGCTTCCACCAGTTTCCCTGCCACTCCCTGACCTCTGAGAGAGTCATCAACAAAGGTATGATCAATATTTACTGTATTTTCATCAATAGCAGGAAATGTTACCTGAGCCAACAGGTTGTTTTCTTCATCAAAAAGTGCAATGCTGTTAGAATTATAAGTAAAATCCATAAACGTATCCTCCTGTTTTTATCATACTGTGATTATAACATCGATTCCCGATCACTTCAATTAATAAAAAATCCAGTCCCGCAAGGAATCGGCTGCAGATTGGAAGGAGTCAGACTGGCTGTTATTACTTTGACTTTCACTATTTTGTCTCTTGTCATTTTGACCTTTATTATTTTCCCTATTATTTGTCCCATTATCTTTGAAATTATCTGCGGAGCCTGAGCATTTATCACAGGCAGGAGGATCAGGGCAACAAAAAGCCTCATAAGCAGAAATGGTTGCCAATGTATCAGCCAGCTGTACAAATATGGCGCTGATTAAATCGATTTCTTCAGGAGACTTATTCCTGGCTATGCTGCAGGCGAGAGCAGCTACAGCGATTGCGAATTCGCATGATGGACATGATTGCATAAATGGATCACCTCTGGATAGTATATGCAGGGAAGGATTGTCATATTAGCAGTTTTGGAAGCAGGTGATCACATCCTTTTATTTCCACTGGTAAAAGAACGCTTGTTCGACTAAAATAGAACCAGAGGTGATAAACGTGAAACAGGTGATTTTTCATATTGATGTGAATTCCGCCTTTTTAAGCTGGGAAGCAGTCTACCGTTTAAAACATTTAAACGGAACCCTTGATCTGCGGACAATTCCTTCAGCAGTAGGCGGTGATGTGACAAAGAGACATGGTATTATTCTGGCAAAGAGCATTCCAGCTAAAAAATACGGAATAAAAACAGGGCAGTCAGTGATAGAAGCAAGGCAGAAATGCCCGGAGCTTCTTCTTGTGCCCCCTAATTACAATCTGTATCAAAGGTCTTCCCATAGCTTTATCCAGATTCTACAGAAATACTCTCCGGCAGTGGAGCAGTATTCCATAGATGAGGCATTTATGGATATGACAGGTCTGGAAGGAATCTATGGCAGCCCTGAGGATACAGCTTATACCTTGAAGGAAGAGATTCACAGAGAACTGGGATTTACAGTGAATATAGGAGTGGCAGACAATAAAATACTGGCTAAAATGGCGTCAGATTTCCGTAAGCCCAATCAGGTTCATGTCCTTTGGCAGAAGGAAATCCCATCTAAAATGTGGCATCTTCCTGTCAATGAATTATTTTTCGTAGGAAGGGCAACATTTAATAAGTTAAAAAATCTGGGAATACAGACTATTGGAGAGCTGGCGGCAGCAGATTCTCAGGTTTTAAAAAGTCATATGGGAAAGCAGGGAGAAGTGATCTGGGCATTTGCCAATGGAATTGATGTTTCCGCAGTAGAGGCAGTTCCCCCTCCCAATAAAGGATATGGCAACAGCACAACCATTGCGTTTGATGTAATGGATCAGGAAACAGCCAACTTAGTGCTCCTTTCCCTTGCTGAAACCCTGGCGCCCAGACTGCGGGCAGACGGAGTGAGAATTGGCGTTGTGGCTGTGGGAATCCGGGATTGTGATTTTCGGTATTACAGCCATCAGCTGACACTTCCGGCTGCCACCAATATTACAGAGGAGATATTTCTTGCAGCTTCAAAAGCATTTCTGGAAGTCTGGGACGGAACTCCAATCCGCCATCTGGGAATCCATACAGATCATGTAACAGCTGAAAGCAGCAGACAGCTCAGTCTGTTTCCTGCAAGAGATTACGAGAAGCTGGAGCGTTTGGATCAGGCGGTAGATGCCATCAGGAAACGCTATGGCAATGATGCATTACAAAGAGCCAGCTTCATAGAATCTGCTAAGCAGCCCCAGGCAGGTTTCATAGATCATATGAGTGGAGGAATCAGCAGGGAGAAGCGGACTGTGGACTATACAAAACAGGAGATCAGCTAAAGGAGGTGTGTGACTGTGGGGGTATTTGGAATAGGAACCAATACAAATGAACTTGACAGCGGGGAAATAAAAGGTAAAATGTACCACATAGCATGTAAGGTATGGTTTACCTCCACCTGTTCCCCCAGACCTTTAAGCTTCAAGTTCGAAGGTGATGACGGAACCATGCAGATTGTCCGGGATATTACAGTTAAATATACAGAGGATAAAAAATATTCAGGGATACCTTCCAAGGAATATGGCTGTGAAGCTGTGATCGGAGGGATTCTCCATGGGTTTAAGCTGATTTTTTATATAGAAGCATGTAAGTGGGTGATGATCGTTCCCTCATTATAATCATTCCTTCTATATTAAGACCAGTTCCAGAAGAAAGAAGGGAAAGAAAAATGTGCGGACGTTATTATGTAGATGATGAAACAGCAAAAGCCATAGAACGGTTGGTAAAAGAGATTTCAGGAAGAAACGAAATCAACCGGTTAAGGGAGATGAAGAATGGGGATATCCACCCTTCCGATGAAGCCCCTGTATTGATTGCAAAAGGCAATCATGTAGAGGCAGCATGGCAGCGCTGGGGATTCCCGGGGTTTCAGGGAAAAGGTCTTGTGTTCAATGCCAGATCTGAAACAGTGCTGGAGAAAAATATGTTTCGAAACAGCATTCTTCACAGAAGATCGGTTGTTCCATGTTCCTGGTTTTATGAATGGAATAAGAATAAAGAGAAGATAACATTTCAGCGGAAAGAGGAGCCTGTCATGTATCTGGCAGGATTTTATAATTATTATGGTGAGGATCAACGGTTTGTCATTCTTACAACAGAGGCTGATGAAGTGATGGCACCTGTCCATGACCGTATGCCTCTGATTCTTAACGCTGACCAGATTGAGAAATGGATACTGGATGATAAGGAATTTCAGCCTATGATGAGGGAGAGAAGTTCTCTGCCTGTGCCATTGAAGGTGAGGCAGGATTATGAACAACTGAAGCTTTTTTAAAAATGGGGTTCGACCCTTTGATACAAAGGGTCGAACCCCATTTTTAAATGTACATACAATTAAGACAATAAAAACAATTCAAAAAGTTTATATAGTTCACAAAGATTTCATAGAATATTGATTGTATTCAAAAAAGAAAAAGAGTATAATGCTAATAGTTAATTAGCTAACTATATAGAAGCTAATTATTAACAGGCTAAGGGAAAGGAGACGCTAAACAGATGAAACAGCAGGAATCAAAGGGCAGTTGCAGTGATTGTGGGTATGAAGAAGTCAGTCACCGGGTTATGAGTCAATATATAAAAATTATGAGACAGCATCGTAACTTTATTGATCAAAGACTGAGCAGAACAGGGGTATACCGCAGCCAGCATCAGATCCTGATGACGCTATCTGATTATTCGAATGAATCACAGAAGGAGCTTGCAGAGCATATAGGAGTATCTGCGGCTACCATTGCAGTATCAGTAAAAAAACTGGAAAAAGGTGGATATATTACAAGGGTTGTAGATGAAGATGACAATAGAATCAATAAGCTTTGCCTTACAGAAAAGGGAGAAGAGATTGTAATCTACAGCCGTCAGTTTTTCCGTAATGTGGAGGCGCAGATGTTTCATGGATTCACAATAGAGGAGCTTTTGATTATGGAACAATATTTAGACCGCATGTGTGATAATTTATCCCAGATTCCAACTGATACCAGAAAGACAGAAAGAGAGGACTAATATTTGAAGCGCTATTGGAAATATATCAGACCTTATTTAAGTGCCTTTATACTGGCACCGATTCTGATGCTTACCGAGGTATTCGGAGAAATTATGCTGCCCAAGCTAATGTCCCTGATTATTAACAATGGTGTAGCTAACCGGGATGTAAAATATATTATCAGCATTGGTGCAGTGATGGCAGGAACTGCAGTTATTATGGCAATAGGTGGTATTGGAGCGGCATATTTTTCATCAAGGGCATCGATCTGTTTCAGTACTGACTTGAGAAAAGATGTTTTTCATAAAGTACAGCAATTTTCATTTAAAAATATCGATGATATCAGCTCCGGTTCTCTGGTTACCAGAATGACCAATGATATTCAGCAGATACAAAACATGGTTATGATGAGTCTGCGAATGATGTTTCGGGCACCGGGAATGCTGATCGGCGGATTGATTATGGCATATTTGATGAATCGTCAGCTGATGATGATCCTTTTAGTTGTAATTCCTGTGCTTTTGCTGGTGATTGGAATTATCTTAAGGATTGCATTTCCCCGTTTCGGAGTCATGCAGGAGAAGATTGACCGTTTAAACTCCAATGTGCAGGAATCAGTGACCAATGTGCGGGTGATTAAATCCTTTGTCCGTGAGGATTATGAGGAAGAGAAGTTTAAGGCAACCAACAGAGATTTAAAAGAAGGCAGTATGAATGCCATTAAGATCGTCATTGCTACTATGCCTGTTATGATGCTGGCCATGAACATAACTACCTTGGCAGTTGTATGGTATGGCGGTAATTTAATTATCGGGGGCAAAATGCCGGTTGGTGATTTGACTGCATTTACCACCTATATTGTGCAGATCCTAATGTCATTAATGATGCTGTCTATGGTATTTTTACAGGCCTCCCGTGCTCTGGCTTCTTTAAAACGTGTAAGGGAAGTTCTGGATACAGAGATTGATTTGACCGATGAACATGCCGCCAGAAAAGATGCAAAAGTGACGGAAGGAAAGGTTGAATTTAAAAATGTTTACTTCAAATATGTAAAAGATACAGAGGAAGTAGTTTTAAATAATCTTAATTTCACTGTAAATCCAGGTGAGACTGTAGGTATTATCGGTTCAACCGGAAGTGGAAAAACATCTCTGGTACAGTTGATTCCAAGACTTTACGATGCAGATAAAGGTCAGATTCTGGTGGACGGCATTGATGTAAAGGATTACTCCCTTAAAAACTTAAGAGATGGTGTAGGAATGGTACTTCAAAAAAATGTACTTTTCTCAGGAACCATTGAAGAAAACCTTCTATGGGGTAATGAAAATGCGACTGAGGAAGAAGTGAGAAGCGCAGCAATAAATGCACAGGCAGACGCTTTTATCACCTCTTTTAAAGATGGATATGACACGGATCTTGGTCAGGGCGGCTCCAATGTATCAGGAGGACAAAAGCAGAGACTCTGTATTGCCAGAGCGCTGCTGAAGAAACCTAAAATCCTGATTCTCGATGACAGCACCTCAGCCGTAGATACAGCCACAGAAGCTAAGATTCGTGAGAGCTTCCAGACTGCCTTAAAGGATACTACCAAAATCATTATTGCCCAGAGAATCGGCTCCGTGGAGAATGCAGATATCATTCTGGTTCTTGATAATGGTGAAATTGTAGGAAAGGGAACTCATGAAGAACTGATGAAAGACTGTGTAGCTTACCAGGAGATATACTATTCACAGAGAGACCGGGAAAAGGAGGCAGGAGCATAGATGGACGACAATAAAAGAATGGAAAGTCTGAAGAGACGCTATGCAAGAACCCCGGCTTCTGCCAGAAGAAGAGGCCCCATGGGTCCCGGCCGTAATAGCCAGCGAAAAGGAGGCACTCCTAAAGACAGCAAAGAAACCATCCGCAGACTTATGTCATACTTAAGAGTATATAAGATTCATATGGCAGCAGCATTTATCTGTATTATTGTCAATACTTTGGCAACTCTTGCAGGTTCTTATATGCTGAGACCTATTATTAATAGATTTATTGCACCTGTTGATGGAAGCAGAGGAAGTGTATCGGGTCTGGCAGCCTCACTTGGAATTATGGCTGTTGTTTATCTGGTAGGGGTAACAGCCAACTATGCCCAGTCCAGAGTCATGCTGACAGTTGCTCAAAATGCATTACAAAAGATCAGGGACGACTTATTTGTCAAGATGCAGAAGCTTCCGGTAAGCTTTTATGATACTAATAACAGTGGTGACTTAATGAGCCGTTTCACAAACGATGTGGACACAATCGGACAGATGCTCAGCAGCACCCTGGTTCAGCTGTTCTCCGGAACATTAAGCATTATAGGTACTCTTTCATTAATGATCTATACTAACATCTGGCTGACACTTGTAACATTAATCATGATCCCCCTTATGATGAAAGCCGGCGGTTTTGTAGCCCGCAGAAGCCAAAAATATTTCTCAGCCCAGCAGTCTGCCCTTGGTGCAGTTAATGGTTATATAGAAGAAACCATCAGCGGTCAGAAGGTATTAAAGGTATTTAATCATGAGGAGATTGCAGAAGAAGAATTTGATCTTCTCAATCAGGATTTAAAAAATAATATGGTCAAAGCCCAGTTCTTCGGCGGAGTTATGGGTCCTGTCATGGGTAATTTAAGCCAGTTAAATTATACATTGACAGCCTGTATCGGCGGACTTCTCTGTGTGCTTCGGGGATTTGACGTAGGCGGACTCACTGTGTTTTTGAATTTCTCAAGACAGTTCAGCCGCCCCATCAATGAGATTTCCACACAGGTCAGCAATGTATTTTCCGCTTTAGCCGGAGCAGAACGAGTATTTGCTGTTATGGATGCAGAACCAGAACCTGCTGATGACGAGGACGCAGTGGAGCTGAACCCTATGAAGGGGTATGTGGAGTTAAAAGATGTTTGTTTTGGATACACTCCTGACAAAATGATTTTAAAGAATGTTAGTCTTTATGCTAAACCTGGTCAGAAAATAGCCTTTGTAGGTTCTACAGGTGCAGGAAAAACCACTATCACAAACTTAATCAATCGTTTTTACGATATACAGAGCGGAGAGATTACTATAGACGGTGTCAATATCCGTAATATCAAACAGTCCTTCCTTCGCCAGAATGTAGCCATGGTACTTCAAGACACACATTTGTTTACAGGAACAGTCATGGAGAACATTCGCTACGGCAGAATGGATGCAACCGATGAAGAGGTGATTCAGGCTGCGAAAACTGCCTCAGCCTATTCCTTTATTAAACATTTGCCTCACGGCTTTGACACAGTTCTGGAAGGAGACGGTTCCAACCTAAGCCAGGGACAGCGGCAGCTTTTAAATATTGCCAGAGCAGCCATTTCAAAAGCACCGATTCTGATTCTGGACGAAGCCACCAGCTCTGTTGATACCAGAACAGAAAAGCATATTGAGCATGGAATGGACCGCTTAATGGCAGACCGTACCACATTTATTATTGCTCACCGTTTATCTACTGTCCGCAACGCCAATGCTATAATGGTTCTGGAAGATGGAGAGATTATTGAGCGTGGTGATCATGATGAACTGCTGGAACAGAAAGGACGGTATTACGAGCTTTATACTGGAGTTAAGGAACTGGATTAAAGATAAATAGTTATAGTTATGAAGTAAAGCCTGAGAGAAGAGTGGATGGAATTCTTTTCTCAGGCTTTTTGATGATAAAGTGTGACTTGGAATTTTATAAATTACTGTACATTGTAAACTTAATACAGGTAGTTTAGAAGGTTTACGACCTGTTTTTGCGGTAAAAGGCAATGCTGGAAAGTACAAAAATCATCGGAACAACGGCATATCCTGCATTCACTTTGCCGCCACTATATAGGACATATCCAGCACCGACAAAGGTTAAAACAATAAATATAATACTCAATGTAAGAACCAATTTTTTCGTGTTTTCCTCACTTCCAAATTCCGACCTGTACCTTCATACCTTTGCCGGAACTTTACGGTTAATAGTTTTTCAGGCAGTCAGCGACTAATATTTCAGCCTGTATTAACTTTTATCATATCAATAATCATTGTAGTTGTAAATCTGAAGAGCAGCAGAATAGCAGGGAATGGCAGAATATAGAATAAACAAGTAGAAGTAAATCCTTTATGGTTATATAATGAGACTATTAATAGATTACTGTGGGAGTAGGAGGGAAAGAAAATGGTTGGTAAATATAAAGTAATAACTTTGTGTGGAAGTACTAAATTTAAGGATCAATTTATACAGAAGAATAAAGATCTAACCTTGAAAGGTAATATTGTATTAACAGTTGGGGCGTTTGGTCATGGGGATAATAATGGCAACACAGTAATATCTGAAGATATGAAAGAAATGCTTGACGATATACATAAACGAAAGATAGACATGTCTGATGAAATATTTGTGATTAATGTTGGTGGTTATATAGGTAGCAGCACAAGTTCAGAGATAGAATATGCAATTAAAACAGGTAAAAAAGTTAATTACTTGGAGTGATAAAATAATTTTTAGAAAAATGATTGTTGTATGAAGGAAAATAAGTGGATAATTTCAAAATAAGCTATAAGATCCTAATAGGAGCGGCTACAGGGAGGTGGAGAGTTTGAATAACGGACTCCAGAAATTATTGCAAGAGATAGAAATTTATAACCGGGAGAAAGAAAAACTGAGAAACAGTGATTTAGAAGGAGACCAATTATTTTACCGACTATGCTATAGTCGACTAAAAACAAGAGAAGAGTGGTTTGAACTTCATGATGCGGTTTATGATCTTTTGAAATCGGATAGTCCGAAGTTCCAGAAACAGAGTGTAATTCAATATACAGAAATGCTCGCTATGGTAATTAGCGGATATGAGAATTGATACCACCTAATGTTGAGTTCGTCAAGAGATACTACCAGAGATTGATGAGGTGAAAATAAATGAATGTAACATATTATTATATTAAAGATTTGAATATCGTAGGAAAAGAAGTAGATTATGAGTATTATTTGTATCAGCCAGGAAAGGGCTGGACTGATGATAATGATAATCTATTAATGGATAGGCTTATGGGATATGATGAATCAGAGCCAGCCGATTCGCCATATAAGATAGGAAATACAAGTATTATGAATCTTGTAAAAGAAATAAGAGAAGAAGAAGCAAATAAGATCATAGAAGATTTACAGATATCATCAGCAGATTAACGGCTATTGGTTTTCATACTCAAAACAGATAGGAAGGTGCCCTCAAAACTCCCATAGCCAAGGCCACAAGTTTACTGACAATATAGTTAATTCCAGCACGCAGGATTTCCTGGGTGCTATTTCCAGGCAATTATATTGGGCTGGCATATAAACCAAACAATTCCCTTGCAAACATAGATATAACTCCATTTCACAACTCATAATTAAACAAAAACTTATCAATTCCTTATTATTATATAAAGTCCCAACATATGTATTGACAGAGCATATTATATGGAATATGGTATGTAAAAAACCAGATATAAGAACGTCATATATTTGCATTAAAGTTAAAAATCACGACAATTACGAAAGGAGGAAAATAATATGATATACCAGTTAACTCCTGCTCTTTTAGATGCCATGGTTTTAGCCATCATAGAAAGGGAAGATGCCTATGGCTACCTCATTGCCCAGCATTTAAAATCAATAACCAGCCAGAAGGAATCCACACTATACCCTGTTTTAAAGCGCCTGCAGTTAGAAGGCTGCCTGGAAACCTATGATCAGGCATATCAGGGCAGAAACAGAAGATACTATAAAATTACAGAAGAGGGAAAAGATAAGCTGCAGTATTATAGAGACGAGTGGGAAGAGTTCAAATCTGTAGCTGACGATATTCTTAAAGGAGAGGAAATAGATGGATAGGAACGGATATATGAAGGAGCTTACCAGGGAATTAAAGCTTCTTTCAAAAGAGGAGAGGGAAGAAGTACTTTTATATTATACAGAATACTTTGAAGATGCAGGTCCTGCCAGAGAGGCGGAAGCCATAGAAGAACTGGGAACGCCCAAGGAAGCAGCAAGCCAGATTTTAAAGGATGTAGCCATTAAAAGACTGGATAAACCCAAAAGCTCAGCTAAGAAAGGCCTGTCTACCATCTGGATTGTGCTGCTTGCCATATGTGCTGCACCTATTGGACTCCCTCTTCTGTTTGCAGCTGTTGTATTAATTGTATTCTTAGTCTTGGCGTTGCTGATCTTATATATATGCTTTACGTTAAGCGGTGCATTATTCCTTGGAATAGGAGTCGTCAGTATCATAGCGGGATTTTATGTAATGCCTTTACAGCCTGCCAATGCAGCTGCCATGATTGGACTGGCACTTCTGGAACTGGGAGGCGGGCTTCTCATACTCCTTGCAGGAATTCTATGCTGCAGATTTATATACAGAGTTATACGAAAATGGATAAAACGCCTATTGTCAGGAGGGGAAAAGCATGAGTAAATTAGTGAGAAGAACTCTGATTACCGCAGGATTCTGTATTGTCCTTGGTCTTGTTTTATTGACAGCTGGCAGGGCATTTGGCGGCAGACCGGAATTTTATATTAATAGTGATGGTATATATACATTAAGTGACAGGATGAGGATGCAGGAATATACAAGAACAGCAGAAATGGAAAAACAGGTGGTAGATTCCTTTGATCAGATATCCATTCAGGTGTCTGACAGCAACGTCCAGATTCTGCCTTCAGAAGATGACAACTACTATGCTGAATATCAGATTCCATTAAGGGAAAAGGATCAGGAGCCTGTATTTAAAATTACAGACGGAGCTCTTACCTTCAGCCATCAATACAGCAACTACAGCTTTAACTATTCCATGGGAATTATGCTCTCAGACTATGGACAGGAATTTCACAAAGGCTTTATACGCCTGTATATTCCAAAAAACACTCAGTTAAAAACCACCACTTTATCCAGCAGTGACGGAGAAATCACAGCCCAAAATCTTCTGTCTGATAATCTGTCTATTACTGCCAAATATGGATCAATTGTGTTGGAGCAGGCAGAAGGAAAATCCCTGTCTCTCAAATCCTCAGACGGTGATATCAGCTATACAGATGGACACTTTGATACTGTGATTCTTGACAACAAATATGGCGACACTAATCTATCCGGATTAACAGCTGAAACCATTAATATAAAATCCTCTGACGGTGATATATTAATCAATGATATCCAGTCTGGGAAAATGGACATAACCAACAAGTACGGTGATATCACAGGAAACAATATTAAGGCAGATACATTTTTAGAGAAACAGTCAGATGGCTCCTGCACTATTACAGACTTTGATGTAAAAGAAGGAAGCTTTCGTAACACTTATGGAACAATCGAATTATTTCTTATAGGAAAGGAACAGGATTATAACTACAATCTCCGCACAAAGTATGGTAATATCATATTAAACAGTCTATCTTTTGAAGAAGATGAAAATTATGCAATGGACAACAGGGCAGAAAACAGAATTGAAGCAGAGGCAAAGGATGGCTCAATTAGAATTACAACAAAATAGAACATTACAGAAACAACTATACCAAAACAACATACCATACCAAAACAATGTCAGGAGAACAGTTATGAAGAATGTAACAGTGGAAATATGCTGCGGAAGCTACCATGATGCCCTTTTAGCAGAAGCAGGCGGTGCAAAAAGGGTAGAACTAAACAGTGCTATGGCTCTTGGCGGTCTGACTCCTTCCATGTCTCAGCTGCTGCTGATCAAGCGTGAGACAAAGCTTAAGGTCATTGCCATGGCAAGACCAAGGGGAGCAGGCTTTTGCTATGGAAAAGAGGATTTTAAGCAGATGCTTTTTGACTGCCAGATGATGATGAGCCACGGAGCAGATGGTGTTGCTTTTGGCTGCCTGAAACCCGATGCCACCATTGACCTTACTCAGACAGAACTGATGGTTAAGGCAATTAAGGACAAAGGCGGAGTTGCGGTTTTTCACAGGGCTTTCGACTGTGTGAAGAATCCATTTGAAGCCGCAGAACAGTTAATTAACTTATCTGTAGACCGACTTTTAACAAGCGGTCAAAAGGAGAAGGCAATAGAAGGTTGGGAATTAATCCGGCAATTAAATGAAACATATAAGGATAAGATCGAAATTCTGGCAGGTGGCGGAGTGAATGAGGAAAATGCTCTTGAACTGGTTGAGAAAACAGGAGTTAGCCAGATTCACAGCTCCTGTAAACACTGGATTACTGATCCCACAACGAAGGGAAACGACGTTTCCTTCAGTTATTTAAAAGGAGATCATGAATACTGTTATGATGGTGTATCTTCTCATAAGGTAGAAGCTCTTTGCAAAATCTTTTATTAAATTTTCTTATAAGCAATATGCATATATCTGATATGTTTATAAGTAAGGCTGATTTAAAACATGAAAAATCAAAGAGTTTTAACAAAAAATTAACGATGTTATATTTATAACAAAAAGGAAAATACAGGAAAAAGTCAGAAGACAGGAGACTGCCCTATTGCAGGTGTTCCAAATAGATTTATTAATTCGGGGAAATATAACATAAACTATAAAAATTTGATATTAATTTAACGTTGAAACAGGGCTGAAAAGGCCCTGTTTTTGCTGGTAAATGGCAATTATACCATAAAGAACACAGTATACAATATGTAATTTTCAATTGTTTCACCAAATAAATTATGCTATACTGTACAAAGTGGCAAATCAGGTCAACATTGCCGTGAGAGTTAAAGAATGCATAGAAAGAGGGTTAGGTAAATGGGTTTGGCTACATTTAAAGGCGGTATTCACCCTTTTGAAGGGAAGAAACTGTCAGAAAGTACTCCGGTAACGGTACTGCAGCCAAAAGGCGAAATGGTATTTCCCCTGTCTCAGCATATTGGTGCCCCTGCTAAGCCGTTAGTGGCAAAGGGAGACCAGGTATTGGTAGGACAGAAGATTGGAGAACCTGCTGGATTTATATCTGCTTTTATAATCAGCTCCGTATCAGGAACTGTAAAAGCGATTGAACCAAGAATGGTTGCAGATGGTTCTATGGTGATGTCTGTCATTATCGAGAACGATGGAGAATACCGTGCAGTAGAGGGCTTTGGAACAGATCGTGATCCTGGAGCTTTGAGCAAAGAAGAGATACGTAATATTGTAAAAGAGGCCGGTATTGTAGGTCTGGGCGGTGCAGGGTTTCCCACACATGTGAAGCTGACACCAAAGGATGATTCTAAAATTGAATATGTGATTGTAAACGGTGCGGAATGTGAGCCATATCTTACCTCAGATTACCGAATGATGCTGGAGGAGCCGGAGAGTCTGGTTGCCGGTCTTAAGATTATTCTTCAGCTGTTTGATAATGCAAAGGGTGTGATTGGAATTGAGAACAACAAGCCGGAAGCAATCAGTAAGCTGTCTGCTCTTGTAAAGGATGAGCCGAGAATTACAGTTTGTCCATTAAAGACAAAGTATCCTCAGGGTGGTGAGCGCAGCTTAATCTATGCTGTTACAGGAAGAAAGATCAATTCCTCCATGCTGCCTGCAGATGTTGGCTGTATTGTGAATAACGTTGATACTGTTATTTCAATATATAATGCAGTTGCAAAAACAACACCGTTAATTCGTCGGATTATCACAGTAACAGGAGATGCAGTGACAAAACCACAGAATTACAGTGTAAGAACCGGCACAAGCTATACAGAGCTTATAGAGGCATCAGGCGGCTTTAAGACTGAGCCTGAGAAGGTGATATCCGGAGGTCCCATGATGGGACAGGCTTTATTTAATATGAATATTCCGGTGACAAAAACCTCCTCTGCACTGACTGCTATGACAAAGGACGAGGTTGCAGTTCATGCTCCAACCGCCTGTATTCGCTGCGGACGCTGTATTAATGTATGTCCAAGTAATGTAATTCCACAGATGATGATGGAAGCTGCAGAACACAATGATGTTGAGAAATTTGAGAAATTAGATGGTATGGAATGCTGCGAATGCGGCTGCTGCAGCTATATCTGCCCGGCGAAGAGACCTATGACCCAGGCATTTAAAGAGATGCGCAAAACAGTTCTTGCCAATAGAAAGAAAGCGTAGGAGGGTGAATGAAGAATGAGTAGATTATTAAACGTATCATCATCACCTCATGTCAGGGATCAGGCAACAACACAGAATATTATGTTAGATGTTGCCATTGCAATGATACCTGCCACTGCGTATGGTGTATACCAGTTTGGAATAAAAGCAGCGTTAGTGCTGCTGGTTACAGTAGCTGCCTGTGTGCTCAGTGAATATGTTTATGAAGCATTAATGGGAAAACCTATTACAATTAGTGACGGAAGTGCGCTGGTAACAGGCCTTATATTAGGACTGAATATGCCTCCGGAAATTCCTTTATGGATTCCATTTCTGGGCGGTATATTCGCAATTATAGTAGTAAAGCAGTTATATGGCGGTGTGGGTCAGAACTTTATGAACCCTGCCCTGGCAGCAAGATGTTTCCTGCTTATTTCCTTTGCAGGCAAGATGACTACCTTTACATATCAGGATGCAGTCGTAAGCCCAACACCTCTTGCAGCTTTAAAAGCAGGACAGCTTGTTGATCTGCCTGCAATGTTTGTAGGTAAGATTCCAGGAACAATCGGTGAGGTATCAGTGATTGCCCTGTTAATCGGTGCTGCTTATCTGTTAATCAGAAAAGTTATCAGCATTCGGATTCCTGCTTCTTATCTGATTACATTTGCAATTTTTGTATTTATTTTCGGTCAGCATAATCTGCAGTTTGTACTGGCTCACTTATGTGGAGGCGGTTTGATTTTCGGCGCATTTTTCATGGCTACCGATTATGTCACAAGCCCTATCACTCCAAGAGGGCAGATATTATTCGGTATTCTCCTGGGAGTGCTAACCGGATTGTTCCGTCTCTTTGGCGGCTCTGCAGAAGGCGTATCCTATGCAATCATTATCTGCAATATTATTGTGCCTCTGATTGAGAAAGTTACCCTTCCAAAAGCATTTGGAAAGGAGGGAAAGTAAGATGAAAAAAGGCGGATATATGAAAGATGCTTTTATCTTATTTGCAATTACCCTGATTTCAGGATTGTTATTAGGTGCTGCTTATCAGATTACAAAAGAGCCAATTGAGATGGCTGAAATCGCAGCCAGTCTGGAAAAGTATAAATTGGCTTATCCTGAAGCAGAAGAATTTACTGTCAACGATGATTTAAAGGACGAGGCATCAAATTCTGAAGAAACCCTGGCTTCCGTTAAGCCTGAATACGGCAAGGTTCGTGTTGATGAAGCTCTGGAGGCAAGAGATGGTTCCGGCAATATAATCGGATATATGATTACAGCTTCCTCGGATGACAGCTATGGAGGCACTGTAAAGGTTTCTCTTGGGATTGACCTTGAGGGAACTGTAACAGGTATGGAGCTTTTAGAGATCAATGATACTCCAGGACTTGGAATGAAGGCAGCAGAGCCTGCATTTAAGGATCAGTTTAAAGGAAAAGCGGTGGACGAATTCACTGTGACCAAATCAGGAAGCACCTCGGATTCTGAGATCGATTCCATCAGCGGTGCAACCATAACTTCAGACGCAGTAACACATGCAGTTAATGCAGCTCTTTATTTTGCAGCAAACTGCATACCACAATAGGAGGTGGGACATTATGAACAAATGTACAGAACGTTTATATAATGGTATTGTAAAAGAGAACCCTACCTTCATCCTGATGCTTGGTATGTGCCCCACACTGGCTGTTACCACATCAGCAATTAACGGCGTAGGAATGGGACTTTCTACAACAGTGGTTCTCATGTTTTCCAATATGCTTATATCAGCTTTACGAAAAATCATTCCGGATCGTGTAAGAATTCCGGCTTATATTGTAGTCGTAGCCACACTGGTTACTATTGTACAGTTACTATTACAGGCTTATGTACCCAGCATTTACGCAGCCCTTGGTATCTATATTCCTTTGATTGTTGTTAACTGTATTATATTAGGACGTGCGGAATCCTATGCTTCCAAGAGTCCGGTATTAGAATCTACGTTTGATGGACTGGGTATGGGACTGGGCTTTACCGTTGCTCTTACCGTTATTGGTCTTATTCGTGAGATTTTAGGTTCAGGAGCAGCTTTTGGTATCTCCTTTATTCCTGAGGAATTCCACATTTCCATCTTTGTCCTTGCACCAGGAGCATTCTTTGTGCTGGCAATCCTGACTGCTCTTCAGAATAAGTTCAAAGCTCCATCTGCAACCAATGGTTCCGTGCCTCATTCAGGACTTGCTTGCGGCGGCGACTGTATGAGCTGTTCCGGTTCTTCCTGTATGTCTAATCACGATAAGATCGAAGCTGACAAGTCAGCAGCTTCGGATAAAGAATAGGAGGGTGGATAAATGAAAGAATTATTATTAATTGCCATTGGCTCTGCTTTGGTTAATAACGTTGTACTGAGCCAGTTCCTTGGTCTTTGTCCATTCCTTGGAGTTTCCAAAAGTGTTAAGACTTCAGCAGGTATGGGCGCAGCCGTAATTTTTGTTATTACCATTGCATCCTTTGCTACCAGCATGATATATAAATACATTCTGGCTAGTGAATTTCTGCATCTGGAATACTTGCAGACAATCGTATTTATTCTGGTTATTGCGGCTCTGGTGCAGTTTGTTGAGATGTTTTTAAAGAAATCCATGCCTTCCTTATATGAAGCTCTTGGCGTGTATCTTCCTCTGATTACAACCAACTGTGCAGTGCTTGGTGTTGCTTTAACCAACGTACAGAAATCATACAATATTCTGGAAAGTGTTGTAAATGGTGTTGGTATTTCCGTAGGTTTCACCATTGCCATTATTATGCTGGCAGGTGTTCGTGAGAGAATCGAAAATAATGACATTCCATTTACCTTTAAGGGATCACCGATTGTTCTGATTACCTCAGGCCTGATGGCGATTGCATTTTTCGGATTTTCCGGATTAATTAAATAAGGGGGAGACGAAAGAATGGTAACAGGTATTATATTAGCGGCAGCAGTCGTAGGAATCCT
Organism: Hungatella sp. UBA5385; assembly: GCA_002409995.1. GTDB lineage: Bacteria > Bacillota > Clostridia > Lachnospirales > Lachnospiraceae > UBA5385. The sequence goes on along the minus strand of DHOR01000049.1, from coordinate 95,927 downwards.
GGGTATTTTAATCGGTGTGTTCTTAGGCATTGCCAGCGAAAAGTTTGAAGTGGAAACAGATGAAAAAGAGCTCCTTATCCGTAATGAGCTTCCAGGCAACAACTGCGGCGGCTGCGGATATGCAGGCTGTGATGCCCTTGCTAAGGCAATTGCCGAAGGAGAAGCAGGAGTAGGTGACTGTCCGGTGGGAGGCCCTGATGTAGCCGCTAGAATCGGCGCTATTATGGGCGTTGACGGCGGCACTTCCGAGAAAAAGGTTGCCTTTGTCAAATGCAAAGGAACCTGTGATAAAACAAAGGTTCAGTATAATTATTACGGTATTGATGACTGTAAAAAGGCTACCGTAGTACCAGGTCGTGGTGATAAAGCTTGTACATATGGCTGTATGGGTTACGGCTCCTGTGTAAAGGCATGTGCCTTTGATGCAATTCATGTAGTAGACGGAATTGCAGTAGTAGATAAAGAAAAATGTGTTGCCTGCGGCATGTGCGTATCCGCCTGCCCCAATAATTTAATTGACCTTGTACCTTATAAAGCAGAAACCCTTGTTCAGTGTAATTCCCATGATAAGGGCAAAGACGTTAAGGTGAAGTGTGAAGTGGGCTGTATCGGTTGTACCATATGTGTAAAGCAGTGTGAGTTTGACGCAATTCATATGGAGAATAATCTGGCTGTCATTGACTACGACAAGTGTACAAACTGTAGGAAATGTGCGGAGAAGTGTCCTGTGAAGGTAATTATTTAAAATTGGGGTTCGACCCTTTGTATCAAAGGGTCGAACCCCAATTTTAAATTTCTAAACAATTCAAATTAAACATCAAATTCGAAATACTTAACAGCATTATTATAAGAAATGCCTTCAATAATCTCTTTCAGAGCTTTCTGATCATTAGGATATTCTCCATTTTCAACCCAGCTGCCAATTAATTCACAGAGGATTCTTCTGAAGTATTCATGTCTTGTATAAGATAAGAAGCTTCTGGAGTCTGTCAGCATACCGATGAAGTTGCCAAGGCATCCTAAGTTAGCAAGAGAAGTCATCTGCTCTGTCATACCGATCTTGTGATCATTGAACCACCATGCAGAACCCTGCTGAATCTTGCCTGGGAACTGGCTCTGGAAACATCCGATAATGGTTCCGATGGAAGCATTGTCATTAGGATTCAGAGAATAGATAACAGTTTTCGGAATCTCATCTGTTGCGCTTAAATCATTTAAGAAATCAGCCATCTGTGCAGAAGGAGCGTAGTTGTTGATGCAGTCATAACCTGTATCAGGACCAATCTGGTTGTACATGAATGCATTGTTGTCACGCTTACATCCATAATGAAGCTGCATAATCCAGCCCATACGGTTATATTCTTTTGCAACAAAGAGCATAAATGCTGTCTTAAACTTTAATTCATCATCCTTTGAAATGCTCTTGCCTGATATTCCGTCAGCGAAAATAGTCTCAATCTCCACTTCGCTTGCAGGCGCATACATTACGAATTCAAGTGCATGGTCAGACACATTGCAGCCCTGGCTTGCAAAGAATTCCATACGTTTTTTCAAAGCTTCTTTCAGGGAAGCAAAGCTTGTGATCTTAACGCCGCTTACTTCAGATAATTTAGCCATATACTCAGCAAAGTCAGGCTTTTCAATATTCATAGCCTTGTCAGGTCTCCATGCAGGAAGAACCTTCACATCAAAAGAGGAATCAGCAGCGATCTTCTGATGCCATTCCAGAGAGTCAGCAGGATCATCAGTGGTACAGATTAAGGTAACATTAGACTGACGGATTAAGTTGCGCACGCTCATGGAATCCTGGTGAAGCTTCTCATTGCACAGATTCCATACCTCTTCTGCAGTATCTCCGTTTAAATATCCTGTGTATCCGAAGTATCTCTGTAATTCCAAATGGCTCCAGTGATACAGCGGGTTACCGATTAATTTAGGCATTGTTTCAGCCCATTTCTGGAATTTCTCACGGTCACTTCCATCGCCTGTAATGTATTTCTCATCTACGCCATTAGAACGCATCTGACGCCACTTATAGTGATCGCCGCCCAGCCATACCTGAGTGATGTTGTCGAACTTGCGGTCTTCATAGATTTCCTGTGGATTGATGTGACAATGGTAGTCCACAATCGGCATCTTCTCCGCATAGTCATGATACAGTGCCTTTGCTGAATCAGTGCTCAGCAAAAATTCTTTGTCCATAAACTGTTTCATTTAATAATCCTCCTTAAGATATGTGAAATATTAAAAATTTGTAGTACCGCGTTTGATTAACTCTGCTGAAATAGTGGCTTTTGTAGGCACATTTCCATTGGCAAGAACCTTCATCAGAGTGTTTACAGTGGTTGTGCAGAGTGCTTCTACCTTGTTGTCCACTGAAGTGATCTCAGGGTTTGTACATCTGCACAGAATAGAGTTATTATAACCAATTATGCTTAAATCTTGTGGAATTTTTATTCCATGTTTATTTGCATATTTTACAGCGCCAACTGCCATAATATCTTCCGCAGCTAATACTGCATCAAAAACAAGACCTGAATCAGCAGCATGTTCAATGAGCTGTTGTGTGTCATCAGGGTCCTTTGGGCAAAGCAGAGTCATCTCCTCGCGGAAGGGAAGACCGGCGATACTTAAAGCCTTTTTGTAACCTTCCATTTTCTGAATGCTGCTGTAGGAATTACCTGCATACAGATAGAGAATGGACTGGTGGCCTGACTTAATTAAGTCTGTAGCTGCGCTGCATACAGCACCGCTGTCGTCGCAGACTGTGCTGTAGATCTGATGACCTTCCAGATGGCCGTTCACCAGCATAATAGGAATCTCCTTAGCAGCCTCCAGAAGATACTCATTGTCCCTGGCAGCAGCTTCAACATAATGAGAACCTGCCAGAATTATGGCATCCACCCGCTTGGAACGAAGAAGCTCTAAATATTTTTTCTTTGTCTCAGGAAGATAACCGCTGCAGCAGAGAATCGATCCATAGCCGTGGCTGTCCAGTTCCTGCTCCAGATAATAGATGGCACTTGCCAGCCATGGGTCGGAAGAGTCTGCACACATGATTCCAATGGTTTTCATGGTGTTGAGTCCAAGACTTCTGGCAAAGACATTGGGAGTATACCCTAATTCGTCCATAACCTCCAACACCCGTTTCCTGGTTTTCTCACTGACATTGGGATTGCCGTTAATAACCCGGGAAACTGTAGCAATGGATACATTCGCCTTTTCCGAAACATCGTAGATATTCATACTGTCACCTCCCAGAATTGTAAGCGTTTACATATCCCCTATATTATACATAATCATGATAAATATTACAATCCCTTAACTGTATTTTTCGCAAGTTCTATTGAAATAACCACAATTTTTGTAAACACTTACAAAAACCTTAGAATTCGGTTGCATTTCCAGTGGACAAAGGGTTATACTAAGAATTAGTAAAGAAATGGAGGCTCCTGTGATGAAACTGAACAGAACCACACAAAGAACTGTGGAGATATTGAAACTGATTTCAAAATCCCCGGAAGGTGCCACTTTAGATGACTTATGTGAGAAATTGAAGCTGCCGAAAACCAGCGCATATGATATTGTCACAACCTTGGCTGAGATGGGCATGGTCAATGTGACAAGAGGGCAGAAGCAGAGCTACACCATCGGTCTCATGGCATACAGAATCGGGATTAATTATACAAATAACTTGGATTTTATCGGAACCATAGAGCCTGTATTAAAGGCATTTGCAAAAGAAGTGGGAAAAACTGTTTTCTTTGGAATTCCCTCTGATCATCATGTAGTATACATATGTAAGTTTGAACCTGAGAACCCTATTATCACCACTGCAACCGTAGGTTCCAAGAATCCCATGTACTGCACTTCTCTGGGAAAAGTCATTCTTGCATACAGCGATGAAGAGACAAGAGAGCAGATTATAAGCAGAATCCGTTTTACAAAACATACGGAGCGTACTATATTAACGAAAGAACAGCTTGCGGTAGAATTAGAGGGGGTGCAGGAACGGGGATATGCCTTTGATGCAAGGGAGATGGAGGAGCATATGCAGTGTGTTGGTGCTCCTGTTTTTGGCAGAGATGGCAATGTTGTGGGAGCCATCAGTATCTCCAGCCTTTACAAGCCGGCAGAGGATTATGAGGCTTTAGGCAGGCTTGTTTCCCAAAAAGGAATGGAAGTTTCCAGATTGTTAGGTTATCTGGGAAAAATATAAGGATTACCTGTTGACAAAACAGCAAGAAACGATTAATATTCAAGTATAGGAATCGCAATTGTGAAATTCATTCGCATATGCGAATTTAAAAAGAAGGAGAGATGAACAATGAAAAAAGAACAGGTTTTAGCCAAGATGAAAGAAGACTGTCTCGTAGCTGTTGTTCGTGCAAAGAGCTTAGAGCAGGGCGAAAAAGTAGTTGATGCCATTATCGCAGGCGGAATTAACTTTATTGAGATCACTATGACTATGGATGAAGGAAACCCAGTTGATTTCATTCAGATGATGTCTGAGAAGTATAAAGAAAACAAAGATGTAGTAATCGGAGCAGGTACTGTTCTTGATCCAGAGACAGCAAGAGCCGTTATTTTAGCTGGAGCTAACTACGTAGTAAGCCCAGGCTTAAACGTGGATACCATCAAGATGTGTAACCGTTACAGAGTTCCTATGCTTCCAGGGGTTATGACACCAACCGAAGCAATCACAGCATTAGAGTCCGGATGTGACGTAATCAAGATTTTCCCAGGCAACATCATGGGACCAGCAGCTATCAGCTCCTTCAAGGGACCTCTGCCACAGGGTGATTTCATGCCTTCAGGCGGTGTTGATGTTGATAACGTTGACAAGTGGATCAAGGCTGGCGCTTATGCAGTAGGCACAGGCAGCAGCTTGACAAAGGGTGCGAACACAGGCGATTTTGCAGCAGTAACAGCCAAGGCAAAAGAATTCGTAGAAGCAGTGGCAGCAGCACGCAAATAAGTATCAACAGTAATTAAGCATTCATTAATAATCAATTATACAAACAGAAATAAGGAGAAAATAAAATGGCAAAGATCGTAACCATGGGCGAGATCATGTTAAGATTATCTACCCCTAACAATGAGAAATTTATTCAGGCAGATGAGTTTGATATTAACTACGGAGGCGGAGAGGCTAACGTAGCTGTTTCCTTAGCAAACTACGGACATGACGCAGAGTTCGTAACAGCTGTTCCAAAGAATCCAATCGGTGAGTGTGCTGTTGCAGCTATGAGAAAATACAATGTAGAGACAAAGCACATTGCAAGAACAGGCGAGAGACTTGGAATCTATTTCTTAGAGACAGGTTCAGCAATGAGAGCATCCACTGTTGTTTATGACAGAGCACATTCCTCTATCTCTACAGCAACAGAGGCAGATTTCAACTTTGATGAGATATTTGAAGGTGCTGACTGGTTCCATTTCACAGGAATTACACCAGCAGTAAGTGATGGAGCAGCTGAGTTAACCGAAGCAGCTTGTAAGGCAGCTAAGGCTCATGGCGTAACTGTTTCTGTAGACTTAAATTTCCGTAAGAAATTATGGTCATCTGAAAAAGCTCAGAAGATCATGACTAACTTAATGCAGTATGTAGATGTTTGTATCGGCAACGAAGAGGATGCTGAGAAGGTTCTTGGTTTTAAACCAGGCAACACTGATGTAACCTCCGGTGAGCTGGAATTACAGGGCTATGTTGATATCTTCAATCAGATGATCGACAAGTTTAATTTCAAATACGTAGTAAGCTCTTTACGTGAAAGCTATTCTGCTTCCAATAACGGCTGGTCTGCATGTATTATGAACGGTGAGACTCGTGAGTTCTACCATTCTAAAAAATACAGCATCACACCAATCGTTGACCGTGTAGGCGGCGGAGACTCATTTGCAGCAGGCGTAATCTGCGGTATGGCAGACGGCAAGGAATTCAAGGAAGCATTAGAGTTCGGCGTTGCAGCTTCTGCATTAAAGCACACAATTCCTGGAGACTTTAACCTGGTAACAAGAGAAGACGTTGATAATCTTGCAGGCGGAGATGGTTCCGGACGTGTACAGAGATAATTCATTTTTAAGAGTATAAATACTTGGGGGTCATTCTGATCAGCTTTATCATTAAGCTTCCAGATGGCCCCTTTTTAAAATTATGGAGGAAATCAGTATGAGTGACAGACCTTTTGATTTGCTAAGCCTTGGAGAACTGCTGCTGCGGCTGTCGCCGGAAGGCGTGGACCGTTTGGTCCGGGGCAATTCTTTCCAGAAGCAGGTTGGTGGCGCGGAATTAAATGTAGCCGTAGGAGCAGCCCTTATGGGACTACATACCGGTGTAGTGACACAGCTTCCCTCACATGATATGGGAAACTTTGTTAAGAATAAAGTTCGTTCTTACGGAATCAGTGATGATTATTTTGTATATGACAGCAGCTCTTCTGCCAGACTTGGACTCTATTATTATGAATATGGTGCCCATCCCAGAAAGCCAAAGGTAATCTATGACAGAAAGAACAGCTCCTTTTACAGCATCAGCATTGACTCCTTTCCTGAAGAAATGTATAAGGCTGCTACATGTTTCCACACAACAGGCATAACCTTGGCTCTCTGTGAAAATACAAGAAAGACAGCTGTTGAGATGATCCGAAGATTTAAAGCTACCGGAACCATTATATCTTTTGATGTGAACTTCCGCGGCAATCTCTGGACAGGAGAGGAAGCAAGAGAGTGCATAGAGCAGATTCTGCCCTATGTGGATATTTTCTTCTGTTCCGAAGAAACAGCCAGACTGACCTTTAAAAAAGAGGGGACAGCCAAAGAGATGATGAAGAGTTTTACAAAAGATTATCCTATTTCCATTGTAGCTTCCACTCAGAGAGTTGTACACAGCCCCAAATCCCATACATTCGGTTCTGTGATTTATGATGCAGCAAGAGATGAGTATTACGAGGAAGAGCCATACAGAGACATTGAAGTAGTGGATAGAATCGGAAGCGGAGACGCTTATATTGCAGGAGCTCTCTACGGGCTGTTAAGCAGCGGCGGAGACTGTATGAAAGCTGTTCAGTACGGCAATGCAGCCAGCGCACTTAAGAACACCATTCCTGGAGACCTTCCAAGCTCTGATTTGAGTGAGGTTAATACTATTATTAAGGAACATAACCAAAAGGGGCCTCAGAGTGAGATGAGCAGATAAGAAATAAGGGGAGTGAATTTGGGAATCCTGGAATTTCCAATATAGGTAATTAAAAAAAGCCCGCAATGCGAAAATATCTTTGTGAAATTTATCGCATTGAAGGCTTTTTGTATATTATTCTGGCTGATTTAGTGAAAATTATAACACTGCCTATGTAGTTATTCCTGTTCTTTTATCAGTTTCATAACAATCTCTTCATCAGAAAGATTCTGTAATTCCATCATGTCCATAATATTTCTTACATATTCTGTATCTAGTTCTAAGGCTTCAGCCGCTTGTTCCGGCTTATTTCCCTTCTGGTATTTTTTCCGAACCATTGCAATATGCTCTTCGGTTTTTCCTTCCAATCTACCTTCCAATCTACCTTCTAATCTACCTTCCGTACGCTCTCTTTCTAAAATCTCACACATAATATCAACTCCTTTCCTATCTTCTTTAAACATAGTTACTCTTCGTGCCAAATTGGGAAATGCATCAGTCTTATAATTACTTTTCGAATTGACTATGAAATCCAGAAGCTCCCTTTGTTCACTGGAATCAGTTTTCCCTTTGAGATTTACATAGAATTCGTAAATCCCATTATTAAGAATCAGGTTTTCCTGTACCACCCGTTTTACTACATAAATTGCTCTGTTCTGCCCTATAAAATCTTTATCTGTAATATAGATAAGATAAACATCAGGCAGTTCTTCATAATCAGTTCCCTTTTCCAGAATGCTCACATCGATGCTGCTAATGTAATACCGGCCTCTTCGCACATGATCCTCATCCTCCTGTGTATGTATTTCCACATTGATCATGCGCCCCTTCTGACTCTCAGTCAATACATCCAGTGTCACTGAATGATTCTCAAGATTTCGAATAGAATATTGACTTTTTACAGTTTTTACTACAAGCTCCTCACCTGTCAGAATTTGAATCAATTCCTGACATGCCTGTTTGTCTTCCATGACCTTGCTAAAGAAAATATCGCTTGTCAGATTAAATTGACTGACCTTTTTGCGCTTTTCTTCATAGCTATACAATTGACTTTCTGCTTTCTGCATAAATTCCTCTCTTTCGTTTATTTATGCAGAATCTGACCTTCTCATATCCTGCATATAATTTTAATAATTGGGTTTTAAAAGCAAGATACGAGTTTGATTTTCAATAGAATTGAATGTTAGAATAATAGACTTTTTTGCTTTGTATACATTCTATCACAATGCTTTCTTACTTGCAACAAATTTCTCGCCACAGCGTTTTTGCTGAATTATTACACCAACTTCCCCATATCAAACAATGCCATAAAAGAATGATGGGCAAACCATCACTCCTTCTATGGCATCAATTAATTCAACAGCAGCATGGATCAACAACCAATGCTGATAAAGTAATATTGCTCAGTATCAATGGTCCTGCAATAATAGTATCGTTAAAAATCTGAAGATAATATGTGCAGCAGTCTTGATTACAAAAATCCTTGTCACAGGCGAAAAATGTGACTGTATTACTTCCGGTAGCGGCACTGTAAGTCCAGGTTCCGCCTACGATTACAGGCAGCTGAGTTTTACACTGTCTCACGATTTGCAGTCGAAGAGCTACAAGTGCAATGGGGTTAGCGGTGAAAGAAACCTCCAGTTTAATGCAGGGATTTCTATATTTAGAAGTATCAATGCTTAGTGCGGCAACATTAAATGGTGCTATTGTAAGAGGCTCTTCCGTTGTACCAAAGGAAGGTATCACTGCTGAGACAGGAGGAGAGCAAATTAAAGTGGTGGTAGTAGCTTTTTTATCACATGAATGTTCCATAAGAATCTCCTTCACAGTAACAGTGTTATAATTAAAGATAACATTAAAATAAAAGTATCTATATTATAAATATGACAAGTCTCGTCTTGTGTTACTGATTTACAAGGGATAAAACAAAAACCCTCTCTGGAATGAATCTGATTCCTCATTCCTGAGAGGGTTATAATAACATTAATTTCCGCATTCAATGCTGATTTCGTTAAATCGAACCAGAATATCCTCAACTGCAAGATTTTCCTTGTCAACTCCGGACTTATCAATAATGGTATCTCCCTGATGCATCATCAGAAGGCGATTGCCATATTCCACAGCATATCGAAGATTGTGAGTAACCATTATGGTAGTCAGCTTTTTCTCCTTAACGATCTTGTCTGTCAGCTCCATAATAATCTCAGCTGTTTTAGGGTCAAGTGCAGCAGTATGCTCATCAAGGATTAAAAACTCAATAGGAGTCATTGTGGACATGAGAAGTGCCATAGCCTGCCTTTGACCGCCGGAGAGAACGCCTACCTTTACATGAATCTTATCCTCAAGCCCAAGTCCGAGAGAGTGAAGCTGTTCTTTGTAATGATCAATTCGCTGTTTGTTGGTTCCGCGGCGAAGATTAAATGGTTTCCCCTTTGTATCTGCAATTGACATATTCTCCAGAATCGTCATATTAGGACAGGTTCCCATAGCCGGATTCTGGTAGACTCTGCCGATTCTGCGCTGACGCTTAAATTCCGGCATATTGGTAATGTCCTTGTCGCCAATAATAATGGTTCCACTGTCTAAAGGTATGCTGCCGCAGATAATATTTAACATGGAGGTTTTACCTGAGCCATTGCTTCCCACTACAGATACAAACTGCTGATCTTTAATGGTTAAGTTAAAATCATCAAAGAGACACATCTCATTGACAGTTCCCTGATTATAATATTTATTGATGTTTTTCAGTTCAAGCATGGCTTTTCACCTTCTTTTCTCTGCCGTTGCTCACTACTAAAATCAATAAGAATAAAACAGCAGTAATCAGTTTTAAATCAGCTGCCTCCATACCCAGGCTGATTGCAAGAGAAACACAGCCTTTATATATAATGGAGCCAATAACAACAGCAGTGGTGGACTTTGCAAAACCAAACCGTTTAAACAGCTTAGTACCAATAATAACATTGGCAAGACCAATAACCATAGTTCCAGTTCCCATGCTGATCTCGAAAAATCCTTTCTGCTGGCAGTAAACAGAGCCGGCAAGAGCAGCCAGACCGTTAGCTATAGCAAGGCCTACGATCTTCACCATTCCCTTGTCTTTTGCAAGAGAGGTTACAAGAGTTTCATTATCACCCACTGCACGAAGGAGATAACCCGATCTGGTCTTTAAATAGAGGTCCATTAAAATCTTTACAATGAGAACAATCAGGGCCAAAATAATCACAACGATATAGTGATTAAGGCTTTCGGGAAAGATTCTGCTTATAAAATCATTTTCAAAAATAGAATCACTGTTAAAAAAAGGAACATTGGATTTGCCTGCAACTCTTAAGTTGACAGAGTAGAGGGCAGTCATGACAATAATACCTGACAGCAGATCACGTACTTTCAGTTTTACATGGATAAATCCGGTAATACAGCCTGCAACTGCTCCAACTGCAAATGCAGCCAGAAGAGTGAGATATGGGTCCACTCCTGCAAGAATCAGGGTTACTGTAATAGCGCCGCCCAGTGGAAATGTTCCATCTACGGACAGGTCCGGAAAGTCCAGAATCTTATATGTGATATAAACGCCCAGTGCCATAATGGCATAAACAAGGCCTTCTTCAAAAACGCCAAGCATAATTGACATGATCTATGTTCCTCCAAATGTTTCTACATGACTGTAAAATTATTTAATATCTGTGAAGATTTCAGCAGCAGATTTTGTCAGCTCTTCAGGAAGAGAGAGACCAAGGTTTTCTGCAACCTTTTCATTGCCGTAAAATGCTGCTTCTGCAATAACTTCAAAATTCTGCTCGCTGGCTTTTGCTTCGCCTTTTAATACTTTAGCTGCCATCTGTCCTGTCTGCTTGCCAAGATCAATGTAATCAAGACCGATAGAAGCAAGACAACCGATTTTAACCTGTTCAACTTCACTGCCGAAAACAGGAATGTTCTTTTTGCCCGCCTTGTCAAGTATCATTGGGAGAGAGCTTACAACTGTATTATCGGTTAAGTTGTTTAAACAGTCAACCTTTTCCAGTAAACTATCTGTTGCAAGAGGGATATCTGCAGTAGCAGTGACTGCACCTTCTACAATCTCAAATCCATAGTTGGGAGCAGCAGCCTTATATTCTGCAATTGCTGTCTCAGAGTTAACTTCGCTTGTGCTGTAGAGAATACCGATCTTTTTTGCATCAGGAAGTACCTGACGGATCATCTCTAACTGCTTCTCTACTGGAAGCTTATCGCTGGTACCTGTTACTTCTCCTACAGGAGTGCCGTCAGCATTGGCTAAGGCAGCAGCAACCGGATCAGTAACAGCTGTATAAATAACCGGTGTATTTTCTTTTTTCACGCCGCCATAGGCTGCCTGAGCCATTGGAGTTGCGATTGCACAGATCAGATCAACCTTCTTAGCAGCAAAGTTATTGATGATCTGACTTGCAGTACCGCCGTCAGCCTGTGAGTTTTCATAAAGAATAGTCAGATTCTTGCCTTCCTCAATACCTTCCATAGCAAGCCCCTGTATAAAACCTTCTCTACAGTTGTCTAAGGAGCCATGCTCTGCAAACTGTCCGATACCTATAGTATAGGAAGCACCGTCTGAAGCCTGATCACCTGCCTCAGCAGCTCCGGCAGTTGTGGTATCAGCGGCAGTATCAGCTGCAGTTGTCTGGTCAGCAGCTTTTCCTGAGCAGCCGGCAAGTGCAGCGGTTGTAAATGCAGCAAGTAAGAGAGCCTTCATAGTCTTTTTCATAATTATTTCCTCCTGTTTTTAAAATCGTTCTATTAGTTTTATTCCATAAAATTCCGTTGGGTCGTGGACTTGTGTACTGATGCTGGTTTGTGGGAGAGCGGAGACTTAAATTAGTTTATTCTCATTGTCAGGCTGCAGTCCTTAAAATGATTTTAAACAAAAAAAGTCTCAAGTACGTTAATTAACGTACTTGAGACGAATATACATCCGCGGTGCCACTCAAATTGACTTAAAAAGTCCACTTTTCATATACTAACATATATGCCACACTGTTAACGGTTGTGGAAACCGTCAGCCCATACTGCAATCTGGTTCAGGGCCGCCCTCAAAAGTCCATTCAGCTATCTGATCTATACCGCACTCACACCACTGGCGGCTCTCTGAAATACATCTTGGAAAGCTTACTCTTCTTTTTCAACGGTTTATTTTATTTAATCTCTATGATATAGCGTGGCGGCCAATTTGTCAATCATTTTTTGAAAAACTTTATTTTCCAAAGAATTTGGCAAGAGGGCTGATCACATCGGAAAGGTCGGATATAGCCTGATTCAGCGTATTAATATCTATAGAATTAATCTGTTCCAAAGCCTCCTGGACGCCTTTTTCACTGGAGGACACAAGACGGTCAAGATTACGGGTCATCTGGCCTAAATTGGCTTCTTCAAGGTCCTGGGAAATAGATTTAAACTGAGTGAGAATTATTTCCACATCATAAAACATACGGTTGACTCTTGGAACGAAAATGCCGCAGACACAGATGATCAAGGTCAGCATAAGAACGCTGGCAGTGGCTGTGATCTGTGACATCTGACTCTGCTTTCTGGCATATTCCACCTGCTTTTCGCTTGCCCTTTTTAAATCGTTTAACAGTGCTTCCATTTCCTTAGAGGATGCCTGTTCTGTAATAAGCTTATGTTCTTCCATTGGTATTGATCCCTTCTTTGTAATTGGCGCTGTCCAGCCTATTTCAGTATATAATAATATTTCTGAAAAATCCATAAAATCACTTTTTCTTGCTGCAGACTTGTGTTACACTATAGCTGCCGGGAATTCATTTCCCTGTCTATTATTACTTATACGGAGGTTTTCTTATTATGAAAAAGTTATTGGTTGTTGTAGACATGCAGAATGATTTTATCAGTGGTTCTTTGGGAACGAAAGAGGCTGAAGCCATAGTTTCCAATGTGAAAAAGAAAATAGAAGAGTATGAAGCCGCAGGTGATGAGATCGTCTTTACATTGGATACCCATGAGGATAATTACTTAGAGACCCAGGAGGGTAAGAATCTGCCTGTTAAGCATTGCATCAGGGGAACAGATGGCTGGGAGATTGATGACAGATTAAAAGAGTTTCAGGGAAAGCGATTTGAAAAGGTTACTTTTGGTAGTATGACACTGGGAGAGTATGCAGCAGAAAAGGAATTTGAATCTATTGAGCTTGCAGGCTTATGCACAGATATCTGTGTGATCTCCAATGCTATGATTATTAAAGCAGCAGTGCCTGAGACCCCTGTGATAGTGGATGCTTCCTGCTGTGCGGGAGTTTCACCGGAAAGCCATGAGAATGCTTTAAATGCTATGAAGGTGTGTCAGATTAAGGTGATATAATTATCATAAATTCATTATAAAGGAAAGTTGTTATTGCCTAAGTATATAATCTACTGAAGCAATAACCTTTTCCTTTTTTACTATCATTATTCAGATAAAAGCATTAATCACATTAAATCAAATCTAGGGACATCCTGCACTGACTAGCATTTTATTCTTTGTTTCCCAAGATTTCGATTGACACCACCCCACTTTTACACTATAATGAACACTGTTCACATTGAAAGGAGGAATTGTATTCTATGAATAAATCAGCAACGTCCAAAGAGATTTTATTAAAGCGTGCAGGAGAGATTGCCTATGAAGAAGGCATCGGAAAACTGAGTATCCGCCGCCTTGCATCTGAAACAGGAGTGGCAATCGGAACTGTTTATAATTATTATCCTTCTAAGGCGGATTTAATTGGTGAGGTAATGGAGGAATTCTGGAGAAATGTATTTCACAGAAGCAGCTTTGATGTGAACAGCAGTGATTTTATCGCTAGTCTTCATGAAGTATACAGCCGTCTGTCTGCCAGTCTAAAGCAATTTAAAACAGAGTTTCTGGAAGATATTGACAGACTAAAGCCTGAGGAAGTTATAAAAGGGAAGGAAACAGAACAGTTTTATATCAATCATATGAAACAAGGTCTGATTCAGATTCTTAAAAGGGATAAAAGGGTACGTGAAAACATTTGGACGGATACGTTTTCTATGGAAGAATTTATGGACTTTGCATTTTCCAACATGATTCTTGCGTTGAAGGAACAGAGGGAGAACTGCAGCTTTTTACAAGAGGTTGTTTCACGATTACTCTACGAGAAGTAGAAGAAGTTAAAATTAGCAGCAGAAGCATTAAAATTAGCAGAAAGGTGGTCTGAACATGCAGGCTATTATGGAAACATTATTTGATATCGTTTATTTAATAACAGTGATTACAATGGGAATTTTAATGATAAGGGGAGCAGGAGACAGGAAACAGATTAAGCTTTTTGGAATTATGGCGGTAGTCCTTGGCTGTGGTGATGCATTTCATCTGGTACCAAGGGCCTATGCCCTGTGTACAGACGGTTTAGCAGCCCATACAGCATCACTGGGAATGGGGAAGTTTATTACCTCTGTAACAATGACTGTTTTTTATGTGATTCTTTATCACATATGGAAAAGAAGATATAAGACAGAAAATCAGGGGCTTACTTACACTATATATGGTCTGGCAGCTATACGTATTGTGTTGTGCTTCATGCCTGGAAATGCATGGACCAGTGCTGATGCACCTCTTTCCTGGGGCATATACCGCAATATACCATTTGCCATATTGGGACTTCTTATGATAATATTATTTTATCAAAAAGCAAAGGAGACAAAGGATAAGAGATTCGGCCTTATGTGGCTGGCAATCACCTTAAGCTTTGGATTCTATATCCCTGTTGTATTATGGGCTGATGCATATCCTCTGGTGGGAATGTTGATGATTCCAAAAACATGTGCCTATGTATGGATTGTATCCATGGGATACAGGGAGATGAGATTAAGTAAATGATTCATAGGAGAAGATGAAGATGGATAACAAGGAAGATAAATTCGCAAGCAGCCGGCAGTCTGTATATTTTTTTAAGCCTGTATTTGAACAGAAACCTGTAATGCCTGATATGGCGGTGTTTTTAAGTGCAATGAACCGGAGGTTTGGTCAGGTGACAACCCTTAAGGAATTTGCTTATATGCCCGAGAATCCCCAGGACCTCACCTCATTTATATTGTGGGATCATCAGGTTTATTATGAAAAGGATGAGAGGGAAGTGCCATCCCAACTGGTTCTATATGGACCTGATGAATTTGATCAGGATCAGTTTGACCGGCTGACTATAGCAAACTTCTGGAAATGTCCAGATAAGGAAGGATTTCTCTCCAAATGCAATTATTCCATCATGGCAAGTAATATGCTGGCAGCTGGTTTACCATTTGAGCAGCAGTATGGAATTCTTGCAGAATATGCAGACCTGATTCTGGAGATGTTTCCAGACTGTATCGGCATCTATTGGCCTCACAGCCAGAACCTTGTTCCGAGAGAGAAATATCTTAAGACAAGCTGGAATGCAAAGAATCTTCATTTTCTTGATGGCGGTCTCAATGTAAGGTTTTTCACATTGACAGGCTCCGATGAGATGTTATTTGATACTATGGGTTTTGCAGCTCTGGGCCTTCCTGACTTACAGCTGCACTGCAAAGAGATTGAGCCTGATGATGCAGTAAGATTCTTAAGGAATCTGGCAGCTTATCTGTACCATTATGGTGATGTGATTGAAGATGGCAACACAGTAGAGGGAATTGACGGAGAAAAGTGGAAATGCAGGCATGAGGAAGCCCTTGCAGGTCCTGCCAGAGTGGTACTTGATATTCATGCAGGAGAACTTGCTGGAGGAGACAGATAAAAAATTATTAATTACAAGAGCCGTATCTGAACTCTAAATGAGTGATTGATACGGCTCTTGTAAAGTTTTTATCTGAGTAGATAATATACTGTTAAATTGATATTTAGTTATTAGTGCTTACCTACTATATTCTAAATAATATACAATTTCACCTTCAATAACTCTTCCATCTGCAACAAAGCCAAGTTGCTCATATAATTTTTTTGCTATTAAATTTTCAGGTTCAAAACTTAAATAGACTTTATTATGCTCCCTATCTTTCATCAATAAGGATAACACGCATTGCATAGTTGCACGGCCATATCCTTTTTTTTGAAACTTCTTGTCTATCATAAGACGGCATATCCAGTATTCTTTATCTTCGAAATCCAAACAGTACATCACATAGCCTACCAAATCATTATCATTATAAACAGCAAATGGAACACATTCTGGCATCGCTTTTGCTTGAGCTAATGAATATAAATTATCGGCAACAAAATCTTTCTGCTCATCAAATACTGAAAGTTTAATAACATCATCAAAATTATTACGAGTGACTTCCTTTAGTGTTATCATACCATTATACTCCCTCATATAAATTTATAGTTATAACAGATCATCTAAATTCCAATTTAGTAAACTAAATCACAGATAAATGTGCAAGAAAAGTCTATGAAATACTCACCCTCTCACCAACATCTCTAAATCCCCATAAAACCCCGGATAAGAGATATTCACACAATCAGCGCCAAGAATCTCCGTTTCCCCATCAGCACAAAGCCCGGTAACTGCAAATGTCATAGCAATGCGGTGATCCAGCTTACTGTCTATCACAGCTCCATGAAGAGCATTTCCGCCCCGTATAATCATACCATCCTCAGTTTCGGTAATATCAGCCCCCATAGCAGCCAGATTTTTCACCATAATCTCAAGCCGGTTGGATTCCTTCACCTTCAGTTCAGCCGCATCCTTAATCACAGTTTCCCCTTCAGCCATACATGCCATAGCAGCAATCATGGGAAGTTCATCAATGAGAGTTGGAATAATAGCACCTTCAATAACCGTTCCACGAAGTTTTCCATGGCGCACCAGAATGTCAGCAGTAGGTTCGCCGGAATCCCTGTTTTCATTGAGAAGAGTAATATCAGCCCCCATATTTCTGCATACATGAAGAATTCCGTCACGGGTAGGATTGATTCCAACCTGCTTAATAAGAATTTCCGATCCTTCTATCATAAGACCTGCAGCAATAAAATAGGCAGCAGAGGAGATATCTCCAGGTACTAAAACCTTATTGCCATAGAGCTGAGATACAGGTGTAATAGTAGCTGTTGTGCCTTCTGTTACAACATTGCCGCCAAAATAGTTTAACATGATTTCCGAATGATTTCTGGATATATAGGTCTCTGTTACACTGGTAGGACTATCTGCGTAAAGACCTGCCAGAAGAATGGCGGATTTTACCTGTGCAGAAGGTATTTTGCTTATATAGGAGATTCCATGAAGCTTTTGACCTGTGATAACAAGAGGAGCACAGTCATTGCCCCGCACACTCTTAATATCTGCCCCCATAAGAGCAAGAGGCTCCATAATTCGCTTCATAGGCCGAGTTTGTATAGACTCATCCCCTGTTAAAGTAACATCAAAATCCTGAGCAGCTAAAATTCCGGACATCAGTCTTACAGAAGTTCCGCTGTTGCCGCAGTCTAAAACAGCCTCAGGTCTCTTTAATCCATGAAGCCCATTTCCATGGACAATAACAGTATCACCTTTATTATCAATCTCCACCCCCATCTGTCTGAAACAATCAATGGTAGAAAGACAGTCTGCACCCTGAAGAAAATGATGGATTTCCGTAGTTCCTTTGGCAATGGAGCCAAGCATCACACTGCGGTGTGATATGGATTTATCGCCAGGAACAGTGACTTCCCCTTTTAAATGTGTTGCTTTTTTAAATTTCATGTACATTCCTCTCTAATAGAATAAATCATAATGATAGCGCTCCAGCTGTTCCCATGCCTGATCCATAGATTTTTGATCATAAAATACAATTCTTAAAGCACCTTCCCCATGCTCTCTGTTATGATTAATCCCAATATTCTTAATGCTGATTCCCTTAGCAGCAAGTATCACAGAAAGAGTGGAGATAGAACCAACCTCATCAACGATATCCACAGTAAAGGAGAATTCCGGAGTAATAGCACCAGGTGCCTTCTCTGAAAATGAATTCCGATAATCTCTGGATGTCTCAAATAATTGATATAAATAGTTGTTATCCTGCCGATTCAGCTCATTTAAAGTCTCATTTAAAGAAGCAATATAAGCTTCCAGAATAGAAGCCAGATTTTTGCGGTTTGTCATGCAAATCTGCTCCCACATCTCAGGAGAAGAGGAGGCAATTCTTGTAATATCCTTAAATCCCCCTGCAGCCAGCCGTTTCATCAGCCCTTCTTGATTATCATTGTCCTTTACCAGATTTACAAGACTGGAAGCCACAATATGAGGCAGATGGCTGATTGCAGCAGTGACCTTGTCATGCTCTTCATAGTCAAGAACGAGCGGAATGGAACCGATTGTTTCAGCTACCTTAACCAGTCTGTCTGTCTGCTCCTTTGTGGATTTGGCAGTTGGAGTGATAATATAGTAGGCACTTTCCAGAAGGTGGTCCGTGGAATTTTCATATCCGGTTTTTTCAGAGCCTGCCATTGGGTGACCGCCTATAAAACAATCCTCCATGCCCAGTTCTATGACATGCTGGTGAATGTCAGCTTTTGTGCTGCCAACATCTGTTATAATAGCCCCAGGCTTTAAAAATGGGCGGATATCAGCCAGATACTGGGCATTATATTCCACTGGCGTACATAGAAAAATGAGATCGCATTCTCTAAGCTCCTCTGAAACGCCTTCAAGGATGGTATCAACGATACCATCCTCTTGTGCGGCAAGAAGCTTAGAGCGCGTTCTCATATATGCCATTATTTTCGTATTGGGTTGCTCCCGCTTGATCCCTCTGGCTATGGAGCCGCCTATGAGACCAAGGCCGATAAAGGCAATGGTGGAATCACTCATTGATTATTCCCTCCCTGCAAGTTTTGCATAAGGCTCTAATTCTTTTGTTAAATGTTCAAATTGTTCAAAGGTTAAGGACTGTGGTCCGTCGGAGAGAGCACAGGAAGGACGTGGATGAACTTCCACAATCAGTCCGTCTGCACCAACTGCAATAGCAGCCTTGGAAATGGGTTCTATATAAGCGCGGACTCCTGTTGCATGGCTTGGGTCAATAAGAATGGGCAGATGACTCTTAGCTCTGATCACAGGAACTGCACTGATATCTAAAGTATTTCTCGTAGCAGTCTCAAAGGTACGAATTCCCCGTTCACAGAGAACAATGTCTGTATTTCCTTCTGATGCAATATACTCAGCAGCATTAAGCCACTCATCAATGGTTGCGGAAAGCCCTCTCTTTAACAGAACAGGGACTCCGGCTTTGCCTGCTTCCTTTAGCAGCTCGAAGTTCTGCATGTTGCGGGCTCCGATCTGCATCATATCCACATATTTTGCTGCTGTTTCCAGAGAACGGAGACTGGTTACCTCACAGACAATATTAAGGCCTGTAGCTTCTCTGGCTTCCTTCATATAACGAAGTCCTTCCTCCTCCAGACCCTGGAAAGCGTAAGGTGAGGTTCTTGGCTTGTATGCACCGCCGCGAAGGAACTGGGCACCTGCCTTTTTCACTGCATAGGCAGTTTCCAGAACCATATCATGGTTTTCAATGGCACATGGACCAGCCATTAAAGTCAAATGACCTGGACCGATTTTCGCATTTCCAACGGAGATAATTGAATCCTCCGGGTGGAATTTTTTATTAACCAGTTTATAGGATTCTGTAACGGCTACAATTTTATCAACGCCTTCCAACATCTCAATGTTGGCTCCCTGAAGTTTTGTTTTGTCTCCTACAACACCGACAATCGTAACTTCTGCACCTTCTGATAAATGAGCCTGAAGTCCGTTTGATTCAATAAGATTTTTAATCCTCCCCACAGCTGCTTCGGAGGCATTAGGTTTCATAATAATAATCATTTTCTTTCCCTCTCTTTTTACAATAACTTAAACCCCATTGTAAAGGATTGGGAGAATCTTGTCAACGCTTTTGCACGTTAATCTTCAACGCATTAACGTGAATTAGTAAAAAATACTTAATTGATTCAACAAAATACCATATCTATAGTCAAAAATCAGAAGAATTGTGTTATAATATGGGAATGAACTGTACAAAATACCAGTCAGAATTAATTAGGGAAAGGATAAGGAAAGGCGTATGAGAAAATCAGTCAAAAGAATTGCAGTTTACGTAATGTGCGGCATGATGACTATGGGGACACTTACTTTTTCTGCAGAAGCCCCGTTTCTGATGGAAGCAGAGGCACATTCAGGAAGAACGGACAGCAGTGGAGGACACAAGGATAATAAGAACAAGAGCGGTTTGGGAAGTTATCATTACCACTGTGGGGGGTATCCCGCACATCTGCATACCAATGGAGTATGCCCTTATAGTTCCAATGCCAGTCAGCCTGCTAATCCGGTAAAGGAGACAGAAGCTGCGAAAACCGAGGCAAAGGCAGCATATCCCTGTTGGCAGCAGGATAATAATGGCTGGTGGTATCAGACAGGGAAGGATTCTTATTTAAAGAGTACATTTGCTGATATCAATGACTGCCGTTATTATTTTAACGACGATGGCTACATGGTAAATGGCTGGCAGAAGCTGGGAGATGACTGGTATTATTTTGACGAAAGCGGTCACATGGTTACCGGCTATGCAACAATTGACAAGAAAACCTATAATTTTGATACTGATGGAAAAATGAAATAGTAGAACAGGATAAAACACTAAGAAAGTACTACAAAAACAGGCAGGAAAAATCCTGTCTTTTTTTGTAAAATAAGGTAATTGAAAGAGAAATAAAAATACTTGTGCAAATTGCATGTTTTGCTTGCAATTTTGCGACATTTTTAGTAAAATATCCTCATAGACTTAAATACTGAACAGGAGGAATGTTTATGAACGTATATGGAACAAAGCAAATCCGTAACGTCGCCTTACTTGGGCATGGAGGCGCCGGTAAGACAACGCTTGCTGAGGCAATGGCGTTAAT
This sequence comes from Hungatella sp. UBA5385, assembly GCA_002409995.1. GTDB lineage: Bacteria > Bacillota > Clostridia > Lachnospirales > Lachnospiraceae > UBA5385. Next base: position 74,848 of record DHOR01000049.1, on the reverse strand, counting down.
CACTGGTTCTATTACCAGAATGGGCAAGATTACTGATGGTAATACCATCAGCGATTATGATAAGGAAGAGATTAAGAGGCAGTTCTCAATCTCAACCACTCTGATTCCCTTAGAATATGAAGGCGAAGACGGACCGATTAAAATTAATTTGTTGGACACTCCCGGGTATTTTGATTTTGTAGGTGAAGTAGAAGAGGCAATCAGCGTTGCAGATGCAGCAGTAATCGTTGTAAACTGTAAGGCTGGAATAGAAGTTGGAACATATAAGGCATGGGAACTTTGCGAGAAGTATAAGCTTCCTCGTCTGTTCTTTGTTACCAATATGGATGATGACCATGCCAGCTACCGTGAACTGCTCTTAAAACTTGAGAAGGAATTCGGAAGAAAGATCGCTCCTTTCCACCTTCCGATTCGTGAGAATGAGAAGTTTGTAGGCTTTGTTAATGTAGTTAAGATGGCAGGCCGCAGATTTACGGTGAACAGTGATTATGAAGAATGTGAGATTCCCGAGTACTCCCAGAAGAACTTAGGGATTGCCCGCGAAGCTCTTATGGAGGCTGTGGCTGAGACCAGCGAAGAATATATGGAACGCTATTTCTCCGGTGAAGAGTTTACACTGGATGAGATTTCATCAGCACTTCGTGAACATGTGATTGAAGGTAATATTGTACCTGTTCTCTTAGGCTCCGGTATTCATGCACAGGGCGCTAAGATGGTGCTTCAGGCAATTGATAAGTATTTCCCATCACCTGACCATTATGAGTGTATTGGAGTGGATGTTTCCACAGGTGAGCGCTTTACAGCCAAATATAATGACGATGTTTCTCTTTCAGCAAGAGTATTTAAGACCATTATCGATCCATTTATCGGTAAGTACTCATTTATGAAGATATGTACAGGTACATTAAAACCTGACATCAGTATCTATAATGTGAATAAGGATACAGAAGAGAAGATCGGCAAGATTTACATCTTAAGAGGTAAGGAGGCCATTGAGGTTACTGAGTTAAGGGCTGGAGATATCGGTGCGGTGTCCAAGCTTAACGTTACACAGACAGGTGATACCATTGCACTTCGCTCTGCTCCTATTGTATATCATAAGCCTGAGATTTCCGTTCCATATACGTATATGCGTTATAAAACCAAGACAAAAGGCGATGATGACAAGGTAGCAAGTGCACTTTCCAAGCTGACAGAAGAAGACTGGACCTTGAAGGTAGTTAATGATACAGAGAACCGTCAGTCACTTCTGTATGGAATCGGTGACCAGCAGCTGGATGTAGTAGTAAGTAAGCTTTTAAGCCGTTATAAAGTAGAGATAGAACTGAGCAAACCTAAATTCGCTTTCCGTGAGACTATCCGTAAGAAAGTGGAGGTTGCAGGAAGATATAAGAAGCAGTCTGGCGGACATGGTCAGTTTGGTGATGTTAAGATGACCTTTGAGCCTTCCGGAGATTTAGAGACTCCTTATATATTTGAAGAGACTGTATTCGGCGGAGCAGTTCCTAAGAACTACTTCCCTGCTGTAGAAAAGGGAATTGCAGAATGTGTTCTGAAAGGACCTTTGGCAGCTTATCCAGTGGTAGGATTAAAGGCGACACTTACCGATGGTTCCTATCACCCGGTAGATTCTTCAGAGCTTGCATTTAAGATGGCAGCAACTATGGCATTTAAGAAGGGCTTTATGGAGGCCAATCCTGTACTTCTTGAGCCTATTGCATCACTGAAGGTTATTGTACCTGATAAGTTTACAGGTGATGTTATGGGTGATTTAAACAGAAGACGAGGCCGTGTTCTTGGAATGAATTCCAATCACAGCGGAAAACAGGTGATTGAAGCTGATGTTCCCATGTCAGAGCTGTATGGATATAATACAGACCTTCGCTCTATGACAGGCGGTATGGGAGTATATGAATATGAGTTCAGCCGTTATGAGCAGGCACCTGGTGATGTTCAGAAGAGTCAGGTGGAAGAACGTGCCTCTAAGGTGGACAGAACAGAAGGATAATTGATTCAGAAGGGTCATTAATGATTATTGAGCCGGAATATGGCAGATCAGTTTTAAGCTGAGCCATATTCCGGCTTTTGTATTACGCTTTTGGTTCTGGTTACACAGTTGAAAAGCATAAATATAATTGCGGTTACTCCTGTTCTATGCTAAACTTGTTATTATAACAGGAGGTAAAAATGGTGGAATATTTAGCAGAATCAAGAAAAACATTTTCCAGAATTGGGATAGGATTCGGAGCATTTCTTTTAGTATCCCTTGTGCTTCAGTTTCCTATAGGAGTTATGATGGGTCTGTTGACAAAGGTGGGAATTACCGTTTCTGCTGATGTTTTAATGATAGTGAATTCACTGCTTATGTATGCAGTGGGAGGTGGAATTACATATCTGATTATTAAGGATTTGCCTCTGGCAGAGGAGAGGGAGAGGATAACCCCTTCACCATCGTTTTTTATCACTACATTTTTCATCTGCATCAGCCTGCTTTATATAGGTAATATGGTCAGCCTCATACTGATGGGAATTGTAAATGGAATTCAGGGCAAGCCCACCATCAATCCCATAGGAGAAGTCATAGACCAGATGAATACCTGGGGCATATTTTTATCAATGGTTGTAATGGCTCCCATATTTGAAGAGCTCTTTTTTCGTAAGCTGTTAATTGACAGAGTTAGACAGTATGGGGATAAGACGGCTATCATTGTATCTGGTTTTGTATTTGGTTTAAGTCATGGAAACTTTTATCAGTTTTTTTATGCCTTTGCCCTTGGGGCAGTGTTTTCCTATATCTATCTGCGGACAGGTAAAGTTGTTTATACTATAATTTTTCATGCAATCATTAACTTTATGGGTTCCATTGTGGCTCTGTACATATTACAGTACCAATGGCTTTCTGCTCTGTATGGACTTTTTATTCTGGTGTCAATTATTGCAGGTGTTGTGCTGTTTATATTCCACTGGAAGAATCTGATATTTAACCAGGGAGAAAAGCCTGTTGCCAGTGTGGTTGGCAGCGGATTCTGCAATTTTGGAATGGTTCTGTTTTTCCTTTTATCGGCAGCTATGTTTCTTATGTCAGAAATCATTTCATAACCATGGAATCATAAGTGAAAAATGCGGATAAATACGGATAAATACGGGTTGACACTTCCATTTTAATGTGATACATTTATACACAAGCCAAAATACTTTGACGGGAAGTAGTAGTTTATCCAAAGCATACAGAGAGCCGGCGGCTGGTGGAAGCAGGCTGTGGAAGATAAGTGAACTGGTCCCTGAGTAGCACACTGAAGGAAACGGCAGTTTCTGAGTAGGTAAGCCGGCAGCCCGGTCGTTAATGCGGGGGATATGTGACAGCATATCACAGAGTGCATACATTATTTGTATGAAATAGAGTGGTACCACGCGATTATTCCCGCGTCTCTATGCAGATCATTAAGACTGCATAAAGATGCGGGCTTTTTGTTTTATGAAACAACTGTGTTTTGGCACATGAGTCCTCTGTCAGACTCACTGTTATATCACATAAGGAGGAAAAATAGTTATGGCAGCACATTATAACCACAGTGCCATTGAGAAGAAATGGCGTGAAAACTGGGCAAAGAACCCGGTAAATGTTGATGATGGTAAAAAACCTAAATATTATTGTCTGGATATGTTCCCTTACCCTTCAGGAAGCGGACTTCATGTAGGACACTGGAGAGGATATGTAATCTCTGATGTATGGAGCAGATATCAGATTTTAAAGGGCAATTATGTGATCCATCCTATGGGCTGGGATGCTTTTGGACTTCCGGCTGAGAACTATGCCATTAAAATGGGTGTTCATCCATCCATAGCCACAGAAGAAAATGTGGCTAATATGAAGCGTCAGATGAACGAGATATCCGCAGTTTATGACTGGGATATGGAAGTGAATACTACTGATCCTGAGTTCTATAAATGGACCCAGTGGATTTTCGTACAGATGTTTAAAAAAGGTCTTGCTTATGAGAAGGAATTCCCTATTAACTGGTGTCCTTCCTGTAAGACAGGTCTTGCCAATGAAGAGGTGGTTAATGGCGGTTGTGAACGCTGTGGAACCCCTGTTACTAAGAAAAAATTAAGACAGTGGATGTTGAAAATTACAGCTTATGCTGACAGACTTCTTGATGATCTTGATAAGCTGGACTGGCCGGAAAAGGTTAAGAAGATGCAGGCTGAATGGATCGGCAAGTCCTATGGTGCAGAGGTTGATTTTGAGGTAGATGGAAAAGATGAGAAGATCAGAGTTTATACCACACGTCCTGATACCTTATATGGTGCTACCTTTATGGTACTGGCTCCTGAGCATGCATTAGCAGCAGGTCTTGCAACACCTGAGACAAAGGAAGCTGTAGAGAAGTACATTTACGATGCTTCTCTGAAATCCAATGTAGACAGACTTCAGGATAAGGAGAAAACCGGTGTATTTACAGGTTCCTACGCAATTAATCCTATGAATGGAGCAAAGGTTCCTATCTGGCTTTCTGACTATGTACTTGCTGATTACGGTACAGGCGCAATTATGTGTGTACCTGCTCATGATGACCGTGACTTTGAATTTGCAACGAAATTTAATATTCCAATTGTTCAGGTCATTGCAAAAGACGGCAAGGAAATTGAGAATCTGACAGAAGCCTATACAGAGGCAAACGGAATCGTAATCAATTCCGGAGACTGGAACGGTATGGAATCCTCCGTACTGAAAGTAGAAGCTCCTGAGATGATTGAGAAGCAGGGCATTGGCAAGAAGACTGTAAACTTCAAGCTTCGTGACTGGGTATTCTCCAGACAGCGTTACTGGGGAGAGCCAATTCCTATGATTCACTGTCCTCATTGCGGCAATGTGCCAGTTCCTGAGGATCAGCTTCCTCTGAGACTTCCTGAGGTGGAGAGCTATCAGCCGACGGGCACAGGAGAATCACCTCTTGCAGGAATTGACGAATGGGTGAATACCACCTGTCCGGTATGTGGTGCTGCAGCTAAGAGAGAGACCAACACAATGCCTCAGTGGGCAGGTTCCTCCTGGTATTTCCTCCGTTATGTGGATAATCACAATAACGATGAGCTTGTATCTAAGGAAAAAGCAGCTAAATATCTGCCAGTAGATATGTATATCGGCGGTGTGGAGCATGCAGTGCTTCATTTGCTCTATTCCCGTTTCTATACAAAGTTCCTTAATGATATTGGAGTCATCGACTTTGATGAACCATTTGAGAAGCTCTTTAATCAGGGTATGATTACTGGTAAAAACGGAATCAAGATGAGCAAGTCCAAGGGTAATGTGGTATCTCCTGATGAACTTGTAAGAGATTATGGCTGTGATTCCCTTAGAATGTATGAATTGTTCGTAGGTCCGCCTGAGCTTGATGCAGAATGGGATGACAGAGGGATTGAAGGTGTCAGCCGTTTCTTAAACCGTTTCTGGAATCTGGTTATGGACAGCAAGGATAAAAACGTAGAAGCTACCAGGGAGATGATCCGTCTTCGTCACAAACTGATCTTTGATATTGAGCAGAGATTTAACAGCTTCAGCTTAAATACTGTTATTTCCGGATTTATGGAGTATAACAATAAGTTTATTGACCTTGCCAAGAAAACAGGCGGAATTGATAAGGAAACATTAAAGACCTTTATCATTCTTATGGCTTCATTTGCTCCTCATATCTGTGAAGAGCTGTGGCAGGAATTAGGAGAGACCGATTCTGTATTCCATGCACAATGGCCTGTATATGATGAAGAGGCAATGAAGGATGATGAGATCGAAATTGCTGTTCAGGTCAATGGAAAGACAAGAGCAGTTGTGAAGCTTCCGGCAGATGTTTCTAAGGAAGATGCAATTGAAGCTGGCAAAGACTTAATTGCAGATAAGATAAATGGAAATATTATTAAGGAAATCTATGTTCCTAAGAAGATTATTAATATTGTTTGTAAATAAAACTATGGGGTGCTGCATGAACTGCAGCACCCTGTTTCTATGCTGTTTCCATAAGAGGGGAATATTGCCAGTTAATAGAAATCATGATATTATAACAGATATAAAGTGAAAAAATAACTGGAGGTATCAGAGTGAGAATATATTACAAAAGACTACTATTTGCAGCAGGCTTGTCTGTTTTTATAAGCACAGGTGGTATCTCAGCTATGGCGTCAGGAATCGTGAAAAGCGGTCCGGGATTTGTGGCTGAGGCAAATACCCAAGCAAAAACCGAAGCAGAATCCTTACATCAGCAACAGGAAGAACCCAGTATTGCCTCCAGGCTGCAGGCAGCAGAAAACTGTAATAAATTTATTCTTGTAGTGGGGCAGGGAGGAGCCAATGCAGCTGTTTCCTATCATGAGAAGAATGAAGAGGGAATCTGGCATGAGATATTTGTAACAGAGGGGCGTTATGGTAGAAATGGTGCTTCAATTGATAAGGTAGAGGGTGATGGTAAAACTCCGGTGGGTATCTATAGATTCACAACAGCTTTCGGTATTTTAGATGATCCGGGAAGTATTCTGCCTTATAAGAAGCTGACGAAGTATGATTACTGGGTTGATGATTCCAACAGCGCTTACTACAACCGTATGATAGACACCCGTCAGGTTAAAAAAGACTGGAATTCAGCAGAGAATATGTCTGCTTCTGTACCATATTACAATTATGGAATTGCACTTGATCATAATGTAAACCAGATACCTGGTAAGGGGTCTGCCATCTTTATTCACTGTCTCAAAGGTGAAGCTGATAACGGAAGCTCAGGCTGCATTAAAATCCCGGAAACACTGATGAAGCAGCTTATTCAGTCTGTTGACGGAGAGACTAAAATAGCCATTTATTCCGATATCAGCCAGCTCACCTATGTAGATTAGTTGTTTTTGTCTTGATTAATTATTTTCGTCTTGATAGATTTCTGGAAAGCATTCGAAGAGTTTCGATCTGCTGCCGCTCTGCAGGGCTCATACCGGAACTCATAATTGACACAAGAAGTTCTGTCTCCTCATCTGAAAAGTGGATTCCTTTTTGGGAAGCTTCTGCGTTGAGGCTTAAGAGGGTAGGGAGAAGCTGATTTTTAGGAGCTTTTTCTACCCTCTTTGCAAATTCAGTTAACATGGCAAGCTTTTGAGGATTCATGTTTTTTAATTTTGGGTCCTGTTTCCAGTTAATGTTCATAACAGTACTTCCTTTCTGATTCTGATTGGTTGTCAGTTCATCTGCTGCATGGCAGACATCATTAACTGCATGGTTTCCAGACGGTTTTGCTGTTCTGGGGGCATAAAATGCTTAATCTGATCCAGAGTCATGCGGCCGAAAGGACCGGAAGGAGCAGAAGAGGCGGAAGGACGGTGGTTCTGTTCTGCAGCTCTCAGTGGTGGTGGTGAAGCTTCTTCAGGTACTGGGTCGTGTATTGTGGAGTTGGGCATAGTTTCTGCATAAGCACCTGCCAGACGAAAGCCTTGCAGGAAGTTGCTCATCAAATCAATAAAATCCAGTTCAGTTGGTGAGGCAAATGGCTTGATTACGTTTAGTATTTCCAGGGGAGAGGTGTTTCTTTGTCCTTCACCAGCAGAACAGATTCCCATGGCAGCCACTTCTTCATCCTGAAACAGGTTAATGGTATTGCGCAGTTCACTGAACTTGATGAAAAAAGAAATATATCGCTGCTCCTGTACATTCATATAGGGAAGAGCTGCCTTCATCATCTGAAGGTGGTTATCTCCGATTAAAGAATCCAGTTCATTATTTGGAAGGTTTTGTTCATTACTCATGGCAAGAGATCCTTACTTTTCTTGTTGACAATATATGCGGCTGCATATATTAGTATTACAGGAGAGTGATGATGACATGAGAAATCGTTTGATTATAGATGGTAATGCAGTTTACGAAATTGATGATGAGTGTATGAAGAAAAAACAGGCACAGACCTCAGGCCGTGGAGGCAGTGGCCAGTCATCACCTATGATGAGACCCGGCCAGGAGAGAGGGCAGGGGCGTTAACAGTCAAAAAAGCCGGCGTAGCAAAAACAGCTATGCCGGCTTTTTTGCTATAAAAGGGAATAATTGATTTATCTGATAAAATACTATTATAACAACAATAGTTGATTAAAACTTTGTATTTAATTTAACTATCTAATAATGATGGATAAAAAGTTGACTTTTCTAATTCCAGATGATAATGTAAATATATAGGTAATTTTTACCAAATAAAAAAATTATAATGATAGGGAGGTATATCATGAAGCAATTTCAGGATAAGGTAGTAGTTATCACCGGCGGCGCAAGTGGTTTAGGTTTTGCCTGTGCCCAGGCTTTTGCCGAAGAAGGCGCCAAAATTGTACTTGCCGATCTCAATGAACAGCGGGGACAGGAAGCAGCCAATGAACTGGCTGCCGGTGGGACAAAGGCTATCTTTGTAAAAACCAATGTAACTGTAGAAGAAGATGTGGAACAGATGATAAACAAAGCAGTAGAAGAATTTGGCAGTGTAGATGTGGTGTTTGCCAGCGCAGGTGTAGCAGCAGGCGGGCCAGCCGGTGAACTTTCATCCAAGGATTGGAACTTTGTATTAGACATCAATCTGGACGGTGTATTTCTTACTAATAAGTATGCTATTAACCAGATGCTTAAGCAGGACAATGGCGGAGCAATCGTTAATGCAGGTTCCATTCATAGCCTGGTGGCACAGCAAAATATTCCGGCTTACTGTGCATCCAAGGGCGGCGTGCTTATGCTGAGCCGTTCCTGTGCAGTGGATTATGCAAGTAAAAATATCAGAGTTAATACTGTTTGTCCCGGATACATAGAGACTCCACTGCTAAAGTCAGTTCCTTCAGAGCAAAAAGAATATCTGGCATCTCTCCATCCCATTGGAAGGATGGGACGTCCAGAAGAAGTAGCTGAAGTTGTGCTGTTCCTGGCATCTGATGATGCATCCTTTGTGAATGGCGCTTATTTGACCGTTGATGGCGGCTATGCAACGAAATAAGAAAGGAGTGAAGAATAGTGAGAAATCGTTTTCAAGATAAAGTAGTAGTGATCACCGGTGGCGCAGGTAGTGTGGGCAGCTGTACAGCTAAGATGTTTTTACAGGAAGGTGCAAAGGTGGTTCTTGCAGATTCTTCCAAGCAGGCGCAGAGTTATATTGCCGATTGGAAACAGGAAGGTTATGACTGCACCTTTATTTCCACTGATGTTACAGATTATCATCAGGTGGAAGCGCTGATTAAGTCAACTGTGGATTTATATGGCCGTGTAGATGTTCTCTTTACAGCAGCAGGGCTTCATCATGATAACCCATGTCACGAACTGACTCCTGAAAATTGGGATCAGCTGATTGCCGTTAATCTAAGCGGAACCTTTTATGCTAATAAATATGCCATTGTTCAGATGCTGAAACAGGGAAGCGGAACTATTGTTAACTCCTGTTCTGTATTTGGCATTGTAGGAGCCGAAGGGCTTACGGGTTATGCAGCAGCAATGGGCGCAGTGAAGACCATGTCCCGAAGCATTGCAGTTACCTATGCAGATAAAGGTATCAGAGTCAACTCCGTTTGTCCGGGAACCATCGATTCCCCAACTGTAGGAGAGTTAACCGGCAAATCCAAACAGGAGCTTATTGCAGATCATCCGGCAGGACGTTTAGGCACTCCGGAAGAAGTTGCAAAGTGTGTGCTGTTTCTTGCCAGTGACAAAGCTTCCTTTGTATCAGGCACTGAGCTTGTTATGGATGGAGGTTACAAGGCACAGTAATCGGTGTCTCTCTGCAGTTTACTGCAGCGGAGTTTATATAGAGGAAAGAGGCAGAACCTGGTATTTAGGTCCTGTCTCTTTCCAGCAATATACCACAAAAAGGGATACCGTAATTTGGTATCCCTTTTTGCTGGACGTTGGCATTCCGACACCTTTCAGGTGCTTTTTTAGCTGAAATGGTTTAGCTTAGCAGCATCCGCCACATCCACCGCCGCATCCGCCGCCGCCAAAGAATCCATTGCCGCCGCCGCAGAAGCAGAGAAGAATAATGATCCAGATAAAGTCGCCGCCGAAACCTCCGCCACAGCCACAGCTGTTATGTTCGCAACATCCATTGTTGCCGCCGAAACCGCCGCCGCAGCAGCACAGAATCAGGATAAGCCAGATAATATTACATCCGCCGCCGAAACCGCCGCCACATCCTCCGTTGTTACAATCGCATCCACATCCGCAATTAGTTGCTGCAAGATCACTCATATTGGTTCCTCCAAATAAATGTTTACACTTAAATGTATGAAGCCCTGCTTGCCACTGTTTCCACATTTTATGAAAATTTTTATAAATCCTTTGATTGAACTTATCCATTTGTCGTGTATAATTATAATTAGCATTAAATTTAGGAGTTGACTATGGAAAAATTATATTATGAGAGACCTTATGTAAAAACCTTTGAGGCAGAGGTAACAGATTGCAAACCAGGAAAGAAAGGAACCTTCTATGTGACTTTGGATAGAACCGGTTTTTATCCTGAAGGCGGCGGCCAGCCGGCAGATCAGGGAACCCTGGGCAGTGCCAATGTATTAGATGTTCATGAAAAGGATGAGACTGTGGTTCATACTACAGATGCTCCCCTGGAGCCAGGAACCAGAGTGACAGGAACTATTGACTGGGAGAGACGCTTTGATCATATGCAAAACCATACAGGAGAACATATTCTGTCAGGGCTTGTGCATAAACACTATGGTTATGACAATGTGGGATTCCATATGGGAAAAGATGAGGTGACTGTTGATTTTAACGGTGTTCTTACTATGGAGCAGATAGAAGAGATAGAAGATCAGGTCAATGAGATCATTTTTGGCAATGTACCTGTTGTGGAGCTATTTCCAACAGAGGAAGAGATTAAGACACTTGACTATAGAAGTAAAAAAGAACTGACCGGTCAGGTGAGAATTATTGAGATTCCAGGCGGCGATGTCTGTGCCTGCTGTGGAACCCATGTGATTACAACAGGTGAGATTGGCCTTTTGAAGGTGACGGGAATGATCCATTACAAAGGCGGCGTCCGTTTATCGATGCTCTGCGGCAGAAAGGCTATGGAGGACTACAGAAAGAAGCAGAAAATTGTTACAAGCATTTCTGTAGCCCTGTCTGCTAAAATGGATAAGATCACAGATATTGTAGAGAAAATGAGGGAGGACAACGGTCATAAGGAATATAAGCTGAATCAGCTGTATATGGAATTATTCCAGTCCAGATTACAAGCTTATCCACAGTCTGAGGAGCCCCTTCTTGTATTTGAACCGGACCTTGCTCCTGTTCAGATTCGTCAGTTTTGCACTCTTTTATATGAAAATCAAAAGGGAAGTGCAGTCCTTGTTTGCTCCGGTGGTGATGGAGTCTGGCAGTATGCCCTTGGAAGCGCAGCACAGGATATGCGTATTTTAAGCAAAAGCCTTAATGGGAAGCTGAATGGAAGAGGCGGAGGAAGTGCTCTTATTTCTCAGGGAACATTCCATGCTTCCGAAGAAGACATCAGGAAAGCATTTTTAGAGCAGTAGAGGGAGGAGTACTCGATGGAGTTAAATGACAGTAACATAAGAAAAATTCGAAGCCTCATCATATTTACTGTGGCAGCTGTGGTGGTAGGAGTGAATTACCGTAGTGTAATAGTTGTGTTTTTCAAGATTTTAGGAATACTATCGCCTTTTTTGCTAGGTGGTGTTCTGGCTTTTATATTCAGTGTTCCCATGAGCAGAATAGAACAGTTTTTGCCGGGGAAGAAGGACAGCAGGCTGCGGAGACCTTTAAGCCTGGTACTTGCACTTGTGTTTGTACTTGGTATTTTGATTTTAGTGATGTTTGTGGTAATTCCTCAGCTGTTTGATACTATTTTAAGTCTGCAAAACAGTGTTCCTGCATTTCTTAACAGTGTTCAGAAAGCAGCAGAGAATTTATTTGTCCAGAATCCGGAGATTGTGAATTATATTGACAGCATTGAAATTGATTGGAAAACCTTTATAGAGGATATTGTGGGATTTTTGACAGAAGGAGCGGGAACTGTACTCAGTTCTACCTTTTCTGCAGCGCTTTCCATTGTAAATGGAGTGACTTCTTTTGGAATTGCCCTTGTGTTCTCCATTTATATTCTGCTTCAGAAGGAGACTTTGTCCAGACAGATCAAGAAGCTGATGAGAGCATTTCTTCCGGACAAAACAACAGAGACCGTACTTTCCGTTGCAAAGTTGACTTATGATACGTTTTCTCATTTCCTGACAGGACAGTGTGTGGAAGCGGTTATTTTGGGAACTATGTTCTTTATTACCTTGTCAGTGCTGAGACTTCCTTATGCTCTTTTGATCGGTGTATTGATCGCTTTTACAGCTTTAATTCCTATATTCGGCGCATTTATCGGATGTGTAATCGGAGCGTTTCTAATGCTGATGGTAAATCCGCTTAATGCCCTGGTATTTGTGATTGTATTCTTTATACTGCAGCAGCTTGAGGGCAATTTAATCTATCCTCATGTAGTTGGAAGCTCTGTTGGTCTTCCGTCCATTTGGGTGCTGGTAGCTGTGACCATTGGAGGAAGTGCCATGGGAATTGTGGGAATGTTGATCTTTATCCCTCTCTGCTCTGTGCTGTATTCACTTCTGCGTGCTAATGTGAATATGCGGATTTCTAAGAAGCAGATAAACGCAGGTGAAGTGCAGGTACTGGTCCATAAAAATATAGAAGCCGTTAAAATTGAAAATACGGCTGACAGCGTAGGAATTGTGAAAAATAAACAGCCGGCAAAGAGTAAAAAAACAAAAAAGAACAGTAAAAAACAACAAGAATAAAGAAGAGAGGGTGTTACAAAATAATGTAACACCCTCAGAACTTTCTAAATAACCTGTAGATATTTCTTCAATAATACCATTACTGCCCCTGATACATATATTTAATAAGGCGTTCCACATCCTTGGGATCGTGGGCAACCAGTTCCAGCTCATTAATGAGTCCGTTGGAAAATATGGTAGCCATAGAAACATATTTGCTCAGCTGTGATTTTAAATTGATCCGGTCACCTTCCTTGGAGACCAGTTCTACAGTTCCCTGACACTCATCAATTACTTTGAAGAATTTTTCTACATCTGTAATATTTTGAATTTTCATGATGATTCCTCCTCTCGGGAATATGTAAAATATATAATATAACTTACAGTACTATTATAACAATGAATTTTCGACTCTACAATGGGGAAAAGCTTGAAAATATCAGTCTTTTTCCTGTATTTATAAGTAATAATGGGTAAAATGAAAGAGAAAGAAAGAAAAGGAAGAAAAAGATGAAAAGAATACGTGATTATGGGATTATACCGGGAAAAATGAAGACAGGGCCTCTCAATAAAATATCAGATGTAAAAGGAGTAACAGTAGGTCATGTTACTGTGGACACTGATGAACATAAAACAGGAGTGACAGTGATTCTTCCCTGTGAAGATAATCCATTTACAAATAAACTGACCGCAGCAGTTTATGTTCATAATGGTTTTGGCAAAAGCCAGGGACTGATTCAGATTGAAGAACTGGGAACTTTGGAAACCCCGATTGCGCTTACCAATACCTTAAATATAGGCGCTGTTCATGATGCGCTGACAGGAATCATGATAAAACGATGTGAAGAAGAGGGAGTGGAGCTGACTTCTGTCAATCCTGTTATAGGAGAGTGCAATGATTCAGAGCTGAATTATATCAGAGAGCGGGTCATCGGAGTGAAAGAAGTGGTAGAGGCGGCAGCTTCAGCCACAGCTGATTTTCAGGAAGGGGCAGTGGGCGCAGGAAAAGGAACGGTCTGCTTTGGTTTAAAAGGCGGAATCGGCTCTTCCTCCAGAACCTTCACTATTGGAGATAACAGCTATACCATGGGAGTCTTAGTACAATCCAATTTTGGAAGCACAGAAAATCTTGTGATCAATGGAAGAACAGTGGGACAAGAGATTATGGATCAGATTGATCCGGCCATACTGGACCGAGGTTCCATTATGATTATTCTGGCAACAGACCTTCCTGTTTCGGACAGACAGCTTAAGAGAATTTTAAAACGCGCAGGAGTGGGACTTGGCAGAACAGGCTCCTATATGGGGCATGGAAGCGGAGATATTATGATTGGATTTACTACAGCAAACCGCATTTTAGAGGGAAAAGAACTGCATTCCATCTGTATGCTCAAAGAAAGCACTCTGGAGACAGCCTTTCGGGCAGCAGCAGAAGCTACAGAGGAAGCAGTTCTCAATTCACTAGCTATGGCAGAGACTACCACAGGCTATCAGGGGAATACCCGTTATTCACTGACAGAGCTGTGGTTATCCAAATTATGAATCCAAATAATTAATCAAAATCAGCATGGTATACACCAGAAGGTGTGTGAACGTCAATGGAGCTTAAGTTAAAGTTGTCCTCAAAGATTTGAATGGTATATTCAAAGAAAGTATCATCTGTTTTTTTAGACATAAAGACATAAGCTCCAGGTTCTTTTCCTTCCATCTGATCGCAGATTTCATCGTAGATTTCCTCTCCATCTACAGCATCTGTATAACCAGCGCTGCGAAGAGTGTTTTCAATTGCTTTATAAAATTCTTCCATAATAATACCTCGTTTCATACATGAGTATTTTAATGATTCATTCTGGCCTTTTTTATATCGTTCAGAAGCACAGTGGAGACTCTCAGCCCTCCACGTCCGGTTCCCAATGCAAGATCAGGTTTATTGGAACCGTGATAATCAGAGCCTCCAGTTGGAAATAGATCATATTTGACTGCCAGCTTTTTCAGCTTACCGCTTTCGTACTGATTATTGGAGGAATGATAGACTTCCAGCCCCTCCATTCCCAAATCCTTTAAATAGCTGACCAGCTCCTCTGTCTTTTTGTCACCCAGACCATAGAGATAAGGATGGGCAAGCACAGGAGAGGCGCCGCAGTCCTTTAAGATTTTGATAGCATGTTCCGGTGTGATTGCTTCCTTTTTAATGCAGTAAGGACCACCATAAGTGAGATACTTTTTAAATGCCTGATCCATAGAGGATACGTAACCCTTTTCCAGAAGTACCCTTGCAAAATGAGCCCTGGTGATCACTGCATCAGGATTGCCGTTTTTCAAATCCTTTTCGGTTATTTCGATACCGGCTTTACAAAAACGATGAATCATCTCATTGTTTCGCTTTTGTCGGACTTCCCTCATCTTTTCTGCTTCTATCATAAAATCAGGGTCTTCAGGATTCACATATAGTCCTAAAATATGAATTTCAACACCTTCATGGACACAGGAGAGTTCAATGCCGGGAATGATCTCGATGGGAAGCCCCTTTGCAGCTTTCATAGCCTCATTGAGCCCATCAATGGTATCATGATCTGTAAGGGCAATTGCATCCAGCCCTTTGCTAACAGCAAGTGATACAATTTCAGAAGGAGTATCGGTTCCATCCGAAGCATTGGAATGTACATGTAAATCAACAAAATTCATAAATACCTCCAAATTGAAATAGAATAGTAATACTATAGTAACATGATTTTATGGTTCTGTAAAATGTTGATATTTACTGAGAAAAAATAAGGAAAATTCATAAAAATGTAATAGCATTTCCCACAAACTGTGGTATACTACTGAATGTAATGCTACACTATCATGTGAAAAGGTGAATATAGATGACTCAAATTAATAACAGTAACAAAAGTGGAGGAAGATCTTACGCTTCACAGAGCTCAGGAAGAAAAAGCTCTGGGGGGACAAGCCGCAGTACTTCTTCCAGCCGTTCAAGAAGTTCTTCCCGATCATCAGGGACAAGCAGATCCAGAGCTTCTGGTTCAAGAAGTTCATACCAACCGAGAAAAAACTACTCCAGGAAGAAAGGTCCACAGTTCGATATTACTAAGATTCTTCTTGGAATTATCATAGCAGCAGTTGCAGTAATCTGTATTATGGCTGCAGTTAAGTTTGCAGGAGGCAGATCCAAAGAGGTTGAGACTGATGTCACTACGGAATCAACAGCTACAGAAGCACCTGAGACAGAGCTGGAAAAACAGGTAACAGTAGATGGAATCTCCATTACAGGAATGTCAAGAGAACAGGCAAGGGAAGCTCTGAAGAAAAAGTATAAGTGGTCAATGAAGGCAACTTATAACGGAGAAGAATATGAGCTTCAGGATATGATGGGTACAAAGATCGACGCCCTGCTGGAGGAGATATACAGAGGAACACCCAAGGAGAGTTACAAACTGGATACTTCAGGTCTTGAAGAGGTGGTTCAGTCTGAAGTGGATCAAATTGCTGCCAAGTGGAATGTAGCAGCAAAGAATGGCTCTATTTCAGGATTTGATAAGCAGAATGGAAGTTTTACCTATGCAGGAGAGCAGAATGGTTTTGCAGTTGATAAGGAAAAGCTTGCATCTGATATTGCCAAGAGTCTGGCAGCCAAGGATTTCCAGGCTGTAATTCAGGTATCAGGCAACGTAGTAGCGCCTGAGATTTCAGAAGCCAGGGCAAAGGAATTGTATCAGGTAATCGGAACCTATTCCACCAAAACAACAGCCAACAAAGACAGAAACAGAAACGTAGAATTGGCAGCAGAAGCGTTAAACGGATTGATCATTCAGCCGGGAGAGGAATTCTCCTTTAATAATGCAACCGGTGAGAGATCACTGGCGAAAGGATATAAGCCTGCAGGCGCCTATGTAAATGGTGTTCTTGTAGAAGAACCGGGCGGCGGAGTTTGTCAGGTATCCTCAACCCTTTATAATGCAGTAGTATTTTCAGGACTAACCACAACACAGCGTCATGCACACAGCTATGAACCGTCTTATGTAACACCTGGCGAGGATGCCATGGTCAGCTATGGCGGACCTGATATGAAATTTGTCAATAAATCTGCAAGTGCCATTGCCATACGTGCAAGCTTTGCAGACAGAACACTGAAGATATCCATTGTTGGAATTCCGATTCTGGAAAAGGGAGTTACACTTTCCATGTCTTCCAAAAAGATAGCTGAAGTAGATGCTCCTGCACCGGTATATGAGGAGGATCAGACTCTTCAGCTGGATGAAGAGAAGATTGTTAAAGCTGAGACAAAGGGAAGCCGCTGGGTGACCAATCTGGTGACTAAAAAAGACGGTGTTGTCATCAGCGATGAATTCTTCCACAACAGCAGTTATCGTGGAAAACCAGCTACCATTAAGAGAAATACCTCAGGTGTAGTGGTGACTGAACCAGGTGAATCACTGCCAGAGGAGGGCATTGTACCTCCAATAGAAGGAACAGACGGTATCGGTCCTGTCGGTCCAAGTGAGCCGGGAACTACACAGCCAACCACAGGCAGCGGTGCAGGACCAGGCGAACAGCCCACAACAGCACCCAGTAAGCCGGCTGAAACAACACCTCCTTCCACAACAGCCCCTATAGATCAGGGCGGCCCTGGTGGAGCGGCAGAGCCTGGAATAGACGGAGGGGAGAGTTTTATTCCTCCTAGTCCATTAAGTTAATCTTTAAAAAATAGGAAGCAGAAGTTGGAAGATGAAATTTTTCCTCATTCTGCTTCTTTTTTTAATAAAAGTGAGGAAAGATACATTTTGCAGCGGCCGCTTTTATCAATAATAGGCAGGCAGATGGCATATCGTGGGATTGTTCCTAAAATAG
Source organism: Hungatella sp. UBA5385 (assembly GCA_002409995.1). Taxonomy (GTDB): domain Bacteria; phylum Bacillota; class Clostridia; order Lachnospirales; family Lachnospiraceae; genus UBA5385. The sequence continues at coordinate 57,196 of DHOR01000049.1, read as the reverse complement.
TACGTTGTTTTGCTGTTTTCTTATTTGCAATTTGTTAAATTATTGTTATAATAATAGACAGGTCTATCCCCTAATGGGGAATACTATACAATATTCACATTTGTAGGAGGAAATCAAGAATGGCAAGAAAAATGAAAACCATGGATGGTAACCAAGCAGCAGCACATGCTTCATATGCATATACTGATGTAGCGGCTATTTATCCGATTACCCCGTCCTCACCTATGGCTGAAGCTACAGATGAGTGGGCAACAGACGGAAGAACGAATATCTTTGGTCACAAAGTTCAGATTACAGAGATGCAGTCAGAGGCAGGTGCAGCAGGTGCAGTACATGGCTCTCTTTCAGCAGGTGCATTAACCACTACATATACAGCTTCTCAGGGTCTGTTATTAATGATTCCTAACCTGTATAAGATTGCAGGCGAGCAGCTGCCAGGAGTATTCCACGTATCCGCTCGTGCATTAGCAAGTCATGCGTTATCTATTTTCGGTGATCACTCTGACGTTTATGCTTGTCGTCAGACAGGCTGTGCTATGCTTTGTGAAACCAGCGTTCAGGAAGTTATGGATTTAACTCCTGTTGCACATATGGCAGCACTGGAAGGCAAAGTTCCATTTATCAACTTCTTCGACGGATTCAGAACATCTCATGAGATTCAGAAAATTCAAGCTTGGGATTATGATGAATTAAAAGACATGCTGGACATGGATGCAGTAGATGAATTCCGCCGCAATGCTTTAAATCCAAATCATCCGGATCAGAGAGGTTCTGCACAGAACCCGGATATTTTCTTCCAGGCAAGAGAAGCATGTAACCCATATTATAATGCATTACCAGGAATTGTTCAGAAATATATGGACAAGGTGAATGCTAAGATTGGTACAGATTATAAATTATTCAACTACTACGGAGCTGCTGATGCAGAGCACGTAATCGTTGCTATGGGATCAGTTAACGACACAATCGAAGAGACTGTAGACTACATGATCGCTCAGGGTCAGAAGGTTGGTGTTGTTAAGGTTCGTCTGTACAGACCATTCTGCGCAGAAGCTTTAGTGAATGCTATTCCTGACAGCGTTAAGACAATCTCTGTATTAGACAGAACAAAAGAGCCAGGTTCTTTAGGCGAGCCATTATACTTAGATGTAGTTGCAGCTTTAAAAGGAACCAAGTTTGACCAGGTTAAGATTTTAACAGGCCGTTACGGCTTAGGCTCCAAGGATACAACTCCTGCACAGATCGTTGCAGTATACGGCAATGAGGTTAAGTCTCCATTTACAATCGGTATCGTAGATGACGTGACACACCTTTCTCTTGAGACAGGTGCTCCTATTGTAACTACTCCAGAAGGAACAACTAACTGTAAGTTCTGGGGACTTGGTGCTGACGGTACTGTTGGTGCTAACAAGAACTCCATTAAGATTATCGGTGATAACACAGACATGTATGCTCAGGCTTACTTTGACTATGACTCCAAGAAGTCAGGCGGTGTTACTATGTCTCACTTACGTTTTGGACATAAGCCGATTAAATCCACATACTTAATCCGTACAGCTAACTTCGTAGCTTGTCACAACCCTTCCTATGTACGTAAGTACAATATGGTTCAGGAATTAGTTGACGGCGGAACCTTCCTCTTAAACTGCCCATGGGATGCTGAAGGTCTTGAGAAGCATTTACCAGGACAGGTTAAGAAGTTTATTGCTGATCACAACATTAACTTCTACATCATTGACGGTGTAAAGATTGGTATTGAGACAGGCATGGGTCCAACACGTATTAACACAATTCTTCAGTCTGCATTCTTTGAGTTAACAGGCATTATTCCTTCTGAGAAGGCTAATGAGTTAATGAAGGCTGCTGCTCAGGCAACATACGGACGTAAGGGCGAAGAGATCGTTAAGAAGAACTGGGCTGCTATTGATGCAGGCGCTAAGGGTGCTGTTAAAGTAGAAGTACCAGAGAGCTGGAAGTCCTGTGAGGACGAAGGTCTTGACTATAAGGTAGTAACTGAGGGAAGAAAGGACGTTGTTGACTTTGTTAACAATATTCAGACTAAAGTAAGCGCTCAGGAAGGTAATAACTTACCTGTTTCTGCATTTTCAGACTACGTCAATGGTTCTACACCATCCGGCTCCTCTGCTTATGAGAAACGTGGTATTGCAGTAAATATCCCAGGCTGGAAACCAGAAAACTGTATCCAGTGTAACTTCTGTTCTTATGTATGTCCTCATGCTGTAATCCGTCCTGTTGCTTTAACAGAGGCAGAAGCTGCTAATAAGCCAGAAGAGATGAAGACACTTCCTATGACAGGTATGCCAGGATATCAGTTCTCCATGACTGTATCTGCACTTGACTGTACAGGCTGTGGCTCTTGTGCTAATGTATGTCCAGGTAAGAAGGGCGAGAAGGCTCTTGTTATGGTTAATATGGAAGCTAACGCAGAAGAGAACCAGAAGGTATTTGATTTCGGTCAGACTCTGCCGGTTAAGCAGGAAGTTATTGATAAATTCAAAGAAGCATCCGTTAAGGGAAGCCAGTTTAAGAAACCTCTCCTTGAGTTCTCAGGCGCTTGTGCAGGCTGTGGAGAGACACCTTATGCTAAATTAATCACACAGTTATTTGGTGACAGAATGTATATTGCCAACGCAACAGGCTGTACTTCTATCTGGGGTAACTCCTCACCATCTACACCATATACAGTAAACGCTAAGGGACAGGGTCCTGCATGGTCCAACTCCTTATTCGAGGATAATGCTGAGTTCGGTTACGGTATGTTACTGGCTCAGACAGCTATGAGAGATGGCTTAAAGGCTAAGGTTGAGACTGTTATGAACTCTGACCAGGCTTCTGATTCCTTAAAGGCAGTTTGTCAGGAATACCTTGATACATTTACTGTTGGCGCAACCAATGGCGCAGCAACAGATAAGTTAATTGCAGAATTAGAGAACTGTGATTGTGAGACAGGCAAGAAGATTCTGAAGGATAAGGATTTCTTAGCTAAGAAGTCTCAGTGGATCTTTGGTGGTGACGGCTGGGCTTATGATATCGGCTTCGGCGGTGTTGACCATGTTCTTGCAAGCGGCAAGGATGTAAACATCATGGTATTTGATACTGAGGTTTACTCCAACACAGGCGGTCAGTCTTCTAAAGCTACCAACACAGGTGCTGTTGCACAGTTCGCTGCTGGTGGTAAAGAGGTTAAGAAGAAAGACCTTGCAGCTATCGCTATGAGCTATGGTTATGTATACGTTGCTCAGATCGCTATGGGTGCTGACTATGCTCAGACTGTTAAGGCTCTTGCTGAGGCAGAGGCATATCCAGGTCCATCATTAGTAATTGCTTATGCTCCATGTATCGCTCATGGTATTAAGAAGGGCATGAGCCAGGCTCAGACAGAAGAGAAGCTGGCTGTAGAGTGTGGTTACTGGAACAACTTCCGTTTCAACCCACTTGCTGAGAAGAAATTCTCCTTAGACAGCAAGGCTCCTAAGTTAGAAAACTATCAGGATTTCTTAAAGGGAGAGGTTCGTTATGCATCTCTTGCTATGAAGAATCCAGAGAGAGCTGCTGAATTATTTGCTAGAAATGAAGCAGACGCAAAGGCTAAATATGATCATCTGTTGAAGCTTGTTACTTTATACGGTAACGACTAATTAGCAGGTGAGATATAAGAATCCCGGAGGGTTTAACCTTCCGGGATTCTTTTGCCATTTTGCATGGAATGAAATACTTAAAAACTTAAGAATTTTCTGCTTGCATATTTTGCCATTCAAGTGTAAATTAAGAAGTTGTGTACATAAGAAATCAGGTTTATTGCCTGAGAATAATAATTTAGAATATGAGGATAAACCAATGGCAAAGAAGACAACGGATATGACTGAAGGAGCACCTATGAAGCTGATCCTTCACTTTTTAATTCCCATGTTATTTGGACTATTATTTCAGCAGCTTTACAATATGGTGGATGCTATTATTGTAGGTAAGTATCTGGGGGTTAAGGCCCTGGCTGCTGTAGGCTCTACAGGCTCTGTCAGCTTTATGATTATAGGCTTCTGCACCGGTATCTGCAGCGGCTTTTCCATTCCGGTTGCCCAGAAGTTTGGGGAGAAGAATGAGTCTGGTCTAAGAAGATATGTTGCTAACAGCGGCTGGCTGGCAGTGGCTTTTTCTGTGGTTATGACAACCATAGTCTGCATTTTGTGCCGCAGAATTCTTATCTGGATGAAGACTCCGGAGGATATAATTGATGGGGCTTATGCCTATATATTTGTTATATTTCTTGGAATTCCGGCAACATTTTTATATAATACACTATCCGGCATTATCAGGTCTATGGGAGATAGTACAACACCACTGATCTTTCTCCTGATCTCCTCTGTGCTCAATGTGGTTCTGGACCTTTTTACAATTCTAGTATTACATATGGGAGTAGGGGGCGCAGCCTGGGCAACAATTATCTCTCAGGCGGTTTCGGGTATTCTCTGTTTGATATATATGAAAAAGAAATATCCCATTCTGAAGATGAAGGAAGATGAATGGAAGCCAGATAAAAACTCCATGGTCACATTATGCGGGATGGGAATACCTATGGGACTTCAGTATTCCATAACAGCCATTGGCAGTGTGGTATTGCAGACTGCAGTCAACAGCCTGGGTTCTGTAGCAGTTGCCTCTGTTACTGCAGGAAGTAAAATAAGCGCATTTTTCTGCTGCCCCTTTGATGCAATGGGTGCAACTATGGCAACCTATGGAGGGCAGAACATAGGAGCTAAGAAACTGGACCGGATTCAACAGGGGTTGAAGACGTGTATTATACTTGGTGCTGTCTATTCCGTAATTGCTTTTATTGGTATTTACTTTTTCGGTGATCTGGTGGCACTGCTTTTTGTGGATAAGGGAGAAATAGATATTTTAAGAAATACCAGACAATTTATGCTGGCCAATGCAGCTTTTTATTTCCCGCTTGCTCTGGTTAATATTGTGCGGTTCTTGATTCAGGGGCTGGGATATTCCAGACTGGCTATTATGGCAGGAGTGTTTGAGATGGCAGCCCGTTCCCTTGCAGGCTTTTGTCTGGTGCCATTCTTAGGATATATGGCAGTGTGTTTTGCCAATCCCCTGGCTTGGATTGCAGCGGATATATTCCTGATTCCTGCATATTTCCATGTGATGAAACGTCTCCACCGGCTCATGGGAAGTTCTGGGGTTTTGTCCAATTCTTAAGAAATAATAACATTTTACATCTCTGGTTGACAAATCAGAGATGTTTCTGTATATTAACTGTATTAGGTGTGTTAATACAGTTATAGGAGGTGGAATATGATTCTATTGGATTATAAGGATCGCAGACCTATTTATGAACAGGTTGTGGAGAAGCTGCAGGATTTAATGATCTGTGGAGTTCTGGAACAGGATGCCCAGCTGCCGTCGGTGCGCAGCCTGGCTACGGACTTATCCATTAATCCCAATACCATACAGAGAGCATATGCAGAACTGGAACGCCGGGGATTTATATATTCGGTTAAGGGAAAGGGCAGTTTTGTATCAGATACTAATTCCATTAAAGCTCTGAAGGTGAGCCAGCTTCGCAAGGATTTGAAGCTATGGCTGGAGGAAGCCAGGAAGGCCGGTATTACTGAGGATAAGATTCATACCTGGATTGCAGAAGATTATATTAGACCAGAATATGTGACAGGGGGAGGTAAGACAGTATGATTAAGGCAGAAAACCTGACAAAGCAATTTGATTCTATTATGGCAGTTGACCATATTAATGCAGAGATTCGGGAAGGCTGTGTGTTTGGTCTCATCGGTACCAATGGAGCCGGGAAGAGTACGTTTTTACGGCTTGCCAGCGGTATATTAAAGCCTGATGAAGGAAGAATTACCATTGATGGAGAGGACATTTTTGAAAATGTCAATGTGAAAAGACGATTTTTCTACATTTCAGATGATCAGTATTATTTTAACAATGCTACGCCTGAGGATATGATGGAGTATTACAAAAAGATTTATGAAGGATTTGATACAGAAAGGTTTTATAAGCTTCTGGGTAACTTTGGGCTGGAGAAGAGAAGGAAGATCAATACCTTTTCCAAAGGCATGAAGAAGCAGTTATCTGTAATCTATGGAATCTGTGCCAACACGGATTATCTTTTCTGTGATGAGACCTTTGACGGGCTTGATCCTGTCATGAGGCAGGCGGTGAAGAGTATATTTGCCAATGATATGGCAGAGCGGAATTTAACTCCTATTATTGCATCCCACAACTTAAGGGAGCTGGAGGATATCTGTGATCATGTGGGACTTCTTCATAAGGGCGGAATTCTTCTGTCCAGGGATTTAGATGACATGAAGCTGAATATTCATAAGATACAGTGTGTGCTTTCAGAAGGCACAGAGCCTGAGGAATTAAGAGGGCTGGATGTGGTTAAGGTTGAGAGAAGAGGCAGGCTGTGTACCATTACAGTCCGTGGGGTAAGAGATGAGATTGCAGGGCAGCTGGAAGCTTATAAGCCTGTATTCTATGAGATTATTCCTCTTTCTCTGGAAGAGATATTTATCAGTGAAACGGAGGTGGCAGGATATGACATCAAAAAGCTTATTTTTTAATCTGATGAGGGAAGACAGCAAGAGACGGCTCTGGACTTCGGTTCTCACATTCCTGGCATTCTTTTTCTCCATTCCGGTAGCTATGGCTATGATGCTTAGTGATTTTGATTTGGCTTCAGCCGATCCTATAGCTGCTGCCAGAGCTTATATGCTGAATCAGGTGAAGGGTTTGGTTGGTTACAACAATGTTGGAATAATCGTCTTTATCGCACTGTTGTCTGTGATTATGGGAGTTACCAGTTTTTCCTACCTCCATTCCAGACAGAAGGTGGATTTATATCATGGAATACCTGTGAGAAGAGAGAAGCTGTTTTTGGCGAATTACTTTAATGGTATTCTGATTCCAGCTGTTTGTTATGCTGTTAATCTGTTGCTGGGAGCGTTGATTGCAGCGCTTTACGGGAATCCCATTGGAACTGTTCTGGGAACTGGGGCAGCAGCATATGTGTTTTTTATGCTTCATTATGCTGCTATGTATTCTGTGACAGTGCTGGCAATGATTCTTACAGGCAATATTCTTATTGGAATTTTAGGAACAGGAGTGTTACATTTTTACTTTCCAATTCTCATAGCTGTTATTCGCTCTTGTTATAGCACCTTTTTTAAACACAGCTACAGAAGCGGTTTCGAAACTTTTAATTTTTTAGTGGATAAATGCTCTGTATTTATGCTGTTTGTCTCTAACCTGTCCCGCTTTAACTCTTATTTGGATATAAAAAGTGAAATTCTGCGGTTAGCGGTTGTTTTAGCTGTGACAGTTGTTATAACAGCTCTTTCCCTCCTTCTCTATAAGAAGCGGGAATCGGAAGCAGCAGGTAAAGCCATGGCATTTAAGCTGAGCCAGCCGGTGATTCAGATTCCTGTGGTAATATTGGCATCATTGGGCGGAGGACTATTTTTCTACTCTATGGGTGAGAGTCTAGGAAAAGCCATCTTCGGTATTCTGTGCGGTATGCTGTTGTCACATTGCATCATAGAGATTATCTATCATTTTGAATTCAGAAAGCTGTTTACCCATAAGATACAGATGTTTGCCTGCGCAGCAGCAGCAGCCATTGTATTGTCCATTTTCAACTTTGACTTAGTTGGATATGACAGCTATATTCCAGAGGCTGATTCTATTGAGTCAGTGGCAATCTCCTTTCCAAACATGGATACCTGGGTTTCTTATGGCTCTATAGAGGGAGAGGGAAGAAATTTACATTGGCGGTACAAAGACAAAAACAGCTATCTTTTTGAGAATGTAAAGCTGACTGATCCGGAACCTGTTCTTGCTCTGGTGAGAACAGCCATTGGTTTAGACCAGGAAGTTGTAAACGAAGAAAGTGAACCGAAAGATTATTATTACTATTTTAATGTAAAGTATTATTTAAAGAATGGCAAAGAGATAACAAGAAGCTACCGAATGAACACTAATACAGAACAGCAGGAGGTTTTAGACCTTTACACCAATGAGGATTATCTCCAAGTTGTCTATCCTCTGTATACTCAAGCACCGGAAGATACTGTTGCAGTGCGTTTTAAACAGGGCGACCACACCAGTATGATCAGCCGTAAATCAGGAGGGACAGGTGAGGTTACAGACCGGCTTCTTGCAGTCTATAAAGAGGAGTTTGCTAATCTTTCAGCAGACACCATGAAGAGTGAAACGCCCATTGCAACCATTCAGTTTATGACCTCAGCTCAGGAGAATGCATACAGTAAGTATTTGGAAGATAGTTTATGGAATTATGGTGATATTGCAGACAGAAACTTCTATCCGGTTTATCCCTCTTTTACAAAGACCATTGAGCTGTTAAGGGATAATGGAGCTGACATAGAGCTGCAGCCTGATCTTTCTTCTATTGTGGAGCTTGCCGTTAATGTGTACCAGTTTGTAGAGGAAGATTACAGCATTGAACAATATGACAGGGTCTATAATGAAAGATCATATGCTCACAATGACTTTATAATCAATGAGGAAGAACAGATCAGAGAGGTAATGGCATCTGCAATTTCAGAAGAATATAGTGATATGAATCCACTGTGGGGATATGAGCAGGGGAGAATTCATTTACAGGCAACTTATAAAAATGGCAGCCGGATAAGCTACTCCATCAGCCGAAGTGAGATTCCTGAGTTTCTATGGCAGGAAATACAGAATTCAAACAGGTAAAATACTCTTTCATTGACTTTTTACTCTAATGACGATAAAATAAGAAGAGCAAAAAGTCAAAGGAGGAATCACGGATGGCATTTTTGGAAGAATTAGGCAAGACATTAACAGACACTGGCAAAGAGGTAGCAACAAAAGCAAAAGCTCTTACAGAAACATTACAGCTGAAGACACAGATCAACGGTGAGAAGACAAAACTTGAGGAAGCTTATGCTGTTATTGGCAAACTCTATTACGAGAATAACAGTGAGCCTGAAGAAGCATATGTGAAGGCATATGAGGCTGTGAAGGCAAGCCGTGAGAGAATTGCAGCTCTGGAGATTGAACTGACCCAAAGCGAAGGTACTCGTATCTGTGCAGAATGCGGAGCCAAGGTTCCTAAGGATTCAGTGTACTGCGGTAAGTGCGGTGCCCCTGTTAAGGAAGCAGCTGCAGAGCCGGAGGAAGAGACTACTGTGGAGGTAGTTGAGGAACCGGTTGTGGAAGAAGAGAATCAGACAACTATTAACGCTGCCGCTGAGGAAGAATTCGAGCAGGCACAGGAAGATTAATACATGGATAGGAAGGCGGCTTAACAGGAACTTAAGGTTTCTGCCAGCCGCCTTTTTGCTTCCAATTTATTGTAAAATGTGGTAGACTAAAGCAGAATTTAGAACTGGATAAGACACTAATATGGATACAAAGGAGAGTCAACATGAAGACTTATGCCAGATGGCTGGGAAGGATTCTGGCTATTTCCATTTTATTAAATTTTCTCATAGAACTGATCAGCAGGAAAAGCTTTAAGAGCCTGATAGGATATCTTACAGAGAGCCCTTTTGTGTTTTTTTTAAACACTCTGATTATTATACTGCCTTTTACTGTTGTATTTGTGGTCAGGAGAAAGATATTTGCCTGTATGATATTGTCTCTTACATGGCTGGGTACGGGTATTATTAATGGTATTTTACTGATATTCCGGACAACTCCCTTTACAGGATCGGATTTAAGGCTGATCAAATCTGCAATCAGCATTGCAGGCATGTATTTTACCTGGTATCAGATGATATTAATGGCAGTGGGTGCAGTGCTTGTGGTGATGGGCTGTATTCTGCTGTGGAGGAGTGTTCCTGCAAGCAGGGATAAGGTGCGGTATGGGACAGGAATCTGTATAATAGCAGCGGCATTTATTATAGTTGTTGGATCAATCACAGGGGCAATGAAGGCAGAGGTGGTTGCAGTGCGTTTCGGCAATCTGGCAGCAGCATATCATGCATATGGCTTTCCTTACTGCTTTGCCAACTCACTGTTTAATACAGGAATTCCTAAGCCTGACAATTACAGCACAGAGGCCATGGAGGTGATTCAGGAAGAGGAGCTGATGCCCCAGAACACCTATCTTCTGGACGAAGAGACAAAACCCAATGTGATTATGGTACAGCTTGAATCCTTTTTTGATCCTTCTTTGTGGATCAACAGCAAACTGGATCATGATCCTATTCCATTTTTCCGACAGCTGCAGAAGAACTATCCCAGCGGTTATTTAAGTGTTCCCTCAGTGGGAGCGGGAACTGCCAATACAGAATTTGAGTCTATTACAGGGATGAATCTGGATTTTTTCGGTCCCGGAGAATATCCTTATAAAACGGTTCTCACCACAACCCCTTGCGAAAGCGTTGCTTTTGACCTTAAGAACATAGGCTACAAGGCACATGCCATACATAATAATGAGGGAACCTTTTATGACCGTCATACTGTGTTTTCACAGCTTGGATTTGATACCTTTACACCCATAGAATATATGAACAATATAGAACGGAACCCAACAGGCTGGTGTAAGGATAAGATATTAACAGGTGAGATTATCAATGCCCTTGATTCCACAGAAGGACCTGATTATATCTATACAATCTCTGTTCAGGGACATGGTAAATATCCGGATTTTCAATATTACTGTGAACAGATTGAGGAGATGGATCAGTTTATCCGTGCTCTGGTTAACACCTTAAGAACCAGACAGGAGCCTATTGTACTGGTTCTCTATGGAGATCATCTTCCGGGATTTGAGTGGAATGAGGTGGAGATGAGAAATGGTTCTCTGTATCAGACCCAGTATGTGGTCTGGAACAATATGAATCTTCCCAATGAGAAGAAGAATGTGGAATCCTATCAGCTGGCGGCTCATGTTCTTGATATGGTGGGAATTCATGAAGGCACTATGATGCGTTTCCACCAGAAATATTTTAACGGGGGAAGAAGGGCTAAGAAGATATATCTGGAGGATATGAAGGCTTTGGAGTATGATATCCTCTATGGAGATCGTGAAGTATATCATGGTGTTAATCCTTATGATTCAACAGAGCTTCAGATGGGCATCAATCCAATTGCTATTAGTAAGGTGGTGTTTAATGACTCCAACATTCTGGTGTTTGGGGAGAACTTCACCCATTATTCCCAGATATGCCTCAATGGTAAGCAGGTGGAGACAACGTTTGTGTGGCCTGAGCTTATTATAGCCAAGGATGTGCCGGAGAAGAAAGGAAATGGAGCAGAGATTTCTGTGAAACAGATTGGCAGGGATAAGGCTGCTTTGGGAGAGGAGATTTTCCCTAAGGAGTAGAATGGCAATATAGAAAGCCGGAGACAGGGAATGAATGGTTCCTGCCTTCGGCTTTTTGAGTTTCTAATGCTTTTAAATGGTAATCAGTTCATATTCGTCACTTCCAAGCCCGATCTTCACTCCATGAGCAACACATGTTTTCCAGTTTGTGTCAGGATGGGTATCTGTAAAATGGTCCTTATGCTTGTGACCATGTTTCTCCAGAAGACTTCCTGCAACAGCAGGCTGACTGTTTACAGCATCAGCACATGCCACATCAAGGGCAACCGGATCAAAGGAGGCAAACATTCCAACATTGGGAACAATGGGGATGTCATTCTCGGAATGGCAGTCACAGTAAGGAGAAACGTCCACTACAAGGCTGATATGGAAGCAGGGGCGGTCTTTAACAACAGCTTTGGTATATTCTGCAATCTTGCAGTTTAAGATGTCATTGGATTCATCTAAATCTGTATCAATGGCATCCACAGGGCATACACCGATGCAGCGTCCGCAGCCTACACAGCGGTTGTGGTCAATCCTTGCCTTTTTCTCCTGAAAGGAAATGGCAGAGTGGGCACAGTTTTTAGCACATGCGCCGCAGCTGATACAGGTTTCAGCTACAACGTGAGGTTTTCCGGCATTGTGCATCTCCATCTTGCCTGCTCGGGAGCCGCAGCCCATACCGATATTCTTTAATGTGCCGCCAAAGCCTGTGCTCTCATGGCCTTTAAAATGAGTGAGTGAGATGAAGATATCTGCATCCATCACTGCTCTGCCGATTTTCGCTTCTTTTATGTACTCTCCGTCAATGGGAATGAGAATTTCATCTGTTCCCTTTAAACCATCTCCAATAATAACATGGCAGCCTGTGGAAAATGGAGAAAATCCGTTTTCATAAGCTGTATCCAGATGATCCAGGGCATTTTTCCTGCTTCCAACATACAGAGTGTTGCAGTCAGTGAGAAATGGTTTGCCTCCGCCGGATTTTACCAGATCGGCCACAACCTTGGCATAGTTAGGACGGAGAAAGGAAAGATTGCCCAGTTCTCCAAAATGAATCTTAATAGCAGCATATTTATTCTGAAAATCAATCTGATCCAGCATACCGGCAGACTTAATCAGCCTTGCCAGCTTCTGAGGGAGATTCTCTGTGAATGTGGTGTGAAAATTCGTATAATAAACCTTTGATTTGCTCATGTATACCTCCTTAATTATAAAAAATCTCAATTGCTATTATACTGTATCTCTAAATTTAATACAAGCGATCAATTCTGTAACAGATCTTTATTTATTAAATGGATTGTGGTAAACTATTGAAAATAAGAACATTACATAAGATCACAGGAGGAATTAATATGAGCCAGGATAAACGATCCAGAGAGACAATCTGTATTCAGGGAGGCTGGCAGCCTAAGAGCGGTGAACCACGGGTTCTGCCTATTTACCAGAGTACAACTTTTAAATATGATGACAGCGACCAGATGGGAAGACTATTCGATCTGGAGGAATCAGGTTATTTCTATACAAGACTTGCCAATCCAACCAATGATGCAGTTGCTGCTAAAATCTGCGAGCTGGAGGGTGGTGTGGCTGCCATACTGACTTCATCCGGTCAGGCAGCTAACTTCTTTGCATTATTAAATATCTGCAATGCAGGAGATCATGTGATCAGCTCTGCTACTATTTACGGAGGTTCCACCAACCTTTTTACAGTGACCTTAAAGAAGATGGGAATTGAATCAACTCTGGTGGACCCTGATGCATCAGAGGAGGAATTAAGCAAAGCATTCCGTCCTAATACAAAGGCTGTATTTGCAGAGACCATTGCAAACCCTGCTCTTGTAGTTCTGGATATTGAAAAGTTTGCACGCCTTGCTCACAGCCATGGAGTTCCGCTGATTATTGATAATACATTTGCAACACCAATTAACTGCCGTCCTTTTGAGTGGGGGGCAGATATTGTGACCCATTCCACCACCAAATATATGGATGGTCATGCTACCAGCGTAGGCGGCTGTATCGTTGACAGCGGTAATTTTGACTGGGATGCACAGAAGGACAAATTCCCGGGGCTTACTACACCTGATGAGTCTTATCATGGAATTATCTATACTGAGAAATTTGGCAAGGGTGCTTATATTACCAAGGCGACTGTACAGTTAATGCGCGATCTGGGTTCTATTCCTTCTCCTATGAGCTCTTTCCTGCTTAATATTGGTCTGGAAACTCTTCATCTGCGTGTTCCGCGTCACTGCGAGAATGCTTTAAAGGTGGCATCTTACTTACAGTCACGTGATGATGTGGCATGGGTGAAATATCCTGGGCTTGAAGGGGATCAGTATTATGATCTGGCTAAGAAATATATGCCTGACGGCACATGCGGTGTTATTTCCTTCGGTCTTAAGGGCGGAAGAGGTGCAGCAGTTACGTTTATGGACAAACTGAAGGTGGCTGCCATTGTGACACATGTGGCTGATGCCCGTACCTCAGTGCTTCATCCTGCAAGTCATACACACAGACAGTTAACAGACGAGCAGCTGGTGGAAGCAGGAGTTGATCCGTCTATGATCCGTTTCAGTGTGGGAATTGAAAATGCTGAGGATATTATTGCTGATATTAAGCAGGCGCTGGAATAAAATGCCGGGGTATTGATTTGAAATTGAAGCAGAGAAATCCTGAGTTGCAACTTAGTGAACCAGGCTGTATAATAAGTTGACGTAAGGTTTTATACAACTGGGAGGTACATTAGATGAAATATATCAGAGGTGCATTGCGGGTAATCTTCGGACGGACTACCTTTGCTATAATCGCTTTGGCTATTCAGGTGGGATTATTATTTAACAGTTTCCGGTTCCTAAGCCAATATATGATTTTCTTTTATGGCGGGTTTTCCGTTTTAAGTGCACTTATTATTATCTATATTATAAACAAAGAGGAGAATCCAAGCTTTAAGCTGGCCTGGATGGTGCCTATTACTTTAATTCCTGTGTTTGGACTGCTGTTCTATATATTTGTGGAACTGCAGATTCTAGAGAAGGTGATTAATAAGAGGCTGAAGGTCAATATAGCAAACACAGAATGTTATATGGAGCAGAGCGTTCCTGTTATGGAGAGGCTGGGAAAGATCAGCAGGAATAATGCTAATCTGGCTCACTACATTAAGAGCTCCGGCCATTATCCAACCTATGCCAAGACCAATGTTCAGTATTTTTCCATAGGGGAAACCATGTATGAAGAGATGAAGAAGGAGCTGCAGAATGCAAAACGTTTCATCTTCATGGAGTTCTTTATTGTGGAAGCGGGAGAGATGTGGGACTCTGTTCTGGAGATTTTAGAGCAGAAGGTTTCAGAAGGAGTGGAAGTACGGTTTATGTATGACGGCATGTGCAGTCTGACCCTTCTCCCTTATCATTATCCAAGAGAGCTGGAAGCAAAAGGTCTGAAGGCTAAGATGTTTTCCCCCATCCGGCCCATTCTTACCACTTATCAGAACAACAGGGATCACAGGAAAATTGTTGTAATTGATGGTCATACTGCTTTTACAGGCGGTATTAATCTGGCTGATGAGTATATTAACCGCAAGGTTCGGTTTGGACACTGGAAGGATACTGGAATTATGCTGAAGGGAGATGCTGTTACCAGCTTCACCATGATGTTCCTTCAGATGTGGAATATTTCCGAAAAAGAACCGGAGGATTACAGCAGATATTTAAGAGACCCTGACTTCTTCTATCCGCCTGAGCTTCCTATGGAGGGATTTGTCATTCCTTATGGAGACAGTCCTCTGGATGATGAGGCGGTGGGGAAAAAGGTATATCTGGATATTATTAATTCTGCAAGATATTATGTCCATATTATGACTCCTTATCTGATTCTGGATTATGAGATGACACAGGCACTGACTTATGCTGCCAAACGGGGAGTGGAGACCATTATTATTATGCCTCACATTCCTGATAAGGTATATGCATTTTTACTTGCCAAATCCCATTATCAGGAGCTGATTAAAGCTGGAGTGCAGATATATGAATATACTCCTGGGTTTGTACATGCCAAGTCCTTTACAAGCGATAATGTGAAGGCTGTGGTGGGAACCATTAATTTGGATTACAGAAGCCTTTATCTGCATTTTGAATGTGCAGTTTACATTTATAAGAATGATGTGATAAAAGATATTGAACGGGATTTTCAGGAGACATTGCAGCAGAGTCAGTTTATTACTTTGGAGGATTGTAAGAATTATCCGTGGTATAAGAGGTTTGCAGGCAGAGTGCTGAAGATATTTGCTCCGCTTATGTAGATAGAGTTGTAGATAGATATTGAAGAAAATCTATAAGAAAAGGTCCATAGCTGCAGGCGGTTTTGCAGTTATGGACTTTCTTTGGCTAATCAAGCACTATTTGATCGATTATTCCGTTGAGCATGATGTTGGTGACCTTATCTTGAATATTTGGTTTGCTTTTTCCTAAGAACAGCCAGCCGTGATACAGTGCCTGAAAGGAATAGGAGGCAGTTTCTTCATCACATGAGAATTGAATACCATGTTCTTTCATCGTCTGTACAGCTGCCACATTTTGGTTTGCATATCCATCAAACTGATTTTGGGATATTTTGCGGCTTAATAGTTCTATTGTGGTATTGTCTATTTTTTGAATGATGGGGTATTGCAGAAGCAGACCTTCCATAGTTTTAAATACCTGTTTGACACGTTCTTTATTGGGGAGATTCTTATTATTGGTCAGCAGATCAGTTAATTCCTTAAATATCTCGGACTGTCTTTTTTGAATAATCTGAAAATATAGGCTTTCTTTATGTTCGAAGAACACATAAAAGGTTGCTTTGGCTATGGGAACAGCTTCCGCCAGATCATCAATGGTGACTTTTTTGATACCGTGGGTAAGAAACAACCGTTCACCTTCCTTTAATAGCTTTTCATAAATTCTTTCTTTTTCCTGTTGACTGAAACGGGGCATGCGAAACACCTGTCTTTCTTTGAAATAATATTATAATTCAATGTGTAATATCTGACTTCTGTTTTTGGTAGCAGGGAATATATTTAATAATCTGATAACCAGAGACTGTCGCTCTTTCAGAAGATTTCCTGTACTCCAGGATTGTATCAGTTGGATAGGAGGGCTGAAGTTCTCAATATCCTTTGCTCTGTCAATTCCCCATAAAAATGAGTCATGTATTCCTTTTCCTACAAAATATTTACCCACAACATCAAAAAACATATGAGATTTTGGAAAATGCCGGGACAGCTCCTGCAAGATTATTTTAACATCATCTTCAGAAAAATACATAAGAAGTCCTTCTGCTATGATAATTACATTTTCACGATTCACAATTTCCTCTATCCAGGAAAAATCTAAGACTGACTTGGGGATAGAGTGAATTCGGTTATCTGGTGCAAAAAACAGACTTCGAAGTTCAATCACTTCTTTTAAATCCAGATCATACCAGGTTAACAGACCATTATCCAGCCGATTGAGTCTGGTATCCAATCCTGCTCCTAAGTTAATCACTGTACTTTCAGGATTCTGAAGAAGCAGTTTATTTAATTCCTGATCTATTATAATTGTGCGAGCCAATATGCCATGTGTACTGATATTGCCTCCATCTGCATTAATATTTTCAGGATCGATTTGTGATAGGATTTCCAAAGATTTTTCGTCCTTTATCACAGGTGAACTGTGCAAGGTCTCATTTCCACGGGCAGTTAATGGTATTAATAGTGTTTCTGATAAATGTGATAATTCTTTAAGTTTAATTTTACTCATCCTTATTCACCTCATTGAAATCTTTGAAATTTACACCACAATGGGTGCAGTATTTGTTAATTGCTTGTAAACTTCTGTTTCCGCAGGTCTGACATTCATAGAAACCACTGGGAAGTAAGATTCTGGAGTTTTTATTTTTTTGATATTGAGTATTAATTACCTTATCCTGATGTAATTCGATTTTTAACAGTAGAAGAAATAAGATAGAGATTATGGTACCAATGGAAAAGGATATTTTTATAATAATCCGTAACAGGGTGAAATTAGTAATGAGCCATATGAGGTGTAGGAGGAAAGGAAGTAGTAAAAGAAAAAATGATATAACAGCAATAATTTTATGAGCATATCCAATGGAATTGATCTTTTTCATATGAATCTATCACTCCTTACTATATATACCAAATAAATAAAGTGGTATGTATAGTATATATTAGTTGCAGTCAGGTGTCAATAAAATTAGAGTTAAATCTGTTGTTCCGTTGTCTGCCACAATATTCCAAACACTCTATCAAAAACAACAGCAATACAATACACAGGAGAGTACTATAAAGTAAAATAGTACTGACTTAAGCCGCTTCCATTGATATGCTGAGAACACTCATGGACCAATTGTCACACAGGATACATGGAATGCGGTACTACATTACAAAAATATAGCTATCTGCAGATTTTAATAGTTTCGCAGATAGCTATATTTTTTGTAATATTAGGTTAACCTTTACCGCTTCATTTATTGAATCGTAAGCTTCAAATCTTTACCTTCCAGTGTTATCAAAACTCTATATAAATCATGTTTCCAGGCAGTTTTCAGTCGGTCATCTGTAATGGGAAGTATTTCCTTTCTCATTTCTCCAGCCCCTTCCACCACACATGTTCCAAGGTTTCCAATGTGTATCATATGACCCTTTATAACAGGTTCTTCATAGAAGATCAGAGACAGAACCACAGAATCTACAGAACCCTCATAATGATCTTCAATGGTTATGTTCTGCCCCTTTTTCAGCTGAGCAGTACGAACATAGGAATGTATTCTGCTGTCAGGGTATGCCTTTGCAATGTCCTGAGAGATGGTGCAAAGTTCATCTCCCAGTGAAACAGAGACATTTTCCGCTTGATACTCAGCTCCTGCTTCCTGAATGATCTCCTGATCTCCAGCATAAAAAGAGGGAAGATTATGATAACGGGACTGCATGGTCCAGATCTCATATCTGTCAGGGGAGAAGGTTTTCTTAGTATAAGTTTCCACCCCAATATCGATAAACAGGGGTTTTCCATCTTTATATACAGTAAAGCTGCCGGTATCATTGTGATTATGGCTGTCATCGTTATCACCGGATTTTACTGCAAGGAACAGATGCTTGTCTCTGGCAAGGAAGATACCAACGCTTTCATACCAGAAATCCTTGTGATCCAGTTCAGGATGTGGCTCATAGGTGCTCATTTCCCCATGATGAAATACAGTCTGAATTCTGTAAAACAGATTGTGTTCGGAACGCAGCAGCGGATCTTCACTGTTTAAATAATCAGAAGCTGCAAATTCCATTAGAGATATATTCCCCGTTCGTTTTCCAAACAAAAATTCCCTTGCATTGCATCTGCCTGCAACAGGAGAGCAGTCTGCAAAATTCACATAGTAAATATCATCAACATGGACTGTGAGAATATAGGAGGCAATGTTCTTGATCTTTTCTGTTTCAAAAGCCGGGAGAAAGGTATCAGAGGTAATTCCATTTAAAATCTCCAGACAATTAAACAGACAAAGCCCTGCATGACGGTAATACTGTGCCCCTTCATCGCAGCAGCCATCCTCACCATATTCCTCAAGGAAATAGTCAATGCTTTTACATGCTTTTTGAAGGATTTCTTCCTGTACAGTTTGGGAAAGAGGGCGGGTAAATGCTGACAAGAGAACATTCTGGGTACACCAGACAGTCCAGTTATTCACATGGCTTTTCCCATCTCCCATCCACCAGAAATACTCCTTAAGATAAGGCTTAAAGATTCGCTCCTCCAAACCATGATTTACCATAATGGATAAAGCAGGACTTACCTCTGCCAACTCCTGCCGAAGAAGATATTCAGCCATAGCAAGCACAGATGCGGTTTCTGCCGAGAATAAATCAATAACAGGACGGGTCACAACAGGAAGAATCAGCTGAGGGGTATCCCTTATATAAGAATTATGGGCAGGAAGCTGCCAGCCATGTTCTTCGCATATGAGATAGATACCGTTAATAATCCCATCCATAAATCGCCCCTTGTGCTCCACACACTCTGCAAGTACCAGCTGATTTAACATGGTTCGTCTTTGAAACATCTTAGTCTCAAAACGGTTTCTGTTACCTGTTCTAGTAAAATCCATATAGTCTGTTGCAAGAATAAGGGGATATTCCATAGACAGACATTCTTCTCCATATGATATGAGACGATGTTGTAAATCGGTATCAAGAGCTTCCCACACGGAGCGGTCAGACGCAGGAGGGCATGGGGTAAAAAGGGATGGTTTTGGTGCATTTGAAAGGAATTCGCTGATCATATGATTATTCTCCTATTCTCCATCAGGGGTTATGGTGTTTTGCTGGATATACTCGCGGGGAGAGAATCCAGTAACTTTTTTAAATACTTTACTGAAATAAAATGCACTGTCAAAGCCCAGCTGGTCAGCCACTTCGTAGATTTTTGTATCCTGCTCCAGAAGAAGGTTCTTGGCACGGCTGATTTTTGCCTGTGCGATATATTCGGAAAAACCTAACTGGCTGTTTTTTTTAAAGAGGATGCTTAAGTAATTGGGACTTAATCCAAAGACTCCCGCAACTTCATTTAAACTTAACTTTTCCGTGATGTGGTTGTTGATATACTTTTGAACATTTGTAATCACATGGGCTTTGTAGGTTTTTCTCTTGGATTTTAACACGCTGCACAGTCCATCCCGAAAGATGGTAAGCCATTCATTGATCTGCTCTACAGTTGTAAAACGGTAGATGGAGCGGTAACTATCGCTGTAGGAAGCGAATATCTCATCCATGGTTTCAGCCCCCTCAGGAAGCAGGGATAGTGCCAGATAGAGAATATTGCAGGCGCCGTCTACTGCCTGAAGAAAATGGTGGGGATGGGATTGAAATAATTCCATCATATCAGTTAAAGTGCGGTAGAGAACATCTGTGTCAAATTCATCAAAAGCCTTGGTAATATCATTTTTAAATACAGAGATATTAAAAGCATTGCGCTGAGTGTCGGTGCCATCGGAAACGAAGGTTACAACAGGGTCTGATTTTGATACATCCACAAATGCCTGCCTTGCCTCCTGATAGGATTCACTGATCCAAAGTGGCTGCTCCACAGCACGTCCCACACCTGCATAGACAGTCACATTAAAATAATTATGTACCATTTCTCCGGAGTGTTTTAATGCCTGTTCCACTTTCTCCAGATTAAAATCCTCCATGGTGGGAAGATGAAAAATAACTGCAAAATGTTTCATATCCAGAGAAGCAACATAGGCAGGAACATATTTATTAATAATATCCCTGGACATCTGAAGGGTGCTGTTGTAAAGGTTAATCAGCTTTCCATTGTCCATGGAGGCATTGCCGCTTTCCCTGATCTCGCAGAGCGCAGTACAGTAACAGCTTTCGGAAAAATCCATTTTTAAATCTTTTGCCTGATACAAAAACTGTTCCTCGTCTTCAAAAAGGTTATGAAGAAGACGGAGAATGAATTTTTCATAAAAGCCCTGAAGAAGAGGGCGTCCGGCATCCCGGTATTTCATGGAATCCTGAAGATTCTTTAAACGGGTGATGGCTTTTGTTACAGCTTCAGCCAGAGATTCTGCGCTCAGCTCCAGCTTAATCAAATAATCCACAGCTTCATAGGTCATAGCTTCCTTAATCAGCTGGAATTCCTCGTAGCTGGTTAAAAAGATAAACAGCGGAATTTTTCCGTATTTTTCTCTTACAGCTTTCGCCAGCTCCAATCCATTCATAATAGGCATTCGAATATCGGTTATTACAATTTCCGGTGAATATTCTTCAATCAGTGAAAGGGCAGCTGCACCGTTCATGGCAGTGCCGCAGACCTCGATTCCATATTCTGCCCAGTTCAGCATGGATTTGATACCAATCTGAACCAGGGGTTCATCGTCAACAATTAACAGTTTTATCATACTCATTCATTCTCCATTATTATATAGGGTCTTATAATCGTCATAGTGGTGTAAACACCCGGCTGGCTTTCTATGGTTATTCCATATTCGGGTCCAAAGTCATGCTGAATTCTTTTATTTACATTGCCGATCCCAACATGACGGAAAAATTCCGTTTTGTTCTGATCTGTAACATCTTCCCGCAGAACTTCACGAATCATATCCTCGGTCATACCGACTCCATCATCTGTAATGCTGATTTTAAGAAGCTTTCCGTCAGGGGAATCAACGGCTTCTGCAGTAACCGTAATAAGACCAGCCGTACCTTTTGGTTCTATTCCGTGAAAAAGTGCATTTTCAATAATAGGCTGCAGGGTGAAACGGTGAATCTGGCAGTCATAGAGGTCCTCTGACAGAATATGATACTCAATGGAAACGCTGCCTCCGTATCTGTACTGCTGAATCAGAAAATAATCCTTGATCAGTGCCAGCTCCTCCCTGAGAGGAACCATGGAACCTGTGCCTTTTGACACACTTTTTAGCAGTCTTGCCAGGGCAGTGGTCATATCTGCAATTCCGGTGGCATTCTGGATAGTAGCCATCCATTTGATGGAATTTAAGGTGTTGTACAGGAAATGAGGATTGATCTGGCTCTGCAGTATCTGATACTCCAAATCCTTTTTCTGCTTTTCATCTGACACACGTTTGTTCATAAGAGTGACAATATTTTCCGACATATTATTGATTCCGCGGCCAACCTGACCCAGCTCGTGATTCCATTCAATCTCAGGTGCTCTTACAAAGTTTCCTTCTGAAATATTGTCAATCTGCCCGCACAGCTTCTTAATAGGTTCCACAATGATTCTGGTCAGAGTAAACATCAGGATAATGCCAAGGGAGATGATGACTCCGCAGATAGCCAAAATCAGCAGAAGGTACAATTGTCTCTGCTGGGCAAACTGCTCTTCGGAAAGTATCTGGGATAGATACCAGCCATCCATATTTTCCACAGGACGGCGGACTAGAACTCTGGTACTTCCATTTTCCATAGTTATATTATAAAGCTCCGTTCCTTTGGAAAGAAAGGTGTCTTTGGTGATTCTTTCAGGGTTTGTATATGGAGTATCAAGCTTTTCCAGTCCATTCTTTCTGATCCCATAAGTATATCCGCCCTGAGTAAAGAACAACTGGCTGTCCTCTGCAAGAGGGTAAGAGGCAAAATAATCTGTTACAATATCAGAGGGAATCTCCACATAGGACCAGCCTATGATTTCAGAATTAAATTCATTGTAAACAGGACGGACAACAGGGATGATCAGTTGAGGATTCACTTTGGAAAATGGCTCACTCACCAGTCCAATCCACAGATAATCCCTTGACTCATAAAGCTGAGAGAAAAAGCTGCTTTCTGCTACAATCTTTGAAGCCATGGTATTTGAATAGTTAGCCAGAGGTGCTACCTGCAGATAAGTGTTGCCTTTTCCTGTAGTAACAATGACCCGGCTTATATATTCATAGGCTCTTGTATGATAATACTCCTCTTTTAAACGGTCATAGGTTGAAAGAGCCAGAGGACGAAGGTTATCGGTATCATTGGAAGCGATGGGGATTTTCGGCTCATCTTGGTATCCCTCCAAAAATTGAATGATATCTCTGTTGGAACCGCACCATTTGCTGAAATAGATAATATCATTCATATCCTGAGTGATATTGCTGCTGACTACCTGAAGGCTGAATTCTGTTGCTTGAATTTGATTCTTCCTTAAAAATGACTGAAAAACAGAAAAGCAGACTGTAGTGGTTAGAATTGTTATTAATAGGGTAATTAATGCTGTTATAGCCATGATTTTACCGCGGATAGTTCCGGGAATCAGTTTTTTCCACATAATAGATTCAACTCCATTTCTTTCGTTGCTATATACAAAATTAGACTATTTGCTGTAAAAAGTCAATGAGAAACCCTATTGAATTGAAGCAGAAACAATGAGCATTGTATACAAGTTAGAAATAAGAATGGTTTTCATAAAATATTACATGTATTTCTAAATTAAAAACAAAGTGTGAATAAATAGTGAATATTTTTCGATATAATTTCCATTCTTTTACAGAGTCATTTACCCTATAATGATATATGTATTAACAAAATTCAATCAGGAGGGTATACAATGAAAAAAAGAGTACTTAGTATGGCACTTATTTGTGCAATGGCAGCAGCAAGCCTTTCAGCCTGCGGCGGCGGTTCAGGAACTGAAACAACAGCAGCCACTGAGGCAGAAACAACAAAGGCAGCAGAGGCGGATACAACAGCGGCACCGGATACAGCAGCAGATACAACTGCAGCAGCTGGAGAGCAGACTACTTTAAAATGGTCTGTATGGGATATTAACCTAACCACCTATTATGAGCCTCTGATTAAAGAATTTGAAGCTAAAAATCCAGGTGTTAAGATTGAGATGGTGGATTTAGGCTCAACCGACTACCAGACAGTTCTTGCTACAGAGCTGACAGGAAGCGGATCAAATTTTGATATTGTTACAGTGAAGGATGTTCCAGGCTATGCAACTCTGGTTAATAAGGGAGTTTTAGAGCCACTTGACAGCTATGTTGCAAAAGACAGTGTAGATTTAGGCCAGTATAAGGGAATTACAGATCAGATTAAAATTGATGATAAGCTTTATGAGCTTCCATTCCGTAATGACTTCTGGGTTCTTTTCTACAACAAGGACATTTTTGATCAGGCAGGCATCGATTATCCAACCAATGATATGACCTTTGAGCAGTATGATGAGCTTGCAAGAAGCATAACTGTAGATACCCCAGGACAGGAAGTGTATGGCGCTCATTACCATACATGGAGATCAGCTGTTCAGTTATTCGGTATTCTTGATGGCAAACACACAATTATTGATGGAACCTATGATTTCTTACAACCATATTATGAATTAGTTCTTGCACAGCAGGAAGACGGCGTATGCCAGGATTATGCAACCTTAAAGACCAGCGGACTTCACTATTCAGGCGCATTTGCACAGGGCAATATCGGTATGATGAATATGGGTACCTGGTATATTTCCACACTGATTGATAAAATCAAAACAGGTGAGTATGCAGATATCTCCAATTGGGGAATTGCTAAATATCCTCATGCAGAAGGTGTAGAGCCAGGTTCTACTCTTGCCACTATTACAGCTCTTGCTATTCCTACCTCATCTGCTAACAAAGATCTGGCATGGGAATTTGTAAAGTTTGTAACAGGTGCTGAGGGTGCTGAAATCCTTGCTTCCACAGGTACAATTCCGGCTATTATGACTGATCAGGTAGCTGAGCTTGTTTCTGCAACAGCCGGTTATCCAACAGACGCAGAGAGCAAGGATGCTTTAAACACTTCTAATCTTTACTTAGAGATGCCTGTTCATCCAAAGAGCTCTGAAATGGAAATTGTTCTCAACGAAGCTCATGATGCTGTTATGACAGGCAGCAAATCTGTTGATGATGGAATTGCAGAGATGAATGAGAAAATTGGTGCAATTCTGGCTGAATAAGCATATAACCTAACATTATACAAACTAAGTTGAGGCGGGCAGCGTAAATAGCCCGCCTCATTTAAAGAAAATCCCTGATTGATATTATTTGTGTTGATCAATAAAAAAGGAGGATAAGCCAATTTTCCGGCTTTACATAGAGTATGGCAAAGACAATGACTGAAGAACAGAAAAAAACGAAAATAGCAGCGCTTACCGAAAAACGGAATCATTTGCACAAGCAGCTTGAAGATACAGACAGCTCCAGAAAGAAGAATAAGCTGGCTGCCCAAATTGTAACAACAGAAGAAAAAATCAAGAAGGTGAGAACAGGAGAGAGGCTGACAAGGCAGGAGAAGAGAGACCTTGTGGCATACTCATTTATTGCTCCTAACTTTATTGGATTTGCGGTATTTACCTTAGGTCCTATTATATTTGCGTTTGTTCTGGCATTTATGAAATGGGATGGAAACAGTCCTATTAAATTTGTTGGATTACAGAATTTCCTGTTAATGTTTAATAATGAACGTTTTCAGGCGTCTTTTATCAATACCATCGCATATTGTTTGGGAACCGTTCCCTTTACTCTGGTCTGCGCCCTGGGCCTTGCCATTGTACTGAATCAGAAGGTAAAAGGAAGAAATTTCTTCCGTACAGTCAGCTTCTTCCCTTACGTTGCTTCCCTTGTAGCGGTAGCAGCTGTGTGGAATATGTTATTCAGCCCACAAAAAAGCGGTCCTGTTAACATGATTCTCTATCATCTGGGAGTCAGTGCCAAGAATCTGCCCAAATGGTGTGCTGATCCGGACTGGGTGATGTTTACCATTGTATTATTCAGCGTTTGGAAAAATATGGGGTACTACATGGTAATCTATCTTGCAGGACTTCAGGGTATTAATGGTGAGCTCTATGAGGCTGCCGGTCTTGACGGCTGTAATTCCTGGCAGAAGTTCCGCTATATAACCTGGCCTCAGCTTCAGCCAACCACATTTTTCGTCACCATAATTCTGACAATCAACTGTTTCAAGGTATACGACATTGTATATATGCTTGCAGGCGGCTCCAACGGAATCGTAAGCTCTTCCGCTATGGTACTGGTTTACCACATTTACGAAGAAGCATTCCGCAACTGGAATTTAGGCTACGCCAGTGCAGTTGCTATGGTTCTGTTCTTAATGGTACTTACAATTACCCTGATTCAGTTCCGTGGTGAGAAAAAATACGCAAACTAAAAGGAGGATATGAAATGAAAGTAAAAAGCACAAGCTACAAAATCAACAGATGCCTCCTTTATGTGGTGCTGTTGCTGTTGACCTTCCTGATGCTGATTCCCTTTGCATGGATGCTGTCAGCTTCTTTAAAACTGGATAAGGACGTATTCATCTTCCCCATTCAGTGGATTCCCGAAAATCCAAGATGGAGAAACTACATAGACATATGGACCAAGATTCCACTTTCGAAATTTGTACTAAACACAGTAAAGATCACGCTGATCGTAACATTTTTACAGCTATTTACCAGCAGCTTCGCAGCATATGCATTTGCCAAGCTGAACTTTAAACATAAGAATTTTTTATTTATGGCATACATTGCCACAATCGCAGTTCCATGGCAGGTTTATATGGTGCCTCAGTTTATGATGATGAGAAGCTTTGGCTTAAATGATTCCCATCTTGCTATTATATTTCTTCAGGCATTTTCAGCCTTTGGAGTGTTTATGATGCGCCAGTTCTATCAGGGAATACCCGATGAGCTGTGTGAGGCGGCTAGAATTGACGGCATGACCGAATATCAAATCTATGGAAAGATTATGCTGCCATTATCCAAACCGGCATTGTCCACTTTGACCATCTTTACTTTTGTAAATACCTGGAATGACTTCTTAGGGCCTTTGATCTATTTGAAGACAGAAGCTAAGAAGACATTGCAGCTGGGACTTAAGATGTTTATCAGTCAGTATAGTACTGATTATGGGCTGATTATGGCGGCTTCTGTACTGGCTCTCATTCCTGTGCTGATTGTGTTCCTTTCTCTGCAGAAATATTTTGTGGAAGGGGTTGCGGCAACTGGGGTTAAGGGTTAAAATTTAAAAATGGGGTTCGACCCTTTGATACAAAGGGTCGAACCCCAAATTAAAAAGTCTAAACAATTGGAACATTTGACATAATTGGCACAATAATAAGGAGGAGCAATTTTGTGAAAGAAACAACAAAGGAGCATTTCCAAAAGGCAAATGCAATTACCACCAAGGAATGCCAGGAAGCAATGGATTTTGCTGTGAAGCAGGTAAAGGAGAATTTAAAGGATTTTACCTATTCTTTTAAAAAAGCATACAGTGAAGATGGATTCTATCAACCTACTGAAAATGTAAACTGGACCACAGGATTCTGGACAGGTCAGATATGGCTGGCATATGAGTGGAGTCAGGATAAAGCCTTTGAAGAAGCAGGAAAAGTCCATGTGGAAAGCTTTTTAAAGAGAATAAATGAAAAGGTTGAAGTAGACCATCATGACATGGGCTTTTTATATTCCCCCTCCTGTGTAGCTGCCTATAAGCTGACAGGTGATGAGAAGGGAAAAGAAGCTGCAATTAAAGCAGCAGACCAACTAATCTCCAGATTCCAGCCTGTGGGTGAGTTTATTCAGGCATGGGGACCAATGAATCAACCGGAAAACTATCGCTTTATTATAGACTGTCTTTTAAACCTGCCTCTGCTTTACTGGGCAACAGAGGAAACAGGAGATAATAAATACCGTGATATAGCAGAAAAGCATATCCATACTGCAATTGCCAATGTGATTCGGGAGGATTATTCCACATGGCATACATTTTTCATGAATATGGAAACTGGAGAACCGGATCATGGCGCAACCTGTCAGGGCTACCGGGATGGTTCTGCATGGGCAAGAGGACAGGCTTGGGGAGTATATGGCTGTGCTTTGGCATATCGGTATACAGGAAGAAAAGAGTATATTGACGACTTTAAAAATGTAACAGGGTATTTTCTGGATCATCTTCCGGAAGATCTGGTACCATACTGGGATTTTGAGTTTACAGATGGTTCTGGAGAACCAAGAGATTCATCATCAGCTTCCATTGCTGCCTGTGGTATGCTGGAAATGGCTAAGTATATGGAACCTGAAGATGGGCAGATTTATACCGACATTGCTAAGAAAATCATGAAGTCCGTTGTGGACAATTATGCTGTTAAGAATATAGAGGAATCCAATGGTCTGGTGCTTCACAGTACGTATTCCAAGAAATCACCTTATAATACATGTACTCCGGAAGGTGTGGACGAGTGTAATATATGGGGAGATTATTTCTATATGGAGGCATTGACCAGATTGAGCGGAGAGTGGAATCCATATTGGTGATTATTTAATAACGGGGTTCGACCCTTTATATCA
>DHOR01000049.1:6021-28819 GCA_002409995.1 Hungatella sp. UBA5385 | reverse complement strand
GGGGTTCGACCCTTTATATCAAAGGGTCGAACCCCTTGAGTAAAAGACTAAACAATTACAAAAAAGGAGAATATTGATGCAATTCAAACAACTCAATACTAAAATTGATTTCCAGAATTGGCTCCACACAGTTTTAGACCCGTTAAAACCATTATACAGCCAGGGCGGTGCCAGACTTCACCTGGGTGACACAGGCGTTACCTA
The DNA here is from genome assembly GCA_002409995.1 of Hungatella sp. UBA5385. Lineage (GTDB taxonomy): Bacteria > Bacillota > Clostridia > Lachnospirales > Lachnospiraceae > UBA5385. The sequence continues at coordinate 28,615 of DHOR01000049.1, read as the reverse complement.
TCCAGAAGTCAGCATAGAAATGGAAGCGTTCTCAAGACCTTTATGGGCCTTAGTTCCTTACTGGGCAGGCGGCGGAAAAGACGAAAGATTCGAAGAAATCTATAGAAATGGCCTGGAAAATGGCACTGATCCCAATCATCCGGAATTCTGGGGAGGTTTTACCGATTATGATCAGAGATTTGTAGAAATGGCAGCCATAGCCTGCGGAATGATATTTACACCGGATATGATATGGGAGCCATTAAGTGATCAGGGAAAGAAAAATCTGGCAGCATGGCTCTATGGAATTAATGAGCATATCATTCCTGACTGCAATTGGCAGTTCTTTATGATTCTGGTTAATGTGGCACTGAAGAAATTAAATCAGCCTTATGACAGCGATAATCTGGCAGCAGGTCTTGAAAAGGTGGAAAGCTATTATCTGGGAGAAGGCTGGTACAGAGATGGTGCTTCCAGCCAAAAGGACTATTATATATCTTTTGCTATGCACTATTATGGTTTGATCTATGCAGTTTGTATGGAAGAGGATGATCCTAAAAGATGCAGAAGCTTTAAAGAGAGAGCAGAATTATTTGCCCAGGACTTTATCTACTGGTTTGATGATAATGGAGCAGCACTTCCCTATGGACGCAGTCTGTCTTATCGCTTTGGAGAAGCTGCTTTTTGGTCTACTTATGTGTTTGCAGGTTTAAAGGGTATTCCGCTGGAAACTGTAAAGGGGCTCATTGCCCGCCATCTACAGTGGTGGAGTCAGCAGAAAATGTTTGACAGAGACGGAATTCTGACGATAGGTTACGGGTATCCTAACCTGATTATGGCTGAGCGGTATAATGCACCTGGATCGCCTTATTGGGGAATGAAAACACTGCTGTGTCTGGCACTCCCTGACGACCATCCATTTTGGAGTGCGCCTGCAGGAGAATTGCCAAAGCTTGACACAGTGAAAACACTTAAAATGGCTGATATGGTGATGCACAGATGCAGTAAAGACACTGTGGCATACCCGGCAGGAGTTTGTGAAAAATACGGTCATGGTCATGTACCGGAAAAATACTCCAAGTTTGCCTATTCCACCCGATTTGGTTTCTCTGTAGCAAAAAGCCAGATCGTTCTCCATGAAAATGCACCTGATTCCGCTCTTGCATTTGTCATTGACGGAGATGATTATGTATTTGTGAGAAAAGTCAGTGATTCCTATGAGATAAATGATGGGAAAGTAGTCAGCACTTGGACTCCATTTCCTGGAATTACTGTAAAATCCACCATTATTCCTGAGGAAAATGGTCATAGAAGAATTCACGAGATCGATAGCAGTTATGACTGTATTGCTTATGACTGTGGGTTTTCTGTGGAAAAGTTTACAGAAGGGTATGAGGAAAAAATACAGGGAACTTATGCTTCTGTCTCCTATATAAAACAAGGCTGTACAGTGACAGGACAAGGACCGGAGGCAAAGGGAATTGTGATTAATTCTGATCCTAATACCAATGTTCTCTATCCCAATGCCTCGATTCCAGGGGTTTCTTATAAGATAGAAAAAGGGAAAACCAGAGTAGAAACAGTGGTTGAGACCTATGTAAAATAAGTATATATGAATTATAATAAAGCTGCAGCGCTGCCGGAGTAAAATAAAAACTCGGCAGCGCTGCAGCTTTATTATGTGTAAACCTCCAAAACTACTATAACCTCTCAACTACTATAACCTTCACAATTATTCTAATCCTTCTTCAGTTGCAGATACTCACCCAGTTTCTTCTGCAGAATCATATCCTGCTGGGATAAGTAACTGCGTACCTCATCCGGCAGAACCCGTTTAGGCGATAGCTGGGTCCGGTATTCCGTCGGTGTACGATGCAGAATCTCTTTAAAGCGGGCATTGAAAGATTTTAAATCTGAGAATCCGTTATCCAGAGCGACGGAGGTTAGGGTTTTATCTGTCATGGATAAATCGAGTAACGCCTTCTGAAACCGTACACGAATTAGGTAATCGTAGAAGTTCACCCCGATTGTATTTTTAAACAGTGTAGAAACATAGGTACGATTGTATTGAGAAAAACGTGCCAAATCCTCCAGGGTAATCTTTTCCTGATAATGCTGTTCAATATAAGTCAGTAAACTACTCACTGTATCCCTGTGCTGATCATCCTCCACATCTACATTTTTAATGGGTTGTGGTTGAAACATAGTGCATAAAGTAGCTATCAGCAGTTCCAGACTGGCTTTGGCAGTGATTTGGGCATATTCTCCTCCCTGCTGGGTCGCCTGATAAATCTGTGCTGCATAGAAACGAATTCGGTTATAGCACGGGGTGTAACGGTCAGCAGCCATAGAGCGGCAGGTAGGAAAATCATAGGTATATCCTTTTTTCACAAAGGGTTTAAACGCAGGTGTAGAAAAATGCAGAACCAGTGCACGGGTATTGGCCTGCTGACCAAAAGAGGCATGGCCGGTTCCTGGTGCAATAAGAAGAACATCATCCTCTTCCAGTAGATACGTCTGTGTGTTCCGGCAAAACTCCTGGCTACCATGCAGCAAAATATTAAGCTCATATTGAGAAGAATGCCAGTGATAACGGTAATTCATGATCTCATGAGCAAAACCCGATATAAAAATCTTCTCCCGCGGCCACTGCATCTTAAAATTAGCATAATCCATATGTTCCATATACTCCCCCTCAATCATATTTCGTATTAAAATCCAAACATTTTCCCTGATCTGATTGTTTGGATGCTTTATGATATGTGAAACCTTTGTTTTTAGGATACAGGCAAAATCCCTTAATGTCAATAGCCTTTTACCAAAGAAAACTATATTTATTGGTCTTGAATTTGTTAATTTGACTAAAAACCTGAATTTGTTTCCGTCATTTGAAACAGGGAAAATGTTTGGATTGAAATGAGGAAAATATCGTACTTAAGCAGATCCTTTTTAAAACCTATAGGCTTCGTATTCGCCAAACTGATGAATATTTGCAACGACACAAGTCATGGATTCTGATACATTAAAGGCACAAATTCGCAAGATGAATTCAAAAGTCCAACAGGCCTGGGGCTCACAAAAAATGAATGCGAACATGAGAAAGGATGTATATGAATTATGACAACGCAAATGATTGTTTGTATCGTTATTTTTGCCATTACCCTGATTAGTTATATGTTAAACAAAATCCCCATGTGGCTTACTGCAATGTTTTCCATGGCGGCATTATTTGCAACTGGCTGTATTGATGCCAGTGGCGCTCTGGCAGGTTTCTCCAATAATAACACAATTTTGATGGCGACCATGTTTGTTGTGGCAGCAGGTTTCCGCCGGACCTCTATGGTGGACGGAATGTGTAACGGTCTGATGCGCCTGACTCACGGTTCCTTCCGTCTGGCATATCTGGGGTATCTGCTGCTGGCTGCATTGCTTACTAATTTTATTGCCAGCCCTATGGTTGTATATGCAATTGTCTCTCCACTGCTGGCTGCCCTGTGTGACAAAACCAACAACAGCCGTTCCATGTATATGTTCCCCATCATGGTAGTCTGTGTATCATGCTGTGGGATTCTGCCTTTGGCAACGGCAATTCAGCAGGCCGGTCAGTTTACCGGTTTTATGGAGACCTATGGTTTCAACGGCATGACATTTCAGCCGATTTATTTTTTCATGGGCGCCTGGCCGGTTCTTTTTGTAGTAATCCTCTGGGCACTGTTTATAGGACCAAAATTCTGCCCGAAACAGCCCATATTACCAATTGCTGCAAAAGAAGCAGCTGGACAGCAGACTCACCAGAAATTGTCCCCTCTGGTAGACAAAATTGGTATCACCATTTTCTTTGTCACCATCTTAGCACTTGTATTTTCCGCACAGCTAGGCCAGCCAACCTGGTTCATCGCTCTGGTGGGCAGTTTGTTGATGGTATTGTTTGGTGTGACGGACCAGAAAAATGCACTGCGTGACATTCCATGGGATATGCTGATGCTGTTCGTTGGTGCACTGGCATTGGGAACTGCCCTGACTAACACAGGTGCAGGTGAACTGATTGGTAATGCACTTGCTACAGCAGTAGGCGGTACTCACAATAACTACATTTTAGGTGCGCTGTTCTTTGTTATTCCATTTGTGCTGACTCAGTTCATGTTAAATCGTGCTGTTGCTGCAGTATTTGTACCGATCTGTCTGCTGACCTGCGCTTCTTTGGGAGCAAATCCCATTGGCCTTATTTTACTGGTAAACGCAGGAAGTCTGACTGCATTCCTTACGCCAATGGCTACTCCGGCAGTTCCTATGTGCATGGCTGACGGCGGCTATGATTTTAAAATACTATTTAAATGTGGCTCAGTGATTACCCTGGTTCTGCCGTTTGTGTATATTTTCTATACGATGACTGTATTTCCTGCATTCTAAGTAGCTGCACAGGACCTGTTGGCCGATTTCCCGGACTGTCAGGTGGTTTCTGCCGGCAATGGACAGCCTTTGGGGAGAAACGAAAGAATTTGCACATGATTTATAAATGTTACCAGGAGGAAATACCATGAAAATTACCGATGTAAAATTGATTTATGCAAAACATTATCTGTTTGTACAGATTTATACAGATGAAGGAATTGTAGGGCTGGGTGAAGCTGGCAACTGGGGATATTTAGATGCCACTGCCGCTGCCATCAACAAATTTTCTTCTTTCTTAATTGGTAAAAATCCATTTCGGATTGAAGATATCAACCAGAATTTTTACCGTTCCGTGTATTTCCGCGGTTCTGTCATCATGAGTGCCATTTCAGCCATTGACATTGCGCTGTGGGATATTAAGGGCAAGGCATTAGGTGTACCGGTTTATGAGCTGCTGGGAGGAAAAACCCGTGAAAAGATCCGTGTATATGCTTCCGTAATGAGCAAGGCTGTGGATGCTGAGAGTCTGGCAAACAGCTATAGAGACTTAAAGTCCCAAGGATTTACAGCTGCCAAGATTTTTGTCAACGGTCCGGTTAAAAGCTGTAATGATGGCAGAGATGAGTTTTTCTCTGGCCGTATTGAGGAAGAACTGGAGAAGGTACGTATCTGTCGTGAGGCTGTTGGCCCTGACTTTGACTTTGTGCTGGAAGCGCACCGGGGTATGACCATTCCAGAGGCCATTGCATTCGGTCGTGGAGTGGAGAAATACCGTCCTATGGTATTGGAAGATCCCATTACTCCAGACAATATTGATTCCATGTCCGAAGTGGCAAGTAAGGTGAATGTACCCATTGCCACTGGCGAACGTTTCACTAATTTAAAAGAATTTCAGATGTTGATGGACCGTCGTGCCTGCCAGTATATCCGTCCAGATGTTTGTGCAGTAGGGGGCATCACTACATCTAAGAAGATTTGTGCACTGGCAGAGGCCCATGATGTGCTGGTAATCCCGCACAATCCGCTGGGCCCGGTATCCACTGCAGCCTGCTTGCAGATATGTGCATCAATTCCCAACCTGGGTATTCAGGAACTGCCGGACTTTTGTTTAGACGGCGCTGAAGACGCCATGGTTAAAGAACCACTGCAGTTTCAGGATGGCTTCATGATAATTCCAGAAGCTCCAGGAATTGGCATAGAACTGGTTGAAAACGCAGCAGAACTCTATCCCGCCAATGAACGGGGAAGCAATGAAGCCAAAAGGGCATTTGATGGTTCCGTAAAAGACTGGTAATTTCTCGCAGCCATATCTGGATTGATTTTATATCTTAGCTGTTGTATAATTCACACAAAGGAAATGTTTTCCAAACAGGAGAACGATTCAACAACAGGAAAATATAAGAGAAAAAGTGAGGGCACAGAAAAATGTGGATAGATAAAAAGCAAAAATTAAAAGCTTCTTATTACCGCAGCTTCCTTGCCCTCATTGTCATCCCAATCCTTCTTATTATTATGATATCTATTCTCATCATCCGCACCATGATGATGGATTCTGCCATATTAAACATCCGCCGCGCTCAGGACAATATCGTCTCCACTCTGGGCAGTGAGGTAAAGGATGTTTCTTTGCGTTTATCCCATTTTGTCTATGTCAATGGCAATGAAATTATGAGAAATGCAGCAAAAACCAACACAAATGATTTAAAAGACAAATATCACTATACAGAAATACTAACCGAGTCCTTCAATTACGCCATGGTGCCCATTCAGGATATTGTATCCGCAATATTCTATATGAAGGATGGGGATCAGACCTATATGAAAGATGATCCAATTCTTACCAAAGAGGAGATCAGCGGATCAGACTGGTATCAACAGGCATTAAATGAACCCAATATTGTAAAGGTTGGATTTTACAACAGAAGTGTGACCAAATCCACAAGAAGCGCCCATAGCCTGACTCTGGTAGCCGCCCTATCTCCTGGGATAGATGTGGATCGTGATAATGTAGTGGAAATGGTAGCTCTTTTTGTATCCTCCAGTACAGGAAAGTTAATAAAAGAGTATAACAAAGAAAAAATTCTTGGCTCTACCATGCTTATGGATCAGAATGGAAACACAATCTTTGAATCAGAAAATACCAAAGCACTGATGCCGGATAGAGTTGAAATCTGGAAACATTCAGAGTCCCAGCATAAAATTGATGGTAAAAATTACGTTTATGTAGTAACGGAGGAGCCTGTCAGCGGATTAAAAGTAGTCAGTGTGGTAGCAGCAGAGACTCTCACCAAAGAGTTTAACCGGACAGCAGGGGTGATTGTTATGGTAACTATTGTCCTATTTTCCCTGTTCTACTTCTTCTCCAGCTATTTCTTAAGAAATATTATTGAGCCCATTCACAATACTGTGGAAGGCATGAAAAAGGTGGAGGGCGGAAATCTGGAAGTCCATATTGATCCCAAGGGTCAGGCGGAACTCCGTGGAATGACTCATTCCTTTAACCGAATGACAAGAAGGCTGAAACAGCTGATGACAGAAAACGAGGAACAGCAGAAGAAAAAACATCAGGCTGAGATTCGTGCGCTGCAATCCCAGATCAACCCTCATTTTCTGGTAAATTCCTTGAATTCCATTCGATTTATTGCACAAGTGTCCAAATACGAAGCAATTGCTAAAATGGCAGAGGCATTGATTAAGATTCTATCCTCTTCCTTTCGAAGCAGTGCAGGGTTTTACACATTAAAGGAGGAACTGGAAGTCCTTGATGGTTTTATCTATCTTATGAAAATACGCTATTCCGACAGCTTTGATATCCAGTATCATATCAGCGAAGATACCAACTCCTGCCTGGTTCCAAGACTGATTCTTCAGCCCATTGTGGAGAACTCCATTGTTCATGGATTCAGTGGAAATGAGGAGGAAATTGGCAAAATCATAGTATCAGCCTATAGAGAAAAAGGTTTTCTTCATCTGATCATTGAAGACAATGGAAAAGGAATGACGGAAGATGAGATCAGAAGAATTCTGGAAGGCGGAGAGATGGGCGAGGACGATCATACAAGCATCGGAATCAGCAATGTTAATACAAGACTTGTATTAAACTATGGAGAGGATTGCGGTCTTGCTCTGGAAAGTGAGAAGGGGCGTTTTACAAGGACCTCCATCAGAATTCCCATAGAAGAGAAGGAGAAATAAAAGGGTTATGAAAAATGTACTGATTGTGGATGATGATACCATTATCCGGATCACTCTCAGGTCTTTAATTAACTGGGAGGAAATGGGGTACCGGATTATAGCAGATGCCATTCATGGACAACAGGCTCTTGAGATTTTAAAGAAAACAAAGGTGGATTTGCTGATTACTGATATGAAAATGCCGGTGTTAGATGGAATCGGTCTTTTGGAGCAGTTAAACAGAGAGGATCACATTCCTGCAGTGATAGTATTAAGCGGATATGATGATTTTAAACTGGTTCGGGAGGCATTCCGGCTGGGAGCCTATGACTATTTGTTAAAGGCGGATTTAAACGAAGAGATTTTTACAGCAATGATAAAGAAAATGGAAGAGGAGGTATTTGCCAGCAGTGGAAATGATCTGGAAAGCATTGAAGACAGCAGTATAGAAAGCAGGCTTCTGGCTGATATGGCTGTGGGAAAAAGGGAATTGAAGGAAGACTTCTTTTCACAGGACTATCTTGTGATACAGTTTGAGATTGAGGATTTTCAGAAGGTGTCAATGAGATTTGGAGAAAAGATAGAAGAAGAGCTGATGAAGCCAATGCTGGAGTTTGCAGGTCAGATTCCCAGAGTGGCAGCCCGTTGTGTGCTGGGAGCCATTTCCCCATCCCGTTATGTAATGCTGTACCGGATATTCGATACAGGGCAATATAGGGAAAATGCAGTCTCCACCTGTAAGCAGTTAAGCAATGTGTGGAATAACTACATGAACCTGACTGTAGCAGCAGGAATCAGCAGCCCGGGAAAAGGAGCAGATGAATTTCTGGAGCGATTTGAAGAGGCAGGGCAGAATCTGCGCCTTCATTATCTGAAGGGGAAGATGGAGATATGCACCCCTTGGGAACATAAAACGGTAACCTATGAACAGGTTTGTAAGGCGGGAAAAACTTACAAAGAACTGCTGACCGGTCTTATGACTGGAGATGAACTGTCTGTTCAGGAAGCGAAGAAGAAACTATTTTCCGATTTATATAGAGAACGGCTGGAGAAGGCAAAATGTATTTGTCTGTATCTTGTATGCAATCTTGCCTGGCTGCTGCAGGAGAATCATGATGATATTCATTCTCTATTTCCAGATGAGGTAAATTATTATGAGAAAATCGGCCGTTTGCAGGAAATGAGAAATCTAGAGCTTTGGGTCAATAATTATTTTCGCTGGATTCTGGATTATTCTGCTCATCAAAGTGACAGAAGGCAGGCGGATATGATGATCAGAGCAAAACGGTTTATTCAGGACAACTATGCCAATCCGGAACTGACTCTTGGCAGTGTGGCTGGTTATATCGGGCTCAATGAAAAATATTTCAGCTCCAGGTTTACCAAAGAGGAAGGGACAACCTTCAGCAATTATTTGACAGAGGTGAGAATCAGTAAAGCAAGGGAACTGATGGAAACCACGGATTTAAAGATTTATGAAATTAGTCAGAATGTTGGTTATAACAGTGTGGAGCATTTTACCAGAATGTTTAAAAGACTGTGTAAAGTCAGTCCCGGAAGCTATAGAAAGTAAAAACCTAACGATAGATCAAGTTTTCAAACTATTATTCATAGAGAAGAACCCTTGAGAATGGTAAGATATGGATATCAAAACAAGGGAGGTATTACAAACATGAGAAAACGTATCTTAGCAGCCGGACTTTGTGCAGTCATGGTTATGGGAACTATGGCAGGTTGTTCTTCCAAAGCACCGGAGGAAACAAAGGCAGAAAGTGCTGCAGCGACAACAGAAAAAGCAGCAGAAACAGCTAAAACAGATGAAACAGCAGCCCCCGAAGAAGCTGCAGGAGAACTGGAAGGCAGTATTGTATTTACCATTTGGGACAACAACCTGATGACTTACATCGATGAAAATGATATGGTTGGCATGTTCCAGGAGAAATATCCTAATGCAGACATCGAAGTGGAGAAAATCAAAGATGACTCTGAATACTGGAATGCAATGAAAATGCGTACATCAGCCAATCAGCTTCCTGATGTAATGTTTAACAAACCATTTACCTTATCAAGATTTAAAGACTATCTGGTAGATTTGTCTGATCTTGAGGCAACAAAGAATAATGAACTGGCAGCAGGTTATGCTCTTGACGGCAAGATTCTGGGTGTACCTATGACGGCTGGTTATGAATATGTATACTACTGGAAAGATATGTTTAAAGAGGCTGAAGTGGAAGTTCCAACAACCTGGGAAGATTTAAAGACAGCATCTCAGACTCTTCAGGATTTCTACGGAAAAGATGACCCTGACTTCATGGCAATCGCTCTTGGAGCAAAAGATGAATGGCCAGACTATCCATATATGGAGTTTATGCCGGCACTGATCAGCGGAAATGGTCAGAACTGGAATGATATGGCTAAGACAGACGCTCCTTTTGCAGAAGGAACAGATATTAACAAAGCTTATACAAAAGTAAATGATCTCTTTACCATGGATGTATTTGGAAAAGATCCTTTAGGCATTGGTAATGATCAGGCTACCTCACTGTTTGCTCAGAAAAAAGCAGCAATTATTGCACTTGGAGACTGGGGCTTACAGAACATTCAGACAGGTACCGATGATTATTCAGAACTGGGAGCATTTTATCTGCCTGTAAGAGATACAAAAGACGATCCATTTAAGGTGATCGTTCAGGGAGACTCCTTTATGGGGGTTACCACTCACAGCAAGAATCCAGAGCTGTCAAAGGCTTTCGTAGAATGGTTTTACAGTGAAGATTTTTATCCTGGTTATCTCAACTATGTAACAAGTGCTTCCTCCATGACTAATTTCCCTAAGGAAAAAGATCCAATTCTGGCAGAAGCAGATGCACTTGCACCAGATATGGAACTGGTAATGTACGATGGCGGCGGAGATGATTTCCAGGCAATTCAGAATGAAATCGCTTTTGATTACAAGAAATTAGGCGCTCAGATGTTTACAGATGGTTTTGACTTAAAGACAGAGCTTGATACACTGAATACAAAATGGGCAGAAGCCAGAACAAAACTGGGAATTAAATAAAAACAGCAAGGGGGAGGGGCTAAATGCGTGCCCTTCCCCTTTTACAACCAAAAATCAAAATTGGGAGGTATCGTATTTATGAATTCTCTGGAAAAACAAAAAAAGATATTTATAACATGTTCTCTGGTAATTCCCATGGCATTGCTCATTGGTTTTGTTGTTGTTCCTGCCTTTGACTTAATACGGATGAGTTTTACCAACTGGGACGGATATTCGGAAAGCTATAAACTGATTGGTATTGAGAATTACCTTGCCATGTTTAAAAATAAGGATTTATGGCAGTCTCTCAAAAACAATGCTGTTTATTTCTTCGGACATCTTATATTTATTCCTATAGAGCTGATGTTTGCAGTGCTGCTGACCTCTAAGCTGCGGGCTGCAAAGTTTTATAAGACTATGGTATTTATGCCTTATATTATCAATGGAGTGGCTATTTCCTATGCCTTTTCTTATTTCTTTTCTCCTATTAACGGGGCATTTGATGAGATTTTGACTCTGTTTCATCTAGAAGGGCTGATCAGGAGCTGGCTGTCTGATCCCAAGATTGTCAACTTTGTGCTGGCAGGGGTATCTCTGTGGCGGTTCTCAGGATATCATGTGATTTTATTTATGGCAGCTTTGCAGTCTCTGCCTCAGGATGTGCTGGAGGCAGCAAGAGTGGATGGTGCAAATGCATGGCAGCTGTTTAAATACATTCAGATTCCTTCCATTATGCTGATGGTGGATTTTGTTCTCTTTGACAATATCCGCGGCGCTCTTCAGGTGTTTGATATTCCTTATGTCATGACAAGCGGAGGTCCTGGATATGCATCCTCTACCTTTACTTTATATACCATTGATACAGCGTTTAAATACAGCAACTTCGGTCTTGCCTCCACAATGGCAGTTGCTATTATGGTTATGATTGTGGTGATCTATCTGATTCAGAATAAGCTGATCCACGGAATTATATTAAAAGGAGGGGATAAGTGATGAAGAAACAGACATTACAGCAGGGAGTGAAGCAGATCATCTGTATTATGATGGTGCTGGTTGTGCTGGCTCCCATTGCCCTTACTTTATTTGCAGCTTTTAAGTCAAAGGCAGATATGGTTAATACTTCACCGCTTTTACTTCCGCCTTTTGCACGTATTACATTGGAAAACTTCCAAAAGGTATTAAATGATAAATACCTCTTAATCGGATTTAAGAATACAGGAATCATTCTGGCAGTCAGCATCTTTTTCAATGTGCTGTTCGGAACAATTACTGCTTTTATTCTGGAACGGTTTAATTTCCGTCTGAAGAAATTTGTTATGAGCCTGTTTTTCCTTGGAATGTTGATTCCAAGCTTTGTAACTGAGATTGCCAGATTCAAGATTGTAACCGGAATGGGACTTTATAATACTCTTGGAGCTCCCATTATTATCTATGTGGCTTCTGACCTGATGCAGCTCTATATATACAGGCAGTTTATCTCCACGCTTCCTGTTTCCTTAGACGAAAGTGCACTGCTTGACGGCTGTTCCTATTTCGGGCTGTTTACCAGAATTATCTTTCCATTGCTGGCACCGGCTACAGCTACAGTTGTTATCATTAAAGCCATTACCATTATCAATGACATGTACATTCCTTATCTCTATATGCCTAAGAATAAACTGCGCACACTGACTACTTTCCTGATGAATTATGCCAATGCACAGCAGGGATCATGGCAGAAGCTGGCAGCAGGTATCATAATTATCATGCTTCCTACAATTCTGATCTATATCTTTTTCCAGAAATACATTCTGGCCGGGGTTGCGGCTGGGGCTGTGAAGGAATAAGTGGGCGGCCGCCTTGCAGAAGGAACCGGAAGGCAAATAAAAAGTGTATGAAATAATAGAATATGCAATGGATTCTTACGTGATAAACAGATATAATGGACATAGCAATGTGCGGTATCGCTTTTAGCAGCAACCAATTACAGAAGGAGGAATTTTATCCAATGAAACAGAAAACAGCAGATTTAAAATGGCTGGAAAATCCTGAGGTTTTCGCAGTAAATCGTCTGGAAGCCCATTCTGATCATGCATATTATGAGACAAAAGAAGAGGCAGAAAGCGGTGTTATGAACCTGCGTCAGTCCTTAAACGGAATCTGGAAATTCTCTTATGCAGAAAATCCAGACCTGCGGAATCAGGACTTTTATAAAGAAGGGGCATCCCTGGACTCCTTTGAGGAGATTTCAGTTCCCGGTCATATAGAGCTTCAGGGCTATGGACAGCGCCAGTATATTAACACCATGTACCCTTGGGACGGCTGTGCGGATATCCGCCCGCCTCATGTGGATCATCAGCACAATCCAGTAGGAAGCTATGTAAAAGAATTTGAGATTGAGGCACCTTTAAAGGGAAAACGGACTTATCTATCCTTTCAGGGTGTGGAAACTGCCTTTTATCTATGGGTAAATGGTACATTTATAGGATATGGTGAGGATACCTTTACACCTTCAGAATTTGAAATTACAGATGCTCTGAAGGAAGGTACCAACAGAGTGGCTGTAGAGGTATATAAGAGAAGCAGCGCAAGCTGGCTGGAGGATCAGGACTTTTTCCGTTTTTCCGGCATTTTCAGAGATGTTTATCTCTATGCAGTTCCTGACAGCCACATCTGTGATCTGTTTGTGCAGGCAGGTGTTTCCGATGATTATAATAATGGAGAGCTTCGGGCTGTTTTAAAGCTTCAGGGGAATTTAGAGGGTACGGTATCAGCAGTACTTCTTGATGACAAGGGGCAGCAGGCAGCAATCTGGGAACAGATTCCGGCAGATCAGGAGCTGGTACTTGAGACTATTGCAGCCAATGCACATCTGTGGAGCGGAGAGAACCCCTATCTCTATACTCTGGTGATCACTCTTTATGACAGCAATGGAAAAGTGGTGGAAATAGTACCTCAGAAGGTGGGCTTCCGCCGCTTTGAGATGAAAGACGGTGTTATGTGTCTCAATGGAAAACGTATTGTATTCCGTGGAGTAAACCGTCATGAATTCAATGTAAGACGTGGACGTTCTATCACAGAAGAAGATATGTTATGGGATATCCGTTTCATGAAACGCCATAACATCAATGCAGTGCGCACCTCTCATTATCCCAATCAGAGTCTGTGGTATCAGCTGTGCGATGAATACGGCATTTACTTAATTGATGAAGCTAATTTAGAAACCCATGGTTCCTGGCAGAAGATGGGGGCATGTGAACCTTCCTGGAATGTGCCGGGAAGTCTTCCCCAGTGGAAGGAAGGTGTTCTTGACAGAGCCAAATCCATGGTTGAACGGGATAAAAACCACCCATCAGTTTTGATCTGGTCCTGCGGAAATGAGTCCTATGCAGGAGAAAATATACTTGCAATGTCAAAATTTTTTAAGGAACGTGATCCCTCAAGACTGGTTCATTATGAAGGTGTGTTCTGGAACAGGGAATTTGATGAAACCAGCGATATGGAAAGCCGGATGTATGCCAAACCTGTTGAGGTAGAGGAATATTTAAACAATGATCCGAAAAAGCCTTATGTGTTATGTGAGTATATGCACGCTATGGGCAATTCTCTGGGCGGCATGGAGAAATATACTGCTTTGGAAGATCAATATGAGAAATACCAGGGCGGTTTCATCTGGGATTATATAGACCAGTCCATTATGAAAGCAGATGCATACGGTGAGGAACACATGACCTATGGCGGTGATTTTAACGACAGACCCACTGACTACAGCTTCTGCGGCAATGGAATTGTGTATGCTGACAGAACAGTGTCTCCGAAAGCTCAGGAGGTTAAATATCTGTATCAGGATATCAGGCTGGCTCCTGATGATAAAGGCGTTCTTGTTGAAAATAGAAGACTATTTACAGATACAGGCGCTTATGAATTTATTTACACTGTTCTTCGTGAGGGAAAAGTTGTTTATACTCATAAATTTGAGGCTATTGTCAGTCCTCTTAGCAGTGAATATGTTGAAGTAACACAACCGGAATTTACAGAGCCTGGAGAATATATTTATCAGGTTACAGCTGTTCTCAATAAGTCATGTATCTGGGCAGACAAAGGTTATGAGGTGGCATTTGGTGAACAGTGCAGGACAGTGGAGGAAAATCCGGTTCATTTATCGGAAAAAGGACGCCCGGAGATTATATACGGTGATGTAAATGTGGGCGTAAAAGGAGAAGACTTCTTTGTTCTGTTTTCAAAGCAGGAAGGCGGTATTGTATCCCTTGTTTATGATGGCAGGGAATGGGCTTACAGACCTATGATGCCAGCTTATTGGAGAGCCACTACAGATAATGACAAGGGAAATAAATTCTCTGTTATCAGTTCCATGTGGTATGGAGCAGGATTATTCCCCGGGTATAGCAATGAGAATTTCAAGATAGAAGAACTTGATCATACTGTTCGGGTGACATATGTTTATAAGCTTACAACGGTGCCTGTAACGGAAACAACCGTTATCTATGAAGTAGATTGTGACGGCAAAATTCTGGTGACAGCCAAATATCATGGAAAGAAGGGACTTCCTCAGCTCCCTGCCTTTGGAATGCGGCTTTGGATTCCTGATCTGGCAGACAGTTTTACATGGTATGGAAAGGGACCTGATGAGAACTATTCAGACCGCTGCGCAGGAGCTCGCCTTGGAATCTTTACAGAAACAGTGGAAGGTAATCTATCCCGCTACCTGGTTCCTCAGGAGTGCGGAAACAGAACAGGAGTACGCAGACTTTCTGTTACAGATAAGGAAGGGAAAAAGCTTACATTTACAGCTGCTAAGGTTCCATTTGAAGCTTCAGTTCTTCCGTACAGTGCCCAGGAACTGGAAGCAGCAACTCACAGAGAAGAGCTTCCTAAACCAAGATATACCTATGTGAATATCTGGGGTGCTATGAGAGGTGTTGGTGGAGATGACAGCTGGGGTGCACCGGTTTATCCGGAGTATTGTATTAGTGGAGAAGAGGATATTACATTTTCTTTTATGATCTCAGGTGATGAATAATTTGACTTTCTTCTGGTGATTTTTTAAAAATAAATAAGCAGCAGGTTTAGTTCGTTAGAATTACACCTGTTGCTTATTTTGGGTTGAAAACATCATATATTTACGAAAGCTAATTTGTAATATCAAACTTTATAACGTTATTAAACCCAATAAAGTTTAGTGGCTCATTGCTGTCTGTTTTATGCAGAAAAGCTACTGCACCTTGTCCGCTGTCTCCCTTCTTGATTGACATATCATATACACTGTTGCTAAGTTTCTCAGTCATTTGTTCTGCGTTGCTATCTCCATTTGAAAGTGCAAAAAATCTTTTTTCAGAGTCCAATGAAGCATTGTTTTCATACAAATCCAGATAGTCAGCCTCACCCTTGTCATAGGTTATGTTCAATGTCACAATGATATATTCCATACTGTCATCTGGCTTGGATAATTCGGCATTATGGCTCTGCAAAATTGCATAAGCATTTTCTCCCCGCTGAATATCTGCAACCTCAAATGTTGCAGTAACTGGCAGGCTGGCACCGTCAACTGTTTGATAACCATCGATTGTCTTTGTATTTCCTAATGGAATGATATCATTATCCACAACTGTATTAGTATTGGTATTGGTATCCGCACCCTGGTTAGTTTCGGAATTAATTAATTCATCTGCAGCAGAATTAGGATTGTTGATTATAATTTCCTTTGCTGGCTCTTCTATAGTGTTTTTGTCTGGTTCGGGTTTTTCAGTATTTGAGCATCCCATACTAAATGCACAAACAGCAGAGAGTACCGTAATAATTGCTATATGTTTAAATCTTTTTGATTTCATCATTTCTATTGCTCCTTTTGTCTGCATGTTGGTTATAGAACTATTTACTGATAATATAATATAAATTCAGATAAATCAAGCTTTTTAGTATTTAGAGTGTTCAGAAAACTAAACAGGGAATAAAAATCTAATTGATATAAAAATCAGAAAATTCAGATAATGGCGAAAAAGTCTTGACATATTCATGTCAAAGCAGTATTCTAGAAAAAGCACAGCAAATTATTACCAAATATGGTTGAAAGGAGGCAGAATATGAACAGCACTAATATAAACAGAAGCAGTAGAAAATTAAGAAATGGCAATAGTGAATTTATATTCGTTTATTCAGTCTGCCTCATGAAGAAGACCTCTATTTAATCATGTCTGCATGTAGATACATATGTGCATATCATGCAGTATATTTAGAACCCTTTTTATGTGAGTAAAGCCGCAGTCTGAATGGACTGTGGCTATTTTTGAGCAAAATCATGTGATTTTTTGCCGGAAAAGCCGCATTATGCAGTTTTTCCGGCTTTTCTGTTTTTCGGTAAAATGTTAATGTATTTACTGAAAATTAATTAGTAAAGTGTATTTGGTAAAATGCTTTTATGTATTTAAAAATTTAAGAAAATGTCTTTAAGAAAATTGTTTTCGGAAAAAAGACAAAAAGATAAAGGGGGAACAACGTGGGTAACTTAATAAAGTATGCAAAAAAGTATAGCCTTTTGTATATCATTGCAATTGCAGCATTAGTGATCAGTATTCTGTTGGATGCAGCAGCGCCTCAGATCACCCGTCATATTATAGATGATGTAATTGTAGGTGGAGAGACGCAGCAGCTTATGAGATTTCTTCTGGGACTTCTGGGAATCGGACTTGGAAGGGCTGTGTTCCAGTATGTAAAAGAATTTATATTCGATTATTCAGCAGCAGGAATAGGAAACAGGCTGAGAAAGGATTTGTTTGACCACATTCAGACTCTGTCTATGGGATATTTTGACAACCATAACACAGGGGAGCTGATGGCTCGTGTTAAGGACGATGTGGACAGAATCTGGAATGCATTCGGATATGTGGGAATGCTGATTATAGAATGTGTGATTCATACTGTAATCGTGGTATTCTGTATGCTGCGGATCAGTCCGGTGCTGACACTGATTCCACTGCTGATCATGCCTATTATCGGTTTCTATGCAATTCGCATGGAAAATGGTCTGGGTCAGGTATATGACGAAATCAGTGAACAGACTGCAGAGCTTAATACAGTGGCGCAGGAGAATCTGGCAGGTGTTAGAACTGTAAAAGCATTTGCAAGGGAAAAGTATGAGATTGAGAAATTTAAAAAGCATAATAAAAAATATTATCAGCTTAATATGAAACAGGCAGGGCTGCTTGTGAAATATCAGCCAAACATCTCCTTCCTGTCCAAGGTTCTTCTGATGTCAGTGATTGTAGTGGGAGGAATCATGGTAATCAGAAAGCAGATTACCATTGGAGAGCTGGGGGCATTTTCCGAATATGCCAACAATATAGTCTGGCCTATGGAGATTGTAGGCTGGCTCAGCAATGATATGGCTGCAGCATTTGCCTCTAATAAAAAGATTAAGAATATCATGGCAGAACAACCGGATATTAAGGAACCGGAATTCCCTGTTATTCCTGAGAAGATCAACGGAGAGCTGCAGTTTGACAATGTAAGCTTTGACTTAAATGGCACCAGAATTCTTACTGATATTGATTTTACCCTATCCAAAGGAAAAACACTTGGTATTATGGGGGTGACAGGTTCGGGAAAAAGCTCCATTGTAAATCTCATTGAGCGTTTTTATGATGTAAGTGAAGGTCGGGTTCTGCTGGATGGCATTGATATCAGGCAGCTGCCTCTGTCATTATTAAGAAGTCAGACCTCTGTTGTTATGCAGGATGTATTTCTTTTCTCAGACAGCATTGAAGACAATATTAAGACCGGCAACAAAGCTGCAACTCAGTGGGAAAGTGTGGAGCAGGCATCGATTTCAGCCAGTGCCCACAGCTTCATCATGAAGCTTGGAGAACAGTATGAAACTGTAATCGGTGAAAGAGGAGTAGGACTTTCCGGAGGACAGAAGCAGAGAATCAGCATTGCAAGGGCAATTGCCAAAGAAACACCGCTGCTGATCTTAGATGATTCCACTTCAGCTCTTGACATGGAAACAGAGAAGGAGATTGAGGCACGGCTGGAGCTTTTAAAAGACAGCTCCAAGATTATTGTTGCACATAGAATTTCTGCAGTTCGTCACGCTGATGAGATCATTATTCTGGAGGGAGGCCGCATTATCGAACGTGGAACCCACCAGACTCTCATGGAGCAGAAAGGGCAGTATTATAAAACTTACGAAGTACAGTATGGAGAGGAGGAAGCCAGATGTCAGTTAACACAAGCAGAGTAGATGAATACCAGAAGGAAGTCCTGAAAAAAGAAACGCTGCTGCGTCTGTTTAAATACCTTCTTGCCTTTAAGAAACAGGTAATTACAGTTCTGCTGATTATGGCAGGAACCATAGCCATCAGCATGACCATCCCCCTCCTTATGGAATATGCCATCAATACCTGTGTAGCTCAGGAGGATATGGCAGGGCTTTTGAAAATAGGCGGCGTGTCTCTGGTAATGTTTGTCCTGTTTCTCATAGGAATTAAAACCCGTATGTATATTATGGCTGATGTGTCCAACAAGGTGCTTCTCAATATCAGAGAAGAGCTGTATGAGCATATTCAGACCTTAAGCTTTGGTTTCTTTGACAGCCGTCCCACAGGGAAAATACTTGCCAGAATTATTGGTGATGTAAACTCTCTGAAGGAAGTGCTGTCAGACAGTGTGACTCAGTTAATTCCTGATTTCCTTACAATCATCTGTGTAGCGGTGATTATGCTTGTGAAAAATTACAAGCTGGCAATGGCTGCTCTTTTGACACTGCCCATTCTGATTGTGGGAATGACACTGATTCAAACAACAGCCCATAGGAGATGGCAGATATACAGAAAGAAGAACTCCAACTTAAATGCCTATGTACATGAGGATTTATCAGGTATCCGGGTAATTCAGAGTTATGCAGCTGAACCGGAAACCAGAGAGGTGTTCTACGATCTGGCTGACCAGCATTACAAATCCTTTATTGATGCAGTCCTTGTTGCCGATGCATTTGGTCCCCTGGTTGAAATCACATGGGGACTTGGCGGATTCCTTCTGTATTTTATAGGAATCAGGGTTGTGGGAGTAGAGGAAGTGGGGATCGGTACATTTATGGCATTTTCCACTTATATTGCAATGTTCTGGAGTCCCATTCGTAATCTTGCCAATTTCTATAACAAGGTAACTACCAATATATCGGCAGCAGAGAGAATCTTCGATATTATTGATACAAAAGCGGAGATTAAGGACGAAGAAGAAGTCATAGAGCTTCCCCAGATCAAAGGAGAAGTGGTATTTGATCATGTAACCTTTGCTTACGGAGATGATCCTGATACGCTGATTTTAGATGATGTTAATTTTACTGCTAAGGCAGGAGAAACCATCGCACTTGTAGGACCTACAGGTGCAGGAAAGACTACTATTGTCAACCTCATCAGCCGTTTTTATGAAACTGTATCCGGCACTATCCGGATTGATGGATATGATGTGAAAGATGTAACTTTAAATAGCCTCCGAAGCCAGATGGGAATTATGACACAGGACAATTTCTTATTCTCAGGTACAATCGGTGACAACATAAGATACGGCCGTCTGGATGCAACTGATGAAGAAGTGATTGAAGCGGCTAAAGCCGTAAATGCTCATGATTTTATTATGAAACTGGAAAATGGTTATGACACCCAGATCAGTGAACGAGGCGCCAGATTATCCATAGGTCAGAGACAGCTTCTGGCATTTGCCAGAACTATGGTGTCAAAGCCAGGAATTTTGATTCTTGATGAAGCCACTTCCAGCATTGATACCCATACAGAGCTGCTGGTTCAGGAGGGAATTGATGCTCTGCTGAAAGGCAGGACTTCATTTGTCATTGCCCACCGCCTTTCTACCATTCGCAAGGCAGACAGGATATTTGTAATAGATCAGGGAAATATTATGGAGTCAGGAAGTCATGAGGAATTGATGGAGAAACAGGGAGCTTATTATAAGCTGCATCAGAGTCAGTTTGTGTAATAGGATGTGAAAAGTTCTGCGCTGCCAGTATAGCTTCTGTAAAAATGTAAAAGCTAATACAGAACAGGAGGTATTATAATGGCAAAAGCAGGCATGAGAAGACCAAGTCCTTATGATCCGAAAAATCACGGAACAGAAAACCATGAGAGGTTACACCGCCCAAAGAATGAGCAGGCTCAGGTGCCGGAAATACAAGGCCCGGCGAAAACCGGCAATGCAAAAGCTGGTCCTGTTAATGCTCCAAGCTGGGCAAAAGATGATGGAAAAAACGGAGATAAGGATTAGACTCAGTATTATAAGAGAAAGTAAGGAAGCACTGGGATTGATCAATTATATGAAAAATCTCAGAGCTTCCTTTTGCATATTAGTGTTAAAGAAGAGAACCCAGATGAATCTGGTATAATGGCTATAAATAGAAAAAAGATTGACCAGTCAGAAGAAATGCAATAGAATAGTAGGCGAGGTGATAAAATGACAGAAGGAGCATTAGTTCTGGAGGGAGGTTCTCTCAGAGGCGTATTTACAGCAGGTGTGCTGGACGTTTTTATGGAGGAGGGAATTGAACTTTCTTACGTAAATGGAGTATCTGCAGGTTCTATGTGTGGAATGAGCTATGTCAGCAAGCAGATTGGAAGAACAATAAAAGTAGATCTTAATTATGTCAATGATAAACGGTTTCTAAGCTTTCGCAATATGGTGAAGAACCGTTCCATATTTAATTTTGATTTTTTATTTGGAGAATTAAGTGATACCTTAATTCCCTTTGATTATCAGACATTTGAAGAGTCGAAGCAGAAGTTTGAGGTAGTAGCTACCAGATGCAAAACAGGAAAACCGGAATATTTTGAGAAAAATGACGGCAGGGATTTTATTGCAGCAATAAAGGCATCAAGCAGTCTGCCCATTCTATCCCGAATGATTGATATTGATGGTAAAAAGTATTTAGATGGCGGCTGTTCCATGCCTTTTGCCTACGAGAGGGCAATGGACTTGGGATATGAGAAAATCATTCTTATATTGACCCGCCAGAAGGGCTATCGAAAGCCGCCCCTTGATAAATGGACGAAGAGAGGCTATGAGCAGTATTTTGCACCGCTTCCTAAGTTTTTAAAGACACTGGAGGAAGGCCCTGACCGTTATAACCGAATACAGGAGGAGATTGAGGCGCTGGAAGCTTCTGGAAGAATCTATGTCATCCGTCCTGATAAGCCGGTGACAGTATCAAGAACAGAGCAGGACAAGAGAAAGCTGGAGGCACTTTATAACGACGGCCGTCGTCTTGCCAGAGAACAAATGGAGGCTGTGAAGCAGTATCTGGGTATAACTGATGAGGAAAGGAATTAGCGGTATACATATATGAGTAGATATGAAGCACTGAATCCAATGCAGAAAGAGGCGGTATTCCATACGGAAGGACCGCTTCTTGTGCTGGCAGGAGCCGGCTCAGGGAAAACCAACGTTTTGACCCATCGTATTGTTTATTTAATCGAAGAGAAGAAGATAAATCCATGGAATATTATGGCTATTACCTTTACCAATAAGGCAGCAGGAGAGATGAGAGAGCGTGTGGACAGACTGGTAGGCTTTGGTGCTGAAAGCATCTGGGTAACCACGTTCCATTCCACTTGTGTCCGCATTTTAAGACGCCATATCGAAGGGCTTGGATATTCCACTAACTTTACCATTTATGACAGCGACGATCAGAGAACCCTCATGCGCCAGGTGCTGAAGACTCTGGAAATGGACCCGAAGATTTATAAAGACCGGGGAATGATCAATATGATTTCCACTGCAAAAAATGAGCTGATAACACCGGAGGAATTCGAACTTAATGCATCAGGTGATTTCAGGCAGAAGAAGGTTGCAGAGGTTTACAGAGAATATCAGAGACAGCTGAAGAAAAACAATGCCCTTGATTTTGATGATCTGATTATGAAAACAGTGGAGCTGTTTCAGAATCACAATGAAGTTTTGGACTATTATCAGGAACGTTTTAAATATATTATGGTAGATGAGTATCAG
>DHOR01000049.1:0-5801 GCA_002409995.1 Hungatella sp. UBA5385 | reverse complement strand
CTCTGTGTAGTAGGTGATGATGACCAGTCCATCTACAAATTCCGTGGTGCCAACATTGAGAATATCTTAAATTTTGAGAAATCATATCCTGGTGCCACTGTAATTAAGCTGGAACAGAACTATCGTTCCAGCCAGAATATCTTAAATGCAGCCAATGGAGTAATCTGCCACAACAGAGGCAGGAAGGATAAAACGCTGTGGACTGCCAACGAAGAAGGCCCGCTGGTACAATTCCGTCAGTTTGAAAATGCTTCCGAAGAGGCAGATGCCATTGTCAGGGATATTCTAAACAGCGGCAGTGATTATCAGGATTGCGCAGTTTTATACCGTACCAATGCCCAGTCCCGCCTTCTTGAGGAGAAATGTCTTCTTCACAATGTGCCTTACCGTATGGTAGGCGGCGTTAATTTCTACCAGAGAAAAGAGATCAAGGACATTTTGTCCTATTTAAAGACGATAGCCAATGGCAGAGATGATCTTGCTGTTCTGCGAGTGATCAATGTTCCTAAAAGAGGAATCGGCGCAACTACTGTAGGAAAAGTCCAGGCATTTGCATCGGAACATGATTTCAGCATGTATGATGCTTTCTGCAGAGCCAAAGCTGTTCCAGGACTTGGTAAGACTGCTGATAAGATTTTGAAGTTTACAGATCAGATGGAGGATTTCAGAAACAGACTTCAGGAGGTTGGTTATGGAATCCAGAATCTAATTGAGGATATTCTGGATGAGACAGGATACCAGAAGGATTTGGAAGCAGAGGGCGAAATCGAGTTTCAGACCCGTCTTGAAAATATCGAAGAATTGATCAACAAAGCGGTCAGCTTTGAAAATGAGCATGAGAATGGAACTCTGGACGAATTCCTGGAGGAAGTGGCTCTGGTTGCTGATATAGACCGTATGGACGATTCTGAAAACAGAGTGACTCTTATGACCTTACATAGTGCCAAGGGATTGGAATTCCCCCGTGTTTATCTAAGCGGTATGGAAGACGGACTGTTCCCAAGCATGATGGCCATTTCTTCTGATGATAAGGATGAGGTGGAGGAAGAACGCCGCCTTTGTTATGTGGGAATTACACGTGCAAGAAAGTTCTTAATGATGACAGGCGCAAGACAACGAATGGTCAACGGAGAGACAAGGTATTCTAAAGTCAGCCGCTTTATTGATGAGATACCGGAAGAGTATTTAGATAGCGACCGTCTGGATGGAAGGCTTTTCTCCAGAAGCAGCGATGGTTATGATGACAGCGGGCTGCCTTGGGGGAATAGTGGCGGCGGTGGTTTTGGCGGTGGCAGTAGCTCTGGTAGTAGTAGTGGTTTAGGTGGTGGCAGAGCGGGCAGGAAAACAGGAGTAAGCAGCTTTGCGCCTGGAAACAATTCTTATGCATCTAAGAATCCCTATGCTTCCAAAAGCTCCCAGCCGGTTTCCCAGCCTGCATTTGGCAAGGCATTTACAGTAGAAAGGGCCAGGGGCTTAAACTACAAAGAAGGAGACCGGGTGATCCATATAAAATTTGGAGAAGGAACTGTGACTGAGATCAAAGACGGCGGCAAGGATTACGAGGTGACTGTGGACTTTGATAATGCAGGAAAAAGGAAGATGTTTGCTTCTTTTGCAAATTTAAAGAAAGACCGCTCATAAGTATCACAAGGTTGGATATCCTAAGAAAATATATAATTTTAGAATTTTTTAAAAATAAACAAAAATGATAGTAAAAAAGAGAAGATAATGGTATAATAACCATGATCGGCAATGTGATAATACACTGCCAAAAGCATTTTAAAGACAGACCTCTCAGAAAGGAACGTGGAGATATGAACAGATTCGATACAATGAGTAAAGACGCGTTAAACAGATTGGAGGAGCTTATGAGTTCCAGCAGAATGACTGATTTATTACACAAAAAAGAAGATGAAGATAAAAAGAAAAACTGTATTCTCTGGGTACTGGCTATTATTGGTGCAGTAGCTGCAGTAGCTGGAATTGCCTATGCTGTTTACCGCTTCTTCACACCGGATTACCTGGAAGATTTTGAAGATGATTTTGATGACGATTTCGATGATGACTTCTTTGAAGATGATGATACTCTGGGAGATTCTGAAGTATAAGAATCGGCATTTTGAAAGTATGAAGAGCGTGCCTCAGATTTTGAGACACGCTTTTTTTCTGAGATGATATAAATAAATTTTATTTTAGTGAGAACAGGAGCCAAAACGTGAAAAAAGGTGAAGTATACGAAGGAATAATTACAAAATTTGATTTTCCGGACAAAGGTGTTATGGAAGTGGAGGAAGGAAAGATCACAGTCAAGCACTGCCTGCCAGGACAGAAGCTTAGGGTGATGATTAATAAAAAGAGAGGCGGAAGGTGTGAAGGAAGGATTCTAGAGATTCTGGAACGCTCACCTCTGGAAACAGCAGAAGATGTATGTCCTCACTTTGGAAACTGCGGCGGCTGCACTTATCAGACTCTGCCTTATGCAGAGCAGCTTAAGATCAAGGAAAAGCAGGTAAAGGATTTGATTGATGGTGTCTGTACTTCTGATTATGAGTTTGAAGGGATCAAAGGGAGTCCGGCAGAGGAGAGATATCGTAATAAGATGGAGTTTTCCTTTGGAGATGAATATAAGGATGGTCCTCTTTCTCTTGGAATGCATAAGAGAGGCAGTTTTTATGATATTGTGACCACCACTGACTGCAGAATTGTTGATACTGATTTTACTGATATATTAAAGGCTGCTAAAGGGTATTTTGAAGAGCGGAATGTGGGGTTTTATAAGAAGATGCAGCATACTGGTTATCTGCGTCATCTTCTGGTGCGGAGAGCTGTGAAAACTGGGGAGATTCTGGTTGATCTGGTGACCACTACACAAGAAGAAATGGATTTGCAGCCATTTGCGGAGCTGTTATTGGGGCTTAAGCTGAATGGGAAGATTGTAGGGATACTGCATACCTTAAATGACAGTTTGGCTGATGTGGTGAAGAGTGACAGGACTGATGTGCTGTATGGGCAGGATTATTTTTATGAGGAATTGCTGGGACTGAAGTTTAAAATATCTCCGTTTTCTTTCTTTCAGACGAATTCTTTGGGCGCTGAGGTGCTGTATGAGAAGACCAGAAGTTATGTGGGGGAGACGAAGGATAAGGTAGTATTTGATTTATATAGTGGAACGGGGACCATTGCTCAGATTATTGCACCTGTGGCGAAGAAGGTTGTTGGTGTGGAGATTGTGGAAGAGGCTGTGGAGGCTGCGAAGGAGAATGCGCGGCTGAATGGGCTGGAGAATTGTGAGTTTATTGCTGGGGATGTGCTGAAGGTGATTGATGAGATTGAGGATAAGCCGGATATGATAATTTTGGATCCGCCTAGGGATGGGATTCATCCGAAGGCGCTTGGGAAGATTATTGATTATGGGGTGGATCGGTTGGTTTATGTGTCTTGTAAGCCTACTAGTTTGGCTAGGGATTTGGTGGTGCTGCAGGAGAGAGGGTATAGGGTGGAGAAGGTGTGTTGTATTGATATGTTTCCTTCTACCGCTAACTGTGAGACGGTAGTTTTATTAACTCGGAAAATTAAAGAGTTGAAAACAACATATGAAATAGAGGTTGAGATACCTATTGAGGAAGACAATGAAGATAAATATCTTTCAAAAGAGAGACAGGCAACATACCCAAAGATTAAGGAATACGTTAAAAATAATTTTGGGGTAAACGTGCATACACAGCAAATAGCAGAAGTAAAGACTTTATGTGGTTTAGAAAAGCGTCCAAATTATAATATATCAAAAAAAGAAGAGCAGCAGATAAGGAAATGTCCACCAGAAAAGGTTAAGTACATTAAGTGTGCATTGGAGTATTTTGGTTTATTAGGATAGTTTATACATTTACATGGGATATGATAATACACTAGTTGATTATCATATCCTTTTTGATTTATTGTTATATTAAATATATATAAAACAGAAAGGCATTATGAATGAATGTTGAAAGACATTCTAGCTATATCAAACAGTTTTTAGGACATAGAGATGTTTAATTAGCAAAAGTTATGGAGGAAGATAAAATGTCAGTAAAACACTTTAAGTATTTTAGTAATGCATTATATAAACTTTTATCACAGATAGAAGAAGAAACAACAGAAGAAGTTATTAAACAATATCAAACAGATATAATAGCAGTGCGTTTTGATGTGTTTAATAACAGTCTTTATTTAATAATTGCAGCAGAGAGACTTATAAAAAGCATTTCAGTTTTAGAAAAAGAGAGCATAATAAATAACAATAACAATGCTTTAGAAAAGCAGAAACTTTTAAAAAGAATTAATGCATTGGAAAAGGAGAAATTAAAATTAATGGAGGAAAACAGGATGTTATCATACAGACTGCATATGAAGGAAAACAATAACAACAATAAAGTAGGAACACAACTTAAAATTGATGGAAAACATATTTGCGAACTTAAAAAATTAGGATATACAGAAGAAAAAATAGCACAACAGTTTGGTATTTCAAGAAGTACAGTATGGAGGAAAGCAAAAGCATACAGAGAATCAGTTAAATGAGTATGGGTGTAATTTATTTTAAAGACAACAGATATTTTTTCAGTGTTTACTTTGTTTCTTCCCATTTTGACTGAATTAATAATTGTTAGAGCTTAAGTAAATTACTTTATATATAAGAGTATTACTCTAAACAATAGGTATAGCACCCCTGATGTGATGGGTATCAAGGGTGCTAGACTTTATAACATTAAGTGTAAAAATGATACAGTTTGTCTCAAGCAATACAATTTGCTCAAGGGAGTAAGCAAGTATAGAGTAACGTTATAGAGACAACATATATAAATAGAGAATACCAGTAATACCAGTATAACAATAAAAATATGAAGATTTACGTATATTGAAATATAAGCATTATAAGGTTGAGGCTAAACAGATTAGAGATTATTAGACAATCAAGACAATTTGTATGTTTATTGGAAACAGCTTAAGTGTGATTAGATAATAACAGTCAGTACAAAGATAGTGCTATGGTAACCTCCAAAAAGTGATACTATATTTAATTATTAAATACAGAGATGAGTGAATTTATGCATAGCTATTATGAGTAAAGAAACATTAATATAGAAAAATAGCAAATATATATAAATTTATATGACTTATCATAAGAGACAAGTCATGGATAATAAAGTACATAAGTCTTTAATATAAGAGTAGGACAGTATATATTAAGAAGTGTACAACACATGAATAAACATTATGTGGCAATGTTAAAATATAGGACAATATAAAAAGAAGATATAGACAGTATAGATAGGACAGAAAGGACAGTACAAATAGGGCAATATAAAGAATAGTAGGCAATATAAGTATATGTGTTTACTGTAAAGGTTATTTTAAGGAGCATGAAAGCTTCGTAATTATGTCTACTGTTTACTAAGGAAAGCTCCAATATAGTAGGTGCATGGCATAATACAAGTATTATAAAACATAGTAAGTTTAAAATGAAACATATATCAAATGAGGAGAGAAAAGATAAATGAGTACAGAACAGCTAAAATAATTACATGACAGGATATTTCAATTAAGGAACAGTATAGATAAGCAGATAAGAACATTATAGGATAAGCAGAAAGTTTTTAATATCATGGAGTTTGGTTTTGAGTACATAAGCGATGATAACTCTCAATATTAAATATCAGCAGTAAAGATTATGTTGATGTATCTTAAGGAATTAGAGGAAGGCATGAAAGTTGACAATATAATTTATGAAGGATAAGGTGTAAGAAATATTTAAAAAAGTG
>DHOR01000052.1:31551-31958 GCA_002409995.1 Hungatella sp. UBA5385 | reverse complement strand
CCCTCTGGTAAATTTATATATAAAAACTTAATTTTATTGTTCAGACTCTTCCATAGTCTGTACCTTAGCATAATCGCTGAGGTTTTTTGTTTCAGATGAAGGCGCTTTGTATGTATATTCCCCTTTTAAATACAGCTTCCAATTTTTCTGAAACTCAAATGTTCCTTTTATTGCTGAAGCAAATGCAAAAATGATGGTAGCAACCGCTGAAATATATCCTGCTGCAACTCCTCCTCCGATCTTACTCTTTACCTCTTTTTCTGTCAAAAAAATCCTACCATTAAAGTAATATAATGTCAATTCCTGTAGACCAAGGTACAAAAAAAATGACCTTATATTCTCATATAAGGTCATCGATCTTATTCCATTGTATATGGCATGATAGCAATATGTCTTGCTCTCTTAAT
>DHOR01000052.1:0-31391 GCA_002409995.1 Hungatella sp. UBA5385 | reverse complement strand
ATGTCTTGCTCTCTTAATAGCAACAGTAAGCGCTCTCTGGTGCTTAGCACAGTTGCCTGTAATACGTCTGGGAAGGATTTTTCCTCTCTCAGATACATATCTTTTTAATTTATTAGTATCTTTGTAATCGATGGTGCCGTTTTTCTCACCACAGAATACACATACTTTTTTTCTTNNNTCTGCGCATGCCGCCTCTTCTCATTCTGGGGCCGTCAGATCTGTCATTTTTATTATATGCCATTGGTAGTACCTCCTGTTAGAATTAGTTGAATGGGAGTCCTTCGTCTTCGACTCCATCCGGAATATTCATAAATCCATCGCCGATTGCGCTGGTTGGTGCTGGTCTGGAAGTTGGCTGATATCCACCGCCGCTTTCTCCGCCTGCGCCCTTGCTGTCTGCGAATTCCTGTTCATCAACGATAACTTCGGTTGTATAAACCTTAATACCGTCTTTGTTCGTATAACTTCCAGTCTGGATCCTTCCGGAAATCAGTACTCTCATGCCCTGACGGAAATACTTCTCAGCAAATTCACCTGCTCTGTCAAATGCAACGCAGTTAATAAAATCTGCGGTCTGCTCATTACCATCCTGGTTTCTGCGGCCTCTTCTGTCAACTGCAAGAGTATATCTTGCAATTGCCATTGCGCGCTCACCCTGGGAATATCTTACTTCTGGATCACGGGTCAATCGACCCATAAGGATTGCTTTGTTCATACGATCACTCTTTCTTTATCGATTACGCCTCTTGTTTCACGCATAAGTATCTGATAACAGATTCCATAATACGAACGTGTGCTTCTAACTCGTTCGGAGTAGTGGAATTGCCATCAAACTGGATGAAATAGTAGAATCCTTCTTTCATCTTCTGAATTTCGTAAGCTAATCTCTTCTTACCCCATTCATCAATGTTAGTCACAGCTCCGCCGAAACGAGTAATATAACCTGTAATCTTTTCGATGGCTGCTGCTCTCTCTTCATCTTCCAGTTTTGCGCTAAGAACAACGGCTAATTCATATTTGTTCATGCTTCTTTACCTCCTTGTGGTCTCTGGCCCCTGCTTTCAGTATCAGGAGCAAGGATTTTATGTGTCACGGTTTAATATTATAGCTGAAAAATGCTGAAAAATCAAGGGCTTTTCCCAACTTCTCAAAGTTTTTTCCTGCATTTTTTCCATATTTCCCGTTTTTTCGCCGCTCAGCCTTCTGAGCAGTCCATAAATCAGCTCTTTGCCGTACCATCAGCACTTTTCAGCCCTCTGGTGTTTTTCTCCACTAACTTTCTAGCCACCATAATCTGATGCCCGCAGCCCATACATTTCAAACGAAAATCTGCTCCAACCCGCAGTATCTCCCATTCCTGACTGCCGCATGGATGAGCCTTCTTTAATTTAACAATATCTCCAACCTGATAAATCATTGCATCTCCCACTCCTGATGTACTGTCAAGTTCACACTCAGCACATGCCATTTCCTATTTTAAAATCCGGTCAATCTCCGCCAGCTCTTCCTTACTGAAATCAAGCCGCTTCAAACAAGCCGCATTATCATCTAACTGCTTCACACTGCTTGCACCAATCAGCACAGTTGTAACAGCCTTCTCTCTCAGAACCCAGGATAATGCCATCTGAGCCAACGTCTGTCCTCTTCTCACAGCAATCTCATTGAGTCTGCGGACTTTATCAATTCTATCCTCAGTCAGGTAACGGCCACCTATGGTAGATTCCTTTTTCGCAGCTCTTGATCCTTCCGGTACTCCATGAAGATAACGATCTGTCAAAGCACCCTGAGCCAGAGGACTGTAGCAGATGCACCCAACACCTCTTTCCCATAACGCCTTAAACAGCCCATCCTCTGCAGTCCGCTCAAACATATTATATCTTGGCTGTTCAATGAGACATTGAATTCCCATGTCCTTTAACATATCAACCGCTTTTTTAGCTTCCTGCTCGTCATAATTGGAAAGTCCCACATACAATGCTTTCCCCTGTCTTACAATATCCGCCAAAGCGCCCATGGTTTCCTCAAGGGGAGTTTCAGGGTCCGGTCTGTGATGATAGAAAATATCTACATATTCCAGTCCCATTCTCTTTAAACTCTGATCCAGACTTGCCATAAGATACTTTCTGGAGCCCCAGTCACCATAAGGACCGGGCCACATGGTATACCCCGCCTTTGTGGAGATTATCAGTTCATCTCTGTATCGTCCCAATCCGGCCTTAAGGGCAAGTCCAAAGTTCTCCTCCGCTTTTCCTATAGCAGGAGAACCATAGTTGTTAGCAAGATCAAAGTGATTGATTCCCAGATCAAATGCATGAAAGAGTATTTCCTGCTGTTCTTCCAACGATTTCTCCAACCCAAAGTTCTGCCATAATCCCAGAGCGATTCTTGGAAGTAAAATCCCACTCCTTCCACATCTCTTATACTCCATATTCTCATATCTGTTTTCTGCTGCCTGATACATGTACATGCCTCCTATATTCTATATATACTTATACCTTTAACATCTCTAATCTCAATAACATCTTCTATAAACACCTACAACACCGCATCCCCCAGAACCTCTCCCAGACTACCACTGATTACCAGATCAGCCCTACTATCCAAAGGAGTAACGGTTTTATTGATCAGCACCAGCCTGCTGCCCCTATAATAATCAATCAGTCCTGCTGCAGGGTAAACAGTAAGTGAAGTTCCTCCTATAATAAGGACATCTGCATTCTCAATATAGGATACCGCCCTTCTTAACACATCCTGATCCAGACTTTCTTCATATAGCACAACATCAGGCTTAATCACTCCGCCGCAGCTGCATTTGGGAACCTGATCAGGGCTTTTGGCATCTAAGATCACGTCCAGACCATAAAACTTTCCGCATCTGGTGCAGTAATTTCTATGTACAGAACCATGAAGCTCCAGTACCTCCTTACTTCCCGCAGCCTGATGAAGGCCGTCAATATTCTGTGTTATGACGGCTCTCAACCTTCCCTGCTCTTCCAGCTTTGCAAGGGCAATATGGGCTCTGTTAGGTTTTGCTTCAGAAAATATCATTTTATTTCTGTAAAACCTGTAAAACTCCTGTGGATTTTTTACATAAAAGCTGTGGCTGATCATAGTCTCCGGCGGATATTTGTACTCCTGACTGTACAACCCATCCTCTCCCCGAAAATCCGGTATATTACTTTCTGTAGAAACTCCTGCTCCTCCAAAAAACACAATATTATTGCTGCTTTCCAGCCACTGCTTAAGCTGTTCCTGTTCCTTCACAACACCGCCTCCATTTCACATCAACACTTCACTGTCAAAACGTTCCAATCCCACCAACAAAAGGAAGCTGCTGCACAAGTAAATTTTATGCAGGTTAAACCTAATTTACTTATGCAGCAGCTCCATTGACTTAGATTAAAGAATAACCGTAACAATTCACCAGAGCGTCCAGTCTCTTCCCTTCTTTACAGAATGGGCAGTCCCGATAGTCATAGGTCTGATAGCCTGGTACATCCTCTTTGTGAAAAACTGAGTTAATCGGAATTCCATTTTCCTCTTCAAGAGCACTGAAAATAGCTGCAATGCCACGAAGAATGCCTTCGTAATACAGGATACATTCTATTCCCTTGTTAATGGTTTTCCCCGTTGATATGGAAGACATGAGAAGAATTATATTCTTCCCTTTAATCATAGGTATAAAATTATCCCGGAAAATCATTTGGCTGTTGCTGTTAAACTCAGGTGTAATCACATAGATGGCATTATGTGCATTCTTTGACATAACACCTCCCCTTGATAACTCCTCTGCCAGATATGCGCCTACAACTTCCATTCCTTCCAGGCAGATAATCGTGTCTACAATGGTGTCATAAAGGTATCTGGGTGACAACGCCTTTGCCACCTCTCTTGCCTCGCTCTGTCTGGCCTTTAGTGTGGTCATGTCAATATAGTAATTAATATGAGAGTGATTGGTGGCAAAATGTCCTGGTGCCACCTTAAGACTAACGTTACAGTCAGTTGCTTTTAGTTTAACATATTTATTCATACAGGGACCTCCCCTCATGTATAGTCTGACAGACAAGTAATCTCTTACTTTTATTATACTATAGCAGGAGAGGCACTTACAATATAAATTACACTATTTCATCAAAATAAACGCCCTGAAGAGGTTGTATCTTATCTACAATTTCCTGCTTATGATAGGATACCTGTGGAATACTGTATCCAAAGAGCCAGGAGGTTAAATCAGCAATTCCAATGCTCAGCTCCGGCTGAAATGTTTCTTCCCTTGATACACGGCTGACTTCTGATCCGTTTCGATCGAGCTTCCATCTAAAAATGCCTTCATTCTGACGGATGAAGCCATCCTTTACTTCAATCAGAAGTTCCATCTGGCTGACTTCAGAATCCTCCTTTAACCGAATCACAGAAAGGAACTGTTCCAGATGAATAATCCGTCCCATAACAGAGGGCTTCGGTGACCCTGTATCCTTCTGATATTCAGGCAGAGTGATAAACTCCCTCACTTCCTGCCCCTGAGCTCCATAATAGGCAGATATACCCACAAGCTCTTCACTATCATCACGGGTTCTCAAAAGGACTAAGTCCCCATCTCCGCTTCGCACCTCTCTGCAAAGGCTTCTGTAATATTCTTCATCCCGCAGGGTATAGACCTCATACTGTTTTTCCAGCTGCTGAACTGCGAATCTTGCCACATCCTTACACTCA
This sequence comes from Hungatella sp. UBA5385, assembly GCA_002409995.1. Lineage (GTDB taxonomy): Bacteria > Bacillota > Clostridia > Lachnospirales > Lachnospiraceae > UBA5385. The sequence continues at coordinate 26,678 of DHOR01000052.1, read as the reverse complement.
CCTGAGGATTCTATACAAGCACGGCTATTTAAATGAGACTGTCCCCTTTCATTGAGAGCCCTTTGTGGAAGATCACAGATATAAGTAAAATCAAAGGGACGGTAAATTGATGGATGGGCAGGCACCAAAAAGCTGAAGCCCATTCTTTCCATATGCATATCTGCAAAGCACCGAGAAAGCAGTCTGCTCATATATCCCTGATGGCGCCGTCTGGGGGTGGTTCCCACACAGGCGATGTAATCAATTTTCCAAACCTGATCCTTTACCACTACCTGGTAAGGATTTCTGTGAAGCATGGCAACTACCTCCCCATCTTCAACAGAAGCCAAAATCTTATTCTTTTTTGCCCTGTCTGCATAATAAAAGTCCACAAAGCTTTCCTGATCATCAGGAAATACCTCTTCATACAGTGCACGGCTTTTAATTTTCTCATCCTGTTTTAAATACTGTATCATAATTTAGAAATCCTTCTGTACCACTTCGTATTTTCTTGCAAAATCTATAGGATAATAAGACATCTTGGCCTTTCTCAAGCCTTCAAGTCCCAGATCATCTTCACGGTTTACCAGTACCATATCCTCCGGAAATTCATTCAGCAGGAATTGCTGATTAATAAACTGATAAAGACCTCTGATCTCCGGATTTGCTTTTTCTATATGAATAATTGCCATTTTTTCCAATTCATTATAGGTTCCAATGGTAAACGCCTCTAACTCACCATCAATATAAATTCCTGCCATTCGGATATAGAGCTGGGAACAGTTCTTTAATATCTCATGAACTCCATTGACTTCATAATCCAGCTGCTCAGAAAACTCGGCTGCTATTACCTTGTTATCCCACCATCTGTCCAGGAATCTCCACACATCTCCTCTGTCAGAGCAGCAGAGTCTTCTATATTCATAACGTCCTTCATAAGTCTTCATAAATGAATTTAAGTGATTTTTCTTCTTATGAAGCTTCTTGCCTGAAAGAGTTTTTAATTTATTAGCATCATATAAATAATCCTTTAAATCCTCCTGCTCTGTCACTTCAAACTTCTCAGGGTCCAGATTTAAATACTTAATTGCCTCCTCATCTGCCAGGTAAATCCGAAGCGGCTGCTTCAACACCTGATTAAAATAATCCACGATCTCCTGGAAATAGTGGGGAAGATCTTCTTCCTTGCACATAGGCATTGCTGTGAAGTAATACCCATCCTTTTCCATTAAAAATTGTACTGCTTTTTCATCACTGATTGCATATCTGATACGATAATAATCTCTCCATATAAAACTATCTAAAAATAAACTGTCACATGTCTTGTTTGGCCTCTGGGCAAAAAGTGGTGTTAACTCCTCAATATCCTTTGCCTCAATAGGCTTAAATTGTAAATCCATAATGTTTCCCTTCTGTTTCTCAACTTTTCTTTATAAAATCTGTACTGCATTTGGGGCAGTGAATACTTATTTTCCCCTTTCCTCTCGGAATTCTGATCTTCTGCCCGCAGCTTGGGCACTTATAGATATGGTAATCTTTCATTTGCAAAGTTCTGAATTTTACCTTTTTAAACTTTTCAGTTACACGGAATCTCATTCTCTCAAACTTTTGATTCTCTCCATAGCGCTTGTTAATATCCCTTGAAAACATTCGATAATAGCAAACAATCAGAACAACCATTACAACCAAAGAAAGGGCATAATTTCTAACAAACAAATTAACTGCTAAAATAATCATACCCACAGTGAGCAAAAATTGCCCAAGTCTGTCTATTCCATATCTGCCAATCATAAAACGCGTCATACGCTCTCTTAACTGATTCATCATATGCTTAAAATCCCTCACTTCCTTATGTACCCTTAACTATAATAAGGTCCCATAGGAAAGTCAATCTTCCTGCCTCAGTTTTCATAATCTTTTTAGATTTCAGATTTAGCTTTGTCCCGGTAGCATTTGGGTGTCATACCATATTTTCCCCGGAACAGTTTGTGAAAATAGCTGCTGTTTTCATAGCCTACCTCTGAAATAATGGCTTCCACAGGTTTCACTGTAGCTGTCAGCATAAATGCTGCTCTAGCCAGCCGGATCATCTGCAGACATTCCTTAAATGTGATCTTTGCATAGCGTTTAAATAAACGGCTGATATAGTAAGTGGGCTCACTTACCATCTTGGAAAACTCCTCCAGTGTAGCTGTAGGATAATGATCCTCCAGATACTGATAGGCAGTCATAATAATATGCTCTTCATACTGAGCTGTATCGTATAAATCCACCTTATCAGTATTATTGAGCAATTCCATTATGAGTATTCCCATTGTTGCCTGATTAATTGATTGTCCGCCTCTTTCTCTTCTTACAAGGGACCACATCATGTTCTCCAACAGATTCTGTGCAGGCACCATTCCCTGCAAATGGAAATGAAGATAATCTGCTACTTTGTCATTATGAACCATGGCTCCCGTAATAAAGCGGCGAAGAACACTTCCATCTTCCATCATCATGCTGGGATGCTGAAAAAATTCAGGCAGCACCAGAAAATGAGCAGCTATGTCATCATGACCCGCTGCCTCAATAGAGTGGCTGGTTCCTTGTTTTAAAAACAATAGATCATTGGTTTCCAGCTTAAGCTTAATATGTCCGTTTATAATATGAGTTGTGGTGCCGCTGTACATATACACCAGTTCTACGTAATTGTGAGTATGATCGGGAAAATCCACGTACCGGGGCTGACAAAAAAGACCCATCAGCTGTCCCTTGGCAATTACGATATCTTTGTCCATCTGATTGCTGCCCTGGTCTTTTACATAGTAAGAAAGCACAGGTAAGGATCCGTTTAATATCCGGTTCTCCATCTCAGTCGGCTTCTTAAGATCTTTTAATAATTCTTCGTTCACGCTTCCCCAGTAACTCCTTTCTCCGTTATCTCCAACCGTACCTGATGAACAAGCTGCGCTTCGCGCCTGTTACCCACACTTATTATAGCACTAATCCTGCCTATTTTGCAAGAAAGGACGGTTTTTGTACAAAAGAGGTCATAGAACAATGGCTTCACATTAGTATATAATGAAATAATACTTTTAATAAATTTTGTATTTCTGATTAAAGAGGTGATAAGTATGCAGAAATATCCAATCCGCTTTAACAGCATGGAAGATGTTTCCACATTTGTGAAACTAGTGAATCAATTTGAATGTGACATCGACCTTCAAAGAGGCAGCGTAATTATCGATGCCAAATCATTCCTGGGTGTTATGACCATCAGCGGTAATACCGATTTAGAGATGGTAATTCATGGGAATCAGCAGGAAGAAGTGCTGACTGCAGTTGAACAGTTCCTGCTCTCAAGAAGAACTGCATAACTTAAGAACGAATAACCGAATGTCAAAAGCTGCTCATAGGGAGGATTTCCCCCCTCTATGGCAGCTTTTTTATGTATAATCATTATCTAAATCGATACAGATTCTTTTCCAAATCCTCTTTTGTAAGTGGCTTAGAAAAGTAAAAGCCCTGAATATAATTGGCACCATTTCGTCTTACAATCTCATGCTGATTGGCAGTTTCCACACCTTCGGCAACCACTATAAGACCTGCAAAGTGAGCGAAATCCACCATAGTACGCAGTGTATGGCGCAAATACTCATCTTCCTCAATTCCCTTGATAAAGGAACGATCTGTCTTTAATATACTGATTGGCAGACTTTTAAGATTGGAAAAGCTTCCATATCCTGTACCAAAGTCATCCAGCGATAATTGAATTCCTGCCTCCTTTAAGCTATTTAGCAGTTTCAATGTAATATCATCAAATTGAACCTCAGCAGACTCTGTAATCTCAAGGCTCAATCTATTGGCCGGATAATTATATCTTTTCAGTATTCTGTGAATATCGGTAATCAGCTCTTTATCTCTCAGTTGAATAGGAGATAAGTTTACTGACAGGGTGAAATTCTCAATCTCATGCAGCTTCCAAATTTTTGTCTGACTGATTGCCTCTTCCAGCACCCAGCTTCCAATAGCTGAAATAATTCCCAGCTTTTCAGCTTCATCAATAAATATATTAGGAGGAATATTCCCCACATCAGGGCTGTTCCAGCGGCAAAGGGCTTCCATTCCGATCCATTTCCCAGTAAAAGCATCTACCACAGGCTGATAATTAAGTGAAAAGCCCTCCATCTGGTTAAGAACACATGCCTTTAAGCTGACAATCAGATTCATATGATCCTGGAATTTCCGATCCATCTCTTCATCAAACAGAATAGGCATATTAGCATCTCTTGCAAAGGACAGCACCTTCTCTGTTAAGTTTATAAGAGTGGAGTGGGAGTCAACAGGTTCCTTCGCCTGTATAATACCCATCTGGATTCCTGCATAAATATGCTGTTTTATGCCACTCATATCCACAGTCCAGGGAGATTCAAATCTGGCAAATATGTCTGAAGCAAATTCCATAACCTCATGATCTTCCTTATCTGCGACCAGAATAGCAAATTCATCTCCACTTACACGGTAAAGAGGTATCGTGCCCTGGACAAATTCCCGTAACCAATCAGCAATAGACTTTAAAAGCTTATCTCCGGCAGTGCGCCCATAAACATTGTTAATATTCTTAAGCCCTTTTACATCAAAGAAAATCAAATAGCAATGTTCACTGCATTTTTCTTTAATATCCAAGCTTAATTTTAATGCATTAGGTATATTGAGAAGCTGGTCATTATATGCTAAATAGGCGATGCGCTCCTCCTCTTTCTTACGTTCCGTTATATTTACAAAGGTGGTCATCATAACAGTTCTGCCATCAATCCACTTTAAGGCACGGCTGGTAATGCTCAGCCACATATCAACGGCATCATTATATCGTTCCCATACAACAGGACCGGTTGGCTCTCCGTTTTCATCCACAAGCTGCACTTTGGGGCAGTAAGGGCAGAAATCCTCACACCCCATATAGCTATAACAGGTATTCCCGCTAAAATCATCGGTATCTATACCAGCCAGTTCCTTATACATACTGCTTGCCATCAGCAGCTCCCCTGTCTCATAATCCACTAAGTAGGTTCCGATATCAGTTAGGTTGATAAACTCTTTAAATGCTGCCAAAGACGCATCAAGGTTCTCTGCAAACTGAGCAAGTTCCTTGTTCTGTTTGTTTAAGGTGGTATTTAACGCTGCCAGATCAGTCACTGTTTTTGTGGTAGTTACAAGAAAATTCAAGATGTTTCTAAATTCTTCATCTGATATAACAGGAAGCATGGAAATATTCTTCTTGGCTTCCTCTTTAGAAAATCCGGCTTTTTCTGCTGTATTTTCAATCAAGTCAAAATCTATATTCTCCATGCGTATCTGACCGATCAGCCAGCTTCCCAGATATTTATCCTCAAAAAATATAGGAACAGCCGCAGTCATTAAGCCGGAGTTTGGACAGAGCACAATAGAAGGCTCCCGGGTCTCCTTATTGATTTCAATTAGTTTTCCATTAGTTTTCATACACATCTGTACGCCGGTATCACTTGCCTGCATCATGGCACAAAATGCATGAAGATTAGTTGGGCGGGAAATGGGTACCCCATTGGGGTCCAGCAAAGCTGTTGTGATACCCACTATACGTCCAAGACTGTCCTGAACAGTCTGCAAATATTCCATATCTATAATATCAGTGATTACATTCACATTCTGATCTAACATTTCACACCTCATCCCTTGCATATCTTAACTATATACACTTTCTCATCTGCATATTGGGTTTATAAAAACCCCAGTACATATCTATATTATAATATACAGCTATAAATAAAGCAATTTAGATATCTGGATTTTTAATTTAAGAATAGAAGAGACCCTTACATTACCTTGACACCCTAAAACAGATCACTTATAGTACAAATATAACCATGTTCCTGAAAGCTGAGGTGCTCTATGTTAAAAGAACTTTTATATATAGTCGCTGTTGCAGAAAAAGGAAATGTCTCAAAAGCAGCAGCAGAGTTATTCATTTCACAGCCATCTTTAAGCAGATATATTAAAGATCTTGAGAAACGTCTGGGTGTACAATTATTCCAACGCATTAATAACCGTCTGATTTTAACTCATGCTGGAGAAAAGTATGTAGAAACTTCTAAGAAAATTATAAAGCTGTATACAGATTTAGAAATGGACTTAGCTGATATCAATGAAGAGTTATATGGACGTCTGAAAATCGGCTGTGCAGTGTTGAGGATGTCGTATAATATGCCCATTATATTAAAATCCTTTGTTGATAAATATCCAAATGTAGATGTTCAACTTTATGAGAACTTTACAACAAAAGGTCTGGAACATATGCTGCTAAATGGTGAAATTGATCTGGCTATTATTAACCAGAGAAATCTGCCTAAATTAAACTATATACCCTTCTTTGAAGAAGAACTTTTAATTGCAGTACCAAGACTACAGGCTTTATCATTAAAAGGCGTAACCAAGCCCGGACTTAAATATCCGTGGCTTGATATACGCCTGCTTCACAATCAGCCTTATATCGGGTTAAATGGGGAACAGTCCATTGCCATTAAAACCAGAGAAATCTTTAGCAAAAACAACATTACTCCCTCAACTGTTTTAAAAGTCAAAAGTGTTGAGTCCGCATTCCGAATGGCGGAAGCCGGACTCGGCTGTGCCATTATTCCTGAGACTGTCATTAAAATACCCAGTGTTAAAAAACCTCCTAATTTTTTTTCATTTGGAGACCCCGTCACAAAATGGGACTTAGCTATTGCATACCGTGAAGGTACTGTCTTTTCCAACACTGCTCTGGAATTTATTAACCTTGTTAAAAATATACATCAGAATTAAAGGGATTGCAGTGCCTCCAGTATTCTTCTCATAGCCTCTTGTACGTTTACCCTTTGTGTGGCAATATTCATACGCATAAATCCCGTTCCTTCCAAACCAAAGCTTGTACCATTATTAAAACGCAGCTTTGCCTTTTTCTCAAAAAAATCCACAAGCTGAGACTCTGACATCGCTAGTTTTCTGCAGTCTAACCACAAAAGATAAGTACCCTCTGGACGGATCAACTGGATTTTATCGGTTTTCCTAAGTTCATCGCACACAATATCCAAATTGCCTTCAAGGTAATCAACAAGCTGGTCTGCATAATATGAGCAGTGGTTATAAGCTGCAATAGCAGCCGTTGTGCCCCCTATATTTTCACCGATTCCTTTATTGTCCAGAATTGCTTCATGTACTAAGGCTTTCATGTGGGGATTCAGGCAAATGAGTCCGGCTGTTCTAAAGCCAGCCGTATTGAAGGTCTTACTTGCATTCACAAATATAATGCTGTTATCTGCAAACTCCTTTGATATGCTGGCAAAGGGAACGTGTTTATATCCTTTATAAACCAAATCACCGTGAATTTCATCAGATAATACTACTACCTGATATTTCACGCACAGTTCCCCAATACGTTTTAATTCTTCCAAATCAAATACACGGCCTGTGGGATTTTGTGGATTACATAATATAAAAAGTTTTGTTCTTATATCAGATAATTTCTGTTCCAGATCTTCAAAATCAATTCGATATTGACCATTTATAACTTTAAGTCGGCTGGCAAGCAAATGTCTTCCGTTGTGAGATGCCAGGTCTCTAAACGGAGGGTAGCACGGACTATGAATCACTATATTATCGCCTGGACAACTCAGTGCTCTCATAGCACAGATGATCCCTGGGATCACTCCCGGAATAAACTCTACAGCTTCCATAGGTATATCCCAGTTAAACCTTATTTTCTGCCAATATTGAATTGCCTTTTTAAATTCTTGGCTCACAACCGGATATCCATAAACTCCGTGATCAATCCGCTTTTTCAATGCATCAATCACCGGCTGAGGACTTTTAAAATCCGTGTCTGCAATCCACATAGGAAGCACTTCCTCTGAATATCCATCAGCTGCATATTTTTTGCAGCCAGTTCCCCAGCGGTTTACAGTCTCATCAAAATTATGTATCTGACTCACTTTCTTCCTCCCTCTGATATCAATTTTCATCCTGATAGCTTCTGGTCTATTCGGACGAACCAACTTTCTTTCATATACAAACCCAAGTTTTTCATAACACCTTCTGGCTCTATGATTAAAACTATATACAATTAATGTCATTTCATTTAAACCAAGCTCTTGAACTGCATAAGCTATAAGTTGGTCAATAGCTTGTGAACCATATCTCTTACCTCGTTCTTCTTGTCTTAACAATATCCGGGAAAGTTCACCCACCCCCTTTACAGCATTGATATTGGTGATCTCTGCAAATCCGATTACCCGTCCAAATTTCTCAACAGCAAATAATTTCGTATCCTTACTATCAGCTATTCTCCTAACCATCTGCTTTAGTTTTGGTGGGTAATCATAGACAAAATCTCCTCCCCACATTTGAAATTCTTCCTGGCTGTGATTTTTGCAAATTTCCCATAGCTGCTCAATATCTTCTCTAGTGCATTCTCTGATATCAATCATATACGTTCATCTCTTTTTTTCTATCTACTTTTTCCCCATCACTGCCATTCGCTCCATTCAGTACCTACAAATGCCACCCGATCACCTGTATTGACTATCGGATTTTCCCTAATTCCTATTATATAGCAGTCAGTTTCAGCACAATAGGAGTTTATCTGATCTCCGTAATAATGGATATCAAGCAAACTGCCTCCTGCCTTTATTTCTTCTCCGGATCTCACATTGCTTGTAGCGAGTCCTCCACAATTGCTTCTTAAAAATTTACGTTTTGTAATAAGAATCTGTTTATAAGGCTTTATGATTTCTTCCCCAATCATACTCAAATAGGACATTACATTTAAAATCCCTTGTTTTGCTGCATTCACATAAGAATCCTCAATCTTCCCTCCTTGTCCCATTTCTCCCATAAAGGCAGGAATTCCATCTTTCAAACAAGTAATATCCAGGGCTCCGCTAGTGACTCCAGGAAGTTCATTGGATGCAGATCTTAAATCAACCAGACAATTTGTTGCAACCCCAAACGCCCTCTGCATTCCCTCCGCTGTCTGATTTATCTGTTTTGATACACCAGGAACTATTTTTCTGACAGAATATGGATCTGCACTATAAGGAGTTGCCATAGTATGGAAGCTAATCAATGCATCTGCATGTTTCTTGATCTCCTCATATACAAGATAGGCGATCCTTTGTGTCAGCATTCCTCGTGGATCTCCTGGAAATGCCGTATCCATATCCATGTTGTCAATATCAGATGTTTTATTTCTACATTCAAAAGCAACAGGATTACATACAGGAGTAACTATTAAGTTACCTGCAAGATTTTCCGTATTAATTTCACGAGATAGCTCCCAAGCAGCGTAGGAACCATTTAGCTCATCTCCATGAACGGTTCCATTAATCCAGAGTGTAGGTCCTTTCTTTTTACCCGCTACTACAATGACAGGCATTTCTACCACTGCTTTATGCGCTAATTCTCCAACAGGTATTGTAAAATATGCGCGTTCTCCCATTTCTACATTGTTTCCATATACAGTCACCATTTTATTTACCCCATTTCTACATTATTTCATGATACCAATTTCCTTATAATATTTAGCAGCTCCCGGATGGATATCAATTAAAGCCCCCTCTACTGCATTTTCCTTATTAAATTGATTGGCCTGAGGATGTACATCCTGTAATTCTTCCTGGTGTTCAATTATGGATTTCACTACATTGTAAACCACCTCTTCATCTACACTGCTTGCACAAACCAGATTATTTCTTGTACCAAGAACAACAGTATCCTTGTCTACTCCTGTATAAGTGCCAGCTGGTATTGTGCTCTTATAAAAATATGGATATTGACTAATAATCTGGTCCATATACTCATCGTCCATAGAAAGCAGCTTAATCCCTTTCGTGGCAGATAAATCCGCAATAGGGGAACTGATAAAAGGTGTAATATGAACACCAAAATCCGCATTGCCATCGTTAACAGCATCACAAATATCCTGTAATGCAGTTTCTGTAATGGTCACATCGTTTTTACCTAAACCATAGGTCTCCAATAAAATAGGCATATAATACTGTGCCATAGCCCCCTTACTAACAGCCAATTTTTTTCCTTTTAAATCTGCAATAGAGTTGATATCAGAATTTTCCGGCACAAACATATGTAACATGGTTGTATATCCACCCATTACATGTTTGATATCTACGGAGCTCCCTTCAAATTCCCTTGTTCCATTTGCTGCAGCCTCCTCAACATCAGTCATAGCAACGCCAAACTGTACGGTACCATTTTGGATCATTCTAATATTTTCCTGTGAACCAGTGGATATCTCAGTATTTATAAGATAATTGGGATGATCCTGGGTAATTAGATTACCAATCCCTGCAAATGTAGTATAATTTGCACTGGCGCTTGGCCCTCCTCCAAAACGGATTGTAACTTTGTCTCCACTGGAGACAGCGCTTGTCCCTGTATTCTCCCCGCTGTTTGTTCCTACCGGCTGATTGGAGCAGCCTGTAGCAGATAGAATGATTCCCCCTGTTAAAAGTAACATCATTAAGTGTAAAAAAACTACTTTTTTCATAGAATTCCTCCTTATACTATGCTTTCTGCATGTTCCCTTTTTTCTCTGCTGTTGCTTTTATAAAACATATTCCTACCAGCACAACAAAACCCATAATATCAGTAACAGTTCCCGGTACAATTAACAACAAAGCAGACATAAACAAAACAATTCGCTCAATTGTGTTAATTTCCCATCGGAATATAAACTTTTCCAATGAAGCGGACAAGCTATATATTCCTAACAATGCTGTAATTACAGACTGAATAATCTCTAAAGCATCTCCCTGCATCAGCAAAACAGGATTATAGACAAACATAAATGGTAGAATAAATCCCGATAACGAAAGCTTAAAAGCATAAAAACCGGTCTTTGTTGGATTACAATGAGCCAATCCTGCGGCTGCATAAGCAGCTAGTGCAACAGGGGGTGTAACATTGGAAATAATGCCGAAGTAAAAAATAAATAGATGAGCTGCTAACGGCAGCACATTCATTGTTTTAAGAGCAGGCACTACCAGCAGAGCCAGCATCAGATAAGCTGCAGTTGTAGGAACTCCCATTCCAAGTATTAAAGATACCACCATTGTTAAAACCAGTAAAATCCCCTGATTACCATTAGAGATATTAACAAGCACAGAAGACATGCGAAATCCCAACCCCGACCCCATTACAATTCCAATAATAATTCCCACAACTCCACAGGCAATAGCTACCGGCTTTGCACCATTTATGGAACCTTGAATTATTTTTTTTAATTTGTCCAGATTAATCCTGTTCTTTGCTGAAAAAAGAGTACAGATAATCGTAACAATAATAGCGGAGATTCCGGATTTCGTTACCGACATCTTGAATATACTCATAGATATTACAAGATAAATTAATGGCACAATCAAATACACATTTTGAAGCAGCTCTTTCCTTGTTGGAAGCTCACTTTCCGGCACTCCCTGAATATTATTCTTTCTCGCATAAAGATCCACAGTCATAAGAATTGCCACATAGAATAATACTGCCGGAATCAAAGCAGCCTTTACCAAATCAAAGTAGGGGATTCCTAAATACTCAGCAATCAAAAAAGCTGTTGCTCCCATAACAGGCGGCATAATCTGCCCTCCTGTTGAAGCCGAAGCTTCTACAGCTGCCGCATATTCATCCTCAAATCCACATTTTTTCATCATGGGTATAGTAAAAGTCCCTGTACCAATTACATTAGCAATCGCACTTCCACTGATAGAACCAAACAATCCACTGGCAACCACTGCAATCTTAGCCGGTCCCCCTCTGAACTTACCAAATGCTCTTGAAGCCAATTTTGTGAAATAATCCCCCACTCCAGTTTCATTAAATACAGCTCCAAGAATTACAAATAGAACAATATAGCTGGCTGAAGCATAGATCGCCGTACCATAGATGCCATCCGTTCCTAAATATACAATACTTGTTAATCTGGATAAATCCATTCCTGCATGTGCAAGGAAACCAGGCATGTATGGTCCTATAAATGCGTATGCAATAAAGCAAAGCACTACAATAGCAAGAGAAACTCCCACTGCTCTTCTGGTGGCTTCTATTAAAGACACCATAAGCAAAACTCCAAATATAATGTCGTATGTATAGATCATTCCACTTCTCAAATCTATGGTGCTGTCAATGCTGATAATATAAATCAAACTTCCCGCCGAAGCTATGACGAAAAAAAGGTCCACTAATCTTAAATACCATTTTCTATCGCTCTTAATCAAATCGTCCAAAAAGTAAATTACCAAAATAAGTCCTAAATGAATTGCCTTTTGCCCAATACCGGAGACTGCTCCAAACATTGCAGTATAGCAATGAAAAGCACAAAATATAACCCCCAAAGCAAACGATACCTTTTTCAATATGTTTTTCCCCCTTTTCCTTCTTTTTGTTTTTTTATATTTTCCAACAGTCTTCTTTTTTCTTTGTTTTCTCACCTCTTTCTCTGCCTTATTTTAGATATATTTACTTTTTTCAACCCCAATGTGCTTTTATTATAGTTATATTGCTCAAAATAATCCAATACCAATTTCACATTATCACTATAGCATAATGCTATAGTTTTCAAATTTGGCACAACAAAAAACTCTCCTTTGGAAAATATCATTCTATACTGATTCTACCAAAAGAGAGTCTAAATTTATTTACCTTTATATACCAATTTAGTGTTCAAGCTTTTTCATAGCACGGCTCAAATGAAATCTCATATACTTACTGGCTTCTTCTGCATTACCACTTTCTATTTTATATAGGATTGCCTCATGATCCATTAAAGTTGAATCTGATATATGTTTTACATCCAGAGTGTATTGCTTGGATATTTCCAAAAGATCATATAAATTTTGATAGATATTATTTAATACAGGGTTTTTTGCAGCATTAATTACATGCAGATGAAAATCATGAGATGCTTTAATTGCTGCCTCCTCCCCTCTGCCAGGGTCATCAATAGCCGCTGCCATCTCCTGTATTGATTCCTGCATCAGTCTAATATCATTATCAGTCCTTCTTTTTGCTGCATAATAAGCTGCTGCAGATTCCAAAAATATTCTAACCTCAAATAAATTATCGATAGTTTCCAGAGTAATCTCTGTAGCAAAATTAGCTTTGGGATTTAATAATTGTATATCTACACGCTGAACAGTCAATCCATCTGCTGTATTGGCAATAATACCAATATACTCCAATATTCTTAAGGCCTCTCTTACTGGCACCCTGCTGACACCAAACTGAGTTGCCAGTTCACGTTCTGAAGGGATTGAGTCTCCTTCTTTCAGTTCACCTGCCATAATCTGCACTTTAAACCAGTCTAATATTATTTCATAGTATTTATTCGATGATGTTTTTCTCTCCATAATGATTCCCCTATCTTATTGTATACCAACAATATTAAGAATACAAAATTACCAAAGCAATGTCAATAGTAATAAAATGTTGATTTGTATGTTTTTTATAAAATTATATAAATTATGTCTTCTCTTTTGTATAAATATGTGTTATTCTATAAAAAAGTATGGTATACCAGTTTGTTGTTTTTTCTTTATTGGTATACCAACCATAAGGAGGAACCATGCAAACTACACATACCCGTCACCTGTCATCTTATCTCTATAGTATAAACTTTCAGGACTTAAAGCATGAAACCATTCAAATGGCCAAAATGTGTATTCAGGACTTTTTAGGTGTTGCAATAGCTGGGTCTACAAAAGCAGAATCAGCTATCTGGAAAAAATACTATTGTAGTAAAGCTAAAACAGCTCAGGCTTCTACATTTGAACCAGAATATAAAAAAATCTCTTATGAACAGGCTGCAGCGTTAAACGCTGTGTTCGGTCATGTTATGGATATGGATGATCTGCATAATGCTTCCATCACTCATCTGGGCGTTGTTACAATTCCCACAGCTTTTGCTCTTGGACAATATCTTCATAAAAGCGGTGCAGAGGTCATTGAGGCAGTAGTTGCAGGTTATGAAACAGGAGCAAGAATAGGGGAAGCGATTAACCCTTCATCCTACAAATATTGGCATACTACTGGGGTTGTTGGCTCTTTTTCATCTGGAGTAACAGCCTCCAAATTACTTCAACTCACCGAAGACCAGCTGCTGAACTGCCTTGGTTCTGCCGGAACGCAGGCTGCAGGCCTATGGGAGTTTATAAATACAGGTTCCATGAGTAAGGTACTCCATACAGCCAATGCCAATGTATGTGGAATTCGATCTGCGGAACTGGCAAAACTAGGCTTTACCGGTGCTCCCACTATATTAGAAGGTGATCGGGGCTTTGTAAAAGCCCTTGCTCCAGACTATAGCCTAAATAAATTGACTGATAACTTTGATAAAGGTTATGAAATTGAAAAAAATTCATTTAAGCCCTATGCCTGCTGTAGGCACACCCATTCTGCAAACTACTGCATAGAGAAAATTATGGCTTCTCATGATCTGAATCCAGATAATATTGTATCTATCATTGATGATACTTATAGCACCGCAATAGAAATTGCCGATAACCCCTATCCCACTAATCCATATGCAGCTAAATTCAGCTTACAGTACTGCATTGCAGCTTCTATTTTATTAAAAGATTTAAGTGATCGCGCTTTTACAGCAGAAAATATTAATAATCCTCAAATTAAAAATCTAATGAAAAAAGTTAAATTAAACATTAGTGAAAAACTAGATAATGACTTTAAACAAAACCCTAACCAATGGTCTCATCATCTGACTATACACTTAAAAAGCGGACAGACCATAATGCAACAAATAGATTATCCCATAGGCGATTTTAATAATCCCTTTGATTTACAGATGGCGGACAGAAAATTCCGTATGCTCACAAAAAGTATAATGGATGATCTTGAAGCCTCAGAATTATTATCAAAATTGCATGTTTTAGAGGAAATAAAGGATATAAATGAACTGTTCATATAGCATACACGAGGAGGATTTGTTATGGAGAAACAATTAATTAAAACGGCCATTTATGATACTGTATTACGTGCTGTAACTGAGATCTCTACAGATGTAAAAGACCTGCTGCTAGAGGCATTTGACCGTGAAACCAATAGTACAGCAAAGAGCATGCTATCTTCTATGCTGGAGAATTTAGATATTGCTAAAAAGCAAGATAAAGCAGTATGTCAGTCACCGGGATATCCTACTGCATGGATTTCTTACAGCTGCGATAATTTTCCAGATTTTGCTTCCGGCACAATAGGAAAAGCCCTGGCTGATGCTACTGAAAAAGGGTATCTGCGACCTAGTATAGTAGATCCTCTTACCCGCTATAACCCTGGGGATAATACAGGGGATGGTGTTCCCAATATAGAATACAAATTTCATCCGGACCAAACATATATAGACTTTATAATCAGTTTTAAAGGCTGTGGCGCAGAACTGGGCAATGCCATGAATATTTTTACCACTGCAACATTGAAACTGGATCAAGACTTCTCCGGATTAAAGCGTTTTGTATTAGAGACCGCAATAAGGGCCGGCGGAAAACCCTGCCCTCCTTTTGGTATCGGAATTGGAATAGGCGGGCAGATGGATGTGGCTTCAAAACTAAGCCGTGAAGCCATTAGCACTAGAAAATGGAATGACTACAATCCCGATCCATTGCTAAACCGTCTAGAAGATGAGTTGAAAAGCAATATCAATAAACTTGGCCTTGGTGCAGCCGGAACCGGCGGTGATACTGCATGTTTGGCTGTTAAAATTGGCAAAGCAGCCACACATACTGCTATTGCCCCAGTTGCAATAAACTTCCATTGCTGGGTTGCCAGGCGAGCAGGCATACGTATATATGATGATGGCAGTATTGAAAAATTACTTTGAACAAAGGAAAAGGAGATTGCTCTTATGGATAAGAAAGTATTAAGTATACCATTAAATGAAAAAGATATCCGTTGCCTTAAAATCGGTGATGTTATTTATCTGACCGGACATATCTACACAGCTAGAGACATAGCTCATTTAAAAATTCAGGAGCTATTTCGTACAGGCAAAGAACTACCTAAAAGCTTTGAAGGTTCTGCAATCTTCCATGCAGGACCTGTCTGTTTAAAAAATGCAGATGGCTCCTGGTGTTTGAATGTAATTGGTCCTACTACAAGTATTCGTATGGAACCTTATGCCAAACTGATTGGTCAACTTGGAGTCAAGGCAATCATTGGAAAAGGCGGAATGGCCCAGGATACTTTAGATTCCTGTAAAGATTATGGTTATGTGTATCTGCAGGCTGCTCCCGGTTGTGCAGCTAAACTGGCTGAAGGAATAAGCAGAGTCAACGATGTAACATGGTTTGAATCAGGGATGCCAGAAGCACTCTGGGATTTAGAAGCCTTTGAATTTGGACCTCTGGTCGTAAGTATGGATACACATGGGAATAGTATTTATCAAGATTTAAAAAAATCAGCTTTAAAAATACTAGACAGTATATATGAAATATAAAAACAAAGTTAAGAAAGGATAAGACTGTATTATGGATTACAGAGTCGAGCATGATTCCATGGGTCAAATAAAGGTTCCCAGAAGTAAGTACTGGGGAGCACAAACCCAAAGAAGTTATGAAAACTTTAATATTGGAATTGAGAAGATTCCAACAGAATTGATTTATGCATTTGCTATATTAAAAAAATCAGCTGCAATTGCCAATTACCAACTTGGAAAATTAGACAAAGAACGGTTTGATCTAATTTCTAAAGTTTGCGATGAAATTACTGCAGGCAGTCTGAATGATCATTTTCCACTTGTGGTATGGCAGACAGGAAGCGGAACTCAGTTTAATATGAATATAAATGAAGTAATAGCAAACAGGGGAAATGAAATTGCACAAAAAGAGCTATTACACCCCAATGATCATTGCAACATGTCGCAAAGCTCCAATGATACATTTCCTACTGCAATGCACATAGCAGCAGTGATTTCTATTGAAGACAATCTTTTGCCAAGTATAGACCTTTTAATTAAAACTTTCAACCGCCTTATGAAAGAAAATGAAGGCATTATTAAAATAGGACGGACTCATCTGCAAGATGCAATTCCAATCACATTTTCACAGGAAATCAGTGGCTGGTACAGTATGGTTGTTAAATCCAGAGAAATGCTTATATTGACTCTCTCTGGACTACATGAGCTTGCACTTGGGGGCACTGCTGTTGGAACAAAGTTAAATGCCCCACCAGGCTTTGATGTAGAAGCCGCAAAAGCAGTCTCTCAGCTGACTTCCAAACAATTCATAACTGCACCTAATAAATTTCATGCCTTAACCAGCAAGGATGCGTTAGTCTTTGCACATGGGGCCTTAAAAGCATTAGCTGCCAACTTGATGAAAATTGCCAATGACATCCGCTGGCTTTCCAGTGGGCCACGCTGTGGCCTCGGTGAAATTTTCATTCCGGAAAATGAGCCAGGAAGTTCCATTATGCCCGGTAAAGTAAATCCAACTCAATGTGAAGCTGTAACCATGGTCGCTGTTCAGGTAATGGCCAATGATGTTGCAGTTGGTATCTCCGCCTCTCAGGGCAACTTTGAATTAAATGTGTATATGCCGGTTTGCATCTATAACTTTTTACAATCAGTCCGCTTATTATCAGATTCCATCGCTTCCTTCAACAATAAATGTGTTACAGGAATCAAAGCTAACAAAGAAAAAATGGACGAGAATCTCAATCGTTCCCTAATGCTTGTTACTTGTTTAAACCCACATATTGGTTATGAGAATGCAGCAAAAACAGCAAAAAAGGCCTATCAAGAAAACATTTCTCTCAAAGAAGCCTGTGTTGAACTGGGTTTTCTGACAGCAGAAAAATTTGATAAGATTTTTAACCCCAAACAGATGACCTAAATAACAGGAGGATCAATCCATGGATTTAAATAAAGCTTCTCTGGATATGCATTATAAACTAGGCGGAAAAATAGAAGTTATCTCCCGCATGAAAATTCAAACAGCAGAGGATCTGTCTCTGGCTTACACTCCCGGTGTCGCAGAACCCTGCCGTATAATTGCCAAAGACTATAAACAGTCATTTAAATTGACTCGTCGCTCAAATCTAGTTGCAGTTATTACAGATGGCAGCGCAGTTCTAGGGCTTGGTGACATCGGCCCTGCAGCAGGTATGCCTGTTATGGAGGGGAAGTGTGCTCTTTTTAAAGAGTTTGCAGATGTAGATGCTTTTCCAATATGTATCGATACTAAGAATACGGATACCATTATACAAACAATATATCTCATCTCTAAAAGCTTTGGCGGTATTAATTTAGAAGATATTTCTGCTCCCAGATGTTTTGAAATTGAAAGACGTTTAAAGGAGTTGTGTGATATTCCAGTCTTTCATGATGATCAACATGGAACTGCCATCGTAGTGGCCGCAGCACTTATTAATGCTATAAAAGTGACAGGCAAACAAATGGGTGACCTAAAGATCATTATTAACGGTGCAGGAGCTGCCGGAATTGCCATAGGCAAGCTCTTAGTCAGTATGAATTTCGGTAATGTAATCATGTGTGATATCAACGGAATTATCTGTAAGGGGGATAAAAATCTAAATTCCGGGCAAAAGGAGATATCCCTCATTACAAATCAAAATAAAGAACATGGCAGTCTGAGTGATGGATTAATTGGAGCTGATGTATTTATTGGAGTTTCCCGGCCTGGTCTGGTCAATTCGGAAATGGTTGCTTCCATGAATAATGGTATTATATTTGCATTAGCTAATCCCACTCCTGAGATAATGCCCCAAGAAGCAAAAGCTGGAAATGCGGCTGTTATCGGAACAGGACGCTCCGATTTTCCTAACCAGATAAACAATGTTCTAGTTTTCCCAGGTATCTTTAAAGGAGCATTATCTGTTGGCGCAAGAGATATTACTGAATTTATGAAGCGGGAAGCAGCTTATGCCATTGCCAGTATGATTCCTGACAGTGAACTAAATGCAGAAAATATTCTTCCCTCCAGTCTTAACCGAAAAGTTGCTGATACAGTTGCAAAAGCAGTTGCTGGTGCTGCAGTCAAGGATGGGGTTGTCAGAAATTAAGCTTCATTTCACTGATACGCCATATAGACTGATCCAGACGTTCCTGAGTAATGGTCCCCTCATTCACTGCCTTCAGCACTGCCTCATAGGCTGTTTCAAAATCATCCGGCATCAAAAGAATATCAACGCCTGCATTAATTGCCATAATTGCCGCCTGATCAGAGGAGTACAGCTTGCTTATTGCCCCCATATTAAGAGCATCAGTTATTACTACTCCTTGATACCCCAGCTTTTCCCTTAACACCTCTGTAATTAAGGCATAAGACAAAGAGGCTGGATTCTCGTCTCCTGTAACATTCGGCGCAGCAATATGAGCTGCCATAATACAATCCTCACCGCTTTGAATTGCTTTAATAAAAGGAACTAATTCTGCCTTCAGCAGATCCTCCAAAGTTTTATCCGTATAGGCAAATCCTTCATGGGTATCTCCCTTTGTTGCCCCATGTCCCGGGAAATGTTTATAAACAGGCTGGATTCCCTGTTCTCTCAACCCTTTGGAAACCATGCCGGACATGGACCAAACCAGTTCCGGCTCTGTTCCAAAGGATCGATCCCCAATCACCTTATTATCCGGATTGGTCAGCACATCAGCATTTGGCGCAAAGTCCATAGTAAAACCATATTCTGCAAGATAGCCTCCAATGGCAGTTCCCACTTCATAGGCTCTCTGAGGATCACCCTCAGCTCCGACCTGAGCCATATTAGGAAATGATTCCACATCAAACTCATCTCTTCCTCCAAGACGAGTTACTTTTCCGCCTTCCTCATCAATGGATAAGATCAGCGGAAGCTTTAACACCTCCTCCCCATAAAGCTTTGTATTACCAGTGAGTTCCTTTACTTGTTGAGGAGTTTTCAAGTTGTTCCTAAAGTAAATAAGACCGCCTACAGGTCGTTCTCTAAGCGCTTCTTTTGTACGTTCACCTGCCTGAGTTACATTCTCAACACCTGTAAGTGCTTCCGGTGTAATTATAAATAATTGAGCAACCTTTTCCTCTGTTGACATAGAAGATATAATTTGCGTTATTTTTGGGTCCTTCGAATCATCTGTAGTTGCTATGTCATCGCCTTCTGGCAGTTTCATTGCTTCTGCAAATTCCGTTTCTTCTGGAAGTTCTGTTCTGTCTGACAATCCTTTTCTGTCTGGCAATCCTGTTCCCGCTAATAATTCCGTTGCTTCTGCCTGTTCTATACCTTCTGGATCTCCTGTCCCCGCCCATCTGCTGTTAGATGCGATAATACTGACTCCATATAAAATAGCTATCAGAACTAATACAATTCCTATAATTAAAAAAATTCTACTCTTTGTAATTCCTTTTCCCGAGGGTCTTATTTCATTCACCTGTTTACCTTTCAACTGTTTTAAAATTTCAACCTGCAATTACTATTTGGAACGATTTTAAATAGATGGAAGAGGCTTGCTTCTCCTCTTCCATCTATTTTAGTATAATATACATGTTTTTATTCTTCTGAGGGCCCTCCGCCACGCCGAAAATATCCCCCTTTAATTAATTTCCTTAATGACAGAAATGTTATAACTGCACCCGATACTGCAAATATGAAAATGCTTAAATATGCAATTACCTGGCTCAATCCACTAAACTGTCCTGCCTCTTTAATCAGGCTATAAGATAGATAAACCAGATACATACCTATCAGAATCCTTAAGCTTAAAGTAAATTGAACAGGACGTCCGCTTTTATTCTCTTTATTATCTAAATTATCTGTATTATTCATAGCTGCACTCACTTTCAAATTTTTTACTATCTAAACCATAAGAGTCTTAATCATAGTCTTCTTATATAATAACACAAAATGGTGGATTTTCTATCTTTAATCCATTATTTCTAATGCAGCTATTCCTGTAGCAGTCTTATGTCAAAAGCTTTTATTACTATCACCACCAAATTTATTCCTATATCTTAAGGGTGAAAGACCATAATTGCTTCGAAATTGCTCAATAAAATAGCTTATCTGATTATATCCCACATCAGCACTTATTTCTGAAATCGGCTTGTCCGTATGTATAATCATGTTTTTAGCAATATAAAGCCGATAAGAATTCAAATATTTAATGGGCGACATTTTAGTGTATTTCTTAAATATAGAAGTACAGCGATTTTTATTAATTAAGGCATGAACGGCAATCTCATTGACAGTTAATTGATCTGAATAGTTATTGTGTACAAAACTTATCATATTCTGAAATATATCTATTTCTTCATCATACTTCTTATTTTCAATATTTTCAAACTCATCTAAAATATCTTCAAATGTTTGTGATAGAAAATTCATAACAGAAAAATATCCGATGGATTCATTTTTCCAATTGAGAAATTTTTCTAAGTGAGCCACTCTGTAAGGTTTTAACTTTAATAAGTGATAGGAAAATGAATGATTCTTGATAAGCGGCAAAATATACTTTTCCAAAGTCAGCGGATGAAAAAAATCCAGGGTAAAGTTGATGCATAAGGTTTTGGCATCACGATTTATTGTTTTCGAACTATGTAATTGGTTGCTGTTAACAAAAATTATCTTATCGCTTGTGAGTTTAAATCTATCACCATCAATATAATACTCCAGCTCTCCTTCAAATACCCATGTCATTTGCAATTCATTATGCCAATGTAATGGAATATAGTCAGAAGCAGCGTGTTGAAAGTTTTGTGTATACATGGAGATTGGAAAATCATCTGATAAAAACATTACCTCCTCTTGTAACTCTTCATTCATTGAAATGACAAACTCTATACCAGCCTGGTTGCTTTTTGCAATTGAATGATTCATATTATCACCTACTTTCTTATTGTTTCTGTTACTTATTATAGCATTTTTTATTACAAACTGAAATGATCCTTATTGCATTTGAGTAAACCTTTTTGTGTAAATCTGATAATTTTTGTTCTTTTATTGATAGAAAACTATTAATTTTATAGATATACTTGAATTCATAGGCTTACACTTAAAATATCACTATATGAGGAGGGTAATATGTTATCAATTAAAGAACACCGATTACTGGAGCAAATCACTGCTCTTGGTGAAATCGGAAGAGATGAAGGTGGAAAGCGAACCAGATTGGCAGCATCAGACGCAGATAAGGCAGGACGTGATGCTTTAGTTGCCTGGATGGAGGAAGCGGGTCTCCAAGTTGTGGTCGATCGTATTGGCAATGTATTTGGCATATGGGAAACTCCGGAGAACAAAGACCAGGCTCCCCTTATGATTGGCTCACACATTGACACTGTAATAAATGCAGGTCAATATGATGGCTGCTATGGAGTAATTGCAGGAATTGAAGTTATCAGGACCTTAAAGGAAGAAGTCTATACCCCATCAAGACCAATTGCAGTTGTGGCATTCACGAATGAAGAGGGTGTCCGCTATTCACCTGATATGATGGGATCACTTGTATATGCCGGCGGACTTTCTGTTGATGAAGCTCTTGCTTCAGTTGGAACTGACGGTACAGTTCTTGGAGAGGAACTTAAGAGAATAGGCTATGAGGGGACAGTGGAGCCAGGATTCATAAAGCCTCACGCTTTCCTTGAGCTTCACATAGAACAAGGTCCAATCCTGGAAGCTGAAGGAACACCTATTGGAGCAGTACACGACCTTCAGGGTATATCATGGCAGCGTATTACCATTGAAGGTGTGGCAAATCATGCCGGTACAACCCCAACAGCAATGAGAATAGACGCAGGATTAGCAGCAGCCAGGGTAATTACATTCTTAAGAGACAGATGTGATAGTTCAAATGCATCTACAGTAGCAACCGTCGGCTGTATTGAGTTGGAGCCCAATGCAATTAATGTAATACCTTCAAAAGCCATATTCACAGTAGATTTGAGAAATCCTGATGAGGAAAAATTAAAAGGTGAAGAAACGGCTCTTGCCAATTATCTGAAAGAACTTGAAAAGACAGATAAGGTAAAAATCTCTACAGAGCGGCTGGTACGGTTTGAACCGGTTTTATTTGACAAGGGTATTGTTGAGTTAGTTGAAAATGCAGCAAAGGAGCGTGGATTTGCTTCCAGACGCATAACCTCTGGTGCTGGACAGGATGCTCAAATGATAGCTCGTATGTGTCCCGCAGCTATGATCTTCGTCCCCAGTGCAAAAGGAATAAGCCATAACCCTGAAGAATATACAACTGATGAAGATTTGATTGCAGGAGCAAATGTATTCCTGGACGTAGTTATTAAACTTTCAGGAGCAAAAAAATAGGAGGATTAAAAAATGCAATTTTTACTTGATGCTGCTACATGGCTTTGGGCAAATGTGATTGGATATGTATTGCTTGCTGTAGGTTTATTTTATACGGTTAAGTTAGGATTTCCTCAACTAAGACATTTTCGCAGAGCAATCGGCACGATGAAGGAGAGCCTGCAGGGATCAGAAGGCGGAGTTTCAGGATTTGGAACCTTGATGGCGGCACTTGGCGGACAGCTTGGCACAGGCAGCTTAGTAGGAGTAAGCAGTGCATTAGTTGCGGGCGGTCCCGGTGCAGTGTTTTGGATGTGGGTTACTGCACTTTTAGGTATGACCGTAAGCCTTAGTGAAACTGTACTTGGACAGGTTTTTAGAAAGAGAGAAAAAGACGGGGGATATACAGGAGGGCCTTCCTACTATATAGAAAGAGGTATTGGAAGCAGACCCCTTGGTGTTCTTATTGCCATATTGTATGTTCTGGGAATTGGCATTGCAATCAGTTCCCTGCAAACAAATTCCATTGCCAATGCTTTTACCGGTGTTGTCAATGTAAACCCATTAATTCCCGGCATTGTAGTAACTATCTTAGCTTATTTGGTAATCGTAGGTGGAATGAAACGATTAGCAGATGCATCTTCCATCATTGTTCCATTTATGGTAATTACATATTTTGCTGTTGTAATGTATATTATTATCACTAATATTACAAGCTTACCTGCAATATTTGGTTCGATTTTCGAAGGTGCATTTACAGGAAAGGCGGCAGTAGGCGGTGTATTCGGGTGGACTGTTGCGAATGCTTTTAGAAATGGTGTTGCAAGAGGTCTCTTTTCCAATGATGCCGGAAATGGCTGTGCAGCAATCATGCACGCTTCCGCTGACGTCAGACATCCCGTAGATCAGGGGCTCCTTGGAATGATTGGTACCTTTATTACAACAATCATCATCTGTACTCTAACTGCCATGGCCATACTCATGACAGGCTCCCTGGAATCAGGAAAAGATGGTATTTTACTGCTACAGGCAGCATTTAGTTCAGTTTTAGGAGCATTTGGCAATTGGATCGTGTTTATCGCTATGTTCCTGTTTGGCTTTACCACTCTCTTAGCGGATATGCATTATGGAGAAGCTAACTTAACCTATATTTTCAAGGAAAAGGCAAAAGGTCCTATTTGGATATATAGAATCGTATTGGCAGTTGTATTGGTTATATCCAGCGTAGTTGGCTTAAATGTCATTTGGGCAACCGTTGACTTATTGTTAGGTTTTATCGTATTCATTAATATATTTGCCATGCTGTATTTATCAAAATATGTGAAGTATGTTTATGACAACTACTTTTATCAGGTTAAAAATAGCAAAGATAAACCACGTTGGAACTATGATGTTGATATCATGAAGGTTGATTTATCAGATGTCAGTAAAGTGAAAGATAAAGAATGAAGTGAAAGATAAAGTTGAAATGAAAGATAATGAATGAGGTGAAAATTCCATGAAGAATAAGATGCTTGTAAAACAGCTGATAGAATGGAGAAGATATTTACACGAAAATCCCGAGCCAGCTTTTGAGGAAGTAAATACTGCAAAATTCGTAGCTGAAAAGCTCATAGAAATGGGTTATAAGGTAGAAACCGGTATAGGAAAAACCGGAGTAGTAGCCAGTTTAACTGTAGGAGATGGAAAGGAAATCATAGGGCTTAGAGCTGATATGGATGCAATCAATATGCAGGAAAAAGGAGAGCTTTCCTATACATCAAAAAACCCAGGAAAAATGCATGCATGTGGACACGACGGACATATCGTAACCCTACTGGGAGCCGCCAAAATCCTGTCGGAAAGACAAAACTTTAATGGTACAGTAAGATTGGTTTTTCAACCTGCAGAAGAACCTGGAAAAGGTGCTCAGGCAATGATTGATGACGGGCTTTTTGAAAAGTTTCCAATGGATGAAATCTATGGCCTGCACAATGTTCCATTTCTCCCGGCAGGAGCAATTCATACAAGAGCAGGTGGAATTATGGCAAGCGAAGATAATTTTACCATTCGCATCAAAGGAAAAGGTTCTCATGCCTCAAGTCCTCATATGGGAGTTGACCCTCTTGTAATAGCCGCACAAATTATACTTCATTTACAGACAATTGTCTCCCGCAACGCCAATCCACTAGATCAGGCAGTCATTTCCTGTACAGAACTTCATACAGATGGAGTCCATAATGCCATACCTTCGAATGTGGAGATTTTGGGTGACACCAGAAGCTGTACCAATGAGATGCAGGAGTTAATTGAGACAAGGATGAGAGAAATTTCCGAAAGCACCTGCAAAATGAATAACGCCGGCTGCGAATTTTTGTACACACATGAATTTGCACCAACAATTAACTGGCAAGAGTGTGTTCCCTTTGCAGTTCAAGCTGCACAACATGTAGTTGGAGAAAATAATGTAAATGGGAACTGCGTACCCTGGATGGCATCAGAAGATTTTGGCACATTCTTAAAAGTAATTCCTGGTTGTTTTGTTTTTTTAGGAAGTGGAAAATCTTCAAACGTATCTGAAAATATCATGCTTCATAATTCTATTTATGATTATAATGATGATATTATTATGACTGGTGCTGAATTTTTCGCTGAATTGATTCGAATTCGTTTGCCTGAATGAAATAATAAATAGTGAAATAACTGGCTACGACATACAGATACTAATTAAAGCATAAGCATAAAGACCTCAGGAACCTTGTGAATTAGGTTCCTGAGGTCTTTATAGTAAGAATAAGGAGGTATATAATCCTATTCTTACTTAGATAATTGATTTCTCAAGGTTTCCTGATAATTCACAAAAGCATTGGAAACATCTTCGTATATCCACATTTCCTCATCTTTTATCCACTTATCAATGCCTTTATCTCCACTATATACTTGGACATTATCATACAGGCCCCAGACAAAATACAATCTATCTCTGGTATCTCCGGAATGTAATACCAGTAGAGGAAATAGCTTCTAAAATGAAAACTATACTGGGCTAAGCAGAGGTCTTGCTCGCTACTAATTGGCCCAAACACCCCACGCAAACAAGCGCAAGCACCCAAAACACAAAGCAAAAACCCCAGAAACCTATATTCTATCAGGTTTCTGAGGCTTTTATAAGAGAGGCGACACCCAGATTTGAACTGGGGATAAGGGTGTTGCAGACCCGTGCCTTACCACTTGGCTATGTCGCCATTTAATATTAAAGGCTAAATATAATTCAGCTTAATGACCCCAACGAGGTTCGAACTCGTGTTACCGCCGTGAAAGGGCGATGTCTTAACCGCTTGACCATGGGGCCTCACTACATATCGCTCTTCTCACATTATCTGTTGAGTATCACGAAACTCCCCGAGTAGGACTTGAAC
>DHOR01000042.1 GCA_002409995.1 Hungatella sp. UBA5385 | reverse complement strand
CGATTTTCTTATGTCCCTTATTTTTCAAATATTTAAGACCAATTTCTACTGCATCATAAGTATCAACATCTATGTATGGAATTCTTTTCGTCTTAACAATGGGTACTCCATAGGAAGCACTGACAACAGGAAGAAAAAATTGCTCTCCAAGCATTTTTTGAATATCACCTGCTACATTTTCATTTTCCACAATCATCCCATCCATAAGCATTGTCTTCACTCTCTCTGCCTGAAAATTAGTGAAAAAGAAAAGCGTATATCCCCTTTCCATGGCATACTCTGACATACAGTTAAATAACTCAATATAAAAGGAATTATATATATCAGAACCAAAGAAACACAATTGAAAAGTCTGCCTGTTTTTCAGAGAGCTGCTCAAAGGATTAGGTCTGTATCCCAATTCCTCAACCGCTCTCAGGATAGCCTCTTTCTTTTCCTTTGCAACATATCCTCTGTTATTCATGGTCCTGGATACTGCGCTTACAGATACTCCTGCCCTTTTTGCCACATCTTCTCTAGTTATCAAGATATCACTCCTTGCCTTTTATTTTACAGAACGTATCATTTATTTCAAATACTTTCAATGTGCACAGATGAGTCATAGTGCATTTTGCACAATGCACTTCTGGAATATTCCATTGATTCTTTGTGATATCATCTGTTTTATAATGTATTTTCCACAAATCTATAGTAATATTCTTTCTATTGCTTTATAATAGTAAAAAGATACGGAAAGGAGTCACACACTATGAAACCAATCGAAACAACCGCCATCATCGGCGTCGGAGCTCTGGGAATGTTATTCGGTAATCAGCTCATCTCTAACTTAGGTCCTGATCATATCAGCTATGTAGCCGATGATGACAGAATTAAGAAATATGAGAATTCTTCATTTACCATCAATGGCAATAAGGTTACACTTCCCTTAACCCCGGCAAACCAGGCAAAGCCTGTTGATCTTGTCATTGTAGCAGTAAAATACACCGCTCTTTCCAGCGCACTGGAGACCATGAAGCCATGTGTTGGACCTGATACCACCATTATCTCTGTTCTTAACGGTATCAGCAGTGAAAAGATGATTGGAGAGCGATTTGGACATGATAAGGTGATCTACACCATTGCTCAGGGAATGGACGCCATGAAATTTGGCTCTGACTTAACTTATACGAAACCAGGGGAACTTTGTATTGGAATTGACAATCCTGATCAGCAGGAACGCCTCGACCTTTTAACACAATATCTGAAAAAGGGTGGTGTTCCCTTTACAGTAGAAGCTGAGATTCTTCGCAGACTGTGGGGTAAATTTATGCTGAATGTAGGCTTAAACCAGACGTGTATGGCATACGAAACCAACTATGGCGGCGTTCTGACTCCGGGAGAAGCCCATGATACTATGATTGGTGCAATGAGGGAAGTCATTGCTCTTTCTGAAAAAGAAGGGATTAATCTGACAGAAGAAGATTTCAATTATTACATAGACTTGATTAAAACACTTTCCCCTCAAGGAATGCCTTCTATGAGGCAGGATGCCATTGCACGCAGATATTCAGAAGTGGAGATGTTTGCAGGTACTGTACGGGAAATGTCTTCCGGTTATGGTCTGGCAGTTCCTGTCAATGACAGGCTTTATAATAAAATCAAGAAGATGGAAGCGGAATATTAAAACGTCTGTTATGTTCCCATTAATCCATTAATTATATAGTTATGTAAAAACCTAAGAGGGCATTGCAAATAACAATTTTGCAATGCCCTCTCACATAATATATAATATTACAATTCCACAATCACCGTATCAAACGCCTCCAGTGTCACTTCTCTCCTGCCCTCTGCAGTCTTCACCCCAGTGCACTGAACCTCACCGCTATTATTAATCACAACCAGCTGTCTGCTTTCAGGATACCATGCACACTCTGTATATGGATTATCTGTCAGATACATCTGATCAAGACTCATTTTCTTACCATGGAGCATCAGATTCAGGAGAAGTCTTGTATTCTCACAATTCAACTGAAAGCTACTTAAATAGATGCCGCAGCCATTTCCAAACTCATGGGTTGTGATGGTAGGAATACCATTTTCCTCCGCCAGAACCCTGGCCTTCCCATCAGTCAGATAAACTCCTGCTCTGCCCTTCACCCCTGCTCCTGGCGGAACCAGAGATATACCATCTGCCTCAACCTCAAAGGACCATTTCCCATGACACACTCTTGCACCGGTGTCTTCATCAATTCCCAGCACATTTGCCATACGGAAATAAGTCTGATATCCATCAACTGCCGAAGGCTCATTAACTCCGATCAGCACACCGCCCTCGTAGGTGAATCTGGTAAGAGCTTCAACTACCTTGCTGTCCTTCCAGCTGTCTCCGCCGCTCCATGCAGTGCCTGCTGCCCCTGCATTAATTACCACATCAACATCAGACAGCCTGCCGTTTTTCACATCGTCAAAGCTTATAAATTCCACAGAAACAGGTAAACCTGATAAAGCCTCATTGATATGAATCAGATCATGCATATAAGTCTCATGGAAATGACCGGATAATGTCCATGACCGCAGACTTCCCCAGCTATGTAAAACTGCTATCTTTAAAGGCAGAGTATAAACACTGCCGCTCTCATGAAATGATTTAATCAGCCGGAATTCATCTGCTATTTTCTCTATATATTCCACAAAATCCGGAAAATCCTCCACAAGGTGCAGATATCCTCCAAGCCCAATTCTGTCAATCTTCTCCCGAAGAAGCGCCCGTCTCACTTTATTCCAGTAATCCTTGGTATCAGCAACAGGATTGCCGCCTTCACAGAAGGTAGGTGCACCGCCTAAGCCTACAGGGAATAGATAGGGATGAAGGCGTAATTCATGTGTTTCCACCTCAACGCCTGCACAGAGGCGGACCTCATAGCCTGAGAAAACACATTTGATCAGACCGTCAAAGCCAAACTCCTGGAACCGGCTGTTATAAGGCTCTAATCCCACCCAGCTGTCATCATAGAACACATAGGCTTTTTTGCCATAGCTGTGAACCAGGTCCACCAGCTCTTTTCCAAAATCCACCACAAACTTATTGATAAATTCCATATAATCAAGCTGCCGTTTGCAGGGCGGCATATGAGTCACATGGAATTTGCCCTGATTAATAAAATCCTCCGCAGTCAGACTGTAACCATATTCCTTTTTAAAATCCTTTAACGCTTTTGGGCTGACGGTAAAATCATAGGAGCCCCAGTCTGTAAACAGATTCCGTTTTCTCTCATCACTGCCCCACATCCATACAAAATTGTAAAACAGAGAAGTAAAACGGACAACTGTTGTGGACTCATGAGTTTCACACCAATTCTTCAGCCATTGATAGAGATAAACTCTTGTATCCTCATGAATTGGGTCCACAGGCATTAAATGCTCTTTGTCCCAGTTGTTAGTCACATGATTATACATGGATATCTCTTCCCAGATGCGATAGGCAAGAAAGCTGACTGTATATTCATGAAAAGGAATTGCCTGCTGCAGAATCACATTGCCTGTTTCTCCATCATAGGTCCACATCTGAGGGGAAATCTCCTGATTTACAGTTCTGTCATAAACCTGCCAGTATTTCATAGATTCTCTGGAGCCATTAACAAGGAACTGCTCTTCAAAGAAATCCTCCATCAAATGAAAAATCAGACAGTTTTCCTCTGCAGTTTTGGGAGCCGTTACAAGAAATGTCTGCTGAAGCTGATCCGGATGTTTCTCTGCCCACTGATTATGGTCACGTATAATGCAGATGGTAGAATAAATTCCATACCCTGCACTGATAATTTCATCTGATAGAACAGTGCCATCACTGTCACGTATCACATCTGCGCCCCAGCGCTGTGCCAGTTCCAGCGTCAGCCCTTCATATCCGGATTCTCCCGGCAGAGTAAAACTCCCTTTTCTTTTATCTTTCATTTTCATGTCTCCTATTCTGTCTCAGATAATTAACCGATCCAGCAGATTAGCTGCTTCTTGTCTGGTAATACTGCCAGCCCAGTTCTCCTGTTCACTGACAAGCCCCATAGCACAGGCTGATCCTGCCATAGCTCCTGTCCAATCCTTTGTACCCTTTGGGAAATGCTCCGGAGAGGGAACTTCCTTTCTGCTCTTATAGGCAGTTATGGCAATCCATAAGAATTCCTCCAAAGCAATGAAACGGTCAGGGCAAAAGGTGTGATTCTCTACCATCTGAGAGGGTATTAATCCATTTTGAATTCCGCACTCCACGCTTCCGGCATACCACTCATGACCTATAACATCGGTAAACAGATCATTGTATACATTGGTAGGAAAAAAGTTAACAGCTTTTATCACCAGGTCCAGGGCTTCTGCTCTGGTCAAATAATCCTCAGGCCTTTCCAGTCCTTCTGAAAGCTTTTTGTTGTTTGATTCAGAAGCTGAGAATTGAGAAAAATCCAACACTTCTATAATTTGGGGCGGAATCCAGCTGGCCGGAGTAAACCCAGCATTCCCGCCATTCTCGGCTTCCCCAGCGTTCCCGTAACTCTCGACAATCTCAGCCTTCAAAACTTCTGCCTTCCCGCCACTCTCAACCAGCCCCACCTTCTTTAACTCTTCCCACACAAAGTAAGCCATAAGATAAGCGCCATAGTCATTGGTATGAGTATAATCAGAAGGATAAAACCAGCGTTTGGAATCCTGTAATCCATGTTCTTTTATAAATTCCATACTCCTCTGATGAAGGTCCAGAACAGGTACCCCTTCCTCTTCACCAATACGTTTCACAACATCACTGTATTCCTTCAACAAATCATTATAAGTACCGTCTGCTCCCTTCCAGGAGTTTCTTGCAAGAGAAGTAATAAGAACAGGTATCGCCTGCTTCTCACGGACTTCCCTGATGTAAGTCATAAGATTATTTCTATATCCTTCC
The DNA here is from genome assembly GCA_002409995.1 of Hungatella sp. UBA5385. Taxonomy (GTDB): domain Bacteria; phylum Bacillota; class Clostridia; order Lachnospirales; family Lachnospiraceae; genus UBA5385. The sequence goes on along the minus strand of DHOR01000042.1, from coordinate 21,636 downwards.
TCAGCCTTTAGATGAGCCAGCTTCTGATCATTATGTCCGAACTGAAACGCACAGATATCTCCCGGTCTTACATAGTCCATCATAATCTCATAGTGCCCCTCACTGCGAAAGCTTTCCGTAGTCAGCCCCGAATGAGCATGATTGGAAACAGCGCCTTCCCCATTTAAATAGAAGGAAATCATCTGCCCCCAGCCTCCATAGTTAACCTCAGGTCTGTAAGGATATTTAGCGCTCTGATCCGTTACTGTGGAGTCACCTGCAAGAAAGAAGGTTCTTCCATTCCCACGCTCAATACTGACCTTAGCAAGGCGGACATGATTGCCAATAACAGTGACCTCCGCTTCCTGATCATGATATCGGTCTGTCTCTCCTCTTGGAATTATATCGCAGATAAAAACGGGAAATGTCCGGCAGTATCTCTCCCCCGCCTTTAATCTTCCCCTATAAGCCAGATGACGTCTTCCCAGATAGATTAAAACCTCCTCTTCCTCAACTGCATAAACAGTGACAGTCACTTGATAAAATCCTTTTTCACCTATATCAGCCTTAAAAGAAAGAGGCAGTCTGCAGTCTTCTAAAATTCTGCTTTTCGTAACCCCGTCCTTCATGACCCCATCTTCTAAAATCTCCTGATAACTCCGCAGACCGTCTCTCCACAAAGAATCCACATAACAACCATACTCATCCTGCAGAATCCTCACTTCCCCAGCAAACCACTCTTCTTTCTCAAACCCTGTATTCAGCTCTGTCAGACTATAACGCTTGTCTGATTTCACTGTTTCTTCTGTAAAAAATCCAAACCCCTGTTTCTCCCAATAGATACAGTCCGGATTAACTAAAATTTTATTGCTGTCTCCATTATTATAAAAAACATACTCTGTCATATTATAAATATCCTGCCGTTTCTTAGCTTATAAAAGGGCTGCTGCGTTGCCTGCAGCAGCCCTTTTATATTGTATCTTATTCAGCAATATAATCTCCTGAATCAAGTAATGCCTGTTTCTCATCAAGGATTTCCTGGAAACCGCTGTCTAAGTATTCCTTGCTGTATTCCTCATACTTAGCATCTAACTCTTCCGGTTTACAGGTAACCATATCAACATAAGCTTCCTGCCACATAGCTGTTAAATCAGCAGCATATTCGCTGGTAGACTCTACCATCTTAGTGAAAATAGGTGTAACCAGACCATACTGTTCCACTGCCTTATTGAATTCATAAGAATCCTGAATTAAGCTCTCATAGCCTGCAGGTGCAAGTGTTTTTGTATTAGCCTTAAAGTTCTTAGCCTCTTCGCCGTAGTCAGCTACCTCAGCTACCAGACACCAGTAATCCTTGTTGTTATTGTTGGAAAGCTTGTTCTCTCCTGCATAATCAGCAACAGGTACAGCAATTCCATCTTCCATTGTGTAGTTTTCACCTTCAAAACCATTCTGTAAAGTAAACAGATTCTCCGGCTGAATCATCCAGTCTAATAACATCCATACAGCAGCACGCTGTTCATCAGTTGTCTTGGAGTTAATTCCCATGATCATACCAAAAGGCGGATATTTGTAGTAATATGCCTTGCTGTCTGAAGGAGCCTGAGCTGCAGGGCTGAGAACAGAAACCTCTGCTGACGGATCATTAACCTTTAAGCTGCTGATTACGTCTGTGTTGGAGGAAATATAGAAGGAATAGGTTCCTATATTACCTGCCACAAAGTCTGCCTTCCATGCAGCATCATCAGCATTTAAATAGAACTCAGGATCAAGAATCCCTTCATTGTATTCCTTATTCATTGCCTGAATATAGGCCTTTGATGGTTCCCATGTAAGAGGAGCCACATTTAAGTCAAGGTATAAACCTAATTCTTTGGCATCACGTGCTTCACCGATAAATGGATACTGATAGGTATAGCTCTTATTAATCAGCTGAGCTCCTAATTTACCAAGTCCGGCTTCCTTCCATGCTGTGGCAACTGCATCAAGCTCTTCTCTGTTTTCCGGTCTTTCCATGCCAACCTTATCCAGCCAGTCCTGACGAATCAGAGTTACCCAGTTGTAATAAATAGCATTTCTCTCTGCAAAGAAGAATGTGTTCTTGCCGTCTAACTTACCATAGGTATTGATGGTATCGCCTAATTTTGAATAATAGTCAGGAGCATAGAATTCGATCTCTTCAAGATCCAGTTCCTGCATAGCGCCTTCGGAGTTGTAATTTACTGCCTGAGGCATATCATAGTGGAAAACAATATCAGGTGCATTGCCTGCTGCAATCATCTGCATAAAGTCAGCGATTTCATTCTGACGGCTGATAGCAACATACTGAACTGTTACGTTGTATTTGTCTCCGAATTCCTGCTGGATCCATTTGGTGTAATAGTTGTTAGCTGGGTCCCAGCCTTCAAAACCACGGTCATAAACTGGGATCTTAATGGTAACATTCTCAGGAAAGCCTGCAGAATAATCTGTGTAGGCACCTGCTTCCCCTGCAGTTGTCTCCTCTGGCTTTGCTGTTTCAGCTGCAGTTGTTGCTTCCGCTGCCTTAGCTGTTGTTGTTTCTGCTGGTTCTTCCTTCTTGCTGCTGCAGCCTGCTGCCATACCAGCTGTCATCACTGCTGCCAATCCAAGAGCCGCTGCTCTTTTCCATTTACTAACTTTTCTCATGAAACTTCCTCCTCTTTTTTGAATTCTATAGTCAACCCTTAACTGCTCCTATCATGGTACCCTGTACGAAATATTTCTGTACAAAGGGATAGATGCATACAATGGGAAGAGTTGCAAATATAATACAGGATGCCTTTAACACCTCAGGATTGGTGATCTGACCTGTGATGGAACCGCCCTCCGCCTTAAAGGACTCACTGGCAGCAACCACCAGATAGTATAGCTTTAACTGCAAAGGCCGTAAATCCACTCTCTGTTTGATGTAAAACAGGGCATCTGAGTAAGCATTCCACCGTCCAACTGCGTAAAACAGGGAAATGGTTGCAATAATAGGCTTTGACAGCGGAACCACAATCCTGGTAAGAATCTTAAAATGTCCGGCTCCGTCAATCAGTGCCGATTCAATCAGACTGTCCGGTATGGAAGCCTGGAAATTGTTCTTCATAATCAGGAAATTATATGCTGCAAAGGACAGAGGCAATATCATACACCACCAGGTATCCAGCATATTAAGCTGATTCATCAGCAGGTAATCAGGAATGGTTCCTGCTGTAAAGTACATGGTAAACATAATGAGAAATGTCATCAGCTTCCTGCCCTTTAACTGCTTTCTCGTCAAAGCATAAGCTGCACTGATGGTCAGCACCATACCAATGGCTGTAAATGCAATGGTAACAATGACAGACACATAGAGAGACCGGACAATGGACGCATCCTGAAACACCTTCTTATAAGCAGTAAAATTAATATCCTTAGGAATCAGGAATATCTTGTTTGCAATAACATAAGCCTCATTGCTAATGGACTTTGCAAAAATATGTACAAATGGAAGCAGGCAGGTTAAGGAAATCACAAGCAGAAGCAGATAGAAAAATGCATCAATCGCTGTATTCTTCACTCTTGCCTTAGTCCATGTTTTGTAATGATACGATTTTTGTTCACTCATAGTGTAATCTCCCTCCTTATATCAGTCCGTCTTCGCCCAGCTTCTTAGCTGCAAAATCTGCGGCGAGAACAAGTGCAAGGCCAATCACCGACTGAAAGAGTCCAAGAGCAGTTGCTTCGCTGAACTTACCGCTTTCAATACCCCATCTGTATACCAGAACAGGAATTGTAGTTGTATACTGTGTTGCTTTCGCATTATAAAGGGCGAATACTCGTTCAAAGGAACCGCCCATCAGTTTGCCCAGATTCATAATCAGCAACGTTACAATGGTACTGCGGATACAGGGAAGGGTTACATAGAGACACTGCTTCCATCTTCCTGCGCCATCAACTCTGGCTGCTTCATACAGCTCTGAGTTCACACCTGTGATTGCTGCCAGATAGATAATGGTTCCCCAGCCCATAGACTGCCAGACACCGATTAACACATAACTGATCAGCCACCATGTATTCTCCTGAAGAAATGGAATAGGTGTGCGGCCTGCATTCTGTATCAGTATGTTGACAACACCGCTGCTTAATGAAAACAGGGAGTAACCGATACCTCCTATAATAACCCATGAAAGGAAGTGAGGCAGGTATAATAATGTTTGGGTAACCTTTTTAAAATACTTATTCTTAACCTCATTAAGAATCAAGGCAAGAATAACCGGCATTGGAAAGCTGAAAACCAGATCCAGGATATTCAGGAGCAGCGTGTTGTAAACAGACTGACCAAAATCCCTCTTCTTAAACACTTTGCGGAATACGTCAAAACCAATCCATGGGCTGTCTGCATATCCCTTAGCTACCTTATAATCTTTAAATGCAATGGATAGTCCCGTATAAGGGAGGAACTTAAACACCAGGATAAAAAGCATTGGCAGAAACATGAGGGCATAGAGCTGCCAGTCACGCTTCAAATACCAGCCAAATCCATGGCTTCTGCTCTGGGGCTTTGTAACAGCCGCAGTCTGCTTTTTCGTTTTTTTCATATATTCGTCACCCTTCCCTTTTTGTCATATTTTGTTTAATTTGTTTAATATCCCCAACTCTTATGCCACTATTATAAAAAAATTTACTTTCGCTTTCAATTCAAAACACATGTAATACTATGCATTTTCAACCATTTATTTTTCTGATAACTTCGTTAAAAATGAAATTTATTCCTTCCTTTTCTAATTTTTATGGAATAACCCCTTGGTTTTCTGTAACTTTTTCAATGTCTTTTAATTTTTTCTATTATTTTATGGTTGAAACAAGGATTATCTATATTGTATAATATAAATATTGAAAACAACAAAAGGAGAGCCAATATGTCCAGACCCAAAAAGACTGTTATTGAATTCAGAGACTATGACCTGCCTGCCAATTTTCCCATTCTTCTGCTGACTGGAGAACACTGGCGGATTTCTGATGTGCCCTCAGGCCGTCTTCATATTCACAATTGTCTGGAAATCGGGCTGTGTGAAAGTGACAGCGGAACTATGACCTTTGAGGACACAACCTGCACCTTTCAGGCTGGTGATGTGACTGCGGTATCCTGCGATATTCCCCATACCACCTGCAGCACAAAAGGCACAGCAAGCAAATGGTCCTATATATTTGTAGATATCGGAGAGCTGCTCCATCCATTTTTCTCAGGAATTGACATTCAGAATCTGGAGATTCTCACAATTACGGAGCATCATATGAATCTGATTATGGGGAAGAAGGAATATCCTGTGATCTATAATCTTGTTGTTGGAATTATTAATGAAATGAAAGAGAAAAAAGAAGGATATGAACTGAGTGTACGGGGGCTATTTCTTACATTAGCTGCCCACCTTCTGCGCATTTCAGATACACAGAATAAAAAGGCAGAAAAACAGCCGGAGAATGCTCTGGTCATTTCTCCGGCCTTAAATTATATCCGTTTTCATTATATGGAAGATTTCCCTATGGAATATCTGGCTGATTTATGCGGCTTAAGCCCTACACATTTCCGCAGGCTGTTCTCCTCTGTCTTAGGAATCAGCCCTCTGGAGCATTTGATTTCCATCAGAATCCGTAAGGCTGCTGATCTGCTGCGTATGACAGAGGATTCTGTTATCAGCATATCCGAACGTGTGGGATTTCGCTCCATTTCCAGCTTTAACCGCCATTTTCTTGCCACTATGGGTCATACTCCCAGTGAGTGGCGTAAGCAGATGTCCATATTAAAGGATCAGTCTGTTTTAAAGTATAATGGCTGGATGTATGCTGAGGTGCTGAAGCAAAAGTAAGCTTTAAGCCCGGTTATAAATCTCCATGAACTCTTCCCCTGAAATGGTCTCTTTTTCCAGAAGAAACGCAGCAATCTCATGAAGCTTTGCCTCATTTTCCTTCAGGATATTAAGAGCCTTCTCATGCTGCTCCTTCACAATGCGGATGACAGCCTGGTCAATCTTCGTTGAAGTATCCGGTGAACAGGCAAGGGAGGTATCCCCGCCAAGGTACTGGTTTGTTACAGTTTCAAGAGCCACCATATCAAACTCATCTGTCATACCATACCGTGTCACCATTGCTCTGGCAATTCTGGTAGCCTGCTCAATATCATTGGAAGCTCCGCTGGTCACTGTGTTAAAAATCAGCTCCTCTGCGGAACGGCCGCCTGTATAGGTAGCTATCTTATTAAGAGCCTCATCCTTTGACAGCAGAAAACGTTCTTCTTCATCTACCTGCATGGTATAACCTAAAGCGCCGGAGGTTCTTGGAATAATGGTGATCTTGTGAACAGGTGCAGAATGACTCTGACTTGCTGCAACAAGAGCATGACCAACCTCATGGTAAGCAATAATCTTTCTCTCATTGAGACTGACATTGGATTCTTTCTTCTGGTATCCTGCAATAACAACCTCTACACTTTCCTCTAAATCCTGCTGTGTTACCAGGTTTCTTCCCATACGAACCGCACGAAGAGCTGCCTCATTAATGATATTGGCAAGCTCAGCACCACTGGCTCCTACTGTTGCAAGAGCAATTCCGCGGAATTCCACATTGTCGGAAAGCTTAACGTTCTTACCGTGAACTTTTAAGATGGCTTCACGACCGTTTAAATCTGGAAGCTCCACAGGAATTCGTCTGTCAAAACGCCCTGGACGAAGAAGTGCCTTATCAAGAGAATCAGGACGGTTGGTAGCAGCCAGAATGACTACACCCTTCTTGCCATCAAATCCATCCATCTCTGCAAGGAGCTGGTTTAAAGTCTGCTCTCTCTCATCATTACCACTGAACCCGCTTCCGTCACGTTTTTTACCGATGGTATCAATCTCATCAATAAACACTATACAGGGAGCTTTTTCATTGGCCTGTTTAAATAAGTCACGGACCTTAGACGCACCCATACCTACGAACATTTCCACGAATTCAGAGCCTGATATGGAGAAGAAAGGCACTTTAGCCTCTCCTGCCACAGCTCTTGCAAGCAGTGTTTTACCTGTTCCGGGAGGACCCACTAAGAGCGCTCCTTTTGGAAGAGAAGCTCCGATGTCTGCATACTTGCTGGGATTATGAAGGAAATCCACAATCTCCTTTAATGCGTCCTTCGCTTCCTCCTGTCCTGCTACATCTGCGAAAGTCTTGCCTGTTTCTGATTCTGCATATATCTTAGCATTGGATTTGCCGAAGGTCATGGCGTTGGAACCGCCCATCCGCTTCTGCATCTGTTTCGACATGTAGTTGCCTATAAATACAAAGATCAGAATCGGTACCACCCATGTAATTAAGATTGAGATAATTGGAGATACCGGCTCCACAATATATTCCTTAAAAATTACATTTTGAGCCTGCAGCCGTTCTGTCAGCTTCTCGTCAGGCCAAAGCCCGGTTTTATAAGTTCCATAAGCCTTATCACCGTCCCAACCGGTATTTCCGGTATCAGCACGGAACTGTATCTCTGTTTCTGTTCTGGCAACATCCACCACCTGTCCCTTATCTATCATCTCCAGAAACGTACTGTAAGGCACCTCTTGTACGGTTTTTGATTGAATCCAGGGTACCATCAGTGCGTTAAACAGAATCATCACTATCATTACAATAATGTAGTAATAGATAAATGGCTTTTTGTTGTTATTGCCATTGTTATCATCTCTAACACCCATATATTAATTCTCCTTTTTCTGATGTTTGCTGAGAATCTTCTCAACAAACCGTTTGGCTGCTTCAAAGTCCTGTTTGTCCGGGTGCAGCATCCCTTGTTCGTAAGCTCCGATCATACTTCTGATCTGGGGGGTATCATTGATGGCCTGCATCTGCTTATACTTTTCAAGTACCTGAGGCATCAGTCTGCCTCCACACAAAAAGCCTCCCAGGTATTCATTATCATCAGAGAGAAATACAGAAACTCTGTTTTCCACCTCTTTGTAATACTCATCACTTCCGGTCATTCCACATGTACCGAACAGCGCTACTCTTTTACCATGAAGACTGGATAAGAAGTCCATGATTCCGCTACCGCAGGTTCCTCTGTCATTCCAGAAACCTACAAAATACAGATCAGCCTCTTCTCCCTTATAGTCCTCAACCTTAATGATATCCTTTGATTTCCCCGGAAGCGTTTCGAAGATTTTAAGAGCCACTTTTTCTGTATTGCCTGTGTTGCTCGTATATACTACTAAATAATCCATAGTCAAGCCTCCTTCAATAATAAAATAAACCTAATTGCTTAACTTTTCAAGTCAAAACGCGAATTGTTTATACAATTTATGGATTCTTTAGATTTTAAGGGTAACATGGATTGTTTCAATGACCAGTCATGGATCACAGCCTCAGTAATGCCCTGCGCTGTATATTCATCAGCCACAATATCCGGCTTTCTTCCATGAGCCTCCAGCGCTTTTGCGGTAATATCCCCGATGCAGACTATTTTCACCTCTTTTGCAGAATCAAAAACATCTGCAGGAGACTGTTGAAAAAATGCCTCTGCACCGGAAGCACTGGCGAAAGTAATATAGTTAAGACCTTCAAGGCTGAGATTTGTTGGTTCTCCTTCCTTCCACAATGACTCCACTTCATATAGGATAATATCATCATAGGAATTCCCATTCTCATCAAAAATACGGTTTAATTCAGGTGATCCTCCCTTTGATCTTGGTATGAGCAAACGGTCTTCTTTGTCCAGAATCCCCTTTAAACCAACTGCCAGATCAAGGGCGCAGTATCTGTCTGGGGTATAGTCCGATCGAAAACCATACTGGCGAAGCTCTCTTCCAGTCCCCTTACCCACAGTGGCGAATCTCACATGACCAAGCGCACGGTTATCATAGCCCTGTTCCATAAGACCTGCGAAAAATTCTCTCACTGCATTGGCACTGGTAAATACAATCCATTTATACTGTTTTAAGTTTTTATATGCCCGAACCATGGCAGCTTCACTTCTATGGGATTTTACGCCAAGAGTCAGCAGCTTTTCTACAGAAGCGCCTTCATTTTCAAGAGTGTTCTTAAGCTTCTCTGTCAGTCCGGGGGTACCTGTGATGCCGATTCTGCACCCTTTCAAAGGTTCCTTAAGAGTGGAGGATAAATCAAGAGAAACCACATCACCTACAACAATAATTGCAGGGCTTCCGATTCCTGCTTCTTTTGCCTTATCTTCAATATCAGCCAGGGTTCCTCTCACCGTTTTCTGATTTGCCAGGGTACCATTTTGAATGACTGCTGCAGGCGTGTCAGCGGATTTGCCCTGCTCCAGCAGACCACTTACTATAACAGGCAGATTCCTTAGTCCCATTAAGAATACAAGAGTGCCGGAAAGTCCGGCAAATGCATGAAAGTCCGGAGGAACTGATCCATCCTCTGCCATAGTATGACCTGTCATCACATGAAAGCTTCTGCTGATTCCCCTGTGGGTAATGGGAATTCCTGCTGAAGCCAGCGCTGCTATAGCTGAGGTGACGCCGGATATGACCTCATAAGGGATTCCATGGTCCGAAAGAGCCATAATCTCTTCCCCGCCTCTGCCGAATACAAAGGGGTCTCCCCCCTTTAGACGCACTACAGTCATTCCCTTCTGTGCCAGTTCTATGAGAATCTTATTGATTTCAGTCTGTTTCATGGAGTGATGACCGCATCTTTTCCCCACATATATCTTCTGACAATTCTCAGGAACCTCACTGAGAAGTTCATCTGATGACAGGGAATCATAAACAACTGCATCGCAGGAGTGCAGTCTGTTTAAGCCCTTTTCCGTAATCAGCCCTTTATCACCGGGACCGGCACCAACAAGATATACTTTTCCTGTTCTTTTCATTTTTACCAGTTCCTTTCCTATTACATCAGTCCTCTGGCTGCCTCTTCTGCCAGAGCCGCTGTCTGCTCAATCTCACCCCAAAGGTGGATTTTTCTTGTCTGCTCATTTCTTCTGTTGATTCCAAATACCTCTATCTGATCTCCCTTAACTCTGGAATAAACGCCAATGGGCTCATGACAGCCTGCATCTAACAGCCTTAATATCTTCCGTTCCAGCATCAGGCAGATAAATGCCTCCTGATTCTGAATCCCTCTTACAAGCTCCGCTGTCTCCCCTTCCACTCTTCCTTCCACAGCCAGAATTCCCTGACCGCCTGCAGGAATAAAGGTTTCACAGTCAAAATAGTGATACTGATATCTTTTATCTTCCTCAAGTCCCAGTCTTTTGATACCTGCTGCCGCCAGTATAATGCCGTCATAGAGACCATCTGTCAGCTTTCCAAGTCTTGTGGGAACATTGCCCCTGAGATTTTCACAGCGGACTGAGGCCCAGGGCCACATTTCCTTTCCTATCTCCTGAATCTGCAATTGTCTCCGCAGACTGGAGGTGCCGATGACAATTTCTTTTTTGGATTTAAAATCCTCACAGCCGGCTGGTGTTATGAGCACATCTCTCGGGTCTTCTCTCTCGGGAACAGCAACGATTCCAAGCCCCGGTTCCAGCTCCATGGGAAGGTCCTTAGCGCTGTGAACAGCAAGATCGATCTCCCCCTTTAACAAAGCCTGCTCAAACTCACTGACAAATACGCCCTTTCCCCCAAATTCCAGCAAAGGTTTATTGAGAATCCGGTCACCTTCCGTCATCTTCATGATGTATTCTATCTCTGTCTCTGAAAGTACCTTCTGTATGGCAGCTCCTACCAGTTTAGATTGGGTAACTGCCAGCTCACTGGTTCTTGTTCCTATATAAATCTTTTTCTTCATCTGTCTGTTTATAATCCTTTCAGCTTTTTATCAATTATTTCCAGAACCTGGTCTTCTGCGAGAACACCGCCCTGTCTGATTCCTGTATCTGCCATTTCTCTGAATATTTCAGCTCTTACAGGCTGCTGATCCACTCTGGATTTTACAAGCTTCCGATAGCTTCCAAGCTCTGCCGAGAGATGGCCAATTCCTTCCGGAATCACCTTCTGAAATCGTTTTTTCAGCTCCTGTGCAATAATGGGGCTGCTTCCTCCTGTGGAAATGCCAATGGTAATATCCTTCTCTTTCATAAGAGCCGGAAATATAAAGCTGCACTCATCCTGCACATCAACCACATTAACAGGCAGCTTTCTCTCATGGCACATCTGTGATATTCTGCGGTTTAACGCTTCATCATCTGTACCTGCCACCACAAAATCAACGCCTTCCAAATCCGAATCTTCAAACAGCCGTTCCACAAGATGAATGGAACCTGATTCTTCTTGTGAGATTTCTACAAGCTGGGGAATCATATGAGGGGCAACCACTGTAATCTCCGGGCCGTAATCCTTCAGCACCATAACCTTCCGGTAAGCTACCATTCCGCCGCCTGCTATGAGACATTTCTGACCTTTTATATCTATAAAAAACGGAAAATATGCCATGTTTTCTCCTTTGCGTATTTCTTAACACACTTATTATTTTATCATAATACTGCCTTAAAAGAAAGATTCGAAGCAGCGGTATTGTATTTCTAGCTGCCGCTGCTTCGAATCTTATATAAGTTTTGATTAGTTTGCTGAGCTCTGAGGGCCTGCATGTTTATGCTGGGATAATGGCATTACATGCATATTACCTCTCTGCTCATTTTCCTGCCAGTAGATGTCATCAGCCATCTTGGCTTCAGGATTAAATTCCACACCTTCAAAGATGTGTTTCACAAACTCTTTATAACCTACCCGGTCAATTAAGTGACCGCCATGTAAATATTCCGGTTTGTAATCAAGGGCCCATGCTGAGAATTTATGCCAGTTGGCAAACATACCCAGTAATACCTCTTCTGTTACCCAGTTTAAGAACAGCTTCCCTGAACGGGGATTCTGTTTTCCTGTACGTCCGCCAAGTGTGACTCGGTACAGCGTCTTGCCTCTTGTCCATGCGCCTGTAGGGCAGATAAGGGAACACTCTCCACAGCCTACACAGCAGCAGGTATCCTTATCAATCTTACCGTTTTCATTTAAGGTGAGTACTCCGGTTGCATGATGTTCACAGGCTTCTGCACAGGCGCCGCAGCCGATGCAGCGGTCAATATCATACACCTGTTTATTAATTCCCATAATACCAAAGTCATTGAAATTAGCCTTAACACAGTCGTTGGGACAACCTGCTACCGCAATCTTAATATGATAATGAGAAGGGAAAATCAGTTTCTCAATCTTTCTGGCCAGCTGGTATGTATTGACATTGCCCTTAATACAGTGTGCATTGCCGATACAGGACATGATGTTACGGGCGCCGATGGTTGGATAGCCTGCATCTGTGGACTCCATATCTACATCACAGGTCTGAATATCAACTTCTTCAATATAACCTCTGATAAATTTATTTACCTCATCAATATTCTCATATTTAATTCCAGGAATATTCAGGGTCTGTCTGGTACCGATATGGAAGGTTCCATTGCCCCATTTCTCACAGACTTCCTCTACCATGCTCAAATGTTTTGCCTGGATTAAAGCACCAGGAACACGGAGCTGAAGCATGAACTCTCCTGCTACTTTAGACTGTCTGAAACAGTTAATCCGCACTTTTTTAATATCAATATCGTGATTCATTCTATATTCGCTCCCTTCCTTAGTCAACCAGATATTTAGCCTGAGTATAGTTAAATACAGGGCCATCCAGGCATACATAAACCTCATCAATCCGGCAGTGTCCGCATTTACCTACTGCACATGACATCTTACGCTCAAAGGATACCCAGATCTTCTCATCCGGTACGCCGCATTTGACAGCTTCCAGACCTGTAAACTTCATCATTGGCGGCGGTCCCACAAGCACCACCTCATAGTCATCGCCAAACTTCTCAAAGTCCACCTTGGAAACGAATTCAGTTACAAATCCTGTATTCCAGCCTTCTTTTTGATCTTTATCCAGTGTATAATAAGTTGTGAATTTCTCTTTCCATCTGTCTAAATCACCTTTAAATATAATACTGTCTTCATTCTTAAATCCTGCGATTAAGGTTACACTCTTCACATAATCAGGCTGATCATAGAATAAATTCAAGATACTCTTAACAGGAGCAAGCCCTGTTCCGCCTGTAATAATAACCATGTGTTTGTCTTTAAACTGCTCTACCGGCCAGCCCTTTCCGTATGCACCTCTAAGGAATAAGGTATCTCCTGCTTCTTTTCTAAAGATTTCATCGGTTACCTTACCTACGGAACGGATGGTAAAATCCATCCAGCCGTCACCGAAATTACTTACGGATATAGGCGCTTCACCTATCTTTGGTATGGAAAGCTGTAGAAACTGTCCATGTTCTATCTTCATATCAACTGCAACTTTAAATGTATACTCATGAATACTCTCTTTTATCACTTCAAGAATCTTGCATGCAGTAGGTTTCATTATGTTATTCATCTCTTTGTCCACCCTTCCCTATTTATTCTCTTCTGCTACGATTTCGTCCACTGCTTTGCTCATCTTATTCACTGCAGCCACTATGGATATGAATTCCGGACAGCGATCAATACATCTGCCGCAGCCTACACACATATGGTAGTCTTTGAAGCGTTCTTTATAGTCATGGAATTTGTGGAGCACTTTATAACGCATTCTGTCCCCTGCTGTGTTACGGAAGCTCATACCGCCAGCCATATCGGAAAATCCTTTGATCTGGCAGGAGGCAGAGGTTCTCTTCCTCTCTCCTACATTGGAGTTTTCATTGTATATAATATCTGTTGTTGTAAAGCAGGTGCAGGTGCTGCATGCAATGGTACATGCACCACAGGAGATACAGCGTTTGTTGTATTCCTGCCACATCGGGTGATTCTTTAATTTTGTTAACACTTCTTTATTAGGAATCTCTGGAATATCAAGAGTTAACTGGTTCTTTTCCACATATTCAGGCTGGAATGATATCTCCTCTTTCTCTTCAAAATATGGAGCAAACACCTCATCCTTTACATCCATTCTTAACTGACCGTCTTCAAAACGGACTGCCATGGAATAGTCCTCTGTCTTATTAGCACCCATGCTTATACAGTAGCAGGTATCCCAGCCAACTGTACACTCCATCATGACGATTTTCACTTTCTCGTTCATGCGTTTGTAGTACATGTCTGCATATCCGCCGTTTTGTAAATAGATCCTCTCCTGATGATGCTGCGCATGAATGTCACATGGTCTCATGAAGATCAGCAGTTTTTTATTAGTAGCCTTGCTTTCAATAAACTCATCTTCTGTGAAATAGAACATGGACTCAGAAATTGGAGTCAGCACTTCTTTAGCCGGAAAGTCAGATTTATCCATATATTCGATTTCCTCTACAGTGCTTACCTTATCATATTTAATTAAGTCTGTGTCGGAATATCTTCCCATTCCCACAAACCTCTTTGGCGCCCAGATTTCATATTCATCCTGGAGATCGGCAAAGATCTTGTTCGCTTCTTCAAAGCTTATTACGTAACCCATTGAGTGTTTCCTCCTTATAATGACTCCTTAAGTCTCTTTTGTTTTAGAATGTCACCTTGATTCCGGTATCATATTTCTTATCATCAACTGTAACTGTGATGTCATAGGTTCCCTCAATGCCTTCAAGGCTCACAGGGAATTCAACCGCCCTCTCATCATGTTCCAGGAAAGTGCCCACACACATTGCAAGGAATGGACGTTTTGTTGTAGGAACAAAATAGTGACGGGTAGGAGTACCGTTTTCTCCTTCCAGATTCAGCATAACCAGCATCCCCTTTTCAAAGCTGGCCTTAAATACTAAGCGGTCCAACTCTTTGGCAATCTTGGTTTTATATAAATCAGGAATCATACCAGCCTCTTCTGCTGGGGCTTCTGTTAAGAACTCTTCTGTCACTCCCATAGAGCCAATGATCTGTCCCTTTCCAAAGGTAATCTGATCACCCTGGTCATAGAGGCGAAGCTTCTCAGCACGATAGAAGTTGGCAGGCAGATGCATCTCATACATCAGCTGATCATCTTTTAATTCCACAGTAATGGAAGAAAGCTGTACTGAACCGTCTTCCAGCTCTTTTACCATACCTGAGCCTGGTTTATTGAGCCACTGACCGTTTAGCTTGCCAATGCCGCCGGAATGTACCAGATAATGGCCTTCTCCGTAATATTCACAGTTGCATATGTAACAGGAGAAGAATTCTGCGCCTCTCTCCTTGCCGTACTGCCATACCTGCTCTATGGTCATATTCTCTGTATCAATGCGATAAATCACACCTCTGGAGAAATTGTCCTTTGCATCTAAATAATGTTCTTTTTCTTTGGAACGCCAGTGTCCGTTGTCAAAGCACATCACATCTCCATTAGGAAGAATCATGCAGGCATGCTGTTCATACTGCCAGTCAAATTCCTCACTAATCGGCTTAAAGAAGTACTTCTGCATATCCTCAGGCCAGCCTGTTGGATCACCGATAATCCAGTTTAACTTGCCTGTATCAAAATCACGGTTAATGATAATATCCTGATGACGTCCGGAAAAACTTAAGGAATTGGTCTTTTTGTCATACCATACTGCATTGTTGTGGAACCAGTCGTGACCATCCTGGCTTCCTGAACCGCCTACAGGATAAACAGGAAGTACATCCTGATGATCCCATTCCTTTAATATCTCCCCAGTATTTCTGTCAACCAGTACGCAGACATCTTCCACAGTACCTCTTGGCAGAAGCTGGGTCAGAATGAGAACATTACCGTTTTCCATCTCAAACTGATCATGGTGATAACCACCAGGCACTCTGATCTCTTTGTAGATCTTTCCTATCATACCCATCTCATAGATGCCTGTTGTATGATAAGGTGGCGCAACCAGACGATCTGTTCCAACAAATAGCCGTCCATTTCTGGCTCTCTTTAAGTCAAATGCCAGATTTAAGGTGTTATACCAGCGGGCATCTCCTGCATAGTCATAAGCTGCTGTATAAGCAGGTGATGTTGGGCTTACCATCATCACATTGTCCTGCATGTATTCCGCTGTTGTCTCTATAGATGTTGGTTTTTTCAGTTTCTCATCTGCTGCCTCTGTATTAATCTTTAATTCAGCAGTTTCACCTGTGCTCAGTTCAATAAGTACTGTATTCTCATAATCTGCATAAAGACCATAGATTGGAAGAACCATATGAACAGAGTCTGATACAGGACGGTACATCATGTCCCCTGCTGCCTCTCTGCCTTTTACAGTCACCTTTGCAAATGCAGGTTTTTCATTGTCAAACATCACTATAGCTGTCAGTGGTGCAATCAAATAAGGATTGGCCTTTACATATGGATTGGCAATAGAATGCTTTTCCTTCTTGTACTCTGCCAGAAATGCCTGCTCTGCCTCATATTGTTTGTCAATAATATGTTCGATTTCTCTGAATAAAACTCCCATAATACTACCCCCTCCTTTAGCAGCTAATCTTAACACCGGTTTCATATAACTTGTCATCAACAATTACACGAAGGTCATACTCTCCCTTTAAGCCTGCTTTGTTGATGTTGGTTCTTGTATTTCTGTCATCGGAATCCAGGAATGTACCGCAGCACATAGCCAGATATGGAACAGCAGTCGTGGAAATAAAGTATCTGTGAATCTCTTCTCCCTGCTCTAACAGCAGCATAACCAGCTGTCCTTTTTCAAAACGTGAGAAGAAGGTGAAACGGTCAATCTCGTCTTCAATTCTTGCATTGCAGCTTTCAGGAAGCATTTCCCCTGAAGGCTCTAAGGGAATCTCTGTATCAAATTCTTTTGTTACGCCCATTTCCCCTAATATCTGACCTTTGCCCAGCTCCAGATTGATTCCGTCGCTGTATAATTTCAGTTTCTCAGCTCTGTAGTAATTGCCTGGAACATGCAAATCCAACATTTTCTTATCTTCATACATCTCTACAGTGATAGATTCCAGTCTTCCGCCCTGATCTTTGGCAAATGCACCCAGGGACTCTGAAGGATTGCCGTCCTTGTCATAGGCAATACCGCCGGAATGAACCATGTAATGGCCTTCATTATAGTATTCCACATTACAGATATAAGGTGAGAAGAATGCGGCTCCTCTGTCCTTGCCATACTGCCATACCTGCTCAATGGTCATATCCTTTGTGTTGATTTTGTAACGGACACCTCTGGAATAGCTGTCTGCTGCAGCAAGGAATTTCTCTCTCACCTTGGAGCCATAGTGATGGTTATCCATACACATCACATCGCCGTTTGGTGTAATGAGACATGCATGCTGCTCATACTGCCACTCAAAGTTATTACCAACAGGTGTGAAGAAATATCTCTTCATATCCTCCGGCCAGCCCTCAGGATCTCCGATGATCCAATTTAATTCTCCTGATTCATAGTCAATGTTAACCATGGAATCAATATGGCGTGCTGAAAATGTTAGGGAATGAGTATTCTTGTCATACCATACTGCATTGTTATGGAACCAGTCATGATCAGACCAGCTGCCTGACTTTCCTACATGGTTAGGATCAAGGAATTTCTTATAATCCCAGGTTTTTAATATCTCACCTGTATTTCTGTCTAAGAGAACACACATATCCTCTACTGTTTCGCTTCTTAAATCCTCTGTGAGACAGAGAAGATTGCCATCCTCCATCTCCATTTCATCATGGTGATATCCTCCAGGCACACGGTATTCTTTGTAAATCTTACCGCATGGGCTGATCTCATAAAGACCTGACATGTAATAAGGCATCTGCACCACACGATGGGAGCCCATGATTAAGTTGCCGTTTTTTAGTCTCTTAACATCGAATACACAAGGGATATTCATATGCCATCTGGCATCACCTGCAAAGTCAAATCCTACTGCAAGGTCTTCTCCTGCCGGAGAAACTAAAATAATATTATCCTGAAGGTATTCAGGCGTTGTATCCATGGAATAGATCACTTCCTTACCGTCAAATACATCAGGTACATCAATGGTAATCACTGAAGAATCTCCGCGGTAAGCAGTAATCTTCACTTGATTGGAATAGTCCGAATAGAGACCCACAATGGGAAGCACATGCTTCTTCGCCTTTGGGAAGGTATGGGAAATGTTGGCCTGTGGTGTCTTTCCCAGAACAGTAACCGTCACAGCAGTCTCTTCCTCTGTTGTAAAACATATAACAGCGGATAAAGGCTGAACCAGATATAAATTATACTTAACAAGCGGATTCTGAAGTGTATAATTGCCTGCCTCAAACTCTTGTAACATTGCCTCTTCTGCTTCTGCCTGTCTGTTGATAATATGATCCTCAAATGAATATGAAACTGACATATGTAATATCCTCCTTTAAGAAAATTATTTATGATCCTGTATCATTTTTACAATTACCGGCTTCTGCTGTAAGCCCTGCAGACGGCCTGCCTCTGTTCCATCCTTTAAGAGAACCAGAGTAGGATATCCGGTGACTCCATACTCCTCTGTTAAATCCTTATTCTGGTCAAAATCAACTTTGAGAATGGTTAAATCATCGCCAAACTCTTTTTCCACATCTTTTAAAACGAATGACAACATTTTACAGGGTCCGCAGGTGGTTGAGAAAAAGTCCGCCAAAACCAGTCCCTTGCCTGCCAATTCTTTAAATTCTACACTGTTTACTTCTTTAATCATGATTTTTTATCCTTTCTTAATCCTCTAAATTCTGTACATAGTGGGAAGCTTCCTGTGCAGCAATGGCTCCATCTGCACAAGCTGTAATCACCTGCCGCAGATTCTTGGTAATGCAGTCTCCTGCGCCAAAGATTCCTTCCACCTTTGTATGCATTTTCTCGTCTGTTTCTACATATCCCATCTGATTTAATACACCTGTGTCCTTTAAAAATTCAGTGGTAGGTATTAAACCGATATATTCAAATACACCGTCACAGGCCACTGTATGTTCTTCCCCTGTTTCCGTAGATTTAAAATGAACGCCTGTCAGCTTGGATTCTCCTGTAAATTCCAGAACCTCCTGATAGGGATAAATGGTTACATGTTCCATGGCGCGCAGCTTATCACAGGCTATAGGGTCTGCTGTCAAGTCAAACATGGTTACAATGGTCAGTGACTTCACAATTCCTGCCAGGAAAATGGATTCCTCTACAGCAGAATTGCCTCCGCCGATTACCACTACGTCCTTATCTCTGTACTGGGCTCCATCACAGATGGCACACCAGCTGACACCATTGCCCTTAAACTTATCCTCTCCGGGAATCTCAAGACATCTGGGTCTTGTGCCTGTAGCCAGAATAATGGCTTTGCCTGTAAATTCCTTATGATCTTCTTCACAGAGAACTTTTTTCTCATTTCCCAGATTTTGTATCTCCTTAACAGTTCCATAATCAAAGGTGATGGTATCAAACTGCTGGGTATGTTCAAACATCTGATAGGCCAGCTCCGCACCATTCATAGTACCCACACCGGGATAGTTCTGTATTTCGTTTGTATTGATAATCTGTCCGCCCGGTGCCAGTTTATCCAGCATCAGCACATTCATATCTGCTCTTGCCGCATAGATGGCGGCAGTCATTCCGGCAGGGCCGGCCCCTATAATAATTACGTCATATTGTGCCATGATAAATCTCTCCTTCCAAAACCTTCCGTTACATGAGAATATTGGCTAACGGAATACCTAAAAATACATATATAACAAGCTCTATCAGTACCAGAGGGATTGTGTACTGATACACATATTTTGTGGGAACCCATTCCTTGTTGCCGTGAAGAAGAGCTGCAAATGGTGATGCTGCAGGGGTGATTGCTGCAGACAGCAGTACAAAGAGAATCATCACAGTAACAATAGGTCCGGCATTGGCGCCGGTTTGCATACAATAAGACACAATAATGGGCTGCAAAATCATACCAATTACTAGGCTGTTGCAGAGGTTTGTTAAAAATCCGGCTGCCAGCAGCAGTGCAATTGTAAATACAATCGGTGACATATTAGAGAAAATAGGTGAAAGCATATATTCCAGGAAAGCTGAAACACCTGTTGACTGGTCTGTCATAACACTTCCCAGGAAAATTGCAGCAGCAATAATATAGTAGGAAGACCAGCTGATATCAGTTGCCAGAACAGCCGGAACATCAATAAGCGCCTTACCCTTAATTCTCACAGCTGCCAAAACTGCAGTTACAGTAAGACCGATACCGGCAGTTGAGGAACCCAGCTTTGCCATACCGGGAAGTGTTGGGAAAACACTGGGGATCAGCATCAGTAAAACCAGAACCACAAAGCTGCCACCCAAAAGTTTCTGAGACAATGTCATAGGCGGTAGTGGATGGCGGTTCATAGTCTCCACATTAAGTTCTTTCAGTTTTGATACATCAGGTCTTAAGATAAACTTGGCATAGAGAATACAGGCTATAATACAGATAATCCCCATAGAAAGAGAGATACCAAGATAAGCAGCATTATTAACTACTATGGCTGTACCCATTGTTTTTTCTGTAATCGTAGCAAAGTTACTGAGCAGCGCAAGACCGTTCTGTGCAAAAGGCGCCACAGGGAAACCGATGAGAGCAGAGACAACTACCAGTGTAATAATAACCCTTGGGTAGGCATCTCCCTTTTTATAACCAATCTCATCAAACACATCGTAGAGCACCGGCCAGAAGAGGAAAATTCCCGTAAACGCATTGACAAATGCTGCCATTATAAAACAACCAATGCATATAACAAAAGACAACAGCCAGGGTCTTCCGTTGGTGAATTTTCTGGTTAAGAAGAATCTCCCTATGTATGCAGTAACCTTATAATGTACCAGTGCGCCTGACATTACCATAAGATATAAACACTGAATGAGAGTTGGATTGCCAAAACATTCCTTTAATACCTGACCCATGGGCATAAAACTGGAAAATCCCACCATACCTACTGCAATAAGGCTGCCCCAAATGGGATCAACTGTACTCCACAAGTAAAGTGTTCCAAGAAAGATGCCAATTACTTCCTTGCCGATAGGTGTCACCTCAGGTAGGTTAAGTGGAAGAAACCGAAAACCGATCATAATTGCAACACCGATTAAAGAATGAGTAAGTATCTTCCGTTCTTGTTTGCTTACCGTTACTCTTGCCATACTGAAACCCCTTTTCTCATTTATTCTCCGGATTTGTTTATTTTATTGATTTCCGGAGTTGTTTTGTTAAAAATATAACGATTAAGGGTAAACAAAACCCCGGCATACCACATTTGACCTGCCAGGTTTTCCCTGTCTCCCCCCCAGATTGTTAAAACAATATTACCATAAATATTTCTCATCAAAAATAACACAGGTTATACTTATGGTCATTTTCACAAATTAATAGTATAATGATAGAAACATTTTATTACAAACATGAAGGACGGAGTAATTATGAAGGATTTATTTTGGAAAGACATCACAGAATACGGCACAAAAATTACCATGCCTAAAGATGTTGTTTTAAACAAAAATTATGATAAGAATATATCAAACTATGTGTATTTATTAGAAGAAGGCATCTGTGCCTTAACAAGCATTACAAAGCAGGGAGAGGAAAAAGTTTTCTTATATTTTCGCCCCAACCGTATTATCGGCTTTAATCAATTTGTAGTAAGCCCAGAGAAGCAGGGCGGAAATAACAGACCTGTATTTTCAGTGGTCACCAAATCCACC
The DNA here is from genome assembly GCA_002409995.1 of Hungatella sp. UBA5385. GTDB lineage: Bacteria > Bacillota > Clostridia > Lachnospirales > Lachnospiraceae > UBA5385. Next base: position 56 of record DHOR01000042.1, on the reverse strand, counting down.
TGCACTCTCTATCAGATTTCCTCCGGAATGTGCCGGAGGAAATCTGATAGAGAGTG
>DHOR01000048.1:104322-104486 GCA_002409995.1 Hungatella sp. UBA5385 | reverse complement strand
GGGTCGAACCCCTAATTTAAATTTTGAAACACTTGAAAGGATATGAAATGAAAATAACTGATTTTGAAAGAAAACTGGTGGAGGTAATCCCTTCTGATCGGCAGCTTAACCATCAGAAATTGGAGTTTTATGGCTTTGTACATTTTACAGTAAATACATTTACA
>DHOR01000048.1:71096-104164 GCA_002409995.1 Hungatella sp. UBA5385 | reverse complement strand
CATTTTACAGTAAATACATTTACAGATAAGGAGTGGGGAGATGGTACAGAATCTCCTTCTATCTTTGATCCTAAGGAATTTGATGCAGAACAGTGGGCTAAAGCCCTTTCTCTGGCAGGTATGAAAGGTGCTGTCTTAACTTGCAAGCATCATGACGGGTTCTGTCTATGGCCCAGCCGTTTTACAGATCATACAATAGCTGCAAGTCCATTTAAGGGAGGGAAAGGCGATATCGTTTATGAGGTTTCTCAGGCTTTTAAGAAATATGATTTAAAGTTGGGAATCTATTTATCTCCCTGGGACAGAAACCATCCTTCTTATGGAAAAGGGAAGGAATATGATGATTATTTTGTCAATCAGCTGACAGAACTTTTGACCCTGTATGGAGATGTGTTCTGTGTCTGGTTAGATGGAGCCTGCGGTGAAGGCAGTAATGGCAGGATACAAACGTATGACTGGGAACGGTATTATGAAGTGATACGAAAATATCAGCCAGGTGCCTGTATTTCTGTTTGTGGGCCGGATGTCCGCTGGTGTGGGAATGAGGCTGGGGATACCAGAGAAGAGGAATGGAGTGTAGTTCCGGAGCGGCTTAAGGATAAAGAGAGAATTAAGGAAAATAGTCAGAAAAGCGATGATGCAGCATTTCGTCAGAGGAAAATAGCCAGCAATGATAAGGATTTAGGAAGCAGAAGGGTTCTGGAAGGAGAAACTGATCTTGCCTGGTATCCTGCAGAAGTGAATCTTTCTATTCGTCCCGGCTGGTTTTATCATAAGTCTGAAGATGATAAAATCCGAAGTCTTGAGAATCTGATTTCTATTTATGATCATTCTGTAGGTGGTAATGCAATGATGCTGCTTAATATTCCCCCAATGCCAAATGGTTTATTTCATGAAAATGATGTGAACAGGCTGAAGGAACTGGGTGAATATATAAAGAAGCGGGAAGTGTGTAATCTGGTTGATAAAGCTGTTATAAGTTCCAGCAGGTCTGAGCCAGGGTGTGAGATTGAAAATGTCCGGAAGGCAGATGGAACAGGTTATTTTAAAACGCCTGATGGAATAAGGTCGTGTAAAATAGAGTTGTCCTGGGCTGATCCTGTGGTGATTTCTATGGTAGTGATCAAAGAAGAGATTCGTCTAAGCCAGAGAATTGAGAAGTTTCTTATTGTAAATGGGGATACCAATCAAGTGATTTATACAGGGAAAACAGTCGGATATCGGAAAAATGCTGTATTTCCGGAGATAAAAACCCGGAATCTTAGAATTGAGATTCTGGAATCGAGAGTGGCTCCTGCTGTTAGCTTCTTGGGAGTGTATTGATTATCCTATGGAACCTAAAAGGCCAACTGTGTCTTTTAACAAGCCTTAATGCATGATTGATGTTTATTTATCATAGTTGTATGTACAACTATAAAGAAAAATAAAAATATACTAAGAACATGTTGACAAACCTAAAATAAAATTGTATAGTTATCTCATGAAAATAAAAACAAAAACTAACAAAACACACAAAAGAACATGGGCGTTATCTAAATCATAAGTAAAACACTATGATTAAATCGACAAAAATCTGCAAAACCCTGTAAGAATTAACGTACATACAATTTTTGACAAATAATAAAAGTTATATATACAATTATTTTATAAAGGAGGAAGTAATATGAAACGAAGAATCTTAAGTATCATCCTGGGGGGAGTAATGGCAGCATCGCTGTTAGCCGGCTGTTCAAGTTCAAAGGAAGCTGGTTCAACTACAGCAGCAACAGAAGCAGCTACAGCAGCAGTTACAGAAGCAACAACAGCAGCAGAGGCAGGCGGAGACACAGCAGCAGAGCCTTCAGGCGCAGGTAAAAAAGTAGGTGTTGCTATGCCTACACAGTCATCAGAGCGTTGGATCAATGATGGTGCAAACATGAAAAAGCAGTTAGAGGCACTGGGATATGAAGTAGACTTACAGTATGCAGAAGATGATGTACAGATGCAGGTTTCTCAGATTGAGAATATGATCGCATCTGGTGCAGACTGTCTGGTTATTGCATCTATTGACTCATCTGCCCTTGTTAACGTAGAAGAGCAGGCTAAAAACTCTGGAATTCCTATTATAGCTTATGACCGTCTGCTGATGGATACAGACGCAATATCTTATTATGCAACCTTTGATAATAAGGGAGTTGGTACAGCCATCGGTCAGTACATAAAGGATACGAAAGATCTGGACAAAGCGAAAGCAGAAGGTAAATCCTACACAGTGGAATTCTTTATGGGATCACCGGATGATAACAATGCATTATTCCTGTACAACGGTATGATGGAAGTTCTTCAGCCATATCTGGACGATGGAACTTTGGTATGTAAGTCAGGTCGTACATCTTTTGAAGATACCTGTATTTTAAGATGGTCTCAGGAAACTGCACAGCAGAACTGTGAAAACTATTTAACAGGATTCTACGCAGACGAAAAACTTGATATCGTTGCATCTGCATTTGATGGATTTGCTTATGGATGTAAATCAGCACTGGAAGCTGCAGGATATAAGCTGGGCGAGGACTGGCCTCTGATTACAGGACAGGATGCGGATCTTATGGCAGTGAAGAATATTATTACCGGTTATCAGACTATGACTATTTATAAAGATACTCGTCTTTTAGCTGAGAAGTGTGTAACTATGGTTCAGGCTGTTTTAGAGGGAGCAGAGCCAGAGATCAATGATACTGATCAGTACAATAATGGTAAAATCGTAGTTCCTTCTTACCTTTGTACACCAGTTGCTGTAGACCAGGGCAATTATCAGGAGATTATTGTAGACGGTGGTTATTATACTGAGGCTCAACTGGCACAGTAAAGAGATTATAATATGCTGAAAAAGGCGGCGGCGGAGTGCCGCCGCCTCTTTCCATATTATCTGATAAAATAGCAAAGGAGTTGATAAGGTGTCTGATTACATATTGGAGATGGACCATATTACCAAAGAGTTTTACGGTGTAAAAGCTCTGGATGATGTCAATATCAAAGTAAAGCGTGGGGAAATACACGCTCTTTGCGGTGAAAACGGAGCAGGGAAGTCCACTTTGATGAATGTTCTATCCGGTGTCTGGCCCTATGGTGACTATAGTGGTGATATTAAGTACAACGGAGAAATTTGTCAGTTCCACAACATTCGTCAGAGCGAAGCAAAAGGTATTGTTATTATTCATCAGGAGCTGGCACTTAGTCCTTATATGTCAATTGCTGAGAATGTATTTCTGGGAAATGAACAGACATCTGTTAAAGGTGTCATTGACTGGACAAAGACGAGAAAACATGCTCTCGATATGCTCACAAAGGTTGGACTTGGCAACGAAGATTTGAATGCACCGGTTAATACTCTGGGAGTTGGCAAACAGCAATTAATTGAAATCGCTAAAGCAATGGCGAAAAAAGTGGAGCTTCTCATACTGGATGAGCCTACTGCTGCTCTTAACGATGAAGAGAGTAAGCGACTTTTAAATATTATGCTGGAGCTGAAAAAACAGGGAATTACCTGCATTATTATTTCTCACAAGTTAAATGAAATCAGTTATGTATCAGATTCTATCACTGTTATTCGTGATGGTAAGACCATTGAAACCCTAATCAAAGGGCAGGATGAATTTACAGAGGACCGCATTATCAAGGGAATGGTAGGTAGGGAGCTGACCAACCGTTATCCTGAGAGAGACTGCGAAATCGGAGATAAGATATTTGAAGTGGAGAACTGGAATGTCTATCATCCAGAAGATGGGGATCGTCAGATCATTCATGACGTTAACTTCTATGCCAGAGCAGGAGAAGTAGTTGGTTTTGCAGGTCTTATGGGAGCAGGCAGAACGGAATTGGCTATGAGTATTTTTGGACATTCTTATGGTCAGAAGATAAGCGGAACCATTAAAATAAATGGAAAACAACAAAATTTAAAATCAGTGACAGATGCCATAGAGCACAAGCTTGCCTATGTATCGGAAGACAGAAAGACCTATGGCTTGATCTTGATTGATTCAGTAAAAGGCAACATGGCATTAGCTGCCCTGCGCAAATTCTTTTCTTCCAGAGGTGTGGTTAATCATAATGAAGAAATGCTAGCTGCAGAGGAATATAAAAAGAAGATCAATATTAAATCCAATTCTATCAATGAGACCGTTAGCTCGCTTTCAGGAGGAAATCAGCAGAAAGTAGTCCTTGCAAAATGGATGCTCACTCAGCCTGACGTGCTGATTCTCGATGAGCCTACCAGAGGTATTGATGTAGGAGCAAAGTATGAGATTTACTGTGTTATCAACGATCTGGCGAAAGCCGGAAAAGCAGTGGTGATCATTTCTTCTGAGATGGAAGAGTTAATCGGTACCTGTGACCGGGTTTACGTACTGAATGAAGGCAAAATTGCCGGTGAATTAAATAAAGAAGAGATAACCCAGGAACAGATTATGAAATGCATTATGGCTGAGGCTGGAAAGGAAGTATAGAGATGGATCAAAAAAAGACAGAAAACATTGATATGAAACAATATGGCATGGTGCTTGCCCTCATTGCTGTATTTCTGATATTTGCAGCAATGACAGGTGGAAAAAACATGTCACCTACTAATATTAACAATCTGATTATGCAGAATAGTTATGTTGTAATTTTAGCAGTTGGTATGCTGCTTTGCGTATTAACCGGTAACGTAGATTTAGGCGTTGGCTCTATTGTTGCATTATGCGGAGCTGTAGTCGGAATTATTATTGTAGACTATAAAATGAGTATGTGGGCGGCGATACTGGCAGCTCTTGTAGTTGGTACTTTATCAGGTATGTTTGTTGGCTTCTTCGTTTCCAAACTGTCTATTCCTCCTTTTATTGTTACTTTGGCAAGTATGCTTATAGGAAGAGGACTGACTTATACACTTCTCAGAGCTCAGACCAAAGGACCGCTGCCTGTAAGTTATAACTTTATAGGTGCAGGTTTCCTTCCAACCATGAAGATTCCTTTTGGAACAGGAACCATGGACCTTGTTTCCATTGGCGTTGCTGTAGTTGCTTCAGTACTGATTATTCTGACAGAATTAAAGAACATCCGCACGAAGAAAAAATATGGTTTTCCTAATAATCCTATGTGGCAGATCATATTAAAAGAATGTATGATTCTGATGGTAGTATGGTTCTTCTTTTATAAACTGTCACGATACAATGGTATTCCATTTGTCCTGGTTATTATGGGGATTTTGGTAGCTGTTTATCATTTTATTACCAGCAGAACTGTAGCCGGGCGTCAGATTTATGCACTGGGCGGTAATGCGAAAGCAGCAAGATTGTCCGGTATTAATACGAAGAAAGTATTTTTCTGGGTATACACCAATATGGGAATTCTCTGTGCTGTTGCAGGAATTGTGCTTTCAGCAAGAAACGGTTCTGCAACTCCAAAGGCAGGAGATCAGTTCGAAATGGACGCAATCGCTTCCTGTTATATTGGCGGAGCAGCTACTACTGGCGGTGTTGGTACCATTATAGGCGCTGTTGTTGGAGCGTTTATTATGGGTATTTTAAATAATGGTATGTCTTTATATGGCTGGTCCACTGATATTCAGAAAATTGTAAAAGGTGCTGTACTTTTAGGCGCAGTTACGATAGACTTAATCTCAAAGAGAAAAAAATAGTAAGAAGGTAGAGACTGAATCATGTTAGGCAGGGAACCAAAATATAAGGCGGTTGTAAACTGGGTCATTGAAAACATTAGTAACGGAACATTTAAAATGGGAGAAAGACTCCTTTCTGAAAATGAGCTTAGTGAAAAGTTTGGTTTAAGCCGCCAGACGGTTCGCCATGCCATTGATGTACTGGAACAAAATAAATTTGTTTCACGGATACAGGGCAGTGGTACTTATGTAGGACAAAACGGAAAGACTAGAAGACCGGAACGGTATTTGAACGTAGCTGTTATAAGCACTTATTCAGACAGTTACATTTTCCCCCCTATTCTAAGGGGGATTGAACGGGTGCTTTCTGCAGCAGGATATACAACGCAGATTGCATTTACAGGTAACCGTATTGACGGGGAAAGTAAGGCTCTGAAAAATATTATCGAAAAAAATACGATTGATGGTTTGATTGTGGAACCTACAAAAAGTGCCATACCAAATTCTAATATGCATTATTATAAGCGGTTGATGGATCAGCAGATTCCTATTTTATTTTTTAACAGCAGTTATCCGGAGCTGAAGCTTCCTATTGTAGCATTGGATGACCGGAAGATCGGTAGAAAGGCAGTGGAATATCTGTTTGAGAAAGGTCATAGAAAAATCGGTGGAATTTTTAAATGCGATGATGGTCAGGGACATTTAAGATATTCCGGCTATATGGAAGGAATTATTGAACATGGTCTGAATGTAAAAAGCAGGTCCTGCGTATGGATTGATACCGATGATATTGCTAATCTGGAGCTTTTTGAAGATTATTTATTCTACAGGCTGGAAGGCTGCACAGCTGTGGTTTGTTATAATGATGAAGTTTGTTATCTGTTTACCGCTTTGTGTCAGAAGAGAGGGATTCGTATTCCGGAGGATTTGTCCATCGTAAGTGTGGATAATTCTGATCTTGCCACTGTGGGAGATATTAAAATCACATCATTTCCCCATCCTATGGAAACCCTTGGGAGAAAGGCTGCAGAAACCATGATCAATATGATAGAGAATCCCTATTTTGACGGGAACTGTCTGTTTGATTCTGAATTAATTGAAAGGGACTCTGTTAGAGAATGTGAAAAGGAGTGAGTACATGGAAGATGGAGGGAATAAGACTTCCCAACCTGCGCAGATGATTCTGGTGCTGAGACTGGTTGCAGGAGTATATCTGGTATATCTGGCAGTCGGTCTTATAAAGGATGCAGCAGGTTATTCGGGAACAAGGCAGATGGTACTGTATTTGTGTACAGTTGTGTTTTTCGTAGTTGGCGCAGTGCTGGCTGGGTGGACTCTGAAAAAATTAGTGAAGGGAGAGTATGCCGGAGGCAGAGCTTCCTGATAAATAAAATAATGACGATGTTTGAACCGCTCCTGTCTAGTAAACAGTGGGCGGTTTTTACTTATTAGAAAACCCTGGTTACAGTAATTAGAATATTTCAGTAAAATTTTAGTAAAATATATTGAAGTTATTTTTTTAACTGGTATAATCAAATTAGTTAATGTGTTGTATCGGTCATTTTGAAAACGATACAGCACTTCAGAGTGCCAGTGAACGTCATACAGGAGGTGCAAATATGGCAACAATTAAAGATGTAGCAAGCCTTGCAGGTGTATCCCTTACCACTGTGTCCAGAGTACTGAACCGGGACGACAGTATGCAGGTGACGCCTGAGGTTAGAAACCGAATATTTAACGCTGCACATCATTTAAACTATATACCGCCTCGCCTGCGGAAAGAGGCTGGCAGCAGAAAGACGCTGGTGATCGGTGTTGCTGACTGGAGAATTATCCGTCCTGACCGTCCCAATGTGAGCATATCCTCCCTGTCCTGCATGCTTCAGTTAATGGCGAGCCAGTATGAGGTATCCTTTATCCGCCTTACCTTTGGAAAGCAGGAACCGGTAGACGGCATTATTGCTTTTGGCTTATTTAGCGATGAGGAAGTGGCATTTCTCCGTTCGCTGTCCTATGCCATCGTATTCGTAAACTCCAATCAGAAGGATTATGAGAATGATCAGGTATGGCTGGATTTTAATCTTGGGCAGGAAGAGATGGTTCGTTATCTTCTGGATCATAAGAGATATGCCAATGTGGGTTACATAGGTGGTTTATATGAACAGGGCAATGTGAAAATAGGAGCAAACCGGTTAAACGGGCTGATACATATTTTGCAAAAGCGCAATGAATACCAGGAACAGTATTTCCATGTGGGGGAGATCAGCAGGGAAAGCGGGTATTTACTGGCGAAGAAGGCGGCAGAGGAAGGGACACTTGCAGAAGCCATCCTTCTTGGAAGTGATGAGGTTGCAGAAGGTGCGCTGGAAGCTTTAAATGAACTGGGGCTTCGCATTCCAAAGGATGTGGCAATTATCATCTATCAGGATATTCAGACTCTGGAAAGCAAGTGGCCTACCAGTACATGTATTGAGATGTTCCCTGATTATGTATGGGAGAATGCTTTAGAAATGCTCATTGGTCGTATGGAGCAGAAGAGAACACAGGCAGTGACTGTTATGGTTCCAACCCGTATGAGGATTGGAGATACTGCATAAGAAGGCGTTAATCTATGAAGCGGTTGTATGGGCAAAAGCCCTTCAATATAAATCCAATAATAATGAAGCACTATCAAACAGGAGGATGTAAAAAAATGAAGAAATCAATTTCCTTGATGCTGACAGCAGCAATGTGCGCAGGACTTTTAGCAGGCTGCGCAGGTAAGACAGAGCCAGCAGCAGCTACCACAGCAGCAGAAGCTACTACAGCAGCAGAGGCTGGAGAGACAGAGAAAGCAGCTGAAGATACAACTGCAGGAGCAGAGAACAAAAAGATAGACAAGCTCAGCATTGCATTCGTTCCATCCCGTGAACCAGGCGAGATCATTACAGCTACAGAGCCTTTAAAGGAGATGCTGACAAAAGAACTGTCTGCACTGGGTTATGATGTTGCTAATGTAGATATTTCCGTTGGTACCAGCTATGAAGCAGTAGGAGAGGCACTTTCTGCAGGAACAGCAGATGTAGGTCTGATTCCAGGCGGTACTTATGTGCTTTATGATGATGGTGCAGATGTGCTTTTAACAGCTACAAGAGATGGACTTTCCATTGATTCCGATAGTGCAAAGGACTGGAATGACCAGGCTCCTACAGAGGCATCTGACAAGCAGACAACCAGCTACCGCGCTCTTATGATTGCAGGCCCATCTGAAAAGGGCAAAGAGCTTGCTGCTAAGGTAAATGCAGGAGAAGAGCTTACATGGGAAGATGTTGATGGCGTAAACTGGAGTGTTATGGGGTCTTCCTCACCTGCAGGATATATTTATCCATCACTTTGGCTTCAGGAGAATTTTGAGAAGAATATTACAGCGCTTTCTCATGCTGTGCAGTCTGATTCTTACGGAAGTGCATTTGCCCGTCTTGCTTCAGGCCAGGTAGATGTTCTGTGTACTTATGCTGATGCGCGTCGTGATTATACAGAAAAATGGACCAGTGAATACGCTATGAGCAACAGCATTTGGGAAGATACTGCTGTGATCGGTGTAACACCTGCTATTTACAATGATACCATCAGTGTGAGCAAAACATCTCCTGTTATGGATGATGATTTCAGACAGGCACTTTCTGATGCATTTATCAATATCGGCAACACAGAAGAAGGAAAAGAAGTAATTGCAATCTATAGCCACAATGGCTATCAGCCTGCTGAGGCTTCTGACTATGACTCAGAGCGTGCAGCACAGAAGATGATTCAGGAATTAAACAGCGCTTCATAATTTCCCAAACATGATAAGATACAAAAGGGAGGGGCCTATGGCTTACCTCCCTTTTTGAAAAAAGAGGTAGAATCTATGATTGAGTTTAAGAATGTAAGTAAAAAATACCCCAATGGCTTTGAGGCGCTTAAGAATGTGAATCTTACCATTGATCAGGGAGAGTTTGTGGCAATCATAGGACTTTCCGGTGCAGGAAAATCCACACTGATCAGGACAATCAACAGAATGCATGATATTACAAGCGGTTCTGTTATTGTAGATGGAACAGATGTGATGTCGCTTCAGGGGAAACATCTTCGCAGCTTCCGCAGAAATATCGGTATGATTTTCCAGTCATTTAACCTGATTACAAGAACCACTGTTATTAAAAATGTGCTGACAGCTTTTGTGCCTTCTCTGCCTTGGTGGAGAGCCACTTTTGGCATATTTACTAAAGAGGAAAAGGTTGCTTCTCTGGAGTGTCTTGATAAGGTTGGAATTCTGGATAAGGCATTTGTAAGAGCGGATCAGTTGTCAGGCGGGCAGCAGCAGAGAGTTGCACTTGCCAGAACACTGGCTCAGGACCCACAGATTATTCTGGCTGATGAACCAGTAGCTTCTCTTGACCCTGTAACAGCCAAACAGGTAATGGATGATTTTCTTCGCATTAACAAGGATATGAAGATCACTGTTCTGCTGAATATCCATCATGTTGATCTTGCTCTGCAGTATGCTTCCAGAGTCATTGGAATCCGCGGAGGCGAGATTGTTTACGATGGTCCTGCTGAGAACGTTGATGAGAAAACTCTCGACTTAATATATCGGGGAGGACAGGAGGAAACAGCATGAGTATTTATGATAAAGTGTTTCCGCCAAAAACAATTACCATTGCCAATGGAAAAACGGTTCAGCAGTATCGTTCAAGAAAACCTCTTGCTGCCATTGTATTTCTGGCACTGACCATTCTGTCTGTGAAGATTACGGGATTTGATATGGCTGTTCTGGTAAAGAGAATCAGGGAGTTTTTTGTAATTTTAGATCAGATGATTCCACCAAAATGGACTTATATGCCTCAGATTTGGAAACCTCTTTTTGATACTATTAAGATGTCATTGCTGGGTTCGGTCATTGGTTCAGTCCTGGTGGTTCCGTTTGCAATGCTGGCATCTACTAATGTGATTCATAATCGTTTTATTGTGGTGGCAACCAGGTTGCTGCTCAGTATTATTCGTACACTTCCAACTCTTGTAACTGCTCTTATTGCAACCTACATATTTGGGCTGGGAACTCTGGCTGGTACTACTGCAATTGCGGTATTTACATTTGCTTATATTGGGAAAATTCTGTATGAGGAAATTGAAACCGTGGATATGGGAGCTTTTGAGGCTATGGAAGCCATGGGAGCCACTAAGGTCCGGGCATTTATCAGCGCAATTGTTCCGCAGGTCATGCCGTCTTACCTTTCTAACTGTCTTTTCTGTTTTGAGGGAAATGTGCGTTATGCGTCCATTCTCGGTTATGTAGGCGCAGGCGGTCTTGGGCTGATCCTCAATGAGAAAATTGGCTGGAGAGAGTATTCAAGTGTCGGTATGATTTTGCTTGCTTTGTTTGTAACTGTATTTATTATAGAAACCATCAGCCGTGCAGCGCGGAAACGCCTGGTATAAGGAGGGAATGCAGATGAATGAAAGAATTGAAAAAGCCTATGCCAGCCGTCCGAAAAACTGGGTGTTTGAGTTAGCCATTGCAGTGGTGGTCATTGCTTTGCTTATATGGAGTGGAACAGCTGTAGAGACAAGCGGAATGACACAAAACGGTGGGAAAATTGCCATGAATATTTTGTCAGGTATTTTCCATCCTGATACGAAGCTGCTGTTTACTTTGACCAATCAGGGAGTTCCTTATCTGCTGTTGGAGACAATCTGTATTGCATTTTTGGGAACCTTGGTAGGCGCTGTTATCTCTATACCGCTGGCATTTTTATCAGCTTCTAATTTAACACCGAAGCCGGTTGCATTTGTTGGAAGAATGATTATTATGGCAGTTCGTACAGTTCCGGCTTTTGTATATGGTCTCATGTTTATCAGAGTCACTGGACCGGGGGCATTTGCAGGTCTGCTGACTATGTCCCTCTGTTCTGTAGGTATGGTGAGCAAAATGTATATTGAATCCATTGAAGATCTGGATACAAGAATTCTGGAATCTTTAGATGCAGCAGGCTGTACGACCTGGCAGAAGATTCGTTATGGAATTCTGCCTCAGCTGATGCCTAATTTTGCTTCAACTGCTATCTATAGATTTGATATTAATTTAAGAGATGCCACTGTGCTTGGTCTTGTAGGAGCAGGAGGTATTGGAGCACCGCTGATATTTGCCATGAACAGCTATCGCTGGAGCGAGGCAGGAGCTATTTTAGTGGGACTTGTTATTCTGGTGCTGATTGTGGAATGGATTTCAACAAAAATTCGTGTAAAGCTTGCAAGGGGTTAGATTATTTTATGAAAAGAACATTAGATATTATATATACTTCTGATACACACAGCCATGTGTTTCCGGTGGACTATGCCAATGGAGTACCGGAAAACTCAGGCATTTTAAATATTGCAGCTCAGGTTGAGAAAAACGGCAATACTTTAATACTGGATGGAGGAGATACCCTGCAGGGGACTCCTCTGTCTCAATTTTATTTAAAACATGCAAAAGATTACCCATATCACCCAATGGCTGAGGCGTTTAATACTTTGGGCTGTGATTATTATACTTTGGGAAATCATGATTTCAATTTTGGCTATGATGCTCTGAAAAGCTATCTGGAGGCAATGAATGGCACCTGTCTTTGTGCCAATGCTATTGACCTTCAGGGAGAGTTGAAAATAGAGAAAAGAGCAATTCATGTTCTTGATAATGGTCTGCGGATTGGTATTACAGGAGTTGTCACTGATTATGTCAATATCTGGGAGCAGCCACAGAATCTTATTAATTTTTCTATAACAGATCCTTTTAAAGCTGCAAAGGCAGCTTATGAGAGTATGAAGAATTACTGTGATATCTGCATCTGCATTTATCATGGCGGTTTTGAAGAAGATTTGGAAACAGGCAGACTGTTGTCTGGAAGCACAGAGAATATTGGTTGTAGAATTGCAAGAGAGCTGGACTTTGATATCCTTCTGACGGGCCATCAGCATATGGCTGTGGAAGGGGTTGATTTATATGGAACCTATTCTGTACAGCCCCCTGCCAATGCCGGGCATTTTATTCAGATTCATGCAGAAGAGGAGAATGGTGCTGTTGTATATTCTTCTTCTCTTGAAAAGACTTTGGATCATCATGAAACTGGGACTTATGAGAAGCTTCTTCCACTGGAAAATGATACCCAGAACTGGTTGGATCAGATTGTGGGGAGACTGGCTGAAGAAATTGAGCCGGAGGAAAAGCTATCTGCTGCTATTCATGGAAGTAAAGTGGCTGCAATTTTTAATCAGGTTCAGCTGGAGGAAACAGGAGCTGATTTTTCCTGTACCAGTCTTGGAAATGTGCCTGTTGGGCTGAAGACTGAAGTTACTATGAGAAATATATGCGGTGCCTATCTATTTGCCAATACACTTGTGGTAATGGAGGTGGATCAGCAGGTGCTAAAGGAAACTCTGGAACGATGTGCGGCTTATTTTACTTTGGTAAATGGAGAACCGCAGATATCAGATGAATTTTTAAAACCTAAAATAGAGCATTATAACTATGACTTCTTCGCAGGTCTGGACTATGAATTTGATCTGTCAAAGCCTGTAGGAAGCAGAGTTGTAAAAATGAACAAGCTTGATGGAACACCTCTTGGAGATCAGAAATATAAGCTTGTAACAAGCAATTACAGAGCAACGGGAACCGGCGGTTATGAGGCTCTGGGCGAAAGCCCTGTGCTGTGGCGGGGCTCAACGGAAATGCCGGAGCTGGTGGCAGAATACATAAAAAATAATAGTCCTCTTCCTCATATCCACAATTCGAAATTTAGCGTGAAATAAGGAAAGGCAGAATGTGGGGCATATTATGGAACGATATCAATGCGCGGAAGAATGGATACGTGAAGCCGGTAATATGCTGAAGAGCATGCAGATGACGCCTGTTGATATAGCGGAGAAAACCGGTCATAACGACATTGTTACTAAATTTGATAAAGAAATAGAAACATATTTAAGAAGTAAGATTTTAAATGCATTTCCTGAAGACAGAATTGTGGGAGAGGAATTACCTGCTGCAATGGAAACGAAGGGCGAAGCTGTGTGGTATATTGATCCTATTGACGGAACGACCAATTTTGTGAATCAGAGAAGCAATTATGCAATATCGGTTGGCTGTGTGATTGATGAGAGAGCTGATTTTGGAATTGTGTTTGATGTGGAAGGGGATCGGTTTTATAGTGCTAAGGCGGGAGAAGGGGCTTTTTTAAATGGCAGAAGGATTTATACTGCTGAAACGGAATATATTAGGGAAATGCTTCTTACGATTCCTTGTGTGACGGATGCATTTTTGACAGATCATGAGAGAAGGGATAGGATATCTAAATTGTCGCTGGATGTACGTGCTGTCAGAAGTCTTGGGTCTGTTGCACTGGAAATCTGCCAGGTGGCTGAGGGGAAGGCGGATTTGTGCATTTCCCTGAAATCCTGTCCCTGGGATCATAATGCTGCGAGGTTGATATTAACTGAGGCAGGAGGGGAGATTCGGAGACTTGATGGGGAGGAGCTGCCGTTTTGTGAGAATAGTTCGATTATTGCGGGGAGCTCGGAAGGTCTTATAGATAGAATAATTGCTGATTATCTTGGTTAGCTTAGAAAAGGAATGGCTGCAAAGCGGAAAATTGCAGCTATTTTTTTGGTTAATAATGAGATATTGATCAGGAACAGAGTATGAAATGGTTGAGAACAGTTGCTGGGGAGTTGCCATAGGGAATAGATACCAGCAGCATAAAAGCAGCCCTTGACTGTTATCAGGATACCATGGTACAGTCGGCTTAATAACTTGGTAAAAAGGATACGAATATGGGATAGATTTTTATAAAGTGAGAGATGAGGAATAGCATGATTAAACATATTGATAAAGAGGTATTAAGACAATTTCTACTTGATACCATTAAGGAATTATCCGTAGCAAAGGGATTCTCAATGGAAAAGAATTTCAAATTTAGAATTACAACTAATCTAGAATCGAATAAGAAACATAATTCAATAGATGATTTAATGAGATTGGTAATGTATACAGAAAAAAACATTAAGAATAGAGAGTTTGACTTGGATGCCACAATTCGCATGTTATCTGCTGCTCCCCACTCAAGATATCCATTGTGGGTTAATATATCTATGATTGAAGAAGATGAGAGCGAAATTTTGTTTGATGTGGAAATAAGTTTAAGATTTCGTTTACCTAAAACATTATTTAATCAAGAAACAGGACATCCACCTTTTAAGGCAATAATTTAGTTTTGCTTGTTTCCATCTCATCAGCTTTTATAGTATAATTGAAGAAAAGTACAAATAATATAAAGAATGTTTTATTCAATGAATGGCTTGATTAATTCATTAATATTTCTACAATAAACCAGAAAAAATCAGAAAGGAGATTAAACAAAATGGGAAAACTTTCAGGAAAAACAGCGTTAATCACAGGCGCATCCAGAGGTATCGGAGAAGGGATTGTAAGAGCTTTTGCTGCACATGGAGCCAAGCTTATATTACTTGATATTTCAGAGGATGCAAAACATCTGGCACAGGAGTTGCAAGAGCAGGGATATTCCTGTATAGCAGTGACTGCAGATGTAAGAGACAGTGAATCTGTTGAAGCAGCAGTAGCCGAAGGGAAGCAGGCAATGGGAGCTATTGATATTCTGGTGAACAATGCAGGTGTCTGCCGACTGGGAAGCTTTCTGGAAATGAGTGATGAAGACAGGGATTTCCATATTGATGTTAACATCAAAGGAGTTTGGAATGTAACCAGGGCAGTACTTGGAGAGATGGTTGAGCGGGGAGACGGAAGGATTGTGGTATTATCTTCTGTTACAGGAGATATGGTGGCAGATCCGGGAGAGGTGGCCTATGCTCTGTCAAAGGCAGCTTTAGTGGGATTCACCAAAGCCCTTGCAGTTGAATATGCAGGTTCGGGAATTCGTGTAAATGCAATCTGTCCCGGATATGTACGCACACCTATGGCTGAAGGTATTGCAATTCAGACAGATGCGGACAATCCGGAGGCTGTGCTTACTGAGATGGCAAAAGCAATTCCTATGGGAAGGCTGGCGACACCTCTTGAGGTGGGAGAGTTAGCAGCATTTCTGGCATCAGATGAATCCAGCTATATGACCGGAACCCAGTCTGTGATTGATGGTGGAAGTACACTGCCGGAAAGTGTCAGTGTTGGAGTATAGATATAGAATAGAATAGAATAGAATAGAATTGAATTGCCGGCAATCAGGATAGAATTGCCGGCAATTGTTTTGACAATGATGTTAGAAATATGCAGTATCATTTGTGATTAAGCTACGATACAGCTTAATTCCGACAAACAAAGAGTCCATTTCTTATATACCTCTAATAACTTTTCATATATTTCTTTGGTATCATCATTGGGATAAGAAATAACTTCTGTCTGATGAATTCTTCCGATCAAATCGTATCCCTTCCAAAGCCCACATGCATTTGCCGCAAGTGCAGCAGCTCCAAGAGATGCGGCATTCTGGTCAATATTAGTTTTTAAAACCGGAAGTCCATAGATATCTGCAAAAATCTGTCGCCAGACAGCACTCTTGCTGCCTCCGCCGCATATCAGCATCTCTTTTTTTATCTCAGTCTGTGACATCAGAATATCCAGAGTACAGCGAAGTGCCATGGCGATTCCTTCCATAGAAGCCCTTACCATATCTTCTCTGGTATTGCTAAGGGATAATCCCATAAAACCACCCCGGAGATTTGGTGATGGTTCCTGGGCGCTGCCTCCGGACAGAGAAGGATTAAATAATACTCCATTGCTTCCCGGAGGTACTTCTTCAGCAATCCGGTTCATAGCATTGTACGTATCGGTATCGTCATTAAAGTCTCTGCACAGTTCATCGCGAATCCAACGAAATGAGTTGCCTGCAGAAAATATAGAAACTGCGGAGGTATAATAGCCCTTTTGAGCATGTGCGAAAACAAATGGTCTGGTCTTGGGATCCAATATAGGTTTGGACGATGTAACTGCAATCCAGCTGGACGAGCCGAGAGATGTGTAGGCTACACCTTCCTCAAGTCCCCTTGCGCCCAGTGCCATACAGGTATTGTCCACGGCACCGCAGGCAACGGGTGTGCCTTCTGCAAGACCTGTGAGACGGGCTGCTTCGCTGGTGACAGTGCCGATAATGGAATCACTTGGACGAATCTCCGGGAAAATATCCTTGTCAATTCCGGCTGCCTCCATAAATCTTGTTTCATAATCCCAGTCTAAAAGGTTAAATACACCAAATCCAGATGCATAAGAAGGGTCCGAGCACATCACACCTGTCAGCCTATAATTAATAAAATCTTTGGAACCAAGAATCTTATAAATTTTATTATAATGCTCCGGCTGGTTTGCCTTCATCCACATCAGTTTGGTAATCGTATAACATTCTGCAGGATCACCATTTCCCGTTGTCATGTACCAGTCTTCATAGTCAATGTTCTGAAACAGCCTGGCGGCTTCTCTGGAAGCTCTCTTATCACTCCAGATTGGAACTTCATTTGCCAAAAGACTTCCATCTGAAGCAATGGGCACTGCTACAAGGCTGTGACCGGATAAAGCAACACAGGCAATATCTTCCGCTTTGGAATCCGATGCCTCCAGTAGCTTTTTTGTTGCTTTACAGACATGATTCCACCAGTCCAGAGGACGCTGCTCTACGTAATTCTCTTGTGGAAACAGAGTGTCGTACTGTATAAACACGTCAGAAAGAGAGGTTCCGTCAGCCAGAAACAGAGAGGCTTTGATACCGCCGGTACCTAAATCATATGCTATCAGCTTTTTCATTTTGATTCCCCCATTTATCAATAAGATTGTATATAATATTGTTGTCAATACTGTCGGCTGGATATA
Source organism: Hungatella sp. UBA5385 (assembly GCA_002409995.1). Lineage (GTDB taxonomy): Bacteria > Bacillota > Clostridia > Lachnospirales > Lachnospiraceae > UBA5385. Next base: position 86,648 of record DHOR01000048.1, on the reverse strand, counting down.
TTCCTAACTGTTCACCTGACTTTAATAAGAGAATGCGGTCGCACATTCCCAGTAATTCAGAAAAGTCTGATGAGATTAATATAATGGAATTCCCACGGGACAATAATGCATTATATATATTGTATAATTCACTCTTCGTAGTCATGTCTAAATTGCTGGAGGGTTCATCAAGTATGTAAAGTTTGGAGTTTTGATGCAGTGCCCGTGCAATAAGAACCTTCTGCTGCTCGCCCTGGCTTAACTGGGTAACCGGTATATGGCAGGAAGCTTTGCGGATACTAAGTCGATCCATATAGTCACGTGCATAGATATCCAGCTTTTGATGAGAGAGCATATGAAAACGTGAAGCTTTATAAACATTGGATGATGTAATATTAAAGGAAATGTTTTTATCCTGGAACAATAAATCCTGAATTGATTCATTGGGTAAAACACTGATGGCTCCTGAACGCTCTAACAGGGGATGATATATAATTTCTCCTGATCTTATGGAACGTTCTTTGCAGATTGCCTGTATCAGTGTGGTACGGCCGGAACCTACAAGCCCGGCTATTCCCAGAATCTCCCCTTCCTGAAGAGAAAAGGAGATATCACGGAGTATACCGCTGGAAATATGTTTTACAGTAAGGAGATTTTTGCCTGGCTTGTGTTTGAGCTTGGGATAAAAAAAGTCCTGGTTAAATGTGAGCAGGCGCCTGATAAATTCCTGCTTTCCCAGCTCCCTCAGTGCAAAAGTTTCCGTTATCTGCCCTTTGTGTACGACTGCAATGCGGTCGCTGTGACGGATAACAGAAGAATACTTATGAGAAATGAGAATAATACAGATCCCATCTTCCTTCAATACATTCAGAACATTGATAATACGTCTGGCTTCATACTCGGTCAGTGAGGCAGAAAACTCGTCCATAATTAAAATGCGGGGCTGACATAGCAGAATTCTTCCGATTTGCAGCAGACATTTTTCACCCTGGGATAAGTGGTCAATCATCTGATATATATCCAGATCCAGCCCAAGAAGTTTTAGCATGGAACGACAGACTGCCTCCTTTTTTTCTTTTGGAGGATTAAATAAACGGTTATGGAAAATAAGCGGCTCAATCCCCAGCAGCAGATTATCCATAATATGTTTTTCTGGAAATATGTGCAGTGACTCCTGAAGCATGTATATTCCATGACGCCGGGCAGATGATATGCTGTGTATATCAATAGAAGTATCATTTATCAGAATTTCTCCGGAAGTCTTTGTAATGATACCTGCAAGCGTTTTTGCCAGGGTTGTCTTTCCTGCGCCATTTTCTCCAATAATTGTTGTGATCTCCCCTGATCTGGCATAGAAATCAATGTTACTTTCAGGCATGGAGGGCACAATAACATCTTTCATCCGAATTTCAAAATGATCCATAGTAAACCCCATAATTCTACAAATTTAATAGATTTAAGTCGTAAGAAGTAAAAACACGAATTCCATGTTTTAAGTAATATTCGTGGTATTCCTGCGGCACTTGACTGTTGGTTATAACTGAGGGGGCAAAGGTCAAATCACCTAGCTTCATAAAAGCGCGCTGGGCAAATTTTTTGCTGTCAACGCATAAAATTGTTTCGCTGCAATGAGCCTTCATGGTTTTTATGATTTCCAAAACAGTTACATCGGATAAGGTGTATCCACCGTCAATGCTGACTGCATCTACAGAAAAAAAACTTTTATTTAGATAAATGTGTTCTAAATGGGACTGCAGATCATCAGGAATTGTATACATACCTGAGTGATCCAGCTTTCCTCCCAGAAACTGAAGATTAATAGAGGGATTACCTCCAAGTACATAAGATACATAGAAGTTATTCGTCATGATATTTAAGTTCTGTCGTTTTGATAGTGATTTGGCAATGTAATAGCTGGTGGTACCCGGTCCCAAAAAGATCCATTCTCGTTCTTCCACCAGTTTGGCAGCTATCTGCCCGATCTCATCTTTTTCTTTATCAAAACTGATATCAGGAAAAGCGGCCTGGGCACCAGGAATTGACTGCTCTGGATATAGATCACTGTTTAATGTTGCACCGCCATGCCAGCGGGTTAGAAAACCACTTTTTTCGAGCTGTTCTAAATCATTTCTTATAGTTACTTCTGTTACATTCAGAAGGGTACTAAGAGTAGAAACATCAATTTGTTTCCTCTCGAAAATTATTTCTTTGATTCGTTGTATTCGTTCTGCTTTAAACATTTATGAACTCTCCCTAATTGTAATGAAGTATTAATTACTGATTTAAGGATATCACAAAAACCAGAAAAAAGCAATGTGATTCAAAAGAATAAATAGAAAAAAGAAAATAAAAGAAAGCAAACGAAAAGAAACGAAGAAAAAATGATTGTAAAAGAAAGAGCGGTATGCTATAATGACAAAAAAGCAAGGGGAGATACCTACTTTTTTTACAATTTGGCCAAATATATCTCAAGATTGTCACAAAATTAACTAATTTAAGAGGGAAAGAAGGAGAAGGTAAACTATGAAAAAATCAAGAATTTTGGCAATGACACTTGTTGCAGCAATGGCACTTGGAGGGTGTAAAGCAGGGGCACAGGCAGTTTCTGATTCTACAGCGGCACAGAAAGAAGCACCTAAAACAGAAGAAACAAAAACAGAAGCAACTGAGGGGAAGAAAGAAGAAACGGGTAAGAAATATAAGATCGGATTTGCAAATGCTTCTATCTCCAACAGCTGGCGTGTGAAGATGAGAGATATGCTTGTAGAAGAATGTGAAAAGCTTGGGGTAGAGCTGATTGAAACCGATGCGCACGATGATGCTAATACACAAAACAGTAACATTGAGGCAATGCTTCAGCAGGACTTGGATGCAATCCTGATTACACCTTGTGTGGAGGATGCGGTAAATCCCGGCATTGAGGCTGCTTTTGAAAGCGGTATTCCTGTAATTATCTTTGACCGTACCTGTACAACTGCAGATTATACCCATTTTGTAGGATACTCTGACAAGCAGAATGGTGCAGAATGTGCAAGAATGCTGGCAGAAGCTTTGACAGAACGCTACGGTGAACCAAAAGGCAATATTATAGCACTGGATACCATGGCAGGCTCCAGTACAGACAATTTCCAGAAGGAAGGCCAGGAGTCAGTATTTTCCCAATATCCGAATATCAAGATCATTGCCAGACAGTATACAGATTTTGAGGTAAGTAAGGGTAAGAGCTTTATGGAAGACTGTCTTGCCAAGTTTGGTGAAGGTGAGATTGATGGATTTATATCACAGGATGGTGCTGTGACTTTGGGTGCAGTAGATGCCATTTATGAAGCAGGAAGAGAGAATGAGGGGATTATCTTTACCAATGCGGACGGAATTAATGGTGTGGTGAAGATGGTGAAGGAAGGAACCTGTGCAGGGATCACCCAGTTCCCATGTGCAGCCAGTGTGGATGCTCTGCATGTTGCAATTGACTGCATTGAAGGAAACAGCCCAGGTGTAAAAGATATTATGATGGATTCCATTGTAGTAACAAAAGACAATGTGGACGAATATCTGATTCCGGATGGTGATGATTACGACTGGACCTATTAAGACAAGCAAAAGGTAAAGGAGAACAGCAATGAAAGTTGGATTTTGTGTAGTAAATTATTCTGAACTGCCTGTAGAGCAAGTAGTAAAGCTGGCGGCTGACCACGGATATGAATGTGTGGAGCTTCCGTCCTATGTGGGGAATGGACAGGTAGATGCTGAGGATATTTTAAAAAACCATAAGGCAGGAGAACTGAAAAAGATGGTGGAAAGTCATGGTCTTACCATATCTTCTCTGAGTAACCATGCGGATTCACCTTTGATCATGGGACCTTACAGTGACGGCACTGTTTCTTCCTGCAAAGGAACCAGGGAAGAAAAGATCAAATTCGGAACAGAAAGCATGATCCGGTCTGCCCAGCTTGCAGCGGAACTTGGAGTACCTTCCGTAGTTGCTTTCTCCGGTATGGAAAACTATGGACATATCAATGACTGGCCGGAACCAAACGGCTGGAAGTATGAAGAGGAGCAGTTTGCAGAGAAGTGGGGAAAGGTATTTGACAAATATAAAGAGTACGGTGTGAAAGTGGCATTTGAGCCCCATCCAAACAATGTGGTATACGATACCCAGTCTACTCTCCGCCTTCTGGAAGTGGTTGACCATCACCCTAGCTTTTGCATTAACCTTGACCCTGCCAACATTCTTTTTACAGGTGTGAATATCCAGACGTTTGTGGATGAATTAAAAGACAGAATTGTGCTGGTTCATGCGAAGGACTGCGAGATAGTTTATCATAATCTTGCCAAAGGCGGATTGAATATGTACATGCAGGATGGCTGGGGCAGACTGGACCGCTCCTTCCGTTTCAGGATTCCGGGCTGGGGAGATGTGGACTGGAAACGCATGATCAGCGAACTGTTTTTAGTAGGATATAATGGTGCATTTAACTATGAGCACGAAGATGTCATTATGAGCCGCAAGGACGGAATCACGAAGACCATTAATTTCTTAAAACCATTGATGATTGAGGCTCCTTATGAAGGAAGAAACGATGCGCTGTTTACAAAATAAACAAATACATAATAAAAATGCAAGGAGGGAATAACATGAAGAAAATGAGAGCTCAGGTGCTGACAAAACCTTATCATTATGAATATTCAGAAGTTCCGGTTCCGGAGATATCAGAAGATGAAGTGCTGATTAAAATTAAATATTGCGGAATCTGTGGTTCTGACTGGGGCTCATACAGCGGAAAGTATGCAGAAGAAGTAGAGTGTATGCCTCTGATCACCGGTCATGAGTTTTTCGGAACCCTTGAGGAGATTGGTGCTAATGCCCAGGGACTTAAAAAGGGAGACAGGGTAACCTGTGATATCTGTAAGCCCTGTGGGGTCTGCTACCACTGCAGAATCGGGGAACCTCTTTTATGTTCTGATTTTAAGCAGATTGGAATTCATCTGGATGGTGGATTTGCAGAGTATGTAAAGGTTCCGTGGAAAAATGTATATCCTGTTCCGGATCAGGTTTCCGATGAAAAAGCAGCCTTTGTTGAGCCACTGACTGCCTGCCTCAATGCTTCCAGAAAAATGGACTGTATAATGGGGAGAAGCGTAGTGGTGATTGGTGCAGGGCTTGGAATCATTCATGCATGTATGGCAAAGCTCAGGGGAGCTGCACCGGTTATCGTGATTGACGGGAATCCGGACCGCCTTAAGATGGCAAAGGAAATGGTCGCTGATTACGTGATTAATTTCAAGGAAACTCCTGACGTTGTGGCTGAGGTAATGAAGCTGACTAATGGATTAGGCGCCGATTTTGTCCTAGAGGCAGTGGGGAATTCCAAGACCTATGAGCAGGCATTCCAGATGGTAAGAAGAGGCGGAAAGGTAGAAGCTTTTGGTATCTGTGCAGATGATGATTATGCAAAACTGCCTCCGGTAGAATTTGTACTTCAGGAGAAGAAGGTAAGCGGAAGCTGTGCCGGCATTGGATACGACTGGGCAGATGCCATTACACTGTTAGAATATGACAGGATTGACCCAACACCTCTTATATCAATGATTGTACCTCTGGAGGAACTGGAAGATGCAGTAAATGAACTTCGTAAAAATCCAAAGCTTGTCAAAGTTTTGGTCAGCCCGGAAGTGAAAGAGCGGGTCATATTATACAAATAAGCCAATAGGGGGACACGATAGACATGAAAGAAAAAAGTGGAAGTGGATTGGTGAAGCGGATACTGAACAATCCAATCAGCGGACCATACATAGCACTGATTATTTTACTGCTGGTTGCCAGTATCATATCACCGATTTTCCCAACTTTTAAAAACATAACCAACATCATGAGGCAGGCTTCTATCGTAGGCGTTGTCAGCATAGGCATGACCCTGGTGCTGCTGATCGGAGGGATTGATCTCTCCGTAACCAGCACCATGGCAATCGCCGCCTGTATTATGGCAAGAATGATGGAGCCATATGTTGCGGCAGGGGGAACGGGTATCTATATATGGCCAATTATACTGGTACTGATTATTGGCTTAGCCATCGGATTAATCAACGGAGCAATTATTGTCTGCCGGGGGGTAGAGGCTTTCATCATTACTCTGGCAACGGGACAAGTGATGAAAGGTTTAAACTATATCTACACCAACGGTGCACCGGGGGGAACGGTTTCTAAATTCTGGTCAGCCTTCGGGTCCAAATCGTTGTTTGGAATTATACCATATGCAGTGGTATTGTATGCAGTATTGATGGTTGTTTTTATGATACTTCTTCACCAAACCGTATTCGGCCGCCATATTTATGCCATTGGAAGCAATTCTGAAGCAGCTCGTCTATCCGGTGTTAAAGTGAGATTTCACAAGATTATGGCATACGGATTATGCGGAATGACTGCCGCAATTGCAGGAGTCATGCTGGCTGCCAGAGTACGTGTAGGTGAGCCCAACGGAAGTACGGGCTATGATATGGATGCCATCGCTGCAGTGGTAATCGGAGGAACAGCCATGTCAGGCGGAAGAGGGTCTTTAATCTGTACCCTTGCCGGTGTGTTGATTATGGCAGTTATGAACAATATTCTGAATCTTTTAGGAGTAAATCCATATCTGCAGATCGTAATCAAAGGATTGATTATTCTGGTAGCCGTACTGATTCAGAAAAAGAATAAATAAAACCGAGGTGGCTATATGAGTGAGTACGCATTGGAAATGCTTGATGTAACCAAGACATTTTCCAAGGTGATCGCTTTAAATCATGTGGATTTAAGGGTAAAGGAGGGCGAAGTACACGCTCTGATCGGTGAAAACGGAGCGGGGAAATCAACATTGATGAAGGTTTTATCCGGTGTTTATATGGCTGATAGCGGAACTGTGCGGATTTTTGGAGAAAATGTACATTTTCATAGTCCTCAGGATGCTATAGACAAAGGGATAGCCATCATCTATCAGGAGCTTAGCCTGATCCCTGATTTAAATGCGGTTGAGAATCTGATGCTGGGGCATGAGATTCATACAAATCAATTTATAAGAAAAAAAGAAGAAGATGCTTTTGCAAAAAAATGGCTGGATTATGTGAGTGCAGGGACGATTCCTGATTACCATACACCGGTGCGGAATTTAAGTGTAGCACAGCAGCAGATGATTGATATAGCCAAGGCTGTATCTTATCAGGCAAGAATTATTATTATGGATGAGCCCACGGACAGTCTGACCCAGAAGGAAATTGATGTACTTTTTGCTATTGTGCGAAAACTTAGGGAAGACGGCATTACGGTTATTTATATTTCCCACAGGCTGGAAGAGCTGTTTGAGATTTGTGACAGAATCACCGTACTTCGGGATGGAGCATTTGTAGAGAGTGCAAACATTGCAGAAGTAAACAAGGACTGGCTGATCAGTAAGATGATAGGGCGGGACTTAAAAGATACCTTTCCCCAGAGAAATCGTATACTGTCAGATGAAGTGGTACTTGAGGCGAAAGAACTGACCGGTGAACGGTTTCAGGATGTGTCTTTTCAGCTTCACAGGGGAGAAATTCTGGGATTTTCAGGCCTTGTAGGTGCAGGGAGAACCGAAGTCATGCGTGCAATCTTCGGAGCAGACAAAGCAGTATCAGGACAAGTGGAGCTGTTTGGAGAATCGGTTAAAATCACACATCCCTATGAGGCGGTAAAGCAGGGGATGGCCTTTGCCACAGAAGACAGAAAAGTACAGGGATTGTTTTTAAATCAGAATATTAAAAGTAATGTAGCTATTTCTTCGTTGAAGTGGATTTGCTCCAGAGGATTTGTAAATGAAAAACAAGAAATAGAACTTGCTAACCAATACATGGAGGATTTAAAGATCGTTGCACCTGACATTTATAAGGTTTGCCAGTACCTTTCTGGCGGAAACCAGCAAAAGGTTGTCTTATCCAAATGGCTTGCCTCCAGATGTAAGATTTTAATATTAGATGAGCCAACCAGAGGAATTGACGTAGGTGCAAAATATGAGATTTATCTTTTAATGGATCAATTGGTAAAAGCCGGGGTGAGTATTATTGTTATTTCCTCAGAAATGCCGGAAATCATGGCGGTTTCAGACCGTATTTTGGTGATGCATGAGGGAAGCATAACAGGAGAGCTCTCTCATGAACAATTTTCAGAAGAAAATATCATGAAGCTTGCCAGCGGCGAAAAACAAGAAAAAGGAGAATTTATCAATGGGATATAAAGAAACATTGCTGAATCCAATTAAGATTGGTAACAGAACATGTAAAAATAGATTTTTTGCTCAACCTATGGAGTGTGTGGATTCTGATGAAGAAGGAAACCCAACCGATATAACTTATGAACGATATGAAAAATTATATAAGGGACAGTTTGGACTGGTTGATTTAGAAGCGATTACTGTAACAAATGAAAGCCGTGCAAGAAAAACCCAGCTTGAAATCATGCCCCGTAATGTAAAAGCTTTGGAAAAATTCATCAAACGGCTGAAGGAAGTAAGTCCGGATACCATGATTGTATTCCAGCTTACCCATTCAGGTGAAATCAGTGTTCCCGATTTCTCAAGAAGAGTCTGTGTAAAGCCGCTTTATGGGCTGGGAGGGGATATCCTTTCCGAAGAAGAAGTTGATCACATTATGGATCAGTTTGCACTGGCTGCTAAAATCTGTCAGGACGTGGGAGCGGACGGCGTTGATATGAAGCTGTGCCATGGTTATCTGGGTTCACAGATCATCCGCCCTTACAACGACAGGGACTGGAAATATGGCGGTTCATGGGAAAGACGTTCGTCTTTTGCCTATGATCTGATGGAACGTATTCAAAAGGCAGTTAATTTTGACAAAAACTTTTTAATTGGTTCTAAGATGTCCATGTGGGAAGGTTTCCCCGGCGGCTTTGGCTCTGCCGGACCGGATTCTCCCCTTATGGATATGACAGAGCCCATTGAACTGATACAGGGGCTTGAAAAGATGGGAGCTTCCTATTTTGTTGAGTCTTTGGGAAATGTTCACAGCAGTATGAGTTTTATGGAAGCAGCAACTAATGATCCTTATTTTTCCTATCTCCATATCTATTTTGCGGATTTGATGAAAAAGGCATTGAAACCTGAGACCGTTGTGATTGGATCACATTTTTCATCCTTCAGAGGCGGGAAGAACAAGCTGCTGGCTATCGAACCGGAAAAGTCATCTACATTTGCCATGGGAGCACGTTGTATTGAAGATGGGATGATGGATATGATTGGTCTTGGCCGTCAGTCTTTTGCTGATCCGTTTACGCCTTTAAAACTCATTGAGGGCAGAGAAGAAGAAATTAAATACTGTACCCAGTGCATGAACTGCGAAGAGCTGATGATCCGTCAGCAACCTGTGGGCTGTGTGGCTTTTAATAAACCATACACACAACGCTTTGTGGAAACCCGCAAAAAGTTTGGAAAACTGGCAGAATTACATACATGATCAGAGAGAGAAATGGAATAGAAAATTGAAGCAGATATCAGAAAGAAGGCTAATTATGAAAGAAATAAGAAAAGATGTGTTAACAGTAAAGGATATTGCATACATGATGGATCCCAGTGTGCTGAAACTGGATACTTCAATTAAAGATGTAGAGGCTATGGTTGAAGCCTGCAAAAAATATGATTTCGGTTCCTGCTTTTGCTGGCCATGCTATTATCCCCAGCTTGTAGAACTTTTAAAAGGAACCAATACTGTATTTGGTACTTCCCTGGCATTTCCATCAGGACAGGAGACTACGGAAACAAAGGTATATTTAGCGCAGGAATTTGAGAAGCTTGATCCGGCGGAGCATGATATGGTGATGAATGTAGGCTGGTTAAAGGCCGGACAGTATGATCTGGTTCTGGAAGATATCAAGGCAGTCCGTGAGGCTACAAAGGGAAAATCCCTGAAGGTGATTATTGAAGCAATGGTGCTTAGTGATGAAGAGATTGTAAAAGCGTGTGAACTGTCTCTGGAAGGCGGGGCAGATTATGTAAAAACCGGAACCGGTTTTTCTGCTGCACCAACGAATCTTCATCATGTGGAACTGATAAAGGAAACCGTTGGCGATAGGGCTAAGATTAAAGTTGCCGGAGGTGTGAGGGATCTGGGTACACTGCTTAAAATGTACAAAAGAGGAGCATGTAGATTTGGGATTGGTCTTCAGTCTGCCATAAACATTATCGAAGAGGCCATTGCCATCGGGCATGACATTGATATTTCTACAATAGATTAGTGTGCTGTTAGTCTTGTTTATGATTGCCGGTGGTTTGGATAAAATCGCCGGCAATCGTTTTGGACTTGGTGAAGAATTTGAGAATGGATTTCGTGCACAATTAACAGTGTCGATAACAGTGTCGATGCCTGGCTGAAAGAAAGCGCTTGTACTGAATTACTGATGAAATGGTTCAGACAGCGGCGAAATAGGCGAAACCATATTTTAATTTTGTAGGGACTGGCTATAATGAAACCATGCAGCTTTCACAGCAGCAGAGAGGAGTTGAGATTATGCTCAGCACGAAGGAAGAGGTATATAGTTATCTGGAGAAAATCAGCCGTGATTTTTCATTGAAGGATTTGAAGTATTTTACTGCAAATGATATCAGTGAGGTGCTTAGCATTTCAAGGAACCTTGCCAGTCAGTATTTAAATGAGCTGGTAAAGGAACAGCGGGCAATTAAGATAAATTCCCGGCCGGTATATTTTTTTCACAAGAAAAATGTGGAACGCAGTTCCAGACAACCTTTGGATACCTGCATATTTTCCGGATTGGATGATTTCATTCTGCAGAGCAGGAAGGGAGAAGTGAAAAAAGATTTTCAGAAAGCCATAGGTCATTATCAGAGTTTGAGTTCCTGTATTGAGCAGTGCAAAGCAGCCATGCAGTACCCGCAGAACGGTTTGCCGGTTTTGCTCTATGGGGCAAGTGGAACGGGGAAATCGTTTCTTGCACAGCTTATGTTCGAGTATGGGAGAAATGAGAAGATCATTGCTGACACCAGTCGTTATATTTCAGTAGACTGTACCGAATATGAGCAGGACGCCGGGAAGTTTGCATTGAATCTGTGCGGTGGTGCGGAGAAAAATGGGTGGCTCTCAAAAGCAGATGGTGGATTATTATTTTTTGATGAAGTGGATCGCCTGCCTGTTGCAAGCCAGGAACTGATTTTGTCATTTTTAAGTTCCGGTCAGTACCGGACAACAGGTGAGACAGACAGGATTTTTAAATCAAATGCAAGGCTTGTATTTGCTACAACCAGACATCCGGAGGATATTCTCTATAAGGCATTGGCAAGGCGAATTCCGATTACCATACAGATTCCGCTGCTGAGTGAGCGGAGCTCAGATGAAAAGGAAGAAATTCTGGTATCCTTCCTTCGGAAAGAAAGTGAACGGATGGGTGTTGATGTCAGCATTACAAAAAAGGCATTTAACTGTATGATGGAGTATTCCTATGAAAATAACTTTGATGAGCTGAAATCTTGCATTACCAGCAGCTGTGCTAATGCATATCTGGAAAAACAGTCAGAAAATATAACCATTCAGCTTTACCATCTTCCTGATTATATTTTATCCGGTGTAACACTTAATCTGGACAGGGAGGACGAACGGATTCTGGATCTGGGCAGTTACAATAAAAGTGTTTCTTTTCAACAGGCAACCCAGTACTTTCAGATGATACTGGATGAGTATCAGGACTACACTAATAAGCAACAGGGATTTGCAGAGTTGATATCCCAATGCCAGCTTCACTTAAAAAAATACTATGATTATCTGATTTATGAGCAAAAGCTTACTAACATGAAGATTGCGACTTACGAACAGCTGATCAATCAGATCTTTGAGATCGTCAGTGACAGATATGCAGTGAAGCTTTCTAAAAAACACAGTTACTTACTAGCCAGAAGTTTATATATACAGCTGAGGGCTGATCATGTAATTTCTAAATGGGTAAAGAATAATGAAGCAGAAATCGAAGAATTGTTTCAGGTAGTGAAACAATCTCTATCCAAGGAGGCTATGATAGCAGCACAGATTACGAATCTGATAAAACAAAACCTGGACGTGGAACTGAACATCTTAAATCAGTTGTTTTTAGTATTTGATATAAAAAACCAGACCGAAAACATTGCTATATGTTCAATCGCCGGGGTTATCATCAGTCATGGTTATTCCACTGCCACCAGTATTGCAGATGCTGCAAATCAGATTATCGGCAAGCGGATATTCGAGGCAATTGATATGCCCCTGGATATGCAGATGAGTGAGATTACGATGGCTCTGGAGAGACATATTGAACGTTATATCACCTCTCGTGACATCGTGCTGATGGTGGATATGGGGTCGCTGGAACAGATTAATCAGGAGATGAAAAATCTCTCCAATGTGAATATCGGAATTATAAACAATATATCCACAGCACTTGCTGTCGATATTGGTCTTGGCATACTCGCCCAAAAAGAGATGCAGGATATCCTGAAAAATGCAAGTGAAAATAATATCTGCACCTATCGGATCATCAATAATATAAAAAAGGAAAATGCTATCATTTTCAGTGGGGAAAATGGCATTGACACAGCTGAAAAGATAAAAGATCTGATTGTAAAAAGTTCCCATGCCATGATCCCGGTAGAGTTTATTGCCTATGATTACTACAGGCTGCAGAAAAATGGTATTCACGATGAGATATTTAATAAATATCATGTTAATTGTATTATTGGCTTGTTCAACCCGGTGATAGAGGGAATACCCTATATTGCACTGGAAGATATTATTTCCATGAAAGCAACAGAGCCCTTAAGAAAAGTTTTTTCTGCTTATTTGGATGATGAACAGCTGGCAGTCTTTAATCAGAATATGATTAAAAATTTCTCTTTCCAGAATGTTGTGGAATCCATCACTATTTTAAATCCTTCCAAACTGCTGGATGGGGTGGAGCAAGCAGTTATGCGGCTTCAAAAACTGCTGGCTTACAACATCGAAGGACGTATGATTAACGGACTGTATGTCCATCTGTGCTGTTTAATCGAACGTCTGGTCACAAAGACGCCTATAGAAAATTATTACAATTTAGAGCAGTTTGAAAAGGAACATGAAGATTTTATTTTGGTAGTGCAGGAGTGCTTTAGTGATCTGGCAAGTCACTACAAGGTGGAACTGCCAGCAAGTGAGATAGCTTATATTTATGACTATATTAATATAAGCAATAAAAATAAAGCTTCGAATTTGCCGCCCGAAAAAGATGGAGAGTAATAAGAATAAAGATACATGGAGGTGTCAGTGTGAAGACACATATAATTTTAGCTTCTCATGGAAGCCTGGCTGAAGGGATGGTAACTGCCGTCCGAATGGTTATCAGAGATTTGTCAGACAATATTCTGGCACTGGGGCTGGATCAATGGGAAACACCTCAGCTGATACGAGCCAAAGTAGAGACACTAATGAAAGAGCATCCTCAGGATCAATTTATAATCCTGTGCGATATAAAGGGGGGGAGTGTTGCAAATGAGCTAATGACACTGTGTATCCGCAGCAGAGTGACATTGATAACCGGAATGAATCTGGCAATGGTTATCTCTCTGGTTTTAGGAAGTCAGAATGGTGCGGATTGCGGGAAAGAGCGGGTAGCTGAAATTCTGGAAGAAGTTGCAGCGGGAATCTGTTGTTATGATGCTTCCGATTTCAGGCAGTCAGACCAGGAAGGGGATGGAGAGTTATGGTAAGGTTTTTTCGTGTAGATGAACGCCTGCTGCACGGACAGGTAGCTGTTACTTGGGTAAGCCAAATTGCGCCTACTTCCATTCTCATCGCCAATGATGAGATTATGGAAAATGAAATTGCTAAAATGGCAATCAAGATGGTAAAGCCCAATGGAATCAATCTGGCAATACGCAGTATTAGCGGAGCAGTAGAATTGCTAAAAGATAAAAGAACTGAAAAATTACAGATTTTTGTCATAGTAAAAACAGTTCAGGATGCACTTCGTCTTGTAAACCAGGTTGACGGGATTACTCATATTAATATTGGGGGAATCCGGAAAAAAGAAGGAAGCCGCCTGATTGGTGCTGCCGTTTATGTAAATGACGATGATATGGAAACCATACGTCAGCTGACACAAAAGGTTGGCTCTGTTGAGTTTCAGATGGTTCCTGCTGACAGACCGAAAGCGGCTGAATCGTTGATGTAAAGAAAAGGAGGGAAAGTGAATGAGTATTTTTCAGGCTTTATTAATTGCAGTTGTAACGTGGATGATTGTTGGGTTTGAAGCGTGGCTGGCTTATCCCATTATCAATACACCTCTGGTGCTGTGCCCGGTAGTTGGTTTGATTATGGGAGATTTGCATACAGGAGTTGTGGCAGGAGCCACTTTGCAGCTGATCTTTTTAGGAGTTATGCAGATTGGCGGAACACTTCCGGCAGATGCTACCCTTGGTTCAGTTTTTGGAACTGCCATGGCCATAGCTTTGGGGCAGAGTGTTGAAGTTGCCATGTCACTGGCTATTCCTATTGCCATGGTTGGTTCTATGTTTACGTTCTTAGCATATGTGGTGCGGGGCTTATTTAATCCATGGGTTGCGCGGTATTGTGAGGAAGGTAATATAAAGGGGATTGAACGTCTCCACCTGGCACTGGCATTTTTACCTGAACTGCCGAAATGTCTGGTACTCTTTGTTGTTATGGCATTTGGAAGCGGACTTGCAGAACAGATTGTTTCAATGATTCCGGCAGTTGTGACTGATGGATTGGACTATGCAACCGGTTTGATGCCAGCAGTGGGAATTGCACTTCTATTAAAGATGATGTGGTCTAATAAAATGGCTGTATATTTTGCACTTGGGATAGCGATTGTTTCCTTCTTTAATATTCCGATGATCGGGGTTGCAGTAGTTGGAGTAATACTGGCTATCATACTGATTTCAGAAGAGCGGAATACAAAAGCAAAGGTTTCGGCAGCAGTACCGATGGGAGAGGAGGATTTGTTCAATGATTAAGGATATGTTACAGATCTCAAAAGAAGATGATAAGATGTTAAAGTCCGTATTCTGGAGAACAATGACTTTAAGTGGTACCTATAATTATGAAAAAATGCAGGCACTGGGGTATATTTACTCCATGATCCCGGTTATTAAGCGTCAGTACAGCGAGAAAGAAGATCAGATTGAAGCATTGAAACGTCATAATGAGATATTTAATACGACACCTACAGTGGCTTCTCTGATTACCGGCTTGACGGCTTCCATGGAAGTGGAAGCTTCCAACAACGAAGAATTCGACAAAACCTCTATCAATGCATTAAAGGTAAGTTTGATGGGACCCTTTGCAGGAATCGGAGATTCTATTTTCCAGGGAACCTTACGAGTGATTTCACTTGGAATCGGTATTTCTCTGGCATTGACCGGGAATGTACTGGGAGTCCTGCTTCATTTACTGATTTATAATATACCTGCACACTTTGTCCGCTACTACGGTGTTTTTCTGGGATATGGTTTGGGAAGCAGCTTTATTAAAAAGGCAACAGAAAGCGGGGTGATGGGATACATCACCAAGGGTGCCAGTATT
>DHOR01000048.1:0-70927 GCA_002409995.1 Hungatella sp. UBA5385 | reverse complement strand
ACCAAGGGTGCCAGTATTGTGGGGCTGATGACAGTAGGTGCTATGTGCTGCACAATGGTTAGTTTTCAGATTCCGGCAGTAATCAATATCCAGGGAACGGAACTGGTGATACAGTCTGTTGTAGATCAGATTTTCCCTAATTTACTTCCCATTCTTTTAACCTTTGGATGTTTTAAAGCCATTAATAAAGGAGCAAAACCCATCGTGATTATGCTTTTATTTATGGTAGTCGGTGTCATTGGAAAGATTGCAGGGATTTTTTAAAAAATGGAGGATTTACTTGTGGTTACTATGTTGGATTGTATAAAAAGAACTCCTGTGAAATTGAGGGATATATTAGATAGCTGGGAGGTTTTATCTAAAGGCAGCTTTGATAAAATGAATGCGGATATAGGAGAAATTGATCAAATTATATTTGTAGGGTCTGGCACTTCCAATACGGCAGCCATCACTTCGAAAATATTTGTTGAAAAGGCCAGCGGTATTCAATGCAGGAATATCACTCCAAATGAACTTCTGCACAGTACTTATGTTTATCCGGAACAAGCACTGTATGTATTTACTTCTCAGACAGGTACTTCCATCGTATCCAGAGCTGCACAGAGATTTGTTCGGGAAAGAGGGCTGCTTAGCCTTAGCATCACGGAATCTGATCAGACACCTATGGCTAAGGAATCCGCCATTCATCTGGTTATGGGCTGCGGTTATGAGGAACATCCCATGAGGACCACCGGATACAGTTGTTCTGTACTGGTTCATATGCTTCTGGGAATGGAGCTGGGACTGAGAAGAGCATATATTTCACAGGAACAGTATGAGCAATTTTTTAAAGATGCGTACCGTGCTGCTGAAAACCAGATGTATATCATTGAAGAGACCATGAATTGGATGAACAAGGCGAAACACTGGATGCTTCGCTCGGAATGTATCATATTTACAGGTGCAGATCAACTTTACGGTGTTTCCTTAGAAGGTGCCATGAAGGTTTGGGAGACTCCGCAAATTCCCTGCTTTGGCTATGAGATTGAAGAAGGCATTCATGGACCCAACTATGGTTACAACAGCCGCCACTGTATCATCGTTTTAAATAACGGGGGAAGAGAAGAGAAAAAAATGATGTCGCTTGCCAGGTACATGAAAGAAGTCCACGGCAGCGGTTTGATGGCAGGAGTTGACATAGTAGATTCCGATGATTTAAAGCTAAAGATCAAAAGCAGTGACTTTTATGCATTGGAATTTGCTCCGGTTGTTCAGTGTATTGCTTATCACCTGGCACTGGACTTTGGAAGAGACATGTCCCTTCCCCATGATAACAGCAAAATGGATCAATATTTTGTTACACATTTAGAGAAATTATAGGAAATGATAGAGGGTATTCTTTAAGTCAGTCTATGGCTTTAAGAATACCTTTTTTGACGGCTGTTTTCAGGATTCATTTGTATTGGAGATTATTATGTTATATAATTGATGATAGTTTGATTTAGTTCGGTCAGGAGGCAAAGCATGGAAAAGAACGAAATACTGATGATACATGGAACCAATTACAAGGCAATGACAAAACAGATTTTGGAAGCAGCTAATCTGGAAGCTCTCATTGGAACAAAAGATAAGAAAATTGGTTTAAAGCCTAATCTGGTAGTTGCAAAACCTGCATCTTCCGGTGCCACCACTCATCCAGAGCTATTGGCAGGTACCATTGAGTATTTGCAGGATCATGGTTTTAAGAATATTACTGTGATGGAAGGCTCATGGGTAGGGGAGAATACTGACAGAGCTTTTGATGCCTGCGGTTATGGAGCTGTTTTACGAAAATACAATGTACCCTTCTTTGATTTAAAGCAGGACAGCTATAAAGAGTATGATGGAGCGGGAATGAAGCTGAAGGTATGTGATGCACCGGCTTCTCTTGATTTTATGATCAATATGCCTGTGCTGAAGGGGCACTGCCAGACAACCATTACCTGTGCTTTGAAGAACAATAAGGGCGTGATTCCTGATTCTGAGAAACGGCGCTATCACACTATGGGACTTCATAAGCCTATTGCTCATTTGAATACAATTGCAAGAAATGATTTTATTCTTGTGGATAATATCTGTGGAGACTTGGATTTTGAGGAAGGCGGAAATCCTGTTGTTATGAACCGTATTCTGGGATTCCGGGACCCTGTGCTCTGTGACGCTTTTGTATGCGAGGCAATGGGGTATCGTTCCGATGATGTGGACTATGTTGTTCTGGCTGAAAAATTGGGAGTTGGAAGCAGAGATACAAAAAATGCAGTGATTACCAGAATCAATGACAGTGTGATGGAAGATAAACCCTTTCCAATGACTGGAAGAGTGAAGCGGCTGGCAGCATTTGCAGAACCTAAAGATGCATGCAGTGCCTGCTATGGTTCTTTAATCTATGCACTGGACAGGTTAAGTGACAAAGGAATGCTGCATAAAGGGATGAAGCCAATTTCTATTGGACAGGGTTATAAAGGGGAGAAGGGAGCTGTTGGAATCGGCTCCTGTACCAGGTGCTTTGAGAAATCTCTGGCAGGATGTCCGCCGAAGGCAGTGGATATGGCGGCATTTCTGGAAGAGGAATGGGTGAAATAAATATGAAGGAATGGTCATCATATGTATGATAAATTGACTCAAAATGATATTAAAAAAATGGAAGAAGAGATTCTCCACAGGAAGCTGGTAGTGAGAAAGGAAGCTCTTGAGGCTGTAAAGGAAGCCAGAGCCCATGGTGATTTAAGTGAGAACTTTGAATATCATGCAGCGAAGAAAGACAAGAATCAGAATGAAAGCAGAATCCGCTATCTTGAGCGAATGATTAAGACTGCTCAGATTATATCCGATGAATCAGCTGAAGATGAAATTGGACTTTATAATACGGTTGATCTCTATTTTGAAGAAGATGATGAAGTGGAGACTTACAAACTGGTGACAACGGTGAGAGGCAATTCTATGAAAGGGCTGATCAGCTCGGAGTCACCTCTTGGAAGCTCCATTATGGGGCATAAAGTAGGGGATAGAGTCTTTGTAAAGATTAGTGACAAGTCCGGATACTACATAATAATAAAACGACTGGAAAAAACCGTTGATGATGGAAGCGACAAGTTAAGAAGCTTTTAAAAATACATTTTATAAATAAGCAGACAGGGAAGACAAAATAATGAGAGACATGACAAAGGGTAATATTACCTCACAGCTAATAAGGTTTTCCATACCTTTAATATTGGGAAATCTATTTCAGCTGACTTATAATGCAGTAGATTCGATTATTGTTGGAAAGTTTATAGGGGAAAATGCACTGGCAGCAGTTGGAACAGCTAATCCTGTTATGAATATTGTAATACTTGGTATTACAGGAATTTGTATCGGAGCCTCTGTTCTTATGAGTGAGTTTTTCGGTGCAGGTAAGATGGAACTTTTAAAAAAACAGGTGGCAACCACTCTTACTTTTGGCTGTCTCTTTTCCCTTGCTGTGGTAATTTTAGGAGTGATGGCTTCAGGGACGATTATGCGTCTCCTTCGTGTGCCTGATGAAATTCTGGCAGATGCCACCTTATATCTGCGGATTATATTCCTAGGTATGCCATTTACCTACTTCTATAATGCAGTGGGATCAGCTCTTCGAAGTGTGGGAGATTCCAGAACTCCGGTCCGATTCCTTGCCTTTGCTTCTGTTCTCAATGGGGTTCTGGACCTGATCTTTATCGGTATATTTAAAATGGGAATTGCAGTATCTGCAACTACCACTGTTGTAGCAGAGGCAGTTTCTGCAATATTGTGTATTGTATACATTTATAGAAAGGTGCCTCTTCTTCAGTTGAAACGTTCCGATATCCAGATGGACGGACAGCTTTTGAAGAAAACGCTTCAGCATGGTTCTATCACTGCTTTGCAGCAGTCTTGTCAGCCTATTGGAAAATTGCTGATTCAGGGGATGATCAATCCTTTGGGTGTCAGCACAATTGCAGCTTTTAATGCAGTTAATAGAATTGATGACTTTGCTTTTACTCCTGAACAGAGCATTTCCAGCGGAATGATGACCTTTGTTGCTCAGAACAGAGGGGCTGGAAGACATGAGAGGGTGAGAAAGGGCTTTCGGAAAGGTCTTATGATAGAGGCTGGATATTGGGTGATTATCTGTACCATTATTTTGCTTTTTAAGGGGCCTCTCATGAGACTGTTTGAATCTGGTAATAATACTGGAATGGTGGCAATTGGCGTTGAGTACTTGAGTTATATGGCGTTTTTTTATTTGATGCCGGCATTTACTAATGGGATTCAGGGATTTTTCAGAGGGATGGGAAATATGTCCATTACTCTGATCTCAACTCTGATTCAGATATCTTTCCGTGTTCTGTTTGTATATCTGCTGGTGCCTGTTATGGGGCTTAAGGGAGTGGCATTTGCAAGTCTGATTGGATGGAGTTGTATGCTTATTGTTGAAATTCCTTATTATTTCTGGTTTAAACGGAAGCATGGGCTGGTATAGGGTGATGTTTCATTGGAGACAGGAAATCCAATTAACTGGCATTAGTCTATTTGGTTTACATGATTTGATTACTGCACAATAAAACCACTACCTTATATTCTGGTTAGTAGTTTATTGTGCAGTGTTTTTTATTTTGTAATCCAAGGAATTGGATTGCCTTGCTCTATTATTCCGGGGCCAAAAGGTGTTGTTTCTCCTGTTTTTGGATTTGTCGGTTGGTCAATTTGAAATAAAAATCCGTTCTTTCCGTATCTGCCGAGTTTGCTTTGGTCGTAGCGTTCGCTATCCATGCAAATGTTGACGGCTTTCAATGCAACGGCAACTTCCTGACTTCCCTCGAAAAGCTCATGATCCCATAAAAATTCACATTCAATATTCAAAAAGCACTCTTTAATTCGCGGAGCGTTAACCTTTAATGCTTTTTCTGCTGTTAAGCCGGAGGCGGTGATTTCATCTGTTTCAAACTGATTATTACCAATCGTTTTAATACATCTGTCATAAATGTCGTTTGAAGGGAAATTTAATACGCACACCCCTGTTTCTTTTAGAGATTGATACATATGCCCGCTTTTTGAAACCTTTCCTAAAATACAGATAAAGTTATCCGCTCCACTTCCCGCAAAGGTAGACCAGGAGTGCAAACAGGCGTTTTCTTTACCGTTGGATTTCCAACCTGTGACGACGAATACCAGCGACGGCATGGCTAACACAAAATCATACCATGACATATTGCCGCAGGCTTCAAAGAATTGCTCAAATGACACATTGCCGCCGCAGACTTCCGAGATTTGCTTAGTAAATCCCTCTGGTATTTCAGAAATAGATATTTCCTTTTTCATAATGAATTTCTCCTCTCTTTTAGCTATAGTGTAACAAATGAAACACGACACCTATATGTCGTATTACTCATAATGAGCTAATATATTTTTTGCATTTTTACGAATTACATCTACCAATTTACACGGTTCTATGACTTTTACGGCTTCTCCATAACTAAGTATCCATTGAACTAAATAATTAAAGTTTGTGAAGGTGTTTTCAAATAATAGTTTGCCGGATTTATCATCAAATGTAAAACACTCAGGGCCATAATCGTCAATCAATCGATATTTTACACTAATATCAAAAAGAGCTGTTAGTTTTATGTCGTCCTTCCAAATGTAACGGTCAAAATCAAGTTTTTTATTTGATATATGTCTTTCCTTATAAATTGTTTTCAAATTTTTCAATTCATTTAATCGATTTAACTTAAAAAGTCTAAAATCTTGTCGAGCAAGACAATATCCATAAACATACCATGCAAACCACCTGAATTCGATGAAATAGGGTTCGATAATGCGTTCGCTTTCTCCATTTTCAGAGTAATATTTAAATGAAATAACCTCTTGATTGTTAATGGCTTTTGTAATCAAATCTATTTTGTCGGTTAAACTCACTTGATAAAATGAAGCTAAATTAATGATAATCCTATTTGAGTCGAACAAAATAGTATTTTTCCCAAAAGAAAATTTTTCCTTCAACCCTTGCGTATATGTGGATTTCGAAATGCTTTCTATGCTTTTCAAGCCTGTAAAAATTGCATTTAGTTCTTTTTGTGTCAATATTGTTTTATCAATTTTGTAACCTTCTACAATGCTAAGTCCGCCACCATACCCCTGCATTGAAACAATTGGAATACCTGCCTTACATATATCTTCTACATCGCGTTGGATTGTACGATTTGAAACTTCAAATCTTTTGGCTAATTCAGACGTTGTTATTTTCTCTTTTTGTAACAGTATTATTATTATACCTATTAAGCGGTCTATTTTCATAGTCAATTTCTCCTCTATGCCATTGCAGAATATATCCCATCGCTAATGCAGTGTTTAATCTTTCCGCTAAACGGCAAGCAGGGCAAGTGTATTGACACTTGCACGTTTTTGAGATTTTGCCCTGCGGCCAGCTTTTGAAAATCTTTTTTACATTGGTTTGAGATTCTTATTCAGCCTATCAACCATCCACGTAATACGGCTGGTTCGGCCGGCATCTGTTTTTGCATCATAGTATGCTCTTGTATAAGTCTTTTTTACAGATGGAGACATTGCCAGAAAGTTGGTGTAAGCTGGCTCATATTCTTTCAATAAGTTAGTTAGAACAGCAATTTGGGTCTCTGTAACAGGTGGAGCCTTGGGTTTGTCCCACTGACCGTTTTTCTTAGCTTCCTCAATTTTTGCTCTGCCTAAATCGGTCAATTTGCCCTGCTGCTCAAGTTGACCTACTAATGCCTTATTTTTCTCCGACCACTTGCTATTTGCTCTGCGGATGGAGAAATATTTTTTGTATGTTTTATCATCAAGGCTTTGCATTTGACCATCAATCCATCCAAAACATAAGGCTTCTTCCAAAGCTTCATTAGCAGTAAGCGTAACCGGACCATCTTTTTTGCCGAAAAGCAGCCATACTCCATTACTGATTGTGCTGTTCTTTTCCAACCATGTGCGAAATTCTATTCTATTGGGAAACTCTAATATATCATTCATAATGACACCTCCATATAAATACAATAATACATTATGGCATTTATAAAGTCGAGATAAAATATATCAATTGATACATTTGTGCATCTTCTATTAGGGAAAAATGTACTTGCAACACCATTCATTACATTTCTCCAAAGTTATCTTAATAATATATGTCAATTCTTCCCATTTCTTGACGTATCCTCTGTTTTTCGATACAATAAATTCAGGTTTGTTATAAGAAACAGGAGATTAATTACATGATAAAAAATATAGTATTTGATATGGGAAAAGTACTTCTTAATTATGATTCAGATAAAGTATGCAGTCACTTCATGGAATCGGAGACAGAGAAAAAGAATGTGGAAACATCGGTGTTCATTTCTCCGGAGTGGATTATGCTGGATATGGGAGTTATTTCAGAAGAGGAAGCCTTGAGACGAATGCAGTCGCGGCTTGCTGCAGACCATGAAAAGGAGATGGCAGCCCTCTGTCTGGAGCACTGGCATGAATATAATATGTGGCCTGTGGATGGTATGGAGGAATTGGTAAAGGAATTAAAGGATAAGGGTTTTGGCATTTATCTTTGTTCCAATGCTTCCATGCGGCTTATCAGCTGTTATGACAAGATACCCGGTATTAAGTATTTTGATGGAATTTTGTTTTCAGCTGAGGTGAAATGCATAAAGCCGCAGAAGGAAATGTATGAGTATTTATTTGAACGTTTTCAATTAAAGCCTAATGAGTGCTTTTTTATTGATGATCAGTTACTGAATATTGAAGGAGGCAGAGCCTGCGGTATGGATGGCTATTGCTTTGAAGATGGAGATGTGGGAAAACTCCGTCAGCGGCTCCTTCATATTAATGACAGATAGGCAGTGCTGTCAGAGAAAGGAATAGAATGTACGAAATTGAAATAAAAGATATGGATATGAACCAGATTGCAGTTTCCGGTCAGTGTTTTCGTATCAGGAGACAGCGGGATTGTGATGCTGTCTGGTCTGTTACTGCTAATGGTGAATATGTAGAAGCTGTACAACAGGGGAATCGCTTTTTGTTTTCCTGTAATCAGGAGGTATTTGACAATCACTGGAGCCTGTACTTTGATTTATCCAGAGATTATGGGCAGATTAAGAAAGAGATAGACCCGGAGGATGCTTATTTGCAGGAAGCTGTAAAGGCTGGCTGGGGAGTGAGAATCTTAAGACAGGATTTATGGGAAATGATTGTTACCTTCCTAATATCCCAGAATAATAATATAACCAGAATTACCAATAGTGTGGAAGCATTGGCAGTAAAGTTTGGACAGAAGAAAAACAGCCGGGGACTGATCAGATATGATGGAGAGAACTGGCAGGAGACAGACCGGGAGTTTTATACATTTCCTGATCCGCAGCAGATTGCACAGGGAGGAATGGAAGCCCTTCAGGGACTTGGTCTTGGATACAGAGATAAATACATATTGGATATGGCACAATTTTGCAGCAGCCAGGAGGGGAAAAACTGGCTTACACAACTGCTGGATTGTGACTATGAGGAATCCCATAAGAGGTTGATGACAAGATATGGAATCGGGCGTAAGGTAGCTGACTGTATCTGCCTGTTTGGACTTCACCATGTAGGCGCATTTCCAGTGGATACTCATGTAAAACAGATTGTTGCTGCTTATTATCCGGGTGGATTTCCTTTGGATCAATATCCGGGGATTGCCGGGATTTTACAACAGTATATGTTTTATTATAAATTAAACAAATAGGAGAAAAGAAAAAGTATGGAAAAAGAGATGATCTTTCATGTTCTTGGCATAGAGGAGACCAGGGACAGTGAGACAATTCAGACAGTGTACAGAACTCTGTTAAAGGATACTAATCCGGAGGACAATCCGGAAGGCTTTAAACGTCTGAGAGAAGCTTATGAAGCTGCTATGGAGTATTCCCGTCAGGCGGAGAGTGAAGATACTGAAGGGGAAGAACCGGAGAAAACAGAGGTGGACCTTTGGATAGAGAAGGTTGCAGCCTGCTATGAAGATATGACCTGCCGCTGCCGTGAGGATATATGGGAGAAGATTTTTCGTGATCCGGTTTGTGAGGGACTGGATACCTCTATAGAAGCAAGGGAGAAGCTTCTGGTATTCCTCATGGATCACGTCCAGCTTCCATGGGGAGTCTGGAAAATGATTGACAAAAACTTCTCAATCCTCTCTGACATGGAACAGCTGCAGGAGCAATTTCCCAAAAACTTTCTGGACTATGTGAAATATTATACTGAAAACGAAGGATTTATTCGTTTTGAACTATTTACAGTGTTAAATCCGGAAAAAGCCAATGGAGATGGTTACCTGGATCATTATTATGGTGTGAAGAGAAAGGTGGATCAGAGGGAAATAGAAGGAGGGCTGAAGGAGCTGGATGACCTTGCAGCTTTTGGCCTGTATTACCCTTATGAAGATGTGGAGAGAATCCGTATCTGGATAGCAGAAGGGAATATTGAGGAAGCTGTTTCTATGGCTGAATCCCTGAGAGAAAGATATGCTGATGACTGCTATATTGATTCCTATACAGGAAAGGCTTATTATGCAGGAGACAGGAAGGAAGAAGCTTATGAACTCTGGCAGAAGGTTTTAAAGGTTAAGCCGGATTATTATCAGGCAAAAATAGGAGTTGTCCAGTATCTGATGGATCAAAAGGACTTTTACCATGCAAAAGAACGGCTGACAGAGATTCTGGATTTAAGCTATGATGAGGAAGCTCTTACCCTGCTGCGTCAGGTTAATGAGGAGCTGATTCGTGATTATAAAGATAAACTTAACAATGGAATCGAAGATGCCAACCTTCCCTCAGGGGAGATGGCTGTGGAAATCGGCTGGTGTCTCTATCAAAATGAACAGATCGAAGAGGCAATCAGCTACGTGGAATCCTTTGAGCCGGTACCTGAGCAGGAATATAGCTATACCAATCTGTACGGACGTTTACTTCATCAGAATGGGCAGCATGAAAAGGCAAGACCTTATCTTGAAAAATGGCTTAAACTGATTGAAGAGACTGTAGATGATGGAACTGAAGAAAACAAAAGACGGATTTCCAGAAAAGGTAGAGCAGCTCATACCTTAAGCCGCTGCTATCAGGAGCTTGGAGAAAAGGAGCTGGCTGAACAATATGCTTATATTGCCATAGAATCAGCAGAGAACAGAAATGAAAAGCTGGCGGGCAAACAGCTTCTGGCTAATGTTTACTTAAAATCTGAACAGTATGAAAAGAGCATTGATATCTGTGATCAGATTGTAAAGGAGGATACCGGATATCTTCCTGCTTATCTGATCAGACAGGAGGCTTATTATGAGCTGAGAAATGGTCAGGAGGTTGTTCATGATTACCATAGAATCGTGGAGATTTTACCGGGATATTACAAACCCTATCTTCTTGCGGCAGAGGTGTTTTTCGACCATAGCCAGTTTGAAGATGCCAAGGGGGTTTTGGACAGAGCAAAAGAGAATCAGGTGGAATTTACAGCTCAGATGAAACTCTATGAGGCTAAGATTCTGCGTAATATGGCAAAATCCGATGAAGATCGTAAGGCGATTTTTAAGATTTTAAAAGAGGCGGCAGCATTTCCGGAGGAAGAGTCAGATCTTGAAGATTTCTCAGAGATAGAATTTGAAACAGCGCTTTTGCACTGGGATAATGATTTCTATCCAGTGGCACTGGCTCATATGAAAAAAGCCATTAGCCAGAATCCGGACAGGCTTCAATACCGGCTGGTGTGTGGGCATATTTATCTAAATGATAAGAAATATGATGAAGCATTAAAAGAATATGATGCTGCAGAAGCGGTGTACAGTGAGACTCCCACCCTTCACTATAACCGGGGGCTTTGCTATGAGGGTAAAGGTTTAAGCGCTGTAGCTGCGGAACATTTTGAAAAGACATTGGAATATGCTAAAACTTACCGGGATGTATGTGAGAAGCTGGCAGATTATTATGAGGAAAAGTATAATAATCAGTATGTAAGGGAGAATTTTGATAAAGCTATTTACTATATAGATATTCAGCTTCAGGAAGAGGAAATCTATTATTACCGCATCTATCGTGGGAATATTAACCTGCGTGCCATGGAAATTGAAGCTGCTATGGCTGATTATGAAAAAGCTCTGGGGTATAAGAATGATGACTGGACTGCCTATAATGGTCTGGCATGCTGCTACAAATACCAGGGAGAGTTTGAGCGGGCTGTTGAATATTTCCAAAAAGCCATAGATTGTATGAAAGACAGTAAAAGTGTGGTTCCTTACAGCAATATGGCTGACTGCTATGAAGCTCTTCATCAGTATGAAAAAGCTGTTGAATGTTATAAAAAGGCGCTGGAGATATATCCAGATTATACGTCCTTCTGGAAGGAGCTGGGAGGTCTGTATGGAAAACTGGGAGAATTTGATAAGGCAATTGATGCTTACAGCCATACAAAGGAAAGCAGTGAGTACTATAAAAATATGGGGAATTTCTGGTATCGCAGAGGAAAACCTTATAAAGGTATGAGGTGGTATCTGAAGGGAATCCACAAAGCTTCTATGGCTGAAAAGGCTAAAAGACATTATGATTTTGCTTCTTATATGGAAGATATCATTCCGTTTTTGTCTGAAATGCATTATAAAATTGCCATTACAAATGAACGTGATCACAGTAATTTATGTGATTATCACGGTGACCTGGCTATACATTATTATAGAAATAAAAAGTTTCTAAAGGCAAAAGTCCATGCTGAGAAGGCAATGGAGTATTTTAAATTGGCAGGAGAAGGAACGGAACAGGATTATATCGCATATAAACCATTCAGTCCTGTCCGTCTGCGCATTTTTGGCTGGCTTTATATATGCTTAGGTGAAAATGAAAAGGGCGAGGAATATTTAGAGCAGATGGATCAGAGGATTCGATGCAGGAGATGCCGCCATCAGAAATGTTTTGAAAAATTCTATTTTCAGGGAATGTACTATGAGGCATTGGATATGAAGGAAAAGGCATTGCAGAACTATGAAAAGGCAAAGGAATACAATTCTGATGATGTGGATATTACAAAAGCTCTTGAGAAAATGCGTAAGAAGGTGAAAGGATAATTATGATTATAGGAATTGACTTGGGAACAACCAACAGTCTGGCTGCTTGTTTTACAGAAGAAGGACCGAAGATTATTCCCAACAGACTTGGCAAGAAGCTGACTCCTTCTGTAGTCAGCATGGACGAAGATGAACAGATTTATGTTGGTGATCTGGCAGTGGAACGGGGACTTTTATATCCTGGAAGTGCAGCCAGTGTATTTAAACGTGATATGGGAACTGAACGGCAGTTTTCCCTGTTACATAAAACATTTCTCCCTGAGGAATTGTCCTCTTTTGTGCTTCGTGCGCTGAAAGAGGATGCAGAGGTTTATCTGGGAGAAGAGGTGACAGAAGCAGTGATCAGTGTACCTGCCTATTTTAATGATGCAAGGCGGAGAGCCACTAAGAGAGCCGGAGAGCTGGCTGGTTTAAAGGTAGAGCGGATTATCAGTGAACCAACGGCTGCTGCCATTGCTTATGGATTATATCAGAACCGGGATCATGCCAGATTCCTGGTATTTGACCTTGGGGGCGGGACCTTTGATGTATCTGTGCTGGAGCTTTATGATACCATATTAGAGGTGAGGGCTGTGGCAGGAGATAATTTCCTGGGCGGAGAGGATTTTACAGAAATACTGGAAGATTTATTCTTTGAAAAGCATAAAGATTTAGACCGCCTTACTCTGGATGAAAAAACACTGCGCCAGATTCACAAACAGGCGGAAAGCTGCAAAATCGGATTTAATGATTCCAGAGTTTCTGCAATGCACTGCAAGGTTGGAGAGGAGATTCTGGACTTTGAGATAGAGATGTCCAGATATGAAGAGGCATGTGAGGAGCTGCTGGACAAGATCAGACAGCCGGTCAGAAGGAGTCTTGCTGATGCTCATATTAAGCTTGCTGATATTGATAAGGTAGTACTGGTAGGTGGGGCTACGAAAAGTCCCGTAGTACGCCGATTTGTCAGCCGCCTCTTTAAGATGCTTCCTGATACCAACATTAATCCGGACGAAGCAGTTGCTATGGGAGCTGCAATTCAGGGGGCAATGAAGGAGAGACGGGAGGCAATTAAGGAGGTCATTCTCACAGATGTGTGTCCCTTTACTCTTGGAACTGAAGTTGTGAGAGAGTGGGAAAAGGGGGTTTTTGAAAATGGTTTATTCAGCCCCATTATTGACAGGAATACAGTAATCCCTGCCAGCCGTACAGAACGTTTTTATACAGCCCATGACAATCAGACACAGCTGCGTGTGCATGTGCTCCAGGGAGAAAGCCGGTTTGCGGCTAATAATCTGTCTCTGGGAGAATTAAGTGTGGATGTTCCTTCGGGCAAAGCGGGAGAGCAGGCCATTGATATAACCTATACCTATGATATTAACTCTATACTGGAGGTTGAGGTAAAGATCGTTTCCACTCAGAAGACAGCAAAGCAGGTCTTTAAAGGCAGCAATGCAGATATGAGTGATGAGGAAATAAAGGAACGGTTTGAAACTCTGTCTTATTTAAAAATTCATCCGAGAGACAGAGAGGAAAATAAATATCTGCTGCTTCGGGGAGAGCGGATTTATGAGGAAAGTATAGGAGATAGACGTCACTACGTGGAGACAGCACTACATAAATTTGAGTCCACCTTAAATACCTACGATTCAGGTAAAATTGAAGAGGCAAAAACGGAATTCAGGGCGTTTCTTGAAGATATGGAAGATTTTTAGAGGAGAATCTGCCTATGGAATTAATCAATGATTTTTTAGATAAATATAAAAAGAGCTTCAATTACTATGAGGTGGCAGGCCGTCTGGCGG
The DNA here is from genome assembly GCA_002409995.1 of Hungatella sp. UBA5385. GTDB lineage: Bacteria > Bacillota > Clostridia > Lachnospirales > Lachnospiraceae > UBA5385. Next base: position 57,040 of record DHOR01000048.1, on the reverse strand, counting down.
CGGCTCAACTGGAACGTGCACTTCGTGCCTCCGGTATCCGGGCCATTGTAACCTCAAGAGCTAAAAATCCAACAAGGCTGAAAAGCAAGCTGATTCAGCGCAATGAAAAACGGGATGTTCCATATAAAAATATGGATGAGATCTATCTGGATATTGCAGATTTGTCAGGAGTCAGGGTTTCTCTGTATTTCCCAAGAGACAGGGAAAAGGCGGACCAGATCATCTGCTCTCTGTTTACAGTCCATCAGATTAAGCGGTTCCCAAGCCAGTCTAAGCCGCCAACTTATAATAAACGGTTTTCAGGCTATTGGGCAAACCATTACAGAGTCAGCATGAAGGCGGAAGAGCTTCTGGACAATCAGAAGAATTATACCACTGCAAGAATTGAGATTCAGGTTGCTTCAGTGCTGATGCATGCCTGGTCTGAGGTGGAGCACGATCTTGTATATAAGCCAATGCAGGGGGCTTTGTCTGAAGAAGAATTGGCGATTTTAGACGAGCTTAATGGACTTGTGCTCACCGGAGAAATCGCTCTGGAGCGTTTGCAGAGTGCTGGAAATGAGCGGATTAAGAGCAAGAATACTTCTTTTGGCAGCCAGTATGATTTAGCTTCTTATCTGTATAACTATTTAAGCAGCAAATATAAGAAGGCTTCTATTGATCAGCGTATGGGAGATGTGGAGCTGCTCTTTAAGCTGGCAGACAGATTAAAGCTGGATAATTTAAAGGATTTTGAAACCATTTTAAAAGCTACTAAGATTGTCAGCGATAAAAGAACCATTGCACAGCAGATTATTGATCAGATTATAAGCGGCAATGAGAAACGATATAAAATTTATATGGAGCTTCGTGGTTTGAAAGAAGCCCCTGACGTGTTATATCAGGCATCTGCGGAGTATTTTACAGATCAGTGGATTCGGCTGGAGGCACTTCTCAGGCGGCTTACTTACAGGCATAATCCCAAGGCAAGAGGAAGCTTTAATTTAAATAGCTTAAGACGGCTGGATATTCTGGATAAGGAGACTGCTGACCGTATCAGCTCTTTGAGAACCACCAGAAATTATCTGATCCATGGGATTGAGGTTCCTGATCAGAAGGTGCTGATGGATCAGGGGAATGAGGTGCTGAGGATTCGGGATGAGATTGCGAAGGGGCTGCAGGAGGAGTGATAAATAAAAGCTGCTGCAAAATGAAATTTAACAGACTGTTAACCAGTTATAAAATTCATTTTGCAGCAGCTTTTTCTTATTTTTTCTAATTCACATTTTCATCACAAAATTCTCAATGATTCATCACAGAATAATCACAAATTACTCCTAAATTATCATTAAGGCTTTTATGCTAAATAGAAAAACAGGAGGAGAATGCGTTGATAGAAGTTAAAAATCTGGTAAAAGATTACGGCGGACATCTGGCTGTGGATCATTTGAGCTTTACCATTGAAGACGGGCAGATCTATGGATTTTTAGGACCTAATGGTGCGGGCAAATCCACCACCATGAACATTATGACCGGATATCTGGGAGCTACGGAGGGTGATGTTCTCATAAACGGTCACAATATTTTAGAAGAGCCGGAGGAAGCGAAAAAATGCATCGGTTATCTGCCGGAGATGCCGCCCCTATATGTGGATATGACAGTTGCAGAGCAGCTGGAATTTGCAGCAGAGCTGAAACAGATTCCTAAAAAGGATAGGGAAAATGCTATTTTAGAGGTTGTGGAGCTGGCAAAGCTGGGAAGTGTTCTGCCAAGGCTCATCCGTAACTTGTCCAAAGGTTACAGACAGCGTGTAGGTCTTGCTCAGGCTGTTCTTGGAATGCCTCCTGTCATTATTTTAGATGAGCCTACCGTTGGTCTTGATCCTAAGCAGATCATAGAGATTCGTGATACCATTCGTCAGCTGGGTAAGAAGCATACTGTAATATTAAGCTCCCATATTCTGTCAGAAGTCAGCGCTGTCTGTGATCACATAATGATCATTAACAAAGGCAGACTGGTTGCAAGTGATACTCCTGACAATCTGGAGAGACAGATGGCTGGGGAAGCAGGCATGGAGCTGCTGGTTAAAGGTGAAGAGGCAAAGATCAGGGAGATTATTAAATCCATTCCAGAGGTTCAGGATGTGAAGCTTACACTTAGCGAAGAAGAGGGTGTATGGAAGGCTGTGCTTCAGAATACTGAGGATATCAGGGAAAAGGTATTCTATGGATTTGCTGATGAGAGAGTTCCCATTTTGTCCATGCAGACAACGAAGGCGTCTTTGGAAAAGGTGTTCCTGGAATTGACCACTCATGTTGATGAAGTAGTGGGGGAAGATTCCTGCTTAGAGGTAGATGAAGATGATGCTTATAAAGAAGATGCAGAAAACGCAGAGTCAGAAAGTATAAGAGAGGGGGAATCCACAGATGGCAGCAGTTTATAAAAGAGAACTGAAATCCTATTTTCAATCTATGACAGGATATGTATTCATAGCTTTTCTTGTATTATTTGCAGGAATTTATTTTATGGCTTATAACATGATGAGCGGATACCCCTATTTTTCCTACACCCTGTCAGGTATGGTGACAATTATTATGATTGGAATTCCAGTGCTGACAATGAGAAGCTTTGCTGATGACAGAAAGACAAAAACAGATCAGCTGCTATTGACTTCTCCTGTTTCTGTAGTAAAAATTGTAATGGCAAAGTATTTATCAATGGTAACTGTATTTGCAATACCTGTACTTATTTTTTGTCTCTGTCCGCTTATTATTAAAATGAACGGAACCGCCCATCTGCTGGTGGATTATTCCTCTATTCTGGCGTTCTTTCTTATGGGGTGTGTATACATTTCCATTGGTATGTTTATCTCATCTCTCACAGAGAGCCAGATCATTGCAGTTGTAGGAACATTTGGTGTTCTCCTTCTTCTGATTCTTTGGCCCAGCTTGGTGAATTTCCTTCCAACCTCAGCTATTGGATCACTGATAGGATTTTTATTCCTTTGGACTTTGGCAGTAATGATTGTTCACAGAATTACCTCTCATAATCTTCTGGCTGTTGTGCTGGAGGCAGTTGGAGCGATAGCTATGGTGGCTGCTTATTTCATTAATAAAAACATGTTTGACCGGCTTCTTGTCAAGGCAGTGGAGAAAATCGCCATAACAGATGTATTTCAGAATTTCATTGGAAATTACATATTTGATCTGGGTGGATTGATCTACTATATCACAATCATTTTCCTGCTGATTTTCCTGACGATTCAGTCCGTAGAAAAAAGCAGATGGAGCTAGGAGGCAGAACATGACTAGAAAACTAAAAAAAGGCGGCTATACAGCAATTCTGTCTGTCATAGTCATAGCGGTTGTTATTGTGATAAATATGATTGTAAACCGTCTTCCCCAGAACCTTCGTCAGTGGGATATCAGCAGCAATCAGATTTACACAGTAGGTGATACAACAAAAGAACTGGTAAATGCACTGGATAAAGATGTGAAGATATATATAGTAGCTGACCCCACCAGAGTAGATGAAAGAATTACGGGCTTTGTCAACCGGTATGCAGCACTTTCCTCTCATATTAAAGTGGAAACTGTAGATTCTGTTCTCCATCCGGAACAGGTAAAAAGCCTGGAGGCAGAGGATAATTCTGTTTTAGTGGTTTGCGAAGCTGCAGATAAAAAAGAAACCATTTCCCTGGCAGAATTTATTAAGTATGATGAGGCTTCCTACTATTATTATGGTCAGTCCAAGGAAACAGAATTTGATGGAGAGGGCAAGCTGACAAGTGCCATTTCCCATGTGACAAATGATGTTCAGAAAACTGTATATGTAACAGAGGGCCATGGTGAAAATGCCCTTGGTGAAACAGTGACAGATATGCTGGGGAAATCAGGGCTTACTTCTATAAATGTCAATCTTCTCACGGAAGGCAGCATTCCTGAGGATTGTCAGCTTCTTCTGATCAACGGGCCTCAGACTGATCTGGCTGATGATGAGAAAACCATGATTACAGATTACTTAAATAATGGAGGAAATGCTGTTATTATTGCAGGATATTCAGATAAGGCCAGAGAGAATTTGAATTCTATTTTAAATGAATACGGCCTTAATTTGGAAATTGGTCTTGCTGCAGATACGAAAAGCGCTTACCAGAACAATCCATTTTATATATTTCCAACTATTAAGTCCGGCAATGAGATAACAAATGGGATTGATGCCAAGGGGGCAGCTTTAGTGATTCAGTCCGGTGCAATGACTGAGACAACAGAAGTGCCGGAAGGAGTTACAGTAACACCATTTATGGAAACAACAGACGGCGGTTTGCTGGTAACTGAAAATGAGCAGATAGAGGGAACTTATCTCTTAGGTGCAGCATCTGAGAAAACTCTGGATTCAGGAACTTCCAGACTGACCGTATTTACCACTCCAACCCTGATTGAGGAAAGCCTGAATCAAACATTTTCCAACCTGACTAATTTGGACATTTTCATGAATGCTGTCACTGCTAATTATGATGATGTTGTCAATGTTTCCATACCATCTAAGAGTCTTGAAGTGACCTATAATACAGTGACTCACGGCGGTATGTGGGGATTGTTATTTATCCTTGTAATTCCGGCTGTAACACTGGGGGCAGGTCTTACCATCTGGCTGAAACGGAGACGTCTGTAGAGAGGAGTGATTATAGAGATGAAAAAGAAAAATGGACTTCTATACGGAGCCATAGCACTTGTGGTTCTGTGTGTGATTTATATTGCTGTAGGTCAGTATACAGACCGTTCCAAAGAAAAGAAGGAACAGGCAAAAGCGGATTCCAAAATCTATATGACGGATATCTCAGATATTGCCTCCATTTCTTTTAATAATGAAGAAAATGAGCTGACCTTCCATAAAGATGATGATACATGGAAGTATGATAGTGATGATCTTTTCCCTGTGAAACAGACCAGCCTTGATACTCTTGCAAAAACAGCAGGAAAACTGGAGGCTGTACGAAAATTGGAGGACGGCGATGAACTTAGTGCTTATGGATTTAATGATCCCATAAGAACTGTGAAAGTAACTGCAGAAGATGGAACGGAGACTATTATTTTACTGGGCAATCAAACAGAAGATGGCAGTTATTATGCCATGATTGCCGGAGAAACAACTCCATATCAAATCAGTTCTTCTTTGTATACAGAAACTAATTACAGCTTAGATGATCTGATGGAGCTTGAGAAATTCCCTGCTGTGGCAGGAACTGATATTACTGGTGTGACTATTACAAAGGGAGGGGAGTCTGAGCACTATGTGAAGAAGACTCTGGATGAAGAAAATGATATTGCCTGGTACAGAGATTCTGCAGATTCAGAGGATAATATGATGGATGATAATTCTGCTTTGAATGTGCTGGCAGACTCTTTGAGCAGTCTTACTGTGAAAAATTGTGTCAACTATAAGGTGACAGACAGTGAATTGAAGGAGTATGGACTGGATCAGCCATCAGCCATTATTTCCTATACTTATACTAAGAACGGAGAGGAAGGAACATTTACCCTCAATCTTGGTTCCTTAAATGAAGATGGCAGCAGCTATTTCACCAAAACAGAAGGCACTTCTAATGTGAATGAAATTGAGAAGGAATCCATTGATAAATGTCTTACTGTAAATGAGGAAGCATTAGATCATTAGAGCACTAGAGCATTAGAACACTGGAAACAAAAGTTTCATAATATTCCTAAATATGACATACTGCTTTCATATTATCTGTGATATGATTCTTACAAAGGAGTGTGAAAATATGGCTGATTGGGATAAAATGAATCCATCACAGATTCCTACCCTGGAACTGATGGGAGATTATATTAGAAATCCAGTGTGGAAAATGGTAACTGATTATGTAATAGATACTTATGAGACAAAGCCCACCTTTGAATTCAGCAGATGTGCCTGGCCTGGCTGGAATGTAAAGTTTAAAAAAGCAGGGAAGAATCTATGTACTATGTATCCATTTGAAGGGTTTCTCTGGGTTCTGGTTGTTATTGGAAAACATGAGAAAGACAGGTTTGATGAAGAACTGCCTCAGATGAGTGAGTATTTGCAGAATTTAGCCATGGATACCCCTGAAGGTATGGGACAGAAATGGCTGCAGATTGAGCTGGAAGATGAAGATCGACTGGAAGATGTGAAACGGTGTATTGCAATTAAAAGAGGGAAGATTTCTAAAAAGTAAAAAATAAGAGCTGTTGCAAGGGTGTTTTATGTCAACTAATAATTGGTTGATATAAATCTCATCATGCGACAGCTCTTTGCCTATTTCCATAAGTACTAAATAAAGGATTTAACAAATTCCACAGGATACATAGTACGTTTTGCGGTTTCCTCTACAGATAACCTGCTGAAAAATCCTGTTTAAATGACGCTGACTGTAGCAGACGGACTGGGACAATTCCTTCACAGTAAGGGGAGTATTGCTGTTCATGGTCCTATCCACTGCCAGTTTTAATTCATCGTTCATTGTTTTTTGTCCCAGAGAGGAGAGAAAAAGGCAATCTATTTTATGAAGAATCTCGTCTATAGTAATAGAAGTTTCAAATGCGTTATAAATCCTTCTATATAAATGGATATCTACATCTTCCAGAGGAAGGATTCTGTCTGTCAGTTCTGACTGATTGATTTTAACAAAATGAGATAATCCACAGGGGTTTAAAGCGATAATCAGAATCATCTGGTATGAATTGGCTTCCTCTCCGACTTTGTTTGACAGAGTACTTGTCCCAAACAGTGTGTTTCCTATGCTGCTGCCATCAAATCCAAAGACAATGGTGGAGCCTGCATTTGGAATAACGGTGTAGTTATCCGATATACACTGTTTGTTGGGAAATGTAATGGTATAGTGGGAGATGTAAGGTCTTAAAGGCTCACATGGTAGGATGTATAGGAAATCCTCCTCTTTCATCAGAGTGTTATGGCTGTGAAAATATAAAAGGTCTGATTTCTTAATCATAGTGAACCACCTCTTGCCTCCTGTGATGTTTCTTCATTACGTAATTTTTAAGTTTAATTCCATCTCGTTCCACTTCTTGCTCTTTTACTACCTCATATCCCATTTTTTCAAAAAAGGGTTTTGCAGTTATGGAGGCGTGAGTGATATAAGTATCGGCTTTCGCTGACTGCTCCAGTTTCCTGCAAATGGAAGATGCAATATTTTGCCCCTGAAAATCCTTATGTACATAGAGGCGGTCCAGATAACCGGTTTCATCCATATCCCCAAATCCTACAATTTTACCATTGATCTCTGCCACTATGGTTTTATGCTTTAAAAAGGAAGCATTCCATCTGTCATAGTCCACTTTTCCTGTAGCCCATGCATGAAGCTGCTCCTCAGAATAATCCTTTCTGTTGATTGAATGGACTGTTTGATAAAATAAATTTGCCATTTCTTTACAGTCTTTGGGGTGGTAATCTCTTAGTATCATCATTTTCACCTTTCTTTCCCTATCTTATTAAAAATTGTAGACGGAAACTGATTCTTTGTAAATAGGGAAATGGAATGAGATATGAAATCATTTGATTAGTGTGATCGGGTTCGGTATAATCTTAAGTAGTATATTTATCCAGGAGGAGACATGGTTTATTTAGATTACTTCACTTTTCCCGATGCAGAAAGCGAGTATAATATTTTTTTAGAGACAAAAAGAACATGCTATGATTCATTTTATCCTTTTAGGGTTCTGTCGAGACATGGGTTTGAGAGAATTGATTTTGAGCCGGTGACTATTTTATATGGAGGAAATGGGTGCGGAAAATCAACCGCATTAAATGTGATTGCTGAAAAGATGGGAATTAAGCGTGATTCCATTTTTAATAAATCCAATTTTTATCCTGACTATTTGCAGCTTTGTGAAGCTCATCTTAAAACTAAGATTCCGAAGAACAGCAGAATTATAACAAGTGATGATGTATTTGACTATATGCTAAATATACGGAATTTAAATGAAGGAATCGATCTGAAAAGAGAAAATGTGTTTGAAGAGTATCTGGAATCTAAATACTCTAAGTTTCAATTGAAATCTTTAGACGATTATGATAAACTGAAAAAAGTTAATAATTCCAGAAGATTGACCCAGTCAAGGTATGTAAGGGAAGAACTGATGGACAATGTCAGGGAATATTCCAATGGAGAAAGTGCATTTAAATATTTTACAGAGAAAATCGGTGAAAATGGTTTATATTTATTAGATGAGCCTGAAAACAGCCTGTCTCCTAATAGACAGTTAGAATTAAAAGGTTTTGTTGAGGATTCTGCACGGTTTTTTGGCTGTCAGTTTGTGATATCAACTCATTCCCCATTTCTGCTTGCTCTGCGGGGGGCGAAGATTTATGATCTTGATGAGAATCCTGTTGATATAAAGAGATGGACAGAACTGGAGAATGTACGTAGCTATTATGAGTTTTTTAAAATAAACAGTGATGAATTTGACTGAAATATGAGGTCAAAAAAGAGTAATTAAAGGACATTTACAAAAAAAAATCAAAGTTTTATTCAGTATCTAAAATTTTAAATCTAGTTTGAGAGGGAAAATGATGATGAAAAGAAATTTGATTTTGTGCATTGTTATAATCAGCCTGTTTTTAAGTGGTTGCTATTCACCTCAAGGTCGTTATTATAATAACGATGAAAAAGTTGTTGGTGAGTCAGATAGTTATGATTATTCAAACCGCAAAGGGGAGATAAAGGACAATGAGGTTAGCTTAGAAATCAGCTTTTCAGGATTTGATACAATCTGGACAATTGAGGCTTTTGAAGATACAGAACTAAAATGTTCATATGAGGCAGAGATAACAAGAGGGGACTTTAAAGTCGTATTAATTTCTCCTGATAAAGAAATAACATCTACTATAGAGGGAGGTTTTGATGATGAAATAGTATTCAATTTGGAAAAAGGTACGAATATAATAAAAATAGTAGGTAATAATGCAAAGGGAAGTTTTAAAATCAGAGTAATAGATGAAGATGAAGATATGAAAAATATCACAATTAAGGCTAATACGAAGGAAAAATTTCCATTAGAGTAAAAAAACAGAAAAATTGTTTTGAGTTCTGAACACTTGATATGCTTAAAGCAAAATTAACAATTGACCATACAGGTTCACGATTAATGACGTTTGTAATCCTGTATGGTCTTTAGATAAATATTAACTATAAGAAAACGTATTTTTGAAGTAATTAAACCTTCATTAATAATACAGGATTGCTTTTTCTGGAAAAAACGCTAGTCAAATTTTAAGTACAAGCCCCCAAATCATGACGCTCTAAGATATCTTTTTTCTTTTTTTCATACTATCCCAGGCCCATTAACATTCAATTAATCCAATTGTATTAATAACTTACCATTTTTCTCTAATAATTGTAGGCTGATATATAAACACAAATTTGCAGAGAAATGGTTTTATAACCTGAGCTTATACATATGATTCCAATATAGTATACTGATTTTCAGGAAAAACCGTTAATCTAGTTGAAAAATCCTGACAAATGTTCTATGATGAGAGGAAATACATTAGCATAGTACAGTGACAGAGGGGAGAAAACGGGATGAATTATAACATTTCAGTGATTCCTGGCGACGGAATAGGTCCGGAGATAGTGAGAGAAGCCAGAAAAATTCTTGATATAGTGGGCAGTATTTATGGCCATGAATTTCAGTATACAGAGGTTTTATTAGGCGGTGTCTCCATTGATGCCCATGGTGTTCCTTTAACAGAGGAGGCCCTTGAGACAGCCAGGAACAGTGATTCCGTCCTTCTGGGAGCAGTTGGCGGAGATGTGGGCAATTCCAGATGGTATGATGTGGCGCCTAATTTAAGACCTGAGGCAGGGCTTCTGGCAATCCGTAAGGGACTTAACTTATTTGCCAATATCAGACCTGCTTATCTTTATAAAGAACTTTCGGAAGCCTGTCCATTAAAAAAGGATATTATTGGAGATGGCTTTGATATGGTAATTATGAGAGAATTAACAGGTGGTCTTTATTTCGGAGAACGCCATACAGAAGTGATTGACGGTGTCAGGACAGCTATGGATACACTTACATATAATGAAAACGAGATTCGCAGAATTGCCATCAAAGCTTTTGATATTGCCATGAAGCGGAAAAAACGAGTCATAAGCGTAGATAAGGCAAATGTCCTTGACTCATCTAGACTGTGGAGGCAGGTAGTGGAAGAGGTAGCTGTGGATTATCCGGAAGTGACACTCTCTCATATGCTGGTTGACAACTGCGCCATGCAGCTGGTGATGAATCCGGGACAGTTTGATGTGATTCTTACTGAGAATATGTTTGGAGACATTTTATCAGATGAAGCAAGCATGATTACAGGTTCCATCGGAATGTTGTCTTCTGCAAGCTTAAATGAAGGCAAATTCGGCATGTATGAGCCAAGCCACGGTTCAGCACCTGATATTGCAGGTAAAGATATTGCCAATCCTATTGCAACCATTCTTTCAGCAGCAATGATGCTTCGCTATTCCTTTGACCTTGATGAAGAGGCTGATGCTGTAGAGGCAGCAGTGGAGAAGGTATTGGCAGAGGGGTACAGGACTGGAGATATCTGGTCAGAGGGCTGTGAGAAAGTGGCAACTTCCAAAATGGGAGATTTAATCGCAGAGAGGATTTGACACTAATTTATCAGAAGGTATTTACAAGAAGGTATGTTTGAAGTACCATGATAGTAGAATGAATGCCGGTAGCAGAAGGGACACTTGATATTTCCCCTGCTCCCGGATTTCCATATCTGGCAAAAGAATAAGATAAACAGGAATTTTAGAAAGAAAAGGAGAGTGCAGCAGTATGAAGAGTGATTCAGTAAAAAAAGGAATGCAGCAGGCACCTCACCGTTCCTTATTTAATGCGTTGGGAATGACTGAGGAAGAGATGGAGAGACCATTAGTCGGCATTGTCAGTTCCTATAATGAGATTGTTCCCGGTCATATGAACCTTGATAAAATTGTTGATGCAGTGAAGATTGGCGTTGCCATGGCAGGCGGTACACCGGTTATGGTACCCGCTATTGCTGTCTGTGACGGAATTGCAATGGGACATATTGGAATGAAGTATTCTCTTGTGACCAGAGACTTAGTTGCAGATTCTACAGAATGTCTGGCAAAGGCACATGCATTTGACGCTCTTGTTATGGTTCCTAACTGTGATAAGAACGTTCCTGGGCTTTTGATGGCAGCAGCTCGTATTAATGTACCCACAGTGTTCGTCAGCGGCGGACCAATGTTAGCTGGCCGTGTGCAGGGACATAAAACCAGCCTTTCCAGCATGTTTGAAGCAGTTGGTTCCTATACAGCAGGAACTATGAGTGAGGAAGAGGTTAAGGAATATGAAAACAAGGCGTGTCCTACCTGCGGTTCCTGTTCCGGTATGTATACAGCCAACAGTATGAACTGTCTCACTGAGGTTCTGGGTATGGGACTGAAAGGCAACGGTACCATTCCGGCAGTATATTCTGAGAGACTGAAGCTTGCAAAACATGCAGGTATGGCTGTTATGGATATGTATCGTAAGAATATCTGTCCGAAGGATATTATGACAGAGAAGGCATTCCAGAATGCCCTGACTATGGATATGGCTCTTGGATGCAGTACCAACAGTATGCTTCATTTGCCTGCTATTGCCTATGAAGCTGGTGTGGATTTAAATGTGGATATAGCTAATGAAATCAGCGCTAAGACTCCAAACCTGTGCCATTTGGCACCTGCAGGTCCTACTTACATAGAAGATTTAAATGAAGCAGGTGGAATTTATGCAGTTATGAAGGAGATCAGCAAGCTGGGGCTTTTAAATCTGGATTGTATGACAGTGACAGGTAAAACAGTGGGTGAAAACATTGTAGACTGTGTGAATAAGGACCCTGAGGTCATTCGTCCAGTGGAGAACCCTTATAGTGCTACAGGCGGTATTGCTGTATTAAAGGGCAATTTAGCACCTGATTCAGCAGTTGTGAAACGTTCCGCAGTTGCACCTGAGATGTTACAGCATGAAGGCCCTGCAAGAGTTTTTGATTGTGAAGAGGATGCTATTGATGCTATCAAGGGCGGCAAGATTGTAGCAGGAGATGTTATTGTTATCCGATATGAAGGGCCCAAAGGCGGTCCTGGTATGAGAGAGATGCTGAATCCTACTTCTGCCATTGCAGGGATGGGACTTGGTTCTTCTGTAGCTTTAATTACAGATGGACGTTTCAGCGGTGCCTCCAGAGGTGCATCCATTGGTCATGCATGTCCGGAAGCGGCAGTAGGCGGACCTATCGCCCTTGTGGAAGAAGGGGATATTATTTCTATTGATATTGATAATTGCAGACTTGATGTGAAGGTATCCGATGAAGAGATGGCAGCAAGAAAAGCTAAATGGCAGCCAAGAACACCGGAAGTAACCACAGGTTATCTTGCCCGTTACGCAGCTATGGCTGCGCCGGCATGTAAGGGTGCAATACTTAAGATTTAAATTATTTACAACAGGGGTTCGACCCTTTTCAAAAAGGGTCGAACCCCTCATGAAAAGGGTCGAACCCCGTATGAAAAAAAGGAGGAGCGCAAAGTATGAAGAATACATTGACAGGTGCAGAAATCGTTATTGAATGCCTGAAGGAACAGGGCGTAGACACTGTCTTCGGCTATCCGGGCGGAACGATTTTAAATATATATGATGCTCTTTATAAGCATCAGGATGAGATAACCCATATACTGACTTCCCATGAGCAGGGAGCTTCCCATGCTGCAGACGGGTATGCAAGGGCAACAGGAAAAGTCGGAGTCTGTCTGGCAACCTCTGGTCCGGGTGCTACTAATCTGGTAACTGGAATTGCTACTGCATTTATGGATTCAGTTCCTATGGTAGCTATTACCTGTAACGTGGCAGTGAATATGCTGGGACGTGACAGCTTTCAGGAGATCGATATTGCAGGCGTAACAATGCCTATCACTAAATATAATTTTATTGTTAAAGATATAACAAAGCTTGCTGATGTTATGAGACGTGCATTCACCATTGCACAGACAGGAAGACCTGGTCCGGTTCTTGTGGATATTACAAAGGATGTAACAGCCAATTCCTATGAATATGAGTCTAAGGTTCCCGATCCTATTCTGCGTCAGGAGGATACCATCACAAAAGAGGATATTGATGTGGCTCTTCAGATGATCCGTAAATCACAGAAGCCATTTGTTTTCGTAGGCGGCGGCGCTGTTATCTCAGATGCTGCTGAGGAAGTGAGAGCATTTGCCCATAAGATTCAGGCTCCTGTAGCTGACAGTCTCATGGGGAAAGGTGTTGTGGACGGCAGAGATGAGCTGTATACTGGTATGGTTGGTATGCATGGAACCAAGACATCTAATTTGGGAATTACAGAGTGTGACCTTTTAATTGTTATAGGTGCAAGATTCAGTGACCGTGTAACAGGCAATGCTGCCAAATTCGCATCAAAGGCTAAAATTCTTCAATTTGATGTGGACCCTGCAGAAATCAATAAGAATGTTAAGACAGATGCCAGTGTTATTGGCGATGTAAAAACCATTTTAAGAAAATTAAATACAATGCTTGATCCAATGAACCATGATGAATGGCTGGCTCATATTGACCGCTTGAAGGAAATGTATCCTCTGCGGTATGATAAGACAGTTCTGTCAGGTCCTGATATTATCGAACAGATAGATGAGATCACACAGGGAGAGGCTATTATTACCACAGAGGTAGGTCAGCACCAGATGTGGGCAGCTCAGTATTTTAAATACAGACGCCCAAGATCATTAATTACCTCAGGCGGTCTTGGCACTATGGGCTATGGACTGGGCGCATCCCTTGGAGCTAAAATGGGCTGTAAGGATAAGGTGGTAATCAATGTTGCAGGAGACGGCTGTTTCCGAATGAATATGAATGAGATTGCAACAGCTACCCGTTATAATATTCCAGTGATTCAGGTTATTTTAAACAATCATGTTCTTGGTATGGTTCGTCAGTGGCAGACACTTTACTATGGAAAACGCTATTCCCATACAGTTCTCAATGACCAGGTGGATTTTGTGAAGGTAGCAGAGGGAATGGGAGCAAAAGCTTATCGTGTAACCAATAAGGAAGACTTTGGACCGATTTTAAAAGAGGCCATTGAGCTTAATATTCCTGTAGTAATTGAATGCCAGATCAACAGTGATGATAAGGTATTTCCTATGGTATCACCAGGAGCTGCCATTGAAGATGCTTTTGATTCAGAGGATTTAAAAATCTGATACAATAAAAGGGTGAAAGCCCATGAGTAATAAGAGGAGGAAAATGATATGAGCAGAGTGTATAATTTTTCAGCAGGACCTGCAGTTCTGCCGGAAGAAGTCTTAAGAGAAGCAGCAGAAGAAATGCTGGATTACAAGGGCTGCGGTATGTCCGTAATGGAGATGAGCCACCGTTCCAAAATGTACCAGACCATTATCAACGAAGCGGAAGCAGATCTGCGGGATTTAATGGGAATACCTGATAATTACAAGGTGCTGTTCCTTCAGGGCGGCGCTTCCCAGCAGTTTGCCATGATTCCAATGAACTTTTTTAAAAATGGTGTAGGCGATTATATCGTAACCGGACAGTGGGCGAAAAAAGCTTATCAGGAAGCGAAGTTATTTGGTACAGCCAATGCAGTTGCTTCCAGTGCTGATAAAACCTTCAGCTATATCCCTGATTGTTCTGATTTACCGATTTCTGAAAATGCGGATTATGTTTATATCTGTGAAAATAATACCATTTATGGTACTAAGTTTAAGACACTGCCTAATACTAAGGGAAAAACACTGATTGCTGACGTTTCCTCCTGCTTTTTATCAGAACCTGTTGATGTGACAAAATACGGCATGATTTACGGCGGTGTTCAGAAGAATATCGGCCCTGCAGGTGTTGTGATTGCAATTATCCGTGAGGATTTAATCACAGAGGATGTACTTCCTGGAACCCCTACTATGCTTCGTTATAAGACTCATGCAGATAACGGGTCTATGTATAACACACCTCCTGCTTATGGCATCTATATCTGCGGCAAGGTATTTAAATGGCTAAAGAAGCGGGGCGGTCTGGAAGCAATGAAGGAATATAATGAGAAGAAAGCAGCAATTCTCTATGATTTCCTGGATCAGAGCAAGATGTTTAAAGGAACCGTTGTTAAGGAAGACCGTTCTCTTATGAATGTTCCTTTTGTTACAGGCGATGATGAGCTTGATGCTCTGTTTGTTAAAGAATCTAAGGCAGCAGGCTTTGAGAACTTAAAGGGACACAGAAGTGTAGGCGGTATGCGCGCCAGCATCTATAATGCCATGCCAATAGAAGGTGTAGAGGCATTGGTTGCATTTATGAAGGATTTTGAAGAAAAACACAGCAAATAGTCACAGGAAGGGGATATAATAATGAAAAAGATTCATTGCTTAAATGCGATTTCCAAAATTGGAACTGATCTGCTTACAGATGAATACACACTAACCAATGAGATCAGCGAGGCGGAGGGAGTTCTTGTAAGAAGTGCTTCCATGCATGAGATGGAATTTTCAGATAACCTTCTTGCTGTAGCCAGAGCAGGTGCAGGAGTGAATAATATTCCTCTTGATGCATGTGCGGAAAAGGGCATTATTGTATTTAACACACCTGGAGCTAATGCAAACGGTGTAAAGGAACTGGTAGTTGCAGGTCTTATGCTGGCCTCCCGTGATATTACAGGTGGTATGGAGTGGGTCAAAGCTAACAAAGATGATGAAAATATAGCCAAGTCTGTTGAAAAGGCGAAAAGTAAATTTGCAGGCTGTGAGATCAAGGGTAAGAAGCTGGGAGTTATCGGACTTGGCGCCATTGGTGCAGAAGTGGCTAATGCATGTTCTTCTCTGGGAATGGAGGTCTATGGATATGACCCATTTATCTCTGTTAATGCAGCCTGGAGACTTTCCAGAAATATTAAGCATATTACTTCAGCAGATACCATTTACAAAGAATGTGATTACATAACTGTTCATGTGCCTCTTATGGATTCCACAAAAGGGCTGATCAACAAGGCTGCTATGGAGCAGATGAAAGACGGCGTGGTGATATTAAACTTTGCAAGGGATATTCTTGTAAATGAAGATGATATGGCA
This sequence comes from Hungatella sp. UBA5385, assembly GCA_002409995.1. Taxonomy (GTDB): domain Bacteria; phylum Bacillota; class Clostridia; order Lachnospirales; family Lachnospiraceae; genus UBA5385. The sequence goes on along the minus strand of DHOR01000048.1, from coordinate 40,911 downwards.
GAGGCTTTGAAATCAGGAAAGGTTAAGAAGTATGTAACTGATTTCCCAAATCCAAAATCTGCTAACATGGAGGGAGCTATTGTTATTCCTCATCTGGGCGCATCTACAGAGGAATCTGAAGATAACTGTGCTAAGATGGCAGTGGAAGAGATTATGGATTATCTGGATAACGGAAATATCCGTAATTCCGTTAATTTCCCTTCTTGCGATATGGGAATCTGCAAGGTGGCAGGCCGTGTGGCAGTTCTTCATCTTAATATACCAAACATGATTGGTCAGGTTACAGGTACTCTGGCAGCATCTGATGTAAATATTACAGATATGACCAATAAGAGCCGTGATAAATATGCCTATACACTTCTTGATTTACAGTCATCACCAGAAGCTGATGTGATTCAGAAGCTGAAGGATATTAAGGGTGTGCTGAGAGTCAGAGTGATTAAATAGTTATTAATAACAGATCAAATGAAGAAACCGGAACGTCAGGCGGATATCCGTCTGGCGTTTTTTCGAAGGAGGAACCAATGGCAATTGTAAAACCATTTCAGTGTGTAAGACCAAACAAGGAGGATGCTCATCTGGTAGCAGCTCTTCCCTATGATGTATATAGCAGAAAAGAAGCTGTTGAGGTGACAAAGGAGAATCCAAAATCATTTTTAAATATTGACAGACCGGAGACCCAGTTCTCTCCTGAAACCGATATGTATGATGAGAAGGTATATCAGAAGGCAAAAGAGATGCTGCAGCAGTGGATCGCTGACGGAACTTTTGTTAAAGACGGGAGAAATGCTTATTATATCTATGAGCTGACCATGGCAGGCAGAAGTCAGACAGGGATTGTGGCATGTTCTTCTGTTGATGATTATGAAAAGAGCATTATTAAAAAGCATGAAAAAACCAGGGAAGAAAAGGAAATCGACCGTATCCGCCACGTAGATACAACCAATGCACAGACAGGTCCTATTTTCCTTGCTTACCGTTCCAGTGAGATTATTAATGGAATTGTGGCTGAAAAGACAGCGGGAGAACCTCTCTATGATTTTACCTCTGAAGACGGAATCCGCCATTGTGTGTGGGAAGTGGCGGACCAGGAAGATACAGCAGCTATTGAGAAGGCATTTGCAGATGTTCCAGCTACGTATATTGCTGATGGTCATCACAGAGCAGCGTCGGCTGTTAAAGTGGCTCAGAAGCGGAGATCAGAGAATCCGGAGTATACAGGAGATGAGGATTTTAATTATTTCCTGTCCGTGTTATTCCCTGATGATCAGTTAATGATTATGCCTTATAACCGTGTGGTTAAGGATTTAAACGGAATGACAGAGGAAGAGCTTCTGGAGAAGATCAAAGGTTCTTTTGCAGTGGAATGTATGGGAGAACGGGCCTGTACTCCTATGGAAAAGGGGACCTTTGGCATGTATCTGGGAGGAAACTGGTATGCTCTTAAGGCTGATGACAGCTTAAAGTCAGAAGACCCTGTAAAAGGGCTTGACGTTTCCATTCTACAGGACCATTTGCTGGCACCTGTTCTGGGAATCGGTGATCCAAGAGTTGATGTGCGCATTGATTTTATTGGGGGAATCAGAGGGCTGAAGGAATTGGAGAAACGATGCAGTGAGGATATGAAGGTGGCATTTTCCATGTATCCAACTTCCATTGGTGAACTGTTTGATGTGGCAGATGCAAACCTTTTAATGCCGCCTAAATCCACCTGGTTTGAACCAAAATTAAGAAGCGGATTGTTTATTCATTTATTGGATTAAGTGGTATAATGAATACCATAAGATGAAGATGGAGGGATAGAATGAACAATTTTGAATACTATGTGCCTACTAAGGTCATATTTGGACGGGATACCCAGAAGAATGTGGGAGCTGTGATTAAGGAGTATGGATTTCATAAGATAATGGTTCATTATGGAGGCGGCAGCGTGAAGAAAAGCGGTCTTCTGGATCAGGTCACTGCTTCTCTCAAGGAACATGGAATTGAATATGTGCTCTTTGGCGGAGTACAGCCTAATCCAACGCTTACTCTGGCAAAAGAGGGTATGGAGCTGTGCAGAAGGGAAGAAGTTGACTTTATTCTGGCAGTCGGAGGCGGAAGTGTGATTGATTCTGCCAAATGCATAGCAGACGGAGTGCCAAACCCTGATGTGGACCCATGGAAGTTTTTCTTAAAGGAAGCTGTTCCTGAGAAAGCGCTCCCTCACGGCAATATACTGACCATCTCTGCTGCAGGCAGTGAAACCAGTCAGTCCTGTGTAATTACCAATGAAGAGGGCGGCTGGAAGCGGGGATTTAACAGCGTGACCCACAGACCGCTTTTTGCTATCTGCAACCCTGAGCTTACCTTCACAGTGAGCAAATACCAGACAGGCTGCGGAACTGTGGATATTATGATGCACACTCTGGAGCGTTATCTGGGCGGTAAAACAAAGGATACTGCTTTAACAGACAGAATTGCGGAAGGACTGTTAAAAGCTGTCATTGAAGCAGGAGCTGCTGCAGACCGGAATCCTGAGGATTATGAGGCAAGAGCCACTCTTATGTGGGCCGGCAGTCTGTCCCATAATGATTTAACAGGTCTTGGAAGAGATGTGATGATGCAGGTTCATCAGCTGGAGCATGAGCTGTCAGGTATGTATCCTGCCATCGCACATGGAGCCGGTTTATCAGCCTTGTTCTGTTCCTGGGCCCGTTATGTGTGCAAAGAGGATGTGGAGCGTTTTGCCCAGCTTGCAGTTCGTGTGTGGAATGTTGATATGAATTTTGAAAATCCAATGAAAACAGCTTTGGAGGGAATTGACAGAATGGAAAACTTCTTCCGAAGTCTGGGAATGCCTGTCAGCATCGGAGAGCTGAATGCCGGGGTGAGGGAAGAGGATCTGGAGGAAATGGCAGATAAGTGTAACCTGAGAGGAAAACGGGTTCTGCCTGGAATTAAGGTTTTGGATAAAAAGGAAATGGTGGACATTTTCCACATGGCATATTAGGTTTTATAAATGAATAAAAGAGATGCTGGTTTATAGATGGTTTCATATGATCTATAGATCAGTATCTCTTTTTATTTGTTGTCAGTGTTTCAGCTTCAGATTCTATTGAACTTCAGGCTTTAATCAGTTTCAGATGCTGCCACAGGAGGGGGAGGAGAGAAGTTTTCCGGAATATCCGGGTCCTTCATCTGATAGATACGGTCATACTCCTTAGTCTCCTGATCCTTTAAGGTCTCTGATCTGCTGATGGAAAGAAACCTGATCAGTTCATAGCAGTTTACCCAAATCTCGTTGTTTCCTTCCTTTTGGGACTCATCAAAGATCAGCTGAATTCCGAAATGAAGGTGTGCCTCATCAATGTTATTGGTATTCTCTGTCCGGCTGTAGCCTGTGCGTCCTAAATATCCGATCACATCTCCTGCAGTGACAATACTTCCTTCTTTTAAGGATTTATGATATGGGTAATTCTTTCTTAAATGAGCATAATAGTAATAACGTTTGCCGTCAAAGCTTCTGATGCCAAGGCGCCACCCGCCGTATTGGTTCCAGCCGAGAGCTTCCACATAACCGCTTTCCACTGCAATGACAGGGGTACCCACCTGGCCCATAAGATCATGGCCTAAATGCTGCCGTTTATAGCCATAGGAGCGGGACACACCAAAATCATCAAAGTCCTGGTAGGGAAATCCTTTTGCAATAGGGGAAAAGGATTTTAGACCGTATTTGGTCACCCATACCTTGGAAGGATCAACGCTGCCATCGGGCAGAAGGGAGGGGGAGGCATAAAGCGGAGCATTTTCAGCAGGAATTTCAATGTCGTACTGGCCTACCAGCCCGTCTAAAACAGCGCCGTAAGCTTCTCTGTAATAGGTAAAATATTTCATATCCTTCGTAAGGTCCTCTAAAGTTTTACCTGTTAACAGCTGCTCTGCCAGATTGTCTAAATCCTTGGTGGTGTATCTGCTGAAATCACCGCCATATCTTGCCCCAAGCACAGCAAGCAAATCCACCCAGTTTAAATGAGGTTCCGACTGAAAGGTGTTGACATCATAGCGGAATGCCTCCTGCATGGCTTTGGTGGTGACTTTAAAATCCACCCATTTAATGAATTTTTTAGTCTCTGGAGCATTGACATTTTCCTTCTGGTTTATTGCCTGAGATGTTATTTTCTCCTTAGGAGAAAGAAGGAAGAAGGAAACCAAAAGAAGTGTAAGAATCATAACTTCTATGTAAATAATAATATAATTTCGTGTTTCCTTGGATTGAAACAGGTTTTTCTTAAATGGATTCATATTACGCTCTCCTTATCCTTGTTAAATTACAATTCAAAAAGGAAAGCAGCGTAATACTGCTTTCCTTTTAAGTATATGCGGCAGAGAGCCCAAGTATGATTAAAGTTTTAGAATCTCCCCATCATCAGGGATATGGAGATTACCTGTGTAGCAGGCAGCTCCTTCTTCTGTATACCTCTCTTTTCTATGAAGAATGTCACTGTCCTCAGTATGATACAGCACCAGATTCTTAATATTCATGGATTCTGCCAGCTCGCAGCTGTCTTTCACTGTGCTGTGATGCTTTTCATAGGGTTTGAAACGTTCCCTCTCTGAATAGAGACAGAATGCTTCATGGAGGAGCCAGTCACTGTTCTTTACATAGGTTTCACAGGAGACATTGTAGGGTTCGTCTCCGCAGCAGGTCAGTTTGCTTCCATCTGACAAACGGGCGGAGAAACCATACTGTCTGGCTTTTGTGGAATGTATGTCAAAAAAGGTGATATCCATACCGAGAATATTCCTTGTTTCTCCATCTTCAACAGGCACCAGATGGATTCTGTCTCCAATAAGCTGATAGAATTTAGGCTGAAGAGTGAGACGGCACAAGGTATCAATGGTGGAAACCAGCCCGTCATGGCAGTAAATCTGAAGCTCTCCGTCATAGGTTCCTTTCTTCATGGCAGTTCCAATGAAACGCACCATCCATATGATACCAAGAATATGGTCTGTATGCTCATGGGTTACAAATATATGATGAATATCAGAGATGGAAACCTTCATATCCTCTAAAATACGCAGAATACCATTGCCCCCTCCTGCATCAACCATAAGATATTCTCTGTCTTTTTTAATAGCAAAACATGTGTTATAGCACCTTGTTACTGCTGCATTGCCTGTACCGAATACGTATAATTCCTCCATAGAATCCTCCTTTGTGGCTCGGGGCTTTCCCCTTTATCGAATTTATGTTACTATATCTTTAAAAGAAATGCAACCGGCTCTGAAAAGCTGATGCCTGTTCAGGGGGATGAACTGCAGCTTACCGTTTAAAAGCCGGGGATGGGAGGAGAAAATAGTATGAGGGATTTGGCATATTTGATGCTGATGTCAAGGGAATACCCTACAATTAAGGCGGCTTCCAGTGAGATTATTAACTTAACAGCCATTCAGGGACTGCCTAAGGGAACAGAGTATTTTTTCAGTGATCTTCATGGTGAGCATGAGGCATTTATTCATTTGCTGCGAAGCGCTTCCGGTATTATAAGGGAGAAGATCACAGAGACCTTCGGTCATATTATTCCGGAAAATGAAGAGGTGGAGCTGGCTAATTTAATCTATTATCCAGACCGTGTACTGAGTCAGTGCCAGCAGGAGGGAAGAGTTTCCGATGACTGGCAGAGAATTATTATTTATCGTCTGGTACAAATCTGCAAGCTGGTTTCATCAAAATACACCAGGTCCAAGGTGCGTAAGAGAATGCCGCCTGAGTTTGCCTATATTATTGATGAGCTTTTGCATGTGGATTACAATGATGACAATAAAAAAATATACTACAGCGAAATTATCCGCTCCATCATAGATATCGGAGTGGGGGATAAATTTATTATCGCTCTGTGTGAACTGATTCAAAATCTTACCATTGACAACCTTCATATTATTGGTGATATCTATGACAGGGGTCCCAGAGCTGATGCTATTATGAATGAGCTGATGCAGTTTCATGATGTGGATATTCAGTGGGGAAACCACGATATCTCCTGGATGGGAGCAGCAACAGGAAATCTTGCCTGCATCTGCAATGTTCTGCGGATTGCCATCAGCTATAACAGCTTTGATGTATTAGAAGATGGATATGGTATTAATTTAAGACCTCTTTCCATGTTTGCCGCAAAAGTATACCATGATGATCCATGTGAACGTTTTGCTCCTTTGATTCTGGACGAGAATATTTACGATGCAGTGGACCCGGGGCTTGCTGCTAAAATGCATAAAGCCATTGCCATTATACAGTTTAAAGTGGAAGGTGAGATGATCAAACGCCATCCGGAATATGAGATGGATGGCAGACGGCTTCTGGAAGCAGTTGATTTTAAAAGGGGAGTTGTTACAGTAGAAGGTAAGGAGTATTCTATGCTTGATATGAATTTCCCTACCATAGATCCCAAAGATCCTCTGAAGCTGAGCAAAGAGGAGGAGGAGCTGCTTTATACCCTGTGTCTGTCCTTTAAGCACAACCAACTCCTTCATAAACACATCAGATTCCTGTATTCTCATGGAAGTCTGTATAAATGCTATAATTCCAATCTCCTTTATCATGGCTGTATTCCTATGAGAGAGGATGGAAGCTTTGACCAGATCGTCATAGATGGAGTTTCTTATGCAGGAAAAGCTTTTATGGATTATGTGGATCAGAAGGTTCAGAATGCCTATTTTATGGTTCAGGAAACTCAGGAAAAAGCAGATGCAAGAGATTTTATGTGGTATCTTTGGTGCGGTTCCAAGTCTCCTGTTTTTGGAAAGGGGAAAATGACAACCTTTGAGCACTATTTTATTGAAGAACCTGCTGCCCATAAGGAACCTATGAATCCTTATTATAAATTAAGCTTAAAAGAGGAATACTGTGATAAGATACTGGAGGAATTCGGGCTGAAAAAGCAAGGCTCCCATATTATTAACGGTCATGTTCCGGTGAAGATCAGGGAAGGGGAATCTCCTGTAAAAGCCGGAGGAAAGCTGTTTATTATTGATGGAGGTCTCTCCAAGGCCTATCAAGCCAGAACAGGAATTGCAGGATATACCCTGATTTATAATTCTGCACATCTGGCTCTTGCTGAGCATAAGCCATTTGATCCTTCCAAGGAAAGTACACCCAAGGTTTCCATTGTGGAAAATATGAAAAAACGGGTGATGGTGGCTGATACAGATAAAGGGACAGAGCTTGCCGGACGTATTGCAGACTTAAAGGAGCTTGTGGCTGCTTACAGAGAGGGTATTATAAAGGAAAAACTCCAATAAAATGAAAAAATAACAATAATCGAGACAGATTGAGACAGATTATGAAATTTTAAGAAATAATTCACAGAAGATTTCTTTACGAATAAGCCGCCGGATGGTACAATAAATACGGTTATACACTTAATGAAGGAGGCTCAGATGAGCAAGCAGGATTTTTTACAGCGTTTGCGGGAAGCTTTAATTGGAGAGATTCCCGGGAATGTGATTGAAGAGAACATGAGATATTATGATGGATATATCAGCGGTGAGGTCAGCAAGGGCATGACAGAAGAAGAGGTAACAGCTTCTATCGGTGATCCCAGGCTGATTGCCAAAACGATTATAGATGCTTCAGAGAATGTCAGGGACACAGGCTCCCGTCAGAAACATTATAACACCTATACAGATCAGGAGCAGAACAGCAATAGAGGAAACAGAAATCCGGGACGTAATTTTCATTTTATTGATCTGAATAAGTGGTATTGGAAGCTATTAGGAATGATCGTTGTCGTATTGTTTTTCTTCCTGGTTGCCAGTATTATTTCCGGAATTTTCAGTATTCTGATTCCGTTTATGGGCCCTATATTAGTGATTGTTTTAATCTTCTACATGATACGCGGTCCCAGACGTTAGACTGGACGATAGATCCAATATTAATTTCAAAATGGTTACAAAAATATTTTATAAGTGTTACAAAAGTGTAACGGCAATTATACCGATGAATGGTATAGTTGCCGTTTTTTTGCTTGACAAAGGCCGTAAGTAATAGTATACTTTGATTTGTAACAATTATGTAACATTTAGCGTAACAATTGTTAATAAAGAAATAAAAACGTAAACAATAGGAGTTTAAACTATGGGGAAATGCACATGGAAGGTGCTTGGAATATTAGGAATATCCGCCTGCTTAAGCTGGAGTGCTCCGGCATCTGCACAAGCAGCAGAGATTCAGAGTGAGACAAGTACCACACTGTACGCCAAAATGGACGCACTGACTTCCGTTAGGGAGACTTCCGGTATGTCAGGGAAGATTATTTCTCAGGCTGTTAAGGGACAGAGTTATGAGGTTCTGGTATCGGATAAGGATGGCTGGTTAAAGATCAGTACATCTCAGGGGGAAGGGTATGTTCAGAGCAATCGTGCAACCGTGATTGAAAAGACCCAGGAAAAAGTAGATGAGAATACAAAGCTTCGCCAGGGCGTAGTGAATTATGCTCTTCAGTTTGTGGGAGGACGTTATGTCTATGGCGGAACCAATCCTAACACAGGCGTGGATTGTTCGGGCTTTACCAGTTATGTAATGAGGCACGCAGCCGGCGTTTCGCTGAGTCACAGTTCCAGAGCCCAGTCAGGTCAGGGACGTAGTATCAGCTATGCAGAGGCTAAGCCTGGAGACCTTCTGTTTTATGGAGGCAAAGGCTATATTAACCATGTTGGCATGTATATCGGCAATGGACAGATTGTTCACGCCTCTACAGAGCGCACAGGTATTAAGATCTCTAATGCTACATATCGTACTCCGGTAAAGGTTGTTTCTGTTTTAAATTAATATGATTTTGGGACAGGAATTATGACTTGATTATGACATTAACTATGAATTAAATAAAACTGTGATTATAGGAGTTAAATCTGGATGAATAGGAATATATGGAAAACTTTAGGTCTTATTGCATTTTGCGGAAGTATGATGATGGCAGATCCCATGATCTCCAAAGCAGAAGAATTATCAGGACCGGGGCTTGATTTTGGAAACTATATCGTAACGGTAGACTCAGACAGTGTAAATATTACAAAGGATGAAGAAGGCATGGAAGTGCTTATGGCTGCTTCTCAGGGCTCAGCATTTCGTGTTTTAGAAGATATAGGAGATGGATATCTTAAGGTGATGCTTAATGACTCCTTCGGTTATCTTCCTGTAACTGACAATGTAAGTGTAACAGCGGCGGATCAGGAAACTCTGGATGCCATTGATGCAAAGGCAGCAGCCAATGAAGCTGCAGATTTTCGTCAGGGTTTAGTGAATTATGCCCTGCAGTTTGTAGGCGGCCGTTATTCTTATGGGGGAAGAGACCCTCATACAGGAGTGGACTGCTCAGGATTTACAAGATATGTAATGCAGCATGGTGCGGGTATTGCTCTTAATGCTTCATCAGGTGGACAGGCTTCTCAGGGTGTTTCCATCAGTGCTGATCAGATGCAGCCTGGGGATTTGATTTTTTATGGCGGCGGAAGATCGATTAATCACGTTGCTATGTACATAGGGAATGGGCAGATTGTCCATGCTTCTACTGAAAGGACAGGAATTAAGGTTTCTGCCTGGAATTATAGGACACCGGTTAAGATTGTGAATGTGATTGGTGCTTAAGTGTGATTATTATGATAATCGTTTTATTTGATTTAAATTTATTAGTTAGATACAGGATTTTGAAAAGGGTTGAACCTTCGGCATATAGGAGTGCCGGAGGTTCTTTTATTAATTGATTGCTCCGCTATGGATGCACACTCCGCGCTAAGGTAATAGGGTTAATAAATCAACCGCGCTCCGGCGCGGGAGTCTGCCTTGCAGACTCTTATTTATAATATAGTAGAAACAGCCGGGATAGGGGAGCTATCCGGCTGTTTCTGAGGGGAGTATAAATAATTAATAAGGATGAGGAAAATTGTTTCCTCATGATAATTATAGTATAGCTATAGTAAAAAAGCAAAGTTATTTTGTTATAATTTTTGTTAAAAAATAAAAATAAAAATCAAAGTATAATCCATCTGTAATGAGCCATAATAACTGTGTAACAATTAACACTCACAGGAGGTATCATAAGATGAACAACAACTACAATGATAACTACAGAGATATGGACAATTCTCAGAATTGCCGTAACAACAATCAGAACAACAGCAACAACAGCAACAAGAACAACAGCCAGAACAGCAACAAGAACAACAACCAGAACAACAACCAGAACAGCAGCAGAAACAGCAACAACAACAGCAACAACAGCAACAACAGCAATAACAACAACAAGAACAATAACCAGAATAAGTCTAACTTTTAATTGCGTTTAAGTAGAGTCTAATTTTTAGGCTCTATCAAGTTATGCTTTAACCGTTCTTGGAAAAGCACAGGAAAAGGGAATTACTTCTTTTTTCTGTGCTTTTTAAATTTTTCGGGTCGAACCCCATTTTTAAATCCGAATATAATGATATTAGAAAGGACAGGTGATTGTATGTTCACGACGATACCGATTTGGGAGGTCGATCATTATATAGATGACGGTTACAGCATTGCTCTTATTGATCTCAGGGATAGAAGGTCCTTTGCCATGGGTCATATAAAGGGGGCGGTTAATTTCCCTTTTGAGGAAAGGGAAAACTGGTACTGTAAATTGCCCAGGGACAGGATACTGATTTTCTACTGTTCCAGGGGCGGACAAAGCATGCAGATTTGTCGGGATTTGGAACCTCTTGGCTATCACGTTATTAATGTTGCTAACGGAATGGCTTATTATACTGGAAAATATCTGGTAAGAGGTTAAGGTAAATTCATTGACAGAAATGCCCCGTAAGCCTTAGAATATACCTATTAAGCGAAATAAGGAGAATACCAATGAAATATATGATTGCTTCCGATATACACGGTTCCGCATATTATTGCAGGGAGCTGTTAAACGCATATGAAAACTCCGGTGCCGCCCGACTGATCCTGCTTGGAGACATTCTGTACCATGGACCCAGAAATGATCTTCCAAGGGAATATGCTCCCAAAGAGGTGATCACCATGCTGAATGCAAATAAAAACCAGATATACTGTGTTCGCGGCAACTGCGATACAGAGGTGGATCAGATGGTGCTGGAGTTTCCGGTGCTTGCAGATTATGGGCTGTTAGCTCTTAATGGCCTTACTATTTACGCAACTCATGGTCATGTCTATAACAGAGAGAATCTTCCTCCTATGCAGAAGGGTGACATACTGCTTCATGGTCATACTCATGTTTTAACAGCAGAGGACCAGGAAGGAGTGGTAGTTTTAAATCCTGGCTCTGTCTCCATTCCAAAAGGAGGCAATCCAAATACCTATGCTATTTTGGAGGAGCAGGTTTTTCGTGTTATGGATTTTGAAGGAAATACAGTAAAAGAGATAAAGTTAGGAGAATAAGGTGAGAAAAACATTTGAACTCATTGCACCCTGCCATTTTGGTATGGAGGCAGTATTGAAAAGAGAAATTATTGATTTGGGATACGATATCGTATTAGTTGAAGATGGAAGAGTGACATTCCTGGGAGATGACGAGGCCATATGCAGAGCTAATATCTTTCTTCGGACAGCAGAAAGAATTCTTCTGAAAGTGGGAAGTTTTCAGGCACAAACCTTTGAGGAGCTGTTTCAGGGAACAAAATCCATTGAGTGGGAGGAATATATTCCCCAGGATGGGAAGTTCTGGGTAGCTAAGGCATCTTCTATTAAAAGCAAGCTGTTCAGCCCTTCTGATATCCAGTCTATTATGAAAAAAGCCATGGTAGAGCGGCTGAAAAAAGCTTATGGAATTGAATGGTTTTTAGAGAGCGGAAGCAGTTATCCTCTGAGAGTATTTCTCTATAAGGATCAGGTGACTATCGGAATCGATACTTCTGGTGATTCCCTTCATAAGAGAGGATACAGAACTTTAACCAGCAAGGCTCCTATTACAGAGACTCTGGCTGCAGCTCTCATTATGCTGACACCCTGGAATAAAGACCGGATTTTGGTTGATCCATTCTGCGGAAGCGGAACATTTCCCATTGAGGCGGCTATGATAGCAGCTAATATGGCACCGGGTATGAACCGTTCTTTTATTGCAGAAGACTGGAAGAATATTATTCCGAGAAAATGCTGGTATGATGCAATGGATGAAGCCAATGAAATGGTGGATACCAGCGTAGAGGTGGATATTCAGGGATATGATATTGATGGGGAGATTATTAAGGCTGCCAGAGCCAATGCAGAATCAGCAGGTGTGGACCATATGATTCATTTTCAGCAGAGGGCTTTAAAGGATTTAAGCCATCCTAAAAAATATGGTTTTGTGATTACCAACCCTCCTTATGGTGAGAGAATTGAGGAGAAGGAGAATCTTCCAGGATTATACCGCCAGATCGGTGAGCGGTACAGAGTTTTAGATTCCTGGTCTCTCTATATGATCACAGCATATGAGGATGCTGAGAAATACATTGGCAGAAAAGCAGATAAAAACCGTAAAATATATAATGGTATGATGAAAACTTATTTCTATCAGTTTATGGGTCCAAGACCACCGAAAAAGAAAATAGGAGAATGATTTGAAGGTTAGAAGATGGCTGATTATTCTGATGGCAGTTTTTCTCTGTATTTATAGCGGGATAAGCTTATATTCCGGACCTGGGCTGTATTTTATAAAGTCCGCAAAGGAGAAGACGGAAGTGTCAGAAACTGCTGCGAAGGATGAGCCTGCAGAAACTGCTGCATATGCAGATGGAGATGAACTTCCTGAAGCTTATGATGGAAGACTTGCAGGCCGTGTTTCAGAAGTTCAGAATCAGGGCTCTCTGGGGACCTGCTGGGCATTTGCTTCTTTAATGGCTCTGGAATCCAGTTTGATGCCTGAGGAACAGTGGAATTTCTCTGAGGATCATATGTCTTTAAATAATGGTTTTAGCATTTCCCAGGAAAGTGGAGGAGAATTCACCATGTCTATGGCTTATCTTCTGTCCTGGAAGGGGCCTGTGACGGAAGAGGAGGACCCATATGGCGATGGCATTTCCCCTGATGGATTAAAGGCTGTCAAACATGTTCAGGAGATTCAGTTTGTTCCTGCCAAGGATTATAAGAAGATCAAACTGGCAGTACTTCAGTATGGAGGAGTCCAAAGCTCCCTCTATACCTCTATGACAGAGGAGTACAGAGAATCTGATTACTATAATAAAAGCAGATATGCTTACTGCTATGTAGGCTCAGAAGCCCCTAACCATGATTCTGTAATAATAGGCTGGGATGACAATTATCCGAAGGAGAATTTTAATACTCCTGTCAATGGAGATGGAGCTTTTATCTGTACCAACAGCTGGGGCGACGGATTCGGAGAACTGGGTTATTATTATGTGTCTTATTATGACTCGAATATAGGTATGAATAATATGATCTATACGTCAGTGGAACCGCCTGATAATTATGATCATATTTATCAGTCTGATATGCGGGGCTGGGTTGGGCAGATTGGCTATGGAATGGAAACTGCCTGGTTTTCCAGCGTATATAAGGCTGGCAGCAGCCAGGAGCTTCAATCAGTGGGATTTTATGCTGCAGGGCGCCATACCTCTTATGAAGTATATGTAGTGCGTCATGCAGATGAAGAAACAGTCATAATCAATGAGGGCGGTCTGGAAGACCGAATACCTGCTGCTAAGGGGACTATGGACTATTCCGGGTATTATACTGTGAACCTGCAAGGGGAGAATGGAGAAGGCTTTTATCTTGACCCGGGAGAGCGTTTTGCAGTGATGGTTAAAATTACCACACCGGATGCGATCCACCCTGTAGCTATTGAATATGATGCAAAGGATGTAAGAACTACTGTGGATATTACGGATGGAGAAGGCTACATCAGTCCTGATGGCATTGCCTGGGAACGTGTGGAGAAGAAACAAAATTGTAATTTATGTCTGAAGGCGTATACCGTGGACAGATAGGAGAGAATAATGAGTGATATAAAAATCGTATTTGCCACAGGAAATGATGGTAAAATGAAGGAAATACGGGAAATACTAAAAGATTTGGATATGGATATCCTGTCTATGAAGGAGGCAGGAGTTGATCCTGTAATTATAGAAAATGGAAGTACCTTTGGAGAAAATGCAGAAATCAAAGCAAAGGCAGTTTGGAATCTGACTGGCGGAATTGTGCTGGCAGATGATTCAGGGCTTGTGGTTGACTATCTAAACGGTGAGCCTGGGATTTATTCCTCCAGATATTTAGGAGAGGACACCTCTTATGCAATTAAAAATCAGAATATTATTGACAGGGTGGCAGATGCAAAGGGACAGCTAAGAAGTGCACGATTTGTCTGTAATATTGCAGCAGTGCTTCCTGATGGTCATGTTCTTCATGCTGAGGAAGTCATGGAAGGCCTGATTGCAGAGAAACCGGCCGGAAGCGGAGGCTTCGGCTATGATCCTATTGTATACATACCTGAATTTGGTGTAACAAGCGCAGAGCTGTCTATGGAACAGAAGAATCAGATCAGCCATAGAGGAAAGGCATTGGAGGCCATAAAGGAAAAACTAAAGATAAGCTGCAGGGGGGAAGCAGTATGAAGATATTAATAGTCAGTGATACTCATCGTCTTGATGGGAATTTGAAAAAAGTAATAGAAAAGACAGAGCCGCTGGATATGCTGATTCATCTGGGTGATTCAGAAGGCAGTGAAGTGAAAATAGCCGGCTGGGTCAATGAGGGCTGTGAACTGGAAATGGTTCTGGGCAATAATGATTTCTTTTCCAATCTGGAAAGAGAAAAGGAAATTATGATTGGCAGATACAGGGTGCTTTTGACTCATGGTCATTATTATAATGTGTCTCTGGGTGTGGAGCGTCTGGAACAGGAAGCCAGATACCGCCAGATAGATATTGTTATGTATGGACATACTCACAGACCATTTTATGAGGTTAATAAGGGGCTGATTGTGTTAAATCCTGGCAGTCTTTCTTATCCCCGCCAGGAGGGCAGAAAACCTTCTTATATGCTGATGGAGATTGATGAAGAGGGAGAGGCTCATTTTACCCTGAATTTTGTGGGTAAAGGTGGAGTTTAGATATGGGAAGGTGCCGGCATGTAAAATGTCAACACCTTCTCTTCTTTTTTAGATTGTTGTATTATTGAAGTGCTTCGCAAAGAGCTGCAAGTGTAAGTGCCTGGCCGTATGCCATAGGCATAATTGCAATATTCTTATAGTGTTCTTTGTCCATACCCATACCTGTTCCTGCAGAAACGTTTAATACAGTACCGTCATCGCTAATATTGGCACAGATTGCTTCTATAGCCTTATCTGCTGCAGCCTGACAGGAAGAATCCAGAACGCCTGCCTTGATTCCTTTTAAGATGCCTGCTGCAATTCCGGCAGAACCGGAAACCTCTTCGTAGCTGTCAGGATCATCAAGTACGGTATACCAGAGACCGGAAGGCGCCTGAAGCTTTAAGAGCGCATCAACCTGGGCACGGAAGGTATCTATAAGGTATTGACGGAATCCGCTGTTTATATTGTCTCCACAAGCTTCTAAGTAATCCATAACACCATAGGTGAACCAGGAGTTGCCTCTGCACCAGAAAACGCCTCCAAAATTATCATTACGGTTAAAACTCCAGCCATGATAGAAAAGGCCTGACTGCTTGTCATAAAGATATTTAATGTGGAGCAGAAACTGATGAACAGATTCGTCAATCCATGACTGTTTGTTATATTTAAGTCCCATTTTATTTAAGAAAAGAACTGTCATAACAAGAGTATCAACCCAAATCTGGCTGTCATTTAATGTAATGCCGTTACGGTCGCCAATGGCACTGGTTACATGCTGGAATCCGCCCTCTTTTGTGCGTGCAAGACCATTCATTAACCAGTCAGCTCTCTCCAAGCACAGCTTTTCATACTTCTCTTTATGGTTCATACTCTCTGTTAAGGATACAAGAGGCAGAAATGGAGTTGTTGTGTTAATATTCCTGGAGGGCAGTCCGATCTCCATGTTATTGTCATACCACTCCTGGAAAAATGATAAGTAGCGGTTATCACCATAGAATTCCTGCAGCTTATTAAGACCATATAATCCCACTCCCTGGGGCCAGTCCCATTCCTTGATTCCAAAATCCCGTTCTATGATTCCTTTTTCACGATCAGCCTGTGTAACGCTTTTATCCTTGTCAGAATCTGAGCCGCCCAGATTCATCAGTTTGTCTACTACCAGGTGAATGTTATTCAGTAATTCTTCGTTCGTCATTGATAAACCTCCTTTTACTGCCAGCCTTTAGGAAGATAAGTAAGGGTGTTGGCAATCATATCATCAGCCAGTTTGTGGATTTCTTCTTTACCGGCTTTGCCTTTTACCAGTGGATCAGTCTCAAATGCTTCATAAACAAGAGATCGGTCACAAGTAAGTGCAGCCTTTAATATCCGCTCGTGATTCTCTACATGAGGAAGAATCAGCTGCTGTACAGACTCTGGAAGTTCTCCTGCTGCAACAGGCTTAATGGAATCCCGGCTGAATACTGCATTGGTTTCCACGATGGCATCAGCAGGGAGATTAGGAATCTGTAAAGTACTGTTTGGAATATTTACATTGCTGATTACACGGTCTAAACCACAGAGCGCCTTAATCAGAAGAATTCCTTCTTCACCTGTAGGCTCTAATTTGATCTCTTCTTCTCCGGCAGCCAGACGATGGCTCTTAGCCAGACGCTCTTTCAGATCGTTCTTTCTCCATTCTACAGTAGTGAGTCCAAACTTCCAGCTCTTTACTGTCTCAGGATTCTTCAGGTACTCATCTCCAGGCATAAACTCAGCTAAATGGCGGTCGCCTGCAGCGGCGATGAGACCATAGCGGCGGAACAAGTCAAATTTAACTCTGTGTGCACAGTTGAAAGTGCCATTTGCCCAGTTTTTATCAGGCTCTTCATAACCTTCTTCGTAGTGTTCATCTATATAATCCTTATAGATCGGGAATAAGTCAATGCCTTTGTAGGAAGCCTGATCCAGCCAGGTAAAGTGATTGATTCCCAATACATTAATATGAATATCATGACGTTCTACATCCTTTAAGCCTAAGGTCTCCTGGCAAATGCCTTTTAACACCTTCTGTGTTCCAAAGACTTCGTGACAGCATCCAAATGCTTTTATCTCAGGGAATACATGATAAAGTGTTTTCACACATAAGGACATAGGATTGGTATAGTTAATAATCCAGGCATCAGGTGAGAATTTCTTAATGGCTTCAGCTATGGTTACAAACATTGGGATGGTGCGCAGTGCACGGATCATACCGCCAGGACCTGAGGTATCGCCTACAGACTGGTAGATGCCCAGTCGCTCTGGAAGATGCACATCAGATTCCATCTCATCAAAGGTACCAGGTAAAATGGATATCACTGCAAAATCACAGCCAGTTAAAGCTTCTTCCAGGGAACTGCTGGTTATATAATTCCATTTTCCGCTTGTATCATTACGGGCAGTCAGTTTGTTGCCAATGATTTCGTTGTTTTTAGCTGCACTTTCGTCAATGTCATAAAGGCGGACTGTACCACTCATGGAATCGTCCATAGATAAGTCTGTCATAAAGGTCCATGCCCAGCCTCTGGAACCACCGCCAATATAAGCGATATTTAAATCGGTTATTTTGTTGTCTCTGTACTTCATTATCGTATCCTCCTAAATTTATTTTGTTTACCTATTGTCTATGATAAAGGATTATTGTATTATTATCTATATATAATAGGGCATTAATTTGATAAAATCATACTTTTGGCTACAAAATGTTGAGGAGAGAGAATATGGAACGGATTATATTTGCAGAGAGCATGGATGGAATTGAAATTGATGAGCTGGTCAGGGACCAGGAGTTTTCCATGGCAATGCAGCATTTTCATAATACTTATGAATTATACTTCCTGCTGGAAGGGGAGAGGTATTACTTTATTGAGAAAGAGACATACCATGTGAAAACAGGTGAGGTAGCTCTGGTAAACAGGCAGCAGGTTCACAAGACAAGTCAGGCAGGGACACCGTATCATGACAGGATTCTGCTGCAGCTTGGTGGCTGGGCTCTTGATCCCTGGCTAAAAAACGCTGGGCTTCCTTCTCTGGAAAAAATATTTACGGATTATTACGGGGTAACTAAGCTTACTGAACAGGAATGGGAGGAAATGAAATCTCTGCTTCTTGGAATCAGGGATGAACTGACCAACAGACAGGAGATGTATGAGAATATGGTGCGGCTAAAGCTGTCCCAGGTACTGTTGATTGTATGCCGCAGCAGAAAACGGGAGGTCCTTGGGGAAAAACCGAGAACAGTCCAGACTGTAAAGCATAGTAAGGTTCATGAGGTAGCTGAGTACCTGACTTATCACTGCCAAACTGCGGAAAGTCTTGAGGAGCTGGCTGGCAGGTTTTATATCAGTAAATCTTACTTAAGCCGGATTTTCCGGGAAGTTACAGGTTTTTCTGTCAATGAATACAGGAATCTGGCCAGGATTAAAAAGGCCCAGAAGCTATTGGCTGACAGCAAGTATTCAGTCACTGAGATATCAGAGATTCTTGGGTTTGAAAGTGTGACGTACTTTGAACGGGTATTTAAAAAACATGCAGATATGACTCCTATGAAATATAGGAAGCATATTAGGCGGGTGGGGGAAAGTTTTAGTCAGGAATGATGAAGAAATAAAAATGATGAACATATAATTTACAGATAAGATAAACCACGGAGGCAGTGCCTGTGAGAAAGTTATTAAAATATATGTTTTTATTTACGACAGGAGGAATCCTGTATAATCTGTTTGAAATATTTATTCGTGGCTGGTCTCATTGGACCATGTTCCTGCTGGGAGGTACGTGTTTCGTCTGTTTAGGAGTGATGAATGAGCTTGTTCCATGGCGGGTGCCTATGTGGAAACAGATGGTTGCAGGAGCCGCTATGATTACATATTTTGAATTTTTAACTGGTTGTGTGGTCAACATTTGGTTTGGCTGGAATATCTGGGATTATAGCGGAAAGCCTGGGAATCTAATTGGGCAGATATGCCCTCAGTTTACGCTGTTATGGGTGTTGGTCAGCTTGATTGGGATTGTGCTTGATGATTGGCTGCGATATCTGATGTTTGGGGAGGAACGGCCTCATTATAGGTGGTTTTAGTGCCAGAGTCTGCTCTGCAGACTCTGACTTCATAAAATATATAAATCAAAGATCGCTGCCATGGATATGCTGTGCTTCAGCTGATAAAAAATTCTGCTTCTCACCTCTGCAAAATCGGAGGATATCAAAAAAGTTATTATCATCTTCCGTATGGGGTAATTCCGGAACTTCTGCTGCAGATGGAGTGGATAGACTGGAATGACTGGAATAAAAACAGTCCCGAATACTCTTATGAAGCTGCTGGTATTCCCAGAAACGGCATAGCTTGTAATCCTCTAGAATTCTGTTTGCAGCCATGGCTGACACTTGAAACTTGTTACAGATGTCCTTTACATTCTCAATTTTAAGATGCCAGATCACTGATCTTGGTGCCAGTAAGTTGCTGGCAAAATAATCGGCATATGATTCGTAAGACTGGTGGGCGGGCGGCAGACCTATAACATGGTGTCCCAGTTCATGCATTAGGGAAAAGCGGATTCGCTCAGGTTTGGTTTTCTCATTATATGCAATGATATTGCCCCAAGTGAAAGCATCATCAGTAAATGTCTTACAGAAATGGAACAGCTCCTGGTTCTTATCTTCTAATTCCTTATAACTATATACCTTAAAGTCATAATGATTTAATATTGCAATACAGTCTATGGGAAATGAAGTAATACCACATTCCGTATAGACCTCTAAAGTATACCTTAATAATCTGCTGTATTCAGCAGATTTTAAATCAGTGCAGTGCAGAACTTTTCTCAAAACAATCCATCCTTAATCATCAATTTCGGACAATAGCTGTATTAAGCGCATCTTCTGAGCAACAGACATCTGCTTTCCATTTCTAGCCACAAGCCTCTCTACATCTTCATAAGACGGTTCAAAGCTTTTACTCTTCCCGCCGCTTGATATCTTCTCAAGTTCATCAATGGTAATTCCCAGATTCTGACAAATAATGATAACATTGTCAACCGTTGCCTTTCCTACACCATTCTTCATAATTCCGTAAAGGGTGGTATAAGGCATATCGCACTTGGCGGCAAATGCCTTCAGACTATATCCCTGTTTTTTGATTAAATCTTCTAAAATCTTCGCTTTCTCCATAGCAAATCCCTCTTCTTTTCAAACATATCTTTATTATATACCCTAAAACGAATTTTGTAAATACAAAATATTCGATTTAGCGAATAAAATACGAAGAAACGAATTTTAACCATTGACAAAATACTGAATAAGGAATATAATCCAATTATTGAATTCGGAATTCAGTATTTGGAGGTGCAGTATGTATAGAAATTTTCTAACAGCTATGAAAGACGAAGGTATTACATATTCTCAGATTGGCAACCTGCTGGGCTGCCGGTATCAGACGGTAAGCGATGTGGTAAATGGAGTGACTAAAAAGGGCTTCTACTATGAAGATGCTATGAAAATCAGGAAGGTGTTGTTTCCTAAATATAATCTTGAATATCTGTTTCAAAGAGAGAGTTAATAACACAATACAAACATATGTTCGATATGAGAAGTATACCATTTTCTGGTAATTGTGTCAATGGAAAGCTGTTAAAAATCTGATAAAAGAATATGAGGGTATGATACAGATGAATTTAAATGATGAAGATTTAAATAATGAAGAAAGACATTCGCTGCTGGATCAGGTGGAGTGGCTGCTGCCCAGGGTAATTGCTGCTGGCTGCGGAATTCTGATTTTTATATACTGGACATCATTAAATAGATGAGAGGGGAGGCGCGTTTGCATAATGGATGATACTTACAGACGTTTATGGATATTATTGAGGCAGCGGTTAACATGTCAGGAAAACGGTCCTGGATCAGAAAAATATATGGCAAAAGCCAATGCGTTACATGAAGCTTTGATTTGGATGGCTGAAATGGAGGCGGCTGAATTCTTGGAGGATTGAAGTTACCAGGAAGGCATAGGAGGGTAAAAATGACTTTTAAAGAAGCAATTGCAGCAGAAGTACGGGAAGCAAAGGTAAGAGCTGTGAATCAACATTACATATTAAATGGGCTGAGTGCCAATACACATAGTGCCACAATGCCTGCTTATGCATTTACAGCAGCATGTCCGGACAAGGCTATTAGGGAGCCTGTGTGCAAGTTATTATTCAGGAGGAAATATGGAAAAAAAGATTAGAAAACGGGATATTAAGCTAAGTGATCTTAATATATCCAATGCAAAATACAATGAACTGAAATATTTCTGCCTGCAGTATGATGAAAAAAAGCAGGAAATACAGAACAACTATGGAATCAGAGCTTCGGCAAGAGATGGGATGACCAGAAGCAATACTTTTGGAAGCCCCACAGAACAGGCGGCGATTCGTAATGTAATGCTGGAGCAGGATTTGGAGATGATTGAACAGGCAGCAATGGAGGCAGATGCAGATGTTTATAAATGGCTGCTGAAAAGCGTGACACAGGGGATTTCTTATGAGTGGATGGACGTTCCTATGGGGAGAAGGCAGTTTTATGAGGTGAGGCGGTATTTCTTTTATCTGCTGGCTCAGAAACGGTAAAGGAAAGGTGGGTAACCAGGAGAGGGTAGTTGGGGGGTATTATGGTAGTATGCAGAAGATGAAGGAGAGGTCTTTTGCATGATATTGATCTCGACCTAAAGGGAAAAAGAGGCCGTTTTTGCGATTTGCCAGTAGATCAGGCGTAAAACAGTCAGTTTAACTTAGAGTTGGTGGAGTTACCACATAAAAAAACGTAGAGGAGATATAAGATGAAACGGAGTTTTCTTAGGGAGTTAGGATTAAAAAAGGAAATTATAGACAAGATCATGAGAGAAAATGGCAGGGATATTGAAACTGCTAAATCAAGGGCTGATATGTATAAGGATCAGGTTAATACTGAATTTTCACCTGGAACTCAAAAAACAATCAGAAAATACACTGAAATAACCTATAGTGAAATGTGCGATTACATGGAGGAAAAATAGTAATGTACTATTTTAACAGTAAGGAGGAGTTGTGTGTGTAGGGAAGTTTTAGACGCTGTAGTAAGAAGGTTGACTGAGATGTTTCCTGAAGAAGATGGGTATGTTATCTTCACTAATACTGTTGAAACACAATTTTTAAATCCAGTTTTTTTAGTGGGATTTAATCAGATTTCAGAGAAGTCTTATCCTGGAGGAAGATATTTAAGAAGTAATGGTATGCATATCAGGTATTTTCCAGGGAAAAAAACTCAGCCGAATGGGGAGATAGAGCAGGTTTCAGAAATGCTTTTAAAGGGGCTGGAATATGTCACCCTTGAAGAAGGTTCTCTTTTACGGGGAACTGACAGAGTCATTAAAATTGAGGATGGAATTCTTGATTTTAAAGTAAATTATAACATGTTTCTTTATAGGCAGAAGGAGACAGAACAAACAATGGAAAGCGTTAATGTTGAGAAAGGATTGGTGAAATAATATGGCACTTGGAGGCGGAAGTTTTACACAGCAGAGCAAGGTTTTACCTGGTTCTTATATTAATTTTGTATCTGCAGCAAGAGCAGCTGCGGTTATGTCTGAAAGAGGATATACAGCTATTCCTCTGGAAATGGACTGGGGAAAGTCAAAGGAAGTATTTACTCTGTCAGCAGAGGATTTTTATAAGCTTAGCCAGACTTTGTTTGGCTATAGGTTTGACCATGAAAAATTGAAGGGAATCAGGGATTTATTTAAAAATGCAAAGGTTCTATATGGATATCGTGTAAATGGTGATGGGAATCCAGCTGCATGTAACTTTGCTGCAGCTCGTTATTCCGGCATAAGAGGCAATGCTTTACGACTGGTGATCAGTAAAGATAAGGATAAATATACCGTAAATACACTGCTTGATAACCTGATGGTTGATTCGCAGATTGTAGGTGAAATGGCTGAGCTGGCAGATAACGATTATGTTGTATTTAAGCGTGAAACAGTGCTTAGTGAAACAGCAGGCATACCATTTACCGGAGGTACTAATTCCACACCGGATATTAGTGACTACCAGCAGTTTTTAGATCAGGCAGAAAGCTATTCTTATAATATTCTTGGACTGGTTTCTGATGATGAAGGACTGAAAGATCTATTTGCAGAGTATACAAAACGTATGAGAGAAGAAATGGGAATTAAATTCCAGACTGTTCTTTATCGTTATGCAGGTGATTATGAGGGGATCATTTCACTGGAAAATAGTGTGAAGGATACTGAAGAAACTGCCTGGGATCTGGTTTACTGGGTGGCAGGAGCTGCTTCAGGATGTGAGATTAATAGCTCCAATACCAATAAAACCTATAATGGGGAATATCAGGTGGACACTTCTTACACACAGAAAGAGCTAGAAAATGCAATTCAGGAAGGAAAATTCATCATGCACAAAGTTGGCGATGAAGTTAGAGTCCTGGAGGATATTAATAGTCTGGTTAGTTACACAGAGGAGAAAGGCAATGACTTTTCTTCCAATCAGACAGTGCGCATACTTGATCAGATTGGTAATGATATTGCTGCTTTATTTAACAACCGTTATTTAGGAAAAATTCCTAATGATGAAAGCGGCAGAATCAGTTTATGGAATGATGTGGTGACCTATTACAGGGAACTGGAGAAACGCCGTGCAATTGAGAACTTCAAAGCAGATGATATTGTAATTACCCAGGGAGAAACTAAGAGATCCGTAGTTGCCAGCTGCCCTGTTACACCGGTGAATGCAATGGCTCAGCTTTATATGACAGTAGTGGTACAGTAGGAAAGGGGTAAAAGAATATGTTAAATAATCCGCTTATGAATGCTAAGGACGCAGTTAGCGCGTCTCTGGCAGAATGTTTTGTAACAATTGATGGAAATCGTTTTAACTTTATGCAGGCAATTAATCTGGAGGCAAGCATTGAAAAAACCAAGTCGGAAATTCCGATTCTTGGAAGAACTGGAAAGGGAAATAAGACTACTGGCTGGAAAGGAACAGGTTCAGCTACTTTTCACTACAATACCAGTATTTTTAGAAATCTTCTCTATAAATATAAGGAAACTGGAGAAGATGTATACTTTGATATCCAGATTACCAATGAAGATCCAACTTCCGGTGTTGGACGTCAGACAATTATTCTCAAAGATTGCAATGTGGATGGCGGTATCCTGACAAAATTCGATGCAGATGCAGAATATCTTGATGAGGAACTGGACTTTACATTTGAGGATTGGGAAATGCCTGAGACCTTCAATAATTTAACTGGCATGTAATAATTGGAAGAGAGGACAAGTACATATGGGAGATTTAAGTTGCTTTTTAGCACAGAATGTTGTTGCAGTGGAAAATGTGAAATGTGTGGTTTCAAAACGTTTTACAGGGAAAGATAAAAAACCGGTGGAATGGGAGCTTAAGGCTATTTCCTCATCTGAAGATGAGACATTAAGAAAAGAATGTACAAAGCGAGTTCCTG
This sequence comes from Hungatella sp. UBA5385, assembly GCA_002409995.1. GTDB lineage: Bacteria > Bacillota > Clostridia > Lachnospirales > Lachnospiraceae > UBA5385. The sequence continues at coordinate 16,338 of DHOR01000048.1, read as the reverse complement.
TTACTGGAAAAAAAGGACAGTTTACACAGGAAACAGATTATAATTTATACCTGGGAAAATTAGCTGCAAAATGCACGGTTTATCCCAATTTGCATGATAAATCTCTTCAGGATTCTTATCATGCAATGGGGGCAGATACTCTTTTGAAAACAATGCTGACAGCGGGGGAATACGCCGGTTATCTGGAAAAAGTGCAGCAGATCAATGGATTTGACTCTACTATGGAGGATCTGGAGGAAGAGGCAAAAAACTAATTGAAGGAGGCGATATGGAGGCAAATATTGCTTACTATTGCCTCCATAAGCTTCATAAATGGCCTCATGAATTTCTGGAATTAAGCCGATATGAAAAGGCATTTATAATTGCTGCAGTTAAAATTAAATTAGAAAATGATAAAAAGGAAGCAAAAAGAGTTCAAAGTAAAAGTAAACGATAGGAAGAGGGTGAGTGAATGGCAACGATTGAAACATCTCTTCAATTGTATGATGGAGCGACACCTGTATTACAGCAAATTAAAAGTTCCATAGAAATAGCAAAGTCTTCTCTAATAAGTTTGCAGCAGGTTTCAGGGCAGGTGTTTTCAGTGGATCAATGGCAGAATGCAGCAGAACGGCTGGAATATATAGATGTAGAATTCCGGGAAATTGAAAATTCTGTAGGTGCTATAGAACAAAAAAACGAGAAACTAAATAATAGTATAGATAAAGGTAAACAGAAAGTTATAAAACTAAAGGAAATCTGGGAAAAGGTGTCAAAAGCAATAAACAAGGCTGGAATTGATACTGAACCAGAAGATATTTTTAATAGGGCAGTTGAATCCCAAAAAGCCGGAAATACCATACAGGCAAAAACAGGAATAAAGGGTAAAAGATTGGATATGGCAAACGATAGTGTCAAAAATCTGTATATGGATAATATGGGAGAAAACTTAAATGATGTAGCCAATAGTCTTGCTGCTGTCAATCAGATAACCGGAAGAACTGGTGTTGGTCTTGAGCAGATGACCAGAGCTTCGATGCTCCTCAGAGACAGCTTAGGTCTTGATTTGACAAAGAGCATTCGGGCAGCAGAAATTATGGAGAGGCAATTTGGAATTTCAGGAACAGAAGCTTTTGATCTCATTGTGCAGGGAGTTCAGTCAGGTCTTAATAAAAACAATGACTTGCTTGATGTGCTTGAGAAATATTCTGGTCATTTTCAGGGATTGGGTTTTAGCAGTACTGAGATGTTTAATATGCTGTCAAATGGTGTGGATAGCGGCGGTTTTTCTGTTGATAAACTTGGAAATGCAATAAAAGAGTTTTCTACCTCAGCTTTAAATGGAAGTGATTCAGCCAGAGAAGGCTTTAAGGCGTTAGGACTTGATGCAGATTATATGATATCAACGTTTGGTCAGGGTGGAGATGCTTCTAAAGATGCATTTCAACAGACTATTGATGCAATTAGTCGTCTGGATGATCCTGTAAAAAAGAATCTTGCTGGAACCAAGCTGTTTGGTACTACTTGGAAGGATCTGGGCGAGGCAGGGATAATGGCTCTTGGTAATATTAATGGCTCAGCACAACTAACTACTGAAAACTTAAACCAGTTAAACAGTGTTAAATATGATGATGCCAAAAGTGCGTTATCTTCTTTAGCCCGGACAATTAATATGGGGATTTCCGGAGCAGTAGGAGGTGCTGTAAGAAGTCTGACTGGCTTTATCACAGATTTCACCACTGGATTACAAGGGAATGCCGGTGAAATACAAGGAATATTTGGAGCAATTGGATTCGTGATTGGCGCAATTGGCAGTTTTATTGCAGATTACTGGTCTGTAATTGAACCATTAATTGGGGGAATAATTGCAGCTTTGATTGTTTATAACTCCACAGCAGGAATTGCATGGCTGACAACTATAAAAAGTACTGTGGCTGCTATTAAAAATAGTATAGCAACAGGGTTATTGACTACAGCTCAAAATAAACTAAATGCAGCATTTGCAGCAAATCCTGTAATGATTATTATTATGGCTGTAATAGCTCTTATAGCTATATTTTATGCAGTCATAGGGCTTATAAACCAAATAACAGGTACTACAATTTCAGCCACTGGCATTATTTGCGGTGTACTGGGAATTATTGCAGGTGTTATACAGAATCTGTTTTATGGAGTATTAACATTAGTTTTTGGCGTTTTGGAATTTCTTTATAACGGTTGGATTGCTTTTGCTAATTTCTTTGCCAATGTATTCAGTGATCCAGTGGGGTCGGTAATTCATTTGTTTGCAGATTTAGGAGATCGTGTATTAGGAGTAATTCAAAAGATAGCTGAGGCTATTGATTTTGTTTTTGGTTCAAACCTGGCAGATACTGTTTCTGGCTGGAGAGATGGATTGGCGGAACTTACTGACTCAGCAATAGAGAAATATGGAAATGGAAGCTATGAAGAAAAGTTCGAAAAGCTTGACTTTGACAAGGTTATGTCTGAAGCTGGGGTGTCATTGGAAAGAGTTAACTACAAAGATCGGTATAAAGGTGGATACGATTTTGGAAAAGGCATTGGTGACTACATGGGAGGAATGCTAGATAGTTCTAAAAACCCATTTGAAGGAATTAATAAGAAACTACCTTATGATCATGATGGTGGAAGCGGAGTTCCAAATGAATGGCAGGGAATTAGTGATAATACAGGCGATACAGCCGCCAACACAGCCGCTATGGCAAACACCATGGATATTATTGACGAAGACTTAAAATACATGCGCGATGCTGCAGAGCAGGAGATTATTAATCGTTTTACACTGGCAGAGTTAAAAATTGACATGACAAACAATAATACTCTTAAGACAGAAACAGATTTTAGCCGTATGTCTGGCATGTTAAATCAGATTACCGGAGAAATTCTGGCTACAGCTGCAGAAGGAGGACATATATAATGGCATATGAAGTATATCTGGACGACATGCTCCTTCCGATTCCGCCTGAAAAGATTCCGATTAAGTATCCTGGGCAAAACAAAACTGCCAATTTAATCAACGGAGAAGAGGTAAATCTTTTAAAACCTAAGGGATTGGCAGAAATTGGTCTGGATTTTGTTCTTCCCCAGATGAGATATCCCAGTGCAGTATGGGATGGTAGTGTGGATAGTGCTGAGGAGCTGATTGAACATTTGTATCAGCTGTTTGAGAACAGGGAACCTTTTGAATTTATTGTAATTAGAAACACTCCAAAAGGATCTTTTGATACTAATCTGGATGTAACACTGGAGGATTTAAGAGTATCTGATGATGCAGCGGAAGGATTTGATCTGGCAGTATCTGTAACATTAAAGGAGTTTCGCCCTTATGGAACAAAGATCATGAATTTTATGCTAACAGAAGATACCACTGAGGTTGTTGAGGATACTGCTGATAGGCAGGGAGAACCAGAGCAGGTGAACACGTATACTGTGATAAAAGGTGATTGCCTGTGGAATATAGCTAAAAAACTTTTAGGAAATGGGAACCGCTGGAGAGAAATCTATAACTTAAACCGTGATAAAATCACCAATCCCAATCTGATTTATCCAGGACAGGTTTTGACGATTCCGTAAAGGCGGGTGATTAGAAGTGGACATACATTTATACATAGAAAATGAAAATACAGTATATGAGCCTGTAGTAGAGGGAAGTATCACATGGGAATCACAGAGAATGGGACAACCTGGTAAATGCTCCTTTACTCTCTTGCCTGATAATATTTTGAAACTGGAGGAAGGCAATGCAGTTCGCCTGGATGTAAATGGAACTATTGTTTTCTTTGGATATATATTCGAACGCAGCTGGAATAGTGATGGTCAGATGAAAGTGACAGCATATGATCAGCTAAGATATTTGAAGAATAAAGACAGTTACAATTATGAAAATAAATCAGCTGGAGATGTAGTGCGGATGATTGCAGAGGATTACAATCTTAAAGTAGGAGAATTAGAGAATACTGGTTACATTATAGAAAATCGCAATATGAAGGACAAATCTCTGTTTGATGTAATTCTGGATGCTTTGGATCTGACTGTGATGTATGCAGGTGAAATGTATATTCTTTATGATGAAGCAGGAAAACTGGCTCTAAAAAACATCGGAAATATGAAGCTGGATATCGTGGTGGATGACACAACTGCACAGGATTATGACTATACCATAAGCATTGACAAAGATACCTACAATCAAATCAAGCTTTATTGTGATAATGAGGAGACTGATAAACGGGATGTATATATGGTTAAGCATACTGAGAATATTAACAAGTGGGGAATTCTCCAGAAGGATGAAGCCATTGATCAAGGGGTTAATGGTCAGGGTGTTGCAGAGACCTATTTAACTTTATACAATCGCCCAACAAAGAGTCTCAGTGTGAAATCAGCGTTTGGAGATGTAAGGATAAGAGCAGGTTGTCTGGTTCCGGTTTTATTGGATATTAAGGAAATGAAATTAAAAAATTATCTTCTGGTTGAAGCGGTTTCTCATAAAATCGAAGGAGGAGTTCATACTATGGATTTAACGTTGAGAGGAGCTGGAATCAGTGGCTGAGGCAGCATGGATTGATAATCTGAAAACAATCGTACTTCAGGCAGTAGCTGCAGGAGATCCCTGTAACTGGATTCCAGGTGTTGTTGTTTCTGTATCTCCTGTTGCAGTACAGATTGATCAGAAAATAACTGTGAAAGGCTCCCAGGTACTAATACCACAGAGGCTTACAAATCACACACAGACTATGGTTTTGCCAGAAATAGGAGAAGTTGCAGTTACAGTGAAAAATGAACTGAAAGCCGGAGATCGGGTGCTGCTTCTTCAGAAAAAAGGTGGACAGCAGTTTCTGGTTCTGGACCGTTGGTAAGAGAAGAAGGAGGTGACAATATGCTGCCTGCAGCTGGGGATTTACTGAAACAGGATTTTAAAATAAAGAAACAGCCTTCCAAAACATATTTACTGAAAGATGGCCGGATTAGAGGTCATATAGAAGGACTGGAAGCTGTTCGTCAGAATGTGTACTGTATATTAAATACTGAAAGATTTGATCATATCATTTATAGTTGGAATTTTGGAGTGGAATTAAATCAATTATACGGAAAAACAGCAGGAGTAATACAATCGAAAATTAAAAAGAGAATTAAGGAGGCACTCCTGCAGGACGACAGAATTCTAAGTGTCGAAGCCTTTTCATTTATTCAAAAAGGAAAAATTCTGTCAGTAACATTTATAGTCAGTACGGAAACCGGAGCTTTAAGTATAGAAAAGGAGGTGGTACTCCATGTATGAAAATATTACATACGAAGAGATTTTAAAACGGATGTTAAATAAGATTCCACAGGATATGGATAAAAGGGAAGGCTCTATTATATATGATGCTCTGGCACCGGCTGCGGTGGAGCTGCAGCTTATGTATATTGAACTGGAAACTATTTTAAATGAATTATTTGCAGATACAGCCAGTCGAAAATACTTAGTAAAACGTGCTGCAGAGCGAGGGCTTACACCTAAGCCGGCATCTTATGCAATTTTAAAGGGAGTATTTAATATAGATATTCCAATAGGAAGCCGTTTTTCTCTGGAAACACTTAACTACATAGTGATTGAACGGATAGAGAGTGGAATTTATAAGATGAAGTGTGAGACTCTGGGAAGCCAGGGGAACAGCTTATTTGGGACATTAATTCCCATTGAATATATAAGAGACTTAACAGAGGCAGAATTGACAGAGCTCCTCATTCCCGGTGAAGACGAGGAAGAAACAGAACATTTTCGGAAGCGGTATTTTGATAATCTGGATTCTCAGGCATTTGGTGGAAATATTGCGGATTATAAGGAAAAGGTCACTGCTATTGCCGGTGTAGGAGGAGTGAAGGTATATCCTGCCTGGAATGGCGGCGGAACAGTTAAGCTGGTTATCATTAACTCAGATTATGATATTCCATCTGAGGAGTTAATCTCTCAGATCAAGGAGGCCATTGATCCGGGTGAACAGGAAGGAAAGGGCTATGGCATTGCCCCTATTGGTCACATGGTAACTGTAGAAGGTGCTAAAGAAACACAGATTTCTATTGAGACATCAATTACTTACCAGCTTGATTATAATTTCGAACGATGTAAAGAGGATATTTCTGAAGCTATAGACAGCTATTTAAATGAGCTGAATCATTCCTGGGAGAACGCTGATCAAATCATAGTCAGGATATCAAGACTGGAAAGCCGCCTTTTAGATGTTGAGGGAATCCTGGATATTACAGATACGATTATCAATGGAGAAAGTGGGAACTGTATTTTACCTTCTGATTCTCTTGCAGCAAGGGGGGAGATTATTGGAAGAGCGAAAACCTGAAAGGGTCATTGAGTTATCCAGATATATTCCCGGATTTTTAAAGGATTATGCAGAAATCTGCCAAATATATAACAGAGAAGAAGAAGAGATTACAAAACTGTATGATAAGATTGATACACTTTGGAAAAGCAGTATTCTAAATGAGACTGATATTCAGGGGTTAAAGCGTTTCGAGTCCATACTGGGCATTAAACCTTATCCGGGAGATAGTCTGGAAGAGAGAAGAACAGCAGCATTAATGAAGTGGAATCAACAACTCCCCTACACATTGCAGCGTTTAAAGGAACATTTGAATTCTGTAGTTGGGAAAGAAAAATATGAGTTATATGTGAGAAATCAGAGTTATGAATTGGAGCTTTTACTGATTGACCAGACTTATAGAGTGATGCAGTCTTTAAGGGAAATGACAAGGCTCATGCTGCCTGCCAATTTACTGTTTATCTTTGGGGGGAAATTTCCAGCAGAGTATTTTGTGGAGTCAAAAGCAGAGAATCGGTTGGAGTTAATATCAGATTTTTATCCCAGATATAATCGGGAGTTTTTATATCTTGACGGTATTTGGGAGTTAGATGGTACCTATTTTCTGGATGGTTACAAAGAAATGGAGAAGTTAGATCTATATCCTGTTAATCTGAATATAACAGGTGAATTGACGATACCAGTAAACATAGAGAATAGAGAAAAAATCATCTCTCAGGCAGTTAATCATCCGGAGATGGAAGCAGCAGTTCGTGGGATAAGTAAAACCGAGGCTAACATTTGTTATGAAGGCAGAGCAGCTATACAAAATGAGGTAAGGACATACTCTCATTTGGATATGCACTTAACTATAGAAAACGATTTATGGTATTTGGATGGCACTTATCAATTAGATGGAATTAAGCCATTGGATGCCCAAATATTTTATTATGAATTGTAGAAAAAGAGAGGAATGGTGAGAAAATGGCACAGGGAGTAATAACAGAAATTGGAAGAAAAAAATTATGTAAGGCCCATGCAGGAGATATGGCACTTTCAAAAATTACGCAGATGGCATTTGGAAGCGGAGGCGTAGATGCAGATGGGAATGTGATTGAGCCTATTGGGACCGAGAAAGGTCTTAAAAAGGAACTGTTAAAAAAGAAGGTAGATGGTCATAGTTATGTAAATGATCAGGAAACAACATGCCGCTATACAGTCCGTTTGGGAAAAAGTGAATTGGTTAATGAGAGTATTTCAGAACAGGGGCTTTTTGATGCGGCTGGTGATCTGATTGCATATAAAACCTTTTTGCCTAAAGGTAAAGACGGTGATATGGAATTTGTATTTGATATGGATGAAGTATTTTAAGGAGGGAATAAAATGGCTGATTTTCCAATTCCGGAAAAACCGGAATTTAATGAGACAATGAAACAATTAACCAGTCAGGACAGAGCATCCTTTGATGTGTTTAATCCAATGTATGAGACTCTTTTGGAGAATGATCATTATTTAAAGGAAAGAGAAGATAGGATAACAGGAATTCTTCTGGTTAAACTTCCGGCATCAGACTGGAGTACGGCAGCGCCTTATACTCAGACAGTAAAAGCACAAGGTGTTACAGAAAGTGATAATCCATTATTGATTAAATGTACGACGGGTGCTGCAGATCTGACAGCTTATATGAAGCAGTATTCTTATATAGATATGGATGGGGAAACTGGGAATGGAACACTTACATTCAGGTGCAGTAAAAAGAAACCAACAATTGATTTGCTTGTTGGGCTGAAAGGGGTGTAAAAATGGGGAAAATAGTGATAGGTTCTGGCGGCGGCAGTGGAATTGGTTCATCTGATTGTACAGCGACAAAAAATCAGGTACTGGCTGGCTTCACTGCTATTACAAAGGACAGCGATGATGAAGTTATAACTGGTACGATTCCTAACAAAGGAGCAGCTACCTATGCTTCAAAGATTGAATTTATTTATAAATCTCTTCGTCTGACATTCCCCAAAGGTGCATACTTAGATCTCTGGGATGGATATGATGGACCGGTTGTCTATATTAGTGAACAGGATTTGAGAGATGTGATTGGGTATCTGGACGCTGGGAAAGTGCTGGAAGGCACTACAATTGCTGGCAGGGAAGGTACTATGCCTAACAAAGGAGCGGTAACTCAGGCACTTAATGCTGGAGGAAGCTATGTTATTCCTGCTGGATATCATAATGGAGCGGGAAAGGTGACGGCTAATAGTTTAGCTGGACAGACCAGCGCTACAGCAACTGCAGGGCAGATTTTATCAGGGCAAACAGCTTGGGTGAATGGGAATAAAGTAACTGGAACTATGCCCAATCAAGGTGCTGTAAGTCAGGCTTTGGCAATCAATGGCTCATATACAATTCCTGCAGGATATCATAGTGGTTCTGGTAAGGTTACACAGAGTATTGCTACTATGGGAGGTCAGACTGTTACTCCGTCATCAGGTCAGCAAACGGTTAATACATCTGGGAAGTATATGACGGGTAATGTTGTCATAGCAGGAGATGGAAATTTGAATGCTAATAACATCAAATCAGGAGTCAGTATTTTTGGAGTGAAAGGAGCCATGGTTGACTATTCTTATCTGGCTCAGGGACAGGTGGCTTTTTAAATGGGAATTTTTCGCAACTGCTGAGCGGAGGGTTCCTAAATATCGGGCCTAATCGGGAAATATGGGGTACAGGTTATACTGAGACTTCTATTTCAGTTGCCTCTAATGGTGTAACGGGTACTTGTTTGCGTAGTGGCAGTGCATCGGCAATGTCAACTAGAAGTATTAATCTAACGCCATTTAAGAGAATATTAGTAGATTGGGAAGTCAGCAGAGGAGATTATAGAGCCAGTTTCGGTATTGTTTTATACAAAACCACATTTACTAGAGACAAAGTAAAAAGCTCATATAATTATACATTAGGCGTAGGAAGTTCAGGTGCAAGCTGGCATGTTTCGGGAACAGTGGCATTAGATGTATCTGGTATTAACGAGCATGCATATATATCTTTATCTGGCAGCTTTGATCCACCTGATGGAGATTATCCAGGTGGAAAGTGGACTTTTAATAATTTAAGGTTTTTAACAGATTGAAAATTATAATATAAAAAGAATTAATGTTGTAAATTAATGGAAAGCGAGGAAAATAGAACTGAAATTCATAGACAAATACAACACCATAACAGGCGCTGCCATAACCGTACTAACTGCCGTCTTCGGCATCTATTGGTACATCTTTGCAGGTTATTTACTCTGCAACGTATTGGACTACATAACTGGATGGGCTAAAGCAAGAAAGACTAAAAGAGAATCCAGTCTCATTGGATTGGCTGGAATCGTAAAAAAGATGGGTTACTGGATTATTATTCTGGTAGCATTTTTAATCCCAGAGATGTTCATCCATTTAGGATATGACCTTCTGGGGATAGACTTATCCTTCGTCGCACTCCTTGGTTGGTTTACTCTGGCAGCATTGCTGATTAATGAAATTCGCAGCATTCTGGAGAATCTGGTAGAATACGGCTGTGAGGTGCCGGAATTTTTAATCAAAGGTTTAGCTATAACAGAAAAACTCATCAATGCAGGCGCTGAAATAAAAAACAAGTAATACAGAAGTACGGCATAGCATTAAACCGGGTCCGGAACATTCCGGACCTTTTTATATTCAGGTAAAGAGAGAGGAAGGTGATTCCATGAGGGATATTACATTATGTCATCCCCGCTTACAGTTCCTGGCAGATCATTTGGTAGAAGAATGTAATAAACAGGGATTAAAAATAAAAATCAGCGAAACCTTGCGTACCAGAGAAGAGCAAGATGCCCTATATGCTCAAGGCAGAACAAAGCCGGGAAAAATCGTTACAAACGCACCTGGCAGTTCCTGCAGTTCTTATCACCAATGGGGAACGGCTTTTGATTTCTTCCGTAATGACGGTAAGGGAGCTTATAACGAATCAGGACAATTTTTTGAAAAAGTCGGTGCCATAGGTGCAGCACTTGGGTTGGAATGGGGAGGAAACTGGAAGACAATTGTGGACAAACCGCATTTTCAGCTGCCGGATTGGGGAAGTTCCACTTCTGGTATTAAGAGATTTTATAAAAGCCCGGAAGAATTTATGAAAACGTGGGTACTAGAAGAGAGAACTGGTTGGATAAAAGATGGTATTGGCTACTGGTACCGGAGATCAGATGGAAGTTATCCGAAAAATCAATGGTGTATTGTTAACAATCATTATTACCTGTTTAACAGAGATGGATATATGATGACAGGCTGGCACCGCTGGGACGGTGATATCTGTGATCCTGATGATGGATTTGGCGATTGGTATTATTTGGATAATACCAGTGATGGACCGTTAGAAGGAGCCTGCTGGCACACAAGAGAAGATGGTGCCCAGGTAATCTGGTATATTGATAAAGCTGATAAGATTTAAATTCAGATAAGTAAAAATACCTCTTGACTTAAAATACTAACACAGTTACAATAGTAACACTGTTAGTTAATTGTGAAAAAGGAGGGGTCAGTATGAATTACAATGAATTGGCGGCGGAGTTTTTGCATAAAATGCGAGTACTTCGGAAGGTTACGTCTCATCGAAACATTAGCGAGGCATTACAGGGTGAAGCTTTTGTGCTGCGTTTTATCCACTGCCATAAAGGAGATGTGCTGCCCAGCGAAATCAGCAATGAAATGGAGGTTAGCTCTGCCAGAGTGGCTGCTGCCTTAAATAGCCTGGAAAACAAAGGACTGATTACACGGCAAATTGATCCCAGTGACCGCAGAAAGATTCTCGTGCGGCTTACTGCCAAGGGCAGAGAAGTTGCAGAGAGGCATTACCGTGAAGTGATTGCTGATACTGCCAATTTGCTGCAGCAACTGGGAGAGCAGGATGCAAAGGAATATGTCCGGCTTGTCGGCCGGCTGGGAGAAATTGCACTTCCACAGAAAGAGCTACTATAATAAACGCGGCCTTAGTGTGTTGTTCCGTTCATGCAAAGATGAACCGGACAAAACACTAGTACGGCCGCATTTATTTATCATATTGCTAACAGTATTCTATAATAACAATATTAGTAACAGGAGGTACAAACTTATATGCTTAAAATTCTTCGCTACATAAAACCAAAAGAATGGATTCAGGCTGGGATCAGCCTTTTATTCATTGTGGTACAGGTCTGGCTTGACTTAAAACTGCCCGACTACATTTCTCAAATTACAACTTTGGTGCAGTCCCCTGGCAGTGACATAAAAGAGATTTGGATCACTGGTGGATATATGCTGTTGTGTGCTTTGGGCAGTCTGGTGGCTGCAATTATCGTGGGCTTTTTTGCAGCGCGGATTGGATCGGCTTTTTCCCGGCAGCTTCGCAGCTTGTTGTTTCATAAAGTAGAATCCTTTTCCATGGAGGAGATAAACCGATTCTCCACCTCCAGCCTTATTACCCGCTCGACCAATGATGTTACCAATATCTATGTGCTGGTTATTATGAGCTTGCAGCTTTTGGTCAAAGCGCCTATTATGGCTGTCTGGGCTGTAGTGAAGATTTCCGGCAAGGGTCTTGAGTGGCCGTTGGCCACTGGGATTGCTGTAGTGATATTAGCTGTTATGGTTTGCTGCATTATGGTACTGGTTATACCAAAATTCAAAAAAATGCAGACCCTTACCGATGATCTCACTCGTATTACCAGAGAAAATCTCACCGGCCTTCGGGTGGTGCGTGCCTATAATGCAGAAGAATACCAACAGGAAAAGTTTGAGGGAACTAACAAGGTGCTGACAGATACAAACTTATACACAAGTCGTTTGATGTCCATCATGATGCCGATTATGAATCTGATTTCCAACGGACTGGGCCTTGCTATATACTGGATCGGAGCTTACCTGATTCAGGCAGCTGAGGTGGACGCTAAACTTCCCCTGTTCTCTAACATGGTTGTATTTTCCCAATATGCTATGCAGGTTATTATGGCGTTTATGATGCTGGTGATGCTGTTCATTATATTTCCCAGAGCAAGCGTTTCTGCCAAGCGTATCAACGAGGTGCTGGACACGGAATCCGCTATTGTCGATGGCAAAGTTCTTAATGGAAAGCCCGGTGTTCGGGGAGAGGTCACTTTCAAAAACGTCAGCTTCAAATACCCCGGAGCTGCGGAATACGTCCTGCAGAACGTAAGTTTTACAGTAAAACAAGGCGAGACCATCGCTTTTATTGGGTCCACAGGAAGCGGCAAATCCACCTTGATCAATCTGCTTCCACGCTTCTTTGATGCAACGGAGGGAGAGGTTCTTCTGGACGGAGTCAATGTTAAGGACTACAGTATGGAAGCGCTGTACAACAAACTGGGCTATGTTCCGCAAAAGGCGGTCATGTTTAAGGGAACGGTGAGCTCCAACGTTGCTTATGGAGAAAATGGCGGCCCAGGCTATAGCGCAGACGAGATAAAACAAGCCGTGCAAATAGCACAAGGTGGGGATTTCGTTGAGCAAATGGAAGGCACCTATGATGCGCTCTTCGCTCAGGGCGGAACGAATGTGTCAGGCGGACAAAAGCAGCGCCTCGCCATTGCACGAGCGGTTTGCCGTAAGCCTGAAGTTTATATTTTTGATGATTCCTTCTCTGCACTGGACTTTAAGACTGACAGGGTTTTACGCAGCGTACTTAAGCAGGAGACCGCCGGTGTCACCAGCATGATTGTGGCCCAGCGTATTGGCACAATTATGGATGCCGACCAGATTCTTGTGCTGGACGAAGGAAAAGTTGTCGGTCATGGCACGCATCAGCAGCTGCTAAAAGACTGCAAGGTGTACCAGGAAATTGCCATGTCTCAATTAAGTGAAAAGGAGTTGGTATCGTGAAGAGACACAGTGAATCAAAACAACAAAATAATACCATCCATGTTTGGGGACAGTTAATTCAATACTGTAAACAGTATATGCCCGTGGTTATTTTGGCTCTTGTAGTGGCTGCTTTAAGCTCCGCACTGCAAATTTTAGGACCGGATCAACTAAAAAACATCACCAATGAGATATCCCGGGGGCTGCCTGCCCTGGTGGATGACGTTCCCATTCTGGGAGCGATTAATATGGAGGCCGTTGTTCACACAGCCCTGATCCTTGTGTTCCTCTATGCTGGGGCGGCGCTGTTTAGCGTGTTGGAAAATTATATTATGGCCACAGTAACGGCTAAAATTTCTCAAGGTCTGCGCACCGATATTTCGAAAAAAATCAATCGGCTGCCTCTGAAATATTTTGATCAGACCAGCTATGGCGATGTGCTGAGCCGCGTCACCAACGATACCGATACCATAGGTCAGACCCTTAATCAAAGTGTTGATACAGCGGTACGGGCTGTTACTATGTTTCTTGGCTCCCTGATTATGATGCTGTATACCAACTGGATTATGGCTCTCACCGCTGTGTTTACCACTTTCATTGGATTCGCCTTAATGCTGCTGATTATGTCCCGGTCTCAGAAGTATTTTGTTGCACAGCAGAAAAGCCTGGGCGATATCAATGGACATATTGAAGAGATTTACTCCGGTCATAACGTGGTAAAAGCCTATAATGGCGGAGTGGCTGCCAAACAGGTCTTTGAAGGCATTAATGAGTCCCTGTATGAAAGCGGCTGGAAGTCCCAATTTCTGTCTGGCTTAATGACACCTATCATGAGCTTTATCGGCAACTTCGGTTATGTGGCTGTGTGCGTGGTTGGCGCAGTTCTCGCTATGAAAGGAAGTATTTCTTTTGGTGTTATTGTAGCATTTATGATGTATGTCCGCATGTTCACCCAACCTCTGTCCCAGTTTGCACAAGCTGCTCAGAATTTACAGCGAACCGCAGCAGCCGGTCAACGGGTGTTCGAATTTCTGGGTGAGGAGGAGATGAAGGAGGAAAACGAAAAGGTTAAACAGCTGGAGCGGGTAAAAGGAAACGTGGAATTCCAACATGTCCATTTTGGATACAGCAAGGATAAAATCATTGTCAACGACTTTTCTGCATCTGTAAAGGCCGGACAAAAAATAGCCATCGTCGGTCCTACCGGCGCAGGAAAAACAACCATGGTCAACCTTCTGATGCGCTTCTATGAGCTGGATAGCGGACAGATTCTGCTGGATGGCGTACCTCTTGATCAAGTCACCAGGGAAAATGTCCATGAACAGTTTTGCATGGTCCTGCAAGATACCTGGCTGTTTGAGGGTACCATTAAGGAAAACATCGTATATTCCCAGCAGGGAGTTACCGATGAAGCGGTAGAAGCTGCCTGTAAGGAAGTGGGATTGCACCATTTTATACAGACTCTGCCTGATGGATATGATACTATACTAAATGATAAGGCTAACCTGTCTCAGGGCCAGAAACAGCTTATCACCATTGCCCGTGCCATGGTGCAGGACGCTCCACTGCTGATTTTGGACGAAGCTACCAGTTCTGTGGATACCCGTACGGAACGTATAGTTCAGGAGGCCATGGACAAATTAACACAAGGCAGGACCTCCTTTGTCATTGCCCACCGGCTTTCTACTATCCGCAATGCCGATATGATCCTGGTTATGCGAGACGGCGATATTGTAGAAAGCGGTGACCACGACCAGCTTATTGCCAAAGGCGGATTCTATGCAGACCTTTATAACAGTCAGTTTGAACAGATATCTTAATGTACCTTATGTAAAATAACAACAAGAAAGAAAGGTGATTGAATGAATTATCGCGTTATCGCTATTGAACGGGAATACGCCAGCGGAGGGCGTGAAATTGGCGAACGGCTGGCCGGCCGGCTGGGGTTGCCCTGCCATGGACATGACATCTTGGAAATGGCAGCAGAAAAAACCGGATTTTCACAAAGCGAATTAAGCAAATTAGAGGAAAGCATGACCGGAAGCTTTTTGTACACGCTTAATCTGCTGGCTGATATTTCCTCCGGCAAAGCGGCGGATTTAACAATGACCCAAAAGCTTGCCTTAACTGAATCCAATATTATACGGGATTTGGCCCTCAACCCCTGTGTGATTATAGGCAGAGGCGCCGCCGGGCTGCTTAAGGACAAAACCAGTGCTCTAAAGGTGTTCATTCACGCAGATCAAGACACCAGGATTAAGCGTGCCATTGATGTCTACGGGATTCCCCAAAAGGAAGCGAAAGCAACGCTGCGGCGCTATGACAAGCGCAGATCCAATTATTTTGTTACCACCACCGGGGTGGAGTGGAAGGATGAGAATAACTATCATCTCTTTTTGAATAGCGGGAAACTGGATATGCATAGGATTGTGGAGTTGTTGTATACTGCTGTACGGTGATCCTGTGTTGTATTTCATGTTGCATAGTATATAAAAAACAGTTATAAAAAACTAAATTCCAGGACTCACGAAATAAAAACACCGTGAAACCTTGCAAATACAAGGAATCACGGTGTTTTCTTATCTTTCGTAAAACTGCGGGTAACAGGACTTGAACCTGCACGGTCTCCCACCAGAACCTAAATCTGGCGCGTCTGCCAATTCCGCCATACCCGCTGAAGTACTAATAGATGATATCATTTGAAAGCAGAAATGTCAAGAATTAAAAAACAATCACTTCTAGAATAATTTACAAATTAAACCCCAAAAGCAGATTATGACAGAATCTAAATTCTGTCATAATCTGCTTTTTTGTACTGGGCTAGTTGGATTCGAACCAACGACTGCAGGAGTCAAAGTCCTGTGCCTTACCGCTTGGCGATAGCCCAATAAATCCTTATAAAAAAAAATTCCCTTAAAGGGAAAGGTGAGTACAGGGATTCGAACCCTGGGCCTCCAGAGCCACAATCTGGCGCGATAACCAACTTCGCCATACCCACCATAAATTTCACACCTTTGGTTAATGGTGTGAAACGAGCCTGAAGGGATTCGAACCCCCGACCCACGGCTTAGAAGGCCGTTGCTCTATCCAACTGAGCTACAGACTCAAAGCGGGTGATGGGAATCGAACCCACGTATCTAGCTTGGAAGGCTAGTGTTCTACCATTGAACTACACC
>DHOR01000012.1:27855-35350 GCA_002409995.1 Hungatella sp. UBA5385 | reverse complement strand
GATTTTCAGTCCTCTGCTCTACCAACTGAGCTATCTGGGCAAATAAATATTAGACGACATTGACAATTTTACAGGATTTACCTATTCTTGTCAAGAAAAACATCCATTTACCCAGTCAGTTTTTTACAATTTCTCCGCTTATACTCTATCCAAAAGATACACAGTTTTTACCTTTACGCTTGCTTTCATACATCAGCTGATCTGCACGCTCTACAATGGATTTGACTGTATCATCGGGATGGGATACCGTAATCCCCAGTGATACTGTGGCATTAAGCATCTTTCCTTCTTTGGACATAACCTGTGTATTCTGTATCAGAATCCTTATCTTCTCAGCAAGAATCGGAGCTTCTGTTTCCTTTTTTATAGCATAAACTCCCACAAACTCCTCTCCGCCCCAACGGCCGAACAAATCAGTTGTGCGCAAAGTTGTGCGGACAGTTGCACCAATATTCTTTAATATCTCATCTCCCAGATCATGACCATACTTATTATTAAAGTCACTGAAATTATCCACATCTGCAAACAGAACTGCAAAAGGTACATGAAAACGGTTGAATTCATTGAATTTATACTCAAGAAAGCTTTCTAAATATCTTCGGTTAGGAAGATTGGTCAGGGAGTCCTTCATAGCTATATCTGACAATCTTTCAATAAGATCGTCTTCATAATATCTCGGTGATGCAAGAGTAAATATCTCAACAGCTCCAACAATCTCCCCCTCATTAATCATTGGAAATGCATTGACAATAACAGGGATGCGGTGTCCTGACTTATGCCGCAGGAATACCTTATCCTTTCTCTGAATTCCGTCAGACATAGTTGCAAATAGAGGACAGCCTACAATACACAGCGGACGCCCATCTTCATCAATATGACTTAACAGGTTCTCATTGCACCTGCGCCCAACAATCTCCTCCGCCTTATATCCAGTGATCTCCTCTGATGCCTTACTCCAGAATGTGATGCGGCGATCGGTATCTACAAAATATACTCCATCACTTAATTTGTTTATAATATTCAAATAAATCGGTTCCATATTCATGGATCATAACCTCCAGTCCACAAAAACAGATTCTTCTGTTGTATTGTCTTTAAGTGTAACACAAATGATTCAAGATTTGAATACCTCATTTTTCTTTTTCCTATCCGGCCCCAACTCTTGAAATGCATGATTATTTATGCTAAAATTTGAGAAACGTTAGAAAAATTGTACATCAATATTAAACGAATTGCAAAATTAGTTATATAATATATATAAAACAAAAATAATGATAAATTTCAGCAACTGCTTCCCCGGAGGAACCACTTCATGAATCTTAGTAAATATACAGATTTATATTTAGATAAAATATCAAATAACAAGGTGATCTCTGCCATACGCTGTGGGCTTCTCTATATTGTCCCCATGGTAATGGTGGGATCATTTGTGCTTATGATCCTTAACCTGCCTATACCGGCTTTTCAAAACTTTATGAACAATACATTTGGGGTTCACTGGAGAAATACAGGGCTTGCCATTTACAAAGGAACCTTTGATATCATGTCCCTGGCTGCGGTTATATCAATTGCATATGCATACGCGCAGTCATTTAAATCAGTTTCAGACGGATTATTAAGCCCCTTTTATATCATCCTATGCGCATTGTGTTCTTACTTTACTTTTAATCCTGTGGGAGAGATATTAATCCCGGCTAATGATGCTAATTCAAGCGGCCTTCTTACAGCAATTATAGTAGCAATCGTCTCTACTGGAATTTATATTTTTCTATTTGATCATATACGAAGTAAGAAAAAAGTCTATTCTTATGATTCTGATTCACTGCTTATGGACTCACTAAGGAATATAACACCACTTTTTATCACTCTGGCAATCTTTGGATTAACGCGTATTCTATTTGATATATTTCATTGCGAGGTCTACATACAAGCAATAGTAGAGAAAATCAACGGAGCCTTTTCTTCACAAAATGGCGGACTTGCTGCTACAGTTACTTACATTCTGGTTATTCAGATTCTCTGGTTTTTCGGAATCCATGGTACTAATGTTCTGGATTCTCTTGCTAAGACTTTATTTGTTTCAGCAAGTGCTGTTAATATTTCACTGGCAATGGCAGGTAGTGCACCAACGGAAATTATAACGAAGGAATTTCTGGATGCATTTGTATTTATGGGAGGTGCAGGCTGTACTCTGGGACTTTTAATTGCCCTTCTTATATCAGGTGAGAACAGCAATGGGAACAGAGTTGCCAAATACTCCCTGCTTCCGGGAATATTTAATATCAATGAAACAATTACCTATGGCCTTCCTATAATTTTCAACCCTTATTATCTGATTCCATTTGCCATGAGCCCTATTGTGATCAGTATCATCAGCTACATCGCATTTCGAACAGGTTTAGTGCCACTGACTGCGCACAGGGTGGAATGGCCTACACCGATTCTCCTATCCGGTTATGTAAGCACAGGTTCTATTGCAGGCTCTATTCTTCAGCTGGTCAACCTTTCCGTTTCAGTTGTTATATATCTGCCATTTGTAAAGCTATACGAAAAGCACATAATCCGCAGCAATCAAAAGCTGTTCCAGGAACTCACTTCCAAGCTTATGAGCTCAGATGACAACAGTGTGCCGGAAAAAGTTCTGGAGCGCAGCGATTCCCTGGGCAGCCTGGCAAGATTGCTGGTAAGTGAGCTGGAACAGGCCATTGATAACCCTCATAACACCGCCCTTCAGCTTCATTATCAGCCTAAAGTTACATCTAATGGAAAAGTTCATGGTGCAGAAGCACTTCTTCGCTGGTTTCATCCAAAATTCGGTTATCTTCCGCCGCCTATTGTAATCGCCCTCTGCGATGAAGCAGGTCTGGTAAACAAATTGGGAAGATGGGTTATAAAAACTGCCTATTATCAGCTTGCTGATTGGAATAAGCTGGGACATAAAAACTTAAGCCTATCTGTCAACCTGATGCCAAAGCAGTTGAAGGAAGATAGCGGACTTTTGGACTACCTCCATCAGATCATTGATGAAACAGGAATTTTAGCCACTAATATGGAAATGGAATTGACAGAGAATGAAGCCATTGACCAGAGCATTTCCACAAAAGGCAAGCTTGAAAAGGTAAGGGCTGCAGGCATTAATCTGTCCATTGACGATTTTGGCATGGGCAATTCCTCCCTGCTGTATATCAGAGATTCTTATATCAATATTATTAAAATCGATATTTCTCTGGTTCATTCCGTCACTACCAACCATCAAAGTCAGGAAATCATACGTTCTATAATCTCTCTCTGTGAGCAGGTGGACATTGATGTAGTAGCGGAGGGTGTAGAAACTCTGCAACAGATGGAAAAGCTGAAAGAGATGGGCTGCCATTTATTCCAGGGCTTTCTGTTCAGCAAGGCACTGCCTTCTGAAGATTTTGTTGAGTATGTAAAAAAACATGGCTGTGTCAGATAAAAGCCTTTACCGAAGATAAGAAGGAAGTTAATTAAGAGATGAGCAATGTATTATCCAAAATAAAAAATCGATTATTTTTAAACCCTCAGGAAAATCATATGCAGGACTTCCAACTGGAACTCTGTCATAAAAACAATCACAGGTTTGCAATTCTGCCGTTATTTAATATTTTAACGCAGATTTGCTGCTATGCGATCTACCTCTATGTATATCCTGCTGTTTATCCTGATAAGAATTCGCTTAATAAGCCAATATTTACAGCATTCACTATATTTTATATTGTTACTAATATTGTGTTCTGCATCTTATTTTTAAAAACGCTTAAACGAAAGGATGAAAAGAATTATTACCATAACAGCAATCTCCTTATCATGTTATTCCTTGTTTTTTACATTACAGTAGAAAGCATTGAAACTATTGTGGAAGTGGATATTTCCGGCAATATATACCGTTTCCTTGCAACGTTTTTTGTGGTGGCATTCCTGCCCATTCTCACCAGGCTTAAGAAATTTCTCCTTCTTTTTGCCTTTGCTTTCATGGTGGAACTGGGACTTTACCATTTAATAGCTACCGGACTTCCGGACAACAATTACTACCGGGAAATCACTGCAGCATTCTTTGTTGTCTGCTTGATTGTTTCCTATATTACCTACAATGGAACGGTGAGAACATTTACCTTAACACAGAACTTAATCGAAGCAAACGAAAAGCTGCAATATCTCACTGTCATTGACCCTCTCACCACTCTGTATAATCGAAGGGCTTTTAATGACTCCATTAAATCCACCTGGAAAGAGTGTGCACAAAATGGCGGCACTATATCAGTTATGATGGTGGATATCGACCACTTTAAGTCCTACAACGATAATTACGGTCACCAGATTGGGGACGATATACTGGTAGCTATTGCAAAGGAAATCAAATCCTGCTTCCGGCAATCCATAGATATGGTTGCCAGATATGGGGGAGAAGAATTTATCATTTTACTTCCCTATACAGAGCTAAGTGATTCCATTACTATGGCAGAGCGGCTGCGTACCAGTATTGAAGCCTTGGAGATCGCTCATACAAATAATAAGCTTCTTCCTGTAGTCACCATCAGCATCGGAGTCGCAGCAGCTACTCCCAGACCAGATGGCAATTATGAACATCTTATTAAACAGGCTGATGACGCTTTGTTTAAGGCAAAGCGTGAGGGGCGGAACAGAGTTTGTTCTGCTTAAAAAACAATGGCACTCCTGTAATTTTAAGCAGGAGTGCCTTTGTATATTGGCCCCTAGCATAAGCTACAGTGCCTTCTTTAATTGTTCCACATTATTCTCTTCTGTTTTTAGCAATCTCTTCATAAGAGATACAATATCTTTTTCCGCCTCTTTCTCATAGCGGTTAATCTTCTTAATGGCATCAATAATTCCCATATTACTTCCCTGAATCAACATTTGTGCTATATGAGAAGAGGATTGATCCATCAATGTTTTCATATCAATCATCAGATAGGTCATAATCTTCTCAAAAGCGCTGATCCCTTTTTCATCATACCCGTGATGATTCAGCAGCTCTCTTGCCTCTTTGTGAATTTCCAAATATTCCTTAAGCTGTGATTTTAACTGCTTTTTTAATTCTTCATTTTCCACCATAGGAATAATTTGATTCAACGTTTCCACACCCATCTGGGAATTCTGATAGATAAAGTTTAATAATTCTGCATCTGCACTCATTTTTTCCATAGCTCTGACCTCGTTTCTTTTATTGTATTATCTAGTATGTGTATTTTCCAGATTTTCAAACGAGACTGTGGGATAATGCTGTTTTTTCAGCCGAGTGTGTAAGCTATGGATTCAATATATAGTTAATTTCATTGTCAATACCATTTCTATAGTTTTCAAAGCTTTGTTCAACCAGTATATCAGGCTCTAAAGAGGAACCTTGGTAATCTGGGATCAGCTCAAAGTATTTGGTGGAATAGGAAAATAAAACAGGCATGTTAGGAAGGGAGCCAATCCCCAGTTCACCATAGCTGTTAACGGCTCCGCCGGTTGGCGTTCCAACTAAAACTGCACCTATTCGCTGTAAGTCTATGGCATTGAATATACCGGAGGAAAAAGTAGAATCTCCGATTAAAGTAAATAACTCTGTATTCTCCTTTTTAACTTGCTTTTCTAAAAGATTAGTGAGGGGATTCAAAATTTCCGAATTGCCACCTGTATTATAACGGAGATCAACAATGATTTTCTTATAAGCTCCATTCTCCAGTTCCTTCTTCACCTGGGCAGTGAATTTCTTCATGGAAAGGGCTTCATCCTCCTGGCATGTGTTGTACTGAATAAAGAGGGTATCGGAATCCAGCGCTAAAAAGCGATAGTAGGAACCATCATTACCGGTGATCGGAACCGGGGCTTCATACCTGATGATGCTGGCGGAGAACATTTCATCTTCTGACAATGCGTTAAATTCCTGTTCTATGATGGTTCCGTCTTCTTTTGTAAGGGTCAGTGAAATAGAATCCATACCATCAGATATCCCCAGATAATTTAAAGCATCAATAAAGTTAATTGTATTGGAAAACTTGCTGTCCAGCCAGGCATCTGTTTCGTGACTTATTAAAACTGCAGCCCGATCATATACCTCTTCCATGGAAACGCCATTAATGGCAGTCACTACCATACCAAGGTAGTCTTTATAGGATTCTTCACAAAGGAGGAGCCGCCATAAACCATCAAATTTAGCAACTGCAAAAGGAAGCCCTTTTTTGAAGCTATATCTGGAGACACGGTTATCATCAATATCAGCATTGGTATGGCCATCTCCAGCCAAAGCTGCAAATTCCTGTATCGCATAGTAAAATTCCACATCTGACATAGAGGACAGCTTCGACTCCAGCTCCGCCTTCTTCTTCTTATAAGTTTCTTCCGAAGTTTTAAAAAACAAATTCTTATGCTTCTTCGAGATAGTATCGTATAAATAATCCAAATCCTCCTGCTTTTGTTCTGCAGTCAGTTCCGTTGTATACTTCTTTGCTTCTTCTGTCTGGTTCTGGCCCTTTTGCGCAGCGCATCCGGCGGAGAATATCGTTACACTCAATAATAAAGCTGCTGCGATAATTTTGTTTTTCATGATTTGCCTTTCCTATTTAAATTTTAGACATATTTTATACCAAATGAAAATCTTTTACAATAGGACTGGGAGACTGGGACGCAGATGATACTTATTATCTGATAATAACCTTTCTAGCTGCCAAATTTAAATTTCATGAATATATCTGCTAAATAAACAAAAACTAAATAAGTACCTATATATTCAGAAAACAATAACAAACCGGAGGTTCTCATGAATCAATCACCATTATTCTTAACAGACAAAGATCGAATCGTAATATTAGAAGCAATCTGTGGTGCACCTAATGCAGTTCTGCCTGATTGTATAAAACCATTCCAGGTTCTGGAGCCAAATACCTCAGAAGGGGCTTCTGAAAAGCATCTCCCAGTCATTGAAACCAATGGAAGCCACGTTACTGTAAATGTTGGAAGCGTCTTTCATCCAATGAGCGAAGAACATAACATCAGCTGGATATGCTTAGTGACTGAAGCCGGCTGCACCATGAGAGTACCTCTCGATGCTGACTGCGAACCTGTGGCACACTTTACTCTGGAAAAAGGAGATAAGCCCAAAGCAGCTTATGCTTACTGCAATCTTCATGGATTTTGGAAAACAGAAACAGATTTCTCTAAGTCATAAATTTACCTGAGGGGTTCGACCCTTTTTGAAAAGGGTCGAACCCCTCAGGTAAATAATATAAAAAAACTCTGGAAAGCACATGCTCTTCAGAGTTTCAATCATTCTATCTTATAACTGCCGGCGACCGGAATCGAACCGGTACGAGATATTAGTCCCGCAGGATTTTAAGTCCTGTGCGTCTGCCTGTTCCGCCACGCCGGCATTGGCATCCACATAATCAGAATATTACTTCTGCTACAAGGAAATGGGCGGAGAAGGATTCGAACCTTCGAAGTCGTCGACAACAGATTTACAGTCTGCCCC
>DHOR01000012.1:0-27699 GCA_002409995.1 Hungatella sp. UBA5385 | reverse complement strand
TTTACAGTCTGCCCCCTTTGGCCGCTCGGGAACCCGCCCTTGTTTTTACACAAGCAGGTGTTATTTTATCATAGGATTTTAAAAATTGCAAGGGCTTTTTTTAATTAGTATAAAAATTCCATCTGCCGTTACAAATGCTTGTTTCATCAGCCTGCACCGAGGAGAAAAGAGCAGATTCCACATCTTCAGAAATCCACTCTTTACAGCTATAGCTTATTATCGGTCCGCAACCAGTAAAACCGAGCTGTGACCAGGCATTACCAGTAATATCCTTCCATCAATTACCTCATATGCCACTCTTCCTACATTATAACCGCTTTCATAAGTCAGCATATGACGAGTCATAGTCTCTCCATCAAATACTCCAAGCTGCCACACAGGAACGGAAACCTCCCTGTCTGAAGCACTGTTATTCACTATTACAGCGCAGATACTGTCTTTATAGAACCTGCCGTAAGCAATCAGCTGCCTGTCTGCCACAAGCTGAACCAGTGACCCATAGCGAAGGGCTGGTGTGCGGTGGTGCAGACCAGTCATGTATTTATGAAATTCAATTAATTCCAGATTTTCATGTCCCCATGGATAAGTCCGACGGCTGTCCGGATCAGTCCAGCCACAGACTCCTGCCTCATCACCATAATATATCGTAGGTGCTCCGGGCCAGGTCATCTGAATCATTACTGCTTCTCTGAAAATTCCGTAATTAATATTCTCAGAAGCCGCCTCAGGTCCTCTCGAACTGATCCTGCCAACCGTTCTATTGGTCCTTGTAAGGAAACGGGAATGATCATGATTGGACAACTCATTCATTGCAACAAAAACAGAGTTGGTCATCATCTGGCTGGTACGGTAATTCATGGAACGGAAAAAGCTTTCCCCATCTCCAAACAAATTGGGGTTGCTCTCATCACTGTGTTTCTCCATGCCTGTGAGAAACCAGGTTACAGGCTCCATAAAGGCATCGTAATTCATCACAGTATCCCACTGATCTCCCTGAAGCCAGCTGGAGGGGTCACCGTAGTGCTCCGCCAGCACAATTGCATCAGGATTGGCTTCCTTTACTGCTGCTCTGAAGCCTTTCCAGAACTTGTGATTATATTCACTGCTATGCCCTAAATCTGCTGCTACATCAAGCCGCCAGCCGTCTGCTGAATATGGAGGGGAGACCCATTTACGGGCAATCTCCATCATATAGTCATATAATTTAGGTGAATCCTCATAGTTCAGCTTAGGAAGGGTGGAATGCCCCCACCAGCCATCGTAGGAATCATTGTAAGGCCATGAGTCATTATTATAAAATTTAAAAAAGCTGTGATACGGACTGTCCTTTGCTGTATAAGCTCCCGGCTCATATTGTCCTGACATCTCATAGAGAAGCTCTCCATCCAGCCATTTATTAAAGGAGCCGCAGTGATTGAATACACCATCCAGAATCACCCTCATTCCCCTTCTGTGTACCTCTTCCACAAAACGTGCAAAGAATTCATTGCTCGCCTCTAAATTCTCCTTAGAAGTAGTACGGATCATGTATTTGGAAGCCTGTTTGTTATCAGTGGCACCGGACGGAACCGGCTCACCCCCGTCTTTTACAATGACTCCATAATGAGGATCAATATAATCATAATCCTGACAGTCATACTTGTGATTGGAAGGGGACACAAAAAGCGGATTAAAATAAATGACATCCACTCCTAAATTCTCCAGATAATCCAGTTTATCCCAAACGCCCTGTAAATCTCCTCCATGAAAATGCCCCACATCCATATGCCGTGGATAAGCAGACCAGTCGCTGACACGGCTTACAGGCTGGCCAAGGTAGATATACTCGTGATCCACAACATCATTGGAGGGGTCCCCATTATAAAAGCGATCCACATAAATCTGATACATAATGGCGCCCTTTGCCCACTGAGGCGTTTTAAAACCAGGGGTGATTTTAAACTGAAATCCCTCCTGGTTATCCGTCACAGCTCCAAGGCGGTTAAAATAACAGGTTTCCTGTCCTTTTACGGCTTTAAAGCTATAGGCAATTCTGTTACTTCCCACTGTAATCTGATATTCATAGTAATCAAAGAGCTGATCAGAGTTCACCTTCTCCATAAGGGGCTCTTCTGTACAGCCATCCTCTATATAATAAATGTGATCCACATTGTTTTTAGCAGTTCGAAAGCGCAGAACCACGTCATCTCCTTCTTCCGGTTCTGCCGGAATGCGGAAACTCTCTGTTTCATCTGTAAATAATCCCTCCCGGATTATTGATTCTGCCGGAAATTCCATACCGTTCTCCTCTCTTTTCTTCTATCTATATGCCTTCTATTATTTTATCTGATTGCACCCAAATATACAACCCCCAGCCCCAGATTCCTCACTCTCTCTGATATAAAAAACGGTCAGCGGGGTAGCTGACCGTTTTTTGGAGAAGGTATTTCGTTTCTTATGGGGTGTAGCAAAAACTATATAATGTTTTTTTGGGGGGGGTTTACGTTTATAAATATATCATGAACTGAAAAATAAGTGTGCACAAACATCATTTTATTACTGAAACTTTTTTATGCACATTTTATCCTGTGTTTTTCTAAATACAAAAACAGGCAGGTTCCGATGCCTTTTCTTAGACATTTTACCGGAAACCCGCCTGGATTCCTGCGGATATCATCCGCTGACTCTTTCATTTACAGGCTTATGCAGGAAATAATTCCTCAAATTCCTTCCTTCCGATCTTCTCTTTCTTAATAAGAAGCTCACTGCAGGAATGAAGCACAGCCTCATGTTCTAAGATAATGGCTTTTGCCTTGTCATAGCATTCATCAATAATTCGTTTCACTTCGCTGTCAATGGTATTGGCAACTTCATTGCCGTATTGCTTGGTATGAGCCAGGTCACGGCCGATAAAGACTTCATCTCCATCACTGCCATAGTTGATCATACCAACCTGTTCAGACATGCCATACTTGGTTACCATAGCTCTTGCAAGAGAAGTGGCCTGCTTAATATCCTGAGAAGCACCTGTGGTAATATCACCAAATACAATCTCCTCAGCGATTCTTCCGCCTAAACCAACCATAATCTCCTGAAGCATCTTGCCCCTTGTATTAAATATCTGGTCATTCTCAGGAAGCGGCATCGTATAACCTGCTGCCCCCACACCAGTGGGGATAATGGAAATAGTGTGTACAGGCCCCACCTCAGGAAGTACATGGAATAGTATCGCATGGCCTGCCTCGTGGTAAGCTGTGATCTTTTTCTCCTTCTCGGATATCACCTTGCTCTTCTTCTCTGTACCAATTCCCACTTTTACAAATGCACTGTTAATATCTGATTGATTGATAAACTTCTTATTCTCTCTGGCAGCATGAATAGCAGCCTCATTCATCAGGTTCTCCAAGTCTGCACCTGTAAATCCTGCTGTAGTCTGAGCCACCTGCTTTAAGTTCACATCTTCAGCTAAAGGCTTCTCTTTGGAATGAACAATTAAAATTTCTTCTCTGCCTTTAACGTCTGGTCTGCCAACACCTACCTTACGGTCAAATCTTCCAGGACGAAGAATAGCCGGGTCAAGTATATCCACACGGTTAGTGGCTGCCATGACAATGATTCCCTCATTGACACCAAATCCATCCATCTCAACCAGAAGCTGGTTTAAAGTCTGCTCTCTCTCATCGTGGCCGCCTCCCATTCCGGTTCCTCTCCGGCGGGCAACAGCATCGATCTCATCGATAAAAATAATACAGGGGGCGTGCTTCTTACCCTCTTCAAATAAATCCCTGACACGGGACGCACCTACACCTACAAACATCTCCACAAAGTCTGAACCAGAGATAGAGAAGAAAGGAACTCCGGCTTCTCCGGCCACAGCCTTGCCAAGCAGGGTCTTACCTGTACCAGGCGGTCCCACAAGAAGAATTCCCTTAGGAATTCTGGCACCAACACTTGTATACTTCTGTGGATTCTTGAGAAAATCCACAACTTCCCTTAATTCCTCTTTTTCCTCATCAAGTCCTGCTACTTTGTTGAAATTGACCTTGTTCACATCTTTTGCCAGATGAGCACGGCTTCTTCCGAAGTTCATCATCTTATTGTTGGCACTGCCGGCTCCTGCTCTCACATTCATAATCATCAGAAGAAATACCAGAGTGATTGCCGTTACAATAAGCGGCAGAGTGACGGTGAGAAATAGATTCTCCTTTTGTACGGCTTCAATGCTGTACGTGACACCATTGCGATTAAAAAGATCCTGAGTCTCATTGACATCAGATACATTAGCCACTTTAAACGAACTGTCGGTCATAGTCATCTCCACCGTTCCTGTTGGAGTCGGATCATTCTGTCTGATCACTGCAGATGCTATGGTGCCTTCGTCAACGGCTTGTAAAAATTCCTGATTGGTCATGATCTCGTTCTTCTGGGGCAGCTTACTGGCAAAAATAAGCATGATTACCAAAAGAAGCAGAAATCCCAATCCTTTAAATGGTTGCTGCTGTTTCAACGGGCTGCCTCCTTATTACTGTTCTATTACACCGATATATGGTAAATTTCTATATTTCTGGTCATAGTCAAGACCATAACCTACAATAAACTCATCCGGCACTGTAAAGCAGGTATACTTCACCTTAACATGGTGCTTTATACGGCGCTCCGGCTTATCAAGGAGAGTACAAAGCTGAATATCCTTCGGATTTCTCTGCTTCAGTACTTCAATAAGATAAGACAGCGTATTGCCGGAATCAATAATGTCCTCTACAATCAAAACATCCTTGCCTTCAATGGACTCATCTAAATCCTTAACAATTTTTACAATTCCACTGGATACTGTGCTGGCTCCATAGCTGGATACAGACATAAAATCCAGGGTAAGAGGAAGCTTAATCCTCTTAGCCAGTTCACAGGTAAAAAATACTCCACCCTTTAAAATACATACTAAATGAAGCTGTTTGCCCGCATAATCTTTGGTAATCTGCGCTGCTATTTCCTCAATGCGGTCTGCAACCTCCTCTTCTGACAATAATACCCGTATCTTATCTTCCATCTGTTGTTCCTCCATCTAATTGTATTTGTAATACAGTATGGGTATCCTCTGTAATTTTATAATATTCACTGATCCGGAATCCAATGATCCAGAGTATGTGGGAATCTTCTGCAACCAGCGGAATCTCTCCCCGCTCCTCTTTTGGAATCTTTTCATCAATCATAAAGGCTTTGACAGTCTTTCTGCCGCCGTCAGCCAGGGTGATATAGTCTCCGGTTTCCCGATACCTCACTGAAAGTGCACCTTTGATTTTATCATAATCAAACCATTTCGTATACCTGTTTTTGGGAATTTCCTGTCCTTTTTTGTAAGGAAATGACGTTATTTGAAGACTTGGCAACAAATCTGCCTTATCTTTATCCACATGATCCTCTGTTTTTTTCTTTTTTATCCACAATTCCTCATAGTTACGTACAGCTTCCAGTGCATAAGGAAGGCTGATACGGCTGCCTACAGCAAGATCCAGCAGTCGGACTGTCATTTCCACATGAACAGATGTAATATCTTTCTCTGTTCCTGCCGCTTCTGCAATCATCTGCCGGATTACATAGGTTTTAATAATCTCATCTTCATGTGTTAAGGGTTCTGCTGATATACCAATTCCCCCTTCTGTTCTTTTTCCATAAACAGACATGATTTTTAAAGCCTGCTTTTCTAAATATGCATCTGCCTGTGCCGCAAGAGCACCTGCATGAAGAATATTAGAAGCTGCTTGTTCATTAATCTGTTCTTTGATTGTTGGAATAATCAGATTACGTAGACGGTTTCTCTTATAATCCATCAGTGCATTAGTAGAGTCCTCACAATAAGATATCCCTTTTTCTTCCAGATATGCAACAATTTCATCCCTGCCGGAAGACAGTAAAGGGCGGACAATCCGCCCTCTTACAGGCCGGATTCCTCCCAGCCCCCTTAAGCCTGTTCCCCGAAAAAGATGATAAAGAATGGTTTCCGCCTGATCATCAGCGTGATGAGCAACTGCGATCTTAGTGCCTTCCCATGAGATTCGCTCTTTTTCAAATATCTCATACCGAAGAATCCGCCCTGCCTCCTCTTCTGATAAACCGTGTTCCTTCCCATAGGCTGCTGCATCCACATGAACACACACAAAAGGCACTCCCAGACTTTCTGACAGCTTCTCCGCATATCCTAAATCACGGTCCGCCTCCTTTCCACGGAGGCCGTGGTGGACGTGGACCGCTTTCAGTTCTATATTCAGTTCTTTCTTCAGTTCATCTAAGATTACAAGAAGACAGACAGAATCCGCCCCTCCTGACAGTCCCACAATCACCCTGTCTCCGGAAGCAAACATCCGGTTCTGTCTGATATAATCCAGCGTCTTTACGTACATAAAAGCCACCTGCCTAAGTAGATTTTCCCCTCACTTAGTATAAATATACCCTTAATTCCCACCTATTGCAAATAATATTTCAGACTGAGCTGTTTTATACCAATTCTATTGTTTATCTCTGCCAGATTCCCGCAGTTAAAACTGTCATATCATCTCCCACATCCTCCTGAAAGGAACGAGCAAATAAAAGAATCCGGTCTGCCATATCCTGAGGATTTTTCACAGGCATGCCGGCGATAAACTCCTGAAGCACAAACTCCTTGTCATCACCCGGAAGAGCATCTAAAACACCGTCACTGACCATTATGATCCGGTTGTCATCCCACAGCTTCTTAGACAGCAGCACAGGCTCTACAGGGTTCATAACCCCCATAGGCACCTCTCCTGCCTCTAAAAGCTCCACACCGTCATCAGTGAGAATATAGGTGGCTGCTGCCCCCAGCTTCATTCCCTCTAAAAGCCCTGTATGAAGATCGATGCAGCAGAGATCAAGAGTTGCCGGATTCTGCTGAATTCCCGTTAGAACCAGCACAGTGTTCACCAGCTTTAGAGCGGCTCTTGCAGAGAATCCTGATTCCAGAAGCTTTTGAGTCAGCTCAATGACCTGACGGCTCTCTTCCTCAGCAGTTTCCCCGCTTCCCATGCCGTCAGAAATGCTCAGGATCACAAGTCCCGGCTGTACCTGTCCAAAGGTATAGCTATCCCCTGAAACTGTCTCACCTGTTTTCACAGCTCTGGCAGCTCCATAGACCATCTGATAAGCTCCTTTTTCCACAAAACGTATAGTTGCTGTCTGCTTTGTCACCAGATTCCTGCTGTCAGGAGCCACCATCCACTCCCCATCATCCATTCCATCTGCCAGAATATCTGCTGCCTCCTTAGCAGTAACACAGCGCCCATTGCCTGTCCTCATGGTTATAAATGCCTCTCTCTGGTGATTTTCATATTCCAGAATCAGCATATTCTCAACCAGAATATGACGGCGCTTAAAGGCACGCTCCACCTCTTCTCCTCTATCTCCTGTAATATCAACAGCATGTTCCATCTGATGGGAGAATTCTTCAAGGATCACCGCCAATTCCTTAAACTGAACAATCACAGCATCCCTGCTTTCTATAAATCTGTTTTTCCATGCCAGATTCATAGTGGCTTTCCCAAGGCTTCTGTTTAATTGTCCTATGTAATCATCCTTTCGCTTACAGGTTTCCAGGAAAAAGCGGGGCATGTCCCCATAATCCACGCTGCCCTTCTGCTGAAAAATACGAATTAAATAGTGGAGGTAATAATTATTTTCCTCTTCCTTTCCTGTGTAAATACTGCAATTGCTGCAGCCTGTACATACCATAGCTGCAGCAGTCTGAAGTGCAGAAATTCCATCTTCCTTTGTAAGGCCCTGTCCCATGGACAGATCATCAGTACAGGCTTTGGCAAGTTCTCCCAGAGAGTTTGCCATATCATTTAATCTTTTTGCCGTATATACGTTCACATCAGCCATATCATGATGCAATACCTTACGTTTAAACACAAAAAATCCCTCCTGCCTGTTAAAATGCATAATTCTGTATCATACATTATAAACAGACTGAGGGAAAATATATGTCAAATCTTCTGTTTGTGTCCTAAAACATTACGACAGAATCACTTCTGTGGTGACGGTTTCAGCAAAATTTCGTCAGGATTTACCAGACCAAGCTTCTGCTTGGCCACTTCTTCGATATATTGTTTTGTCTGAACGTAGATTCTGTATTCAGCCAGTTCTTCGGACCGCTTCTTCTCCTTAGCCAGCTGATCATCAAGATTCTCCTGGCGGATTCGATATTCCATATCCTTGTCCTGTAGAGAAGAACCCTTAATGGTAACAGTGATTGCAAGGCTGAACACAACAAAAGTAATACCGATAATGGTCATTCGGTTTCCTAATCTATCTTTTCTTTTTCTTCTTGATTTTGCCATATCTATATCCCTATCAACAGATGTTTACTTGTGCACCCTTGGGCGAATTTTTTTTCTTAGCTTCATTTTAAGGTATTTTCTGATATTTTTCAAGAGCTTAAGGAAAAATCTGCTGATTAGTCTGTCATATAGGAGCATTCCAAGAAAAACCCCCACAATTACATAACCTCTCAGCCCGCCGTCATTTTGTTCATACAGCAGGGAAAAGGTTACAAGAGCAGCATAAATCCAGTAAACCATATCCTCCAGGCCGGTGAATACAGGAAGATGAGGAATGAAGATGCGGAATATGCGCAGGAAGTCATAGATGATCATAAGCCCTGCGCCCGTAAAGAAGCTGTAGAGCAGCAATTTTACTTCATACACAATATAGACGCTCATAGGACCTCTCTTTCGCTCATTCTTATTTAAACAGCCTGGTCAGCAGAGATTCTCCAGACTTGCGAAGAGCTTCATTGGAGGAATAGGCAATGCTCTCAATGGTTCCGTCTAAATCCACCTCACCCTTTTCCAGAGTCAGCCTGCTGACATGAAGATCTCTGCCTTTGACAGTCAGAAGTCCCATATCAGTATCAAGTACCATCTGTTTCTCATCAAAGGACACCACATCCCTGATGCCTGTTAAAGATCCGGAATTTCTATTATCAATTGTCAGCCGATGGGGTCTTATATTCATCTTTTCATCCATAAAAAAACCTCCTAACATACCTGTCTAAAGTATATTAGGAGACTCTCTTCAATATTCCTGTAATCTGTCCTAAAAAGGAAATGAACTACAGATAACGATAAAGCTCTTTGGCTTCATCCTTTTTAACGGTTTCAACCACATCAAGAACCTCTACCTTAACAGCACTGGTTCCAAAACGGATCTCAATGGTATCGCCCTGTTTGACGTTTAATGACGCCTTTGCCGGCTTATCATTGACAAGAACACGGCCTGCATCACATGCCTCATTGGCTACAGTTCTCCGCTTAATCAGACGGGAAACCTTCAGAAACTTATCAAGCCTCATGGATTATGCATTCACCATATCCTTTAATGCCTTACCAGCTTTGAACTTAGGAGACTTAGAAGCAGGAATGCTCATAACTTCACCGCTCTTAGGATTTCTTCCTTCTCTGGCTGCTCTCTCTGTTACTTCAAATGTACCAAAACCAACTAACTGGATTTTCTCGCCTTTCACTAACTCTTCAGATACTACATCTGTAAAAGCCTTAACTGCCTTCTCTGCATCTTTTTTAGACAGCTCTGCCTTCTCTGCTACTGCTGCGATTAATTCTGTTTTGTTCATTGATAATTTCCTCCTAGAATGTAGTATTTCACTACGATTTTTCTCGTTTATACGATACTATATCATTTATAGCTGTTTCTTTTATTTTTGTCAAGGTCTTTTGCCTATTTATAAGGCTTTTTTGGATTTTTCCTGTTTTTTAATTTGCTCCCATAAAGCAAGCTCTTCCTCTTTAGAATGCACTTTTATATCACCAAAAACATGAGGGTGACGGCGGATCATTTTTTCACATACTCCATTGACCACATCCTCAATGGTAAAGTCACCTTTTTCAGCGGCAATCTGACTGTTCAGCGCTAAAAGAAACATCACATCTCCCAGTTCCTCACATAAATTCTCCGTGTCTTTATGATCAACTGCAAGAAGAACCTCACCGCATTCCTCTTCCATACACTTTTTAAGGCTTTCATAGGTCTGCTCTTTGTCCCATGGACAGCCATTTTCTGAGCGCAGCTTCTTTGCAATATCCACCAGATCATCAAATGTATACATATTCATTCCTCCGTACTTTCCAGCAGACATCTTACCGCCTGCAAGCTTATATCTGGCATTATACAGAATCCCGCTGTTCATTTCAATGAAACTGGAAATTTTCTTTAAAATATCGTATTTTTCCTATATAATGAAAAGAAAACACAGGAGATGATTATCATGCAGCAATGGAACTTTTATTACTCCGGTATTTTATACGGAATCATCTGTGACAGCAGAGAAGACGGCGGCGAATTAACTCATCAGGCGCTGAATCCATTCAGCGGACAGCTGTCAGAGAGTGAAACATTTACAGACGACTCCTTTTATGAGACTCTATGCAAACGCAGGCTGCTGAATTTCTTTGAAGACCTGCCTGAATACAACGGTTTCCTCTCTACAGGAGCTGAGTCATTTAAGACTTTAAGCGGCAGCTGCTTTTCCCGCCGTCAGGATGGCTCCTATATTCAGCGCAATATAAAATTCCCAATGGATTTTCTGATTGAAAATGAGTCCATCTACGCAGTTGTCATGTGCGGCAGAGACTATACTGGAGTTCTGGTCAGGGAGGACATGGAGCAGAAGTCTCCCGTAAGTTACTGGGAATCTGCTGCCATTTATCCAGTCTGTCAGCCTAAGACTTATATGGTTCCCACCAGAGACCAGGAGCTTCTGGCGACTGACGTCTACCTTCCTGAAGGTGCCGCCTATCCCGTGCCTTCTGTACTGATCCGCACGCCTTACGGAAAATCATTAGGCAAAGAACAGTATTACCGCTTTGTCCAGTGGGGCTATGCTGTTGTGATTCAGGACACCAGAGGCAGGGAAGACAGTACCGGAGAATGGCTGCCAAACTATTATGAGGTGGAAGATGGAGACGATACCTTAAACTGGATTGCTGCACAGTCCTGGAGCGATGGGCAAACAGCAATGACAGGCGGCTCCTATCTTGGCTTTGTTCAATGGGCTGCTGCTGCCAGCGGAAATCCCCACCTTAAGGCAATCCTCAGCTTCGTATGTTCAGGAAGCCCCTTTGTGGATCTTCCAAGGCGGGGCGGCTGTTTTATATCAGGGTCTATGGCATGGAACTTTGCCATGTCTGAAAAACATTTCCGGCCTGATTATATGGATCAGAAGGACTGGGATGAAATACTTGCTATCCGCCCAGTGGAGGATATGCCAAAGATTGCTCTAGGCACAGAGCTTCCATTTTTAAATAAATGGCTGGAGCACCCTCATTATGATGAATTCTGGAAACAAGCCGATTGGTACGCAAGAAGCCAGGGTCAAGTAGTCCCTGCTCTTATTATCTCAGGCTGGTTCGATGACAATGGAATGGGAACAACAGAAGCCCTTGATTTAGTAAAGCGTTTTTATCCTGAGGGAACTTATAAGGCGGTTCTTGGTCCATGGAAGCACAGCGGCAATGCTGACTATGATGTAAATGGGTATTTTATGGGAGAAAACGCTTTGAGATATGATATGGACTTCCTCTGTTTTCAATGGTTAGAGCATTTTCTAAAAGGTGTTTTTAACGGAATAGAGAAAACTGCTGCAATGGAATACTACACTCTTGGTTCCAACTGCTGGAGAGAAGCAGATGTTTGGCCTCCGGCTGATACAATCCCTACAGAATATTATCTTTCAACGCAGCCTTCTGATAATGGTTTTGGAGGAACATTGACTTTATGTAAACCAGGTGCAGGCAGTATTTCTGAATTTACCTATGATCCTGAAAATCCTTCCACTCACATTATCGATATGGCAGAAAATGAGCTGGAAGTTCCTGCCGACTATACAGAAGAGGAGAAACGGTCAGATATGCTCATCTATTCCACTCCTGTACTTGAAAAAGATTTAACTCTTACAGGTGATGTGACTGCTGTTCTCTACCTTTCCTCAGACTGCCCTGACACAGACTTATTTGTGAGAATTACTGATGTGGATGAAAATGGCACTTCCATTAAGCTGGCAGACGGAGTCATTGATGTAAAATACCGTAATGGGTTTTATGAACCTGACTATATGGAACCTGGCGAAGTTTATGAAATACGAATTAGGACCACCAAACTTTCAGCCGTATTCAAAGCAGGACACAGACTTCGTTTTACAGTTACTTCCAGCGCTAAAAACTTCATGTTTCCAAACAGCAATACAGAAGCCGGATTTGACAGCACTGTGACACGAATTGCTCATAATCAGATTCACTGTGGTGGTAACTTTGCATCAAAGCTGATACTTCCTCTTGAGCTGTAATTAAAATTGGAGTAACTGGTCATATATAGATAATTTCTGAAGATTTCATGACGTTTTACTGTTCCCCCTTTTCAATATTCAAGTCCTCATATATAATAGGGTATCATCATTTGAAACTGGAGGAACATATGAAACAATTTAATATATGGAAAAAACTTGCTGCTTGTGTGCTGTTTTTGAACATTGCTTTAACAGCATTTACTGCAGAAACCATCTCACCGGAAGACTATGGGCAATTGACCATGCAGCAGATGGGAGTCGGCCCAAAGTTAAAGCTGGGACCTGGAAGCAATCTATTTAACGGCGGCAATCTTTCACTTCTGTCAGATTCAGGTAACCGGCAGATGCTTTCTATGGTTCTTCAGGCAAAAGACGGAACTCTCATTGTGATTGACGGCGGTTGGAGCGATGACTCCGCACACCTTCTGGAAGTGATCCGTTCAAAAGGCGGACATGTATCCGGCTGGTTCCTGACACACCCACATTCTGACCATGTTGGCGCTTTTATTGATATTGTTAACAATCCTGACAGTCAGATCACCATTGATAACGTTTATTACAGTTTGGCGGAACAGAGCTGGTACGATGAAAAAGAATCTCATCGTTCAGAGCTGGTAACCAGCCTGCGGGATGCGCTGAATAAATTCCCTGCTGAAAAGCTTCATGGGGATTTAAAACAGGGACAGGAGATTCACCTTGGAGAGATTCGCACAGTTGTTATGAATTCTCCTTATCTTCTGGATGACACCTCTGTTAATAACAGTTCTGTATCCTATAAATTTTTCTTAAATAATATAAGCATTTTGGTTCTTGGCGATATGGGACCGGAAGCAGGCAAGCTGTTCCTGCAGTACCATACAGCAGACGAACTGAAAAGCGATATTGTACAGATGTCCCATCACGGGCAGTATGGCGTCAGCAGAGAAGTTTATGCTGTGATCCAGCCTGAAATCGCCCTCTGGCCCTGTCCTCTGTGGCTCTGGAACAATGACAATGGCGGCGGAGTCGGAAGCGGTGATTGGAAGACTCTGGATGTAAGGCAGTGGATGGAGGAGTTAGGCGTCCGTGCAAACTACTGCATCAAAGATGGAGATCAGATTATCTATTAGCATTAAAGATACAACAGGAGGTACGAAATCAATCGTACCCCCTGTTTTTTAATTTCCGCCTGGTCCATCTTTTCTTGGTCTTGTTGATTCTGGAAGAGGTTCTACATAAAAGCCATCCCTATAGCGTTCACTATCAATCTCTGGTGCAGGGAATTCTTCTTTCCGTTCTTCCTTATTATCCATATAGCCATTTCCATCTGGTGGGTATGTTACCATGATATCACCTTCCTTTCTCTCCTGTTATCCTTCCATCTGGCGTCCAAGGAAACCTGCTGCTGTTGTTGCCAGCTTCATTTCCATCTCGCCAAATCTTGCTCTTGGTTCCTTGCTGAGAAGAGCTACAGAGCCTATAGCATCTCCTTCACAGATAATAGGGGCGATTACCTGGGCAGTAATCCCTTCCATAGATTCTCCAGTGAGAGGAACAAACTTCTTATCCTCTTTCCCGGCTACGATTACTGTTCTTTCATTGATCATTGTCTCTAATTGCTTGCTTATAGTCTTTTGAAGCAGTTCTTTTTTAGACCCGCCCGCTACTGCGATGACCTGGTCACGGTCGGTGATACATACGGTTAGACCTGTTGTCTGAGCCATGGCATCTGCATACTGAGACGCAAATGCGGTCAGCTCCACCATAGGAGAATATTTTTTTAATATAATTTCGCCTTCCCGGTCAGTAAATATCTCAAGCGGCGTTCCTTCTCTTAATCGGAGAGTTCTTCTGATCTCTTTCGGTATGACAACACGTCCAAGGTCATCAATTCTTCTTACAATACCTGTTGCTTTCATAATATAATTCCTCCATCGTGTACTTTTGATATCTCTGGTATTATTTTGCTACGAAAGTCGAAGATTATACTCTCCTTTGCCATTTTTCTCAATATATGCCTTTAAGAGTGATTTATCAGCTTAAATTTTTCCACAAAAAAACCAGGACCCAAACCTTATATAAACAGTTCAGGCCCTGATTTCATATAGTTTCAGTATGATCTTACAATGAGTCGTAAATTAATTATCTGCGGAATTAAAATGCTCTTTCCCTAACCCTTGGTGACACTTCCTTTGATGAAGTAATATAAGCTTCACCTGTCACCTTTGCTACCGGACTGTCAGGGACCGGAGAGATAAAACGATTCTCAAAAGAACCATTCCGTTGAATTGTCAATTCATTGTTTACTCGCTGTAAAAGATACATACCTAAAACATCCATAGTTACCACCTTTCTCCACTTTTGATTGATTTATTAATAACGATCATTAAAGATATTAACTCTTCTTGTACCTTTATTATACCATAAAATAGACAAATTTCAAGCATAGAAAAGTTAAATTTTTATTAAATTATCAGAATATTATCTATTTGTCAGTTAATTCCAAAATCTTTTTTAACAACAATTCTGCCTGATCCATCATTACATCAATGGAGGTATTCTTTCGTCTGTCCAGATAGGTAAAGTAAGGTTCCTCTCCCATATGGAACTTAAAATCACCGCGATATTCGTCCACAAGAGCTGGAATTCCCTCTACCTTGAGCCGGGCTTTGTGATACATTCTAAAGCGGATCTCCTGGCGGTTAATGTTGACCTCAGTGACATAAGCCAGATGAGCCAGAGCCTTAATTCCTGCCACCTTAAGCAGATTATCAACCGGCTTTGGAATATCTCCAAAACGGTCCATCAGCTCATCCTGCATATCCAGATACTCATCTTCATTCTCAATGCTGGAAATCCGTTTGTATATATCAAGCTTCTGGTACTCATTCTTAATATATGCAGTAGGAATGTAAGCGTCAATGTCACAGTCAACTACAGTCTCATAGCTTTCCTCTTCGCTTCTCTGTCCCTTAAGTGCAAGGACAGCCTGATTAAGCAGCTTGCAGTAAAGATCATAACCAACAGCCTCCATATGACCATGCTGTTCTGCTCCCAGGACATTGCCTGCGCCTCTGATCTCCAAATCCCGCATGGCGATCTTAATACCGGAACCCAGCTCTGTAAATTCACGGATTGCCTGAAGACGTTTCTCCGCCTCTTCCTTTAATAGTTTATCCCTTTTATACATTAAAAATGCATAGGAAGTCCGGCTGGAACGTCCCACTCGACCTCTTAACTGATACAGCTGGGACAGACCCATACGGTCTGCATCCTGAATAATCATAGTATTTGCATTGGGAATATCAAGCCCTGTCTCTATAATGGTAGTGCAGACCAGAACATCTATTTCCCCATTTACAAAATCAAACATGATCTTTTCCAGTTCATGCTCACGCATCTGGCCATGGGCAAATGTAACGTTTGCATCAGGAACCAATTTGGCAATGTGATTTGCCACTTCATCAATATTATTCACCCGATTATACACATAATACACCTGTCCATTGCGGGAAATCTCTCTGTTAATGGCTTCTCTCACCATTTCATCATTGTATTCCATTACATAGGTCTGAATGGGCATTCTGTCTACAGGCGGCTCCTCTAAAACACTCATATCCCGAATTCCCACAAGGCTCATGTGAAGAGTTCTTGGAATGGGAGTTGCTGTCAGAGTAAGAACATCGATATTCTCCTTCAGCTTCTTAATCTTCTCTTTGTGAGTCACCCCAAATCTCTGTTCTTCATCAATAATCAATAACCCAAGGTCTTTAAACTGGACATCCTTTGATAAAACTCTGTGGGTTCCAATTACAATGTCCACAAGTCCACGTTTTAAATCCTCCAGAGTTTTCTTTATCTGGGAAGGAGTGCGGAATCTTGACATCAGATCAACACGAACAGGGAAGTCCTTCACACGCTGGGAAAATGTATTATAATGCTGCTGTGCAAGAATGGTGGTAGGAACCAGATAAACCACCTGTTTCCCCTCCTGAACAGCTTTAAATGCCACACGCAGTGCAATCTCTGTCTTACCATAGCCTACGTCACCGCAGACCAGACGATCCATAATTCTTCTGCTTTCCATGTCATTCTTGGCTGCTTCAATGGCATCCAGCTGATCTTCCGTCTCTTCATAAGGAAACATCTCCTCGAACTCCCTCTGCCATACAGTATCTTCCCCATACTGAAAGCCTTCTGTCTCCTGTCTGGCTGCGTAAAGCTGGACTAAATCCTTAGCGATCTCCTTAACAGCGCCTTTCACCCTTGCTTTGGTCTTATTCCACTGCTCACCACCCAGACGGTTCAGTTTGGGTTTCTTAGCATCTGCACCTGCATATTTCTGGATTCCGTCAAGTCTTGTAGCTGGCAGATAGAGATTTCCGCCTTCTGCATATTCTACCTTTAAATAATCCTTTATAACGCCGTCCTGCTCTATTTTCTCTATACCACGGTAAACGCCAAGACCATGATCCTCATGAACTACATAATCCCCTACAGAAAGGTCTGTAAACTTCTGAATCTTGGTTCCTTCATAAGCAGTTTTCTTCCGCCTTTTCTTTTTCTTCTCAGCTCCGAACATATCCCCTTCTGTTATGATCAAGAATTTAATCATAGGGTATTCAAAACCTCTGTGAAGATTTCCATAGGTAACAAGAATTTCTCCCGGCTTAACCGTCCGCTCTGAATCATTGTCATCAGGGCAGTAAGCTCTTAAATCATAATCCCGCAAATCCCCTGCCAGACGGCTGGCACGGGTTCTGGAGGCAGAGAGAAGAATCACCCGATAACCTTCTTTTTTCCATCTTGTTAAATCTTTGATGAGAAGTTCAAATCCATTTTGGTAGGAGTTGACATTTTTCACCAGAAAGCTATTTCTGGCATTGACAGTAAATCCTCTCAGCTTCTGTTCCAGTCCCGTTAAATATACTGTGGTCTTTTTCTGTGCTCTTGCAAGCATCTCTTTTGCAGAGAACAGAAGATTGGTCTGTCCTGGAAGCAGATATCCATTTTCCAGTCTGTGAATCATGCTTTCCCTGAATTCAGCTTCTACAGTCTCCCCTTTTTCCTTCAGTCTCTCCGGCTCATCTAAGAATACCACTGTATTCTCCGCAGGAAAATAATCCAGGAATGATACGCTGTTTTTACAAAAATAATGGATATATCCATCAAGCCCATGCTGTTTCCAGCCTTCCCGAAGACCCTCCAACAGTTCTCCGTTAATGGAACGGATTCTGGCTGCTTCTTCTATTTTAGACTGGCTGCGCAGTTCCTTTTCATATTTTTTTACTTCTTTTTCTATTTCAGCAATCCCAGCCTCAATCTGGGATTTGGTAAGCACCATTTCAGTAGCAGGATAGATAAGTACCTGATCCAGCTGCTCTATAGAACGCTGGCTTTCCATATCAAAGGTACGGATAGAATCCACCTCATCGTCCCACAGTTCAATACGAACAGGCAGCTCTTCTGTCAATGGAAACACGTCAATAATGCCGCCTCTGATAGAGAATTGTCCCATTCCATCTACCTGAGGCAGCCTTTCGTATCCAAGGGCTGTTAAATGCTGTTTCCATTCCTCTACATCAAGAATCTGTCCGCCTTCTACAGACAGAACCTGTTCTTTTAAGTAAGCAAGAGGAAGCAGATGATCCATAAGTCCGTCAAAGGTGGTAATTACAACCCCAGATGGCTCCTCCATCAAACGCCGGAAGACTGTCATTCTCTGCTTGGTCATCAGATTGCCATGAATATCCGCATTAAAGAATAGCAAGTCCCTGGCAGGATAGAGCCATACATCAGGCTGAAAGAAGCGGAAATCATCATAAATTTCTCTGGCTCTCATATCATCATAAGTTACCACCAGCTTCCAGCCGCTGTCTTTGGCTGTTTTATGCATCAAATGAACCTTCTGGGAATCCAGAGTCCCACTTACATGAACAGGACCTTCCTTCTTCTTTATACTATTTTCCAGGTCTTCAAAATCTTTTAACTCCCGTAAGGGGCTTTCAAACAAATCACTCATGAACTCTCCTTATTTCTACGATTAAAATGATTCATGGCTGCATCTGTGTCTGCATCGATCATCATAATGGCTGCTTCAGCTGCATCTTTATAAGCCTGCTCCATCACAGGCTGCAGGTCCTTTGAAAATCTTCCCAGCACATAGGATGCCAAATCCATGCCCTGAGGCTTTTCTCCCACTCCTATTCGTATTCTTGGAAATTCTTCTGTACCTAAATGACTAATAATATTCTTCAGACCATTATGGCCGCCTGCACTTCCCTTTGTCCTTATTCTAAGCTGACCCTCAACCAGATTAATATCATCACATATAACTATGATATGTTCCGGTTCCACCTTATAGAAATCAGCAATTGCTCTTATGCTCTCTCCACTTAAATTCATGAAGGTCTGGGGCTTGGCAAGAATTACTTTTTCTCCGCCGATTATTCCTTTTCCGCATAGAGCCTTGTGCTTTTTCTCAGTAACTGTTGTTCCTATTTTATCAGCCAGTATATCAATGGCTTCGAAGCCCACATTGTGTCTTGTTTTATCATATTCCCTTGTTGGGTTGCCGAGTCCTGCAATTATATACATATTTGTTCTCCTTCTTTCATAGACGTATGTAAGAACGCCCGAAAAGCGCTAGATATTCCACATAGGGGTATCTAACGCTGTTTCTTTATTCTAACAGGTACGATTTGAGATGTAAAGGGGCGTTTTAGCTAAAAGTGCTTATTTTAATAACCGAGATCGGTTTCAGATGCTTGCACTATTTTTTCGGATATGGTATATTGTAAATACAAGAGGAACAACCGCCCCCTACAAGGGGTTGACCGAGCCAGAACTTGCGTTCTGGCTCTATATATTTATGTAAAGTCCGCTCTTCCCATTTAGGTAGAGGTTATACTATTATTTGAGATAATTATTTTTTCTTAAACAAGGTCATATGTAATAAATTAGAGCCTATAAGTGCTGCAAATGGAACAGTTATGACAATCCCCATACTGCCTGCAAGTGCCTGGGCGATTTCTATTACCAGATAATCCATGTTGATCAATTGCTGATAGCTGATACAATAAGCCTTAAATAGAATCATCGTGCTGAAAGAGCTGCCGGTATAGGCTAAAATCAGGGTATTTGACATAGTGCCAATCATATCTTTTCCAACATTGATACCAGAGTAATAAAGCTCTCTTGTTGATAACTCCGGATTTCTTTCATGCAGTTCATTCAGAGTTGACGCTATACTCATTGCTACATCCATAACAGCTCCCAATGCGGAAATGAGTAAACCGGCAAATAGGATGTGCCTTAATTGCAGGCCGGTATTCTGTGTAATTAAATATATCGCCTCTGCATCATCAAGATTAAAACCAGAAACTTCCAATAACTTACTAAATAAAGTAAATAAAATTCCAGCAGCAATTACTCCGGCCGATGTACTGAGCAGGGCAACCAAAACCTTTTTCGTTAAACCATCGATCAGTATCAGGGAAACGGTTGTAATAAGAACTATCGATATCACTGTAATAATAATTGGAGACCAGCCGTGGAATATCAGCGGGAGTGTGAA
This sequence comes from Hungatella sp. UBA5385, assembly GCA_002409995.1. Lineage (GTDB taxonomy): Bacteria > Bacillota > Clostridia > Lachnospirales > Lachnospiraceae > UBA5385. The sequence goes on along the minus strand of DHOR01000012.1, from coordinate 7,795 downwards.
ATAAAGAATACATATAAAGGAAAAACTTAGCCCCACAGCTGATTGAAATCCTTTTGTTTTTCCCACTGCTATCATTAGCAGGATATAGAACCCAATCATGAAATAGATAGTATGAGAGCGGGAATAGTTATAAACAGAAGCATGAAAACCCTGGCTTGTCTGATCCAGGCAAATAATCAACAAATCCCCCTGTTTCGCATAGATATTATGGGTTTTGGTCAGATGATTTTCTACCTCAATTACAGCCCCCTTATTATCACCGGAACTTATCCTCATTTGAAGCTGCTGCTTGCCCTTGAATCCGGAATTAGTATCCTCTGATTTTTCCAGATAACTATCAGTAATCTCCAACACACGAGCCTTTTCATACCGTAGGTTTCCAGAACTATAGAAAGAAAAGGGTTCGAGATAACAGGCATTTAACCAATACAGAAATACTGCAAACAGAACTAAAAAAAAGCCTAAAACGATCTGATATGCTTTTAACATTGTTTTTAATTTCATTCCTATCTCCTATCTCCCATGCTAAATAAAGTGACCGCCGCATTATCCCTGGAATCGATGGAATAATGCGGCGTTTTTTATTGAGCTGTTTTTCTTATCGTATAGTTATCGATAATTTCCATCGTATCTGTACGGTATGCATTCATGGTAAAGGTATCTTTTGTAAATGATAAGTGCGAAAATGTCGGCACATAAAATTGCGCCCTGAAAGCAAGATAATCATATTCCTGCTCCAAATCATAATACTTACTTCCGCTTGCCGAAGCCATTGTCAAATACAAGGTTCCTTCTGGATTCAGGATTGCGCCATCACTATCATAGGATACATCCTCCACCGGCTCAAAGTTTTTCATTTGCCAGGTACGGGCATAACAATGGTCATGTCCCATCAGCACAATATCGACTCCCAGTTCATCAAATACCGGTACGAACGCCTCTCTCCGCAATGGTACATCCTGGCTCTTTGACTGCTTACCTGATGCATAAATGGACTGATGGAACATGACTACCTTCCAATCAAAGTCTGTATTGGAGGTGGCGTCAACTGTCTCCCTCATAAATTGGATATGCTCTGAATGATTGATATTGCTGGTATTCAGCACCATATAAAGAACATTTCCATAGGTGAAATAGTAATCACTGTTGGCATCACTTGCACCCAGAGCAGAAGCATTCGGTTCATTGAAGTGGTTTTTATAATTTACGGCAATGTCATGGTTCCCAACAGCACTTGCGGTTGGATAGCTCATCAGTTTCTCCGGCGCAAAATAGGCATCATACTCATTTTCTTTCGTTGCCACATCTACAAAATCACCGGTATTGGCAATAAAACTCACATTCGGGTACAAATTAAATGCTTTATCCAGGGTATCCTTCCAGCCAAACCGGTCGGTTGGAATGGTTCCAGTTCCAATTTGTGCATCCGATAAGAAGATAACCTCATGACCGCCGTTGATATCGACGGTATTAATTTGGTAAGTGGGAGACCAGTTTTCCTGTCCGCCAACTCGGTATATGTAGCTTTCTCCGGGTTCCAGGCCCTCAACTACCGCCTTATTGGAATAATACTGCTTATCGTAAAACTTGGTATAGGTTTCCACTGCCTGTGAGGAAGACACAACGTCTGCATCCGCTTGCGGGAAGGCGGCAGCCGTATCTGTACCTTTGGCAATCTGTATTACCCCGGGCTGGTCTGACAAAGCAAACCAGGCAAAGTTTAAGCTTGTTTCATCTGCGCCTACACTGACGGCAATGTTTTTCACTGCCTGAGTCTCTGGAAGAATGTCTTTTGGTGGATTAAGACTCAAGGATACTAATTCAAAGTAGGAATCACCATCTCCCTCTTCTGAACAGTGCAGCTCCACGGCAATGGTGTGTCTGCCTTCCCATCCGTCCATCAGGCTGGAGACATCTTCAATCACAAAGTTTTCTTCCACATAAGGTTCAGTTACCTTTTGTGTCGCTCCATACTGCAGGTTTTCGGAGTAGTTGGATATGGGAATATTAAATAAAGATTCAACCGGCTTACCGTTTAAGTATATGATCACGGCATCGTTATAGCGCACGGTTCCAGATATCGCTTTTACATCCTCTGGACTTTCCAGTTCAAAGGTATGCCGGAAAAAATAAGTCGGTCCGGCAGTACCGTCTTTGCGTTTTGTTAGGGTTGCAGCATTGGCATCTGATGGTTCCGTTGAAAAAACGGTTCCGACAGCAGTTGGCCAATCCACGTCATCAAATAACATATCTTGAGTTCCCCAATCGAGCCAGCCAATGGGATACGCCCAGCCATTACGCTTGTTCCAGCCCTCATACCAAGTGCCAGAATTTGGGTCACTGACTAAGTCATCTAAATATTTCCATTCCATGCTTTCACTGACTAATTCTATACTACTAAATTCCCCTTCATTTTCAGTTATCTCTGAGACCAGTGCCTCTGTATTTGTTTCCGGTTGTACCTGCTTCGTCGCACCGGTATTGTTGGATTTTGACTTGCATCCGACAATACTGGAAGCTAAAAATATGGTACAGCCCAGTAAAAGGATAACTTTGTTTATATTCTTCTTCATTTATTGACGCTCCCCTATGTCATTTATTCTTATTCACAATCGTCCCCTCAGATTATTATGAGTAAGTAGTTTATTACTCCAAAATCTCTCCATTTGAAGCAATCACTTTCTGATACCAGAAAAAGCTGTCCTTTCGTTCACGGCTCAAATCACCGGTCCCATCATCAAATTTATTCACATAGATCATGCCATAGCGTTTTGCCATCTCACCAGTTGAAAGCGAAACCAGATCAATACAGCCCCATGGGGTATAACCGATCAGATCAACGCCGTCGGCAATGGCTTCAGCCATCTGTTCGATATGCTGACGCATATATTCAATCCGGTAATCATCATGAATTTTGCCGTCCTCAGATTTCTTATCATAGGCACCCAGACCATTTTCCACTACCATCAATGGAATCTGATAGCGATCATAGATCTCATTGAGAGACCAACGCAGGCCCTTGGGATCAATCTGCCAGCCCCAGTCAGAAGCTTCCAGGTAGGGATTTTTCGCCCCGCCCAGCAGATTTCCGGGAGTTATTTCAACGTTTGGATCAGTAGAAAGGCAGAACGTCATGTAATAACTAAAAGTATAGAAATCCACAGTTCCGCCGGCAATTGTATCCAAATCTCCAGGTTCCATTTGTATGCTGATGCCATTTTCTTTAAAATAGCGGTTGGAATAGCTTGGATATTTACCGCGCACCTGGACATCAGAGCAGAACCAATTCACCATCTGGTTTTGTTTTAGTGCTGCCAGCGCATCGTCCGGATTACAGGTATAAGGATAATACCCCAGGTAACCAATCATACAGCCCATCTGAAAATCAGGATAATTTTCATGGGCATACTGAACAACCTGGGCACTGGCAACAAACTGATGATGCAGAGCCTGATAGCGCTCCTGAGGACGATCCGGCAAATCGGACAGAGAGCCTTTAAATCCCTGGAAGTTATTGGTTGTAGACATGGTTCCTGTATACAGTGTACCGGCGTTAATTTCATTGAAAGTCAGCCAGTATTTCACCTTGTCCTTATAACGTTCAAATATGACTTTACAGTATTTCATGAAAAGATCAATCAGGCGGCGGTCCGTCCAGCCGTTGTACTTTTCCACTAACTCATAGGGCAGCTCATAATGGCTGATTGTAACCAGCGGCTCAATCCCATATTCTTTACAGCAGTCAAAAACTTTATCATAAAAGATTAAACCTTTTTCATTTGGTTCCGCTTCTTCACCTGTGGGGAAAATACGTGTCCAGTTTATACTTGTGCGGAACACCTTAAATCCCATTTCTGCAAATAGTGCAATATCCTCTTCATAACGATGGTAAAAGTCAATTGCCTCATGAGAGGGATATAGATAGTCTGAAGTCAAAGCCGGTTCAATCCGCCGGGGAACCATATGGCTTCCCCCGGTAATAATATCAGGGACAGAGATACCTTTTCCGTCCACGTTCCATGCGCCCTCACACTGGTTGGCGGCAACAGCGCCTCCCCAGAGAAAATTATCGGGAAATTTCATTATAATACCTCCTCGTATTTATACAACAACAATAATCTTATCGTTTTCTACAGTTATCTCTTTGGAACCATCCTGGTTCACGACTACCACAGGAGTAATTGCCGTATATCCAGCCGCTTTAATGGCATCAATATCAAACTCCAGCAGCAGCTGGCCTTTCTTAATGGGCTCTCCGCTTTTGATATGAGCCCGAAATGGCTTACCATTCAAAGATACGGTTTCAAGGCCCACATGGATCAACAATTCTATCCCATCCTCTGACTGTAAGCCCATGGCATGCAGCGTTTCAAATATTGTGGTACACACACCATCAAACGGAGCATAAACCTTGCCTTCAGAAGGTTCCACTGCAAAGCCGCTGCCCAGCATTCCTGAGGAAAAAGTAGGGTCTGGCACTTCTGTCAACGGTATAACCTTGCCTGACAGGGGTGCTTTAATTTCAACCCTGCCCATATGTTTGGTTGTAGTCTCCTTGGTTTCAGGAACCATCCCATCTACTTCCGCGGTTGCATCTTTGTCATCCTTATACAGAACGAAAGCAATGATAAAGGAAATGACAAAAGGAACCACAGCAGCTAAAATCGGGAACAAAATATTGGTATGCTCTGCATCAATCATTCCCAAAAGGGAAAATACACCTAAACCGGTGAAGGTATACATTTTCACTCCAGTTAGCATTACAATGGCGCCGGTGACGGCGGCTCCGATGCAGGAAAGTACAAACATTTTGATTCGGGGCAGTGTTACGCCATAAATGGCCGGTTCGGTGATACCAAATATACCGGAAATAAATGCCGGAAGTGCAACGGATTTTAGATTTTTATCTCTGGTTTTGAAATACATGCCAAGCACAACACCAATCTGTGCAAAACATACCAGACATCCCATTGCCATAACCGAGTCAGGATTTCCTTCCAGTAAGCTGATAAAGGAGAAGGAAGTGAGTGCGCTGTGAATTCCAAATAAAATCATAATCTGATAAGTGGCGGAAAAAACAATGCCTGCAATCAGAGGAACCGTATTTAATAAAAAGGTGATTCCGGTATTAACCATATTCCCAACTCCGCTGACGATTGGCCCAATAATGGTAAATCCAAAAGGAATAACAATCAATAGTGTAATAACCGGTGCCAAAAAGTTGGAAACAGATCGGGGAATAATCCTTTTTAACCAGCTTGCCAATGGAACAGCTGCTGCTGTCACGGCAATTACCGGCAAAAATGAGCTGGTATAAGTGGCGTTAAAGGTATGACCAAGAATTGCCAAATCTACACCATTAATTGAAGGGTAGCACAAAATTGCACCGATAATAGCTCCCAAGTAGGGATCTCCCTTCAGATGTTTTGCCAGGTTCATGCCCAGAAAAACGGGCAGGAAGTAGAAAATAGCATCACCGGAGGCGTTAATTAACAAATCCATACCGCTGCCTGGCAGAATCAGTCCGGTCATTTGTAAAATGGTCAGTAATCCTTTTAAAATACCGCCGGCACATAACAAATTCAGACAAGGGCCAACTGCTGACACAACAGTGTTTAACACTCTCATGGCCGGATTTCCCTTTTTATCAGTACCGGAACTGCTGCTTGCAGAGCTGCTGAGAGCGGTACCCAGCTGTTCGCAGACGGCATTGTAGACGTCAACAACGGCATCACCTATTACCACCATGTATTCGCCGCCTCCATGAACGACGGAAACTACTCCTTCCAGATTTTTAACAATCTCATCATTGGCTTTGCTTTCATCTTTCAGTTTAAAACGGACACGGGTGATACAGTGACGAACACCGTTTATATTATCCTTACCACCAATATTGGCGATGATATTTTTAGCTACTTCATTGTAGTTTAGCCTTTTCTTTGCCATATTCAAATTCTCCTTTTGGGTGCTGCCCTGTAAATGAAGGACTATGCGGCTGCGGTTAAGTTCTGCCGAAGCTACGCCTTCAAGAGTATGCAGTGCTTCAAGATTTACTACACCGGCATCTTTGACAGTAACATAGAATTTGTCAGTATGGTATTCAATGCGGCTGACATTATCCTGTCCGCCTATGAATGGTGATATAAGCTTTAATAACTGTTTTTCATCCATGGTGTAGAAACCTCCCTGTTTCTTTTAATTTATCTGTATTCTCGGCGGGCCCTTGCCGGAAATTACATTCTATATGATTAAATTAGAGTCTGCTTTACAGACTCACGCGCCAGAGCGCGGTTGATTTATCAACCATATTACCTTAGCACGGAGTGCGCATCCATAGCGGAGCGTTTTTAATTGATAGTACACTTTCCTATCAATTAAAAAATCCAGGATGGACCGAATGGGCATAAAATTCCCAACATTCGATCCGCCCTGGATATCGCGCCCTTAAATGGGCTGTCGCTCCGGTTTACGGATATGATTAAGTTCTATCTTTGACACGGTGGATATGCAGCATCAGATAGACGATTTCATCATCATTACATTCCCAGTCCCATGCAGACTTAAAATACTCGGTTATCTTAAATGTACAGGCATATACCTCAGGGTGTTCCCGCATCAACGTCCGCAGCATGGTATTGACCTGATTATGTATCTGGGTATTGGCCTGCAGGCGCTGGATCAGATAACGCATATGTGTAGCAAAACGGCTGTAGCTGTAGCTTTCTTTATCCAGCTTGAAGCCTAAAGTAGTTTCAATTATATTATCGGTCTCATCTATAATCTGCATCATTGTCATAAAATTATGCAGGTCGCCATTCTCCGTTTCGGCATTGATAAGATGCAGCGCAATACTGACTGCTTCATGCTCAGGCAGAGCAATGCCGGTCTGTTTTTCGAGAACTGCCAAAGCCTGTCTTCCTAATTCATACTCCTTCGGATACAGGTGCCGGATATCATATGCAATTGGTGCAGTTAAGTCAATCCCGTTCTTCAAACGTTCCGCTGCAAAACTTAAGTGATCAGCTAATGTCAAAGGAAGGTTGGAGTTTAGCTGGCAATTCAGCTCAATTTCAGCAAGTTCTGAAATATCAGCACTGGCCAAAAGAATTGGCTGTGGCAGATCGGCAATCATTCCAAAATACTTGGAGTCAATATCATAAAAGGTACGGTCTACCTTAGAGAGGTCAGTGAGTTCATAAGGTACCGGCGGAAAACCAATTCCTTTTCCCAACACTACTACCTCACGCCCGGCAGAATCAAGAGCCAGAGCTGCACTGGTGTTGATTTTTCTGATAATTTTCATTACTGACTCCTTTCATAACAAAATACATAAAATAAGGCAAAAAAATAACCTCAGAATTCGCACATAATAATAGCAAGGTGCTGCTATAAGCACCCGATTAAAGCTATTACAAGTAGCGCCTCCGAGGAGTATCACCTTGTTTACAATAGTTAGTATAACAGATGAATTAATTTTGTCTATTGGTATTATTACAAAAAAACAATCCCGTCTTTAGAAGTTAGCACCAGAATCTTTGGTAACATAATATAACCCAAAACCCCCGTAAAGGCTTTAAAATAAAGCTTTTTTTATTGCTCAAAACACTTGAAAAATTTCTTTTTATATGTTATAATAATGGTGTTAGTGGTGTTATATTCAGGAGGTGGATTTATGGCATATTTTCTTAAAAAAACAAAGTTAAAAAACAGAACGTATCTTGCTATCTATGAAAGCTTCTACAGTCACGAAAAAAAGGGCACTGCCCACAGATGTTACAAATCATTAGGTTCCGTG
>DHOR01000019.1:32156-35615 GCA_002409995.1 Hungatella sp. UBA5385 | reverse complement strand
GTTATATAAGTATAGCATGAAAAAAAATGACTTACAACATAAATTTGCCTTTATGCTGTAAGTCATTAAAATTCATCAAGCACTATTTGTGTTTACTTACCTAATAGCTGTTTTTGTTTATAGCGGATAAGCAGATCTTCTTCAATGAAATCTTCTGGGGTATTTGGGTCATCACTCTCACATAGAGTCCAAACAGACACATTTTCCATAAACCATGCTGTTTTTTTAAGTGCATTAACCATTATACCAAAGCTCCCATAGTCATTGGCATGTCCATTGTCACAATACACTCGTGAATTTGGACCAGTCTCCATACAGCGAAGCCCCAGTTTTGAAAAGCCTACATCAAGGATACGAAAGATGTCATCTGAGTGAATCTGCTTTTCTCTATCTATTTTACTCGTGTTCATTTCTATTTTCATTCTTATCATATAAATCTCCATTCCGTACCTGACACAGTGTAGTAGAATCACTGTCAAACTCCCGTGAAACAACCCTGTCTTGAAATATATAATTATTGCGAAGAAGAGGAGGATATGATAAGATATTATCGTGGAACAATCGTGTTACTACAAGGGCGTTGACCTTCCATTTTACATAAGATGGGAGGTGGTGCTAATGAACTATGACTTTAAAGACCTTATGGCCTTTGGCATGTTTATTTTAGCATTACTTAGTTTTATTTTTTATAGTAAATAAAATTAATGTAAATTAATGTAGTTTTTCTTTTTCAATAAGACCTGGAAATTTTCAGGCATAGAAAAACCACCCTTGTATATACTTTGGCGAGTAATGAGGGTAGTTTTTCTATCTTTTTATGGGCCAACCCCTTGTAGGGGCGGTTGTTCCTTTTACATTTATAATATACCATAATTTAAAAAAATACGCAAGTATCTAAGATCTTCCTATGCATTTAATTGTAATAGCTTCGCCTTCAATTCGCCTTCCATTCTTCTTAGCTCAACTTCAGCCTCCTGCCGCTTTGCTCTGCCCTCAGACTGAATCCGAACCACCTCATCAAGAGTGGTAATCAGAGATTCATTAGTCTTCTTCAGTGTTTCCACATCGACAATACCACGTTCTGATTCCTTAGCAGTCTCAATAGTTGCCGTCTTTAGCACTTCTGCATTTTTCCGAAGAAGCTCATTGGTCATATCAGTTACCTGACGCTGGGCCTTAGCTGCCTGATCAGAATGATTGATTCCAATAGCAAGAACCATCTGGCTCTTCCACAGTGGAATGGTATTCACCAGTGTGGACTGAATTTTCTCAGTCATAAGAGTATCATTGTTCTGTACAAGACGGATCTGAGGAGCCATCTGAATGGAAATCATACGGGTCAGCTCCAGATCATGAAGCTTTTTCTCAAACCGGTTTAACAGGTTGGAAAGATCATTGGCTGCCTGTGCATCTTCCGGAAGTCCACTTTTACTTGCCTTATCCAGCAATGCCGGAAGATCTGTGCTCTGCACCTCTTTTAACTTCTTCTTACCAGCCAGAATGTACATGGAAAGCTCTTTAAAATAGGTAACATTCAAATCATACATCTTATCCAGCATAGTTATGTCTTTTAACAACTGAATCTGATGATTCTGCAGAACCTTACATATCTGATTCACATTTGTCTCAGCCTTGTTGTATTTTGCTTTCATACCTTCCAGCTTATTAGAGCTTTTCTTAAAGAAACCGAACAGCCCTTTTTCTTCTTCCTCTGTATCAAAGCTCCTTAATTCAGTAACTACATCAGCAAGCATCTGACCGACTTCGCCTAAATCCTTAGTTTTCACATTATCAAGTGCTGTCTCTGAAAAATCCGCAATCTTCTTCTGTGCACCTGCTCCATACTGCAGCACCAGATTGGAATTCTTAATATCAATCTTTGCAGCGAAATCATCCACCATACGCTGCTCTTCTGCTGTCAACTGCACCTCAGGAATAGACTCTGTCATACTTGTCTCTTCTCTGCTTACCAGCTGACTGCCTTCCTGACCGGCAGGTGCCGCCTCGGGTATTGGGTCAAAGGATAGGGTGGGGGCCTCTTTTAACATTTCATCAAGATCTTTACTCATACTTCTTTCCTCCTGTAAAATCGCTTTCTGTCCAGCCATCCTTTTTCAGCATGGTCTGAAGTACCGATGCTTCGGCACTGATGTCAAAGGCAGCATCCTGATACATATCATCAAGAAGCCGCTCAAATGCAAGGTTAATAGTATCCAGTGTTTCTTCTATCTCATGCTTTGCGGATATAATATTCTCACCTGGAATATCTACGCTGTCAAAATCCCGGTATGCATTAACTAGTTTAACCGTTGTTGGAAGATAGTAATCCATAAACCGCTCCATCTCCTCCATCTGTTCCGGATGCTTTTCAACCGTTTGAAATATCCTTTGTATGATTGTTTCCAGCCTGTAAATCTTCTCAGAGATCACTTCTCCCGGAATTGCATCATTAGCTTCTCTCAGAATGCGGACATAATTTTGTCCCTCTTCCATCATCTTCTTCACATCTTCAGGAAGTGCAGCCCATTCCTGCTTCTCTTCCTGTTTTTTCTGTGCAACAGCAATGGCTTCCTTCTGCCGGTCTTCCAGAGACTTCCTGCTTTCCAGATACTGCTGGTAGGTGGCATTGTCAAGAATCAGGCAGGTCTTCTGATGATCCAGATGACCTTCTGGGAAAATACCCTTGTCAATCATTTTCTGAAGATCCCTTACTACATACCCTTTTGATTTCCCAACATTCCTCGCTAAATCCTCTATCTGGCAAAACATCTTCTTACCTGCCTGTTTTGCATAGATCCTGGCCCGTTTTAAACGCCCCTTTATGGAAATTCCGTTTCCTAACATAACACCGGATAATCCAGTTAAAATAAAGAAAAAAACTGCAAGTCCATTTACTAAACCGGAAGGAACTCCAATCATAGCCATTAACCATACTGCCAGGAAGATAATTCCCATAATTCCAAGACCAATACTTCCAAATACAATATACAAAACACCAGCGATCTTCCCCGGCTGATTCATAGGTACAATATCCAATTCCTGCTTCGCTTTTCCTCTGTAAATATCAGCCCATTTATTACCGGAATAGCTGGTCTGAAATGCCTTATATCCAGGCTCCTTGGTTTTACTCTGATTTTGATTCAATTCCTTACCTTGATTCTGCCTGATATCCTGTCCTGTTTTTCCAGAACTGCTTCTGTTCAACCCCTTGTCCAGCTGATTCTTCGCCTCATCCAGCGCAAAATTCACAGTATCAGAAATGGTCCGATTTAATTGTTTAAAATCCATAGAATCAATGGCATTCTGCACAGAATCCCTGATCTGTTCCCCTAAATTGGAAAAATCTTTATTATCCATATAATATGGCCTTTCTATATAAAACGATTGCTATTTTTCTGTAATTCATATCATATCACGAAATGTCAGTATTTACAATTTTAAAATCGGGGTTCGACCCTT
>DHOR01000019.1:31574-31967 GCA_002409995.1 Hungatella sp. UBA5385 | reverse complement strand
GGGTCGAACCCCGATTTTAAAAAATTATAGCAGATGATTTTTCTTCTTCATTACCTCAATGACCTGGTCTACACATTTCTCACAGGTATCCATATCAGCCGCTTCCACCATAACCCGGACAACAGGCTCAGTACCTGACTGGCGAAGGAGGATTCTTCCGCTGTCTCCCAGAATCTCTGCCACTTTATCCACTTCAGCCTTTACATCAGGATCATCCTGAGCGGCTGTTTTATCATGAACATGGACATTTTTTAAAACCTGAGGGAAAATGGTCAGTTCAGACATAAGTTTTGCCAGACTTTCCTTCTTCTCCAGCATAACCTCCATAACCTTCAGAGAGGTTAAAATTCCGTCTCCTGTAGCAGCGTGTTTGCTGAAAATAATATGACCGGA
>DHOR01000019.1:4684-31405 GCA_002409995.1 Hungatella sp. UBA5385 | reverse complement strand
GCTGAAAATAATATGACCGGACTGTTCTCCGCCGAGACGGTTGCCTGTTGATACCATATTTTCATACACATACTTATCGCCTACTGCTGTTTTATCGTATTCAATACCTGCCTTATCAAATGCTTTATATAAGCCTAAGTTAGACATAATGGTAGTAACTACCTTATTGTTCTTCAGAGTTCCTTCTTCCTTCATATATTTACCGCAGATATATAAAATGCCGTCACCATCTACTACATTGCCGTTTTCATCAACTGCAAGGCAGCGGTCAGCATCTCCGTCATAGGCAAATCCCACATCAGCGCCGATTTCCTTTACAAACTTCTGAAGATGTTCAATATGCGTGGAGCCGCAGTTGGTATTGATATTCAGACCATCGGGGCTGCTGCTGATTACATGGGTTTCAGCGCCAAGTGCATCAAAAACATTCTTAGCAATAGAGGATGCGCTTCCATTGGCACAGTCCAGAGCTACCTTTTTGTTCTTAAAGGATCTGGTTGCTATGGAAATCAAATATCCAATATAACGGTTTCTGCCTGCTGCAAAATCTACGGTACGTCCGATTTTGTCACGAAGCGCCAGAGGCAGTTCTCCCATTTCACCATCTAAATATTTCTCTATTTCAACAATCACTTCTTCTTCCAGCTTTTCGCCCTTTTCATTAATAACCTTAATTCCATTATCATAATAAGGATTATGGCTTGCTGAGATCATGATTCCGCAGTTAAAATCTTCTGTTCTTACCACATAGGAAACACTCGGTGTAGTAGTAACGTGAAGTAAGTATACATCTGCTCCTGATGCAGTAAGACCTGCTACCAGAGAGTATTCAAACATATAGCTGCTTCTTCTTGTATCCTTTCCGATTACTACCCGGCAGACTTCTTCAGGGTTTTTCTTTCCATAATACCAGCCTAAAAAACGACCTACCTTAAATGCATCATCAACTGTTAATGTTACATTGGCTTCTCCACGAAAACCGTCTGTTCCAAAATATTTACCCATCTGCTATCTCCTCTTTTCTTTTCCTCTTAAAAGCTTTTGCCGTTTTTCATATGATGCCTATACAATATATTATGCCGCCCTGAAAAATCAGGTTCACTTTTATAATTAAGAAAAATGGTACCTGCCACACTTTTTTCATCATTTCTACCTATTAATCCGCTCCATTTTCCTTATACAGTATATACGATATTCACCTAAATCTCAACAAAAAAAATGTTTTGTAACCAGGACTGGACATTTTTCACAATATTCTTTATACTTATAGCAAGAAACTGTCACTAATAAAATGGGGAGTCGTATATATGAATAACAATAACAAAGAACCTATTATTTATGTAAATATGCTAGGTGAGTTCTCCGTCACCATGAATGGCAAATCCATCGTGGATCAGAATAATCAAGCAAAAAAGCCCTGGAGCTTATTGGAATATTTAATTACTTATCGTGAGAGAGATATTCCTGTTGATGAACTTATTGATTTGTTCTGGTGGAATGAGACAAGTAACAATCCGGCAGGTGCATTAAAGACCCTTATGTTCCGTGTTCGTAAGCTGCTGGAGCCCCTTGGTCATCCACCCCAGGAACTTGTGGTACAGAATCGTAAAACCTATGGCTGGACCAAGAAATTAAAAACAATTACTGATACAGACCGTTTCGAGGAGCTGTGTAACCAATCAGAAAGTATGGATTTGGCTTCAGACGAATGTCTGGAGCTGTGTATGGAAGCATTTGCACTTTATAAAGGCAATTTTCTGCCTAAGTCAGAATGGGAATCCTGGGCAGTTCCCCTTCATACCTTTTATCATTCCCTGTATCAGAAGTTAATCCGCAAGATTCTTTACATGCTCAACGAAAGAAAGGATTATCCTGGCATTATTGATGTTTCCCAGCAGGTAATTAGCATTGATCAGTATGAGGAGGAAGCTCATTACTATCTGATCTATGCTTTATACCAAAGTGGAAACCAGAATATGGCTATGAAATATTACCAGAGAGTGATTGACATGTTCTACAATGAATTTGCTATCACCCCCTCTGACCGCTTTAAAGAACTGTATAAGATGATCAGCGATAAGAAGCACGGAATTACTATGGATTTAAGCATTATTCAGGCAAAGCTTTTAGAAGGTGCTAATGAAAAGGGTGCCTTCTGTTGTGAACCTTCTGTTTTCCGTGATATCTATCAGCTGGAGACCAGAGCCATTGAACGTACAGGTGATTCCTTATTCCTCTGTCTTCTGACAATCAGCAATTTAAAAGGGGAATTGTTAAAGCCTGCAGTGCAGACAAGGGCAATGGATGAGCTGGGTGAATCCATTCGTAATTCTCTCCGCAGAGGAGATATTTACAGCCGTTTTAGCGTAAGTCAGTATCTGATGCTGCTGCCAACTGCAACCTATGAAAATGGGGAGATGGTTTTAAAGAGAATCATTCAGAATTTCAGAAAAGAATATTCCAGAAAAGATTTATCTATTACATATTCACTGCAGAGTATTATACCAAATTGACTGCTACATCTTAAACACCAATAACAGGAGGCTTACATGCTTAAAGATGATTATATTACACTGACTCTTGGCAAAGAAAAAAACATAGCTTTAATTGCTCATGATAATGAAAAGCAATCATTAATTGAATGGTGTGAACAGCACAAGAGTATTTTACAAAATCACTTTCTCTGCGGAACAGGTACTACAGCCCGTATGATTACAGATAAGACAGGGCTTCCGGTGAAAGGATACAACAGCGGTCCCTTAGGCGGCGACCAGCAGATTGGAGCAAAGATTGTAGAAGGCAGAATTGACCTTGTTATCTTCTTCTCTGATCCTTTGACAGCTCAGCCTCATGACCCTGATGTTAAGGCTCTTTTAAGAATTGCCCAGGTTTATGATATTCCTATTGCTCATACAAGGGCAACTGCTGATTTTATTATCACATCACCACTGATGAATACTACCTATGAGCATCAGGTCATTAATTTCAATAAGAATGTAACTGACAGAGCCAAAAGTTTATAAAAATTTAAGCCGGCAGTCTGGTGAGGCTGCCGGCTTTATTATCTTAATTATTCCTATTCTTTCTAAATCCTTTCTCTTTCAAAAACCATTTTACATAATTCGATATATTCTTCATAAGCCGGATACGCTTCCAGCTCATCTAACCGTTTAGCAACCCCTGTATAGTACCAGGCATGTTCTGACTTTCTCTTCTCATTAAAGCGATTCCATATCTCATCGCCCACCAGGAGATAATCTCTGGCTGTACACCGCAGATTGCTTAGCTTGTCCGCCAGTGTCAGCATCTTGCACTCTCTGGAAGCCTTATCAAGATGCCTTAATGTTGCACCCTTGCGCTCCTTCCAGGTTCTGCTCTTATCCTCTGTCTCTTCAAGGACAAAGGCAGCCACTCTGGCACCAAACTCCTTCTCCAGCTGTGTACCGGTCACTCCTGCATCTTCCACAACATCGTGAAGTAACGCTGCACAGATCAGATCCTCATCTTCAGACATTGTTTTGATAATAACAGCTGTCTCCAATGGATGAACAATATATGGTACTTCTGTTCCTTTTCTGTAAGCCCCCTCATGGGCCTCTCTGGCAAATGCAACGGCTTTCTCAACCATGTGACATCTCCTTATCTTCTCTTTCTTAATATATTAACACAAATTATTACGATTTAACAGATCATCTTGTAAGATGAGAAATTTTCTGATATGCTTAGAGTCGAAAAACACATCAGGAGGAATCTTAGTCAGTATGAATCAATCTAATTATCGCCGCAGAAATAACCGAAGAAGAAAATCATCGGATTACGGATATGACTCCGGCAGAAGCGAATTCGCAACAATTCTTCTGTTTTATGTGCTTCCCTTTATTGTAGTTAATGCAATTATATTTGTGCTGGTCACTTCTATACCGAAGGCTGCTGTAACCATTGGGGACTCCAAAGACTATATCAGCACCACTATGGAGCTTAAAGTTAAATCACTTCTTCCTATTAAGGAACCAATCGTAACCCAGGAAGAAGAAGAGATTGTATTAACCAAAACAGGCTTTAATACCTACACTGCGCCCATACATTCTAACGGAACCCTGAAAGTAGAAGTGAAAGCTATTAACACCATGGGAACCGTCCTTTACGAGCAGGTAGATGTGTTGGATGATGGAAATCCATCTCTTACCAATCCCATTATAGAAGATGGCATTCTCTCCTTTCATCTGGAAGACACCCAGTCAGGTGTTGACTTTTCATCCGTCTATTTAACTTATGATGATGATACTAAGGAACTGCCTCTTTCCATAGACCGCAGCACAGGTATAGTGACATTTGTACTCCGTGAGAATCATTATACGGTATATGCCTCAGACTATGCCGGCAATCAGATGGGGCTTCCCAGTGATCCCGAAGATTCGCCTGAAGAAGGCACAGAGGAAGAAACTGAAAGCAGCGAAGCAGAAAGCAGCAATACAGTTCAATAGTACAAAGAGGAGCCATAATCCCCAGGAACCGGTTGAGCCGGCGCAGGATTATGACTCCTCTATTTTATTTACAGCATTCTGGTGGACTGACCTTCCACCAGAGTTGCTTTAAACACCTTTTTCTGATGTTCTGCTTTATTCTTAATCACATCAAATAATATCTTAATGGTAGTCTCTGCCATTTCCTCTACAGGCTGTCTTATGGTTGTAATAGAAGGATTGTAATAATGAGCTATATCCAAACCATCAAAACCTGCCACAGAGTAATCCTGTGGAATCTGCTTTCCCTTATCAATAATAGCCTTGCAGGCACCTATGGCAATGCTGTCGGAAATAGCATATACTGCAGTAAAATCAATCTGGCTCTGAAGCACACGGTTCATAACCTCATATCCATTATCCATTGTGTACCGTTCCATTCTCTCATCCGAATATACAATCAGCTGCGGATCAGGAACAATGCCATTGTCTGCCAATGCTTTCTCATAGCCTTCCAGCCTTAGACGTCCAATACTTTCATCATCTCTGGCAGCAGCAAGAATCAGGATCTTTTTATGACCTAGTTTACATAAATAATCCACCATCTTATAGCTTTCTGCAAAGTCATCCACAGAAACCCAGGAGTAATCCGTAGAATCCTCCAGATTGCCGGTCATTCCAATGGTACTGAGTACAAAAGGAACTGACAGCTGCTCCAGCTTCTCCTTGCTGTGGGTGAAAAATCCTCCCAGGAATACAATTCCTCTTGGCTTTTTCTCCTTAATCAGCTCCAGAGCGATATCCACCTCATCTTCCTGCTCCTCCACTCTCTGAAGGATGAAGGAATACTTTTTCTTCTGAATCTCCTCTTCAAAAATGCTGATCATTTTACTGAAAAATGGATTGCTGATACCTTTAATCAGAACTGCAATTGCTCTGGAATCTGTACGTTTTAAATTTCGGGCACTATTATTAGGAATATAATTATGCTCCTTAATCACCTGCATAATCTTATTCTTAGTATCCGGATTAATATCCGGATGATTATTAATTGCCCTGGAAACTGTGCTGACTCCAACTCCGCATAGTCTGGCTATATCCTTAATATTAATTGAATCCATTAAATACTCACTTCCCCTATCATCTGGACCTGCCGTAAAGTTTCGCCATCTTGCGGCATTTTACTGCAAGTTCATCTGTAATCTCACCGTCCAGAAGCCGCCATCTCCAGTTTTTCCCCAGAGTGGAGGGTTCGTTAATACGGGCTTCCGCTCCAAGTCCAAGATAATCCTGTACAGGAATCACAGCAAGCTCTGCCACACTGGACAGAGCCAGGCGGACAAAGTCCCAATGTATGTCTTCTCTGGGCGTTTGAGCGTTATTAATATAGTCAATGGAAAGCTGTCTGTCCTCAGGTGACAAATCATCGTACCACCCGCTTATGGTATTGTTATCATGAGTTCCTGTATATACCACACAATTTCTTGTATAGTTATGAGGCAGATAATCACTTTCCTCCCGGGAATCAAAAGCAAATTCCAGCACCTTCATGCCAGGGAATCCCGTATCATTGACTAATTTTAACACAGTAGGCGTCAAAAAGCCAAGATCTTCTGCAATAATATCCAGTTTCCCCAAGGCACTTTCCACACAGTCGAAAAAGTCAATCCCAGGTCCCTTTTTCCAGGTTCCGTCAACAGCAGTCTCATTGCCTGCAGGAATGGAATAATATTCATCAAATCCCCGGAAATGATCCACACGGACAACATCATAAAGCTGGAAGCTGTATTCCATACGGCGAATCCACCACTCATATCCTGTTGATCTGTGGTAATCCCATCGGTATAGAGGATTGCCCCACAGCTGCCCTGTAGCAGAAAATCCATCAGGAGGGCAGCCGGCAACCGCTATAGGCTGACAGTTTTCATCAAACTGAAACAGCTCCGGGTGAAACCAGCTGTCTGCACTGTCAAATGCAACATAGATAGGAATATCCCCTATAATTCTGATTCCGGCCTCATTGGCATAAGCCTTCAGTTTAATCCACTGCTCTTCAAACTTCATCTGTAAAAATGCATAAAACCCTATTTCATCTGCCAGCTCTCTGCTGTACCGTTCTACAGCTTCAGGCTTTCTAAGACGGATATCCTCATCCCATAATATCCAACTTTTTCCTTCATAATGGTTCTTAACAGCCATATAAAAACAGTACTCAGCAGTCTCAGCTCTAAGAGAATTAATTGCCTCCTCCACTGAATTGCCCTGATCCATCCATCTTACATAAGCTGTTTTCAAGAGTGGAAAACGGTTTACATAAATCTTTCCATAGTCAATATCTCTCTGATTATCTCCAAAGTCACAGGCTTCGCATTCTTCTGCTGTGAGAAGCCCTTCCTCTATAAGCCTATCCAGATCAATAAAATATGGATTGCCTGCAAATGCTGAAAAAGACTGGTAAGGGGAATCTCCGTATCCAGTAGGTCCCAGAGGCAGAATCTGCCAGTAATGCTGTCCCGCTTTTTTCAGTATGTCTATAAATTCATATGCCTCTTTAGAAAATGCTCCGATTCCGTACTTAGACGGCAGGCTTGCAACCGGAAGCAGCATTCCACATTCCCGCATAACCAGGTCTCCTTTAATGTATAGTGTCTTATTCCTTTGCTGTTCTCCACCTAGCCCTTTACAGCACCGGCGGCCACACCTTTGATAATATGTTTCTGACAGCTTAAGTAGAAAATTATAATAGGTACGATTGCCAGAACCAGCATTGCCATCATAGCGCCCATATCAATAGACCCATAACCGCCCTTTAAGTTCTGAATAACCATAGGTATTGTACCTTCTTCCTGTGGAAGAATCAAGCTTGGAAGTAAGTAGTCATTCCATATCCACATGGCATTTAATATAGCCACAGTAATAGCTGTAGGTTTCAGCATTGGAAATACCACATGTGTATAGGTCTGCAGAGGAGAACAGCCGTCTATCATAGCAGCCTCTTCGATTTCCAGAGGAATTGCCTTTACAAATCCGCAGAACAGAAACACTGCCTGCCCCGCTCCAAATCCCAGATATAACAGAATCATACCATAGATGGAATTGAGAGATAAATCATTGGCAGTCTTTGACATGGTAAACATTACCATCTGGAAAGGAACGATCATAGCAAATACAAACACATAATAGAGAAGGCTTGTAAACACTGATTTAACTCTTGTTATAAACCATGCTGTCATAGATGTAAAGAGAACAATCACTGCCACAGAAGCCACTGTAATAAACAGTGATCTGCCAAATGCAGGGAAAAATCCGGTTTTACGAACACCTTCGATATAGTTGGTAAGCCCCACATAGGTTCCTTCTGCCGGAAGCTGAAAAGGAGCATCACTGATGAAAAGCTTACTTTTAAATGAGTTCATTAATACAAGGGCAATGGGATATAAAAATGTAAGAGAGAGAATGGTTAAAATCACAGTCAAAACTGCACCTGTTGTCTTACTCACTTCCATCTTTTGATTTTCACTGTTTTTCATTAGCTCTCCACCTCCTTACGCCTTGTTAAGTATAGCTGAGTCAGGGATATAACTGCTACCATAAGGAAGAATACAACAGCCTTTGCCTGACCAACACCTTCCCAGCCCACTCTTCCGTAGAATGTGGTAAAGATATCCATAGCCAGCATAGCCGTCTGCCTTCCCGGTCCTCCTGCTGTCAATGCCAGGTTCTGGTCATACAGCTTAAAGGAGTTTGTCAGTGTAAGGAAAAGACAGATGGTAATAGATGGCATTACCATAGGAATATAAATTCTAAAAAGTGTCTGCATTTTTGTAGCACCATCAATTTTTGCAGCTTCTACCAGCTCTCCGGGTACATTCTGAAGACCTGCGATATAGATAATCATCATATATCCAATGAGCTGCCAGTTCATTAGAAGAACCAGTCCCATGAAGCCATATTTGGCATCAAAGGAAAGTGTCACTCCAAATCCTGCTAAAATACCATTTAACAGCAGCTGCCATACATAACCCAGAACAATACCGCCAATCAGGTTTGGCATAAAAAATACAGTACGGAACAGATTGGTTCCCTTAATCCCTCTTGTCAGAATATATGCCAACAGAAAGCCAAATACATTAATAGTGACTACTGACACCACAGTGAATTTTACTGTAAATACCAGTGCATTAATAAAGTTCTGGTCAAGAAATATTTTCTTGTAATTGGATAGTCCCACCCATGTAGCATCTTTTACTGTGGTGAACTCTGTAAATGACAGATAAATTCCCATAATAAAAGGGTACAGGAATGCGATGATAAATGCGATCAGTGTCGGCAGTACAAATATCGGAAAATACCGTTTCATTGACTTCTGCATGGCACGCCTCCTTCTATGAATTACACGCTTTTAAGTAAAAAGATGGGTGAGTCAGATATCTCCCTTACACTCACCCATCATTAAAGTTACCTTTATTAAATTAATTATTTTATTTAGTCATTGCTTTTTCATTAGCCCAGTCAGCCTTCATCTCGTCAACAACTGCACTCCATTCTTTTCCGCCCTGTGCATACTGTAACAGGGAAGCACCGAAGTTGTCTTTAAATGTCTGGCTTGGGAATGATGTAAAGTTCCAGGATACTGAATATAATTCAGGGTTGCTCATGTAACGATCCACTTCCTTAGCAAGAGGATCTACTGGCTTCTCATTATCTGCAAATGTATCAAATGGTGCGATAAAACCAAGCTTGTTTGTTACATAATCCTTACCTGTTTCAGAGCTGAAGAGCCACTCAAGGAAATCAAGAGCTGCCTGCTGGTCCTCTTCACTAGCCTGACTGTTTACAGAGAAGAAGTTCTCAGTACCAATACATAAGCCCTGTTTCTCTTCGCCTGAAACACCTGTATAGATTGGAAGGAATTTTACATCTTCTTCTTTAACTGTATTGCCTTCTACGCCGGATACCTGACCCCAGCCCCAGTTGCCGTTCTGAACCATAGCTACCTTGCCCAGTGCAAACTCAGCCATGGAATCCTCAACATTTTTAGCACCTGTCATCTTAGGATCTGTACAGGAGTTGTTAATATATAAATCGAAGATATTCTTAAAGTTATCAGAGTATTTAAAATCAATGGCATCCTTATCACCTACGTTGTCATCTTTGTACTCATAGTAGATTGGAAGGTTAGCAAGATGAGTCTGCCATCTCCAGTCTTCACCTGGTGCAAATGAAGTAGATGCAAATACACCTTCAATACCAATCTCGTCTTTTCTTGCCTGCATATCTTCAGCAACTGCCTTTAAAGTATCAAAATTATTGATATCTTCCATAGAAGCTGCCTTTGCTCCATCCAGTGCAAAATACTTCTGCATAACAGCGTCATTATAAATAATTCCGTAACCCTCTACAACGTAAGGAATTCCGTAAACGCCATCACCTTCAGTTACTGCCATATCCTTATCAAGTAAATGACCATAGATAGCGGAGTCCTTTAAATCAAGACAATACTTTGCCCATGCCTTATAACCGATAGGTCCGTTAATCTGGAACAGTGTTGGTGGCTCTTTCTTAGCAACCTCGGATTTTAATGTCTGCTCATAGGTTCCGGCTGCTGCTGTCTGAACCTTCATTGGAACACCTGTTTCATCTGTGTACTTACCAGCCAGCTCTGTCCAGATATCTGCAACCTCAGGTTTAAAGTTCAGATAATAAATCTGTCCCTTGCCTTCTGCTGCTGCTTCACCTGCTGTTGTAGCCTCCTCTGCTTTGGAAGCCTCTGTTACTGCTGCGGTGGTTTCACCTGCTGTTGTCTCTGTCTTGTTCCCTGAGGAACAGCCAGCCAGTGCTCCGGCTGTCATGGCTGCTGCCATGGTCAGTACTGCCAGTTTTTTCAATTTCATAATAATCCTACCCTTCCTTTCGTGCCGCATGGGCACATAATTATAGTAGCATCTGCAAAAAATAAGCAGATAACCATCAGTGGTTGGTTACAATGCCCGAAAGTGATTTCGGTTGCTTTGGTAACGGTATCGGTAACGTTACCAACTTCTTAATTCCTACTATAGCACAATGGCTGATTTGTTTCAATATTTTTTTCTATATAATTTGAATTTTAGGCATTTTGTGAAATTTTCAATGCACTTTTTTATTAATATTAACCAAAAAACAGACCTTATTTTTTCATAAGATCTGTTTTTTCTGGAAAATATATTAAATTTTATACTATCACTCTTGCCACTGCGCTGATAACAGTCTGACAAACTCCTGCCAGTACCATCACACGAATGGGATTCCAATTAAATTTACGAAGCAGGATCAAAGCCCCTGCAAACAGAAAAACTGCATCTAATTTCAAATCACTTAATGCCAGGGATATCCCCTGCTCTCCCCAGAAGGAAGTGATAATAATAGAAACACCTGCTGATGCAATCATAGCTATGACTGCAGGACGAAGTGTATTTAAAATCCCCTGAAGCATAGTGAGATCACGGTATTTTGTATACACATAAGCCAATATTGAAACCAATATACAGGCAGGAAGAATGCAGCCCAGAGTTGCAATGATTGCTCCCGGAATACCTGCAATCCGAATCCCTACAAAGGTTGCTGAATTAACAGCGATTGGTCCCGGTGTCATCTGGGAAATGGTCACCAGATCATTAAATTCCCCCAAAGTCAGCCACTGATGCTGAGTGACCACCTGTTCCTGTATCAAAGGCATGGCAGCATAACCACCGCCAAAGCTAAAGGCTCCGATTTGCAGAAAGCTTAAAAACAATTGCAGATAAAGCATTATACTTCCCCCCTTCTCATCTTAAGACCTGTACGAATTCCTCCTAATACAATACAGCCCAGAATCACAAAAACCACATTGATCTTCAGAAAAGCGGTCAGTACAAATGCAATGACCATAATTGCCACTGAACCCCATTTCTTTTCTGCAAATATCCCATACATCATTTCTAAAACAACTGCTATGATTACAGCCCCTACCCCTGCCTGCATTCCTGTCAGCATGGAATTCACCCATATGTTGTCCTGAAATGCAACATAGAACATGGATACAATGGACAAAATTACAAAGGGCGGCAATATAGTACCCAGAATAGATACCAGCACCCCGGGGATTCCTGCCAGCTTATAACCTACTACAATGGACCCGTTCACAGCAATTGCGCCCGGTGCGGACTGGGCGATTGCTATTAAGTCCAGCATTTCCTTTTCATCAATCCAGTGAAGCTCATCTGCAAATTTCTTCTTCATCAGCGTAACAATAACATAACCTCCGCCAAAGGTAAATGTTCCCAGATAGATCATGGAAGTGAATAATTTCCACAAAACTCCTTTTTCCTGTCTCATCTTTCTTTCCTCCTATTACAATTAGTATATTTGCCATTGTTTCATAAGTAAAATAGTATTATAATATGAAGTATATAACATATTTATTATGAATAGGAGGAGAGCCATGACTTTACGTCATATGAAAATATTTGTTTCTGTCTATCAAAATCAAGGTATTACCAGAGCAGCCGAAGAACTCCATCTTGCCCAGCCCTCAGTAAGTCTTGCTGTCAGGGAGCTGGAGGAATACTATGGAATTAAGCTTTTTGACAGAATTTCCAGAAGATTATATGTGACGGAGCAGGGAAAGATGTTCTATGATTATGCCCTTCACATTGTTTCACTGTTTGATCAGATTGAAAAGGGAGTCCGCAATTGGGAGAATATGGGCACTCTTCGCATTGGCTCCAGCATTACAATAGGCAATGTTCTCATCCCTGACCTTGTGAAACGATTTAAGAAAACATATCCTGATATTACAGTAAATGTCTCAATCTACAATTCTTCTTATCTGGAAGAGTGTATTATGAATAACAGCATCGATTTTGCTTTGATTGAGGGAATTCCAGCCTATCCACAGATTATTGCAGAGCCCTTTATGAACGACAATCTCTGCCTGATCTGCAGTCCGGATCACCCTTTGGCTGACCAAGAGGTGATCACACCTGAAGATCTGGAGGATTATGACTTTATATTAAGGGAACCCGGCAGTGGAGGTAGGGAGATTCTGGAAAGTATTCTCACTGCCAATCAGATTCATTTAAACACCATCTGGGAAAGCGTCAGCAATCAGGCAATTGTGAAGGCTGTGGGAGAAGATTTGGGAATCTCCATACTTCCTTATTTGCTGGTCGCTCAGGATGTGAAGGAGGGGAAAGTAGTAAAAAGAGAGGTGACCGGACTTCCGCTGTCCAGGAAATTCACTATTATCTATCATAAACATAAATATTTAACACCTTCTGCTCAGGCATTTTTGCAGATGTGCCATGATTCAGGCAGAGAAAAACAAAAAGTAATTAATACTCAAGAAACAGATATTAACAAAAACCAGGTATAATACAGTTTGAAATCACACAAATACCCAGACATAGGATTCCTCCGCTGCCTGGGTATTAATTTTTAAATTACATATGTGTTTTAAAATAACTATTCATAACGCTTCTGTCGCTTCGTACTGTCAGATCCCGGCCTCCATCCTCCGCAAGAAAATAAGACATAATCTGGCAGACTACAGATAGCTCAATGCAGCCAAACTCACCTGCTGCAGGTTCTATAAGAAGATCATTTTCATCTATAATATGAGGACCTACTATAAGACCGCTCTGATTAACATCCTTCATATAACGTGCCAGTGCCTGAGCCTTCTTTGTATCTTTACCTCCATCATCCAAAACCACTACACAGTGTCTGGAAGTATAGCCATAATTTGGTCCATGAAGCCCCTCTTCAAGTTCATATCCCATAGAAATAACCTGAGGCATTTCCCAGAATTTCACAGCTCCTTCCAAAGCAACTCCATAAAGGCTGTCTGAACCGGTAAATATAACACAGTCAGACCGCATCATTAGTCGTTTGTTTTTTTGAAACCAGGGGATTGCCTGATTACGGATATTCTCATGACTTTCCGGAAGTTTTTCAACGCTTTCCACATACATCTTATAATCATCAGCTGTCAGGGTACCTTTTACTAAACCCAGTTCCATAGCAATCAGCATATGGGTCAGGACACTGGCGGCATAGCCAATGGTACGCATAGCGTATTCCTCATTTCCGCAGTTTAAGATCACATGTGCCTTAGAGTCCTTTGCCAGTGGTGTATTCTCCGATTCTGTCAGGCTGACACATAAATACCCCTTCTCCAGCAACTGCTTCTGAAGGTCCCGGGTCATAATAGAAGTCCCTGTCTGAGAGGTAAACAGATAGAGCGCATCTGGATTGTACACATGACCTTCTCCTGTGATACTGCTTGGAAAAACTACCTTAGTCCGAAGACCTGAAACCTTTTCAAAAAATGGCTGAGAAGTCATTGCTGATGTATTTGAAGTACCTGACCCTACAAAAATCACCTCATTAATACGGTCTAAATCATTGCCAAGATAATCTATTAGAGGTTTTATTGCTTCTTTCCTTCTTTCCGTCACTGTTTTTAAAACAGAAGGAATCCGTTCAATACAATTTAATAAAGTTACCATCTCACTCTCTCCTTAAAAGTAATTTTTCTGGTTTCCAAATCCTACTGCTGCAGCTCCAACCAGTCCGGTGTATGCGGGATCCAGTTCTGATAATACAATTCCTCCGCTCATATGGCTGTAGACAGAGGGCTTTACCTCCTGTCTGATTCTCTCAATTAATATACCATTGGAAACAAGACCGCCTCCCAGCACCACCTTTTCCGGCGAAAATGCACAGGTTAGATTATTAATCAGCTGTGCAATGATGAAAACAATATCATCAAGCAGACGCTTTGCAAGAAGATCCCCCTGATCTGCATAGCAAAACACCTGATGTCCTGAGATAATCTCATTGATATGCTGATTTAAGTGACTATCGGGATATTCTGGAAGCAGTTCTTTCATTCTTCTGTTAAGTCCCACTCCGGAAGCAATAGACTCCAGATGTGGACCTTTTCCCATATTAAAATCCATATATCCGATTTCGCCAGCGTATCCGTCTCTGCCTCTCACCAGTTTTCCTCCTGCTACCATACCTGCTGCCAATCCGGTACCTACATTAATATAGATAAATTCAGAAATTCCTTTCCCTGCGCCATAGACACCTTCAGCAATCGTGGCAGATTTCACATCATTGTCAATGTAGCACTCTAAATTAAAACAACGCTTCATTATATCAGTAAGCGGCAGTTCTTCAGCAAACTCCTGATCAATTTTGTGCCATATTCCTTTGACAGGATCAATCAGCCCTACAATTCCGATTCCCATAGATTCAGGTCTTTTTCCCGATTGCCAGCCTATCTCTTTCTCATAATCCAGAACCCCCTGTGTCATAAGACCGATCAGCTGTCTCTGATTCAATCTCCCTGTAGGAATCCTCTTTATATCACATATGGTTCCATTATCCATGACTTCAGCAATCAGCATCTTTGTTCCGCCTACGTCAATTGCAATACAGCTTTTTTCTATCCTCATATTTATCCCTCATTGGTTTTTTGTTGACCTGTCATATTATGAATCCATCGGCTGCCATTGAGACGCCAAAGGCTGGTAAATGCCTTGATTACCTGATCACATTTCATACAGATAAAAATAACCCATACAGGTGCATGCCAGACAAAAGCCGCTATAAAACCCAAAGGCACTGTAAGTCCCCAAAGGAAAATCATATCGTTTGCCATTTGAAATCTCACATCTGCGCCTCCCCGCAATAGTCCCATAATATTCACAATCTGCATAGCCATAAAAGGCATAATAAGTGCAGTTAGAATCATCATCTGCCTTGTGTACACAAGAGTTTCTCCACTAATATGATAGAGAGCCGGGACAGCAGGAATCACTGCCAAAACCAGAAATCCTGAAACAAGCCCCAGAACAATTGCAAACCTTTGGAAATACTTCTTTAAATATTTAATATCTCCATATTCCTCTGCACCTATAGTATTGCCTACCACAACGCTGGCTGCTGATGCCATTCCTGTATACAGTACTGCTGTCATCTGGCTTATTGCACTGGCAATGCTGTTTGCAGCAACCACTTCTGTTCCCAGCCTTCCAAGAACAATTGCCTGTGCCGAAGCACCCAGAGCCCAGAACACCTCATTGCAGATAACAGGAATACTGGTAAAATAATATACTTTGCATAAAGAAGGATCCAGCCTCTTTAATTTATCCACCCTGATTACAAGCTTATTTTCCTTAAAATATACAAATAGCATAACAAGAATAAATTCACCTATCCGGGCTGCCAGGGTGGCAATTGCTGCTCCCTCAAGTCCCAGCGCAGGGAACCCAAGCCTGCCGTCAATCAGCAGAAAATTACAAATCAGCTTCAGCACTATAGACAGAGTAGAGGCATACATGGCTATTTTTACAGTCCGTACAGATCTTAAGATTCCGGTTGTAATATTGGAAATAGTGTAGAATAAATAGGACCAGACCACAATCTTTAAGTATCGGCTTCCGATGCTGATCACAACTGCATCTGTGGAGAATATGCCCATAACCCTTTCAGGAATAGCAATGGTTACAGCCATTAAACCCAGAATAAAGATGATTGCAGTCCGGTAAGCATAGGCCATAACTTTGTAGATTCTCTCCTTGTCATGAACTCCCCATGCCTGGGCAATTAAAACATTGGCTCCGTCTGCAATTCCCGGAATTGCCATGGAGGCAATAAAAAACACCTGATTAGCCAGTGCTACAGCAGAAAGCTGGGCAGTTCCCAGCTGGCCAATCATAATTGTATCCAGCACATTTACTGTGTAGCCTAATAAGCTCTGGAGAGCCAGTGGCAGTGCAATGGCACGCACAGTCCTGGATAAGTCCTTCTGCTTTCTTTGATCATGGCTGGATTTCAAACAATGCCTCCGTTTCAACCGGTATATTTCCCGGAAGGGCGTTTAAACCAATTGCCGACCGGCTGGGTACATGGTCTGCTCCAAATAGCTCTGCCAATAATTTGGAGCCTCCATTAGCAACATAGGGCTGATCATGAAAACTATCAGCACTGGCTACAAAAGTAGTGATCTTCACAGGCTGTTTTACGCGGTTTAAATCTCCTATTTCATTTTCCAGAACAGCCAGCACATTTAACATGGCATCTCTTGATAATTCCGGTCCATCCTCCTTATTAAATTCCTGACCAAAAATCCCCTCAACAGGTTCAGAAATAATTGGACCACAGCCTGATATGTAAACCAGATTATCGCAAAATTTCACAGCCTGACGATATACTCCACCCTTTTCTGCCGCAGCGGGAAGCTTAAGCCCCAATTCCTTTAATTTCTTATAAACATCTGTCATCAATTCCACCTCAATTTATTCTTAATACTTTTCCGTTGCTGCCATGTAGCCTTTGATCATCGCAAAGAGCCATTTTCCCATCTACAAACACATAGGATAATCCGGAGGATAATTGTTTGGGATTGCTATAATCTCCGTGATCTGTAAATCGGTTCTGATGAAAAACGACCATATCTGCATAATAACCATCCTTTAATCTTCCCCGTTTCTTAAGATTCAGACGGTCAGCAGGCATTGATGTCATCTTTTGTATAGCTGATTCCATGGTTAGGATTCTTCTCTCTCTGACAAAGTCACGAATCAGTCTAGGAAAGGAGCCGTAGAGTCTTGGGTGAGGGCAGTCACTTCTTCCATAAAGAGAATCAGAGATCAACATAGTGTAGGGCAGACGCGCAACAGTATCCACATCCTCCTGACTCATGCTTAGCAGAATTATACCTACCTTTCCATTTTCTTCATATAAAAGGTCTGCCATTAATTCTGCCGGATCTTCATACCCCCGTATGTCTGCTGCTTTTTCAAAATCTAAACCGGTCAGTATACGATTGGACTCTTTTGTGACAGAGCTGATAAGAATGCGGCTCCAGCCTATGGAGGTGACCATATTGTCCCAACCTTCCTGCTCTTTGTATAATTCCTTCTTAAGCTTTTCAATACCATGTTTGTTGTGAAGCTTTCTATAGGACTCTTCCAGACTTCCTTCTATTACAGAAGGCGGAAGAAGACTTAAAAGCGTGGTGGATCCTCCGCAGTAAGGGTAAAAATCAGCAGTTACATCCTGTCCTCTGTTTCTCGCCTCCTCAACTGCCTCAATGGCCTTATATATGGTTTTATTCCAGTTTCGGATTCCTGTTGCCTTAAAATGGCTGATATTAAGAGGAAGCTCAGCCTCCTGACACAGTCCAATGACTTCCCTTACAGAAGAAACCAGAGAATCCCCCTCTCCCCGAATATGGCACATAAGAGGCCGTCCATAAGGAGCCGCCGTTTTTAGAAGCTCAGTCATTTCTTTATAAGAAGAATAACATTCAGGCTGATACATGATACCCATGGAAAGTCCTAAGACTCCTGATTCTAAGTTCTCCCTGATATACCCCTTTGCCAGTTCCATCTCTTTTACAGTAAATGGACTGTTTCCATATCCTTTGATTGCTGCCTTTACAGCCCCTGTTCCAAGAAATAGACCGGTGTGCAATGGCAGTCCCTTCTCTTCAAGTCTCTTTCCATATTCCTCATAACCGGATATAGAAAGAGACTCAGCAGCTGCTCCAAGACAGGGTTCCACAAAATCATAGATATCCTTTCTGTTTCTTCCTGCCGGAAAAATGCCCAAACCGCAGTTTCCGCCTGCTACACTAGTAAGCCCCTGATGAAGCTCAATGGTTCCAAACTCCTGATCAAGAAGAGCGGCAAGATCACAGTGTCGGTGAGTATCAATAAATCCGGGAGCCACAATCTGTCCTGCTGCATTAATGATCTCAGCAGGAGCTGTTAAATTAGTTCCTATCTCCTGGATTATCTCATTTTCAATCAGAATATCTCCACGAAAAGGGTTACCTCCGTCTCCATCGTATATGATTCCATTTTTAATTAAATATCTCATCTTCTACCTCATTTAAATCAGCATTCCCCTTGCAGCTACTTGTTCTTTCTGAAGAAAATCCCCATAATCCAGATAGACCTGGTTTTGCATATTAATGGCGGTACACACATGAATGGGTATCATTGATACTATATCCCCCACCTTTAATCCTGTTTTTCCTGATTTACCGGTGAGAATACCATGCTCTTCATTCATTCTTCGCAGCTGTAAGTCATTATTTTCTTCCACTTCTGCATAGGTGGAGTAAAAATAAGGTGGAATATCCAGAATAATATCCATAGGAAATGTTTTGGTTCCTCCATCTATAACTGCATACTCCTCACAGGGTGTGCTGACAACAGTAGCATAATATCTTACCGCTATATCCTCCGGATCTGCAGCACCTTCATAACAAAGCATCTTATCATTAAATATGTAAGTTCCGGGGCGTACCTCGTTAACCAAACCTGTTTTTGCTGCCTCCACTGCTGTTGGTGTTGATCCTGCGCTGACATCTGTAATAGGGACTCCCGCTTCTCTGATAACCTGAGCCAGTTCTCCCATTAAGCTGCCTTCCTCTGCACCAGCTGCATATATGTCCTCTGTAGGTTGATTTTGATAAATAAGACTTTTAAAGGTGTAAATTCCTGTAAGCTTAAGGTTTTTAAGCTTATGAATCTCTACTGCCAGATCAACAGCTTTTTCCCTTACAACTCCACTTCTTCTCGCACCTGTATCCACTTCCAGCCGCACTTCCAGATCAACCCCCGCAGTCAGAGCTGCCTGATTCAGCTGCCTGGCACTTTCCATGCTGTCCACAGCCAGGATCAGCCTCTTCACTCTTTTTGTAAGAGCCAGTGCACGTTTTATCCGGAATTCCCCCACCATAGGGTAGGCTACAAATATATCTTCGCATCCTCCTGCTGCCATTACCTCTGCTTCTGATATTTTGGCACAGCTAATTCCACATGCGCCTGCTTCCAACTGCATTCTGGCAAATAAGGGCATTTTATGAGTCTTAATGTGAGGTCTCAGATTACAGCCATATGCAGCAACTTTCTGCTGCATATTATCTATATTTTTATGAGCCTTTTTCATATCAATGACAAGACAAGGTGTTTCAAGCGTTTTCAGCCATTCCTCTTTCATTTGCCTTACTCCTGTTTTCCTCCATAATATAGATCTGCAGCCAGCCATAACCAATGACCTGCAGATGTAGTCCAAATTTCTCTGTAGCAGGCGATATTAGCCATTGGCCAGTAAGGAAGATCCTCATTCTCCTGAGTCTGTGTTCCCACAGGCAAGGAGCCAATAATCTCTCCTGCAAGTGCATTGTACTGTTTGCCGAAATTATGCCCTTCCCCGTAAATAAAGGAGTTTCCAAAAGGATTCTTCCCTGCTATCCAGTATATCTGCTCTCTGGCAATTTCAATCAAAGCATCATCCTTTAATGCTTTTCCTATTAAGGAAGCTCCCTTCCCCTGAGACAGCATGTTGGCATTATTTCCACGGAAGGAAAACCACACAGGAAAGTTTCTCACACAGTATCTGTCATTAACAGCAACTCCACTTTTTAGCTGTTCTTCATAATTGGCTCGTTCCACACTAAAATCAAGCCTTGGGTGAACCAACTCAAATGTTTCCTCGTCTTCCAGCTCGTCTGTACAGTAAATACCTGCAGGAATCATGCCGTAAGGAGCGCCGAAATCCATAAGCTTCTTTATATAACTGCCATAGCTTTCCATTGCCTTCTTCCAGCTTTTTGCCTCTTTATGATCGGGTAGAACTTCATAGGCTTTCACCAGTGCCTGGGCAAAAATATGCTCTCTTGCCTGATGGCTGAAATGTACAATATGACTCTTGCTCTCATCCCTATAGAAGAAGCCCATAAACCCAGGTACTGCTTCTCCCTGATCCTGGCAATTGATTAGCTTAGTCAAATAAGCTGCTGATTTATCTGCCATCTCCAGATCAGGAGCTATCTCACAGATTCCTGCTGCTGCCCATGCTGCTGCTGCATAGTGCTGGGACATGCTTGCATTATAGGTATGTTCCTGAGGAAGGGGCCTTACAATCCCTTCTGTTTCAAATGTCTGTTCTGCAAATGCAAAATCCTCCATTGCTGCTGAACGGCATTTCCAGGCAAGTTCAGGATCTGTGCCAAGGAACAGCTTCGCTCCCATAGCCTCAACCCCTGCCATAATAAAATTATCAAAAGGATTATTGTGGCATCTTCCAGGAACATCGTCTATATTTCCAATCAGATTATCAGTCCAGCGCCTTAAACCTGCAGAACTAGCACGATAACCATCTCCAAATCTGGTTCTAAGTACAAAATCCATTCCCCAGCCTGCTTCCTCAAGCAGCCTTAAATAAAGCATCTCATCATCCTTTACAGCTTCTGCACACTCCAGCAAGCCATGAACCACTTCTGCTGTCTGGGTTGTCTGCTGTGATACATCTGCTGCATCATGCCAGCCGCCTGTATAAATCATACGAAGATCTTTATGGTCTACGTACACATCCTGATGACAGGTACCATGCTTCCCAGGAATAGGGAAACCGCATCTCTCACAGAAGAGGAAGTTAATCACTCTCCATACAGCATTCTCTAATATGGCATTTCCAATTGGAAATGGCTCTGTTTCATTCTCTCCAATGCGAATCTTATAACTGCCCACTGTTTCAAGCTCTGAAAAATCCACAATTTTAAATTCTCCCAGTGTATGGTTCACTGTGTTAATATTCTTTTGAAGCACAACAGAGCCTGTCTCAGCATCCAGAATGCTAAAACTCTCCTCTGAAGTATTAGCCACTGCTGTCTTTTTACCATAAGTCCAATAACCACTGGTGGAACAGGATACTGTATCCTTTTCACACTGCCACCCTTTTGTCACCTGAGTCTGTTTCACCTTCTGCATACGGATATTTTTCAGTTGATATCTCATATTCTCAGAGGCTGATAACTCTTTTCCGTATTTATGGAAACGGAAGAAGATCTTTGTTATCTTGTCATGGGGAATCTCTGTGATGGTCCAGATTCTTTTACACCAGGTTCCATTTTCCAAGGTGATTGCATTAAAACCTTCTCTGGAATAGACATCAGGAATCTTCTTCACTCCGTCATTTTCAAAGCCTGCACGCACCATAGGGCTGTGATGACCATCACACTCTGACTTCATTTCAAAATAAATCTGGTTATATTCCGCCAGGTCAAGCCCTGCCACATCCAGATAGAGAGTATAGTCTCCAAAGGTGGAATAAGCTCCGTTAGGATTCTCCGTCTCGGGCCAGTAATTTTCTGTGCTGTTGGTGTTGATATCAACCATTCCGCCCGTAAATTCCGTATTGCCTTTTCCCCTGAAGCTCCAGCAGCTTTCATCTACTCCATCCCACAGAACAATCTCTTTCTCAATCTCTTTTTGAAAAAGCTTTGCCTCTATTCCTTTCCCTTCCTCCGCTTTCAGGGGATAATGTACATACAAAGTCTTTTTTAATTGATTTTCCAAAAAAGCTTCCATTATTTTCTCCTTCTCTAAGCCTTTAGTCCGGTTGTTGCCACACCTTCCACAAAATTTCTCTGGAAGAATATAAACAGAATTATAACTGGCAGTACGAAAATAGTAGCTGCTGCCATCAGTGCAGTCCAGTCAATGGTATATAAGTTAAAGAAAGACTGCAGTCCTATAGACAGGGTGTAGCGGTCTGGTTTGTTAATGTAGATTAACGGTGCCAGATAATCAGACCATGCCCCTAAAAATGCATAGATCCCGATTGTGGTAAGGGCAGGCTTGGTAAGAGGAAGCACAATTAAAGTAAACTTCTTAAGCTCCCAGCATCCATCAATGGTTGCAGCCTCCATGAGGGAATCTGGTATTCCCATAATAAACTGTCTCATCATAATAATATAAAATGAATTTCCAAAGAAAGAGGGAATAATCAGTGGAGCGTAAGTTCCTGTCAATCCTAGTTTGGACCATATTCTGTATATTGGAACCATAGTTACTGTATAGGGAATCATCATAGTTGCCATTAAAAGAGCTGATATAATTCTGACTCCTCCCCATTTGATCTTTGCCAGGGAATACCCCACCAGAGGAGTGATTAAAAGCTGGCCTGCCACACAGCAGATGGTTATCACTGCTGTATTCCTCATATATCTCATATAGGGAATCTGCTCAAATGCAGCCGGATAGTTGGTAAATACCCATTTTCTAGGCAGAACCTTAACCGGGATGGTAAATGCATCTGCACTGGTTTTTAATGAGGTTGTCACCATAACAATAAAGGGTGACAAAAATATAGTGCAAAGCAGTATGACCAGAGCATAAAACAACACTTTTCTGATGATTCTTACTATTCTATAATACTGAATGCTTTTCGTTGTATTATTCACTGCCAGCCACCTCCGATGTTTTTCTTGTAACCTTCACCATAATAGCAGTTAAGATGGCGATTATGATAAACAGAAGCCATGCCATCGCAGATGCCTTCCCCATCTTCATGTAGCTGAATGCATTGTAAAAAATGTATAGCGGATACATGAGAATGGAGTTGGCCGGACCTCCGCTGGTAGTAGTATTCTTAACGCCTGAATTAGCTGTAATAATAACATACACCTGTGTAAAATACTGAAATGCATTGATTACATTTAAGATTGCCTGGTACACCAGAATATGGGCAATATTAGGCAATGTAATCCTGAAAAATATCTGGAACGCATTGGCTCCATCTAACTGAGCTGACTCATAATAGCTCATCGGAACATCCTGCAGTGCAGCCAGGCAGATCAGCATGGTGGTTCCTGTATTCCAGGAACCCATAAGCAGAAGAGCCCATTTGGTAAACTGAGGATTATTCAGCCATGCAGGTCCCTGAATTCCAAACCAGTGCAGAGCAGTATTGATCATTCCGTATGTAGGATCAAACATCCAGATCCAAATCATTGTAGATGCCACAACCGGAATAATGGATGGCATAAAGAAAATGGTTCGGGCTGCGCCTTTCCCTCTAAAACTTTTATTCACAATATAAGCCATACAAACTGCAAGGCAAAGATTGATGGGTGTTGATACAAATGCCATAAACAATGTATTTTTAAGGCTTTTCCATACTAGCATATCCTTTAAAATATTTTGATAATTGGCTAGCCCTACCCACTTGGGATCTGTAACAGCATTAAAAGAAGAAAAACTGTAATAAAGTGAAGCCAGTAATGGATAAATGCT
Source organism: Hungatella sp. UBA5385 (assembly GCA_002409995.1). Lineage (GTDB taxonomy): Bacteria > Bacillota > Clostridia > Lachnospirales > Lachnospiraceae > UBA5385. The sequence continues at coordinate 7,821 of DHOR01000019.1, read as the reverse complement.
GAAACATGTAAATCCGATAATCCAGGGAAGAGCAAATAAGAATCCATTGATATTATTTCTGGCCCTTCTTGTCATTTTCGTTCTCTTCATAATTAATTCCTTCAATTATTCAAGTGTTATACTGTTTGCTCTCTGTTCCAGCTCCTTAAGCCCTTCTTCAGGAGTCATCGAACCGTTATAAATATAATCCAGATACTCATCAATAATAGCCACATACTCTGATAAATTGCTGATTGCCGGGAACTGAACTGCATTCTCTGCCTTTAAGGTGTCAATAAACTCCTTGAATGCAGGAACCGCTAAAACTTCCTCGTCTTCAAACAAAGGCATATAGGCAGGAAGGTTGGCAAGACCGATCACTTCTTTTTTTACAAATTCTGAAGTGGTATAATCCTTCATAAATTTCCATGCTGCTTCCTTATTCTTGGAGGTTCCTGAAAGAACGTAACAATTAGATTCAAATCTTGCACATCCTCTGTCTGCCTCTGTTGCTCCAGGAATCATAGTAATTCCATAATTTACATCAGAATCATAACTTTCCATCATAGTTGTCAGCCAGGGGCCATCAAAACGGAATAACTGCTTGCCTGCAAAGAACATATCCTTTTCTGTGTAGCGGTTGGTATTGGCAGTGGTAATAAAGGAAGCAACCTTATCAATACCAAACTGCTCTCTATATTTCACATTGTAGGTTAAGCTGTCCAAATTTTCTTGACGGAGAGGAGTTGGATTACCTGCTTCATCCCACCATCTTCCGCCAAATCCATAAACAAGTTCCTGTCTTGCAGAAGCAAGAGGAAACAAAGGATAGCCTAATACATCAATATTACCGCTGTCATCAAGAATTGTGGCTTCTACTGCCATCTGATACATCTCTTCCATGGTTGTCGGCGGTTCTGTATATCCTAACTGCTCTAAAATATCTTTGTTATAATACATCTGAATGGTATAGGCAGTACTTGGCAGCGCTGCCAGATGACCATCTGCTGTATTGGCTTCCAGTGACTTTTGATAGTAAACACTGGTATCAAACCCATCTTTTTCCACATAGGCGTTCAGGTCTTCAATGAGACCCTGTTTTAAATATGCAAGCGCTGTGGGATTAGAGCTCCTTATTACATCAGGACCCTCACCGCTTGACATTGCTACAATCATTTTGGAACTGTCGGTAACGCTCAGCGCATCTACAAAAATCTCATCCTGACTTTTGTTATATTCGTCAATAATACTCAGCATCATATCAGACTCATCTCCGCCAATTCCATACCACATAGTAATCGTTACAGGCTCACTTCCCTCTTTCTTTTCTTCAGCCTGTGTAGTTGCTGCTGTACCCTCTTTGTCTTCCGGCGTGCTTGTCCCCCCGCAGCCTGCAAGCAAAGATGCCACCATACCAGTCATACAAATTGCTGCCATAAAACTTTTTCTTTTCATTTCCTTCTCCTTTCAAACTTCATTTCATGAAATTTTTTGTCATCCATGGCAAATCCATTATATCTGCCATTTATAACTTTTTTTCTGGTGTACTCTGTTTACATTTGCAGATTATCATACTTTTAGTGTTAAGTCAACGATATTTTCAATACTTTTCTTGTTTTTTTGTATGATTTTCTATAATTATACTATTTCTTTTAGTTTTAAAATGATTATTTTCTAAATTTAAAACTTTTTTACATTTTATAATATCACTTTATTTTTCGCACTTTGCATATATACTTTTTTATCATTTTTAATTTTATATGCATTTTTCCTATATTTTCCATATATTATTTCTTTTCTGATTTTTTGTAATGCTTATCAAACTTTTAGACTGCAAACTTTTTGTCATTTTCTCTTGCTCTTTTTCCTAATTATGCTATAATTTTAGATAGTAACAATATTTACTCTTACAAAAAGTAAGCACATAAAATAAATTTAATTATACAAGGAGGCCGGCGAATGAAATCAATCCAAGATGAACTTCCATTTTTAAAGCAAATTTTATCCTTAGTAGCCAATCAGTTTGGGATAAAATGTGAGGTGGTTCTTCATGATCTGACAAAAGATTATAACAGTACTATTATTGATATACGAAATGGACATATTACAAACCGTGTGGTAGGAGGCTGTGGAAGCAATCTGGGGCTTGAAGTTTTAAGCGGAACCGTGGTAGATGGTGATCGTTTTAATTATGTAACTACATTACCTGATGGAAGAATTGTACGTTCTTCCTCTATCTACGTAAAAAATGATGAAGATAAGATTATAGGTTCCATTTGCATTAATTACGAAATAACCGAAACACTTCAGTTTGAAGGCTATTTACGTCAATTCAATCATTTTGATGCAACTCAGGAAGAAGAGATTTTTGCTTCTGACGTGAATACTCTTCTCTCTCATTTAATTCAGGAGGGCCAGAAAAAAATTGGAAAGCCTTTTAATGAAATGACAAAAGAGGATAAGGTTCAGTTTATCAGTTACTTGGATAAAAAAGGAGCTTTTCTGATTACAAAATCAGCAGAACGTATTTATGATCTTCTTGATATCAGTAAGTTCACTTTTTATAATTATCTGGAAACCAGCAGAAGTAAAAAATAACGTTAAAAGTAATAAAACCCTTTGAATTTTGACCTGATATGTTAAGAGAAAAGAAATACATTATCTGGTATTTTATTGTAAAATATAGGAAAAGGAGGAGTTTTATTATGAGAAAACTAACTATGCCAATTGCCGCAGTTATAATCACTGCCGCCACACTGGGCCTTAGCGCCTGTGCACAGACACCCCTCACAGTTCCTGACGTAATACAGGTAGAGAATGCCAAAGATAATGTGATAACAGTACAGAGTTCTGAAGAGGTGAAAGTAGTTCCCGATATTGCAGAGATTAAGTTCGCAGTCACCACTCAGGCAGCAGATGCCAAATCCTGTCAGGATGAGAACAGCAAGGATGTAAACAAAGTCATTACCTTTTTAAAGGATTCCGGTATTGAAGAAAAATCCATCCAGACTTCTAATTTTGGATTAAACCCTATTTATGACTGGAACTCAGGTCAGACTATTACAGGATATGAGATGCGCACTTCCATTACCGTATCCGACCTTCCACTTGATCAGGTTGGAGAACTAATAACCTCCTGTGTTGACGCAGGAATTAAT
>DHOR01000019.1:3035-4478 GCA_002409995.1 Hungatella sp. UBA5385 | reverse complement strand
CAGGAATTAATACCATTGACAATATTTCCTATCTTTCCAGCGACTATGATGCTAAATATCAGGAAGCGCTGAAAAAAGCAATTGAATCTGCCAAAGTAAAAGCTGAGGCTATCGCTGAAGCAGGCGGTACCACTCTGGGAGCTATTGTTCATGTGGAAGAACATCTGACAAATCAGCAGATAAGATACACCGGATATGAGGGTGGCCGTTCTGCCATAGCAGAGACAATGGCTGCTGGTGCTGCCATGGATGTGGCGCCCGGTCAGGTAAGTGTTGAGGCAATTGTATCTGTGGATTTCGCAATTCAATAAGAATAATAAAAAAGCATCAGCCGGAAGGTTTCTTTTTAGAAGCTTCCGGCTGATGCTTTTTTATTGTTAGTCTGTTTTGCAATCTTTCCTATTACCATATAACTGATTATGGGCAATTTCAATTCCTTCCTCATCAAAGGTCAGCTTGATCTGCTCAATCAATTCCCATCTTGTATTCCAGTAATCATCAGCACTAAGCCAACCTCTCCCACCAATTACAACAGAGTTTTCTCCAAGACTATCCACATAAACCTGAATATCCTCCTCTTTGTTAATACTGGGGTGATCGTAATACAGTTGTTTCAATAGTTGTTTGGCTCTTTTCAAATCAGAATCATATCCGATTGAAACAGTTAAATCCAGTCTTCGTTTGCTCATAGCTGTGGCATTGGTTAAAGCAGAATTAGCCAAGGTTCCATTGGGAATCACTACCTGTTTATAATCGATTGTGTTAAGAACTGTATAAACCAAACCAATGGTATGAACAGTCCCTTCTCCATACTCAGATACAATATAATCTCCTGTGCGAAAAGGTTTTACCATCAGAATCAGGACACCGCCTGCAAAATTAGCCAGACTTCCCTGGACAGCAAGACCTATGGCAATACTGGCAGAACCCAGCAAAGCTACAATGGAAGCTGAATTTACCCCTATCTGTCCCGCTATTATAAAACATAATACACAATACATAGCTGCATTGAGCACTGACAGCAGGAATTTCTTAACACTGGACTCCAGGCCCATCCGCTGAAAAGAACGGTTTAACATGCCGTAAATCAACTTAATAATTCTGGACCCTACAGCGAAAATAATCAGAGCAATCAACAGTTTAATTCCAAAAGCAAGTAAATCCGGTATCCAGCCTTTCATTGTTTCCAAAATTACATTTGGGCGCAGTTGATCTAAGTTCTCTTGTACTTCCTTCTGTATTACTGCCAGTGTTTCTTCCGGCAGTCCTTCTTCCGGCAACCCTATCTCTACACCACGTAATATCATGATTCTTTACTCACCTCTGATACTGTTGTATTTTTCTCTGTTGTGTTTGTTTTTAGAGATTTATCCTTTTTTGTTTGTTTTGTTGCTGCTTTTGATACGGGTTTATTTGTTGCTGCTGACACCTCCAGTGTCTCCG
>DHOR01000019.1:2171-2783 GCA_002409995.1 Hungatella sp. UBA5385 | reverse complement strand
TCGCTTTTGTTGTCTTCGCTTTTGCCGATCCCTTCTGCGTTTTCCGTGTTTTAGCAGCTTTCTCCACCTTTACAGTCTCTTCCTTTACAGGTGTACAGCTAAATACCATTACACTAAGTGGAGCAACCGTAATCTCTATAGAATCCGGTCTTTCATTGGCCTCTGCCTTTTTAGAGGTTTTCACACGGGAATTCACTTTTCCGCTTCCTCCGAATTCTATTGCATCACTGTTGAGAATTTCTTTATATTTCCCATGGAAGGGAACACCCACAGGAAATTTTTCATGGGCAACTGTATCAAAATTGCACACAAAGAGCAAAGTCTCTTCCTTATTCTGAGTTTTTCTAAGAAATGCAACAATACTGTCCTTGGAATCAGTACATTCCACCCACTCAAACCCTTCAGGATTATAATCGTCTTTATAAAGAGAGGGCATATTTTTATAAATCTTATTTAACGCTTTTACATAGTTCTGCAGCTGTTTATGAACAGGGAATTCCAGAATATCCCAGTCCAGACCGACATTTTCATCCCACTCATGTATCTGACCGAAATCCTGTCCCATAAATAACAGCTTCTTGCCGGGATGCCCCAGCATAAATCCATAGGCAG
>DHOR01000019.1:1760-2001 GCA_002409995.1 Hungatella sp. UBA5385 | reverse complement strand
GCCCCAGCATAAATCCATAGGCAGCCCGCAATTGATCAGCCTTCTTCTCAAGAGTTTCACCAGGCATTTTACCAAGCATAGAGCCCTTACCATGTACTACTTCATCATGAGAAAATACCAGTATAAAATCCTCGCTGTAAGCATACAGCATACTGAAGGTCAATTCTCCGTAATGGTGCTTTCTGACATATGGATCACACTGCATATATCCAATAAAATCATTCATCCAGCCCATATTCCA
>DHOR01000019.1:0-1576 GCA_002409995.1 Hungatella sp. UBA5385 | reverse complement strand
CATCCAGCCCATATTCCACTTATAGTCAAAACCAAGTCCGTCTTTCTTAACATCACCTGTGATCTGTGGCCAGGCAGTGGATTCCTCTGCAATAAGAACGGCACCATCTTTTCTGCCCTTGAATACGGAATTTAAATGTTTGAGGAACTCTACTGCCTCAAGGTTCTCATGACCGCCATAGATATTAGGAACCCATTCCCCTTCATTTTTCCCATAATCAAGATATAGCATTGAAGCAACTGCATCCATGCGAATTCCATCTGCATGATATTTATCTGCCCAGAACAAGGCATTGGCAATGAGGAAATTGCAGACACCTGCACGCCCGTAATTATAAATTAAGGTTCCCCAGTGAGGATGGGAGCCCTGTCTCGGGTCCTTATGCTCATAAACACAGGTTCCATCAAAGACAGCCAGTCCAAAGCTGTCTCTTGGAAAATGAGCCGGAACCCAGTCCAGAATAACACCAATCCCCTGCTCATGCATATAGTCCATAAAATACATGAAGTCATCTGGTGTTCCATAACGGCTGGTTGGCGCATAATATCCTGTCACCTGATAGCCCCAGGAGGCATCTAAGGGATGCTCCATAACAGGCATAAGCTCCACATGAGTATACTGCATGTCCTTTACATACTCAGCCAGCTTGACTGCAAGCTCTCTATAATTATAGAATTCAGAGCCTATGATCTCATTGCCCTCTTCGTCTCGATCAATCTCTTTGCGAATCCAGGAACCAAGATGTACTTCATAAACGGACATTGGCTGTTCTTTTGTATCAGCCACTGCCCTCTGTTTCATCCACTCTTGATCATTCCACTGATAATGATTAATGTCCCATACAACAGAAGCATTATTAGGACGCAGCTCACAGAAATTGCTGTATGGATCAGATTTCAGCTGTGGATTACCATTACCATGCTTAATCTCATACTTATAGATAAGCCCGGTTGTAAGCCCGGGTATAAATAGTTCAAAAATGCCGGAATCCCCCAGCTTCCTCATCTGGTGTCGTCTTCCATCCCATAAGTTAAAATCTCCTACTACACTGACACGCATTGCACAGGGTGCCCATACAGAGAAATACACGCCATCTGTTCCCTGAACTGTCATAGGATGAGCTCCCATCTTTTCATAGATGGTATAATGAATTCCAGCTTCAAACTTCTTCAAATCACTGTCTGTATAAAGCGGTTCAAAGGAATAAGGATCAGTAATCTCCTCTTCCGTCCCATTATCATAAGTAACAAGCAGCGTATACCCTGTTATCACCTTCTGCGGAATTAAAACCGCATAGAAACCGGCTTCATCTGCCAGCTCCATAGGGAACTCTCTGCTGTCTGCTGTCATCTTAACTGCAATCTTCACCGCTGTAGGGATAAATACCTGAATCAGCAAACCTTCATCCGTTATATGAGGTCCCAATAATCCGTGAGGATCCGCCGCCTCAGAATATACTATCTCTTCAATTCCAGCCCAATCCATCAGACCATATAATGTCTTATCCATACAATATTCCTCCTGCTCCCTATAAAATTATTACTATTTTATCATTCATGGAGGCATTTTACAATAT
>DHOR01000005.1:42681-42920 GCA_002409995.1 Hungatella sp. UBA5385 | reverse complement strand
CAATCTTCTGTTTTCAAAGTGCTTGTTGTTGTCTTCCTCTCGAAAGCAACTCGTTAAGTTTATCATGTTGTTTGAACTTTGTCAACAACTTTTTAAAACTTTTTTTCTTTCCACCATTTCTTCGATGGGGTTTATATTATAGCATGTTGATTTTTCTATGTCAACGGCTTTTTAAACCATCTACTGAAAGGGCAAAAAAATAACCATTTGGAAATGAGCGGAGAAAGAGGGATTTGAAC
>DHOR01000005.1:0-42444 GCA_002409995.1 Hungatella sp. UBA5385 | reverse complement strand
CTTCGGCCTCTTGAGTATTTCTCCGTAGTTCATAGTCTCCATATGATTGCGTTGTTAAACACTATTGTTTTCAGACGCATTGGTTATTATACTAGAGAAGAATATAAATGTCAACCCAATTTTCGATTTATTTCTTCCTGTATTTTACCCTGTACCAGATCTGCTATTTCAATTGTTTTTAGCCCTATATATTGATCAGGATAAAGAGGTTTTAAAAAACTGATGCTCACTTTTTGTCTCTTAATGGAACTGATATCAAATGGTTTAAAACAATCAATCAGCGCTACAGGGACAATGGGACATTTGGCATTGACAGCACTTTTAAAAGTTCCGCCTTTAAATGGAAGAAGTTTATTTCCCTCTTTACTTCTGGTTCCCTCTGGAAATATAATATAGTTTCTTCCCTTTTTCACGTTTTCAGTCATTTTCATAATAACCTTCATTGATGCTTTCATATCCTTACGGTCAATGGCAATGCCATCAAGAGCTTTTATTACCTGTTTAATCAATATAATAGAAGCAGCTTCTTTTTTCACTATAATACCAAGAGGGTTAGGACAACCTTCTATAATAGCCAGAACATCATACAGTCCCTGATGATTGGGGAATAGTATAAAGCCGTTTTTATCAGGAAGATTCTCAACCCCACTGACTTCTACTTCCACTCTACCTGATTTATTAACCTTTTTTACAATATTTCTTAGGTAATCATATCGTTCCTGTTCTGTATGACGATCTCCAGGACGGCCAAATTTCCAGATATGATAGAACCAGACTGGAACTCTGAATAAATTACGGATTACCATATATGCAATACGATTCATATATTACATCTCCTATTCTTCTTTATATTCCTCGATTGCAGTTTCATATAGATTATTTCCTCTGCTGTCAATCACTACAATCACCGGAAAATTCTCAACCTCCAGACGTCGTATGGCCTCTGTTCCAAGGTCTTCATAGGCAATAATTTCTGATTTCTTGATTTTTTGGGATAGCAGGGCTCCTGCTCCTCCAACTGCTGCAAGATAAACAGAACCATTTCTTATAATTGCATCTATTACTTCTTTACTTCTCTTTCCTTTTCCAATCATGGCACCAAGTCCCATATCCAAAAGTGCAGGAGTGTATTTATCCATACGGCTTGCTGTAGTAGGTCCTGCTGATCCGATGGGGCGGCCCTCCCTTGCCGGGGATGGTCCCATATAGTAGATTATATTCCCTTTAATATTGAAAGGAAGCTCTTCTCCTCTGTCCAGTGTTTCCTGCATTCTCTTATGAGCTGCATCTCTTGCTGTATATATAGTGCCTGTCAAATAGATATAGTCACCTGCACTTAGACGTTCTGCTTCTTCTCTGGTGATTGGTACATTCATATGATTATTCATTCTCTATCAGTCCCTTCCTAACATATTATAATACGGCTAAATCACACGGTGTACATGTCTGTTTACATGACAACAGATATTAACTGCTACCGGTAATCCTGCTATATGAGTTGGAAAAGCTTCTATATTAACTGCAAGCGCAGTGACAGTACCACCAAGACCTCCTGGTCCGATTCCCAGTTTATTGATTTTTATAAGCATCTCTTCTTCCAGTTCTCTTATCTGTGAATCTTCCGTCTTATGATCTAAATCTCTGGTTAATGCGTATTTTGCCATTTCTGTACATTTTTCAAAGGTTCCTCCAATTCCTACTCCAACCACCATTGGCGGACAGGCATTAGGTCCTGCATCCCTGACTGCAGTCAGTATGGCATCTTTAATCCCTTCCAGCCCATCGGCAGGCTTAAGCATAAATACCCGGCTCATGTTTTCGCTTCCAAAACCTTTGGGCGCTACTGTAATAGATATCTGATCCCCTTCTGTAATGTCATAATGAATCACAGCCGGTGTATTATCCTGTGTGTTAATCCGGTCAATGGGACTCACAACTGATTTTCGAAGATATCCTTCCATATATCCTTCTCTCACTCCCTGGTTCACAGCATCCTTTAAGCTTCCGCCTTCAATATGTACATCCTGACCTATTTCCATAAAGATCACTGCCATTCCTGTATCCTGACAGATTGGAATATGATCTTCTCTGGCAATGGTTAAGTTCTCCTCTAATTGATTTAGAATCTGTTTTCCAAGTGCAGACTTTTCCTTCTCTGCAGCTTCCATAAATACATGTTCCATATCTTTTGAAAGTATGTAATTGGATTCTATACACATTTCTTTAATATTTTTTACTATTTCTTCTGTTTTTATGGTTCTGATCATAATTTCCTCCAGGCTTTACCATATTTTGTATTAATTTAATCATATGTTATTAGCAACACGAAATCAAGTAAATTAATTGTTGACATTATTTTGTTTTAGGTGTATTGTTGTATTAGTCAATTAATACAGTAACACAACAGGAGGAATGTACATGATTTGGCATTTTGAAAATGACAGACCTATTTACACACAATTATTAGAACAAATACGTCTTCGGATTATTTCCGGAGAATACACAGCAGGTGCCAGACTTCCATCTGTCAGAGAGCTGGCTTCCGAAGCCTCAGTAAATCCTAACACCATGCAGAAGGCTTTGTCAGAACTGGAACAAAGCGGTTTGATCTATTCCCAGAGAACCTCAGGGAGATTTGTAACGGAGGACAGAAGTATGATTGAAAAAGTAAAAGAAACCATTGCAGAAGAAAAAATCAAAGAATTCATACACACTATGGAAGAGCTTGGTATTAATCCTGTGGAAACCATTAAACTAATGGAAAAAACAGCAAAGGAGATGACAAAATGAGTGCAATTATGGAATGTAGGGATTTAACTAAATCATTCGGTTCTTTAAAGGCCCTGAATCAAATTAATTTTTCTATTGAACCTGGAAGAATTGTAGGACTTTTAGGGCCTAATGGAAGCGGAAAAACTACTTTAATTAAAGTGGCTACTGGACTTTTAACTCCTAACTCAGGTTCTATTACAATTTGCGGTCTTCCTGTAGATACCCAGTCAAAGCTGCGGGTTTCCTATCTGCCGGATAAAAACTATTTAAATGAAAGCCTTAAGGTGTCTCAGATTTTTGATTATTTTAATGATTTCTATTCTAATTTTCAGATTGATAAAGCCTATGAGATGCTGTCCAGATTAAATATTGACCGTAACAGCCGATTAAAAACTTTATCAAAAGGTACAAAGGAAAAGGTACAGTTAATTCTGGTTATGAGCCGTAAAGCTGATCTATATCTTCTTGATGAACCAATTGGAGGAGTTGATCCGGCTGCCAGAGATTATATACTCAATACTATTTTGTCTAACTATAATGAAGAGGGATCTATTCTTATTTCCACTCATCTCATATCTGATATTGAACCTATACTGGATGATGTTATTTTTATTAAAGATGGAACGATTGTTTTAACCAGCTCTGTTGATACAATCCGGGAGGAGAATGGAAAATCTGTAGATGCATTATTTAGGGAGGTGTTCAAATGCTAGGAAAAGTATTTAAATATGAGATAAAAGAAACATCCAGATTATTTCTTCCGCTTATGATGGGATTTATTCTCATAACAGCTCTCTGCAAATTTTCATTTGAAGGAAGCATTAGTATTTTTTCAGACCAGAGTAATATATTAAATGCAATTACAGGGGTATTCTTCCTATTATATTTTATCTATATTATTGCGCTGTTTGTTATGACCTCTGTATTTATAGTCACTAACTTCTATAAAACTATGGTAAGCAACCAGGGGTATTTAACCCATACGCTGCCAGTGAAAACCAGCACCTTAATCAATGCGAAACTGCTTGTAGCTATTTTCTGGGAAATAATGGCAGGATTACTGTTTATCCTTTCAATTATTTTATTTATACTTGGTCATGTAAATATAAGCGATATCAATGAAATATTAAAGAATTTTCTGGATTTTATGGATTATATGTCTGTCTATATAAACGTGCCGTCATTTTTTATAAAAATATTTATAAGTACAATTTTAACACTGATTTCCGGACCTGTTACTTTATATGCCTCCATTGCAATCGGGCATCTTTTCAATAAGCACAGAGTTCTTTGGGCAGTTATTTCTTTCTTTTGTATTTATATGGCTAATCAGTTGATCAATTCCGTTGTAACAGGTTTTATAGCTGACAGATATTCAGCCTATAATTTTGAAGATATAGGAGCCTCATTTAGTAACGGCTTTATGCTGTATTCCATATTTTATACAATTATAACTACGAGTATACTCTATATACTTACTAATTATATATTTTCTAGAAAATTGAATTTAGAGTAATGAATGAAATGCACCTTCTGCTAAAGGGCTGTAAAACACAGTCAATGCAGAAGGTGCATTCTATTTTATAGATATGGGTATAAATAGTTCCAGAATGCTTCATACAGCCGGGTTGTCTGGGGAAGGCCGCCTTGGGCTGATGCTGTGGTAATATAGATTAAATCTTTTTGTGGAAAACAGACTGCAAGCTGTCCGCCCATGCCATATAGAGAAAATCCATTATTTTTAACTCTCCAAAACTGATATCCATATCCCTGCTGCTCCTCTTCTGAAGCCTGGCCGCTGGTACTAATCTGACAGCCGGTCGCCTGTTTCATATAATTTTCATCCAATAGCTGTTTTCCAAAAAAGTTTCCATAATGATTGCAGATGTATGCAATTTTAGCAAGGTCTCTGGTGGTACAGTAAAAACCACTGCCTCCATCTGAAACTCCCATTGGATCAGTAAGCCAGGAAACACCCTGATTAGCTCCTATTTCTATAAGAAGATTCTTTTTTAGAAAATCTGTCAGGCTTATGCCGCTGACCCGTTCTACAAGAGCCGCCAGAACATGGCTTGATGATGTATCATAGGAAAACACAGTTCCCGGCGGATAATCCGGTTCAACCACAAAAAATGATTTTACCCAGTCATCTCCTCCATCTATTTTATAGGTGGTTTTTTTATGTGCTGTGGACATGGTCAGCATATGTTTGATAGTCATTGCCTCTATCCATGGATGGGATGACTCTTTTGGAAGCTTATCTGGAAAATAAGTGCATATCTTATCATCTATATTTATTTTTCCATCTCTTATCAAAATTCCAATTGCCAGAGAGGTCATACTTTTTGCTATGGAATACATTCTCTGAGGTGTTTCCCTGGTAACAGGAGGAAAATACCGCTCAGCCAGAATTTTATTACCTTTCAAAAGCATAAAACTGTGGATATCCACCTGATTCTTATTGAGGAATTCAAAATATGATTCTATTCTATGAGCTAGATCACTTTTATTAGACAAACATTCATCTTCCAGCCATTCTTTCTTCATAGACTTTCCTCCATCATGACCTAATTTCTGATATAATCTGCCGTTTCGTCAAAATCTATATCGGGAGTAATGTTTCCACTTATTTTCACCTGATTTAATACAAGCCCTTTCACATGGCGAAGAAAGAAACCTGCTGCCTTCATAGGTTCCATATTGCCCATCATAGCAGGATTGCCGGCAGGCCCTTCTGGGTTCATGCGGATTACGGAATTGGAAATAGTCACATTTTCAATGGGCTGTTCAGGAAGTCCGTAGAAAAATCCTGCTGCTGCCTGAGCATTGTTTACAATCAGGTTGCTGATTGATATATCCCGGATTGCAGGTGTAGATTCATCAACAGGATAGGGCTCTTTGTCCCATACATATTTTTCCTTTCCATTTTTCCCGCAGTAATAGTACATATTAAAGGTAATAGGACAGATGACACGGTCCATTACAATATTCTGGAATGTCAGATGCTCCATTGCTCCGCCTCTTCTCCTCCTTGTTTTTAAACGGATTCCTCTGTCTGTATCCTGGAATACACAGTTAGTTACAGTGACATTTTTAACAGTACCGCTCATTTCACTTCCTATTACAACTCCGCCGTGTCCATGAATCATATTACAATTGGTGATTGTAATATTTTCACAGGGACGTTTGTTTTTTGTATCCTCAGTTCCTGACTTAATGGCAATACAGTCATCTCCCACATCAATCATACAGTTTGAAATTCTTACATTAGAGGAAGAATCCGGATCAATTCCATCTGTATTAGGAGAATCTGCAGGATTTTTAATTGAAATACCATGAATCAGAACATTATCACAGTAAACAGGATGTACAGTCCATGAAGGAGAATTGATCAGTGTCACACCTTCCAGACGAACATTTTTACAATCTTCAAAACAGATTAAATAAGGTCTGGAATATGGAAGCTGATTTTTATCTTTCCACCATCTCATTCCCTGACCATCGATGGTACCTCCTCCTGTTACGGAGACATTGACAGAACTTTTCGCATAAATACAGGGCATGTACATTTTTCCTAAAATGCCTTCAAACTCTGTTTCAATCACTTCAAATAACTGACAGTCATCAATAAATTTTAAGACTGCTCCATGTTCCAGCTCCAGCTTCATATTATCCTTTAAAAGAATGGAACATGTTTCATAGATTCCTGAAGGTACGTATAAAGTACCGCCCATCTCATTTTCTATATCTGATACAGCCTTCTGAAAGGCTTCTGTCCAGCCTCTGTTCTCTGTTACAAGATTAGCATAATCTTTTATATTTTTAAAAGCCATGTTTTTTTACCTCTCTAAGATGAAAATTATTAAAAATGCCTGTTTCTGATCCATGAACGTAAATTCCTGCCATAGCTCCTGTAAATCTTTTTCCTTTTCTCAAACCTTCGCTGCTTAGATAGGATGTATCTTCCAGTATGCAGAATTCCTTCCAGCTTTCACCGGGAAGGCGGAAACTACAGGTTCTTTTAAGACCATCTGTATCTATTTTTAATTCTGCAGATATGATGGAACCTAATATGGCAGAATCCAATGTACCAGAATCCAATGGCATATATTCATTGGTAATGTAAACATCATCTACATACTCCTGAACCAGAATTCCTAAAATCCCCTTTTCATTTGCCAGACCAAATTTTAGATAGCTGTTTTCATCATAGTAACAGGTGAGACCTATGCTGTTTCCATCCTCTAAGCTTTTTGCAGTGACAAGACATTCCATAGAAAAGATAAAGGATGGCTGGCTTAATACAAGGACACTGCGGCATTTCATATCACAGAGATCCTGACCGCTTCCTCTCAGCCAGAACCCAGTTTCATTATGACCGAATAACACTTCATTGGTTCCTCTTGGCATACGCCATTCTCTCCAGAAGGATGGCTGGGGGAAGGAATCATAAGAAGATATTTCCTCTTCTACAGGCAAAGCTTTTATGGCAGGCTTTTTCTGAAGCATGGATGGTCCTCTTAGCTGATTGACCAGCGGCCAGCCGTCACTTGTCCAGGTAATAGGGTCCAGACAGGTTTCCCTTCCAAGTATTCCATAATTTCCATCCATATAACGATTGCATAAATACACCATGTACCAGTCACCTTCTGCTGTCTGGACCGGTTTTCCATGACCGCAGCACTGAATTGGGGCATTTTCATCCCATTGTCTCATAATCGGATTATAAGGACAATTTTCATAAGGTCCCATAAGATTACGTGATCTGGCAACTGCAATTCTATGGCCTCTCCCTGTTCCCCCTTCTGCGATAAACAGATAATAATATTCATCTTTGTATAGAATATGAGGTCCTTCCGGAGCACGTTTTTGATCTCCATACCAGAGAAGCTTAGGTTCAGATAAAACCTCTGTTCCGTCAGGACTGATCTCAAAGATTCTGGCACCTCTGTTGATCAGCATATACCGCCTTCCATCCAAATCTGTAAATATAGAAGGGTCAATTCCATCCTCATTAATAAATACAGGTTTACTGTAAGGTCCTTCCGGTTTTTCAGAAGAAGTTACCATCTGCTTTCTCCACACCTTCTCTGAATCATTCATACGGTATGTAGCAGCAATATAAAACCTTCCTTCATAATAAGAGATATCCGGTGCCCAGTAACCTCTTCCGCCTTCCAAATCTCCAAGCTCTGCCCAGTCAGGATTGGTAATTGCATGACCAATGACCTTCCAGTGAATTAAATCTTTGGAATGGAGAATGGGAATACAGGGGAAGAAGACGAAGGAGGAGTTTACCATATAATAATCCTCTCCAACTCTTAAAACAGATGGGTCTGCATGGAATCCTTTTAATATAGGATTATGGTACATATCCGATAATTGACAGCCACATAGTTTCTCAAAATACTGTTCAATCTCTGTAAATCCACAATCATGTGCCAGATCAAAGGGAGTTATCCCCAATTGATTGCCGGAAACAACAGATATCCCCACCTGCTCCACCAGATATTTCACTATTTCCGGATTTCCGGAACGAACTCCATAATGAAGGGTATTATTTCCCTGATTGTCTGTCAGATTAAAACTGGTAACAGAATGTTCCACCAGATACTTCATCAGTTCATAATTTCCTGATAAAGCTGCCAGCTGTACCATCCAGGCTCCGTTTTCATCCTGAATCTCACTGGCTTTCTGATCCTCTTCCAGCAATCGCTTTAACCGGTCTAAATCATTGTGGCTGATGATTTCCATAATAGTCATTGATTTCTCCCTTTTCTTAGTTGGTAAACTTAATAGATTCATAGATTCCATAACCCTTTGAAACCTTATTAGCTGTATTACAGGAATAAAGAGCTAATTTAGCACCTGTCCAGCTAGCTTTCACTGCCTGATATTCCTCTCCGATTCTATTATAATCGGTTTCATTGACAGAATAAGAATAGGAGTAAATTCCTCCGGCTTTTACATTGATTCTGAGCCATATCTTATTAATTCCAGCCGGCATATCTATGGAATGAGTGACCCACTCCACAGCTTTTCCTATCCCATCTCTGTCCAGAACACGGCCTTCTCTTAAACGGACCATCAGCTTTCCATCACATAATTCCAAACCGCAATAAGTGTAGAGATGGCCTATGATTCCTAAACCTGCAAAATCACCATGTTCCTCACTCTGAAGAGTAATACATGTTTCCGTCTGAAACTCAGGTGCCTGAAGCATCTGGGTACATGCATTGGGAGCATACCAGAGAAGATTTTCATCCCTCACTTTATTATTCATACAGTTAAGTACCAGACCTTTGGATTCCCCAGATAGAGAATACCAGGTAGAATCAGGGTTTGCCTGCCACTGCCACTGAAGACCTAATTCTTCAGATTTAAAATCATCACTGGATGGAATTGTGTAGTTTTCTCCGCTTAATTTCACTGGATATTGCCACATGGCAACAGGTTCTCCGATTCCGTCTCCATTGGATTCTTCTCCAATAAACGGCCAGTCTCCATTCCAGCACATAGGCTGCATATGTATAATCCTGCCATATGGTCCTGCATCCTGAAAATGGATAAAATAAAAATCCCCATTCTGTGTTTCCACATAACCACCCTGATGAGGACCGTTTACCTCTGAATTTCCCTGATGCATCACAATTTTATATTCATATGGTCCATAAATATTTCTCGATCTTAACACAGTCTGCCAGCCTGTGGAAACACCCCCTGCAGGGGCAAAAATATAGTACCAGCCATTTCTCTTATATAGTTTTGGTCCCTCAATGGTGGGATTCCCCTGTATTCCATCATATACTAAAACAGGCTCTGTAAGCAGCTCTGTTGCTTTCTCATCCATTTCACAGATACTTAAACGATGCTTAATTCCACATCTGCTTTTAGCATAGGCGAAGATCATATATGCTTTTCCATCCTCATCCCAGAAAGGACAGGGATCAATCCACCCTTTGGCTTCTTTGATACAGCGAAGCTCAGACCACTGCCCATAGGGGTCTTTTGTTTCAGAT
Organism: Hungatella sp. UBA5385; assembly: GCA_002409995.1. Lineage (GTDB taxonomy): Bacteria > Bacillota > Clostridia > Lachnospirales > Lachnospiraceae > UBA5385. The sequence continues at coordinate 32,653 of DHOR01000005.1, read as the reverse complement.
ACAAATATACCTTCATCAGGCATAGGAATAAATGCATAATAGATTCCATTATGATATCCGAGTGCAGGTGCCCAGGTTCCTGCCCCATGTGCAGGCTGATCATATCGGTCAAATGGAAGTTTTTTTACCACATAATTAATCAGCTCCCAGTGAACCAGATCCTTTGAATGTAGAAGTGGAACTCCCGGTACATAAGTAAAGCTGGAGGATATCATATAATAATCATCACCAACTCTTATGACATCCGGATCACTGTAATCTGTATAAAGAACAGGATTACGGTAACAGCCATTATCTAAATCTGCATTCCATAATTGTTTCATCATAATCTCCCTTTTTAATATTAGAATAGTCTCCATATAAAAAATGAGCTGCCATTGGCTGACAGCTCATTTTTACATTGCCTGCAGTTTCCTACCGGTCATTCATTTCATCGACTGCTTTCTGAACATTCAGCATTTCAGATTCTGTTTTATATTTTGTAAGTCCTTCTTCTACAGTTAAATCGCCCATTACCACTTTTGCAAGGATTTCTTCTTTTAATGCAGTTAAGTCGGACTGTATTTTGGTCAAAGTTGCTGATACAGGTACCACTGACTTTGTAACTGAATATTCATTATCAACTGCTAAAGAAGACACTACCATCGGCTTTAAATCAATGTTCTTATCGGTTAATTCTAATGGGGAAATTCTAAGCCATGGAGTTACCCATGCTTTCTGCAGAACTTCATTTGGATTGGACAGAGTTGGAAGCTGTTTTAATTTATCTCCATCCTGCTCCCAGTGAAGACCTTCCACACCGCTCTCAAATAATACCTGTCCTTCTCCGCCATCATGCATATATTCAATCATATACTTAAAGATAGAATCAATCTCTTCCTGTGTTATACGTGCGTTAATACATAACATAGATGGTGTTCTTGCCTGATAAACAGCACCTTCAATTGGCTTTAATGCAACGATTTCCGCCTCAGGTACATTCTGATTTAAACGCTCTAATAAAGTATTGCCCCACATACCAGACCAGTAATTAAATGCGCCGACACTTCCGGAATACCACTGGTCACGGCAGTTGGAAGTAGTATTGGTAACAAGCTCTGTATCAATCAAACCTTCTGCATAAGCCTCATGAAGATTGGTAAGTGCTTTTACCATATTATCCTGGCTCATTCCATCCACCCAAACTCCATCTATCTTAGCAAATTCAGGTGTTGCACCTTGATAAAATTCAGGTAAAAACTGAGCGTTTACATTGTTCTTAAATCCTGTTGCTGTAAGAGGAACCTTACATTCCGGAATTTCTTCTTTAAATCTGCGAAGCATCTCAATAAATTCATCATAAGTTTTTGGTTCTTCCATTCCCAGCTTATCCAGCCAGTCTTTTCTTACATAGGTAACTGTTCCACCAGGCAGTTCCAATGGAATACCATAGATTCTGCCATCTAATGTTACAGAATCCCACATAGCCTTATCGCCCTTTTTATAGAATTCTGAATTCTTAACAAGATCAGTAACATCTGCAATTGCATTCTGTTTTGCATAAACTGCCAGATTTTCTCCTGTCAGATCAAAAACATCCGGTACTGTATCAGAGGCAAAGGATAATTCCAGAATCTGTTTGTATTCATTATTGGATATGATTTGAAGATCCATTTTAATCCCTGTAAGACGCTGAAATTCTTCAGCCCACTGGGCAGTTCCATTTTCCTCATTCATACCTGAGTGAACCATCCATGTGATTTTTTCCGGTTTTGCAACTTCTGCTGCTGCAGTTGTTTCCCCATTACCGGTGTCTGCAGTTGTTTTTGCTGCTTCTGTTGTTTGTTCTGTTTTACTTCCGGTATCTGTTGAACCACAGCCGGTAAGTAAAGATAGTGCCGCCGCCGCTGTTAACGCTGCTGCTAACCCCTTTTTAATTCGTTTCATAACAAAATCCTCCTTATATATAAATGTGATAAAGCTAACCTTTTACTGCACCAATGGTTACACCCTTGGTAAAATACTTCTGAATAAATGGATAAATAATTAAAAATGGAAATACCACCACAATGACCACTGCGCTCTTTAACATCTCCTGAGACATTGTGAGAGTTGCCGCATTTCCAGAAATACCATCATTTAAGATCAAATCTCTGATTTTAACCTGGAAATTTTTCCAGTCTGGATTGGTAATATACAAAATAAAATGCATATATTCATTCCACAGTCCTACTGCAATAAATAAACCGATGGAAGCAAGCGCAGGTTTGGACAGGGGCAGTACAATTTTAAAAAATGTATCAATAGGTGTACAGCCATCCAACTCTGCAGCTTCATAGAGAGTCTGCGGTATGGTCTCAAAAAAGCTTTTCATTAAAATAATATTGTAAGCACTGAGACTGCATGGAATAATCACTGCAATTAAATTGTTCATTAAACCAAGATTTTTAATATTTAAGTAAGTCGGTATTAAACCACCTGAAAAAAGCATGGTAAATAATATCATTTTAGAAAAGAATTTTTGCCCTGGCATATCCTTCTGGAGCAAAACATAAGCACCCATAGTAGTCAGAAAAAGTCCTGTCACTGTTCCTATGACTGTTGTGAAAATTGATACCAGAAACGGCCGATATAGGGTTTTGTTTTTCATAATCATTTTATATGCCATTAAGTCAACTTCTTTGGGCCATAAACGAATTCCATAGGCAGTTGGATCAACAGAGTCTACAAGTACCTTCAACAATGGAATAATCATCATTGCCATTAAAACAGTTAAAAATATGTAGTTAAATATCATGAATATAGCCCTTGCTCTATGGCCTGGCTTAAAGGATAATTTTTCTCTTTTTCCAGCTTCCATTACAGTACCTCCTCCCCATTGATTTTCTTGCTTGCCTTGTTTGCAATGGTTACCAGAATTACGGATACAACTGATTTAAATAAACCGGCAGCTGTGGAAAGACCATAGTCAGCACTGGTAATACCAAGTCTGTATACAAAGGTCTGAATAACATCTGATACTCCGATTACCATAGAGTTCTGCAATACCCATACAGAATCAAACAGATTGAGTATTTTAGCAAGATTTAAAATAAATACTACAAGGATGGTTCCTGCAATGGCAGGCAGAGTGATATACCATATTCTCTGTAACCTTCCGGCGCCGTCAATTCTGGCTGCCTCATGCATTTCCTGATCTACACCTGCAAGTGCCGCAATAAATATAATAGTTCCCCAGCCGGTTTCTTTCCAGCGGTTTATTACATAAAAAACAGGTCTCCACCATTTTTCGTTGGCAAGAAAGTAAATAGGATCGCCTCCAAAGAAGGTAATTACCTGATTTACAATACCATTTTTAGGTGATAGAAACATGGTAAATATAGAAGCAACTACCACCCAGGAAATAAAATGAGGGATATACACTACAGTCTGTGTCACCTTTCTGAAACGTACAGCTTTGACTTCGTCAATCAGCAGAGCCAGACCTACGCTGAATACCATACTTAATAAAAGGTTTAAAAAGCTGATCTGTAGCGTATTTCTAAATGCCCTCCAAAAAGCAGGACTTTCAAACAGGGTTTTGAAATTCTCCATACCTATATAGATTGGTTTTGTAAACGGGCTGTATTCTGTAAATGCATAAACAATACCAATCATTGGCAGATAGGCGAATACAACTATTGAAATAAAAACAGGCAGAAACATAAGATAAAACCATCTATGATGATAGATCCTGATATGTAAGGGCACAGTGCTTTTTACATGCAGGGTTTCTGATGTTCCCTTTTTGGCTTTCACCATGAAAACTCCTCCTTTTCTTTTACGGACAGCTTCCTGCCCGACTAACCGGTTAATCTGTAAAAAGCATATCATTAGCCTGATTCCAATGTAAGGTACAATTCTTATATCTAAAAAAGTGTACTTAAAAGGGAACCATTTTTCATTTTCAGAAAATGGTTCCCTTACTAAGATGCCTTATTAGGACTGATCCCTTGCTTCTCTGGGGCTCATCCCTTTTACTCTTTTAAATGCACGCCTAAAGGACTGCACACTGTTGTATCCCACTCTTTCAGCAATTTCATTGACTGTATTTCTTCCATCCTTCAATAAGATGCAAGCTTTTTCAATTCGTATACCTTCCAGATAATCTGTAAAATTAACGCCTGCCTGTTCTTTAAAAATAGAGGACAAATATCCTTCTGATACACGGAATACGGTACCGATCTGTGCTAACCCCATACCTGAATCCATATAATGTTCCTTCATATATTCCATAATTTCTTCAATCATCTGTCCTCTCTGCCTGTTTTTCTGTTCCACATTCTGGTGGCAGGCCCTCTGACAAATCTGTTTCAATCTTTTAAAATACTCTTCATGACTGGATTCCTGATTAATAACGGTTTCATTGAGCCATATTAATAACTCTTTTCCTGAAGTATCCTGTTTTAAAATCTGAGGAATCATATCCAGCACTTTTCTGTTTAACTTCATAAACTGTGATCTGCTTAAATTCCTGTTTATACAGTTTTCCTTCTCCAAAATTCCCAGAATTTCTTCCGCCTTCTCCATATGGCCTGACAAGATACAATCCACCAACATCTCCTGTGCAATATCGGGAAAATAATATTCCAGAATATTATCAAGGTCAGAGCTGTATTCCACAATTGGAGACTGGGTGCTGCAATGATTTAGAGCAACAATGGACTCTTCCGACGCCTTCCATAAAAGCATAAGGTCTTCACAGACATTGCCTATTCCCCAGTTAGTTTCCATATTATACTCTAATAGAAGCCACTGTCTGGCATTAACAATTAGATTTTTCACGATTTCTTCCGATTCCTGCAAAGCAAAAACAGCTGTTGTTATCCTGTAATTTTTCTTATAGAACCAGACTGATTCAGGATAAGCCTCCAGCAGATACTTCTCCATAAGCTGTAAAATAATATGTACCTCATCCAAAGTCTGTTCATCCACCTCATAAAAGTCATTGCCTGCAAACAGTTCAAACGAAGCGGTTAGATAGGCAGTTCCATCCATCTCAATCTCTGCCTTTTTAGCAGCCAGCTTAAGCTGATCCTCATTTTTAAACTCAGCTTTTAAAAGATCATGGAAAAATGCCATCCTCATGAGAGGCTTATCCTTCTCCAGTTCCTCCAAAAGCTCCTGATGATCTCTTAATATTCCTGTTACTGCCTCACCCAGCTTTTTATATTCATAAGGTTTTTTTCCTGATGAAGCAATTACCTGAATAACTTCATTGATGGGTTTTCCCTTTTTGACTGATAAAATCAGGGAAATACATATTCCTGCAAACATTGCCACTCCTGAGAGAAGGAATACCAGGTTCTTCAGTACGGAAAGCCGGGAAAGAGCCTGTTTTTCAGGAATAGCCAGAACATATTTCCAGCCGGATTCCGGAGATACGGAATATATAATTCCAAATTCATCCTCTTCATAATATCCATCTTCCTTAAAATCTGATAAATTCACCTCTGCTGCATGAGGCAGCCCCTCATTAGACCAGAGAAGGCTGTCATTCTTATCATAGACTCTGACTGTATATTCATCCCCATCATATTCATTAGAAAAATCCAGCAATCCTTTTAAAACATTCTGATTTAAGAAAAAGATCAGAACTTTTTCATTATTACCTGTTAAACGTTCTGATGATGGCATCACATAGGCAAGACTCTTACCGATCTTCTGATATCCGGGCAGTCTTCTCTCCGGATCAAGAGTTGTTACCTTTTTCCATTCCTCTTCCGGAATCCCCCATAATTTTAAATATTTCTCAAAAACTCTGGGCTGATAGTATGTGCTGTCATACATTACAAGATCCATTCCGCGAAAATAAATACAAGGTTCTCCCAAAAGCTCAATGCTTTGATAATTCATTAAATCATAAAAATTATCAAGTGCTCTGAAAGCAACCATAATATAACCCTTGTCTCTGCTTTTTAATTTTGAAAATTCTTGAATTCCCTGCTTCTGAGATGTTTGTAAAGCAAGATTCTCCATCTTATCAAGTTCATTATCAATAATGCTTACACTATGTGAAAGCATGGTAATATAGGAATTTTCTATGTCGTTTTTCACTATCTGAAATGCGCTGCTAAATCCATAACTTAGAATAATAAGAGGAAGAACAAGAACCAAAATATAAGAAACTAAGAATTGAATAATAGAATCCTGAGAATATAACTTTTTTAATCTATTCATTCATACATTACCCCACCAACACTATTTTCTCATTTTATTCTTAAAAATTCTGGTTTCAATATCCTGTATGGATATATTCTCCAAAGCAGATTTACAAAGATCATCAAGTTCTCCATATATCTCATCCATCACTCCAGCCATACCGGAAGCTATGGCACAATCCTTCTCTACATTGCCAGATTTCCAGGAGGCTGATACCACCTTTGCCTCCAAAGCTTCACAAATCTGCTTTAGATTCACTTCATCAGCTTCTTTTATAAACTGATAACCGCCGTCCAGACCTTCTTTGGTTTTTACAATATCTGCTCTTTTAAGCTTTACCATTATTTTTCTGACTCTTGCAGGATTGGTGCAGACATTGGAGGCCAGCCCTTCACTGGAAACAGTATCTTTTCTTCGGTTTAAATAAACCAGTGCATGTACGGCAACTGCAAAATCGCTTGTCAATTACATCTCTCCTTTTTATAATCTGTAATTTTAAAAGTTTCAGTTTCTATGTTTTAATATTAACAACTAAAATCCACCTTGTCAAGAAAGTGATTCAAAAGATTTTAACATCAAAAAAGAAGGTGTACAAAATGACTTCATTTTGCAGCACCTTCCTTCACTATCTATTTATTTTTTGAAAATTTTGCTCATTGCCATAACACTTAACATAATAATACCAAGGGCTGCAAAGATACCTAACATTCCCTTTCCCATGATCTCAAGGGCAATATAAAAGTTTTCCATCATCATAATCGTCTACCTCCTATAAGAATCTGGTAACCAGACTGATTACCAAACCACCAGCTACTACAGAAGCAATCTGACCAGATACATTAGCACCTACTGCATGCATGAGAATAATATTACCTGGTTCTTCTTCCTGTGCCATCTTCTGTACAACTCTGGCTGACATAGGGAAGGCAGATATTCCTGCTCCGCCGATCATAGGATTTAATTTTTCTTTTCTGAAAAGGTTGATAAATTTAGCGAATAAAACACCGCCGATTGTATCAAATACAAATGCTAGAAGACCAATTATCATGATCATCAGTGTATCAATCTGAACAAATGCGTCTGCTCTCATACTAAAGGAAATGGTAATTCCAAGAAGCAGAGTAATTAAGTTAGCTAGAGAAGTCTGAGCTGTATCAGAAAGATTTCCTAACACTCCACACTCTCTTAATAAGTTACCGAACATTAAGAAGCCTACTAAAGCAACTGACATAGGAGCAACCATACCAACAATAATGGTAACTACAATAGGAAATGCAATTCTAAGTGTCTTAGATACATTACCTGGTTTGTAAGTCATACGGATTTTACGTTCTTTTTTTGTTGTAACAAGTCTGATTGCAAAAGGCTGTACAATTGGAACCAGTGCCATATAAGAATAAGCCGCTACTGCTATAGCTCCTATATAATTAGACCTTAGAATCTGTGATACAAGGATAGATGTAGGACCGTCTGCTGCACCGATAATACCGATGGAAGCTGCATCCTTTAAATCAAAGCCTAACAGTGTTGCTGCACAGATTGCGAAGAAAATACCAAACTGAGCTGCTGCACCAAACAGGAACATAACAGGCTGTGAAAGTAATGGACCGAAGTCAATCATAGCACCAATACCAATAAATAACAGCAGTGGAAATGCTTCTGCTGCCTCAATACCTACATTGAACAGCCATTCAATGATACCGCTTGTTTCTCCTACTCCTGCAAGTACCTGGTTAAGAACACCAGAAGCAGGTAAGTTCACCAATATGGCACCAAAGCCCATAGGCAGTAAAAGTGAAGGCTCGTACTCCTTCTTAATAGCCAGCCAGATAAGTAAAATACCTATCCCATACATCAATAGTTGCTGCCATGTTACAGATAAAATACCTTCATACAAAAATTCCATTTGTAACCTCCTTAGTTTTAGCAAGTTATATTAATCAGGGGTACCCTGTTTAATTCTGATGAGAACGTGTTTAATAACCTTTCCATCCATCTCAAGGATGGTATAATCATTCTTTTCATCTTCCAATTCAATTGGAGTCTGATCCTCTTTTGGAATATATCCTAAAATTTCGATCAGATAACCGGACAGTGTATCACAGGAACTCTCAATCTCTTCATGAAGCACTTCATTCAAGTCATATAACAGAAGACCACCAATAGCTTTGTATACATGAGGCTCTGTTTCAACCAGTTCAGGTTCCACCTCTTCGTATTCATCGTGAATATCTCCTACAATCTCCTCTATCAGGTCTTCCATAGTTACAAGTCCTGAAATGCCTCCATACTCGTCTACCAGGATAGCTATCTTAATCTTATTCTTCTGCATCTCCTGAAATAAATTATCTGTTTTTCTGTTTTCCGGTATAAAGTATGGTTTCTGCATAATGGAACGGATATCAATGTTCTTCACACCCTTTTCATCCATCTCTATGATAAAATCCTTCATAGACAGAATACCTACTATATTGTCAATCTCATCCTCATAAACAGGAATTCTGGAATATCTGCTATTTACTATCTCAGTCAGCACGTCTTCCATTGGCTCATTAATATCAATTACCATCATATCCTGTCTGGGGGTCATAATCTCTCTTGCTCTCTTATCATCGAATAAGAATATAGATGTTATCATATCCTGTTCGATCTTATTAAACACACCACTTTCTCTTCCTGTCTGAAGCATTGACCTTATTTCTTCTTCTGAAACTTCTTCTTCCAGATTTTCCGTCTTCATCCCCAGAAGCAGCAGTATACCGTTGGTAGACAGTGATAACAGCTTAATAAATGGTGCCAAAATTTTAGAAACATAATAAATCGGTGTTACTGCAATTAAACTAAATTTTTCCGCTTTCTGTAAAGCGATTCTCTTAGGCACTAATTCACCTAAAACCAAAGTAACATAGGATAATAGAATTGTTACTGATACCATGGCTATGGTCTGACTATAAGGTATTCCAAGTGCTGCCATCTTACTTCCCAATACCTGAGAAATACCGGTAGCTGCTGACGCACTGGAGAAGAATCCTGCAAAGGTAATGGCTACCTGAATAGTAGACAAAAATCCTGTTGAATCTTCTGTAAGCCTTTGAATCAAAGCGGCTTTCTTATTGCCATTATCTGCAAGCATCCTGATTTTGTTTTTGTTCACAGATACAACTGCCATCTCTGCACCTGCAAAAAAAGCATTTACCATAATAAGTATCAATAATAGTATCAATTGCGCAGCTATATTGGCCGCATCCGGGTCACTTTCCAAAGTGTAATTCCTCCTTTTTCTGGCTTTATCAAGCCATGACAGGTAATACCTGTCCATAAACAATAGTTTAATAAAAGAAAAAGGCTCTTATTGCAAATACAAAAAACAAACGTATCTGCAATAAAAGTCTTGCCATTTCAATTCCCAGCGGATTTAAATTACATTCAAATCGTGTTTGTCGCTTAGGAATGCACAGTAGTATGCCGGCTACTCCCTTTTATATACAGAATCCATTATAATATAGATTCAGGAGTATTTCCATATAAATTTTGTTAATTTTTACTTTTCTTCAATTATAACTCAGTATTTTCTTCTGTTTCCGCTTCTTCAGCCTCTATCTCCGGTTCTTCAGCAATATCTTCCAGTTCTAAATCTTCCAGTCCTTCTCCTTCAGATTTGCTTCCGTTATCCCGTACCTTTGCAATGCTGGCAACGGTAATATCGGATTCCTGATCAATGTTGATCAGTTTCACACCGGAAGTATTTCTTCCTATTACGGAAATATCATTAACAGAAATTCTGATGATAATACCTTCTGTTGTAATAAGCATAATTTCATGATCATCTTTAACCAGCTTAGCACCCACTATATCACCGGTTTTTTCAGTGATCTTATAGCAGAGAACGCCTTTACCGCCTCTCTTCTGTGGTGAAAATTCATCAATCAAGGTACGTTTTCCCATACCATTGGCTGATACGATGAGAAGCTTTTCTCCCTGGGAATCCATCTGCATACCGACTACCTGATCGTCCTTATTCAGCTTCATACCTATAACACCCATAGAAACACGGCCTGTAATTCGCACATCAGTCTCATGGAACCGGATACACTGTCCTTTTTGTGTGATAAGGAAGATATCCTTGGTATTATCTGTAGCCTTTACTTCAATCAGCTCATCCTCTTCTCTCAGCACAATGGCCTGCAGTCCGTTCTTACGAACATTGGCATATTCCTTCATCGGTGTTTTCTTCACCATACCTTTTCTGGTAGCCATAAAGAGGAATTTATCTTCATCATATTCCTTCATTGGAATAATCGAGGTAATCTTCTCACCTGGAAGAAGCTGAAGCAGGTTTACAATTGCTGTACCTCTTGCTGTACGGCTTCCTTCTGGAATCATATAGGTCTTCAGCCTGTATACACGGCCTGTATTGGTAAAGAACATAATAAAGTGATGAGTGGTTGTCATCATCAAATCTTCAATATAGTCCTCATCAATGGTCTGCATTCCCTTAATTCCTCTGCCGCCTCTATTCTGAGCCTTGAAATTGTCCACAGACATTCTCTTAATATAACCCAGCTTAGTCATAGCAACAATGGTATCCTCATCAGGAATTAAATCTTCCATTGTCATATCGTACTCATCAAATCCAATGGAGGTTCTTCTGTCATCTCCATATTTATCAGAAATGATGGTCATCTCCTCTTTGATGATACCAAGAAGCAGTTTTTCATCTGCAAGAATGGCTTTCAAGTCTGCAATCTTCGCCTCCAGCTCTTTGTATTCATTCTCAAGTCTTTCTCTTTCCAGACCTGTTAATGCACGGAGACGCATATCTACAATGGCCTGGGCCTGAGGATCACTGAGTCCGAACTGTTCCATTAATTCTGCTTTTGCAATCTGTACATTGGCAGAACCACGGATAATTTTAATGATCTGGTCAATATTGTCAAGAGCGATCAGCAAGCCCTCTAAAATATGAGCCCGCTCCTCTGCTTTATTTAAATCGTATTTTGTTCTTCTAGTAACAACTTCCTTCTGATGCTGTAAATAGTAGTTGAGCATCTCCATTAAGTTTAATACTTTTGGCTCCAGACCGCCGGACTCATTTTTAACAATAGCCAGCATATTTACACCAAAGGTATCCTGAAGCTGTGTATGTTTTAGAAGCTGATTTAAAAGAACATTGGCATTGACATCACGTCGAAGCTCGATACAGATTCTCATACCTGTACGGTCAGACTCATCCCGAAGGTCTGTAATGCCATCCACTCTCTTATCCTTTACAAGCTCAGCAATTTTTTCAATAAGACGGGCTTTATTCACCATGTAAGGAAGTTCTGTGACTATAATACGGCTTTTGCCATTAGGCATAGTCTCAATATCACTGACTGCTCTTACCCTTACTTTACCTCGTCCGGTCCTGTATGCTTCTTCAATTCCACGTTTTCCAAGGATGGTTGCACCTGTTGGGAAATCAGGTCCTTTGATAATCTCCATAACCTCTTCGATTGTGGTTTCCCTATTTTCTTCCACATAATTATCAATGATTTTAACTACAGCTTTTACCACTTCTCTTAAGTTGTGAGGTGGTATATTAGTAGCCATACCAACTGCTATACCGGAAGAACCGTTCACCAGAAGATTAGGGTAACGGGATGGTAATACATCCGGCTCTTTTTCAGTCTCATCAAAGTTGGGGCTGAAATCAACGGTATCTTTATTAATATCTGCCAGCATTTCCATGGATATCTTGCTTAAACGGGCCTCTGTATAACGCATAGCAGCTGCACCGTCACCATCCACAGAACCAAAGTTTCCGTGTCCGTCTACCAGAGGATATCTGGTGGACCACTCCTGTGCCATATTAACCAATGCTCCATAGATTGAGCTGTCACCATGAGGATGGTACTTACCCATGGTATCACCCACAATACGCGCACACTTACGATGTGGTTTGTCTGGGCCGTTATTAAGCTCTATCATGGAATACAGGACTCTGCGCTGAACCGGTTTTAATCCGTCTCTTACATCCGGCAGAGCTCTGGAAACAATTACGCTCATGGCATAATCAATATAAGACTTTTCCATGGTCTTTTTTAAGTCCACTTCATGAACTTTATCAAAGATATTTGGTTCCATTCTATTTCCTCCAATTAAACATCAAGATTCTGTACATATTTGGCATTTGCTTCGATAAATTCACGTCTTGGCTCTACCTGATCGCCCATCAGAGTAGTAAATGTTAAATCTATCTCTGAGGAAGTTTCTTCATCCATGCTGACGCGAAGAAGAATTCTGTGCTCCGGGTCCATAGTAGTCTCCCAGAGCTGCTGTGCATCCATCTCTCCCAGACCTTTATAACGCTGTATCTTGTTGTTGCCATCTCGTCCTATCTCCTTCAGGATTGCATTTAATTCTTCATCACTGTAGGCATACCAGGATTTTTTGTTCTTTTCTATTTTGTATAAAGGCGGCTGCGCCAGATATACATATCCCTGTTTAATAAGCTCCGGCATAAAGCGGTAAAGGAAGGTTAGAAGCAGGGTATTGATGTGTGCGCCGTCTACATCGGCATCGGCCATAATAATAATCTTATGATATCTCAGCTTGGTAATATCAAAATCATCGTGAATACCTGTACCAAAGGCTGTAATCATGGCTCTAATCTCTGCATTTGCAAAAATCTTATCAAGTCTTGCTTTTTCTACATTAAGAATCTTACCTCTCAGAGGCAGGATGGCCTGAGTATCTCTTGATCGTGCTGTTTTAGCAGAACCACCGGCGGAATCTCCCTCTACGATGTAAATTTCGCAGTTTTCAGGGTTTTTATCGGAACAGTCTGCCAGCTTGCCAGGAAGTGCCATTCCCTCCAGTGCAGTCTTTCTTCTTGTTAAATCCCTTGCTTTTCTGGCAGCATCTCTTGCTCTCTGTGCAAGGATGGATTTCTCACAGATAATTTTAGCAACATTGGGATTCTGTTCAAGGAAATAGGTAAACTGCTCTCTTAACATGCTGTCTACAACACCCCTTGCCTCACTGTTACCCAGTTTCTGCTTTGTCTGTCCTTCAAACTGAGGCTCCTCAAGCTTAATGCTGATAATGGCAGTTAAACCTTCTCTTATATCCTCACCGGAAAGATTGGATTCATTATCTTTTAAAAGTTTATTCTTTCTTGCATAATCATTTAAAGTATTGGTTAAACCATTCTTAAATCCTGACAGATGAGTTCCACCTTCAGGAGTATTTATGTTATTTACAAAGCTGTATATATTCTCATTATAGGAATCATTGTGCTGCATAGCTATTTCCAGATAGATTCCATCTTTCATCCCTTCGCAGTAAAAAACCTCATTGTAAAGGCTTGTTTTACTTCTGTTGAGATAGGTAACAAATTCTTTGATTCCACCTTCATAATGGAATACATGTTCATGCTTCTCTTCTCTGTCATCTCTGAGAATAATCTTTAAGTTCTTAGTTAAAAATGCTGTCTCTCTTAATCGAATTTTAAGAGTATCATAATCATAAACTGTTTCCTCAAAAATGGTATCATCAGGTAAAAAAGAAACGACAGTACCATGTTCATCCTCACTGCATTCACCAATAACCTTTAATGAATACACGGTTTTACCCTTTTCATAACGCTGTTTATAAATCTTGCCTTCCTGACGGATTTCTACCTCCAGCCAACTGGAAAGAGCATTAACAACCGATGCACCTACACCATGAAGTCCGCCTGACACCTTATATCCGCCGCCGCCGAATTTACCTCCGGCATGGAGCATGGTAAATGCAACCTCTACTGCAGGTATCCCTGCTTTTTTCTGAATTCCTACCGGAATTCCACGTCCATCATCCTTAACGGTGATGGAATTATCTTCATTTACAGTAACCTCAATGCTGTCACAATAACCAGCTAAAGCCTCATCTACTGCATTGTCTACGATCTCATATACAAGATGATGAAGTCCTCTTGAGGAAGTACTGCCGATATACATACCGGGTCTCTTTCTAACTGCTTCAAGTCCTTCCAATATCTGGATTTGATCAGCACCATATTCTTGACTCATAAGTTTCCTCCTAAAAAGTTAATTTTCATTAATAACTGCTCCACTGACTACCTTAAAGACCTTATCGATTTTGAACCGGTTGTTGACAAAATCCTCCAGTCCGGTACAGGTAATCATGGTCTGTATATGATTAATTACTGCCAGTAAATGCTGCTGTCTGCTGCTGTCCAGCTCTGACAGTACATCATCCAGTAAAAGTATGGGATAATCATGTACAATCTTTTTCACAAGTTCTATTTCTGCAAGCTTTAAAGATAGCGCTGCAGTACGCTGCTGGCCCTGAGAACCGAATTTACGGATATCAATATCATTGATGAAAAAACTGATATCATCTCTGTGGGGACCTGTCAGGGTGGATTTGTTTTTTAAATCCTGTGGTCTGCTGTTTCTCAAATTTTTCTCAAAATCAGCTGCTTTTACATTAGGTTCATAGGAAATATTTAAATTCTCCTTTTCTCCTGAAAGCTGATAATGGATGGGTTGTATCAGCTCATTTAGCTGGTTTACAAACTCTTCCCTGTACTTAATAACTTCTTTTCCATATTGAACAAGCTGCATATCCCAGATATCCAGAGTTCCCTCATAGTCCGGTCTGAAAAATAGTTCTTTTAACAGCTTATTTCTCTGAACTACAACCTTATTGTATTGAACCAGAGAATGGACATATAATTTATTAAGTTGACATAACTCCAAATCAACAAACCTGCGTCGTTCCGCAGGCCCGTTTTTTATAAGATTCAAGTCTTCTGGAGAAAAAAATACAACATTGACAATTCCAAACAGTTCGCTGGCTTTCCGGATGGGAACACCGTTGACAGCCACGCCTTTTGCCTTATTCTTTTTTAAATGCATGTCAATTCTGAATGGAACATCCTTCTTTCTGAGGTTTAGCTTGATATGCGACTCATCCCTGTCAAACTGTATGATTTCCCTATCCTTGCTTCCCCTATGGGATTTTGTCGTAGCGCAGACATAGATTGCTTCTAAGATATTAGTTTTCCCCTGAGCATTATCGCCATATAGAATGTTGGTTCCCTGACTAAAATCCATATGTAGTTCATTGTAATTGCGATAATTTATCAGTTCTATAGATTCTATGATCATGGATATTACTATTCCTCGATTTTAATGGTGTTGCCTTCAAATGTGACAGTGTCACCAGCCCTTAATTTTTTTCCTCTTTGGTATTCAACTGCACCATTTACCTTTACAAGACCATCCTCGATGGCATATTTTGCATCGACTCCTGATCCTACCAGTCCGGCCGCTTTTAGGGCCTGACCAAGTTTAATATATTCATCTCTTAATTTAATGATTTCCATACTTATCCCCCTACACGGAAGCTGCATTGAAGTTTACAGGCAGTATTAAATAGATATATTTTCCTTCCTCATCCTTTATAAAACATGGGGACTTGGGATTAAGCATATAAAGAGTTACCTCTTCATCATCAATAATGCGAAGCGCATCAATTAAAAACTTGGGATTAAATCCGATCATAATGTCACTTCCTGTTTTGTGAACATTGACCTCTGCATTCATGGAACCAAAGCTGGAGTTCATCTTCAGCTGCATCTCCTGATCCTGAAGGTTGATAATCAATGGTTTTTTATCATTTTCACGGATGAGGATGGTTGCACGCTCAATACAGTCAAGAAGTTCTCTTCTGTTGACTGTGGATTTGGTCTCATAATCACTGGAAAGCATCTGATCGATACGGAAATACTCTCCATCAATGAGGCGTGATACGACAATGGTATGGTCAAATTCAAACAAGATATGGTTCTTGCTGAAGAAAATAAGCACTTCTTTTTCATTGTCTCCACTAAGTATCTTGCTGACCTCACTGAGAGTCTTGCCAGGAACTATGACTTTTATATCATTATAGTTATCTTTTAGTTCCACATTGCGGATGGAAATACGGTGACCATCCAGTGAAACTACCTTTAACTCATTGCCTGTTACCTGAAATAGCTCACCGGTCATCATCTTATTGCTGTCATTGGCAGCAATTGAGAAAATTGTCTGACGAATGACTTCCTTCAGAGTAAACTGTGAAAGACAGATATAATGATCTCTTTCTATATAGGGAAGATATGCAAATTCTTCTCCATCCCGTCCCTGAATATGGAAGACTGAATTCTCACAGGAAATGGTTGTTGTGAATTTCTCATCACTTTCAATGGTAACAAGAGAATCACCTGCAGAGGAAAGCTTTCTTACGATCTCAGACAGAAGCTTTGCATCCAGTGCAATCTTTCCTCTTTCAACAATGGTTCCTTCTACCACTGTTTCAATTCCTAATTCCATGTCATTAGCTGTCAGTTTAATTTCAGAACCACTGGCATCAATGAAGATGCATTCCAGTATCGACATGGTTGTTTTACTTGGAACTGCTTTTAATACAATATTGATACCATTTAATATGGCATCCTGCTGAAAGGTTAATTTCATAATTGTTGATAACTCCTTTGCTGTTAAAATACAAAATAAATATATAAATATATAATTAATTTTAGTAGTAATAGTAGTAGGGGGTGTGGATTTGTATAAAAGCCTTAAAACCCCATATGAGGACAAGCTTTGCCGTGTTCAAAAGCATGTGAATAACTCCCAGAAAACTTAAGGATAAATATGAACTTATCCACATAGCCTTTTGAATCAAAAACAACCCTCTACTTATCCACAGAAAATCAACATCTAATTCACAGATTATTGTGGATTAATTTTCTTCATCAGAATCTCTATGGTATTGCCCAGAGATTCGTTTTTCTTAAGCTCACCTGTAATCTTATCTATACCATGAATAATGGTGGTATGATCACGTCCGCCCAGGAATTTACCGATGACCTGAAGGGGAGTTCCTACCATATCACGGCAGAGATACATAACAATCTGACGTGGAAATACGATTTCTTTATTACGTTTCTGAGAACAGATATCAAGGGGTGTAATACCAAAATGGTCTGCAACCACCTGAATTACCAGCTCAGGAGTAACTTCTCTCTTATCATTAGGAGAGATAATGTCCTTCAGTGCTTCTTCAGCCAGCTCCACTGTAATTTCCTTATTATCAAGTCTTGAAAGAGCCACTATTTTCGTAAGTGCACCTTCCAGCTCCCGGATATTGGACTTAATATTGGTAGCAATGTACTTGACCACTTCATTGTCAATGTTATAACCCTCCATATCCTCTTTTTTACGAAGGATGGCCATTCGGGTTTCATAATCAGGAGACTGGATATCAACGGTTAAGCCCCATTCGAAGCGAGAGCGGAGACGTTCTTCCAGTGTCTCAATTTCCTTTGGCGGTTTATCAGAGGAGATTATAATCTGTTTTTTTAATTCATACAATGCATTAAATGTGTGGAAGAATTCTTCCTGTGTACTTTCCTTACCTATTATAAACTGAATATCATCAATGAGCAAAACATCGTTATTACGGTACTTTTCACGAAATTCAGTAGGAGAGAAGTTGTTCTTATTACGTATGGCATCAATCAGCTCATTGGTAAACTTTTCACTGGTAACGTAGAGTACCTTTGCATTGGGATTGTTTTTCAGTATAAAATGACCGATGGAATGCATCAGGTGAGTTTTTCCAAGACCAACCCCTCCATAGATAAAGAGAGGATTGTATATCTCGCCTGGAGATTCTGCAACCGCCAGGGAGGCAGCATGTGCCAGATTATTGTTTGCTCCCACTACAAAGGTATCAAAGGTATATTTTGGATTTAAGTTGGCAGTGGATATAGCTGACTGGCTGACTGAAAATCCGTTTGAAATCATAGAGTTGCCTGACCCAGACTTTTGTTTTTCGGGAGGCGTCTGGTTTTCTACCTCAAAATTAACTTCGCATTCAAATCCGGTTACTTCTTCTATGGTTATTTTTAGTAGAAAACCGTATTTTTTTCTTATGTATCCTAAAAACTCCACATCAGGCACAGTGACAATGACTGTATCATTATCAACTGAATGAACCTTCAGTGGAAGAAGCCACGTTTTAAATGAAACATCAGTGATTTCATGTTCTTCTTTTAGATTTAATAAGATTTCGTCCCATTTTTCCTGTAACTTTTTTAACATTTCCTGTCTCCTACATCTATCAAAATGCAAATATGCGCAATAACCCAATCTACATCTCATTCTATACTATTTCGTTACAATTTTCAATGCCAATCATAAATAATTGTGGATAAGTATGTGTAATGCAAGTGGATTTGTTGTTAATAATATGTTGATAAAGATTTTTGGAACAAGTTGTCCACAAAAAAGGGGATGAAGTTAACTTAGGTTATTCACATACGGAAAACTTGATAAATTGTGGAGTCTTTTTATGGGGATGTGAACAAGATAGTAGTTATCAAGACCTTATCCATAGACTTATCCACAAGTTATCCCCAAAACGTGGATAACTTTATGTAAATTAACAATATGAATAAAAATTGTACCCAAAAAGAAAATGCTGAAACATTGACGCAGGTGCTTCTGGTAGGTATAATGCGATTGTAACAGTTGCATTGTATCTTATTAAAAAGAACAGTAGCACAGGAGGAAAAAAAATGAATATCGAAAACAGAACCCGAAACATGGTGTTGGCATCGGTTTTTATGACCATCATCGTCATTCTGGCATTTACGCCCTTAGGTTTTATCCCCCTGGGATTTATGAATGCCACAATTATCCACGTTCCTGTCATAATTGGAGCCATACTGCTTGGACCAAAATATGGCGCATTTCTTGGATTGGTGTTTGGCTTAACAAGCTTGTGGAAAAACACCTACATGCCAAACATTACATCTTTTGTATTCTCCCCTTTTATAAAGATAGGAGAGTTCGGAGGTAATTTCTGGAGTCTGGTGATCTGCTTTGTACCCAGAATACTTATTGGAGTTGTTTCCTATTATGTGTACAGAGGGGTATTAAAGACAATCAAAAGAAAGGCAGATTCGGGTAATAAAAAGAGAGGCCGTGCACTTATGGCTGCAGGAATCGCCGGATCATTAACCAATACGTTGTTGGTAATGAATCTGATTTACTTTTGTTTTGGCAAAGAGTATGCACAGGCAGCGAAAGGCCTGACAGAGGGAGTATATGGAATTATTATTGGAATGATCTGTATCAATGGAATTCCAGAGGCAATTATAGCCGGAATTTTAACTATGGCAGTAACTCAGGCGATATTTAAGGTTATGAAATCATAAAATTTACATGAGGGGTTCGACCCTTTGATACAAAGGGTCGAACCCCTCATGTAAATTTATAATAGAAAATACTAAATGTGGTAATCCAAAATATCCCATGTACATTTTGTGGTATATCCCTGATTCTATATGAAAAAACAGCATATTTAGCTTGACGAACCAGACTTTCTTCTATATAATTGAAACGATGTTTAACTAAAATAGTCTCAATATGTTTATTCATATTGCTATGATAAGCTATTGTTAGAGGAGGTGTCCGTAGACATGAAGATGACGTTTCAGCCAAAAAAGAGACAGAGATCCAGAGTTCATGGTTTCAGAGCTAGAATGAGTACTCCAGGCGGAAGAAGAGTTTTAGCAGCCAGAAGAGCAAAAGGAAGAGCTAAATTATCAGCTTAATTGAAAAATATAAGCAAGTCCCCATAACTGCGTTCAGGGGAAGAGAAAAGTCCAGGCCGCAAATAATTGTGGTCTTTTCTTTTCTTAAATAGCAAGGAAAGAAGATTTATGAAAAACTTTAATTCCATTAAAAAGAACAAGGATTTTCAAACAGTATATCAGCAGGGCAAATCCTATGCCAATAGACTGCTTGTAATGTATGTGATGAGAAAACAGGACCTTAACACGGAAGATGACGGGAAAAAACAGGACAGGCATAAAACCAGAATCGGTATTTCTGTCAGTAAAAAAGTAGGAAACAGTGTAGTAAGGCATCACATTACCAGATTAATCAGAGAAAGCTTCAGGCTTCATGAAGACATGATAGAGACAGATTTAGACATCGTAGTTGTTGCCAGAGCGGCAGCAAAAGAACAAGATTACAAATCAATTGAAAGTGCATACCTGCACTTGTGCGGACTTCATAACATTTTAAAAAAAGAATCGAAGTGATCTTATGATAAAGAAAATTTTAATAATATTGATTCGGGGATATCAGAAGTTTTTATCTCCTCTTAAAGTAAGAACTCACTGCATTTATACACCTACGTGTTCTCAATACGCCATTGAGGCACTTCAAAAGTATGGTGTGTTAAAAGGTACATTTTTGGCTTGTAAAAGGATCATACGGTGTAATCCTTTTGCAAAAGGCGGTTATGATCCGGTTCCGTAATTGGGGGATAGACCCCTTACATCCGCCAGGCGGAAAGAAAAGAAAGTTCCCTCATATTAGAATTGGGGAAATTGAGGAGGTAGTTCATTGGAATTCTTATTACTCACTAAGGTAGGAGGTATTCTTGGTCCATTTGCTACGGTTTTGGGTATCATTATGGATTGGCTGTTTAAGCTGACCAGCACATTTGGGATCGAGAATATTGGTTTATGTATTATTTTATTTACACTGGTAACAAAGCTTCTTATGTTTCCTTTGACCTTAAAACAACAGAGATCTTCTAAGCTGATGAGCGTTATGCAGCCGGAGATCAATGCTATTCAGGCAAAGTACAAAGGAAAATCAGATCAGGATTCCATGATGAAGCAGAATGTGGAGATACAGGCTGTTTACGAGAAGTATGGTACATCCATGACCGGTGGATGTGTACAGCTGATTATTCAAATGCCTATTCTGTTTGCTCTGTATCAGGTAATTTATCATATACCTGCTTATGTACAGAGTGTTAGAGCAGTATTTGAAAATGTTGTTACTGCAATTAGTTCACTTGGTGTGGATCATGTGGCACAGTTAACTCAGTTTGCAACTGATAATAAGATTGTCATGAATAGAATTGGTGATATGGCCACCACCAATGGTTTGGTAGATTTCTTATATCTGTTAAATCCAAGCCAGTGGAAATCTTTGGAAGCTTTATATCCATCAATTCAGAATGTCATTTCTACCAATGCGGCACAGATTGAGCATATGAACTCTTTCCTTGGAATTAACTTAGCTTCAACTCCAAGCAGTGTTATTTTCAGCGGCGGTAGTTTTCATTTAAGCATTGCAATTCTGATTCCAATACTGGCAGGTTTAAGCCAGTGGCTCAGTGCTAAGCTGATGACTGTTAATCAGCCTCAGAGTAACAATGGTAATGAAGAAGGAAATACCATGGCACAGTCCATGAAGATGATGAATACATTTATGCCTTTAATGTCTGTATTCTTCTGTTTTTCATTTGCTTCCGGTATCGGTATTTACTGGATTTCATCCAGTGTATTCCAGATTATTCAGCAGTTAGCTGTTAATCGCTATATGAATAAGATTGATATTGATGAGATGATTAAGAAGAATGTTGAAAAGGCTAACAAGAAACGTGCGAAAAAGGGTCTTCCTCCTCAGAAGGTAACTCAGAATGCTACTGCTAATTTAAAGAGCATTCAGGCAGCTACAGAGAAGGCAGAGGCTGAGAGAGAAGCAAAAGTTGAGCAGACTAAGGAGCAGGTAAAGGCATCCAGTGATTACTATAATAGTAATCTGTCTAATCCTAACAGCATTTCATCAAAAGCACGTATGGTTCAGAAATATAATGAAAAGCACAATAAATAGGAGGGTGAGCTATGGATATGATTACAGTTTCAGCAAAAACAGTTGATGAAGCAATCACAAAAGCGTTAATACAATTAGAAACCACCAGCGACCGGCTGGAGTATGAGATTGTTGAAAAAGGCAGTAATGGTATTCTTGGTTTCATTGGCTCCAAACCTGCAATAATCCGTGCAAAGAAGAAAGTTACTATTGAAGATACAGCCATGGACTTTTTGAAGGATGTATTTGGAGCAATGGAAATGGAAGTTAAATTGGAAGCAGACTATAATGATGTGGACAAAGAAATTTCTATTGATATGTCAGGCAATGACATGGGAATTCTTATTGGTAAGAGAGGACAAACTCTTGATTCCCTTCAGTATCTGGTAAGTCTTGTAATCAATAAGGAAAGTGAAGACTACATTCGTGTGAAGCTGGATACGGAAAATTACCGTGAAAGAAGAAAAGAAACATTGGAAACACTGGCTAAGAATATTGCCTATAAAGTAAAAAGAACAAAACGTTCCGTATCTCTGGAACCTATGAATCCATATGAGAGGCGGATTATCCATTCTTCCCTTCAGAATGACAAATTCGTTGTTACCAGAAGTGAAGGAGAAGATCCATTCAGACATATTGTTATTTCTTTGAAAAAAGAAGGCAGGAGAGACCGGTATCAGGACCGGGATAGATAATTAACCAAAATGGTAAGAGGGGTTGAGGCTGTCGGAAGGCACCCTCAGCTCCTTTCTTTCATCAAAAAAGTAAGGTGATGATTAATATGAAAACGAATACAATCGCAGCCATAGCCACTGCAATGAGCAGTTCCGGAATTGGAATTGTCAGAATCAGCGGTGAAGAGGCATTTGAGATTATAGATAAGATATATAAAGGGAAAGAGCGGTTATCCAAAGCTCCATCCCATACCATCCATTATGGTCATATCTGTGATGGAGATCAGGTAATTGACGAGGTTCTTGTGATGATTATGAAAGGACCCAGAAGCTATACTGCTGAGGATACGATAGAGATTGATTGCCATGGCGGTGTATTAATTACGAAAAAAGTGCTGGAAACAGTGTTAAAATATGGAGCAAGACCTGCGGAGCCGGGAGAATTTACAAAGCGTGCATTTTTAAATGGTAGAATTGATTTATCACAGGCAGAAGCTGTTATTGATGTGATCAATGCTAAGAATGACTATGCGTTAAAATCCTCAGTGAAGCAGTTAGAGGGATCTATTTCCGGGAAAATAAGGGATATCAGAGAGAGTATTATCTATCATATTGCATATATTGAGTCAGCTCTTGATGATCCGGAACATATCTCTCTGGATGGTTATAGTGATGAATTGTCTGCTGCTATAGCTCCGTTAAAGACAGAGATCAGCAGGCTATTAAAGTCAGCTGATAAAGGAAGAGTTATGGCTGAAGGTATTAGAACTGTTATTATGGGCAAACCCAATGCAGGCAAATCTTCCTTAATGAATGTGCTTGTTGGGGAAGAGCGGGCAATTGTAACTGATGTAGCAGGAACAACCAGAGATACTTTGGAAGAAAATATCCGTTTGGAGGATATCAGCCTTAATATTATAGATACTGCGGGAATTAGGGAAACAGAGGATATTGTAGAGAAGATTGGAGTGGAAAAGGCAAGAAATGCTGCAGAAGAAGCCGATTTAATCATCTATGTAGCCGATGGCTCCTGTCCTCTTGATGAAAATGATGAGGAAATCCTTTCTTTTATAGAAGGAAGAAAAGCGGTAGTCCTTCTGAATAAAACAGATATTACCATGGTATTAACTGTTGATCAGCTAAAGGAACGAACAAGCCATCAGATTATTCCTGTTTCAGCTAAGGAACGATTGGGAATTGAAAGTCTAGAGGAAGAGATTAAGAATATGTTTTACCAGGGTGAGATTGATTTTAATGATGAAATATACATTACCAATGTAAGACATAAAAATGCCCTTGAGGGAGCCTTGAAAAGCCTTCAGATGGTAGAGCAAAGTATTGAAAACAGTATGCCTGAAGATTTTTACTCCATTGATTTAATGGATGCTTATGAGCAGCTTGGCAGTATTATTGGAGAAGCTGTTGAGGATGATCTGGTCAATGAAATCTTCAGTAAGTTCTGTATGGGAAAATAGAAGGAGAAAAACATGTCTAACTTAGAAGAGACTTATGACATAGTAATAGTAGGTGCTGGTCATGCAGGCTGTGAGGCAGCTCTTGCCTGTGCCAGACTGGGACTTGAAACCATTATATTTACAGTCAGTGTAGACAGCATTGCACTGATGCCCTGTAATCCCAATATTGGAGGAAGCTCTAAGGGGCATCTGGTAAGAGAGCTGGATGCTTTAGGCGGAGAGATGGGGAAGAATATAGACAAGACCTTTATTCAGTCTAAAATGCTGAATCAGTCCAAGGGGCCGGCGGTTCACTCCCTGAGAGCTCAGGCTGATAAGCAGAATTATTCTTCAGAAATGAGGAAAACTCTTGAAAATACAGACCATCTGACCATCCGTCAGGCGGAGATATCTGAGATTGTTGTAGAGGATGGAATTCTCACAGGAGTAAAGTCTGTATCTGGAGCGATCTATCATTGTAAAGCAGCTGTACTTGCCACAGGAACCTATCTGCAAGCGAGATGTATCTACGGTGAGGTAAGCATGCATACAGGTCCTAACGGACTTCAGTCAGCCAATCTTCTGACTGATTCTCTAAAAGCCAATGGAATTGAGATGTTCCGTTTTAAAACAGGAACCCCTGCCAGAGTTGATAAGAGAAGTATTGATTTCTCTAAAATGGAGGAGCAGTTTGGAGATGAGAGAGTAGTTCCATTTTCCTTTAGCACAGACCCTGAATCTGTACAGAAGGATCAGATATCCTGCTGGCTGACTTATACTAATGAAGAAACTCATGAGATTATAAGGGCGAATATTGACCGATCTCCTATGTATTCAGGAGTGATAGAGGGAACTGGAGCCAGATATTGTCCTTCTATTGAAGATAAAGTGGTAAAATTCCCTGATAAAATCAGACATCAGGTATTTGTAGAGCCGGAAGGTCTTAATACCAATGAAATGTATCTTGCCGGAATGTCAAGTTCCCTGCCTGAAGATGTACAGTTTGCTATGTACCGCACAGTTCCTGGTTTGGAGCATGTGAATATTGTCCGCAATGCCTATGCTATCGAGTATGACTGTATCAATCCAAGACAGCTTCATTCCACTTTGGAATTCCAGTCTATTAGCGGATTATTCAGCGGCGGACAGTTTAATGGAAGCTCAGGGTATGAGGAAGCTGCTGTTCAGGGATTTATGGCTGGTGTTAATGCAGCCATGAAGGTGAAGGGACGTCCACAATATGTACTGGATCGTTCTCAGGCTTATATTGGAGTGTTAATTGATGACCTGGTGACAAAGGAGAATTTGGAACCTTATCGAATGATGACTTCCAGAGCTGAATACAGACTTTTGCTGCGTCAGGATAATGCGGATTTGAGATTGATGAAAATCGGTTATGATATTGGTCTTATCAGTGAGGAACAGTATAACAGGCTGATCTGGAAGGAACAGGTAATTGAAGAAGAGGTAAAACGACTGGAATCCACCAACATAGGCGCTTCTAAGGAGGTTCAGACATTCCTGGAGGAACATGGAAGCACACCTTTAAAAACAGGTACAACCCTGGCTGAGCTGGTTCGAAGACCTGAACTAAACTATGTTATGTTAACTAATTTAGATTCTAAGAGATCAGAACTACCGGATGATGTGGCAGAGCAGGTTGACATAAATATTAAATACGATGGATATATACGCCGTCAGCAACAGCAGGTAAATCAATATAAGAAGCTGGAAAGTAAAAAGCTGGACCCTGATTTTGATTATTCTAAGGTAAAGAGCCTGCGTAATGAAGCAGTTCAGAAACTAAATCTCTACAAACCTATGTCTATTGGACAAGCGTCCAGAATCTCAGGGGTTTCACCTTCTGATATCTCTGTGCTGCTGGTATTTTTAGAGCATTTGCGTCATCAGAAGCAAGAGGGATAATTTAGAAGGGGAGGTTTTCTGTATATGACTGATTTATTTGTAAATAAGTTGGATGAGGAATTAAGCCTGTTATCTATACAGTTAGAAGAATATCAAAAGAAGCAATTCTTTGATTATTATGAAATATTGGTAGAATGGAATAAAGTTATGAACTTGACTGCTATTACGGAAATGGATGAAGTTATAACAAAACATTTTGTTGATAGTTTATCTTTGGTGAAAGCGGTGGAAGATATAAAGGAAAAGTCTTATGTTATTGCTGATGTTGGAACAGGAGCAGGATTTCCAGGAATTCCTTTAAAAATTGCTTTTCCTCAGTTAGAGATTACTTTAATGGATTCTCTTAATAAACGTGTAAAATTTTTGAATGAAGTAATTACTAAGCTGGGATTAGAGAAGATTAGTACAGTTCATGGAAGAGCAGAAGATTGTGGTAGAAATCCAGAGTATCGTGAAAAATATGATTTGGTGGTTTCAAGAGCTGTAGCTAATTTATCTACTTTATCAGAGTATTGTATGCCATTTGTAAAAGTGGGAGGAAAGTTTATCTCTTATAAGTCTGGTAAGGTGGAGGAAGAACTTCAGTCAGCAAAACATGCTATATTCCTGTTAGGTGGTAAGCTGGATGGTTGTGAAAGCTTTTTACTGCCTGGATCAGATGCAGAACGGACACTTGTTAAGATTCATAAAGTAGATGGTATTTCAAAAAAATATCCTAGAAAGGCGGGAATGCCTTCTAAGGAGCCATTAAAGTAATTGACTGTTAAGAGTTATTATTAATAGTAATTAAAAGTAGTTCTTAAAGTAGTGCTTAAAATATTCTTAAAGATATTCTTAATGTAAAAAATGTTTCACGTGAAACATTCCTTAGCCTGTTAGTAATTCCGGGGTTGGATGTTTCACGTGAAACATTTTTGTTATATATTCAGTATTGTTATTTAGACAAAAAACATTTGCATTAGTTTAAATAATTCTGATGGGTTTTCCATCTGTGGAAGATGTTTGGACTCATCCATATAAGAAGCTTCAATAGAAGGATTATAAAACTGATACTCATCTATTAACTCCTTAATGTTATCAATACCCTTACCACCAACAATGTAAATACTGTTATTGATTTTTTTCAAGGCATTAACTATATTACATTTACTATAATTAAACACAACGCTTCCATATAAAGACTTAGGAGACTCCCCTAAATGTGCAGATTCATAATAAGCTTCTATATAAGAAGATCGAACAGAGTATGGATTAAAGAAATAGTCCTTTGTAAACTTATCTGTAAGTGCTCGTTTGCTAGTAGCAATATGATAATAAAGAGTTCCTATCATTGGTAAGTCAAGGAAAAACTTATTAATTTTTCCATATTTACCAGGTATATGACTACAAGAAGCCAATGATTCTGGATTAATCAACATAATCTGATCAAATAATTCTGGATTATTATTACATGCCATAATTGCAATAGCAGAAGAATCACCACTTGCTACTACATTTGTTCTATGACCAATCTCTGATTTCACAAAATCTGAAATCATCTGCACATAAAGATAGTTAGTATAGGTTAGATTAGGTTTCTCAGAACGTCCACATCCTAAAAGATCAATAGCATAAACAGTGTATTGTTCCTTAAGCAGTTGAATCATTTGATTCCACTCATAAGCACTGGAAGCAGCTGTCAAATCATGAATCAATAACAATGGTTTCCCTGAACCATGCTTTGTATAATGAATATTACCAAATCTCCATTTATAACATAAAGACTTTGCTTCCGTCAGTAAGTTTTTGGAGGTAGCATTAATCTTAATACATTTATTAATCAAAGCTGTTGTGGTTGCAGCACCAGCTGATAGAATAAGCAGAGTAAGCAGTTTGTTTTTAGTCTTCATTGTGTTATCCTCCTGATTTAAGTTTTAATCTCTTCTTATTATAATATAACCCCATTTTAGATACAACGGGTAACATATTAATTTATTCTTAATGTTCTTAATGTTACCAAAATGTTTCACGTGAAACATTAATAAAAAAATAAATGAAACCCATAGGAAAAGTCTTGAAAATATGTTATACTTTATCATGTACCGTATTTCCGGAGTAGTTACGAGAGAGGAAATGTAAAAATGGGAAGAATTATTGCAATTGCAAACCAAAAAGGCGGAGTTGGTAAAACAACGACCGCTATTAATCTGTCTTCATGTTTGGCAGAAGCAGGACAGAAAGTACTGGCTGTGGACTTTGATCCTCAGGGAAATGAAACCAGCGGATTGGGTATGGAAAAAGATGATATTGAAAAAACTATATATGATATGCTGGTTGGAGAGTGTGATATAGAGGATTGTCTCATAACTAATGTGCAGGATCAGCTTGATTTGCTTCCATCCAATATGGAGTTAGCAGGTGCTGAAATTGAACTATTGGAAATTGAAAACAAAGAATACCTCCTAAAAACATATCTTGCAAAAGTTCAAAACAACTATGATTTTATCATCATAGATTGCCCTCCATCCCTGAATTTATTAACTATTAACGCCTTGACAGCTGCTGATACTGTATTAGTTCCAATTCAATGCGAATATTATGCATTGGAAGGGTTAAATCAGGTGTTAAAAACTGTAAATTTAGTAAGTAAGAAGTTAAACCCCTCTCTTGAGCTGGAAGGTGTTGTATTTACCATGTATGATGCCAGAACCAATCTGTCTCTGGAGGTAGTGGAAAGTGTTAAAAGCAACTTGAATCAAAATATTTATAAAACAATTATACCGAGAAATGTCAGACTGGCAGAAGCTCCCAGCCATGGAATGCCTATTAATCTGTATGATTCCAGATCAGCTGGAGCAGAGAGCTATCGTTTATTAGCGGCTGAAGTAATAAGCAGAGGAGAAGAGATATAGATATGGCGAAGAGAGGACTAGGTAAGGGATTAGGAGCTATCTTTGGCGAAGAAGTGATTGAATCTGTAGCTGAAGAACAGGAAGCCAAGAAAGAAATGAAACAGAGAAAAATCTCTGAGAAAAAAGAAAATGAGAAAAAAGAAGAAGCTGGAAAAGAAATATTCATAAAGCTTGCATCTATAGAACCTAACAGCGAGCAGCCAAGAAAGCATTTCGGTGAAGAAACACTGACTGAATTGGCTGAATCAATGAAGCAGTATGGAGTTCTACAGCCACTTTTGGTACAAAAAAAAGGCGATATCTATGAGATTGTCGCCGGAGAACGCCGTTGGAGAGCAGCTAAACAGGCAGGTTTAAAGGAAGTTCCTGTTGTAATCAGAGAATATACAAAACAGCAGTCTATGGAAATTGCTTTAATTGAAAATGTTCAGCGAGAGAATTTAAATCCTATTGAAGAGGCAAAGGCATACCAGAGACTGATTCAGGAATTTGAATTAAAACAGGAAGAAATTGCCACAAGAGTTGGTAAAAGCAGGGTAACCATTACCAATAGTATGAGACTTTTAAAGCTGGATGAGAGAGTTCAGGATATGCTGGCACAGAATCAGATCAGCAGCGGACATGCTCGTGCTTTGCTGTCACTGGAGGATCAGGAGTTACAGTATCAGTTAGCTGAGAAGATTATAACTGGTAATCTTAGTGTGCGTGAAGTTGAAAAATTAGTAAAATCCATAGTAAACCCCAAACCTTTAAAGGAAAAGAAGCCCCAAGATGAAACACTTGCTCTTATTTTCCGTGAGTTGGAAAACCGAATGAAGTCTGCTATGGGGACTAAGGTCAGCATTAATCGGAAAGATAAGAATAAAGGAAGAGTTGAAATAGAGTACTATTCTGAGGCAGAATTGGAAAGAATAGTAGAATTGATAGAATCCATAAGATAGCAGAACGGAAGTGAGGACTAAAGAATGGATAACAGTATGATGAACATGTGGCCGGTTGACCCGGGACTCATTATAGTAGGATTAGCCGTGGTTTGCATAATACTGATGGTCTGTGTAATCATTTGTATGATTCAGATGAAGAAACTGTATCGAAGATATGATTATTTTATGAGGGGAAAAGATGCAGAGACTCTGGAAGAAATTATTATGGAAGCTGTGGATGATGTAGCTGCTTTAAAGGCAGAGGACCGATCCAATAAGGATGCAATAAGAAATACCAATAAGAATTATAGAAGGTCTTTACAGAAGCTTGGCATTATAAAATATAACGCATTTAAGGGAATGGGCGGTAATTTAAGCTTTGCTGTGGCACTCCTTGACTATACAAATACAGGATTTGTGTTAAACTCTGTTCATAGCAGAGAAGGCTGCTATGTATATATTAAGGAAGTGGAACGTGGGGAGACCGATGTTTTACTGGGAAGTGAAGAAAGAGATGCCTTGGAGCAGGCATTGGGGTATCATTCGTAGGAAAATCAATATTGATTTATGAGATGATTATTAGACAAATTAAAGATAATTGGCAAAAGATAAAACAAAAACCATAGTGAGATGATTTTGACCGACAGATAGGCGGTGGGGAATCAACTTACTATGGTTTTTGTTTTAGGAGATTATGTGTTCTTAATTTATATCATTAGTATAAGCTCCATATAATAGGATTGATGTACGAATGTATTTAAGTATGAGAAATTTCTGGGAATAATAATTTTTCGTTTTTGAATATATTGCCATTACTATTCAATAGAAATAGAGTATTATTATCATCTTCAATAGGGTTTATGTCAAAGGAAGTATTGTCTATTGGTGTGAATTCTAAGTTTATTGTATTTGTTCCAATTGCAGCTACAGAGAAGAGGATATCAAACAAATCCTTACCTTTATCGCAATAAATATCGAAACAATTGAAAGTGTTGCCATCCTGCTCAGCAATCACAATTGCATCATATTGAGGTGAGTAATAAACAAAATCCTTCATAGGAGAGGAGCAGTAAAACATCAATAAACTATAATTATCAATTGCCTGCAGCTTTGAAAAAGGATTGGTTTTACTATAATATTTCTTTAGCTTTTCTACATCATTCATTGAATTCATATGGAGTTTCTGAACTGGATGAGAGGTATGGTTGATTTGATGGATATCCTTCTGAAAACTATACTGTAATTCCTTCTTGAATCCAAACTTAGGATAAAAGTCCAACACTTTTTTGTTGGCAAAGAGAAATATATCATCACATTGGGATTCCCAGTCTTTCATAACTTCTTCCATTAAGTACCGGGAAAGCCCCTGATTACGGTATTCAGAAGCTGTCATAACTGTTCCTAATTGGATATAATTATATATCTGACCCTGCCAGAGTATTTTCATTCTGTTTACAGAAATATTGGATATTGCTTTTTCTCCATCAAAGAGAGTATATGGTATATTAGAGTTGTTCCAATAATCTTTTTGATACCAATCTTCAAAGGATATACCAAAGGTTTTGACTGCAAGTTCATTGAATGAAGTTCTCATTGCATCATCTGTCATAACTTCTTTGCTTAAATGATATTTCACCGGATATTCCTCTTTCCTTATTATACTTATATTGGAAGCATCTTAATATGATGGCGTTCTGCCAGAGCAGCACCAATTGCTGTTCCATATTCTGCCTGCTCAGGAATAATAAAATGTACATCAAACATGGCTTCCAGTGAATCGAAAATCTCTTTGCCTTGAGGGAATTTAGCCAGGTTTCCAATCATCACAAAGTTATTGATATCTGAGTTAAGAGCGGAGAGTATAGCAGACTTTCCGATGACCTGAAGTACCATATTCATAAGACCTATAGCAATATCTTCCTCACAAACAGCATTTCTCACCTTACCAAAATTGGAGGCAGTAGCATTTAATGGCAGTCCAGGAAGGGGAGTTGTTGAAATATCCTGAATCTGAAGGTCAATGTTGCTTAAATTACCTTTGCTTGCCAGATTCATAATCTGGGAAATATCTGTTGTTTTCAGAAGAAGGCTGGATAATCCTATAATGGTACCTCCGCCAATACCGATTCCCCCTGTATGGACAATTTTATCTCCGTTGACCTGAACAAGAGAAGTTCCAGTTCCCATACTTACTACAATTAAGTCATTTAAGCCGGTAAAATACTGTCCGCCCAGCCCATTGCAGGTGAATTCATCCACCTTATAAGTAGGAATTCCGTAAATAGGCTGAGCTACATATGCACTTCCTACACCAGTAATCATAATTTTTTCTATATCTGATAAATCA
Source organism: Hungatella sp. UBA5385 (assembly GCA_002409995.1). Classification (GTDB taxonomy): domain Bacteria; phylum Bacillota; class Clostridia; order Lachnospirales; family Lachnospiraceae; genus UBA5385. Next base: position 539 of record DHOR01000005.1, on the reverse strand, counting down.
ATGGAATTGTCATAAATAAACTTGCCAAATGCTCCAAAAAGAGAAGCAATTGGATGATCTGCTTTTACAAATGTAGGAATTTTTAATTTATTATCTTCAAATCCAACAATTTTAGTTGTACTTCCGCCGATATCAATTCCTATAATAATTCCCATAACATTGTCCTCCGTATATCCTGTTTTCCGTATATCCTATATTTGCATATTCTGTATTCCTGTTTCTCTTTTGTAGCAGATGTTTCATAGTAAACTTTTCAACTGCTATTTGTCTTTAGTATTTGCCAATACACAAGAAAAATGCCTGAATTTTCCACAAGTATGTATCACGTGGAAAAATCAGGCATTGGGTTAATTATCATGATAGAGCCACATAGATATATTGGGGCTAGTATATCATAGATAATAATCCTTAACAAGTTTTAATATAAGACCGATAGTGTAAATTATGATTCAAATATGATAATGTCCTAATATACCACAAATGATAATGTCCCAAAGAGAAACTGTAGTATACTGAAACCTCAGACTAAAGAAAAAGAG
>DHOR01000006.1:24392-34832 GCA_002409995.1 Hungatella sp. UBA5385 | reverse complement strand
CATCTTTGCAACTAAAGCCTTAATCTTTAGATGTTCCGGGTGTACCTGATACTGTTCTTCTGCCTCTTTAGAATCAAGCACACACTCTAAACACAAATCATAATCTCCATGTTTATAATTGACTCCGACTTGTACGGATTTTAATCCATCAACAATTCCAATCAGTGAATTAAAGCGGCTGCGCAGTAATGCCGCATCTGCCACTGCATTTCTTTTTTCTGAGTCTTTCAGCTTCCAGAAAACAAGATGTTTCACCATGGGTGTGGAAACCTCCTTCAAGTAAGAATCGACTTTAAGCGAACTTTTTTGTCGCCCAAAGCCGATTTTTACTATATCACATTTGATAAAAAATTTCTATGCTTTTTTGAAAATTTTTAGATTTTTTGTCTCTCTTATTTTTGAGAAGAAGCAGTCAGTTCCTTGCCGTCATAATCCACCACAATCGTACTGCGCGGTGCAATCTCACCCGCAATCATCTTCCTTGCAATCAACGTTTCAACTCTGCTCTGCAGAAATCTCTTAAGCGGACGTGCGCCATAAGCAGGATCAAATGCCTGATCCACCACATAATCACGGGCACGGTCCGTAAGAGTGACATCCAACTCCTTATCTGCCAGACGGCGGCGAAGATCTTTCATCTGCAAATTGACAATCTGATCAATTTCAGAGCGCTGCAAAGGTTTATAGAAGACAATTTCATCTAGACGGTTTAAAAACTCCGGACGGAACTGTTTTCTAAGGAGTGCCTGGACCTGATTTCTCGCTTCTTCGCTGATGGAACCATCCGCCCCGATTCCTTCGAGAATATACTGTGACCCCAGGTTAGAAGTGAGAATAATAATGGTATTCTTAAAATCAACAGTACGGCCCTGACTGTCTGTAATTCTTCCATCATCAAGAACCTGAAGCAGCACATTAAAGACATCCGGATGGGCTTTCTCCACCTCATCAAACAGAACAACGGAATAAGGTTTTCTGCGGACTGCCTCTGTCAGCTGGCCACCCTCATCATATCCTATATATCCGGGAGGTGCACCAATGAGACGGGAAACGGAATGTTTCTCCATATACTCACTCATATCGATTCTCACAATGTTGTTCTCATCATCAAACATACTTTCACACAATGCCTTGGCAAGCTCTGTTTTACCTACGCCGGTAGGTCCTAAAAACAGGAAGGAACCAATTGGCTTAGTGGGGTCTTTGATTCCTGCTTTGGAACGGATAATTGCATCCGTTACCTTTAAAACTGCCTCTTCCTGACCAATGACCCGTTTATGAAGCTCTTCATCCAGATGAAGGGTCTTATTACGCTCTCCCTCTGTCAGCTTGGTAACTGGAATGCCGGTCCATTTGGAAACAATTTTGGCAATCTCATCCTCAGTGACACTTTCATGTACAAGGCTTAAATCCTGATTCTTAACCTTTTCCTCCTCTTCCTCCAGCTCCTTCTGAAGCTGAGGCAGACGTCCATATTGAAGCTCTGCTGCACGGTTTAAATCATATTTCTGCTGTGCATCCTGAATCTCCCTGTTAAGACCTTCGATCTCCTCTCTGATTGTGGAAAGCCGTTCTACAGATGCCTTCTCATTCTCCCACTGAGCCTTCTGACCAGCAAAATTCTCATGGAGTTCAGCAAGCTCCTTCTGAAGCTCCTCCAGACGATCCTGGCTTAAACGGTCTGTCTCTTTTTTAAGAGCAGCCTCTTCAATCTCCATCTGCATAATCCTTCTGGAAAGTTCATCAAGCTCTGCTGGCATGGAATCCAGCTCAGTCTTAATCATGGCACAAGCTTCATCCACAAGGTCTATTGCCTTATCAGGAAGGAAACGGTCGCTGATATAACGGTCTGACAGAGTTGCTGCGGATACAAGAGCTGAGTCTGTAATCTTCACTCCATGATAGACCTCATACCGCTCCTTAAGACCTCTTAATATGGAAATGGTATCCTCTACTGTAGGTTCATCCACCATAACCGGCTGGAACCTACGCTCCAGGGCCTGATCCTTCTCTATATACTGCCTGTATTCATCAAGTGTTGTGGCACCGATACAGTGAAGCTCTCCACGTGCCAGCATAGGTTTTAACATATTGCCTGCATCCATGGAACCTTCTGTCTTACCGGCACCTACTATGGTGTGAAGCTCATCAATAAACAGCACAATCTGTCCATCGCTATTCTTCACTTCATCAAGAACTGCTTTTAAACGCTCTTCAAATTCACCTCTGTATTTGGCACCTGCCAAAAGAGCGCCCATATCAAGGGCAAACAGCCTCTTATCCTTTAATCCCTCCGGAATATCACCTCTTACGATTCTCTGGGCAAGACCTTCTACAACAGCAGTCTTACCAACACCTGGTTCACCGATTAACACCGGATTATTCTTAGTCTTACGGGATAAAATCCTCACTACATTCCTGATCTCGCTGTCACGCCCGATGACAGGGTCCAGCTTCTGCTCTCTTGCCCGTTCCACCATATCATAGCCGTACTTGGTAAGAGTGTCATAAGTAGCCTCCGGGTTATCGCTGACAACTCTCTGGTTGCCTCTGACTGTAGACAGAGCCTGAAGAAAATTCTCTCTTGTAATGCCATACAGCTTAAATAATTCCTTCACTGCTCTTGACGGCTGTTTCAGCATAGCAAGGAAAAGATGCTCTACAGAAACGTACTCATCTCCCATATTCTTAGCCTCATCCTCTGCACTGATCAACACCTTATTCAAATCATTGCTGATATACAGCTGCCCTCCGCTTACCTTTGGCAGCTTGCCGATTGCCTGAACCGTTTCATTTAAAAACTGTTCCTTCTGAACATTCATCTTAGTAATAAGCTTTAAAATTAAGCTGTCTTCAATGGTCAAAAGACTGTAGAGTAAATGCTCCTGCTCAATCTGCTGATTCCCATACTCATAAGCAAGCTTCTCACAATTCTTAACTGCTTCCATTGATTTCTGTGTAAATTTATTAATATTCATAAAATAGTTCCCTCCTTTTATTCATCACTGGAGATGATATTTTGTTTTAACTGTTCTATTTGTAATATAACAGATATAGAATCCCCTGTCAAGAAAATTTTCTACAATTTTTTCCAGCATTCAACCTTTCCATTGGTGCAGATTCAGTTGTCTTTTCTTTTTTATTCCATTATAATTTATATTAAAGGTTACTATATAACAAAATTAAGAAAAGAGGTTGACCCATGAAAGTATCCCTGACTAATAAAATCATAAAATCCGCAGCTATCATTGCCTTAAGTCTCCTTCTCACTCCCTGGACAGGCATCGTCAATAGCTATGCACATACTGCCGATGAGTCAATTTATCTGGGAGGTTCCTGGGTTCGGGATGAAGCAGGCTGGCGTTTCTACAGTGAGTGGAATGGTGTCTATCCGGCTGGACAGTGGGGAGAATATGAGGGCCACTCCTATTATTTTATGGATAACAGCTACCTGGCAACAGGCTGGACCTTTGTAAATGACCGCTGGTATTATTTTAACCCCCATGAAGGAAAATATCAGGGTTCCATGATGACCGGCTGGATCTTCGATGCTGATTATGATGGCTGGTTTTACACCAATGAACTGGGCATTATGGTTACCGGCTGGCATAAAATTGGTGGTTACTGGTACTATTTCCATACGGAGTCCGATGGAAAACTGGGGCTTATGGCTGCCAACCAGTTCATAGAAGGTTTCTATGTTAATTCTGATGGACAGATGAATGAATAAAGGAAGTCTGACCAGGCAAAAAACGGTAACAAACTTAATAAAAATAACTCTTTTTAACATGCTTTGTCATTCTTTCGAAAAATACTTTACACGGAAAAAATTATGTGATATTATTTGCCCTTAAAAAATATAAGGGAGATATCATATGTTTAATATACTATCAATAAACATTGTTTTTACAGTGCTGGCATTTTCCATAGCTGCAGCCGTTTTTAATTCCATATGTCTTCGTTTACGTTATTCCTATAAAATAAAACACAAAAATAACACGTTCACTAAACCATCTAAAAAGGCAAAAACAGGTTCCAGTGCTGCTTAATAATTAGAGAAGAAAGGTGTTATTTATGAATCATGTGTTTTTATATATAATAGCTGGTTATACCATTATCATGCTATTTGTTTTCTGCAGCTATGTTTTTTCAATTTCTCTGCTTCCAAAAAGCAAAAAAACAGATTTTTATTACGATGAAACACAGGACAATACTGTCATTTATCTGATGATTCCCTGTTTAAATGAAGAAGCAGTGATTGAGAGCACACTTAAGTCACTGCTTAAGTCTGCACCTGAGAATTTAAGGATTTATGTCATTGATGATGCTTCAACTGACAACACTGCTGAAATAGTGAAAGGCTTTAAAGATAAAAGAGTTCATCTCTTCCGGCGGAAGAAGCCTGATGCTCAGACAGGCAAAGGAAACGCTCTCAATGCATGTTACTGCCACATTGCAGAAAAATTGAATACAACCAATCTTAATCCTAATGAGGTTTTGATTGGTGTTTTCGATGCAGATGCCCATATTGCCGATGACCACTATACTATTATTAAAAAATATTTTCATGATCCTGAAGTTGGTGCCGTTCAGTCCAGAATCAAAATGGCAGAAACAAAAAATCTTCTTCAGAAAATGCAGAATTATGAATTTCAGGTGGAAATTACTGCGATCCAGAATTCCAGAGAGTATATGGACAGTGTCTGCCTGGGCGGCAATGGCCAGTATATGAGATTTTCCACACTGCGATCCCTTGATGGCAGTCCCTGGGGCACCTGTCTCCTTGAAGATTTTGAAATCGGATTAAAGGTTCTATTAAAAGGTTGGGGGACAAAATTTGCCATTGAAACAGAGGTGGAGCAGCAGGCCCTTAAAAGCTACCGCTATTTTATCAAACAGAGAAGCCGGTGGGTTCAGGGGAATATCCAGTCTCTGGCATATTGCAAGGATATTTTTAAAAGCAAAGTCTCCAAAGTGACAAAACTGGACCTCTGCTATTTTCTGTCACAGTCTTGGAATGGACTAATTGGGATATTCCTGAGCATTTTCTATGCCGCCATGTTAATCATGGCTGTACATGTTGTTTTCTTTGCAGGGAATCCGCTTACAGCCTCACAGTCACAAAGCATCATCCTTCTCATTACCATCATTGCATTAAACTATTTACCATCATTCATCCTCTATCTTTGGAAATGCTCCTACATGAACCGCAGGGGAGAATGGAAACAAGACCTTATTTGTCTTTTATTCAATCCTGTTTACCGAGTCATGATGTATCCTGCAATACTGCTGGCTTTTAAAAGGCAGTTTCTGGGACAAAAGGGCTGGATCAAAACAAAGAGGAATGTTTAGGATGATGAGGAAAAAAGTAATGCTGGTTTTCGGCACAAGACCGGAAGCCGTTAAGATGTGCCCTTTAGCTAAGGTGCTGAGGCAGAGAGAGGAATTTGAAACCATAATATGCGTAACAGGGCAGCACAGAGAGATGCTTCAGCAAGTACTTCATGCATTTCAAGTGGGACCTGATATCAATTTGAATATAATGAAGGAAAGACAATCATTATTTGATGTGACCACTTCTATTCTTACTTCAATTAAAGATATATTGGTTGAAAATAAGCCTGATCTTGTTCTGGTCCACGGAGACACCACAACTACATTTGCCGCTGCACTGGCCTGTTTTTATCTTCAGATTCCGGTTGGACATGTGGAGGCCGGTCTGAGAACCTACAATATCTATTCCCCATTTCCTGAGGAATTTAACAGGCAGTCAGTTGGACTGGTTGCTGCATATCATTTTGCGCCTACTGAGGATGCAAGAGAGAATTTACTTGCAGAAGGAAAAGACAGGAATAGAATTTACGTTACAGGGAATACAGGAATTGATGCATTAAAAACAACGGTCCGTGACGATTACCACCATCAGCTGTTTGACTGGATCGGCAGCAGCAAGCTGATTATGCTCACTGCCCACAGACGGGAAAATCTGGGAAAACCTATGGAAAATATTTTCAAGGCTGTAAAAAGAATTTGCGAAGAGCATGAAGATATTAAGGTGATTTATCCCATACATATGAACCCTGTAATCAGACAAACTGCTGCTTCCATTTTAGGAAAAGAGAAAAACATCAGGATCATAGAGCCGCTGGATGTCATTGATTTCCACAACTTTTTAAATAGGTCCTATCTGATCTTAACAGACAGCGGAGGCATTCAGGAAGAAGCGCCTTCTCTGGGCAAACCTGTACTGGTTATGAGGGATACAACAGAACGGCCAGAGGGAGTAAGAGCAGGCACACTAAAATTAGTGGGTACTAATGAAGAGACCATCTATGAAAACATTCAATTATTATTGGAGAATCAGGAAGAATACCACAAAATGAGCACCGCCTCCAATCCATATGGAGATGGTTTTGCCTGTGAAAGAATTGCTGATATTATAAAATGATTAGAATAAAAATCGGCACTGTCAGAACATTGGATTCTGCAGTGCCGATTTTTTTATTTTATAAGACGTATGGTCCCATCATCATTCATCTTCTTAATAATGGTTGCCACAACCGGAAATGTGAAAATCCCCAGCACACCAATTAACTGTGCTCCTGCGAAGATACACAGAAGAGTCACAATTGGGTGAAGACCTACCTGCTGGCCGATAACCTTAGGCTCCAGTGTCTGTCTCACAATCGTAATCACCAGATATAGAATAAATATTCCTGCTCCAAGCCCCGGCTGCCCAATAATCCAGAGAATCACCGCCCAGGGAATCAGAACAGTTCCGGTTCCAAGAACAGGCAGTATATCCACAATGGCAATTAAAAATGCCAGAAGGAGTGGAAGAGGCATTCTCAGCAGCCTGAATCCAATATACAGCTCCACAAATGTAATGGTCATCATCAGCGCATAGACACAGAGAATTTTCCAGATAATAGTTCTTGCACTGGTTGCAATCTCTGAAATCATGGTGCGCTTCTCTTCTTTAAACTGCCTTAAAATAAAATTCCAGATAACATCATAATCAATGGTAAAGAAGAAGGAAGAAATCACTGTAAATATCATCTGTATCAATATTGCAGGAAATCCTACAATCCAGCTTGCTCCCCAGCCAATAAGGGTGGTGGACACCTTCATGATCCCGCTCTGAAGAGTATTCTCTAAATTAGCGGACATCTGCAATATAAAATCCTGATATTCCGGAAGTCCGGTTGTAATCATTTCAGCCAAAAGACCTAACTGAGGCTCAATGACATCCTGGTAAAACTTAGGCAGTCTGCCTGCAATATTCTCGATAAAAGAAAAGATATTGCTTCCAAAAAACAAAATCACCGAAACCATAATACCATAGAAAACAAGAAGGGAAACTATTGATACCAGGTTCCGTTTCACCCCTGTTTTCCTGGCAATCCACTTAATCAGGGGTGCGAGCACAGCCGCGATTAAAAAGCCTATAATAAACGGCAGAAACATAGGCACAAACCATTTCAATATAAAGAGAAAAATCCCTCCAAGTATAATAAAATACAAAAAATTAATGATAAACCGCTTTCTTCGGTCAGCAGCAGTGTTTCTTAATACAATATCTCTTTCCTTTTCTTTATCCATACTTACTTATCCATTCCTTCCACCATGCAACCTATTGCAGCAATAGGAAACTGTGAATCAACTTAGAAATCCTCGCCAACAACCTCCCAGGCAGCATCAATACTATAAAATTCCCGTATATACTGCTGAGTCTCCCTGCACATCTCTTTGCAGGCAGCGATGTCCTGATATAAAGCTATTACCTCCTGGGCAAAACTATGAGTATTATCCTGAATTCTCATAACACGCTCTGCTTCAGGAATCCCTTCCGCACCAATGGAGGTTGTAACAATAGGCGCTCCATTGTAGATAGCTTCAATGACTTTTCCTTTTACTCCGGCACCATACCGCAGAGGCACCACTACAATTCTGGTTGTTTCATATAGATGAGCCAGCTCCTCCTCAGACACAAAACCTTTTACAATAATTCCATTGTGAGGCTGTTCCAGCGCCTTGATTTCATCGGTTACTCTGGAGCCTACTATATAGAAATTCACCTTAAGCTTTTCTCTGATCAGAGGGAAGATATCCTTTGCAAACCACAGAACTGCATCTGCATTAGGGGGATGTGCAAATCCGCCCACAAACAGAAGTCCTTCTCTCTTTTCAAAATCATCCGGTATCATATTTAAGAATTGCTCGTATACATAGGCAACAATTGCCTTTACCTTCACTCTTGGCTCAATGAGACGAATAGCCTCCTGCTCTACATAGGAAGGATAATAGGAAACTGCCGCCTTTCTCATGAGACTTAATTCAATGGATTTCCAATACTGAGATTCTTCCCGCTTCTTTGGATCCTTAGTCAGCTCATATTCTCTTCCCTCTCTGAGGAAATGAAGGTCATGTCCATAATATACTATTTTAATATTGGTGTTATCTTTAATAAAATCTATATACTTTGTGGCAATATGAGGTCTGTTTAAATATGCCACCTTAATATCATTGCCGTGTTCCTTTAACCAATCCCAGATTTTCACCTGAAATTCCTTACCATAGAGAATCTCAATTCCCATCTGCTGTAACGTGGTGGAATATGGTTCTTCATGAAGGAAATTATCTCCCAGAAACTTAACAACATAACCCTTTTCCAAAAACATCTTCAAATACTGGAATGTGGTTTTAGAGCCTGCATCCCTGTCATAGGTAGGTACGTAGTGATCAACTACCAGAATAATATCCTTGCCAACACTTCGCTCCCTTGCTCGGAATGGATCAGGATTACCATCATTTACACACTGCCTTGCAAACTCTTCCGCCCATTTTTCCTTAAGCTTTTGGCTGTTTTCCACCTGATATCGTTTTAAGCCCTCTCCAGAAACATCCGTTCCATTGGAGATTCCTTCATAATGAATCACTTTGGAAAGAGGCTGATATACCACTCTGTATCCTGCTTTTCTCACTTCAAAGGCAAGATCAGAGTCCTCACAGTAAGCTGGTGCATAACGCTCATCAAATCCACCAATCTGCTTCCACAGATCATTAGAGAGAAGAATGGCTGCGCCTGAAATGTAATCTACATCCTTTACATAGTTATACTCCGGCTTATCCGGATCATCCAGACGTCCATAATTCCAGCCTGATCCATCACTCCACAGAATTCCTCCAGCCTCCTGAAGCCTTCCGTCTGGATAAACCAGTTTTGATCCTACCATACCGATAGAAGGATCAGTTTCAATCAGACTAACAAGACTGTCCAGCCAGCCTTCAGTCACCTGAGTATCATTATTGAGGAACATAATGTATTTTCCTCTGGCTGATTTGGCTGCCTGATTGCAGTTGCGCAGGAACCCCTGATTGGTGACGTTTCTGCAGATCACCAGATTCTCTGTAAATTGAGCCAGTTCCTCCGTTGCATCAGTGGAAACATCATCAGCAAGGATCACTTCATAAGTAATATTCTTCGTATGCTCTAAAATGGACACAAGGCAGGCATAGGTATAGCCGATCTGGTTGTAAACCGGTATAACTATGGATACCATTGGATTTGATTCCTTCAGGAATTTAAGCTTTCCATGAATCCGGTAATCCTCACCGATCTTCATATGACCTTCGATCAGGTTCCGCCCTTTTTCTGTTGTATAAAGACGGAATGATTTTATAGGGTGGCGAACTGTATCCTTTGCATAAGATAGAATCTTTCGTTTTCTGGTTCCCTTTGGAAATTTTTCATTGAATTTATTCTTAAACTTCCGAAGAACCTTAAATATTATCGCCTCATGTTTATTTAGCTCAACCAAAGACTGTGCCATGGAGGCATTATCATTTTTTAGAGCTTCAATCATCACCTCTAAATTAGTCACATGATTGTCTGTCAGCCGTTTGACCTCCTGCTGCTTCTTGATGGTCAAATCCTTTTCCTTCATCTGCCCAAGGAGCCCCTTGATCTCTTCTATCCGGTCAGTCAGCTCATACATGTCATCTGGCAGGGCAATGGTTTCATCCATGTAATTCAGCAGATATATCTGCTGGTTTTCCCCATGGACATAGTCCTGAAAATTACGTTCCATAGCCATGAATCCGGGTATCCATGCAGCCTCAATTCCTGATTCAGTCATAAATTCCTCAAGAGATTCATAGGACATAATGCTTTTATACTGCTCGTAGAAATAATAGAGCATTCTATATTTGATAAATGTAATTGGAACAGGGAAAAAGAACACCCACTCATAATCAATACAGCAGGGTCCATTCTCTGTCATCATAATATTCTCAAAGAGACAGTCTATGTTGGATGCAGGAAAACTCCAGTCTGTCCCAATTTTTTCAATCTCGCCTTCCAGGCTTCCAAATACAGCTTCAAACTCAGGAGTAACTGTAAAAGGATGCATTGCCTCCTCTGCCACATCAAATGCCATT
>DHOR01000006.1:21992-24200 GCA_002409995.1 Hungatella sp. UBA5385 | reverse complement strand
TCCTCTGCCACATCAAATGCCATTGAGATAGCTTCCTCCATAGCAGCAGGAGCTTTTCCGCCTTCAATCTGCCTGCCAAGCTGTTCTGCCAGAGTTTCTCCCCTGATATAATCAAACCTGGCTGAATGACCATCAGAAGATAAAGAAACAGGAGCAAAGGTAAGTCTCTGGCTCTGTTTTGTCAGACAACGGTATTTCTCTGCAAGAGACTGAATATGATCCACTCCTGCCTGTGACAAAGCCGTTTTTTCCACAAAAAGAATACCGTCTTCTTCTGCTATGGCGGTTCTGATCTGAAACTCTTCTCTCCGTGTTTTATTGTATTTAATATAATTAATCATCTTCATGGCGGCTCCAAATAGTTAAAAATGAGTTGGCAAAGTTTGGAAACTCTCCTGCCTCACAGACCTGATCATACATTTTCCCTAAATCAAAACGGATATATTTAGGATAATCATAGGCAAGAATTGTATGGGTTAAATCCCCTTTAACAGGAAGATAGCTATCTGAATAAATGGTCATAGGCAAGCGGTAATCCGGCATTGGATAATAGAATACGGCAGACCCCTGATCTCTATTGTCACCACAGAGCAGTGACACCAGCTCTTCCCTGTAAAGGCTCACCTGATCAGGCTGTGCTCCTGCCTGGTATTTTAATCCAAGGCGGTTGCATACAGCCAGAATCAGCACTCCATCCGGTTTAAGGAAATGTTTTGCCTGCTGAATCTGATTTTTATAATCCTCTGTCATAGACCCCACTAAAACAACGTAATCATAGGCAGTATCATGAAAGGATTCTAAATTCCCCTGTACATAGCGAATATTGTTCCTATGCTCATGGCGCAGCTTATTGACCTCTAAATTCTCCTTCTGTTCCTCCAGAACCGTTACCTGACTGACCCTTCTGCTGTACAAGCCTGTTAAAGCGCCATAGTCAGAGCCTACCTGGAGAAGGCAGCCCTCGGGCTTAAACTCATACCATTCCAGAAGACTTTCCCTCATATCCGAAAGTGCATATAAGTAATTGATGTCTGGATATTCTTTTAATGCTGCCTTAGTATCTCCCGGATACTTTGTCAGCAGTTGTTTCAGCTCATGGCTTATATCATTGATCATGGACATTCTCCTTGTTTCAGTCTGTACCCTGGTTCAGCGTCAGCTTTACCTCCGACTCCATATCATAGACTCCCACTGTATTTTTATTGGAAATAACAGTGATGTTGGCAATATCATAGAGACGGTGGTACACTACATGCTCACCATTTTCAAAGCCAGTACAGCTCATGGAAAGCAGATACTCCCCGCCCTGAAGAGTCATCTTCTGGGTAAACTCCACTTCATACTCATCTCCATGTTTCACAGGTCTTACATCTGCGGATTCAAACATGGTATTGGTGCCTGTCAAATCAGCTCCCCGTTTATCCTTAATGGTATAGGTAAATATAGGAGTCTCTATCTCTGTATTAAAACGAATCCGCTCTTTAATAGTGAAGTTTTCTCCCTTTAACAGCAGATTGGTAATGTTTCCTCTTTCATCGAAAAGACCAAAGTCAATAATCTCAGCCCGCCCGTCTCCGTATTCTGTACGGGTAGGGTTAATGGTCAGTTTCTCCTTCATAAGCCCTTTGTGTGCTTCGGATTTTCTGGAAGCTGCAGCAGATTCTCCGGAAAAGTCGCTGAGCTCTTCTGTCTTAAGTGCCTCTACTGCTTCTCCTAACTGGTCCATTTGATTGGCAAGAATCTTCTTATAGAGATCCACCATCTTCCCCGGCTCTCCCTGTGCAATAAATTCTCCCTGATTTAAAACAACCACACGGTCACAGTATTTAATAATGGCGCCCATATCGTGGGTTACCATAAGAATGGTGGTACCATTTTTCCGAATCTCCTCCATGCGGCGGTAGCATTTTGCCTGGAAAAATACGTCTCCTACAGACAATGCCTCATCCACAATTAAGATTTCAGGCTCTACATTAATAGAGAGCGCAAAAGCCAGCCGTACAAACATACCGCTGGAATAGGTCTTAACAGGCTGGTAGACAAAATCTCCAATATCTGCAAACTCCAAAATATCAGGAAGCTTTTTATCCATTTCCTTTTTGGAAAAGCCCATCATGGTTCCGTTCATGTAGATATTCTCAATTCCTGTATAATCCATATTAAAACCGCCGCCCAGCTCCAGAAGGGCGGAGATCACACCTTCCACCT
>DHOR01000006.1:20834-21806 GCA_002409995.1 Hungatella sp. UBA5385 | reverse complement strand
GGGCGGAGATCACACCTTCCACCTCTACTTCTCCTGAGGTAGGTGTTAGAACACCGGTAATAATTTTAAGGACTGTGGATTTACCGGAGCCGTTGGTTCCGATAATTCCTACTGCCTCCCCTTTATTCACATCAAAAGAAACGCCGTTTAAAGCGAAAAAATCTCTGTGATAATTTTTTTTGGTAATACTTAAAGCCTCTTTTAAACGGTCAATAGGCTTTTCATATAATCTGTATATTTTTGATACATCCTTCACGCGTATTGCATGATTTGTTCCATCATAGGACATAGTAATCCTCCATAACCAGCGTCTTACAGTACATCAGAAAAATGAGGTCTCAGCTTTTTGAATACCTTTAAACTTATGAGCATCAGCACAATGGTAAAACCCCAAAAGTAAAGTCCCAGCATAGGGCGGTTCCAAAAGCCATCACCTGTCAGCATACTATCACGATATCCTGCTACTATATAATAAAAGGGATTGATTTTAAGTACTTTTGTAAGCCATGCAGGTGCATTGGGAAACATCTCAGGGTCCCACATAATAGGAACCATCCACATACCAAACTGCAAAGCAATTCCTACAATCTGAGTCATATCCTTAAAAAAAACATTGATTGCACTTGTAAAATATATCATTGCCAATGACAGCATGGAATTGGCAAAGCTGTAATACAAAATCTGAATCCAGCTTAATTTTGGAATGATTCCAAAGCATAAAAATATAACTATCATCACTATTACGAATATAAGGTGAACCATCAAACAGGAAAGCATCTTAATAATTGGAAGTATTTCCACTTGGAAAACCACTTTTTTCACAAGGTAATTATATTCCTGCAGACAATTGGTCCCCTGATTCATCACTTCGCTGAAGAAAAACCATGGCACAATACCAGGAATCAGCCAAAGCACATAAGGGTAGTTGGGAACAGGCGGTGTGCTTTTAAATCCCATCTGAAACACAAAAAA
>DHOR01000006.1:19713-20678 GCA_002409995.1 Hungatella sp. UBA5385 | reverse complement strand
AAATCCCATCTGAAACACAAAAAAATACACTAAAACAGTAGCCAGCGGCTGTAAAAACATCCAAGCAACACCAAAATAAGACCCTACAAACCGCTTTTTAAAATCAGCCTTTGCCAGATCAAGTATCAATTTTCTCTTTTTAACGATTTCTTTTAACAAGGAAACCATATAATTCATGGCTGTCTCCTCTCTCTTACTTACGTTCTGCGGAATGTTCTTTAATTCCACTCCATTTCTGATCCTTCTCAGAAATAATCAGTTCCATCCCTTCTTCTATAGGCCACTGAATTCCGATCTCCGGATCACTCCATAACAGACCGCCCTCGTCACCTGGATGGTAAAAATCAGTACATTTATAAGCAAACTCTGCCTCATCGGATAATACAAGAAAGCCATGAGCAAATCCTTCAGAAATATAAAACTGCTTTTTGTTCTCAGCAGAAAGCTCCACACCAAACCATTTTCCATAGGTTTTAGAGCCAGGACGAATGTCTACAGCAACGTCAAATACGCTTCCCTTAATGGCACGCACCAGCTTCCCTTGTGGAAATTCCTTCTGGAAATGAAGTCCTCTCAGCACTCCCTTCACAGACATGGACTGGTTGTCCTGTACAAACACCATATCAAGTCCTGCTTCCTTAAAATCATTCTGATTATAGGTTTCCATAAAATAACCTCTGGAATCAGGAAATACAGTAGGTTCAATGACATACAGACCTTCTATCTCACATGTTGTTACTTTTATCTTTCCCATATTTTACGCTCCTTTACCATTCCATATATAAATTCTAATTTTACATTTATTAGCACTATACTTGTAGCATTCTACCACATCTTTCGACAGAATTCTACTATTACAACCTTACGTTTTCCAGAACCCCCGGTTCATGGTGAGTCGGAGAATCAGCCAGGAAGGCAGGGATCTGTAGCTTTTCCCAAGCAAATATCCAAGATACTTAAATCCA
>DHOR01000006.1:18231-19545 GCA_002409995.1 Hungatella sp. UBA5385 | reverse complement strand
TTAAATCCACTTTTTATAATCACTCCCGGAATCAGCCAGGGTTTCTTCTGACTTATCAGCCAGCTGCATGTATTTTTCACAAGGCGGATTCCTTCGCTTTCCGACCGGATTCCTCCAAAAACCTCAGGATGGTCAGCCTGTGAAACCGCCAGATCAAAATTCCTCTTTAGCTGCTCTATACAGCCGTAATTATGTGAATGGTAAACCTTTGCATCAGCACAATAAGCAATTGCCTGTTTTCTGTGGCGGACCGCAGTTCCCGCATATATCATATCTTCATTGAATATAGCCCGCTCCACAAATCCTCCTGCTTTAAGAAACCAGTCCCTTTTATAAGCACAGCAAACATTGGAGGCAAAAAACGTTTTAATTCCCAATTCTTCTAAATCCTTCTCTGTTTTCACACGGCTTTTCTCAGGATAATTAAAGGATCTGGTATATTGCTCAGCCAAACCACAGTTCTTATTGGGAAGCTGTCTTGCATATGCCATCACCACAGTTTCCCCATTGTTCCCTTCCTGGCAGAGACCTTTGACCAGCTCTCCAATAAGATGGGTATCAGCAGGAACCGCATCATCAGTCATAAATACCATCACATCTGCCTCAGAATATCCCGCTCCCTGATTCCTGGTTGCACCATGGTCAAACTCAGGCTTTGTCACATGATGAACCTCCAAATTGGAAATGTTGCTGTATTCCTCCTCTTTCCAATAGGAATCATCTGTATTCATAATTATAATTCGTCTGATGGGATAATTCTGCTTCCCCAGACGTTCCAGCAGAGAACGGAAGGTATGGTCCGGTTTATATACCGGGATAATCACATCAACTGTAGGATTGCTTATAAAGTTTTCCATCATTTTCATTATCTCCTCTTTTTGCTGCCATTGACGGTTATACAAACTGCTTCACCACTGCTTCTACCGAATGCACGCAATGGAACATATTCTTATAAGGGAATAGATACTGATAAAACACTCCACATAAAATGCACCTTTTCTAAAATCCTTCCCAATCGTTAAATTCCTATCAAACAATAGGATCAGCAGGAAAGGCAGAAGTGGCAGAAAATATCGTCCCTGAATTCCTGTAATATAGGTATATCCCCTTGGTGTCCAGCCTAAAAACATGGAAGTCAAAACAAGTACAACACTTAGGAATATAAGAACCAGAATCCACAGCTTCTGCCCTTTTTTCACAGGCACTGTCTCCCCCTCCCGTCTCACTGAAACAATAAATAACACTCCCCATAAAAGGAACAGACAAAAATAAGGCACAGTCAGGGAAGGATCTAAATTCCCCAGGAAAGCCCCC
>DHOR01000006.1:11408-18087 GCA_002409995.1 Hungatella sp. UBA5385 | reverse complement strand
GGAAAGCCCCCAGCATAGTAGCCTGATAATAATCAAACTGAGTAACCAGTGTTTCATAATAAACCAGCATAGTATCATAGGGGTTGGTAAATACGTCCTGCAACGTATATCCCGCTGTATTTCCTGCTGCCTCATCCCATGCAAGATAATAG
Organism: Hungatella sp. UBA5385; assembly: GCA_002409995.1. Lineage (GTDB taxonomy): Bacteria > Bacillota > Clostridia > Lachnospirales > Lachnospiraceae > UBA5385. Next base: position 17,935 of record DHOR01000006.1, on the reverse strand, counting down.
TCAGAATGGGTTGTCCACGCAGTCAGCACCACTTTGTTTACCAGATAAATTGCTGCAATCATCACAATAACCACTGCTGCTACAGAAAGCCAGTAATGTTTTTTAGATGGAAACTTAGCAGCTGGAATCAGAAGACAGATTCCTGCCATTGGCAAATACACAATCTTCACAGGTTCCAGAATAACTAAAATAAGTGCCAGCAATATCACATCTTTTACTGTAATCTTTTCTTTTTCATAAGCAAGATAAAATACCCAGGCTAAAAATATCATAGACAGGCCGATAATCATGGTGTCATAGGATAGGGAAGCTGCAAGATGAAGGGTCATTGGCAGACATGATACTGCCATAATAACCTCTTTTTTAAATGGCATAAGCTTTACCGCCAGCAGACTCATCCCTGCAAAGGCAAGTAAATTGAAAAGCCTTCCAAAATAAATCAGGGGTATATACCCAACATGAAGAAGCCGCGCCAAAACAATACCAAGTGCCTGAGGCAGATACACCAAAGGCATATTGTTAACAGGAATCTCTTCCCTAACCGTAACGCCCTCACTGGTATCTCTTGTAAAGAACCCTTTTAATATCAGATCATAAGAATTGCGGTCCACATCCGGATAGGGATAATCCATTGCATCCTGTTTACGAACCAGAACGCTGCCTCCCTTTTCTATTAATTCCTTTTCTTCCTGAGTTGCCTGATCATAAAAGTCCTTATCTGCTGTTGCCGGTTTTCCCATGATCTGACTGGACAAACGGTAAGCGCTAACAAAATGAACCGCCTCATCAGGTACTGAAAACGGCGGCAGGACCATCATATAAAAAAGTCCAAGTCCAATGACTGCTGCAGGGTATATCCATAGAGACTGTTTCTTCTTTATCCACAAGCATGCTCCCATAAACAGAAGAAATCCACATCCAAGCCTGATAATCCACAGATAAAACTTGCGAATGTGTTCATATTCAGGAGATGGAATCCTGATTACAGTTTCAGCATAGGGCTTGAGAAAAAAAAGCCACAGAAAGAAAAGACTTGCCGCAACAAGCCAGAGACCTTTTTTACTGAGAATATCCAGAGTCTTTTTCTTCATGATCCCTTTCCCCCTTTTTCTCATCCTCTTCCTTATCAAGAGCCAGCATCTGTATCAAGTCTGTCACTCTCCGCTCCAGCTGGGAAACCTTCACAGACAGAGAAAAGCTCTTAACAAGCAGCAGAAATATCATAAACATAAAGAGGAAATTAGCAGTGGAATAAGTTCCTGACAATTTAGTAAGCAAATCCGCCAGTCCGGGAAAGATGCTGAATGCCACCAAAAGCAGAGCAGACATCACCCAGAAAATAGAATCTTCAATCTTCATTCTGGATTGGCGAATCCGTCTTAACACAAAAAAAGTCAGCAGTATGGAAACGGTTATTAACACACAGCGAAGCACAATAGTCATGGTATATGTCTCCCTTCTATTATAATCAGTCCCGTTTTCGGAAGCTTTGAATCAGCAATATGGAAAATAGCATTTTCCCCATATAACGGGCTGCACTTAAAGGCTTTAAATAGCTTTCTCCCAGAATTCTCTCGTCCATAGCAACCTGGATTTCCGCCACCTTTGCCCCCTGCTTAATTAAGTAGGAAATGGTATCCGGCTCAGGACCATAGTTAAGACCGTCTGCAAATTCTTTAATCATCTTTCTGCTGAACATCCGCATCCCTGAGGTAGGGTCTTTCACTGTCACACCGGTAGTCAGCCAAATGGCTGTTGACAGCATACGGCTGCCAACCATTCTTATAGAGAAAGGTTTTTTCTCATCTACATATCTGGAACCAATAACAATATCATAACCTTCATCCATTTTCTTTCTCATTGGCTCAATGAATTCAGGTCTGTGCTGTCCATCTCCGTCAAACTGAATGGCATAGTTATATCCATGGCGCCAGGCGTATTTGAGGCCAGTCTGAAAAGCACCTGCAAGACCTAAATTCATGGGAAGGTCGATGATTTTCCAGCCATGGCTCCGACAGACCTCCGAGGTGTTATCTGTGGAACCATCATTGATAATCACATAATCAAACATGGAATAATTCTCAATGACTCCGCCAACCACCCGTTCTATATTAAGCCCTTCATTATATGCTGGAATTATTACAAGTACCTTATCCATGGTGCGCCTCCTCCCATCGTTTTTTCTCTCTGAAAAAGACCATATATGCCTGTCCCATAAAGCATATCATCAGCAGCGCCATTTCTATCATATAGGAGCAGGCGCCTCCATTGATTCCTCCTGCTTTTACAAACCCATAGGACAGGAAAAAGGACAGGATACAGACAGGTACATAACCAAAGAATATACGCTTCTGACATTTCATCACCACAAGAACATAATAAAACAGATTCATCACTGCAAAGAAACCGCCGCCCAGTATAATCATCATCAAGCCGCTCTTATATGGAACAAGATCAACATTGGAGATTGCTCCAAGGACAGGCACACCAAGGACCCATGCCCCAGCCAGAGCGATCACTGTGAGAAATAGTATAATTCCCATCAGCTTCCTTAAATCCTCTGCCAGATCATGGAATCTTCCCTCTTCCCACTGAATTGCCATCTTTGTCAAAAAGGGTCTTATGACAAAATTAGCAGCCAGATTAATCACTGAGGTTGGCATAAAGATTGCCACAAAAATAGCATTGTCTATCGAGGTCATATTAGCATCCACTGCATATTTTGCCATGGAAAAAATGAGGAAATCCAAAAATACAGATAAAAACAGCAAAAAGGACTCTCTGATTAAAGTCCATTCTCTGCCCTTTTCTCTATTATAACTGATATTCTGCAGTTTTCCTGCCATCCTCTTATCAAACAGAACAATTCCCATTCCCTGAGCGCACACAGCCACTGCACAGGCAAATATAAGATGTCTTGTAACAGCAAGTGCCCCTAAAAACAGAGCAACGGAAAACATGGTTCTGTAAGCCATTGCTTTCCCTGTAAGATAAAGGCGTCCGCCTCTTTGGAATTCCGATTCATAAACATCTGCAAAACCATCAAGGACTTTATAAAGAACCATAAGAAATACAACAAGAATCTTTTCCATGCTGTAGGTCTCCGGCGCAGTAATCGTCTGAAAGAGAATATAACCAATGCCTAAAATAATGGCAAAAAGGCTTGTATAATATCGTGCCATTCTGTATTCACCAAAGGTATAACTTCCGCCGGTGTCAGTGCTCTGAATCGGGCGCATGCCAAAATAGGCCACAGTAAATATCTGCTGCCCAAATGCACTGAACGCAAATCCAAAGATTCCCCCCTGCTCCGGCCCTACTAAATGATTGACAAGAGCTGTCAGAACCATACTGGAACCAGCATAAATTAAACTGCCGATCATATTCCAGGTGATATTTTTCCGTTCCATCTTATATCCTCTGTTTTCTTAATATACTGCTATTATTCTACCGTATCTGCCAAAAAATGTAAACTCAGCGATTATTTCTATTATCTGTTCTTCATCATACCCAATAAATAATAGAAACTTTCCAGCTTAAACAACCACGCAAGCCCTGCATAAACAACAACTCCCACAATGATCTGCACCACAAGTGTCAGCAGTAATCCTGATACAAAGAACTGAACTGAATATACAATGGCACACATCACTGCCGATAACAGAAGGGAAGGGAACACATCCTTCCATTGCTCAAAAAAGCTGTAATTTAGAAGCTTTTTATTGGGATAAGCATTGATAAAGGTACATACAAAGTCAGTGACAGCTCTCATAGCCACCATCACATAGATTCCATGGGGAATACTGATAATCAGAGCGATTACATTGACTATTTTTTTAATTATTTCCAGCTTTAAGAAGATTTCACTTCTTCCCAAAGCATTGATTGCCTGCAGATTCGCCACATGAAGAGGCCAGGTTGCATAAGCAATACAAAGGAGCCGCAGCATAGGAATCGCAGGTAAGTATTGATCCGTAAGAAGCAGTCTTACCATAGGCTCTGCAACTGCAATCATCCCCGCCATCATGGGAAATACAAGAAATGAGCTGGTGACTATGGATCTTCTCACCATGCTTTTCACCTGTTCCCTGTTGTCCTGATGAACGGAAAATGCCGGCAGCATTACAGACTGAATGGCAGCACCAAGATTATTGGCAATCAGAGAAGGAAACTGGTTTGCTCTGAAGTATTGCCCCATCATATGAGAATTATAAATTTTTCCAATTACAGGACCATATACATTGGTAAAAATAGTATCGATCAGGCCTGAACAGAGAATCTTCCAGCCATATGAAAAAAGCTCTCCTGCCTTTTTAAAAGAAAACAACAGCTTTGGACGCCATTTTACCAGAATCCATAAAACTATCATCAGGAAAAAGCTATTAAAAAACTGCTGCATTACAAGTGCCCACAGCCCTTTTCCTGCCAGTGCCATAGCAACACCAATGACTCCTGACCCACAGGCTGCAGCCAGACTTGCCAGACACAGCTGCTTAAACTTCATATTTCTTGCCACAACTGCTGTCTGTACAGAAGTCACTGCACCAAAGAACAGTGTAACAGCCAAAACTCTGAGAACAGGCTGAAATACAGGCTGTTCATAAAATCCAGCAATGAGAGGAGCTGTCACATAGAGAATCAGATATAAAATCGCCGCAATTCCAAGTGTAATATAAAAGGCAGAGGAATAATCCGCCTCATCAACTGTTTTTTTCTGAATCAGAGATGTATTAAATCCGCTCTGCACAAACACATTGCCGATTGCGATAAAAATCATAATCAGCATCACCTCTCCAGACTCTGCAGGAGTTAGAAGGCGCGCCAAAATCACAGAAACCAGAAACTGAATTCCCTGGGTTCCGCCATTTTCCATCACTTTCCAGAAGAGGCCGGAAAGCACCTTTTTTTTCAAATTTTCCTCGGTCATATCTACCTCCAAGCCCTTTTGACCCCCCTGGACTTTTACGCCTTATTGTACTATATTCCCCCCAAAATGTAAATCATATATAGCATTTAGGACCGGATTATGTTACAGTAAAGAAGTATCTATCTTTTTTAGGAGGTTTTTATTATGCGCAAATTAACCTGCCGTTTTACAGCACTATGTCTGTCGGCAGCTGTTATGATTGGACATACATCAGTTGCCTGGGCTGATGAAGCCTATGGTCCGGGATTCCGCAATGGAATTCCTATTGGTGAGTCAACACAATCAGGAGCTGCTGAAACAGAGGATGCGGAAAAAGCATTAGAGAATGCAGGAATAGGACAAGAAGATTTGGGAGGCGGCGAAAGCGGTGTAGAGGACGCGGAAGCTGCTGCTGCTATAGAGGCTATGAAAGCCAATTTACCCCACCTGCAGACTACATACCTGGTAGGCGACGGAATCTGGTCCCAGCCATTTCAGAATGATACTTGGATCAGAAGCGACAATCATGATCAGGGATTCCATGGTTTGTCCATCTTTCTTACTAACATAGTAGGTAACGTTCTTTACCGTACCTACACTTCCAGCACAGGGTGGTCTTCTTGGGTGATCAATGGACAGCAGACCCCAAACTATCCAAATGATGTGAACATTGAAGCTGTTGAGATTCGTTTTTCCGGCTATGTGAATAACAACTATGATATTTACTACACAGCACAGCTCAATGACGGAAGCACTATGGACTGGGCAAAGAACGGAACGGCCACGGGAACCATGGGAACAGGCCGCTACATTACAGGGCTTCGTATGGCATATTACAAGAAGGGTTCTGAATTCCCATATCCAACAGCCAATCCTCTCATATCTACCGTCAAAGACGGCATTCAGGAAATTGACGGACAGTTGCGTTACATAAACGGCGATGGCAGTTCCTTCAGCGGCTGGGGCTGGGACGGCAACCAACGCTATTATTTCAATGACTCTCACCCGGTAACAGGCTGGCAGTACATTGACGGCTACAAATATTATTTTGATGAAACAGGCAAAATGCTTTCTGATCTGGAGCCGGTTATGGGTACAGGCGGACCTTATCAAATCAACATTAACAAAGAGATGAACACCATGACAATCTATGCAAAAGATGGTGATAATGGTTTTATTATTCCTGTAAAAACATTCTTAACCTCTACAGGTCCGGATACACCACTAGGAACCTATAATACACCGGAGAAATACCGTTGGAGAGACATGAACCATGGAATCTACACCCAGTATGCAACTCGTGTATACAAGGGCTTCCTGATTCACTCCATACTGTACAGCAGTCCAAACCCAATGACTCTTGACCCTTCTACTTATAATTATTTAAGTATAGCCGAGTCAGCAGGATGTATTCGTCTGCTTACAAAAGATGCCAAGTGGGTATACGATAACTGTGGCATCGGAACTACAGTTACCATCTATAATTCACCTGTTCCCGGGCCATATGAGAGACCGGCCATCGAACAGATTATACCGGAAACACAGACTTGGGACCCAACTGATCCTAATATTCAAATTTAAAGATGGGGTTCGACCCTTTGATACAAAAGGTCGAACCCCC
>DHOR01000006.1:0-11238 GCA_002409995.1 Hungatella sp. UBA5385 | reverse complement strand
TTGATACAAAGGGTCGAACCCCATCTTTAAATTTCTAAACAATTCCAATAATTCAAACAACTTACCCAATAAATTTTCGTCTCACAAAATGATACAACCAGGGCAGCCGATATTCAAACTGAATGAAAAATCTGGTCTGCAATGACAGCTCTTTATAATATCTCCGATACACCGGTTTTACAATCACATCAAACCTTCTTAAATTAACCATTGTCTGATAATAAGTCCTCTTACAGGCACTTTTAGCTGCCTCATGAAATTTTCTGCCAGTGGCACGGTCAAATTCCTGATATACCTTTTTCATCCGGTCATAATAAACCTTTTGCTTTCCTTCATAATCCCCCCGTTTCCCATCAGAAGTCCAGGAACCTGCCACTCCAACTCGGTAGGCGCTCATTACCTCATCCATGTAATAACCATAGCCTGAGGCTGCAGCAATCAGCTGAATCGGAGTATCTCCCACAGGACAGATTACATAATAATTCGGAAGCTCTTTTACCAAACGTGCAGGAAACGCCATAGAAGACATGGCATAGCCAGACGGCTTATCTATAATCTCCTCTGGAGAAATAATTCTGCTTCCTTTATAAGGACGCATCTGGCTCTCAGTAATAGCTTTCCCTATCAGCTCAATTCTCGTGCTATGAATGCAGAGTGTGCAGTCAGGATGAGCTTCCATATAATCCACCTGCTTCTGCAGCTTATAAGGAGAGGTAAAATAATCATCTCCATCACACATAAATATATATTTCCCCTTTGCTCTGGGGAAATTAAAGGCACCGCTTATATTATCAATTCCCTGAGAATACTGGTTTTCCTTCTGAATCAGAGGTTTTACAATATTAGGGTATTTTAAGGCATACTCTCTGATAATTTCTGAGGTCCCATCAGTGGAAGCATCATCATGAACCAGAATTTCAAATGCAAAGTCAGTCTTCTGCATCAAATAGCTGTCAAGAGCCTGCCTGATGTATTTTTTATGATTAAAGGTCACACAGTTGATGGTTGCCATTACTGTATGGTTCTGCTTCTTATTCTGCTCCATAAGCTCACTCTGCATCTCATATCACCTTTCTTTACAGCTGATAGCTGATTTACTTTAGTGTGTCGTCCAACACACCAGTAATATACTCTTCATATTTTCTGGCAATATACACAGATGCAATCTCTCCCGCAGGTTCCATAGTTCTACCATCAAAGCATTTGATATGATTTGAAATACAGTCATACCCTGCCATACAGGAGAATTCCACACCTCCGGAAAATCTGGGATTGCACTCCAGAATATAATATTTATCATCAGCGCTTTTAATGAATTCAAAATTCACACAGCCCCGGATATCAAGGGCGTCTGCTGCTAATCTACAGATCTCCTCCAGCTGCTCATCATGAAATACTAAAACAGAGGTACCTGCACCATTGAGTGTACGCAAAAGTTCTTTTCTAGATACAGCCACAAAGCCGCCGGTTTCAGGCTGACGCACTATATCCACTGTAATCACAGGCCCCCTGATCATCGGCTGAACAATATAGTCCTCAACAGATCCTCTTGTTTCTCTTTGAACCAACTGCACCAAATGCAGAAGCTCCTGCTCCGAATTAATATAGTGCAGCCCCTGACTGCTTCTCCCATTATAAGGTTTTACCATTAAGGGATAATCAAGCATTTCTTCAGAAATTTCATTGAGCCTGTAAGTAGGAATGACAAAATCAAATCCCTGTTCTTGAAAAAAGCGGTAAAACTTTTCTTTATCTCTGCATAAATCAACGGTCTTCTCAGAGGATAAACACAGAGTAATCCCCTCTGCTTCCAGCTCTTTCCTTCTTAAATTCCACACATCAACTTCCACATCTGTTAAAATTACTAATCCGTCAATTTCTTCTTTACGGCAGATGGATAAAACCTTCTCAACATAAGCTTCCTCATCTGTTGCATAAGGCACCTGATAAAAGGCAGATACATTGGCAGAATCTACAATCCATTCACTTGGATATATATCACAGCCTATGACACGGATTCCCTCTGCTATTAAATTTTTAATGACTATATCCGCTGAAAATGAACCAATTGCGGTAACCAACACATTTTTCATCAATTATCTCCTAATATAATATCACAGATCCTATCCACCTCACTGACAGGAAGCTCTGCATACAAAGGCAGAGTCAGCACACAATCTGCCGCCTTTTTTGCAGCAGGAAGCTTTACATCTGCAAATCGTTCCTTATAGCAGTCAAAATCAGTGACCAACGGGTAAAAATACTTTCTGGCATAGATGTGATGCTGTGCAAGCAGATCATAGACCTGATCTCTGCTTAGCTTATACCCATCAAAAACTACAGGAAAATAAGCAAAGTTCTGCCGAACTCCCGTCTGAGGCTCTATAAGGCGAATTCCATTTACTCCCTGAAGCCGCTGTCGATACCGTTCCACAACAAGACCCCGCTTTTTAATATTGTCGTCCACATGGCGCAGATTGCAGATACCCATAGCTGCCTGAAATTCATTCATTTTGGCATTTCCGCCAATATACTCCACAGTTTCTTTACCTGTAATTCCAAAGTTCTTCAGATAATTAAGAAGCACCTCCATTGAGGGGTCATGAAATGCCACAGCTCCCCCTTCAATAGTATTAAACACCTTAGTTGCATGGAAGCTGAACATAGAAGCATCTCCATAATCAGAGACTCCTTTTCCATTGATCTCCACGCCAAAAGCATGGGCAGCATCATAAATAACCTTTAGATTGTGTTTTTTCGCAATCTCCTCAATCCGTTCCACATCGCAGACATTGCCATAGACATGAACAGGTACGATTGCGGTTGTTTTATCTGTAATCAATGCCTCTATTTTCTCTTCATCTATGGTAAAATCCTCTTCCTTAATATCGCAGAATACCGGAGTTAAATTATTCCTCACAATGGCATGAGTGGTAGAAGCAAAGGTAAAAGGTGTGGTAATAACCTCTCCAGTCAGATTCATTGCCTGCAGTGCCATTTCCAGAGCCATATGTCCATTTACAAAAAGAAGCAGATCATCTGCTTTCAAATACTCTTTCAGCTGATCTCTCAAGGTATCATGAAACTCTCCCATATTAGTCATCCAGGCAGTCTCCCAGATAGGCTTAATCTCTTCAATAAACTCCTCATAAGAAGGCATAGATGCCCTTGTCACTAATATATCCTTTTTTTCTGGCTGCATGGATTCTCCTCCGCTTTCTTTCCCTGTACATAACACAATCATCAGATAAACAGCATTTGACCCAAGGTCCTGATAAAAGTGCTTTTAAACAACCGATATTTCCATATGGTTTTGATCTTTCTAAATCTGTTCAAATGGGGAATCTCCAGAAAATGCTCTAAGAGGTCCATCTGCTCTTTTGACAGAATATCTCTGTAATGAGCAAGAAATAACTCCGCCTGTTTAAACATCTTCCTATAATTTTCCCTGACTCCATTGTCCGACCGAAGCCGCCGGGCATACTGCTCTGCTTCGCTTTTTGCCCCCAGCTCATTATTACCATGCTGACGATACAGCACAAGAGGCTGGTTTACATAACCAATCTCTCCAAAGCTGCTGGCAAGAAGTCCCAGCCACCAGTCATGCATGGCACACTCTTCAGGTATATAGGTAAAAAATCCGGTAAATGCCCGGTTAATCATCACAGTATTACCTGTAATATTATTCTCAACAAGGTAATGGTTTAAGCTGTTATGATCTGAAGCAATCTTCTGGTATTTTGCCATGGATTGATGAAGAATGGTTCCCTCACTGTCTGTTATGGATAAATCTGTATGAACCAGAATGGGCTTATCCTTTCCATACCGGTTTTCCATTTCCTTCATTCTCTCTAAAGTCTTCTCCACTTTATCCGGAAGCCAGATATCGTCCTGATCGCAGAGCATCACATAATCATCACTCACAGAAGATAAAAGTCTGAAAAAATTAGCCGCTGCCCCGCCGGAAGGCTTAGTCACCTCCAGAGATGTGACTTTATCAGGGAATCTAATCTGGTATTCTTCTATAATTTCCCTGGTACGATCTGAGGACACATCATCCGAGATCACAATTCTAAGATCTTCTACAGTCTGACCAAGGACAGAATCCAGCTGCTGCCCAATATATTTTTCTCCATTATACGAAGCCAGCAGCACAGTGATCATAGTCTTTCCTCCTTACCAGGTCATTCCTAAAATTTCAGTTAAAAACCAGATTTCTCCCATGAGAAAGCCCAGAAATGCTTTTGTAAGCCATACCTGAAGCCTGTTGATTTTTAAATAATGTTTATAATAGTAAAGCTTGCTCTCATGAAGAAGAGCCTGCTTTTTTAAAATTGATTTTACATTCTTATCAATGGACACAGAATGATGATGAATATAGCTTTGACTCTGAAGAAGCACTGTTTTATATCCCTTACTGCGAAGCTTAAATCCAAGAATCTTCTCTTCATAATAGAGAAATACATTCTCATCATAAAGTCCACAATCCATAAGTACTGCACAATCTGCCATAAATAAGGACCCAGGCACTGCATCTACATAACTTACACCACTATCAAGAACAACAGGTCTGTCTGTCAACCAACGCTTAAACAGCCGCCTGGTAATAATCCCTGTATCCAGCAAATCTCCTCCCAGACCCATAAGCTTCCAGCTGGATAGCTGTGTCTTCCCATCTGGTCCTTTTGTCATAGGTGCCACAACACCACATCCCTCCACCTGCTGAAAGGTCTTCATTAAAGCCCTGATACACTCCTGTGATACTTCCACATCAGGATTAGCCACCAGAACATGGGTTGCCTGTATATGTTCATATGCATAGCGGATTCCCAGATTATTCCCATATCCATATCCGCCGTTTCTGTCAGCAGAAATAAAGTGAATCTTACCGCCCTCCAGCCTCTCCAGCACTGTGGCAGAATTATCTGTAGAGCAATTGTCCACAAGAACAATGGAATCCAGTTCATCATAGTCCTTAATCAGCTGAACTAATTTTTCTGTAGTTGTACTGTCATTATAATTAAGAATAATACAGCTGACCTTCATTGTCTGCTCCTTATTTTGAACTTTTCCTTGCATTGACTACGTTCATACCAAATCTGCGGCTGATAAAATCTCTGCAAGGCGGACAGAGAAACGTAAGATAATTCATCACATGGTAAGCTGCCATATAAATCCGTCTGCCATTTTCCTTTGGAGCTCCTGCCCAGGGCGTCTGCTCTAAGTACATGGTATATGCCCTGCGGTAATGGTTCAAATTCCCCGCTATCCAAGGTCTCTCATCACCCATATAGTGAATAATGGTAGGATGGCGTTTTGCCTTTTCAAAGGATTCTCTGGAAATGCCTCCATATACAGGAGACAGCCGCACCAGATGATCATAGCGAAAATACCGGTAATTCGTGAAGAAATTGTATTTCGGCGATAAAGGTCTGATCTGCCCCTTTAAGGCACCATTAATGGTATCCTGATCCCCTGCAAACAGCTTTCCTCCCATACTCTGATAGAAGTTCAGTAACTGTGACTGAGCATTTTCCTCACGCCATTTCTTCATATCAATCAAAAGCACACCGGAATTAAAGTAAGGTTCCTCTTCCTTTAAACCAATCTGCTCCTTAATCTCAGAGTAAATGGTAGGCTCCATCACAGCCCCTGCCATACAGGATTTCAAATCAATTTCCCATAAATGCTTTAAAGAACGAAGCACCACCGTATCACAATCCAGATACAAAAGCCTGTCCACAGATTCAGGCAGAACCTCCCCTACAAACAGCCGCGCCATAATACTGATATCAAAACCACCAGTATCCACTTCATAAGAAAACCGCTCTTTCAAATCCCCAAGCTCTATAATCTCCAGCTTCCTTCCAAAGCGATCCACCACACTGTGAAGCCGTTCTCTTGTCTCATCAGAGAGTCCCATAGAAAGAATATAGATATGAATCTCTTCAAAATCACGGTTATTGTCTAAGAGAGAGCAGAGAGACACTGCCAAATGTCTGGCATAATTATCGTTGGAAGCATATACTATGTTCATTATTTTCCTCCATTTTACTGGCATTTCAGCCTTTCCGGTCAAATGGTTATTATCCGTTGTATTGTACTATATCTTACAGCAAAAGTAAACCCGGCAGCAAGAAGGCGATCAATTGAAAAGGTGCTGCAAAATCAATTGATTCCACAGCACCTTACCGGTGTTCCCGGTTACATTATCTACTTCCATGCACATTTATACAGATGAAAGTTCCTTCTTCGCCAGCCTCATAGCCGACTCAATCACCTTATCCATATCGTAATACTTATATTCTCCCAATCTGCCGCCAAAGATCACCCTGTCTTCTTTTTCAGCCAGATCTGCATACTTCTGATACAAAGCCTGATTCTTCTCATCATTAACCGGATAATAAGGCTCCATTCCTTCACTCCAGTTAACAGGATACTCTCTGGTTACCACTGATTTTGGCTGTGTGCCAAATTCAAAATGCTTATGCTCTATAATTCTGGTAAATGGAGTCTCTCTATCAGTATAATTAACTACAGCTACTCCCTGGTAATTGTCCGTATCCACTGTCTCAGTCTCAAATCTCAAGCTCCGGTATTCCAATTTCCCAAAGCAGTAATCATAATAAGCATCAACAGTTCCTGTATATATCACCTTATCTCCCAGACTGTCATACTTTTCCTTATGCTCAAAATAATCCACTCCGGTTTCAATATCACAACCATCAAACAGCTTATCAATGATCACATTATAACCGCCAATAGGAATCCCCTGATAAAGGTCATTAAAATAATTATTATCATAGGTAAATCTTACAGGCAGACGCTTAATAATAAACGCCGGAAGATCCTTACAATCACGTCCCCACTGCTTTTCCGTATATCCCTTTACCAGCTTTTCATAAATATCCGTTCCAACCAGGCTGATAGCCTGTTCCTCCAGATTCTGGGGTTCCCCTGTTACAGCAGACTTCTGCTTTTCTATCATGGCTTTCGCCTCATCAGGTGTGGAAATCCCCCACATCTTGCTGAAGGTATTCATATTAAAGGGCATATTATACATCTCGCCTTTATAATTAGCTACAGGGCTGTTAGTATAGCGGTTAAATTCCGCCAGTTGATTCACAAACTGCCATACTTCCTTATTGCTTGTGTGGAAAATGTGGGCTCCATAGCTGTGAACATTGATTCCCTCTGTCTCTTCACAGTAGATATTCCCCCCTATATGGTTCCGTTTTTCCACAACTAGACATGTTTTTCCCATCTGTTTTGCCATATAAGCAAATACACCGTTAAACAATCCGCTTCCTACCAGCACATAGTCATATTTTTTCACAATTCAGTTCTCCTTTTACGCATGTGGAATATCAGTATTCTCAGAAATCTCCCTACTGACTGTACAGAGATCCTCTATAGACAGATCATGAATATCCTCATGGCCTGTCAGCCTTGCAAATGTTTTAAGCTCTTCAAAACTGCAATTAAGGAAGTTCCCCACTCTCTTAGCCGCTTCCTCTTCCTTCAGATTCTTCCTCAGTTCAGGGTCCTGAGTTGCCATACCCACAGGACATCTTCCTGTACCACAGATTCTGTACTGCTGACAAGCTGCAGCGATCATGGCTGCAGATGCTATTGCAACTGCAGCTGCTCCCATAGCAATTGCCTTGGCAAAATCAGAAGATACTCTTAAACCACCTGTAATCACCAAATCAATCTCAGAACCTACTGAATCCAGATATTTTCTTGCTCTGTGAAGGGCATAGATAGTAGGCACACTAGTAGAATCTCTCACAAGCTTTGGACTGGCTCCTGTTGCCCCGCCTCTTCCATCAATGGTAATAAAATCAGGTTCAGCAAATACACAGTATTCCAAATCCTTCTCAAGCTTTCCAGCTGCAATCTTAATTCCAATTGGTCTTCCATCAGAGGAGATTCGAAGCTGGGTCACCAGTTCTTTTAAATCCTCTTTTGTTTTAATATCCTCAAACTTAGACGGACTGATTACGTCTTTCCCCAATGGCTTATTACGGATTTTGGAAATCTCAGGAGTCACCTTTTCTCCCGGCAGATGACCGCCCATTCCAGGTTTTGTTCCCTGGCCGATCTTGATTTCAATAGCATCTGCCTCCCGAAGATTCTCAGGCGTTACACTGTAACGGTTTGGCACATATTCAAAAATATACCGATGTGCTGCTGCCTTCTCCTCAGGCAGAATCCCGCCTTCCCCACTGCACATGGCAGTTCCAGCCATAGCACTTCCTTTAGCAAGTGCCACCTTAGCCTCTTTGGAAAGAGCGCCAAAGGACATATGGGAAATGAACACAGGCCCTTCCAGAACCATAGGCTGTTTAGCATTTTTTCCAATGACTGTTTTTAAATTTACATGATCATGATCCAGTAGAGGTGGCGGATTCAGCTGAGCGCCCAGTATGAGTATCTCATCCCAGGAAGGCATAGGCATCGTTGTCCCCATTGCCTCTATAATGGATTTTCCCGTAGATGCCATTTCATGGATTTCCTTCATATACCTGCTGTTATTATGTACCTGATTCTCCGCAGTATGTAGAGGTTCAAAAGAAGATGCCGAATGATGACAAACAGGGCATACTTCCAGCTCAGCCAATGCTTTCCCCTCCTTTTCCTCATCAAATAGAAATCCACAAATGCTGCATCTAAACTTTCCCATATTCAGTCTCCTTCCTATTATTTCATTTATTCACTTTGTAATTCATAATAGTTACAGTTTATCATAATTTTCCTTTGTTAACAATCTAGTGTTTTGTCCAGCTTCTACACCGCAACAAAAATGTGTCAGTACGCTTGCCCTGCTTCTCATATAGCGGAATGCCCGAATTAGGGTCAATGTTATATAAAAATATATTTTCTAATATGACAGCTATATGTCTTATTATATATGCTATAATTTTTACTGTATGAAAAAACAAATATAATTAATTGAAAAGGAGCATCACATTATGTCTAATATCGTTTTTTTTAATTCTTATCAGTTGAAAAAGGGAGTATCTGCTTCTGATTTTTTGCTTGCTGTGGAAAAGTTGAATAATGAGTATATTTCTAAGCAAAAGGGCTATATTTCATTTCAGCTGCTTGCTGATGGTGAAACATGGGCAGACTCTACAACCTTTGAAACAATGGAGGACGCAAAAAGTTTTTCGGAGTCATGCGAGCCTAATGAGTTTGCTGAAAAGTTTTATGATTTCATTAATATAAACAGCTGCAAAAGTCAAATTTTCTCAGTTATAAAAAGTTATTAATTCTGTAAGAGGATTTCTCAGCAAGGGTACATAAAAAACAGGGCTTCCATTTCATAAAACGAAATGGAAGCCCTCGTTGATTTTTATTTAATAAAACAAACGGTTTACTGCGCTAAAAATACCACGGATAGAAGCTCTTGTAATATTGGAGCTAATGCCTACACCATAGGTAGTTCTTCCTGTCTTCACATCTAACAGATGAATATAGGAAGCTGCGTGTGCGCTTGAACCTGATGTCAATGCGTGCTCACTGTAGTCAAGAACGCGGATCTCAATGCCAAGTTCTTTCTCAAGTCCCTTCTGAACAGCATCAATAGGACCATTACCAACACCTTCAAATACCTTCTCTATTCCATGATTCAAATAGCTAACCTTGGCAACTGTTGAGAATTCTGTCTCTTCATCAGCCTCATTAATCTGTGACCGTTTAAAGTGAATTGGTTCCTTACGCTCTGTGTAATTGAGCTTAAACTCATCGAAGATCTGCTCAGGAGAAACCTCACCCTGCTTCTCGGATATCGCCTGAATCACATCTGCAAACTCTTTATGCATTCCCTTCGGAAGCTTAAAGCCATAGAAGGTATCCATAACAAATGCAACTCCGCCCTTACCAGACTGGCTGTTAATACGAACAATAGGCTCATACTCTCTGCCAATGTCTGCCGGATCAATTGGAAGATATGGCACCTCCCAGTGTTCCTGCTTCCTGTTCTTCATCGCCTGAATGCCCTTATTAATAGCATCCTGATGAGAGCCTGAGAAAGCAGTAAATACAAGTTTACCGGCATAAGGATGTCTTGGCTCTACCTCCATCTTGGTGCAGCGCTCATAAACATCTACGATCTCTCTGATATTTTCAATATTAAGTTCCGGATTAATACCCTGAGAAAACATATTATAGGCAACTGTTAAAATATCCACATTACCGGTACGCTCTCCATTACCAAGCAAGGTACCTTCCACTCGATCGGCACCTGCCAAAAGAGCCAGCTCTGTAGCTGCAATTCCTGTACCTCTGTCATTATGAGGATGTACACTTAAAATAATGCTGTCTCTGTTTTTAAAATTTTTATTCATCCATTCAATCTGATCTGCATATACATTAGGTGTTGTCATCTCAACGGTAGATGGCAGATTAATAATAATCTTCTTCTCCGGTGTTGCACCCCATGCCTCCTGAACTGCCGTACAGATATCAAGGGCAAAATCAAGCTCAGTACCGGTAAAGCTCTCAGGTGAATACTCCAGCATCACCTCACCGTCAAAGCCTTCCATATACTTCTTCACCCACTCAGTCCCCTGAATGGCAATTTCCTTAATTTCTTCTCTGCTTTTACCAAATACTACATCTCTCTGTAATGTAGATGTGGAATTATAAATATGTACTACAGACTTTTTCACTCCCTGAAGAGCTTCAAAAGTTCTCTTAATCAAATGTTCACGGCACTGTACAAGAACCTGAATCACAACATCATCAGGAATTAACTTCCGTTCCACAAGCTGTCTTAAGAAATCAAACTCAATCTGGGAAGCTGCAGGAAAACCGATCTCAATCTCCTTAAAACCAAGCTTAAGAAGAAGCTTAAACATCTCAACCTTCTCTTCCACAACCATAGGCTCAATCAAAGCCTGATTGCCATCTCTTAAATCAACACTGCACCAGATCGGCGCTTTCTCAATCTCTTTCTGCGGCCACTGTCTCTCCGGATAATCCACTACCGGTACTCTTCTATATCTCTTATAATTTAACATGTTCTTCTCCTCCAATTAAATAATATTCTCTATCTTATCTGCCTCACAAAACTTATCCCAGGCTTTGGAGTCGATAGATCACGCTATACTTTTTCACAATGAACAGCGTTGCCTTTACTGGTCTAGCCCCATCTTCATCATTCCTTTACTATCAAAATTACTATGCCGTTGTTTACCACGGTAAAGTGTTATATAAGTATAGCATGAAAAA
>DHOR01000029.1:78633-118268 GCA_002409995.1 Hungatella sp. UBA5385 | reverse complement strand
AAGGTGTTGCATAGCCCAAAAACAAAGCACCAGAAACTGGTGCTGATGTTTAACATTTATTGGGACATTTTCAAAAATGGTTGACAATCACTTTCTCTCATTTTATTATGTAAGTTTACGTAAATATATGAAAATGTTCTCCATGCACTACACTGCTCAATACGCTTCCCATCATCCCCCTGCTCCTTATCATAAGCAAACCCATTGAGTATTTCACAAGGACATAAAAATATATATCAATAGCATTAGAATAACAGCCGCATATCCCACTATTTCTAGAAGAGTATACGGCTGCATAATTTGGAATAGAGGTTTTTGTTTTAAATATTCTTACTAATTAACTCCATTGCAATCTCCTCATCAGTTAGACCTTCTACTATCATAAACATAACGTTTTTGATGTAAGATTGGTCTAGTTCTAAAGCATCTGCTACCTGTTCAGAAGTATTTCCTTTTAAATATTTTTTTCTTACTAGAGCGATTTTCCCTTTTATTTCCCCTTCTATCAGTCCTTCTTCTCTAGCCATCATCCGTTCTCTCTCAATAATTTCACACATAACATCAATTCCCTCCTTTTGCTCTTTAAAAAGCTTTACTCTGGCCACCAAATTTGGAAAAGCCTCTGTTTCATAATCACTGTCTGATTTTAGAAAATACTTTAAAAGTTCTTTTTGCTCCGGGTCATCAGACTCTCCTTGTAGGATTACATAAATCTCATGGACTCCATTGTCCAGAATCTTAGTTTCTCCACAAATACTACGATTCACTACATTGATCCCATTGTTTTTACCTATAAAATCATTTTCAGTAATGTGAAGCATATAGGTCTCTGGTACATTCTTATACTCTTCGCCCTTCTCAAAAAAGCTGGTGTCAATACAGCTTAAGTTATAACGAACACGTTTTACATGATTCTCATTCTCCTGAGGGTGAATTTCGATACTCACGAGACAACCGTTCTCGTTCTCGTCCAGTACGTCAAGTACTACGGAGTGAGCTTCCATATTTCGGATTGAATATTGGGTTTTGACCTTTTTGACACTAAAATTCTCCTCTGTAAAAATTCGGATTACCTCTTCACAGGCCTTCATATCTTCCATAACTTTACTAAAGAAGATATCACTGGTTAAATTAAACTGGCTGACCAGTGCCTTCTTCTCCTCATAAGTTTCCAGCCTGGTGTTTCTTTTGCCTACTTTTTTCTGCATAAGCTCCTCTCTTTTCTCTTGTAGTTATGCAGTTCAGGTTGTTCCCTATCCTGCATATAGTTTAAAATGGGGTTTTAAAAGCAAGATGGTTTACCTGATTTAGATAGACTTTAGAATTTATAGAAGGTTTATTTTGCTTTGTAATTAGTTTAGCATAGTGGGTTGTTTTTTTCAATAATAACTTCTTCGTTACAACATCTCTCGGTTTTAATCTCTTCCACAGAAAATAAACGTAGAAAAAATATTTGAGGACTATCCTTTTCTATTAATTTCCAGTAATATTAAATAGATATATCATGTTTTTTATATAGAAGAGGTGATGAAATGAAGCTTAGAAAAGATTATACTTGTCCGTTGGAAATAGTCCATGACATCATAAAAGGAAAATGGAAAACCATTATTATTTTTCAGCTCAGAGATGGGGAATGTTCATTTTCACAGCTTCAGCATAGTATTGAGGGTATCAGCCCTAAAATGTTACTAGAACAATTAAAAGAATTAAGAGAATT
This sequence comes from Hungatella sp. UBA5385, assembly GCA_002409995.1. GTDB lineage: Bacteria > Bacillota > Clostridia > Lachnospirales > Lachnospiraceae > UBA5385. Next base: position 116,551 of record DHOR01000029.1, on the reverse strand, counting down.
CGGGTTGATCCATAAGAAGTCTTATGATGGTTACCCACTAAAAGTTGAATATTTCTTAACCCCAGCAGGCAAGGAAATATTAACTGCTATCAATATTATGCAAAAAGTTGGTATTGATTATATGGTTAAAAATGGAATGACTGATGTATTGGATCAAAAAGGAATCTGTTATTAAATCTTATATGTACGAAAAAGTAAGTAATTTACACCTTATTATAATTGATGTATCATTTTTTTATAAAATCCTATCGGAGGTATTAAAAAATGAAAACTGCATTACTTATTATTGACGTACAAAATGACTATTTTCCAAATGGAAATTGTCAGCTGCATGAATCAGAAACCGCATTGAATGTAATAAAAACGATGTTAAAGTATTTTAGAGATCATCATTTGCCAATTTATTTTGTTCAGCATATATCAGCAGAAGGAGCCACCTTTTTTGTGCCAGATACAGATGGGGTAAATATCCATCAAGATATTAAACCATTGGATTCAGAAAAGCTGATTATAAAACACTCTCCTAACAGTTTTCATAAAACCAATCTACAATCAGAGTTAGAAAAGGATGGTATTGACAAGCTGGTCATATGCGGAATGATGACACATATGTGTGTTGATACCACTGTTCGTTGTGCAAAAGATTTAGGATATTCTAATATTTTAATATCAGATGCCTGTTCAACAAAGGATTTGGAATGGAACGGAATGTCTCTACCAGCCAGCATTGTTCAAAAGGTATACTTTGCTTCTATTGATGGAAGTTTTGCAAAGATCGTAACTGGGGAAGAATACCTTACTTATTATTAAACCAACAGAGCAAATTAAACCAGAGCAGATAATTTGTGATAAGATTATCTGCTCTGGTTATTATTAATTCTATTTATTTATTTCTCAAACAACCATTTCATTAATAAATCGTATAAACTTTCCCAAAACAGGCTCTTTTTCTCTCTCCTTGGGATAAACAAACCAGGTATTGCGCAGAACCGGGGTACCGTCCTGATACAACATCGGCTGCATATGAAGATCATATCCATCAATAAATGGATTCTCAGAGAAACACAAGGTATAACCTAATCCCCGCTCTATAAACTGCCATACAGAATCAATATACCCTACACTGGTTCCCAGCAGCTGTTCCTCATCATGGTAATGCTTCCACCACTGGTCAAACAACTCTTTGGTTTTCACATTGTTCCTGTATTCCAGATAGGGAATCTGAGGTAAATCCTCGATGGTTACAGGGTCCTTGGATACAATATACCCCTGAGTCTTCACAATCAATGTTGATGCAAATGATTTATCAAAGTCACCTCTGACAAATGCAGCATCAACAGCACCATCTAAAAGTCTCTGGTACAGCTCATCACTGGGCTCATTGACCACTGTGAAGTTGGTATCAGGGTCCAGCTTTGAATAGTTAAACAGGATTTCAGGCAAATGAAATTTACTGAATGTATAGGAAACACCCAGCACAATTTGCTTTTTATCTGTTTCAAATGCTTTTAACCCCAGCCTTAATTCATTCATCAGCTGAATCTGCTTCTCTGCCATCTTAGCGATAAATTCGCCTTCCGGTGTAAACTCCACACCCTTGGTGGACCTGTTTACGATATTCAGCTGGAATTCATTCTCAATGCCCTGCAGACGTTTGGTAACTGACGGCTGAGACATATAGAGTTTGTTGGCAACCTTAGTTATATTCGGGTTTTTATAGAGCTCATACAGCAGCTCCCAATCGCTATCCCTCATAATTCTTACCTTTCATGATTTTATACTCTCATTATATCATAAAAAATATAAGAACTAAAGGCAGATTACTGATTGGAAGACTGTGTTCCGTCCTGAAGAAGCGCCTTGTTATAGTTGATCAGACAGCCGCTGAGAAGAATCTCTTTTTCCTCTTTTGTCATTTCACCAATGTTACCCCTTATAATGGTATTTACTGATCCCTTCACTTCCATTTCAAAGGTCTGACTGGAATTACGGATCACCTCTCCCACATTTCTGATCAAAAGATAATCCCCAATGTGCAAGTTTGTTAAATCTTCAGTAATAATTGGCAGCATCCCCCAGTTAATTAAATTGGAGCGGTAACGTTTTGTGGCGTACTCCACCGCAATATTGGCATAACCGCCTAATATCTTCTGGCTGCTGGCTGCCTGTTCTCTTGAGGAACCATCACCAATCTCATTGCCCACCATAACACTGCCTATGGTGATTGCACTTTCTGAACAATCTAAATCTCTGCAGATTGCAGACAGAAGAGTCTTCCACTCTCCATCAGGAATTGTAACTCCCTCTCTTCTGCAATTTTCTATTTCCAAAATCTCTTCTGCACGTTTCACATATTCCACATCTTTGTTAATCATGGTGAATTCAGCCAGTTTTAAGGGATTGGAACGGTAAGCCACAGCATCACCGGAGGGGGATAGATCATCTGTGGTTACAGAACCTTCATAGACACCTGCTATTTTTAAAAGAAGGTGCTGATTCATGGGATATAATTCAGGCCAGTCCGCTATATTAGGTCCTTTTTTAATGATAACAGAAGAATCTGCTTTTCCATAATTGTCAAAAATCTGTTCTTTATAATAGTTGGTATCATAGTGATACTCATATTGGGAATATTCTATCTCAAGCTCTGAAGCAGCAGTCAGCCTTCCTCCGTTACGGACTGTTGCAGCAATAGATCTTGCATCCATTAGTATCACTGCTGCCATCTGCCCTTTTCCAGGCTTTGAGCCTTCTCTGCTGGGATAATTTCTTGTGACATGGCGGATGCTCAGCTGATGATTGGCTGGAACATCGGTCACTCCAAAACAGGGACCGCAGATACAGGGGCTTATGGTGACTCCTGATGCTATAAGATCATTGGCAATTCCGCTTTTTGCAAGAGCTGCAAATACAGGCTGACTGGCTGGATTCACTGCAAGAGAGACTGCATTACCCTTAATTACAGTACCACGGAGAATATCAGCCATAGCTGCAATATTCTCAAACAATCCGCCGCTGCATCCGGAAACCAGAGCCTGATCCACACTAAGTTCACCATAGCGAAGCTTATCCGTCATGGAGAAGATTTCCCCATTGTCACCTTTTCGCTTCCGCTCAGCTTCTTCTATTTCTTTTAAGTACTTTTCCGGATTCTCTTTAAATTCCCTGATGGTACATACATTGCTTGGATGATAAGGCAGTGCCATCATACATTCTACTTTTGATAAATCAATCTCTATAAGACCATCGTAATATGCCTCATGCTCCGGCTGAAGCTTCTGATAATCTTCAGGGCGGCCATGGAGCTTCAAATACTCATAGACCTTATCATCTGTACACCAGATACTGCTGAGCGCAGCACTTTCTGTTGTCATGACATCGATTCCCATACGGAATTCCACGCTGAGTGCACTCACTCCATCGCCTATGAATTCCAGAATCTTATTTTTGTTAAAATTATTTTTAAAGGTAGCACCAATGAGAGTCAGGGCAACATCTTGAGGTCCTACTCCAGGTGCCGGCTTGCCTGTTAATTTTACTGCAATCACAGGAGGGCGTTTGATATCATAGGTTTGTGACAGAAGCTGTTTGGCAATCTCTCCGCCGCCTTCTCCTATTGCCAGAGTTCCCAGCACACCATACCTGGTATGACTGTCAGAACCCAGAATCATTTTTCCGCCGCCAGCCATCATTTCTCTCATATACTGATGAAGAATCGCCTTATAAGGAGGTACAAAAATACCTCCGTATCTTTTGGCATTATCAAGACCGAATACATGATCATCTTCATTAATAGTTCCGCCAACTGCACATAATGTATTATGGCAATTGGACAAAACATAGGGAATCGGGAATTCTTTGATTCCGCTTGCACGTGCTGTCTGAAGAATGCTGACATAATTGTTGTCAGGAGATACAAGAGCATCAAATTTAAGCTTTAAATCCTCCATATCCCCGCCCGTATTATGTGCCTGTAAAATCCCATATGCCATTGTATTCTTAGTCAGCGCTTCCCGCATTTCTTCCCCGTAAGGAAGAAGCTCTCCTTCCGGGGATAAACATACGCCTTTGTCCACTAAACGAATCATAGAACACCTACTTTACTTGATGAATTGTGTCAATGAGATAATCTGTAAATTCAGCTGCGCTTGCACCTTCTTTAAATGTAGTGACCACTACCTTTTTCTCAGTTAAAGTACAGATATCAAGTGCCTGATCAAGAATCTCCTTGCGGTCTGCATATCCGATATGTGCCAGCATCATTCCAACTGCACGGATCAGGCTGCATGGATCAGCATATTCGCCTCTTCCATTATCCATAAGAAATGGTGCTGTTCCGTGAATTGCTTCAAACATCGCATATTTATTGCCGATATTAGAGGAAGAAGCTGTTCCAAGACCACCCTGGTGCTCTGCTGCAACATCAGTAACAATATCACCATAGAGATTAGGAAGTACAATGACTTCGATTCCCTTGTTGAATTCAGGGTCCATCATCTTAGCGCTCATTGCATCAACCAGACGCTCCTGAATCTCAATGTCAGGATACTCTTCTCCTACTTTTCTTACAGATTTGATAAAGTTTCCGTCAGCCAGCTTAACAATATTTCCTTTTGTTACAATGGTCACATTCTTTTTACCGTTTTTACGGGCAAATTCAAAGGCTGATCTGGCAATTCTCTCGCTTCCCTGTTTGGTCTGCACTTTAAAATCCACAGCAAGGTCTTCATTTACCTGAATTCCTTTATTTCCCCAGATGTATTCTCCTTCAATGTTCTCTCTGAAGAAGGTCCAGTCAATGTTGTGATCAGGAATCTTAATAGGTCTTACTGCTGCAAATAACTCCAGTCCACGTCTTAAAAGGCTGTTGGCGCTGACAAGGTTAGGAAGTCCCTCTCCTGCTCTTGGTGTTACCATTGGGCCTTTCACCAGAACATGACATTTTTTAATTTCCTCAAATACATCTTCCGGTAAACTTTCCATTTTAGCCACACGATTTTCAATGGTCATTCCTTCAATGGTACGCAGTTCAATTCTGCCTTCTGATATCTCAGCTCCTAACAGTTCCTTCACCACACGAATGGCCTGTTCCATAATGATGGGGCCGATTCCATCTCCCGGAAGGATTCCCACGATAATCTTGTCCAGCTTTGAAAAATCAGTTACTTCCTGGTCAGCCTTCATTCTCTCAATTCTGGCATATTCGCTTAGAATTAGTTCTTTAAACTTTTCCTGTGCAACTTTAATGTTATCCATTACGCTCTCCTTTTTATCTATTGCCGGCTTTATTAATCATTAACTTTATTAAACACAACTTTCGGCATCACAACACCTGTCCGCTTCATTTCATTGATGGTCCATTCCTGAGCATCAATTTTTCTCTGTGCTTTCGCCATAACCGTTTCCACATCTTCCGGTGCAATGACGCAGACACCATTTCTGTCTCCTACAACAATATCTCCCGGATTTACAATGACTCCGCCGCAGCTTACAGGCACATTGATGGCTCCTGTTCCGCTTTTTCCTGCTGTTCCAGGGGTGATGGCTCTTGCATAGATTGGGAAACCGATTTCCTCGCAGCCCTCCACATCCCGGAAGGCGCCGTCAATGACCACTCCTGCTGCGCCTTGAAATTTGGCGCAAAAGCTGCGGTGATCGCCCCAATAGGAGCTCTGGCAGTTGCCATGGCCTGCAATGACTATGACCTCACCTGCCTGAACCTCCATCAGCGCATCTGCAATGATTGCCCCTTCTCCAACAGGTACCTTGATTGTTCTTGCCGGACCTATTATTTTCTCAGTTGTTACCATAGGCTTAATATGATAGTCCATGGTGTTATATAATCCGGCTCCGTCACATAGTTCCGGAACTGAATATTTTCCTAACTGCTCAAGCAGTTCCTTTGATACCTGTTTCATGGGATCACTCCTTTGCTTCTAATTGTTTCTTTAAATAAGACAGCTGTCCGCCGCTTAATACAACTTCTGCTTCATTTTCTGTTAATTCCAGTTTTGCATAGAAGGTTATATTCTTAGTTTTATCTTTTATTAAAACACGTCTGGTTGGAATCTGATCCAGAAGGTTTTCCACCTCTAATTCATCTCCCTGATCCAGCTTGTCATAATCCTTTGGATCTTCGAATATCATCGGGATAATACCGTGGTTGATTAAATTTCCTTTGTGAATTCGGGCAATGCTCTTGGCAATGACTGCCTTCACTCCTAAGTACATAGGGTTAATGGCTGCGTGCTCTCTTGATGAGCCCTGACCGTAATTCTCACCGCCTATAATAATGCTTCTTCCCATCTCCTTTGCTCTTGCCGCAAATTCAGGATCATAACGATGGTAGCAGTACTGGGACATTAAAGGAATATTGGAACGCATGCTGCTGAATTCTGCGCTTGCAGGCGTAATGTCGTCTGTAGAAATATCATCTCCGCCTTTTAAGCTGATTGGAGCGCAGAGATACTGCTCCGGTTGTTCCGGTATTGGAAGAAACTTAATGTTAGGTCCACGGATAATCTCAACCTTTTTTGCCTCTTCCTCAGGAAGCGGCTCAATAATCATGGCATCATCAACAGGGTAAGACTCAGGCTCTTTAATTTCTGCAAGCTTTGAAACATCTTCTCCCATAATTTCCTCAGCTGATGCAAAAGTTCCCTTAATTGCTGTTGCTGCAGCGCTTTCCGGGCTTACCAGATAGATTTTAGCAGTAGGGCTTCCTGCACGGCCTTTGAAATTACGGTTGGAGGTGCGCACAGCAATTCCTTCTGTTGCAGGAGTCTGTCCGATTGCACAGCAGGGACCACAGGCAAATTCTAAGAGTCTTACCCCTGCATCTAAGAGCATGTCAATGTATCCATCCTTTACTAACTGCTTATAGGTCTGCTTCGATGCAATGGCACAGGTACAGCTTACATCTTCACTGACTCTGTTTCCCTGGAATACCAAAGCTGCCTTTGCAATATCAGCATAGCTTGAGTTGGTACAGCTTCCTAAGAACACCTGCTGTACAGGCTTTCTCTCCACCTCTTTTAAAGGGATTACATTGTCCGGCTGATGAGGACATGCAATGAGAGGCTCCAACTCACTTAAGTTAATATCTATGTATTCATCATATTCTGCATCTTCATCAGGAAGAAGTTCCACATAAGCCTCTTCTCTCTCCTGAGCTTTTAAGAACTTACGAACCTGTTCATCTGCTGGGAAAATAGATGAGGTTGCACCTAATTCTGCTCCCATATTGGCAATGGTAGCCCTCTCAGGAACCTCCAAAGCGGCTGCTCCCGGACCAACGTATTCATATACATTGCCAAGACCACCCTTAATGGTAACACGGCGCAGCATTTCCAGAATTACGTCCTTTGCATTGGAACCTGGGTTCAGCTTGCCTGTTAAATTTACTTTTACAACTCTCGGCATATTTAAACGCATTGGCACACCTGTCATTGCAGTGGCAACATCCATGCCGCCTACGCCGATACACAGCATACCGATTGCCCCTCCATGAGGAGTATGGCTGTCTCCGCCCATGCTGATTTTTCCCGGTGCACCAAATCTTGATATCTGAATACTATGGCAGATTCCATTGCCTGGTCTGGAAACATGGACTCCGAAACGTTTGGCTGCAGACTGCAGATAGATATGGTCATCCGGTGTTTTATTATCAACATACAGCAGGTTGTGATCCAGATGGCTTACGCTGCATTCTGTTCTGATACGGTCAAGACCGATGGCTTCAAAGGCAAGATAAGTCATGACAGCATTAATATCATGTGTCAGTGTCTGATCCACCTTAATAAATATTTCTTCTCCGGGTGTCATACTTCCTGAAACATAATGTGATTCAATAATTTTTCTTGTTAATGTTTTTCCCACAAACAGAACCCTCCATTTTGTCTTTATTATTTATCGGCCGATTCGATAGTTCAATTTTAACAGGAAAAATTGTGAAAGTATAATCAATTTATAGAATACTGCCATTCCATTATGTCATACATGCACATTGATTCTCTCCATCATAACCTTATAGGCACTGGAAGGGCTGGTAAAAATCACTGCGTGATCAGAAGTATATCCTTCCACTGCCTCTGACATGGATATCTGAGCCAGGACTATTTTGTCATAGAAAGCATCCAGTTCTTTTACCTTGTGAAGAATCAGCTTATAACTCTGTTTCATATCTCCTCTGCCTGCTGCTTCATACGCTCCTGGCACCACAATCATATCCACTTCCTTAGAGGTTTTATTTTGCTCACAATAGGACAGATATAGATTCCTGGTTGTCTCTACGGTCCCTTCAAAGGTGCATAAAATAGCGGTTTTCCCCTCTTCCTTAGATACCATATCAAGCATTGCCCCGTCAGGACAGATAATCGGTACAGATAACAGATTTGAAAATGATTCCACATAAGGGGAGAAAATGGTACAGGTAAGAATAATTCCATCTGCTCCATCTGCACATGCCTGTGTCAGCATCTGAAACATTCTTCCCATGGACTCATCTGTAATTTTTCCGTCTTTTCTCACCTTTTCAAGCAAATAGCTGTCCAGATAGTTTACAACAGTTAAGTCTGCTGCTTGTTCCATCAGATATTTTGTCATAGGATTTACTGCATTTAAGGTAACGCTGACTAGTGCAATTCTCTTCATACTGCCCTCCCCTTAATTCATTATAATGTCTTCAAGTCTTCTTTTTGGCACATAGTGAACATCAAGATCATCTCTGTAATAGTTGATGTTATCTCCTGGCTTAGCTTCTGTCAGCACAATCTGTTCCATAGGCTTTCCGATGGCTATGATTAATACAGGTGAAAAATGCTCCTCAAGACGAACTGCCTCACTGACCTCTTTTGCATTATAGTTGCCGATCATACAGCCACCAAGCCCCATTTCAGCAGCTGATAACAGAATGGTTTGGGCAACAATTCCCACATCCTTCTGGTATCTGGCAACGGATTCACCGATTCGAAGATCCTGGCAGACAATAATAAAAGCGGTTGGACACATGCCTTTATGAGGAAGCTCCATTTCCGGAAGCGCTCTTGCCCATTTGGTCACTGCCTGAATCTTATTAACTGCTTCTTCTTCATTTGCCAGATAGTACTGAAATGGCTGTGCATTGACGCTGGAAGGGGCCAGTCTGGCGCAGTCCACCATATCCACAAGCTCTTCTCTGGATACCTTCCGTGATTCATCATATCCCCGATAACTTCTATTCTTTTTTACAAGGTCTTTAAGCATATTAGTTCTCCTTTTTTGTCATTTTAACTGCGCGGTCAAAGAAATCAATCTGTCCGAAATTGCCGGATTTTAGTACCAAACGCACAGTTGATTCCTTCAATGGTATCATAACAGGCACTCCTGGCGCCAGACTTTTTGAAATATAAAAGGTCTCAAACCCAAGAGCTTTTGTCACTGCCCCAGAAGTTTCCCCGCCTGCAACAATAATTCTGGTTCTTCCTGCTTCTACTGCAGCTGCAGCAAGACCGGATAAAAGCTTCTCTATTGCCAATGCAACTCTTTCCCTTCCATACTGTTGATTGTCCTCAACCTCTTTGGCAGATGCAGAGCTGTAGATAAGAGGTGTTTTTGTCTGATTCTCTATCCAGTACCAGATATGTTCTGCATTCTCCTCACCGCTTATCAGCTTCTTAGGATCAATGCGGTAAGAAGGATACCCCTTGTCTATAAAATCTGCAATCTGTTGTAAGGTAATGGCTGAACAGCTTCCTGCAAGAATCAGCCCTTTCCCCTCTGTATACACCGGATGGCTTTCTATGGTCTCCCCTTTTGTTTTCTGATCCACAAGAATCTGAGCCAAAGCACCACCAAGTCCTGACCCTCCTGTAAAGAATCTGCAGTCTTTCAATACTTTGGCAATCTGAATACCATGATCCTCCTCGTAGTAGTCAGGAATCAGATAAAATGGCGGTTCCTTTTCTGATAGTAGCTTAACAAAAGAGTCCGAATTTCCATATAGTGTCTCCCGATCTATAATGCTGCACTGGTATTTCCCCTGCCCTTTCATCAGCTCTGCTATGGCAGATTTTTTCATCGGAGTCAGTGGATGATCCTTCATATGACTTTCATGAAGGGGAATTCCATTGACATAGAGAATTCCGTCTTTTACAGTTCTTCCATTAACAGGAAGGGAAGGGCAAAGCACTGTATAGGGAATGTCAAATGTCTCCAGAACTGCATCGGTTACAGGTCCTATATTTCCCTTACTGGTGGAATCAAAGGTGGAGCAATACTTGAAGTACAGCTTTTCAGCTCCAATCTCATTGAGCCAGTTAAACGCCTCCATTGACTGCCTGACTGCTTCCTCTGTTTCCATTGTTCTGGTTTTTAAGGCAATTACAATGCAGTCTGTTTCTTCTGATATGAACAAATCAGGTTCTGGAAGTTCATTGATTAACAGAGTTTCCATTCCTGCAGTTTTAAAAAAAGAGGCAATATCAGAAGCTCCTGTAAAATCATCTGCAACACAACCAATTTTAATGTCCGGCATCTCACTTCCTCCTTTTTTTATAATAATTACCGGTGAGAAATTCCTTTACCGTATTGTCCTCCACTTCCTTTAACCGAATATAGCCAAGATTAGCCAGAACGTTCATCTTGCATACATTTTCTGTGATTTCCAGAGCAGTTCTGCTCTCTGCAAGGTTCTGATCATAGACTAAAACTCCATGGTTGCCCATAAGGATTACCTGTGTATCTGTACAGGCTTTACTCACTGCCTCCGCTAAATCTGTGCTGCCTGCATGGAAATACGGTATTTTAACAATGTTTTCATTGTAGTACATAGATTCTATAAACAGATTGTTTTTCACTTCTATCTCTGAACAGGCACACATGGTTCCATAAAATGGGGAGGTATGGATGATTCCGTTTACATCACTTCTGTTTTTATAAACCTCCATATGCATCTGTGTTTCTTTTGAAGGTCTTTTACTGCCTTCCAGAATATTGCCTGACAGATCACAGACTATAATATCCTCCTCTTTTAAATCTCCCATGACTGTGCCGCTGGCAGTGATGTAAACTCTGTCATTGTCTCTGGCACTGATGTTTCCTGATGTTCCCCATGTGAGATTTTTCTCCATAATCCATGAGCCTGTTTTAATGATTTCTGATCTCATAAGTCCCTCCATTTTTATAAATAGCAAGAGGTGACGAACAATATTCTATTCGCCACCAACTTACTTCTACTTCTATATGTTAATCCGGTTTACAACTGCTTCTGTAAAGCTGGTAGTTGTTTCCTTACCGCCCATATCAGGAGTGAGAACACCGTCCTCCATGGCAGAAAGCACGGCATCCTGCATGGTTGTTGCCGCCTCTGCAAAAGCATTATCATTTCTGTTGGTTGCAAGCCATTCAAACATCATCACTGCTGACAGCATAAGTCCAACAGGATTGGCAATGTTTTTGCCTGCAATATCAGGTGCAGAACCATGAGCAGCCTGTGCCATACACTGTGTTTGATTGGTGTTAATGGCAGGTGCCAGTCCCAGACTTCCTGTTAACTCTCCTGCAAGGTCAGATAAAATATCACCGAATAAGTTGGTAGTCACAATCACATCAAAATCCTTCAGACGCTTTACCATATGTGCTGTCATTGCATCAATATGATAATCATCAACCGTTACCTCAGGATAGTATTTCTCACCGATTTCATAGATTACAGAACGGAACAATCCGTAGGACCACTGGATTACATTGGCTTTATGCGCAATGGTTACATGTTTTTTCCGTTTCATGGACATCTTAAATGCCTCATGGGCTACACGCTCTGCCGCTTTTCTTGTAAATACGGAGTTAAGTATTACAGTATCAGGATCAGGCATGAATTCTCCCCAACCCTTGTACATATTACGGTCCGGCAGCATTCCTTCTGAATTCTCTCTCACTACGATTACATCTGCTTCTCCCACTCTGCTGATTACTCCAGGATAGGATTTAGCCGGACGTGCATTACAGAATAAGTCAAAGTAATGTCTCATAGTTCCGCTTGGATTTGCACGGCTGTAGTGTGGCTCTGGGTAAGATGCGGAGTCATGAGGAGCGAACACCCATGCATCACAGGTTTTTAATCCCTCTTTCGTCAGCTCAGGAACCGGATCATTATATTTTTCAATTCCTTCCCACCCCATTGGGTAAACAGGAAACTCCACATCAATTCCATGTTTTTTCACAGCTGCCTTCATTATGGCTTCTGTAGCTTTTGTTATCTCGGGACCAATTCCATCCCCATAAAGTAAACCTATTTTGTAAGACATAATACCGATCTCCCTTCTCTTTGTATCTTGATATGTTAATCATACAGAACATAGGGCAATCCGTAAAATGCTTATTTGACCATTGAATCATGGTCTTTTACTCATGGAGAAATGTTCTCTTAAGAATCTCTATGAAATACTTCTGTGCATTTGTAAGTCCTGCCTTACAATGATACACTGCACCAATTTCCCAGAATACCCCCTCTTTCGATAGGGAGTAGAGATTGGGTTTATTAATTGGTTTTGATAAGAAAATGGTGGTTTCAGGAACTATGGTAAGCCCCATTCCGGTGGTGGATAAACGATATGCCGTCTCATTGCTGGTTGTTTCAAAAATGGAAGAAGGGCGGACTCCTGCCTCCATAAACAGCACATCAATGGCAGTTCTGATTCCATGTCCTTTTTTAAGGAGTAAAAAGTCCCTGCCTCTGCACGAAGTCAGATCAATATAGGCTCTGCCTTCATCTGCAGTGCTGTTATCTAAGGGAGTGCCTGAAACCAGCACCAGCTCCTCTTTACATACCACTTCTGAGTCCAGCTTATCACTGGATACAGGAAGAGGGAAAATACCCAGATCACAATTTCCTTTTATCACCTGTTCTTCTATGATCTCTGATTTAGTTTCAATGGTTTTTATCTCAATGGCTGGATATTTCTTCTTAAAATTCGGCAGCACATAGGGTAGAAAATAGGAAGCTCTTGCATTAGAGATTCCAATGGTGATGACCCCTTTTTTCTCCTGGGCAATATCCTGGACTTCCTTTTTCATCTTGTCATTTAAGGAAAGTATGATTTTAGCAGTTTCCACATAGCTTTCCCCTGCTCTTGTTAAGGATATGGGGGTTGTATTTCTGTTAAACAGCTTTGCTCCCAGCTCCTCCTCTATTTTGGCAATATAATGGCTTAAGGAGGACTGAGTGATATATAGTTCACTTGCTGCTTTCGTTATGTTTTGCAGCTCAGCCACCTTTAGCACATAATGGTATTGTCTGAAATCCATAAGCCTCCTCTTTCTGTTAATCTAAAACAGGGAATAAGAAATCTGCTGTCTCTTATCCCCTGTCTATCCATTACTTTCTTATATATACAGTTCCATCCATAATCCGTCTTGCTGTTCTTTGAACTCCAACTCCCGGAAGTGCCAGACTGCCGTTTTCTTCTCTTAAATCAGGAACCATAGTCATAATTCCGCTTGGGTGTCCGATGCGGACAATGCCTTTTTTACTGTTGTCTCTAAGAACCTTCTGCACAACGGAACCCTCCATAGCAGCAGATACACTGATTGCACTTGCAGAGGTGAGAGGACATGCCTTGTGGCATTTGAATACGGATATAACCCTTGCACACACATCCATATCCGATTCAGACACCTGTTGACCTGCTATGTCTGTATAGGATTTGGGAGCTGTCACAAATCCCACTTTGGGAACTGCAGGGCTGTTTAGAGATGCATCCTCCAAATCTTTAGCAAATCCCATAAGGCAGGCAGCAGTACCACGAATCTTCTCCAGAAGATCACTGATCTCTTTATTCTGATTGATCTCCTCCGGTAGCTCCATTCCGGTCATACCGATATCTTCAGCTTTCACCAGTACCATTGGATTGGATACATCAAGAATGGAAGCTTCAATAGGACCAAAGCCGGGAATTATAAGCTGTTCAGAAACATTTCCTGTTGGAAGGAGCTTGCCTGTTTTGGCACCTGCAGGGTTTAAAAAGTTCACATTTAACTCCGCTGCAGTTCCGTCAACTCCTGCGATTGCACAGTCACCTGTCTGGGCAAAGGTCTTAGTCTCAGGATCAATGGGTACTGTTACATTGATGTACTTGTCTGTATTCTGGTTTTTCATTCTCACTGTTGTTACAGGCTCAGTGATGGGAAGCATTCCTTCTTCCACTGCAAATGGCCCGACAGCAGCGGTCATATTGCCGCAGTTTGACTTATAATCAATCTGCTCCTTCCCCACAATGACCTGTCCTACCAGGTACTCTACATCAACATCCTTTTCATCACTTTTCCAGACAATGACTATTTTGTTATTTGATGAAACAGTTCCTCCTAATCCGTCAATCTGCTTTGGATCAGGACTTCCCATTACCTGAAGGAATATTTGATCCCATTCCTCTCTGTTTTCGGGAAGATCTTCTTTATGGAACATACAACCTTTACTAGTGCCGCCCCGCATAAATACCGTTTTAAATTTCCGCATATTAATACCCCCTTTGGTTTTACCAATATTATATCAAATTTTCACACAAATCAAAAATGATATATTGGAATGAGCTCATAACCGTTTCTTATTATTGACTTATTTATAATGAAGTAAGAACACCGTATACACCAAGTATGGATAGAATAAACAGTACTGCAAGAGCTACAAAAGCCACACCAAATAACTCAATAAACATTTTATTCTGAGGATTCTTCTCACTAGCATCCTTATCACCTGATACAGCAGCCATAATAAGAGCACCTGCTGTGGAAATAGGGCTAAAGCCGGTAACAGTTCCGCCTACTACAATAACTGCCACAAGCTGGACTGCATTTGCACCTGTACTTGCTGCCAGTCCGCTTGCTGTAGGGATTAAAGTGGGGAAAACAACTCCAAGCCCTGAACTGAAGAATGACATAACTCCTGCTGTCACAGACATGACAGCAACTGCTGTTTTCTCACCCATAATTTTTTCAAGAGCTGCTACCATAATGTCAATTCCACCTGAAAATGAAATGATATTCATTAATATTCCAACACCAAGCACCATTAAAATTACGTTCCACGGAACACCATTTACTGCCTTTTTTTCTTCTCCTGCTCCAATCATAATAAGGATACTTCCGATTAAGAATCCGGTTAAGCCCACATTCCAGGAGAAGAATAAAACGCCTACAACAAGTACAATTAAACCGATGAGGGAGAAAATCTGGTTTTTGCCGATTTTTGCTTCCTCATTTGCAACTGCAGCTGCCTTACCGTTGACTTTCCAGCCTTTGTAATAAATATACACAATGGCAGCCAGACACAGCTCTGTAATCAGCAGACACAGTCCAATAGGGAATGTATCGCCCACAAGCCCTTGTGCCTCCATTAATTCTTTTACTACAACTGCTTCCGGAGTCAGACTGCTCATACGTGCTGCCTGAACCCCCATCTGACCGATGAGAGATACCATAATCGGGTTTAAACCTGCTGATACTGCTACAGGTACTGCCAGTACCGGAATAATGGCAAGTGAAGGAATTGCCCCAGGTCCAACTGCACAGATGATGTAACCAATGATAAACATTACAAATGGAATCAGATGTTTTTTCTTACCCACAAGTCCAACTGCTTTGTTAGCTAAAATGGTAAGAGTTCCATTGCCATTGATCACTGCAAAAAGGTATGTAATTCCAACCATCTGGATAAATAAGGAGGAACTAAAGTCGCTCATAATCTCTTTCATAGGAACTCCATAGATCAGTCCTACCACCATGGCAAATCCCATACATACAATACCAACATTGGTTTGTTTTAAGAATCCTAAAGCAATCGCTAATAATAAAGCTAATAAAGAAACTAAACCCAAATTCATTTTCCCGTCCCCCCTTAATTAAATATGATACAGACTGGACTTTCTGTTTCAATGATCCGTCCTGTGTATTCAATTGACCCTTTGGCTGCATCTAATTTCATTTCCACAATGGTATCGCTGTCCTCATTGGCTGTATACAGCAGACTGCCATCGTTATGAAAAGTGATAAACCTTGGAGTTTTTCCAAGTACAGGGAAAAATCCTATGGTATGTAAATATCCTGTCATCTGGTTGATTCGATATAATACCAGAGATTCATGAATCCGGTTGGAGCCCACCACAATCTGACCGGTTGGGTCAACTAAAGACGCGCTTGCCTGTCCTTCTCCTGTATAGGTATCAGGCAGAGAAGGGAGAATCTGTCGGGGAGTCAGTCTGCCTGTTACATCGTCAAATTCAAAATATGTCATGGAATTGTCTTTTTCATTGATCATATATGCATATTTGTTATTCGGGTGAATGGCAATATGGCGCGGCTCTGCATATTCTCTAGCTCTTATCTCACAGGTCTGTTCCAGACTTCCATCCTCCGGGTGGAAGCGAAATACCCGAATCTGCCCATATCCCTGGATACGTCCCTGTGCAGGAACAAATAAGTACTCCTTCTTCTGATCCCAGATACACTGGTGTACAAAGGAAATAGAATCCTCTGTTTTTCCCTTAAAGTCAACCTTCCACACCACCTCTCCAATGGAACCATCTTCATTTCTCTTAAGAGAATAAACGGCTCCTCCCTGAAGGGTTGCAACAAGCAGATATCGGTTGGTCTTGTCCGGTGTAATAAATACAGGGTTTCGCCCTCCAATATCAACGGTGTTAATCAGACTTAAAGTTCCATCTACCAGAATTCTAAAGCTGCTTACCTTTGAGATATCTCCATGAACGGAATATAAGAATTTTCTTTCATTGTCAAAGGTCTGATAAGAAGGATTTTCCTCGATTGCCAGACACTGCAGTTCCTTCCAGTCTCCAGTCACATCATCAATCTCATAAGTTTTTAATCCATTTCCTCTTGCATTTCTCTCTCTGGTGGTTCTGCACCCCACATAAGCGTAGCTCATCTTCCTGTTCCTCCTGCTTTGTTTTGCTAAATAAATCATATCAGCTCCAAGAGTCAAAAGGAAATGATGATAAATACAAAAGGAGTATTCCAAAATAGAATACTCCTCTAGTCTACGTTATAGTATTTTTGTGCAAATTCCACAAATTCCATGATCTCTTTTTTCTCAAAACAATAGTGGGGGACCATCATCCACACATTTCTCGAGATTGGCTCCCCTTTATCGGAATACAGGGGGATGAACTGAACCTTGGTTTCATCCATGCGCCATTCATCACCAAACATGCAACAGACTCCCAGACCGTTTTCCACCATTTCAATAGCGATCTCTGCATAGGGAACCTGATGTTCTTCTCTGGGCGCATTGCCAAAATGGTATTTCCACCACTGTTCTATGGTGCCTTTTACAATGGGGTTCATATGGTATTCAATTAAGGGCATATGATCGATTTCCCCAATGGTACAGTCTATGGGCATCATCAGATACAGATCTTCCTTAAACAGCTTAAACTTCTCTCCTGCATAGGAATAGTCCCCACACACAATTCCTATATCAATGGTCTCATCAAGGAGCTGTTTAATAACTGCATCGCTTGAATTAGGCACCGTTTTAAACTGAAGATTATTTTTCTCTACTATATAACGGTTCATCAGCTTTGGAAAATGAAGTCTTGCATAAGAATTGGGCACACCAATTCTTAGAAGCTGTTTCCTGCTTCTGTTATCCTGAAAATGCAGCTTAATCTCCGAATAAAAGTCCAGAATAATGGTTGCCTTTTTCACAAGGTATCTGCCATCCTCGGTAAATACCACACCTTTGCTGTTTCTCTCAACCAATTTTACATTCCATTCCTCTTCCATAGCTCTCAGACGCTTTGTAATGGTGGACTGAGTCACAAACAGCTCATTGGCTGCTTTTGTCATGCTGCCCTGTTCATATAGAACCTTAATAATCCTCCAGTCCATATCGTTCATTTGTTCAACACCTCCAAAACAACGAAGTAACTCTTGTTACATCGGTGGCATGTTTTCAGTTAAAATACGGATAAATTCTCTGGATAAAAATGATAGTTCTTTTTTATTCTTATATCCAGCAATGAATTCTGAGTTAGCAATAGGATCAGGAATCTGACAATAAATCGCTTCATTGTTATTTTTCAAATGATTAATATGGTGTTCGGAAAGAAACGTAAGTCCATATCCGGCAGCAGCCAGGCGATAAGAGGCTACCAGGTTTTTGGTTTCTAAAATGACGTTAGGACTAATACCTGCATTTTTAAAGATACAGCGTTCCAGCTGCCCTGTGTGCTGGTAAGGCTGATGAAGAATAAAAGAAGCATCGCTGCAATCTGTAATGCTGATGCAAGCCTGGCCCTGGTCATTATAGGTTATTTTAGATTTATAGGGGCTTTCCCGGTTCATAACCAGCAGCATTCTTTCATAACCAAGAGTTTCATATTCAATATTAAGAGGAAATCTTGGTTTATTAATAAGCACAATATCACTAAGACCCTCTTTTATTAAATTAACTAAATTTCTGGAAGAGTCTTCCTGAAGTTTAATCTGCGCATGGGGATAGATGGCATGAAACTTTGGCAGTATTAAAGGAAGGAGATAACTGCCTCTTGCTAAAGGAATGGCGATTCTTAATAAACCATGGCCCTTTTTTTGTGAGCTTATCAGATTATTAACCAAAATATCCCTGTCCAGTAAAAGCTTTGTTCCTTCAGCAGCAAATCGTTCCCCTTCATATGTTAATAGAATCTGATTGCCCTCGTTGCGGAACAATCGAACACCAAGGCGCTTTTGCATGTTTTTTATATACTGGCTTAGAGTTGGCTGCGCTATAAATAAAGATTCAGCTGCCTTGGTAATAGATTTATGTTCCTCAATAGCGCAAACATATTCAATATCCTTAAATTCCATACTTTCTCCTTTTGTACAACTTTAATAACTAATTAACATTTTCTTAACATATTTTTTTATATTTATAACCCTTCATTATAGGTTTGACCTATATCGTTTAGTAAAAATAACAATTTGCTATTAATCACTCCCTCAATTATAATAACTTTAGCCAAACAATCGTACAATCGGCCGATTCGATAATTTGCAAAAAAGAAACAAGTAGGAGGAGGAGCACAATGCAATTAGAAACTATCGTTGGTCTAATTATGATAGCAGTATTCGTAGTGGCAATTTCAAAAAGGTGGCTTAGCCCTTATGCGGCTTTAGCAGTCTGTCCTTTTATTGCTGCAGTTATATACTGCTTAATTACCGGCCAACCAGTACTAAATGTCTTTGACTGGATTTACGAAGGAGTGTTTTATAGTGTAAAGGAAGGCGGAAAAGTCTCTGCAGGAACAATGCGATCAGCGCTCATGATATTGTTTGCATGTACATATTTCACCTTAATGATGCAGGTAGGACTTTTCGATCCCCTGGTAATCGGAATTATTAAACTGGTAAAAGGCGATCCCCTTAAGATTATCATTGCGGCTACACTTGTGGCTGCCGGCGTATCACTGGATGGAGACGGAACTTCTACAGTTTTAATTACAACTGCTGCTTTTATGCCTCTATTTAAACAATTTAAGATCAAGAGCAGTTATCTGGCGATTTTAATAGCATTGCCAACATCTGTATTTAATATGGCTCCCTGGGGAGGTCCCCTTGCCCGGGTGCTGTCAGCCCTGGACTTAGACGTAACACAGGTATTTCCTAAATTACTGCCCGGCATGACAGTTGTTATGATCTATGCTATATTACTTGCTTATTTTATTGGCCGTAAAGAGCGTGCAAGGTTAGGATTTGATCCCAAGAGTTCAAAAAGCGTTACTGCTGAAGAACTTGAGAAGATGGCGAATGTTGTCAGAGAGAACAATGCCGAACTAAAGCGTCCCAAGATGATTTGGTATAACCTGATCGTTACCATTATCATCATGTATATGCTCATAACAGGTATGGCCAACTCTGCGCTGCTGTTTATGACTGGTATCGCCTTCGCGTTAGTCGCAAACTATGGATTTAATTTTAAGGAACAAAAAGATCGGCTTGCCGGCGCTCTGGAAGACGGTATGCCTGCCTGCGCCATGATCGTAGCTTCTGGTTTCCTCATGGGTATCCTCAATGGAAGCGGAATGGGATCTAGTATGGCTCACTTCTTAGGCGGACTTGTACCTGCCGGTCAAGAAGGATTACTGCCTATCTTTACCGCAGTCCTTGGTATTCCCGGACTTATATTCCTGAGTTCCGATGGATATTACTTTGGTATACTTCCAGTACTCGCTTCATTGGCTTCTTCCTACGGTATCAGTATGACTACTATGGGCGTGGCTGCAATGGTTCCGCTGTCAACTTATTATGCAACTCCACTGATTGCCTGGATTTTCATTCTATGTGATCGCTGCGAGGTTGAATTTGCAGATTACCAGAAGAGTATTTTAAAAGTTGGAATCCCTGCCTTTGTGCTCTATATTATTACATTTTTAGTTACAGGGGCAATATCAATTTAAGCTGGCTTGTCCTGTTCATTCTAAACTAATAGCACTGCCACAAATGATGAAAATATCATTTGTGGCAGTATCTTTTTATTATGGGAAACAAAAAATCTATACATTGTCTTTTGGCAAGGACAACTCCTTCTCTATAAACCCGATAAATTCAACAAGTCCTTTGGATAACCTTTTATTTTTAGAATATATAAACCAGGTATTCCTCTTAATCTTTGTTCCGTCCGCATTCAACAATGGTGTTAAACAAAGGTTGTATTCATTTTCAAAGTCCTCAGGCAGAAAACAGCAGGTATATCCCAGACCCTTGCTGATCAGCTGCCATGCTACATCAATAAAGCCTGCTGCCATTCCTGCCGGTTCTTCCTTGTTAAACTGCCTTTCCCACCAACCACGCAGCAGTTCTTTTGTTCGATCATTGGTACTATATTCAATGCGCTGCATTTTTAATAAGTCCTTTAGTTCCACAGGCTCTTTAGTCACAAGATAGGCATCACTGGAACCGATTAATACCCTGTTTACAGAGCCGTCGTAATCTCCACTGATAAAGGCTACGTCGATAGTATCTTCTAACAGCTTCCGAAACAGATTATTACTCTGATCATTGATCACCTGAAATTTGATGTCCGGATGCTCCTTACTGCATTTCACAAGAACATCAGGCAGCTTAAACTTGCTATAAGTATAGGAAGTACCTATAGTAATAATATATTCTGTATTGACTTTATATAAATCAAGTCCCTCTTTTGTTTCCTTCATAAAATCAAGATAAAGTTTTGCCCGTTCTGCCAGATACTCTCCTTCAGGTGTAAATTCCAATCCTTTTGGTGTTCTGTTTACAATGGCAACCTGAAACTCCGATTCCATATACTGCAGTCGTTTTGTCAACGACGGCTGGGTAACATACAGCAGACTTGCTACTTTTGACATATTAGGGTTTTTATAAAGCTCATATAAAAACTCCCAATCTGAATCCTTCATTGTTATACCCCTTTATCATTTCTATACGTTTATTTTATCAGCCTGATGGGTTCATATAGCTTTCTGATCTGTTTTACCAGCAGATTGTTATCTGAATCTGATATCATTATATCACAGGTAGCAGGATCACTGCCAAATACCACGCTTTTGTCCAGATTCAGCATAGCCTTTAAATTGGTCAGCATATTCTTCCTTGTTGCATCCTTGTTATAGATTTTAATGTATGAATATCCCTCATAATCCCTGGAATCATAGGTGAGTATTTTATAACGATCAGTCCAGCCTTCTTCCACCAGCTGTCTGTAAACCTCTGATACCTTTTCTTTTTTGTCTATGATCATAAAATAAACAACACTTTCACGTTCCGGTACCTTTCGCTTTACATAGTTTCTGTAAGGAGATTTACTAAGCTTTTGGTATATGCTCTCCTGTGCTGGATTGGTCAAATCTTCATAGTAAATCACCAGCACATTATCCATTACCACATTGGCGAAATAATTAATTCCAAGACGTTCCAATGTGTCCATAATCATTTTGGATTGATAACTGGATAATACATAGGTTAAAAGATAGGCTTTCTTCTCAATATCATATAAAGCAGCCCCATCCATAACAATGACAGGAAGCTTTAACCGTATTGAGCCTACAGCTTCTAACAGAGAAGCAGGTGTTCTTCCTGTTGATACAGTAATGTTGGCACCTCTGTCTATGAGCCGGTTAAACTCCACCAGATTATAGGAAGTTAATGTCTCTTCCCTTGTCAGCAGCACATCATCCACACCTGAGACAAACAGAATATCCTGATTTCTTTTTCTTGGCAGATGAAAGGAATTAACCGCAAAAGAAACACCAATTCCTATTAGTGTATCAAGGACCCGGTTCATAACAAAAAGCAATGGATTAGCATCATTAATATGGTTTACTGCTATACTTAAGAATACAACACATGCAAAATAGGAAATATTCTTATAATCAAGAAGTACTGTTGTATAGATCACACAACCTGTTGCAACAGAAATCAGCAGATAGGTGATAATCCCGCCATCTATGACATCCCCGAATATATATATTTCCAGTAAAATAACAATCAGGCCAAAAATAGCTCCTACAAAAGTGCCTCCAGCCCGCTGCTTTGCCATCTGTCTGGAAGTGTCCTTATACGGCTGCATACATTGAAGCACTGCAAGAGCCGAGTAAAAAGGAATCCCCTGCTGTCCCCTCATATAATAAATCACAAAACAAAAGAAAACCGCACATACAGAACGTATTATTCTCTGCCCGACTTTAGGAAATTTTATAGATTTTCTTTTTTCGCTTTTCATAACGATCCCTGTCTCTCCTGTTTTTTTAATGCTAAAACAGAACCACCCTCAATTCGGTGGTTCTGCCTTATTATGCCTGTTCAATGTAATCTTGTATCATTTCAAAAAGTTTTATTGTTGAGTCATCTCTGTTAAGTATTCCTGATTTACCTGGTTCAGACATCATATTGCCTGTGGTATTCATTACATAGCTTCCAAAAATGTGAGATGCCTCTACTCTTTTCTGCTCCTGTTGATACACGGACATTCCCTCCTTTTAAAAACATGTATTCTCTTTCTAAACCTACTATACCAGTATCAGATGAATTAGTCTAATTCTTATTAGTTATACACCTATTCTTAAATCATATAGGGTAGAACTTTGTCCTGCTAATCATTAGTTTCTGTTATAATTGATGAGACTGCCTGCTTTTACAATATTCTTCTCGTTTTCAGTCATATCTGCAATGTAAAGTGATATCTCCTTAATCTGATCTCCCAGTACATATGCTTTGACGTTCTTCATATCTCCTGACATAACCTCTAACATATCAGGCACATAGATATAATCTCCCACTTCAAACTCAGGTTCCTCTTTCATCTGGAAAGGAATCATTCCCCAGTTCATCACATTGGAGCGGTATCTTTTGGTTGCATACTCCTCAGCTATATTGGCAAGACCGCCAAGAACTCTCTGACAGCTGGCTGCCTGTTCTCTTGCAGAGCCGTCTCCTGGTTTCACACAATAGATCATGCTGCCGATCTCTATATCTTCCCTTTTCACATCTTTTCTGATGGTGGAAATCTTTTCATAAATTCCTTCTAATTCAGCATCTGCTTCTACAGGATTCTCTCCAGCCACTCTTGCTTTTTCAAGTTCTGCAACCAACTTAGTTCTATTGACATATTCAGGATCTCTTCTTGATAATGTAAATTCTGCAAGCCCTAAAGGATTGGATCTGTAGGAGGATGTTTCTCCTGATGGGATCAGCTCATCAGTGGTGGTTACTTCATCCATAATCTTAGAACATACCTTTAAGAGAATATGGTCAGACAGAGGGCTCATTTCAGGCCAGTCTTTAATATTAGGTCCATATACCAGCTCTGCCTCCGCCTCTTCTTTTCCAAATCCCTGATAAATTCTGGAACGATAAGGAGATTCATCATAATGGTATTCAGGCGCCTGATAATCATCAGCATATTCTGTGGCAGATGTAAGCACGCCCCCATTAACTGCTGTTGCCGCAATAGAGCGGGCATCCATAAGAGCCACTGCAGAAATCTGCCCTGCTCCCGGTTTTGACCCTTCTCTGTTTGGAAAGTTTCTCGTTGTGTGACGGATGCTGAAACCATTGTTGGCAGGTGTATCTCCTGCTCCAAAGCAAGGACCGCAGAAAGCTGTTTTAATAGCGGCACCTGCTGCCATCAACTCTGCAATTGCCCCTTTCTGTACAAGATCCAGGAAAACAGGCTGAGAGGATGGATAAACGGATAAGTTGAACTCTCCATTGCCGCAGCTTGCATTCTTAAGAATATGGGCTGCTTCCATCACATTGGTATAATTTCCGCCTGCACATCCTGCAATAATCCCCTGCTGAACATGAAGCTTATTATCTCTTATTTTGCTCAGTAATTCATAGCGAACTCCAGAGCCTTCATTCATAATTGCCGCTTCCTTCTCCACCTCTCTTAAGATGTCATGAAGGTTCGCATTCAGCTCATCAATCTCATAAGTATTGCTTGGGTGGAATGGCAGTGCAATCATAGGCTTTACAGTGCTTAAATCAACATAAACAAGTCCATCATAATAGGCAGTATCTTCAGGATTTAACTCTTTATACTCATCCACACGTCCGTGAACAGCAAGAAATTCTTTCGTATCCTCATCAGTTCTCCAGATAGAGGATAAACAGGTGGTTTCTGTTGTCATAACATCGATGCCGTTTCTGTAGTCAGTGGTCATACTGCTGACACCTGGTCCTACAAATTCCATCACTTTATTCTTTACATATCCATTTTTATAAACTTCACCGATAATGCTCAGAGCAATATCATGAGGTCCAACTCCAGGACCCGGTTTTCCTGTTAAATACACACCAATTACTTCCGGATAATTAATATCATAGGTATTCTGTAGCAGCTGTTTTACCAGCTCTCCGCCGCCTTCACCAATGGCCATGGTTCCAAGAGCTCCGTAACGGGTATGGCTGTCTGAACCCAGAATCATTTTCCCGCATCCTGCCATCGTCTCACGCATATACTGATGGATTACTGCCATATGAGGAGGGACATAGATACCGCCGTATTTTTTAGCAGCAGACAATCCGAATACATGGTCATCCTCGTTAATGGTACCTCCCACCGCACACAGGGAGTTATGGCAGTTGGTCAATACATAGGGAATCGGAAATTTCTCCATTCCTGATGCTTTTGCAGTCTGAATGATACCTACAAATGTAATGTCATGAGAAGTCATGCTGTCAAATTTGATTTTCAGCTTCTCCATATTGTCTGAGGTGTTATGCTCCTTAAGGATGGAGTAGGTGATAGTACCCTTTCTCGCTTCTTCTTTTGCCGCTGTTACACCGGCAGACAGAAGTTTTTCCTTGTGCTGTTCTTCTACAATTTCTGTTCCATTGATTAAATAAACACCGTTCTCATATAATTTAACCATGATCATTTTTCTCCTCTATTTATCCAGTTTAAATTCTTTTACTTCCCTTACAACATCTAAAATCGTGCCGTCACGGCTTTCTATAATACCAACCACCCGTTCACCGAATTGAACAGGCTCCGGTTTTCCTGCAATTTCATAGGCTTTGTCTCTCAGCTCTTCAATGGTGCAAAATGGCAGATCCGTATCTTTGGTGGCTTCGATTAAATCCTGTCTTAAAGGATTGATGGCAATTCCATATTCAGTGATCACAACATCTATGGTCTCTCCAGGAGTTGTCACAGTTGTTACATCTGTACAGATTGCCGGAATTCTTCCCTGAAGCAGCGGAGAAATCACAATGGTACACTTAGCTCCTGCTGCTGTATCAGGATGACCTCCCTGTGCTCCTGTGATAATTCCATCTGAACCCACCACAACATTCACGTTGAAATTCACATCAACCTCTAGTGCAGCCAGTATTACAAAGTCCAGTTTGTTGACAAATGCACCTTTGTTAAATGGATTTGCATAAGCTCCTGCACTGATTCTGTGGTGTCTTGGATTGGTCAGGGAGCTTACTGCTGATAAGTCAAAATCCTGAGTATCCAGAAGCAGATTCACCAGTCCCTTATCAAGAAGATCACACATTGGTTTCGTCAGTCCGCCTACTCCGAATCCCATACGAATTCCTCTCTCCTCCATGATTTTTGTAAGAGAGATGGTAGAAGCAATGGAAGCTCCTCCGATACCAGTCTGATAGGAAAATCCATCTTTAAAATAAGGGGTGTTAACAACAAACTGAGTACAATAATCAGCCATAGTCAGCTTTCTCACATCAGTCGTTGGTTTCGCTGCCCCCGTTGCAATCTTAGTCGGATCACCAATGGCATCCACAACACATACGTAATCCACCTTTGCCATGGGAATATGTGGGGGATAGTTGGGAAATGGAACCAGACAGTCTGTGATTGCAACCACCTTATTGGCATGATTGCCGTCAACATGGGAGTAGGAAAGAACACCGCAGTCACTTTTTCCGCCGATTCCCCTGCAGTTTCCATAATCATCACAGGTCGGCGCTCCGATAAAGGAGATATCCAGTCTGCTCTCTCCTGTCTGAATTGCCCGCACTCTTCCTCCATGGGAACGCATAATTGCTAATCCTTTTAATTTACCATGGGAAATAGCTTTTCCAACCTCTCCGCGGACACCTGATGACTCAATATTGGTAACAGTTCCATCTTCCATCATAGGAACTAAAAAATCATGAGCTCTTCCAAGGGAACTGGCACAGATGGTAATGTCTTTGATTCCCATTTTATGGACCTCATCCATCACTAGCTTTACAACCATGTCCCCATCTCTGAAATGATGGTGAAATCCAAATGTCATTCCATCTCTCACTCCGCATTTTACAAGTGCTTCATGAATGGAATCCACCATTTTGCTGGTAGTATTGCTCATCACAGGCTTTACCACAGGTGCTGCTCTCTGATATTCCACTCCGTCCTTTGCAAATGCACCCTGGAACACTTCTTTTCCTGTTAATTTGATAATTTCTTCTGGAATTTCTCTGCCAACACTGTTTAACATTCTGCTGCCCCCTTCCTGTATACGCCGGAAGCTTTTGCCAGTTCCAGACATCTCTTTGCTCCATCATAAAAGGCAATATCAATCATTTTCCCGTCTACTGTGAAAACGCCGATTCCCAGCTTCTTCTTTTCATCTATCTCCCTCACTACCTTTTCTGCAAAAATAATTTCTTTTTCTGTTGGTGTGAAGATTTTATGTACGATACTGATCTGTCTTGGATTAATGAGAGATTTACCGTCAAAGCCCATGGCTTTAATCATAGCCGTCTCTCTCTCAAATCCCTCCATATTATCAAGATCTGTATAAACTGTATCAAAGCACTGTACCTTTGCTGCCCTTGCTGCAATGATCATATTCTGACGTGCACCTGCAAGTTCAATTCCGGTTCCTGAGATAACAGTCTGAAGGTCTTTGGTATAGTCTCCGCCGCTTAAGGCAATTCCAAACAGGCGTTCAGAGGAACGGCAGATTTCCATTACATTGATCACGCCCATACAGGATTCAAGAGCTGCCATTAAAAGGGTTTTTCCCTCTTCCACACCAAATTCCTGCTCTGCTTTTCTCACTTCTTCTTCAATGGCCCTCACATCTACTCCACTCTCTGTTTTGGGAATACGGATCCCGTCTGCACCGCCTGCCACACAGACTCTCACATCTTCTCTCCAGTGTGGTGTATCAAGCCCGTTGATCCGCACAATCCGCTCCACACCATGGTAATCAATCTCTTTTAATGCATGATAGAGGGAATATCTGGCAGCATCCTTCTGGTTTTCTGCCACTGCATCTTCCAGATCCAGCATTATGGTATCCGGCGCATAGACATAGGGATCTCTGATTAAGCCCGGCTTCTGGGCATTTAAAAACAGCATGGATCTTCTTAGTCTGAATTTCTCAGGATTTCTCATCTGATTGCACCTCCCCATGGCAAATTGTCCACAATCCCATTGGAGCGGAAAACAGCACATTCAATTCTTGCTTTTAATGTGCAGTCCAGGGCACCTTTGTCCACAATACTGATTTTTGCATCTTCTACTCCAAGATTATGAAGGGTATCGTATACCAATTTCTGAATCTGAGCTCCGTACTGATGAAAAACAACACTTGATAATTCCAGTTCAATCCCAGACTCTCCTGGCTCTATGGTTACCATTGCATCACTTGATTCCAGCGTTCCGGCAACAGCTGATTTTTCTACTTTCACCTTGTTCCTCCCTTTCTATCCTTTTCTGGTTGTATGATAAATTCTTATACCCATATCTTAGTTCAACTGCAATGGTTTGTATAATTGTTAAAGGGAATGACATTATAACACAAAGTAATCACCATGGGATTTTGGAGTGTAGAAGCTGTTTTTTAATGCAAAAAAAGCAGGGAGTTCCTGCTTTTTGTTGTTTTGCTGTATTACTGTATTGCTGTTTTACTGTTTTCTATTTCTGGATTACAATATTTTCATTAACGTATTTTATAAACTGCTGAAGACTCTTAGCCATATTCTTTTTCTTTCTATATGCAAACCATGTGGAGCGTGTAACAGAGCTTCCATCTTTATAAAACATAGGCTGCTTTGCCAGATCATGCCTTAGATCATAACCTTCGGAAAGGAAACAGCAGGTATAGCCAAGTCCTTTGGAAACCAGCTGCCAGGACACATCCACATAGCCTGCGCTCATTCCCTCAGGTACCTCATCATCAAAATTTTCTCTCCACCACAGTTCCATCATTTCCCTGGAACGATCATTGGTTTTATAATCAATTCTCTCCATATCCCGCAGTTCACTAAGTTCTACAGGATGTTTCGTCAGAAGATATGCCTGGCTTTCATCCACCTTATTCTGAACTACCTCACCTTCATAATCCCCCTGTACAAATGCCACATCTACCACACCATCACATGCCTTTCGAAACAGCAGATTACTCTGTTCATTCTGTACCTCAAACAAGACATTGGGATGCTCTTTGGAATATTGATATAGAATATCTGTCAAAATATATTTGCTGTAGGTATAGGAGGCGCCAATGACAATTACATCCTTTGTGTCATCCTGAAGTGCGCGCAGTTCCTTGCGTATCTTCTGCATGAAAGCGATATACTGACCTGCCTTTTCTGCAAGCATCTCCCCTGACTTAGTGAACTCAACACCCTTGGTTGTGCGGGTGACAATCTTGATTTTGAATTCTTCCTCCATTGACTGAAGTCTTTTCGTCAGTGATGGCTGCGTAATATACAGCCGATTCGCAACTTTGGTAATATTAGGCGTTTTATATAGTTCGTATAATATTTGCCAATCCGAATCCTTCATAAGCCCCTCCTTTGTTACATTTTGTAATATAGTAAAGCCTATCATAGCAAATTTCGACATTTTTCACAAGCTGATTTCATGATTTATCAGGGTTTACATTCTTTCAGGAGCAGTTTCAAAACCTGTTAGGATCAATATAAATGAAGGATTTTTGTACGATATTCACAAAAAGAATATTCCAACATGCAAAAATGTTATCATGATATTCAATAAATTGATTATACAGGACTTGTTTCTGATGTTAACATGTCTTTAAAATAACAATTGGTCAGAGGAGGTGCAGAATCAGACAAGCAGTTACAGAATAACTTACATATTTTTGTATAGGGTCAATAAAAAATCAACGGAGGATACTAAAATGGGGCAAGTAGCAGAAAGTAAAGAAAATAAACAGGTATGGTATAAGTACAAGGTTCAAGGAGTACCATTATATTTATTCGTAGTTTTTGCAGCACTGATTCTGGGAGGCGTTTATACAGGTTCATTGGGCGATGATATTCTCTCAACTATGGCCTTCTTATTCGTCATCGGAGCAATTAGCTATGAATTTGGAAAAAGACTTCCTATTTGGAACAAATACATAGGAGGCGGTACAATGATGGCAATCATGTTTCCGTCACTTCTGGTATATTTGAAAGTAATTCCTGGATTTTATATTGACTCATCAGTTAATTTCTATGATGAAATCAGCTTCCAGACCTTATATATTGTGCTTCTTATGGCAGGCGGTCTGCTGACTGTAAACCGGGAAATGCTGATTAAAACTCTGGTAAGATGTGGTCCAGTATTTGTTGTAGGTATTATATGTGCATCCTTATTCGGTGTATTAGGCGCTCTCCTTACAGGTACTCCTATACAGGAAGTAATCGTTTTCTACGTTCTTCCCTCTTTAGGCGGTGGAAACGGCGCAGGCGCAGTTCCTATGAGCCAGATTTATGAACGAGTAACGGGAGTACCCAAGGATCAGTTCTATTCCTTAGCTCTTGCTCTGCTGAATATGGCTGATACCTGGGCACTAATTATGGGTATTATGTTAATGAACTTAGGCAACAAGTTCCCAAGCTTAACAGGTGATGGAACTCAGCTTCTGAAAAATGCTTCCAAAGAGATTAAGCAGGAAAAGAAAACAGAGCCTGCAAAAGTAACTGTAGAAGATATTGCAGCCGGACTTTTAGTAGCAGGCGGTCTATGGGCTCTTTCCAGCCTTTTCGGAAGACTGATCCTTCCTAAAATTGGACCTGTTATTATTCACCCTTACGCATATTTTGTTGTATTTGCAGCTATGGCAAATATTCTTAATCTGATTCCCGAGAATCTGGCACAGGGTACAAGAAAACTTCAAAAGTTTATTACAGGTAATTTAAAAGCTATGTGTTTTGCAGGCGTTGGTATCACTATGATCGATTTTGGCATGTTTATTTCAGCCATCAGCTTAAAGAATCTGTTCATAACATTAATGATCGTAATCGGTGTAACCATTGGTACAGCAGTTGCTGGATACCTTGTAGGTTTTTATCCAATCGATGCTGCTATTACTGCAGGACTTTGCTGCTGTAACCGTGGCGGTTCAGGTGACGTAGTAATCTTAACTGCAACAAAGCGTCTTGAATTAATGGGATACGCTTCTGTATTATCAAGAATCGGAGGGGCATTTGTGCTGGCTCTGTCCAGTGCGGCCTTTGCGCTATTGCTATGATGATGTGATTTAATTCTGTTATATTAAACTTATGAGTTTTGAAAATAAAAATCATTGACCTAATATGTAGATTTTTGATACTTCAAAGAAACCCTTTACACTGAAGAATAAGTGGGAAGGGTTTCTTTCTTTATTTATTTATTGGTCCTTTTACTTTATCTTTAACATATAAAGGATAATGGTAATAAGGCACACCAAAATGGTGCCTATAGACAGCATTGCATGAAAATTTGCGTCCTTTTCACCCGGTCCGAACTTCATCCAAAGCCCACAAAGCATGGTACAAGCAATTAGAACTATCGAAAACCAACCTAATATTTTCATTTATATAACCTCCACTGAATTTAATCTTGAATGAGAGTGTTAACCATAGTGTTAATCAACGTTTTTCTCTCTTCTGCCTTCATAATATCCAGCCCCGAATACTTTCTAAAACCGTCAGAACGAAAAAAGACAATTTGTGAAAAAGTTGTAAGCTGATATGAAATTATCCGGCATTCCGTTTCTGAATAACGATCCCCCAAACACTCCTTTACCATTGGCAGAATGTGATAAGGTTCTTCAATATCTTTTTCCAATAGGGTGTAGGAAGCAGTCGCTTTTGTATATTGAGAATACTCCACTGTAATATCAGCCATTTTCAGCAAAAACTCAATGAGCCTCTGTTTGGCAGGAATGTTTTTTTCTTTGATTTCTTCCAGTTCAACGGCACGATTAGCTATTAACTTATCAACAGCCTCACTTATAAGAGCGTCCTTAGAAGCAAAATAATAGTTTATCATTGCAAGGTTTGCGCCAGCTTCGGCGGCGATTTGTCGGGCAGTGATTTTACTTGCATCATTGCTTTCAGTTAATAGTTTCATTGCTGCATTTAGTAACTGCTCCTTTACATTGTCAGGCTGCATATTATTCCCTCCTCTTAATTAAACATGTTTAATACATGTTTAGTATATCATATCAACGAAATAATTGTCAAGCATCTTGTTAATCCACTTCACTATCCTATTGTACTTTTCCATAAAACGGCAAGCAGGTATACTCATAGTTGGAAATTAAAAAAGGTGCTGCAAAATCGTCATGATTTTTTCAACACCTATTTAGGATTAGTATTTAATTCAAAAATATTATATTAAAACAGTTTACTTAATATAGAAGCAATTCCATCATTATTATGATCTTCTGTAAGATTTTCCGCCTTTTGTTTTATCTCTTCCGGTGCATTTGCCATTACATAACTCGTACCTGCCCGTTGAAACATATCCAGATCATTATAATTATCGCCAAACACCAGAGTATTTTCTATAGAAATCCCCTTCTTTTTACAGAAAATCTCCATAGCTTCCCCTTTATTAATATGACTGCTTGTAATCTCCAAATAGGTTGGAGCTGATTTAGCAATCAGCAGATCTGTGAAATTCTCCTTCAAAGCTGTCTCCAGATCAGATATCATCTCCGGCTCACCAATGCATAAAATCTTATGTATCAGTTCCCAGCTATGAATCTCTTCCAGTGTCCCTTCCGTTGATTTCGCTCCCGTAATCTCTTCTTCTTTGATTACATAAACTGATTTGGGAGCAGCACAGAGCCACTTATGACTGCTGTATATATTCCAGGATACTTCTCCGAATTCCTTCTCTACAAACTGCCCCACCTGATATGCCTTATCTGTTTCCAGACCTTCACTGTAGAGAACATCTCCATTCTCAGCCAGAATCAAACTGCCTCCATAAGCAATCATAGGCTGTTTAATTCCTGCCATATGCTGAACGGGCAGAATTGCCTCTGGCATACGGGAAGATGATAATACAAAAGGAATCCCAAGGGCGGTTACTCGTTGTACTTCCCTCTTAGTCTTCTCTGTAACCTGATGATCAGAGTTTAAAAATGTCCCGTCAATATCGCTGAATATAATATCATAGTGTTTCATCAATGTTCTCCTTTGTTGTCTGCCTGCATTTTATAGGAAGCAGTATTTATTCCATACAAAAAGCGGACTTAAGTATTATGTACATTATACTTAGGTCCGCCCTCTTATTCAATCACTTATTATTGCGTTTCTTTTTATGCCTGGGGATTATTCACAGGCCAGTCCGGTTTCACGCCACTAAGCACCTTATGAATCTGCCATGCAGCATGAAGTGCCATACGCCCCATACACTCCTCTGTGTTAGAAGCCATATGTGGGGTCAAAATCACTTTTTCATTCTGATACAAAGGTGAATCAGCTGCCGGAGGCTCCTGACTCTGTACATCTAATACCGCACAGCGAAGCTCTCCTGCTTTTAGAGCAATATCTAAAGCTTTTTCATCCACTACCTCTCCTCTTGCCATATTGAGCAATATAGCGGAATCCTTCATCATAGAAAACTCTTTGGCACTGACAGCGTTACGATTTTTCTCTCCTCCAGGCATGTGGAGACTGATGAAATCTGCGTTTCCAAATAGTTCTTCCCAGCTGCAAAGTGTTACATAATCAGGCACTTGTTCCTTTTTTATAGAAGGGTCATAAGCGAGAATATTCATCTCCAATCCTGCATAAGCCTTTTGGGCAACTGCCCGACCGATTCTGCCAAATCCCACAATGCCCAGACTTTTTCCATAGACATCCAGACCTTTATGACTGTTTTTATAACCATAGTCCTGACGGTACATTGCATCTTTGCAGGCAGGAATATTCTTAGCAGCCATCAAAATGGAGGCAAGCGTAAATTCTGCTACAGAATCAGATAATGCCTGAGGAGTATTAGTGACCCATATTCCAAGCTTTTCTGCTGCTTTTAAATCAATATTGTCATAGCCTACTCCATGTCTGGCTACTATTTTAATCTGTTTTCCTGCTTCCAATACTTCTCCCGGACAATGAGCTGTACGGAGGAGCATTGCATCGCAGTCTGCAATATCCCTTTTCATCTCTTCAATAGAAAAACCTGTTCCGACCTTCACTTCATAGCCATGAGCTTTGAGATAATCGGTTCCTTCATGAGCAACTTCCTGTGGTATGTATACTTTCATTATTAATTATATCTCCTTTAGCTTTTTTGAATTTATATACTCCTTACGAATAGTCAGTACCAATGTTGCCACTGCAATTACAAGGAATACACAGGAAATCGGCGACGTTATGAATGGCAGAAAACTGCCCTGACTTTTCATCAGTCCTCGGCGCAAATTGGTTTCTACCGTAGGACAAAGGATAAATGCCAGTATAACAGGAGCCTGAGGAAATTTCAACTTCTTCATACCATATCCCATAACACCAAATACCATCATAACAATTACATCAAACACACGGTTATTATTTGCATAAGCACCAACTGTACAGAAAACCAGTACTATAGGAAGCAGCAGATTCTTAGGCACAGATAAAATCTTTATAAATGCTCTCATTCCAACAAATTCTACAATCAGCATCATTAAATTCGATACTAGAAGAGCTGCAAAAATACCATATACCAGCCTTCCTTCTGTACGGAACAGCAACGGTCCCGGAGTGATTCCATGAATCATAAATCCTGCCAGAATCAGGGCTGTGGTATTGTCCCCTGGAAGTCCAAGAGTCAGAAGAGGAATCATTGCCCCACCGGTTGAAGCATTGTTGGAGCTCTCTGGTGCTATAATTCCATCAACAATACCGGTTCCAAACTTCTCCGGGTATTTGGAACGGTTCTTTGCTACAGAATAGGCCAGAATGTTGCAGATGCTTGCACCAAGGCCCGGAAGAATTCCTATTCCTGTGCCGATCATGGTGGAAATCAGGAAGTTAGGTCCCTGATCCTTTACATCATTCCATGTAAATCCAAAGCCTTTTATCTTACATTCCTTAACCCTGGTGCCCGCAGGCTGAAATTTTTCTTCCAGAACTACCAATACCTCTGCTACTGCAAACAAACCAATCAGCATCGGAAGCAGGCTAAAACCCGCATTAAGATCTGAAACCCCAAAGGTAAAACGTGTAAGGCTGGTAATGGGAGCAATGCCTACAAGCGCCAGGATAAAACCTATCATACCACTGAGAACTCCTTTTACCAAAGAACCTGAGGATAAGCTGACAATCATAGTCATGGAAAACAGTCCGATGGAAAAATACTCATAAGGGCCGAACTTTAAAGCAAACTTTGCAATAAATGGTGCTAAAAGCATAAGTACAATATAACTTACCAGTCCACCCAGGAAGGAAGAAACAATTCCTATGCCCAAAGCTTTAGGTGCCTCTCCTCTTTCAGCCATGGGATGTCCGTCAAATGTGGTAGCTACAGAAGCGGCAGTACCTGGCATTTTAAGTAAAATTGCACTGATAAGTCCTCCTGAAGTACCTCCTATGTAAAGTCCGCATAAGAGAGCCAGACCTGCAATAGGCTCCATGCCAAAAGTAAGAGGCAAAAACAGAGCCACTCCCATGGTTACACTCAATCCCGGAATTGCACCAACTATGATTCCCATAAATGTGCCCACAAAGATGAGAGCCATAATAGGAAAATTACAAATGGACAAAATTCCCGCAGTAATATCACTCATATCCATTTCCCTCCTTTAGAGAATACCGTGAGGCAGGCGAATACCAAAAAGCTCTGTAAATACCAGGTAAATTGCCAATACCGCAACTATTGTTATGATAATAAATTTTATATAATTTATCTTTTCCTTCTTGGTCATCAAGCAGAGTGATATAAACAAAAATCCTGCGCTTGTAATTATAAATCCTAATGGTTTCAGCAGAACTGCATATAAAAAGCAGACTGCAATCATGAGCAATACCCCATTTGAATTGGAAGGATAAGCAGCAGTTTTTTCTGTATAAACCTTGCTGAGCTTCCAGCCCCGCCCTGCCAGTACTGCTGAAAAGCCAAACACGATAACAGATACAATCTGAGGAAGAAATCCTGCTCCGATCATATCACCTTCCTTCATACTAATCTGTATGCTGAGAACAAATATAACCAAAGCCACAACCATTCCTGCAAAGCCGCAGATCATATCACTATATTTTTTCATGATAGAGTTTCCCCTTCCTTATTTACTGGTAAACAGTTCCTTATAAGAATTTAAATTATCATATACCTGCTGCGCATAAGCAGACGCTTCCTCAGGTGCCATATAAACTGGAGTAAGTGCATAAGAATCCTGGGCTGCTTTCACAAAATCCGGATTCTCTACTGCTTTTTTCATTGCTTCTGTAAAGGTATTTACCACCTCGTCCGGTGTTTCCTTTGGAAATGCAGCAAAGAAAAACTTGCCAAACTGCATATCAAGCCCCTGTTCTTTTGCTGTGGGTATATCTGAAAACAACTCATTTCGCTGATCATTAAGTACTGCCAAAGCTATAAATTCTCCAGTTGATAAATAATCCTTAACCATTGCATACTCCACATTAATAATATCTGTATTATGACCTGCTAAAGCTGCAATCTTATCCGCATTGCCTCCAATGTCCACAAGATTTAAATCAATGCCTGCCTCACTTTCAAGTGCAAGTCCTATAAGATGAGGATAACCGCCAACCGCCATACCAAATTCAAATTTACCTGGATTTGCTTTTGCCTGATCTATGAAATCCTGTAAAGTGGAAAATCCTGAGTCTTTGTGAGTAATGAGAAGGGTGGTATTGGCTTGCAAACACACACCTGCCATCTTAAATTCATCTATCTGGTAGTCAATTAAATCGGATATTTCCGGCAGCATAGCCTCTGTATGGAAGAAGAGACAGGTATAACCATCTGCTTCTGAAGAACGAACCTGCTCCATACCGATCGTACCAGAGGAACCGGATACATTAACAACAGGCATGGCAACATCTAATTCCTTTTCCATATACTGTGCCAGTAGTCGGGCATTGGCATCTGTATCACCGCCGGCTTTCACAGGTACAATTAACTGAATCGCATCACCCGGATAAGTTTCCGACTTTTTACTGCACCCCATCAACAAACTGCCTAAAACCATAATTACTGCCATAAAAATCAATGCGTTTTTCTTCATCATGATATTGTTTTCTCCTTAAGCTTTTGCTAATATTTTTGTATTTTATAACTGTTATAACACTTGTTACAAAAAAAACATCCCTGACACTTTAACCTCCCTTCTGTCCCCCACCGGCTGGAAAAGCAACGGTTCTCCAGCCGAAGTAATAAAATTCACATGATCAACCTAATATCAGATTGACCTGTTTTTTTCATCCAATGATTCCAGAACAGGTCCCAGAGAATCCAGAACATGTTCTCTCATTGCAGCCTCAGCCCGGTCCGGGTCTCCTGCTGCAATCTCATCAACCAGCTTACGGTGCCAGTAACGGGGGTACTCCGTCTGAGTTGCCCGCGCTCCCAGTGCCTTACATAAAACCCAGAATAAATTAATTCTGTTTAAGGTACGAACCAGCAGATCATTATTTGTATATTCTGCCAGGCAGTTATGAAAACGTAAATGATAATTACGAGAATCTATAGTGCTCTTTTCCTCATATGGAACAGTATCCAGTTCTGTAGCAATACTGAGTAAATTATCAATCTGTTCAGGAGTAATAATCTGGCTTAAAATGCGGGCTGACTGACACTCAATCGCTTCTCTTACCTGATAACTCTGGATAATCTTCTCTCTGGTTGGAACTGTTACAAAGGAACCCCACTGTGGCTTGGACTCAACCAATCCATCCTCTTCCAGACGTTTTAATGCCTCAATTACCGGAATCACACTTACATTGGTAACCTCCGCCATCTTACGACGGGAAAGCTTCATACCCGGTTGAAATTCACCATCCAGAATCTTCTGGGAAATAATGCGATAAGCTATCTCTGGTGCTGTTTGAAAAATTTCCTCTTTCACATGTTACCTCCCTTTCTCTTTCCCTTATGATATTACTGTTATAACACTTTTGTCAATGACTTTTTTATGCAAAATGTACAAATCTACATATGTGTCAAAAAAGCTATATAGTTTTTATGCACATTTACCTGAGGGGTTCGACCCTT
>DHOR01000029.1:77999-78448 GCA_002409995.1 Hungatella sp. UBA5385 | reverse complement strand
GGTCGAACCCCTCAGGTAAATATCTATTAAGGTTTAATATG
Source organism: Hungatella sp. UBA5385 (assembly GCA_002409995.1). Lineage (GTDB taxonomy): Bacteria > Bacillota > Clostridia > Lachnospirales > Lachnospiraceae > UBA5385. The sequence continues at coordinate 78,407 of DHOR01000029.1, read as the reverse complement.
TTCCAAAAGCAATACACTGCCAGTTCAACAATTTCGTAAGTGTTGATTACCTAAAATTACAACTCTAACTTCATAACACCTGACCAGTTCTTTACGATTTCTTCTATCCCATCCAATGATGGATGTGTTAAATCCTGAGAAATATATGCAGGATTATTCATCAGCTCTAAACCATCAGTAAAAATAAGCCTGTCCTGTGCATGTTTCTGCACAATTTCCCGGTATTTTTCCGCCTTATCCTGCCCTATTCCATTGAAGCCAAATATATTCGTGGCAAAAATAGGTCTGGCATCTTCAGCTAACACCTCAACAAATTCCTTTACCTGCTTCTCGAAAAATTCAATTGTAAACGCTTCTCCTATCATATTAATACCCATCTCTACCGAAGCGAAATCCCAATCTTTTCTT
>DHOR01000029.1:70022-77840 GCA_002409995.1 Hungatella sp. UBA5385 | reverse complement strand
GAAGCGAAATCCCAATCTTTTCTTGAAATTAAGTATTCTGCCATGGATTTCTCTAATTGAGCAGTTCCGGCAAAACCCAGATTCAAATAATCACATTTCAACTTTGCAGCAATCCGAAATGGATAAGTATACGGAGCTGCCAGGGCCAAACTGCCATGTGTAATAGAGGAACCGTATGCCAGGTATGTCTTTCCCGGCATATCTTCAGGAGATGGCGGCTCTATATCACCTTCTACTCCTACAAAATAACATGTACCATAGGGAAGGACAATCCTGATAACCTCTGGTTGAAAAGGAAGGTTATTCTGCTTTGTAATTTCTGTCAATTTAGCTATATTGTCAGGTCTGGAGATTGTTATAGGTGTTACCTCTGTAAAAATGGTTTTCGATGAATTCTCCCAGCCGCCCTGTATCGAACCATAATAAATATAGGCTGCCTGAGCCTCCTGAGCTTTGTCAGTTCTTAAGAATATGGTTGCTTTTTCTCCTAACAGCTTAAAGCGAAGTTCAACTCCAGTACTATAAAAGCAGGTTCTATCTCTGATTCCATCGTTTACCTGTAAGCGAATATCCTTGGGTATTCTTGCCATTGCATATCCCTTTGGGGTTTGGATTAGTTCTTCTACATTATGGAAGTTAATGTTTTGATATATCATTTTTATACCACTGCCCCCTTCACAGTCAGGGATTCTCTGGCTTTCACACTGACCTTTCTCTTCTCCTGACCATATACCAGCACTATTTCCATATCACGTTCCGATCTGATTGTACATTCTGTCAGTCTGCCCTCCGCCCACTGAATATCTAAGCGTGCACCTCCCACAATTGTGAGCCCGGTTACTTTTCCACACTTCCACTTCTCAGGAAGTGCCGGCAGAAGCAGCACTCTGTCTTCATCACTCTGTACCAGCATCTCTGCAATAGCAGCTGTTGCACCAAAGTTTCCATCAATCTGGAATACAGCGCTGTCTCTGCGAGGATGGTTGTCCATCAGGTTTGGAAATGTTGACTGCCTCCACAGCTTATTTAAATTCTCAAGGGCTTTATCCCCCTCTCCCAGCCTTGCATAAAGGTTTACAATCCATGCACAGCTCCACCCAGTATGTCCACCGCCATAAGAAAGGCGCCTTTCCAAAGTATTGGCGGCGGCTCTGGTAAGTTCCGGTGTTTTATCTACAGTAATCTGATGGGAAGGATGGAGTGCATATAGCTGTGAAATATGTCTGTGCCCAGGTTCCTCTTCTTCATAATCTTCACGCCATTCCATGATCTGTCCGTATTTTCCTATTTTTGTAACAGGAATCTTGTTAAGAATCTCCCTGGTCTTATCCATATCTTCATCCTGAATTCCTAATGCTTCTGAAGCTTTTAGATATCCCTCCATTAAATCTCTTAATATCTGGTTATCCATGGAGGAACCAGCACAAACACAGCCCTTGGTTCCATCAGGAAGAATATAAGTATTTTCTGGTGATACAGAAGGACAGGTAACCATTTCTCCATGATTTTCTATCAGATAATCATGAAAGAAAATTACGGAATCCTTAAATATTGGATACATTCGTCTCAGGAACTCCATATCTCCTGTGTAAATATAATGTGTCCATATATGAGTACACAGCCAGGCACCTCCCATAACCCAGTAGGAGGCAGGAATATAGATATCCTGAGGTGCACAATCTCCCCAGATATCTGTATTATGATGCGCCACAAATCCACGGCAGCCATACATTCTCCCAGCAGTTTCCTTTCCCCGTTCCCACATTCTTAAAAGATGGTCAAATAGAGGCAGATGGCACTGGGACAAACTGCATATTTCTGCCGGCCAATAATTCATCTGGGTATTGATGTTAATGGTAAACTTGGAATCCCAGGCCGGAATCATTTCATCATTCCATATTCCCTGAAGGTTGGCAGGCAGACTGCCTGGACGGCTGCTGGAGATCAGTAAATATCTTCCATATTGAAAATAAACTGCTGCAAGTTGATTATCGTTATCTTCTTCTTTTAGCTTCCTAAGACGCTGATCAATGGGAATGTCACTGATATTACGGTATTCTCCTTCCAGTTCCAGAGTTACCGCTCCATATAATTCTCTATAATCTTCACAATGTTTCTTCTCTATTACTTGATACCCGGTTTCACAGGCAGCATCCAGTTTCTTACCGACCAACTCCCTGTAATCCTCACAGTAAAATGAAGTCTCACAACTAATATACAGTGTCACTTCTCTGGCATCTCTAACAAGAAGATGTTCACCCAGAACCTGAACGCTTCCTCCTGTGGTCTGAGCCCGCAGAGCAGTCAGAAAAGCAATGCCTCCCTCACCCAGAGTGCCATCCATGTAAATGGTCTGCTCATCCATTTTCCCGGCATGTTCATAAAACCTGCCCCTTCGAAGAATAGCATCAAAAGAAATAGTTCCTTCCTCCGCTGTCATACAGATGGCTATGATTCCATGTGGGTAGGAAGCCAGATATTTCTTTCTTATGTTACATTCGTTAATGCCAAAAACCTCAGTTACCATTCCATTTTCCAGATCCAGTTCCCGTCGGTAATTTGATACCTCACCCTGATTACCATGATATGTAATTTCTACATTACCTAGGGGCTGGTAAGGACGCTGGCTCTGAGGTGTTCCGCTAAATGTATATCGAAGAAGGTCTTCTGCCTCCGGTATTCTGCCCTCTAAAATCAGCTTTCGTATGGTATCCAAATGACCACGCGCATCTGGATTAATTCTGTCAACAGGCGCTCCGTACCAAATACTATCCTGATTCATTTGAATAATTTCCTGCTCCTGACCACCAAATACCATAGCGCCGAGACGGCCATTGCCTATTGGCAATGCCTTGTTCCATGTTTCTGCCGGCTTGTTAAACCACATAATCCCCATTGTGTGCCTCCTTAAGATAATAGCTGTTTCATTCATAATTTATTCTATATGTGGTGGGATTAAATGTCAAACATCTTTGGACTTTAGTTTTACGGTGAAAATTCACCTCAGGGGTTCGACCCTTTTTGAAAAGGGTCGAACCCCTGAGGTAAATATTTAGTAAGATATAATATGTTCCAAAACCAATACTCCGTACCCAGGAAGCGATACATTGCCATCATATTTCTTACCACTTAATAAGTCTATCATGGATTGCCTCAGGCAAACATCTGCCTTCTCCGCATAATAATTTAACAAAAACAGATATTCTTTTTTTCCGTCTGTGCGCACTGCCAGTTCAACTGTTTCCGGAATATCCAGAAGTGCCTTATAAGGTGATATCTGACTGGTGTGTTCCAGAATTTTCTTAACCATCTCCACACTAAAACAAGCTCCTAAATAATAGACACTCCCCTTTCCCAGTGCTTTGTAAGAAAGAGCCGGCTCATCTTTATAATAATTCCCATCAAAATGTGCTAGTATCTGGGTTTCTTTATCTGTCATCTTTAGAATCTCATGAAATACTGGGGCTTCGATTGTTTCATCAGCCCATACCACATACTGATTATCTTTCTTCCCTATAAGTGTATAGTCAGTTACTTCTATGCCGCTCCAGTCAGAGATCAAGCCAGGCATTGGCCGCATAGGACACCTGCCAAACTCATCTTTATAACCTGTCCTCGCACCAAATACAAGGATACCTCCTGCTTCCACATATTCCTTTAACAGCTGAGAAACATAAGGTTTCATAATGGCCGGATGAGGGTATACCAGTAGTTCATACTTCTTCAGTTCTTCCAGTGTAGTCTCACTTCTTAAATAGAAGAAATCACATGGTGTATGAGTCTTCTGAGCAGCCACAAACCAGCTGTTATCACTATGTACATCAATTCTTTGATGCCAGCAGTCTGACCCTGCATCCCATACATTGGTGTAGTCTTTCAGCACCGCCATCTTTGCCCGGTATCTGGTTCCTTGCACCTCATGCAGCTGCTCTATCACATGGCTGATTTCCTTTAATTCCCCTAGTCTCCGATTATCCATATTGCTATAATCATTTAATCCATGCCAGTATATCTCACAACCGATTGGACTGGTCCTCCATCGGAAAAATGCAACCAGATCTGCCCCATGAGCGATTGACTGCATAACCCACAGTTTCATCTGTCCCGGCCTCGGCATTGGTGTCTCCATTCTGGTAGACCAGCCATTGGCTCCTGCCTGCTGTTCCATAATACCAAATACCGGTGAAACAGAACGGGTCCATTGAAGATTCCAACTCCATTTCCGGTCTTTCAAATCATCAGGCATGCCTTCCGGTCGATTCACGTCAAATGCAAAATTAGGATAACTGTCAAATGTGATAAAATTCAGTCCACATTCCATTAATTTATTATAATCTAAATTAGGGAACAGTCCGTTTGTTGTAATGAATACCTCTTCTGAAAGATATTTTTTTAATATTTTTACCTGAAAGGCACAAAATGAAATTGCACTTTCAGAGAAAAAACGTTTCTCCTCCAATGCCAGGTGCGGATTAACAGCACCTCCAACACACTTTCTGTTTAATGTTACCTGCTTCCAGTCACTATACTCTCCGCTCCAGAATGTGAGTCCCATGGCATCATTGAGTTGTTCCAGACTTCCAAATTTATCTTTTAAATATTCCCTATAAGCTTTGTGATCCGCCTCTGAATAAAATTCGCTCAAATCACAATTCAATTCATTATCAATCTGCCAGCCAATGATAATATCCCATTTGCTATAGTGTTTTGCAAGCTCTTCTACCAGCCTCTCACATAATCTGCGGTAAACAGGTGAATTGTAGTTATAATGGCGACGAGGTCCATAATATGGGTTTCCTTCTATATCACAGTTTAAAACTTCCGGGTATGTATCGATGAGCCACATAGGTGGTGCAGCAGTTGGAGTACACATAATAACCTCCATCTTATGTTTCTCACATAGCCCGAGAAAATCATCAAAATAGCCGATATGATATTCCCCTTCCGTTGGTTCAAACTTTCCCCAGGCAAAATCTCCGATTCGCAGCATATTGATTCCATGTTCCTTCATGCGCAGGATATCATCTTCCCATAAAGATGCATCCCAGTGCTCCGGATAATATGCAGTTCCAAGCAGCATATGTTTGTATATCCCCTGTTTCATATCTATGATCTCCTATTCTTTCTATTTTTCTATGGCTGTAAGTACCGGCAAATGTAACGTAATCACTGTACCTTCTCCAAATTCACTTTCTATAGTGATGCCATATTCATCTCCAAACAGCTTCTTAATTCGTTTTATTACATTTTGCAGTCCTATGGAATGGGGGATGGTCTGATGGTCTCTTCCTGCAATATTCAGGATTTCATCTATAGTTTCCTGAGTCATCCCCACTCCGCTGTCTCTCACTGTGATGATCAAAGCATCATTCTGTATGATGCTTTTTATATCGATTCTTCCATTATCAAAAGCCGGCTCGATTCCATGATAAATCGCATTTTCTACCAATGGCTGTATGATTAATTTAGGAACATATAAATCTTCTGTTTCTATATCCAGCTCAATGAACGCCTCTAATTTTTCCCCATAACGGTATTTTTGTATCTGAAGATAATTATGAAGACTGACCGCCTCATCCTTTAACAACACATAATCCCTTCCGTTAATGGTGGCACGCATTAAATCTCCCAGAGATTTTGCCATAATTCCGATTTCTTCATTGCCATTGCTTCTTGCCATCCAGTTAATAGTTTCCAAAGTATTATATAGAAAATGGGGATTAATCTGCATCTGCAGAGATTTTAGCTCTGCTTCCTGCTTCATAAGCTGTTCATCATAGACTTTCTGAACCAGTTCATTGATGTTGTCCGCCATCTGGTTAAATGTCCCTGATAACCTTCCAATTTCATCATCTGACTCCTTTGGACAACGGGCAGAAAAATCCCCTTTTCCAAACTGTTCCATGATTGATGACAATTTTCGGATAGGATTGGAAATACTCACCGACAGCCCCCATGCACACAATACCGCTGCACCTAACAGTATAAAAGAAAATACAACAATGGAATTTCTCAAACTAATAATTTCGTTCTGATATTCAGACACCGGAACTATGGACATAATACGCCAGCCATTTCTCATAGGTTCGCTGATTGCCACATACTGGTCTTTCCCATCTACCATTCTGGTTGTAAAATTATAAGCCTCTGATCCTTCAATTCCCGCAAACACAGAAGAAAGACTTCCGATCCGTCCCTTATCTGCATCAGAAACAATCAACCCTTCCTGATTCAGAATAAATATTTCTCCCTGCTGAGCGGTATGTGTACTTTTTAATAGTTCAAACAAGAAATTCTCATCTACATACATCACAAGATATCCAACCGGTTTCTGTGTTCTGATGCTGTTGACAACTCTGGTAAGTACAACCACCCTTTTATCAGGCAGTCCGCCAAACCAGACGTTATCACCTAATCCCGCCTGAATCTCATCAAGCTTATTCTCCAGCAAATCATAGTTTTGCTTGGTTTTATCCAGCTCATATACATGGCCGCCAAATGAAATCACATAGATTGCATTGATTTCATTGTGATATAGTACCTGGGAAGACAGGATATTTTCCATCTGAATCCGAATCTGATTCTCTTCCAGAGGTTCCAGCGTTCTGCTCATCTCATCCAGCAAGATGCTCTGCACCTGATTATTCATCATGATATTAAACGAAATGTCTTCGATCTTTTCTAACCGTGTCTCCATGGTTTTGGTAGTCTGATAGAGAATATCATGGCTGTATTGATTTACTTTGTTCTCCACAATCTTACTAGACACCCGAAAACTGCCTATGGCAATCACCAGCACCGGAACAGTGATCAGCAGGCTTACTGATACCAGCAGCTTCACTCGGATTCCCCAGTCAGAAACCGGCCTTATGAGCCTTTTCAGCCTTCCCGGCGTTCTCAGTTTTCCCAGTCCATTTCTCATAGGCGTCCACCTCTTATGGACTGTACCAGATAAGCAAGCTTCGTATCCAGCGGCAGACATGGTGCCTTTTTATATGCAGATGGTGTAACACCATAATATTTTTTAAACATCTGACTGAAATAACGAGGATCTTTAATACAGACATCTTCACAGATTTCTGTCAATGAGCGTCCCCCCTCTTTTAGCTGATCTGCTGCATCATAAACTCTCATGGCATTAACAAGTTCCAAAAATGAATAGTCTATGCTTTTTTTAATAACCTTGCTTAAATAAATCGTACTAAAATGCAATTCTTCAGAAAGAGTTGACAGCGATATGTACTCTTTATAATGCTCCGCAATGTAGCTGATGATTTTATCTGCTGTTGATGAGCTCTCCACCTGACCCAGTACAAGATTATCTTTATCGTAGATCAACTGACGTTTCCCAAGCTCAGCCTCCAGCAACTGAATTCTCATATCCGCTTCCCGCCTTTTATCCACCTGCAGACATGCTTTTTTTACTATTTCAAGAATCTCTTCCGGATCGGAAGGTTTTACAATATAATCCATCACATCATATTGAATGGCACTTCTGGCATATTCAAAATCATGAAATCCCGATAACAGTATTACCTTGGTACTGTATCCATTTTCATGAATAAAACGAGCCAGTTCCAGTCCATCCATTCCAGCCATGCGGATATCCGTCAACACGATGTCAATCAATTCGCTTTGCAGAACCTCTATTGCTTCCAGCCCATTTTTCACATCTGCCGCTACCCGGACACCAATTGTCTCCCAAGGTATAGAAAGCAGTCCGCGGCGTATGATCGCTTCATCATCCGCAATTAACAGATTAACCATACTGCACCTCCCCAAAAAAATTCAACCCTTCACAGCCCCCGCTGTCATACC
>DHOR01000029.1:21764-69811 GCA_002409995.1 Hungatella sp. UBA5385 | reverse complement strand
CTTCACAGCCCCCGCTGTCATACCATCTATGATTTTTCTATGTAAAATACTGTATATTATTATACTAGGAATTATAGTAATTACAACAGCTGCAATCATGCCCACATAATCTGTAGAGTACCTTCCCTGAAAGGTGGTAAGTCCAACAGGAAGGGTCATCATATTGGGATCTGATAAAAATATCTGTGGGAACAGCAGGTCATTCCAGGCAGTGATAAATGTAATGACTGCCACTGTGACCAGTGATGATGTTGCCATTGGACATATAATCCTGAAGAAGCAATGAATCAGCGAACTCCCATCTATAATTGCCGCCTCCTCAATTTCAACCGGAATAGATGAAAAGAAACCTGTCAAAATCAATATCGCAATTGGTATAGCAAATACTACATGGGGAATAATAACAGCTGCGTATGTGTTATTGATTTTCAGTTGATTAAAAATAGAAAACAGAGGAACTATAGTGGCATGAGTCGGTATCATCATTCCCAAAAGAAAAATAGAAAGCACCAGACCAGACAGCTTCCACCGCAGTCTGGAAATTCCATAGGCAGCCATGGCACTGAGCAGTGTTGCAATCACTACCACACTGACTGCCACAACAACTGAATTCAAAAAATAATGACCGATATTGCCTACAGTAACTGCACGTATATAATTGTCCAAGGTGATTTTAGAAGGCAGCGCCCATGGTGACTCAAATAACTCTTTTCCATCCTTAAATGAATTAATCAGCAGCCACACAATGGGATATAAAAATAAAATTGTAAATCCTATCAGTATAATATATTCCAGCATTTTAATCAATTTCTGTTTATTCATTACCAGGCTCCTCCTTATTAATATTCTACCGCTTCTGATTTGAAAGCCACATTACAGATACCAATTGAAATGGCACAAAGGATAAGCAAAACGCTGCCAATTGTGCTGGCATATCCATATTTCATTGTCCTGAATCCCTGATAATACATATAAGTGGACAGTACCTCACTGGCATGGCTTGGTCCGCCTCCAGTCATGGCAAACACCAAATCGAAATACTTTAGAGAACCGGTAATAATTAAAATTGCATCAACCTTTAATATAGGTTTAATCAATGGCAGGGTCAGCAGAATAAACTGCTGCCATTTAGAGGCTCCATCAATTGCTGCTACTTCATATAGAGAGGGTGGTATATTCTTCATGGCTGCAAGCTGAATCACCATATGGTATCCCACATACTGCCACATTACCACTACAATAATGGCAAATATAACTGTATTCTCATCGGACAGCCACTGATGCTTTAATCCTGCCAGATTCAAAAAATCAAGTAAGGAATTCACCATACCGAATTCAGAATTATATATAAATGTCCAGGTCAACCCCACAGCAACTCCACAAACAACACTGGGAAGAAAAAATACTGACTGAAAAAAACTGCTGCCTTTTATTTTATGAAACAATAGATTAGCCAAAAATAATGCAATGGGCATATGAGCAAGGAAGGAGCCTACTACCATCAAAAGATTATTTCTCAGACTCATCAGGAATATTTTGTCATGAAGCAGATTCGAATAGTTCTTAAGACCAATGAAAACGCCTTGACTCATTAAATCCGTCCGATACAGGCTGAGTACGAAATTATAAATAATAGGAAACAGACCAAATATCACAAATACCAAAAATGCGGGTGCTACAAAAAGTACAATATGTTTTTTTGATTTCAGAATATTATCCAAAATAATCCCTCCTGTCTGCTGTTCAAAAAAGATAGGGCTGCGATTATCACAGCCCTCTTTTCATGATTAACGCAATGCATTATCCTCAGCAAACTGCTGTAGATTATCCATCTGTTCTTTGGAATCTTTCCCTGCTATGATTGCCTGTGCAGCATTATTAAACTCTACACCTTCACCTGCTCCAAACACACGATCAAGCCATGGTGTCACACCAGAGAGTTCCTGCTGCATATTATTAACTTCTATAAACAGCGGTGACAGCTTGCTCTCGTCAAGACTTGTTTTTGTTGAAAGCAGATAATCTGCATTATATGCATATGCCTCCTGAGCCGCTGTATCGGAAAACAGTTTGATATAAGCTGCTGCTGCATCTATATTAGAACAGTTACTGCTGATTGCCAGACACTGATCCACATCACCGATTGCTACATTACCTGCAGATGTATTGCTTGGCGGAATGTTAAATACACCGAGATTCTTGGAAACCGGAGCATCGTCTGCTGACAACAGACCAATATCCCAGGACCCCATATAGTACATTGCTGCTTTTTCCTGTATGAACAAATCTCGTCCTTCATCATTGGTCATTCCAAGGAATCCATCTGGAAATGCTCCGATTTCTACCAGCTCAGATAGCAGTTCTCCTGCCTGTACATAGGAATCATCATTCCATTTTAAAGAACTATCTACAGTGCCATTAAACAATTTCATACCACCTGCACCGTTAGCAATCTGCTGCAGGAATTGTCCTGCAATCCAAGCGTCCTTTACCGGCACTGAAATGGGGACGATTCCACGTTCCTTTAATGTCACACAGCTTTGTTTTAATTCATCAAAAGTTCCTGGCACCTTTAAATTATTTTCTTCAAAAATTCTAGTGTTATAAAACATAGCTGCTACGGTCTGTCCATGAGGCACTGCATAAACTTTTCCATCATATGATACTGGACCGAAAACACCTTCATTGAAGCGGCTTTTCCATTCCTGATCCCCTTCAACCAGCGGTCCGATTTCATATACTTTCCCACCCTCTACAAAAGGTTGTAAATAACCGGCACTCCATGTAAAAAATACATCCGGTGCAGAATTCGATGCCATAACGGTAGCAAGTTTTGTCTTATACTGCTCATTTTCATAAGTTTCAAACTTGAATTCCACGTTATAGTCATTATTTGCATTAAACTCATCTGTAACCGCCTGAATGATATCAACAACCGCCTGATCCTGGGAGCTTCCAAGGAACATAGCTGTCATTGTTTTTTTCTCCTCTGCTGCCGCTGCCTCTGCCTCTGTTTGATTGTTTTCCTTGTTTGCAGTTGTGCTGGTTGAGTCAGCAGATTTTGAACAGCCTGATAATGCTAACCCCGCGGCCATAGCCAGTGTAAGTACAGTAATCATCTTTCTCTTCATGTTTTACCCCTCTCTCATTGATCTTTTATATATTTGTTTATTTTTTATCTCTGAGTTAATTATAAGGGAGATCAAGGAAACAAAATACATATATTCTTATCCCGATTGTTTGTAAATCTATACTATTTGCACAATATTTGTTCCATTTCGTAAATCCACACAAATGTAATGTGTCAAATTATATTTCAAAAGACGTCCGGTTTTCCGAACGTCTTTGCTTATCTAGCTAATTAAAACCAAATCTAGTCTCCTTCTTCATCAAACATATGAATGAATTATCATAACAACCGTAAAAGCTGAATCAATACATGCGAATTGCCTTTACTATCACGGGTCTCTCTTGTACCAAATTGTATAAAACCATTCTCCTTGTAAAAGCCAAGAAGTTTTTCTTGCTTTTCTGCTTCCAAAAAAGCAACCATTCCACCAGCCTCATATTGCAGGTTCTTTATAACTGTCCAAGCCACTTCCAAAAGATCTCCACCTGAGATTCTTTCATTGGCACCATCAGTATAGTTCTTACCAAGTTGGGCAATAAGGTATGCAGAAGTAGTATAGCTCTGCGTAACTTCATCTAGTTTACTAACCCTTTGCAGTTTCCTCTTTACTGTATTACTTACCCTATTTCCTTCTACTGTTAATGGCTTCAATGCAATCGTGAAGTATCCAAGCAATTCTGTATCTTCATTTGAAAACACCAAATATGTAACCGATTGGTTCTTTTTAGTAAATTCTACTGAGCTGTTCTTCAAAAAATTTTCAACATCCTTATTTCTAGGGCAAGAAAAATCGGAGAGTACCTCGTCAGTCTCTCCGATATCATTTTCTTTATCTTGTTCAAGAAATTTTCGAATGTTCGTATATAGATATTTTTCAGTATTAAGCATTCGTCTTCTTCCTCTTTACCTGTGACATCAAATTTCTAATTTCATCTGGTTCGCTCAGTTGCCTTGCTGATACCTGTCTCCGAGGCGTGTAAGTATTAGCAGACTTCTCAATTGCATCTGCAAATGCCTCTACCTTGCTCTCACCTGTAATAACAAAGTTTTTCGTTATACTTGAAGTTGCCATCATAAACACCTCCTTTAATTGAGTATGGTCTTTTTTCTTTTTATCTACTATTATTGTATTCTATTCTAACCTATTTTGCAAATTTTATTTTTATACTATCAGCATCAGTTCCTATCTTCACTAAATCTCCACCATCATCCCATCATAAGAAACCAAAAATCCATCTTCCTTCACTACCTCTACAATTTCATCATGCATCAGTTTCCCATTATGAGAAAAATGATTGATCACAACTAAAGTGTCCTCTCCGACACACCCTTCTTCTGCCAGTCTCTCCTTAGCCTTTCTGTTATCAGGTATTCCCATATGATAATTCCCATCCGGAAATTCAACATTTGTGCAGTCCAAACTAACCAAATCCAGAGGTTTTCCTTTTAAAAACTCCCATGTCTCATCCGGATAATTACCGGAATCATGAGCATAGAGAATCCGCTTCCCCTCTTTTTCTATGAGATAGATCAAACATTCTTCGTCTTTTGCATGATTAGCAGCCAGAGGTGTTACAACATAACCACCATCAACACTGACTGCTTCAAATGGTTCAACACGTTTAAACTGAATCTGAGAGATCAGTGTTGGACTGTCATTTAAGCCAAGAGCCGCTTTATACGCCGCCTCCACCTTATCATTTCCATAGACAGTCAGCACCTTAGCTCCCGGATTATGCCCATAGGGTTCTCCTCTCATCAATAGTTCCGTGGGATAAAAATGATCCTGATGAGAATGAGTTACAAAGAGAGATCCGATTGCCTCTAAGGGAATATTATCTCTCAGCACATGTAAGTAAGTATCAGGGGGAAAATCCAGAAGTATGGCATTATCAATCACTGCCTGAGACCTTGTTCTTATATTTTTCCCACCTAAAGCTCTGGCCTTTTTACAGGCATCACAGGTACAAAATACAGCCGACCAGCCTTCTGCTGCTGCAGTACCAAGGTATTGAATCTTCATAACAGACTCCTTTCACGTTTCCAGACGCGCTATCCCTTCACAGCCCCGGTTGTCAGCCCCTGAATAATATATTTCTGTGCGAATACATACACAATCATAATTGGAAGCATAGACAAGAGGAAGGAAGCAAAGGCAAGGTTATAGTCAAACGAATAGGTCGTTTTAAAATTATATTGGAACAGCTGTAAAGTCCAGCTTGCTTTTGACTTGTTTAAAAGTAAAAGAGGGAGCATAAAATCATTCCATACGGACAAGCCGTTTAAAATCATCAAAGTGGCTGTCATCGGTTTTACCAGAGGAAATACAATCTGCAAATAGGTCTGTAAAACACTTGCACCATCAATATAGGCACTTTCCTCCAGCTCCCTTGGAATACTGTCCATATAAGCCACAAACAGAAAAACTCCATCCCTTAAGGCAAATACAAGATTTAACACAATCAGTCCCCAAACATTGGACATATGAAGAGAACTTGCGATTTTAACCAACGGAATCATGACTACCTGGAAAGGAACAAACAGACCGATTACCAGATAGATATAAGAGAATCTGTAAATTTTTGACTGTCTCATATTTCTGGACAGGGCATAGGACAGAGAAGGAATTATGATTACCATGAGAAGCAGGGATAATACAGTGATCATTACGGTATTTCCCAGATACTGAAAGTAATTTTGTTTTTCAATAATCTCCTGAAAATTCCCCAGGTAAAAACTTTTAGGGAAGGAGAAAAAGTTGGCAGTGGATTCTTCCCTTGTTTTAAATGCAGTAATCACTGTAATATAAAGGGGAGCTGCTATCATCAGACAGCCTGAAATCAGAAATAAATACTTTAAAACAGTTGGCAGTCTCAGCCTTTTCTTCACTTTCTGTTCCATCACCTACTCCTCCTTCCTTGATGTTCTGAACTGGAAATAAGATACCACACAGACCAGAATAAAGATCACAACGGACTGTGTAATGGCATAACTGAATTTTTGATTCATAAAAGCATTTTCATAGATTAAAAATGCAATGGACTGAGTGGAACCTGCAGGTCCTCCGCTTGTCATAACTGTGATGTAGTCAAATACTGTAAGCCCTTCCTTTGTCACCAGAATGATACAAACACTGAGCACAGGCATTAACAGAGGCAGAGTAATTCTGAAAAATCTCTGTAAGCTGTCAGCACCGTCAATTTCAGCCGCCTCATATAAATCTCCCGGTATATTCTGCATTCCGGCGATTAGGAGAACCATTGGAATGGACACACTTTTCCATACATGAACAATTAAAATCCCCCACATTGCAGTGGACGAGCTGGATAGAATGTTCTTACTCAGCATTTCAATGTTCAGGCTCTTTCCAATCTTAGGTATTACTCTGTAGTAAATCTCATTGAAAACCAGACCGATTGTTACAAGACTTAAGGTTGCAGGGAAAAAGAAAGCTGCTCTGAAAAATGTCTGCCGCTTTATTTTCGAACATAACACCACTGCCAGAATCAGGGCGATTGCGGTGACTGCAATGACCAGAATCACACTGTATTTCATGGTAAAAATAAGGGCTCTTTTAAAAATTCCGTCTGTGAACAGCCTGGCATGGGAAAAAGAACCTGCAGGGGATCAGTATTTCCTTCATCTCTATACAAAAAAGCAGCCTGATTTAAACTGGGATAATCCTGCTGTCAGAGAAGAAGTCTATAAAATCATGCAGTTTTGGGTGGACAAGGGCATCGATGGATTCCGTATGGATGTGATTAATTACATATCAAAGGTACCGGAGCTGCCTGATATGCCGGCGGAAGGTCCATTTCTGGCTTCTCCCTACTTTGCCAACGGCCCTCATGTTCATGAATATCTTCAGGAAATGCACCAGAGAATCTTAAGCCAGAAGGAATTTATTATTGTAGGGGAAATGGTATCTGTTACACCGGAAGAAGCAAGACTATATACTCATGAGGACCGCTATGAGCTTAACATGGTATTTACTTTTGAGCATATGTATGTGGATGCTGTTGGTGAGGATAAATGGCAGATCAGACCATGGAATCTACCTGAATTAAAACAGGTCTTTGGTAAATGGCAGAAGGGACTTTCAGATGGCTGCTGGAACAGTCTTTATCTCAATAACCATGACCAGCCAAGAATGGTCAGCAGATTTGGCAAAGAGTACCGTGTGGAAAGCGCTAAAATGCTGGCAACCTTCCTCCATACCCTGCAGGGAACCCCTTATATCTATCAGGGAGAAGAACTGGGAATGACCAATATTCGGTTTGATTCCATTGAGGAATATAAGGATATTGATACTTTAAATTACTATAGAGAGGCAACTGAATGTTTCCAAAAGGACCCTGCTGATGTTATGGAAGCAATCTATACCAAAGGCAGGGATAATGCAAGAACTCCCATGCAGTGGGACAGCTCTTCCAATGCCGGATTTACAGAGGGTACTCCCTGGATTCCTGTTAATCCAAATTATTCCTTTATCAATGCAGAAAACGCTTTAAAAGATCCTGACAGTATATTTTATTATTATCAGAAGCTGATAAAACTGCGGAAAGAGCATAAGGTTATTGTTTATGGGGATTATCAGTGTATTTGTGAAGATCATCCTTCTGTATATGCTTATGTGAGAAATTATGAAGGGGTTTCACTTTTGGTAGTTCTTAACTTTTTTGATGTTCCTGCTGTTCTTGATCTGGCGGGATGCGAGATACCAGGAACTGGGCTGCCGGAAAAGGCGGAATGTCTGATTGGGAATTATTATGATTCACCTGTATATAAGAAACAGATCGAACTGAGACCTTATGAGGCTGTGGTTTATCTGGGAATTTAAAATTTACCTGAGGGGTTCGACCCTTTTTTGAAAAGGATCGAACCCCTCAGGTAAATATTCATGTAATCAATAACCTAATTTACTTTTATTTTTCTGAAATATCTCATTTACCTGGTTTACAAACTTCTCAACTCCAAGAGTTTGAATCTCCGATACATAAGTATCCCACTGTGTCTCTATATCAGCCTGTCCTATGATAAATTTCTGAATCCATGTTTTGGTGCTGTCAATCAAGGGCGTCTGGACTAATGACAATTCTTCCGATTCTTCTTCATTTGCCATGAATGGCGGGTCTACAGGACGAAGCGATCTATATTCCTGTATACGTGCTTCATAATTCTTTTCTCCTTCTGTTGTCATTTTAAATCTCCTAAGCTTGGCCGGCCCGCCGTATGCAAAAACACCACCGGCAAATCCATAATCAGCATTCAGCTTTTTGGCAGCGGTAGGATTTAGTCCGCTATATGTAATATCAGGGTTTAGAACAATATCACCCTTATCATCCTTTGTGTAGGTCTCTCCTTCTACTCCCCACTGACTCAGTATCTGTCCTTCTTCGGAATACCAAAGCCAGTCAACAAAACGAAGCATTTTTATAAATTCTTCTTCCCCTAAATCATCCAGTGCATTCTGAGCAATCATAATACCGTTTTCCAGCCTTGAGTTTTCCATCTGAAGCAGTCCTGCAGGGCCTCCCGGAACAAGGGTCATATATAACTCGGCATCACTTACCTGCATCTGTGTTGTATAATCATTTAAGTTCTGATAATTTCCTGACATTACATAAGTCTCTCCAGTATAAAACTTTGCTTTTGCAGCATCATCTTCCTGTGAGAAGGACTCCGGATCAAGAATGCCGTCTTTCACCATCTTATTCAGCAGGCTTAGCCATGCTTTTGCATGATCAGTCGTTTCTGCGAAGTAAAATTCTTCCTTGTCGTGATCAAAGTTCAAACCATTGGCAATACCCCAGCCTCCCTTAACGCCATAAGGCACTGCGGAGATATTTAACAGGCAGTCACCTTTGGACATATCGGAAATAACATACGCACAGCCGGTGTATTCCTTCACCTTTTTGCATGCCTCATAAAAATCCTCATAAGTCCAGTTTTTTTCCAATTCTGTAACATCCACTCCGGCTTTTTCAAATACATCTTTCCTGATGATGAAAGAATAACCTCCGCCTGCAGTTTCCCACATGCCGGGAAGTACATAGTATTTTCCATCTGCCTGCAGCTTTGCTTTTAAGTCATCCGCCATGTTCCAATCTTTTACACATTTTTGATAATTAGGCATATATTTAACCCAATCTGATATAGCTACCACTTGCCCGCCATTGACGTATTTCCCCTCTTCATAGGTTTTGGGTATAATATACGGTGAATCCCCTGAATTAATAAGTACCGATTTTTTATCTTCATAATCCGTTCTGGCTATTATCGTTAAATCAAACGTAACCTGTGTCTTTTCCTCAATAGCTGACCAAAGTCTCCAGTCTGCCTGATAGGGATAATTTTCATGATCAGAGTACATCAGGGAATAGGTCACTGGTTCATTAGAATGAAATGTTACACCTTCGCCATAGGTATAATCCAGTTCCACATCCGCAGCATCTGTCGCCACTTCGGTATTAAGCATATCCGCAGCGTCAGTTGCTGTTTCCCCCACGCTGTTCGATGTGCTTTTCCCACAGGCTGCCAGGGATAAAATCATTGTCCCTGCCAATAGCATTGCCAATACTTTTTTTGCCTTCATAAATAAACCTCCTCATATAATATGTTTATATTGAATCAAACTGCATCTTTATATTTGCAGTCCAAATCAGCCCTTCACAGACCCCAGCATCATCCCCTGTACAAAATATTTCTGTACAAATGGATAGATACATATAATCGGCGCTGCCGTAAGAACCATGCAGCACGAACGCACATTAGCCGATATCTGGCTTGCCTCATCTGACAACGCCCCTATTTCCGTTGTGCCTGTAGCTCCCATAATAATCTGTCTCAGATACAGGGCAACCGGCCACTTTTCTTTGCTGTCAAGATAGAGAAACGGCCCAAACCAGTTATTCCATATACCTACGATATAAAAAAGGAACATGGTTGCCATAATCGGTTTGGATAATGGAAGAACAATTTTAAGAAAAATCCCGTATGCATTCATTCCGTCGATGGAAGCAGCTTCCTCCAGTTCCTCAGGTATACTGGCAAAAAACGATTTCATAATCAATACATTATAGGTGCTGATTGCCCCGGGAATGATAATAGCCCATATGGTGTTACGCATATGAAGGGCCTGTGCAATCAGTACATAATTGGGAATCATGCCGCCTGCAAAAAACATGGTAAATACTACAAACGGAATTAAAAACTTATTTAATACCAGCCTTTCTTTTGATAAAGGATAAGCCAGTACAGCAGAACCGGCAACTGAAATCACGGCTCCCAGTACGGAGTATACAATCGTATTCCTGTAATACAGAAAGAAGTCCGGCTTACTTAAGATAACCTGATATGTCCTGGCAGTGAATCCCACAGGAAAAAAGCTTATCTTCCCTGCATATATGGCTGATTCTGAACTGAATGACTGGGCAATCAAATATACAAAAGGATAGAGCGTCACAAAGACTACAAATATCATGATCAGCGTATTGATTATCATAAACACCTTATATCCTGGAGATTCCTTTACTTTTATGCTGGTCTTATTCTTATTTTTAACCATTATCATTTCCCCTCCTACCACAAACTGGACTCTGTTATCTTTTTGGAAATATAATTAGCTGTCATAACCAGTATGAGTCCTATAACGCCTTCAAACAGCCCTACCGCCGTTGCATAACTGAAGTTTCCTCCTGTTATACCCATCCTGTAGACCAATGTAGAGATTACATCAGCAGTTTCATAAGTGGATGGCAGATAGAGAAGTATAATCTTCTCAAAATTCGATCCCATGATTCCACCAATATCAAGAATCAGCAAGGTAATGATTGTTGGCAGAATTCCGGGAATTGTTACATAGAGTGCCTGTTTAAACCGGTTTGCTCCGTCAACTCTTGCCGCTTCATAAAGCTCCATATTAATACCGGTCATTGCTGCCAGATAAAGAATCGTTCCCCAGCCAAGAGCCTGCCAGACTCCTGAAATAATATAAATTGGCGGGAACCAGGAAGCTTCCTGAATAAAAGAAATTTTCTCCCCGCCCAGGTTACTGATGATGGAGTTTATGGGCCCTGAAAGAGATGTTACTTCCTTTATCATACCTGCAATGATTACCATTGAAATAAAATGAGGAAGGTAGGAAACTGTCTGAACAAACTTTTTCCATTTCAGGGACCTGATTTCATTTAACAAAAGAGCGAATATCAGGGTAAGCGGAAACCGTACACATAAATAACTGATGCTGAGAAAAAGCGTGTTTCGAAATGCCCGCCAGAAGGATGGGTCCCCAAGAAACTGACGGAAATACCTAAATCCCACCCATTTTCCTCCAAAAATATTGACACCTCCGGAATATTTACGGAATGCGATGATATTACCAAACATGGGTATGTACTTAAATATTATAAAATATAGGATCGGTATCAGCATTAGACTGTAAATCCGCCATTCCTTTTTTAAATGCTTTGACAAACTTATATGTTCCTTATAATTTTTTTTACCTTTCATTAATAAATGTTCCTTCCCTTTTCATCTGCTATAAACGATTTCCTATAGAAATAAGAATTTATCTGATCCCTCCATTCCTTAGAGTGTATTTCCTGATGTTCCAGGCGGGCCTTTACGCGTTCATACTCCTTTTGCGGTATTTTTCCCTCCAGGCCTTTCCAAAGAGAAATCATTTCCTCTACATCCTCCGCTCCGTCGAAATGAGTATCGTAAATATGCTGTATCAGGGTTTTTCCACTTTTAAGTTTGTGTGTATATGGTATATAGTGAAAAAACAGCAGCAATTCTTCCGGACATTTCTCAATGCTTTCATATATGGATGCATTAGGTTCCAGATATGTCTGTACATAACCGGTTCCACTACTTCCTCTTTCCACGCCAAGCCCCTGATGATCTGCCCTGTGATAAGTTCCCCATCGATCATATTCATAGCCATCCACATCCGGTCCATAATGTGATTGAGGATTCACCATCCAGCCGATTCCTAAAGGAGAGGTGTATTTTTCATAAGCAGGCCATGATATCATCAGAATTCTGCTTATGGCATCTGTAACCTCCCGATTTGTTCCAAATGTACATTCACACCATTCTCTTGCTATTTCTTCCGATGTTAAAGCGGAAGAAAACGATAGTCTGCCAAAACCATACCAGTTGGCAGCTGCCAGATCATGGCCTGTCCAGTTATAATCTGAACCGGTATTGGCGACTGCGGCAATCCCACAATTCTTCTGATTAAATGTTCTGCCGCTTATAATATCGGATACCATATCATTACCTTCGCTGCACCCGGTATGGAAATCAAGAATTTCTTTAAATTCAGGTATCAAATAACATACATGCCTCTGTTGTCCCGTATACTCCTGGGCTATCTGTACCTCCAGTATCTGATTCGTCTTCCGTAAGGAACCAAACAGCGAAGACACAGGCTCCCGCACTTGAAAGTCCATAGGTCCATTCTTAATTTGTAAAATCACATTCTCTTCAAATTGGCCATCCAATGGCATAAAGTTATCATATGCAGAACGCGCCCTGTCCGTTTTCCGGTCTCTCCAGTCCTGCATACAGTCGTATACAAAGCAACGCCAGATAATAAGCCCGCCGTATGGTTTTACGGCTTTTGCCAGCATATTGGCTCCCTGAGCATGAGTTCTTCCATAAGTATAGGGACCCGGTCTTCCTTCTGAATCTGCTTTAACCAAAAAGCCTGCCAGTTCCGGAATACTGTCAAATATCTGCGCCATTCTTTTTTCCCACCAGACCCTAACTTCCTTTGCTTCCGGATCTGCCGTATCCAGTTCACCAAGGTCTATGGGGGCTGCAAAATCCAGACTCAAATACAGCTTTATTCCATATTGAGAAAAAATAGTTCCAATTCTGCGCAAAGGAGCCGCATATTCCTCCGTAAACAGTTTAACCGCATCGTCTTTAACATTAACGTTGTTAATTACCACTCCGTTAATCCCTACAGAAGCCGCCAGTCTGGCATAAGCGGATGTTCGGTCATTGATCAGTACTTTACCGTTCTTAAAAAAGAAGGATTCTCCGGAATATCCTCTTTCTATGCTTCCATCCATATTATCCCAATGATTGAGCATTCTAAGAGGTATATCGGGGTTTTCATATACAGATATATCTTTTAACTTCATCCCCCTCTGAACTCTTCTAATCAGGTCAAAGCAGCCATATAATAGACCCTGCTGGTCTCCTGCTATAATCTGAATCATACCGTCCTTTTCTTTTATCCTGTATGCCTCAGCCTCAGATCCGTCCTCTTTCCAGAGTAAATGTATTCCTTTACCCGGATTTATGCCGTCATTCCGGCTTTTAGCCTGACTTTCGTTTTTAACAGAGGGGAGGATATCGAATAATTCCCGGGCCGCCCGGCAAAGCTCCCGAACAGCCGTTGTAATGATCGTTCCATTTCCCAAAACATATATTTTATTAAAATAATTTTTATCTGAGTATTCAATATTTTTCCGATAAGTAAGCCATGCATGGCTATAATTCATTTTTTCTTCCATATTGCCTATTATTTCACCTTTTTTATTATTTTGTTTCCGTTGTATCAATGTCTGTGGTTAGTTGAAAAGGAGAAATTAAATTTCCCCGACCGTCAGCCAGCAGCCCTCCGTCAGGTGCATTGCTCCAGGCATAGCGCAGTCCGCAAACCTTTTTGCATTCATCAGGATATTCCGCTATCAGCATATCATTCTCCACCCATGCCCGGGCATCATAATATTCACCATCTTCTCCTTTTATCTGCACGGACTTTATCGTGTCTCCTAAAACCGTAATACCGCTCCGGAGATGTTCAAACACAACCAGAACTTTATGATCTTCTTCCAACAGCTTCACCGGCACAGGCCCCAGATCTGCTCTTTCTTCCTTATAATCAAAGGCTTCGGCTGCCTGGGCCGCCCGGTAAGCCGCCTCTTTTTTCCGAAGTGGGTGTAAATCATTCCACTCACCAAGATCAAGATTAACCGTCATTTTTACTTGCGGAAGCTTGTGGGCCACACATCTTTGCGCTTCTCTGATTACCGGCCAGCTATGATCGTCTTTCTCAAAATCTATGGAAAAAGCAGGAAGCTGTATCAGTATAAAAGGCAGGCTGTGGTCTCCCCAGCCTTTTCTCCATAGTGTAATCAAACTGCTCAGACGTTTCTCATAATCAACCGCATTTTTATCATTGGATTCACCCTGATACCATACCACCCCCTTAACTGTCATCTTCATACAAGGAGCCAGGATTCCATTATATAGTCCGGTTGGTTTTCTTGAGATAAAATCCATTACAGGGGCAGGAGCGGACCGGCATCCGATCCTGTATTCCCACTTATTCTTATGATTTCCCCTTAAGTCCACCCGTGTGTCACCAGAAAACAGACAATACTCTTTATCTGGTGTCAGTCTTCCTTTGCCGCTTTCACATATCACCCGTATCATCAATATGTTATTTTCTTTTTTCAGTATTTTTTTCGGAATTTTATATTTTCTGGGAGGATATTGATAGCCGGTCTGCCCTACAAGCATGCCGTTTATATATGTTTCATCGCTGTCTACAATCGTTCCCAACCATAAATTCGCAGCCTTTCCTTCCATATCCGGAGGTACGTCAAATCTTTTCCGAAGCCATATGGAACCGCAAAAGCCTTTTAACTCTTCTGTATCAAACCATCCTGGCAAATCAATCGTCTTCCAGCCTTCCTGCTGTCGGTTAAGATACCAGCCGGTATTTTTAATCCCGGCATCTTTACATCTGACATCGTCATACCACTGTTTATGCATCTCTTCATTTTTTTGTATGAAAGACTTTATATCATGATCATTTTGATATGCCTCAGACTCCTTTAACAGCTCTCCGCTATCCTTAATGGAGTCTTTATCAAGCCAGGCCTCGATTGGCGACCCGCCTTTGCTGACATTAATAATGCCTATGGGAATTTTCAAATTCTTTTGCAGCCTCTCGGCAAAGAAGTAACTGAAGGTTGAAAATTCCTCCAATACACGTTTTTCGGCTGCTTTCCATTGACCGCCCCTAAGCTCCTTTGCAGGTTCCTGAAAGTCATAATGCTCCTGTACCGTAAATATCCGGATATATGGATTACTGCAGTCATTAAGAATATCCGGATAAGCATCCTTTACCCTTGCTACCGGTAGTTCCATATTGGACTGTCCCGCACATACCCATAAGTCCCCCACATATATCTCATTCAAATGTATAAATTCATCATCCTGCCTGATTTCCATTGTAAAAGGTCCTCCGGTTTTAAGATCCTTGATATAAAGTTCCCATTTACCGGCTGTATCTGCTTTTGTATTCCATTCCTTATGCTGTAAACGAATATATACGGTCTTTCCCGGAGCACCTTTTCCCCAAATCCTTACACTTCTGTCCCGCTGAAGAACAGTCCCTTCCTGTAACAATATTGGAAGCTCCAGCCTCTGTCTGTTCTTTTTCATTTTATTTATTTTCCTTTTCACCCGGTTCGTCCTTCAGAAAGCGGAACCACTTAAAATCAAATCTGCTGCCCGGCATAAAAATAAAAAATACGTTCTGTCTTCCTTTTATGTTATCCAGGCGGTAATATTTTTCACACATTTCATCGCTTTCGGAAAATTCCATAATATTTCTGACTTCACTTCCCGTAATCCTATCAATAAAACGCAAGTGTATCGTATTACAGGTTATGGGAGAATGACCGCAGAGAATCAGTCCTCCGGCTCCTTCTTCCCCAAAATCCATTTCATCAAATTCCAGAGTGACATTATTTCCAATTTCATAAACCCCGTCCTGTTCCATACGGAAACTGTCACCATAAATGTGCTTACAATCAACAATATTTACCTTTTCAAATCCGGAATACTGTCTGGTAAACGAAAATCCTTTTATATGTATTTTTTTATCCACCACAAAGCAAATACTGGTAATTCCTTTTAGTTTTTTATCCAGTTGAAAGGTCTCTTCCTGATAAACATTCCATATGGAGGGTTTCTGATAGATTACATCACCGATCTGCAGACTATTGTTTTCACCGGGCATCCCTTCCCATATACGGATTCTTACAGGCTCACTGTCTAATGCAAATATAGGAATGGTTATTTCGTCGGAACCTGCCTGGCCAAAATCCAAATTGCGGTAACCAACCTGGGTTTCGCCATCTCTGGCACTGGCAACACCATGTTCATTGCCGTTTCCCGGGTTCCCCTTCTCATATTGATAGCTTCCGCCGCATATAAATCCATACGGATTTAAATATGCCGCACCGAATCCAACAGCTTCCAGATCAAGCTGGGAAATTAAACGGATATGGTTTTGCCCGTTCTTACTCATACAGCGTACCCAGAAACGTCCATCCCCTTTTGCTTTTACCCTGGCTTTGTTTCCATTCCATTTAATTTCCGCCAGATGGGAGGGGATACCCCCATCATCCACTACACTCCAGAAAAGCTCCGTGTAATTTGTATTTACCGGGAACAGCTCTGCCATCAGCTCTGTTTCCGGCTGTTTTGCAGTAAGAATTCTGTTTCCCCTGTTGCTAATCTGAATCTTCCTTACCGGAATTTCCACCTTTACTTCCTTGTTTAAATCTATTGTTTTATGTCTTTCTCCTGAAGCTTCCTTTTCCTTAAGACTTATCCCACATGGTTTTGCATATAAAGTAATTGTTTCCTGGGGCAGCCCCTCCCCACTGACGGTCACAAGAACCTCACCTTGAGAGCTTCGTGATTGAACAACAGCAAGCAGCTTCCCACCGAATAAACACCGGCTTGAATCTTTATAAGAATCATAATCTGTACTGTCTCCATTATCAGTTCCTGCAAGCTTCCCATTCCCCTGCACGTTAATCTGTACACGGTTATTGGCATTTTCCACCGGATTTCCGTATTGATCCGTCATGGAAATCTCTATAAATATCAAATCCTTTCCATCTGCCAGGAAGCTGGTTCTATCAGGCGAACATATGATATGTGCAGCATCGCCAAAACTTTTTCTGACTGCTTCAGAAACCTTCTTTTTATTTCCATCATAGGCAACCGCCCTTATTTCTCCCGGTTCGTAGATAACACTCCAATCTCCGGTAAGGGTATTTCCCTTCCGAATATCAATATTCCTGATTCCCTGACTTTTGCCGTTTAAAAACAATTCAATATACGCTGCATTTGATGCCGCTCTTACATCCACAGTCTGTCCTTCATTAAAATCCCAATAAGGAAATAAATGAAGTATGTTTCCTTTCTCCTCATCCCTCCACGAACCCTGGTATATGTAATAGGAGTCTTTGGGGAAACCGGCTGTATCGATCTGACCGAAATAGGAATTTTTTGTATGATACGGGGTGGGTTCTCCAATATAATCAAATCCACTCCATATAAATTGTCCGCAGGAAAAAGTATTATCCCTTTCAAAAATAATACAGTATTCCGATGAAGCTGCTCCCCAGCTGGTGGTTGAATTACCCAATGCCGAGCATTGTTCATCCTGATCTGCCAAAACCTGTTTCGAATATGGAAAATGATAAACTCCCCGGCTTTGTACTGTAGATGATGTTTCACTTCCATATATAATCCAGTCAGGATGTTTCCTATGATGGCAATCGTAATACTTTTCTGAATAATTATATCCGGCCAATTTTACCATATCTGCGCATTTCTGTGCATTTTCCCACGGCATATAATTAGAGCCAATTGTCATAGGCGCATTTGCTTTTGGGTCATGCTTTCTTACTTCTGCACACAGAGCCTTGGTTATCTGTCTGCCTCTTTCTCCCTCATGGGTATCATGTATCTCGTTTCCAATACTCCACATGATGATACTGGGATGATTTCTGTCTCTGCGTATCCAGCTTGACACATCTGATGCGTACCATTCCGGGAAAAATCTGGCGTAATCATAGGCA
This sequence comes from Hungatella sp. UBA5385, assembly GCA_002409995.1. Taxonomy (GTDB): domain Bacteria; phylum Bacillota; class Clostridia; order Lachnospirales; family Lachnospiraceae; genus UBA5385. The sequence goes on along the minus strand of DHOR01000029.1, from coordinate 51,769 downwards.
GTTTTGGGACTTTCCCACATGTCAAACCCTTCAGAAACCACCAGTATTCCCATTTCATCAGCCAAATCCATCAGTTCTGCCGAAGGCATATTATGGGCGGTACGCACTGCATTAACCCCCATATTCTTGAGTATTTTAAACTTTCTGCGCATTGCAGCCTGATTATATGCCGCACCCAGACATCCCAAATCATGATGTTCACATACGCCCTTTAATTTTATATGCTTATGGTTTAACCAAAAACCGCTGTCCGGCCTATATTCCAAATGTCTGAGTCCAAACCGGATGTATTCCTTTTGAATAATCCGGTCTTTTTCCATTAATGTCTGTTCCAGAACATATAAACAAGGAGCTTCCGGATTCCACAATGTTGGTCTGGTAATTTGGAGCTGTACCCCGGCATTTATAATATTTTCCTTGCTATTACTATTATTTTTATCAAATGAGTTTAATAATACCTGACCTTCCGCTGCTGTCTTTTGTCCTTCCTGCAGCTCTTCCCCATACTTACTGATTTGACTCTGGGAATAATTGGTTTCTGTCTCTAATTCCGCTGTATTCCATTTCCCGTTGAACTTACTTTCAAAAACACGGAAGCATACTGACAAATCACTTGTACTTTTATCATTCATTATACCGACTTCTGCGTTAACATTAACACGCCACGTATTGTCATCTTCCATTTCAGTTGAAATATAGGTTCCATCCTGTATCAGCCAGATCTGTTCTGTCTCCTGAAACCAAACATTACGGTAGATACCCGCACCGGAATACCATCTGGAGTTAGGGCTCTGGTAAACTACTTTTACAAGGATCTCATTTTCACCTGTTTTTAGGGATTCCGTTATATTTATTGTAAAAGCAGAATAACCATATTTCCATTCTCCGCATTTTATTCCATTTACATAAACTGTACTGTCCATGTACACACCATCGAATCTCAGGAAATATAATTTCTCCAATCTTTTTTCCAATATGATTTTTTTTCTATACCAGCCTGTATCCGATTTATACAAATTGCAGGAGTCATAAATCAGCCAGTCGTGAGGTATTTCTACCGGATTAAAAGCATCTGATTCCGGAATTGAATCCATATTAATTGAAAACTCCCAGTTATCATTAAATAATCTGCCCCATTCCATATGGTATTTCTCTCCATTCTTTACCTTTTATCTATCGTCCTCCAAATTACATTAACTATATTAGTTATTACCTGTAATTAATATGTATATCAATCATATTTTTTTGTCGTGAAACGATTTTATTATTCTATTTTTAAAGTATATTTTGACAACAATACATTACCGGTAATGATTTTTTGGTGAAATACGCACAAAAAAACAGCCAATTCATTTATATATACCAGACAAATAAATCTGGTTTACATAAAGTAAATCGGCCATATGGATTCAAGAGCTCTTTTTTGATATTGTTTTGGAGATATACCTGCATATTTTTTAAATGTTTTAGAGAAATTAGAATAGTCGTTGAAACCGGAAAGCATACAGCTTTCTGTTACCGACTTTCCTTCCTTTAAATAGCTTTGTGCCAGGTATATTCTTTTGTGCAGGATATATTGCTGAATTGACAAGCCTGTTATAGACTTAAACTTACGGCTTATGTATGTACCATTATAAAACAGCTGCTCAGAAAGCTCATCAAGTGAAAAATTCTCAAGCAAATGTTCATTTATATAAGCAATGGTTTTATCAACAAGGGCAGGCATAACGTTGGGCAGGGGCGTATCATCTTTATTACTGAAAAAAAGAAGATTAATCTTCACCAGTAAAAACAAAACATAGGATGAAGTTTTAACGTCCTGACCGTATCCTGTTTCTAATTTTAAATCCAACAGTGAATTATACAGCTTCAGCAATTCTTCAGTCTGTTCCTGAGAGATCACAACGATATTGGGCCTATTGCCGGGACGCTGCTGAAAACACTCAGATAAATTGGTATGAGGTGTAGAATGCATATCCAGATACCTGCTGCTGATATTAATAACAAACCGCTTATACTTATCTTCCAATAACTCTACTCTGTGATATTCTCCGGGACGGATCGTAAGAATCGTTCCGGGCCCTATTTGATAGCATTGCTGATCAATATAGTAATTGACCTTCCCTACCATTAAAAAATATAATTCATACCCATTATGAGTATGATAAAACGATTGTCCTTCCAGCTTATCCGAGTAACGAACAAATAAATCTTCAAGAATCGGATTGTATATACGTTCAATATATTCTTCCCGTATCATTTGAACAACTCCTGTCAAAAAATTGATTGTGGAGAATGAATACTTCAATATCATGATCATAGCTTGAATTCATATAAATGTCAACTTCCTGCCCAAGAGCTGTCAATGATGTCTGACAGAAGAATGATCCCGTCCGTATTCTTTACCGGCGTTCAAAGGAGGAAACAGCTGTACATTGTCATGAGTTTAGTACAAAAAAAGATGACATTTGTCATTCTTACATGATAAATGTCATCCCAACTTCTATAATCTCTCTTTGAAAATGATTCATACGAATAATTTTCCACTCTCTAATTCATTTCATTCCAATACCCTTCATTAGCTTCAATCAAATCATCAAGAAGCTCTATAGCAGTATCTGTATCCACTACTGTTCGGTTTAAAACCAGAGCCTGAAGTGCTTTCTTCTTACTGCCTTCCAGACAGGCATCTACTGCCAGCTTTTCATAAGCATACTGATTCTCCATCATACCTTTGTAAAAGGTTGGTATTGGTCCTGCCACCAGTGGTTCTACTCCATTGCTTCCTACACGGCAGGGTACTTCAACCATCATGTCTGCATCTACATTTTCAATAGCGCCCTTGTTCTCTGTGATAATGAGGAAAATCTCATTGGTGTTATTGGCAAGAGCTGTGGCTAAATCTACTATATATTCTGCATGGCAGCCTACATCTTCTGTGATCTCATATTCGGTACCATGTATTTTACCAAGAGCAATAATTTTTTCCAGGCGCTCGTAAGTCTCTTTTTCATTGCCATCCATCACTTCATTGGCTCTTGTGTATTCAGGATTCTGTTTTGCATACATTTTATGCGGGTACAGATAATACTGCAAATAAGTATTTGGCAGATACTCATCAAAATCATTGATCATCTGACTCATAAAATGGAAGGTTGCTTTCCAGGATGGCTCCTGGAACAATGGTTCTGTCTGAACATCAACCGGTGTCTTTAATATCTCTCTTAACTTCGGAAGATAATCCTCTCCTGTATCTTTATCATAGATATGGGTAAACCAACCAAAATGATTGAGACCAAAGTATTTCGGTTCCAGATCCTTTCTTTTTTTGCCTAGAACTGCTGCATACATATCCATAATGGCAATAGGCATGTCGCAGATATTAATAATTCGGTAATCATCTGGAAATTCTCTTTTAGTTGCTTCAGCCACAATTGCTGCAGGATTGGAGTAATTTAAGATCCAGCAATCCGGTGAGTACTTGCGGATATCATTGACTAAATCAATAATAGCCGGAACACTTCGAAGACCATAGGCAAATCCTCCTGCGCCACAGGTTTCCTGGCCCAAACAACCATGACGGATGGCAATCTTCTCATCCATTTCTCTCATCTTTAAACGTCCTGCACGAATCTGCATCAGAGCGAAGTCAATATCCTTAAATGCTTCTGCCTTATCTGTTGTATATACAATCTCTTCCAGCTCAGGATAATACTCTTTAAATAATATCTCTGCGTATTTTCCTACAACATTCTGTCTCTCTTCTTCAATATCATATAACACGATCTTCTTTAAAGGGAACCTGTCCTTCTGATTGCATAACATTGCCAGCATATCAGGAGTATAACGACTTGCTCCACCTACAATACAAATAGAATATTTTTTCATTGTAATTCTCCTTACCTTATTCGTTTTCCATATTTAGCAGACTCTTCACTGCATCCTTTGTGCTTTCCACAGTCATGCCAATAATAACCTGTACATTGTTTCCATTGATAATAACGCCTTTTTGCTGGGCTTTTTTAATTATAGCTTCATCAACCTTTGATACATCTTTCACATCACAGCGAAGTCTTGTAAAGCAGTTATTGACTGTTTCAATATTCTCTTCTCCGCCAAGACCGTCAATAATCAGCTTAGCATCTTCCAGACTATATCCATGGGTTCCACCTGAATTTACTGCTTTTGTATCACTTACCTCATCACCAAAGGAATCATCTCTTCCAGGTGTTTTTATATCAAATTTCTTGATTATAAATGTAAATACAAGATACCAAACTGCTGCCATCAGAACACCTACAACAAAGAATATATAGATCTTTGTAAGCTTCGGACTGATAACTGAATTACATACAATGGTGTCAAGCAGTCCATACAGGGCATAGGTTCTAGAACCAAACACCCAGAGAAGTGTTTCTGACACTGCAGTAATCAAACTATGAACCAGCCATAAAAACGGTGAGATAAACAGGAAGGAAAAGTCAAGTGGTTCTGTAATACCTGCGATTGCTCCTACAAAAACAGTAGGAAGTATCATACCCTTTACCGCTTTTTTATGTTTCGGTTTTGCACAGCGGATAAATGCCATTCCGATACCGATACTTCCGAATATTTTTGAAAATCCGAAGGTTGCAAAACGGATAGAATCATCAATAGCTGCAAGAGTTGCTGCATTTCCCATTTCTGCATAGAAAATATTAGCTGCTCCCTGGACTACACTTCCGCCCATATCCAGTGTTCCGCCCAGCCCTGTAAAACAGAATGGCATCCACAATAGATGATGAAGTCCTGTTGGAATGAGGAAACGGTTTCCAAATGAGTAGAGGAATACTCCTCCTGATCCTGCATTTTTCATAAACTGGGAAAGCAGTGCAATTCCATTATTAACTGCAGGCCAAATGTAGGAAAGCACAATGGCAAGCACCAGAGTTACAGGAATCATGATTAAAAATACGAGTCTGGAACCTCCATAGATGCTTAACATCTCAGGAAATTTCTTATCACAGAATTTATTGTGAATATATCCTGTAATACAGCCTAAAATCAGTCCCAGGAAAACATTCATATCAATTACCTGAAATCCTAAAACCATATTTTGTCCTGTTCCAAACAGTCCCATAGGACCGGCTTCTGCAAGCAATCCCTGAGAAGAAAGCCATGCATTATTGGCTGCCAGGAAAATCAAGTAGGAAACCAGACCCACAATAGCTGCATCTACTTTCTTTTTCTTAGCAAATGCTGCGGTCAACCCAACACAGAATACAATGGATAAATTATTAAGCATGGTATCCATCATTGTTTTTAACAGTGTCCCCAAAAATACTACAATCGACGGCATAAAATCCAACTGCATTACAACTGCTACAGCTAACACCAACCCCATAATAGCCAGAAACATAACAGGCTGAATAGCTGCCCTTGAAAAGTTCTGACTCATTTCCATAAGTTTCTTCTTCATGTAAATATCCTCCACATTTCATATTGGCTTAATTATATCTGACAATTTATTTATTACAATAGATTGGAAGCTCTAGTGAACTTATCGCGGTAAAGTGAATAAGTTTACTGAACCTTGTGTTATTACAATAAAAAACTGTGCATCTGGGAATTTTATCCCTATACACAGTTTTTATATTAATCCATTTATTCTATTTATTCTGACTCTTCATTCATATATTTTCTGGAATATTCACTCAGCGCCATTTCCAAAAGAACAATTAAGTTGGCAGTAAAGAAATTAGGCTTATAGATCTTATCTCTGGACCGCTCTCCCGCAACTTCAATGGTATAATCAGCAGCGGCTCCAAGAGGGGAATCCTTGGTTGCAGTCAGAGCCAGCACTTTAAAACCATTATCTTTGGCTGCATGAACCCTATCAAGAATCTCAAATCTGCTTCCTGAAAATGACATAAAGCAGAACAATCCCGGGGAATCCTTATGAAAAGCCGCAAAATGATAGCTGCTCACTGCATCAAAGCCAAACATCAATAATGTCTGAAGATAATAATCCTTTGCAGCATCACATAAACCGATAGAATCAAAATGAATCTTGGCACCCCGGTATTCATGAAGTAATTCCACCAGAAGATCAATATTAGCTCTGGTTGCTTCATTCTCCATCTGTTGGTTCATATAGGAAAAATCCACTGTTTTTTGCTTACGATTGGATGCCATGAGAATATAGTACATCTCACTATATCCGCTGTATCCCAGCTTTTTAGCCAGCTTGACTATGGTGCCCTTTGACACAAAGCTTTCCTTGGCAATTACATCTATGCTTACTTTTTCGCCTTCCAGAATATGACTGTGAATTTTATTTACTACGGTCTTTTCCAGATCTGTTAAATAAATGTTTCCCTCCATGTGTAATCCTCCATTGGATCATTATAACAGATTACACATGGAAGGAACATAGTTTTAGTATCGATCTTTTTTTCCTTATTATTGTGCCTGCTTATACCGGATTCAACAACCCTCCACAGATACTAAGAACCTGACCATTGAGATAATGTGCTCCTTCAGAAGCTAAAAATGCCAAAACAGGTGCACAATCTTCATAAGCATCGCCTACATATCCTACCGGAATCACTTGTTTCAGCTGCTCCATGGCCGCCCGTCCCTGATCGCTGGTATCAAAACCATCTGCCTTAATAACCGGTAAAAAGCAGTTGGTGACTACGCCATATTTAGCAAACTCTTTGGAACAAAGGCGGGTCAAAGCCACCACTGCTGCCTTTGCCATGCTATAGCCAGTAAATCCTGGAGTTGCATGTACTCCTGCACCGGAAGCACAGGTAATGATCCGTCCATAATGCTGTTTTTCAAAATATGGCATACATTTCTGGATCAACTGCATGGTATAAACAGGACCTCCCAGAAAAAATTCCATTGCATTTTCTTTGGTTGTTTCCATGGTGTAATGCTGATCATTAAGACCTGCCTGGGCGATACATGCCAATATATCAATCCTTCCGAATTTGTCTGCACAGAAGCTCACAATCTTATCTAAATTCGCTTCTTCCAAAATATCACACTCTATGGGTGTGATGGTTCCGTGAAAACCAGCCTTCTCTGCTTCTTCAGCAAGCTCTTCCAGCCTTGACAGTCTCCGTGCTGCAGCCAGAACAGTCGCCCCTTCTTCCGCAAACTTTAGTGCACAACCACGTCCTACTCCAGAGCTTGCTCCTACTACAATCGCTACTCTTCCTTCTAAAATCCCCATAATTTCCTTCCTTTCCACCTTACGGCGCCAGATAATCTCACATAACGGCGCCAGATAATCTCACATAACGGCGCCAGGTAATCTCACATTTCACTTGACACGTTCCTTTGACTTTATTATAATAAATAGTCAAACAAATCTCAATGATGCGTTAACAAGTTAGACAAATTAGGGGGTTTTGTAACATGTGTCGTAAAACTAAAAACAGTCAGGCTTTGCAGTCCCGCCGCATGATTACAGAAGCATTGCTGCGGTTGATGAAGAAGGAACCATATAATGGATTCTCTGAGACACCGGCTGAGTTGAGCTTGATTGCTCAGCATTTTTTTAGTGAGACAGATCCACTGTATAATCAATCCGGCCCCCATAAATTTTAAGCATTCTGATTACTCTTTCGCCCACTTCCTGCACTGTTCAATTTTAGGAGCTGGATCAAAGCCCTCTGCCACTCCCATAGCGGAAAGTGTTTCGCAGGGGAAGGCATCGCATTCTCCGCAGTGATTTAAACTCTTCGTTTCACAGCAGGCTTTTACTTCACAGATTCCTCCCCAGAAGGGCGCATCCATATGGATACAGCCTTTACAATTAACGCTTTCTTTTCTTGTGCATTCATCACAACATACACCACATCTTGACTGATACATCTTTGGTACCTCCTTATATTCAGGCTTTTTTATTGCCTCTCATAATATAAGATGCTTATCTTTAGTCAAAGTCCCGGGTAATTGTGATTTTATTTATAAAATTCCTTTACTAGAAGAATCACCTGATCAAACCACTTCTGTGAAGGTCTCTGCTCAGGCATATGATGATAGTAATACTGTATCTTCTGACTCACTTCAGCATTGAAGATGTAACCTTTCATTTTATAATCCAGATACTCCGTCTTTTCCTGCATTTTCTTCTGAAAAGAATCTCTGTCTTTCATAAATTCAATCCAAGCCGTACAACTACAGGGATTATTAATATCTACAAAGCTGCAGTGTCCATCGAAAATTGATTCCAGGTTCATTCTTGCCCTGTACAGCAAACCTTTTGTTGCCTTAGGAGTCAGATTAAGTATTCCAGCAGTTTCATTGATGGATAATCCAAACATATCAATGAGGGAAAAAGCTATTCTCTGATTAAGTGTCAGCTTTCGTGTCATTGCAAGAAAACAGCCATCACGTAGTTTTGCTACCTCCTCTGTTGTCTCGATCTCATCTATGGCTGAAGGTGGTATGGAGACAAGTAATATGCTGTCATGTTCCAGTTCTTCTATATTTTCTACATAAGTGATAGCTGCACGTTTTTCTGCCCTTAGCATCATGCGAAATTCATTGACGCAGATTGTGCGGAGCCAGCTTTTTAAGCTTTCACGATTGTTTAACTGGTTTATGTTCTTCCAGGCTTTTATGAAGGTTTCCTGAGCCAGATCCTCGGCTTTGTGTGGATCGGCTGATAGCTTTAAGGATAGGTTGTATATGTAGCTGCCGTATTCATTTATAATAGATTCAATGGTGAATAATTCGTCTTTTGAGGACATAGGGATCTCCTTTGGGTTTGGTATATGAGTTTGATACATTATTATATCATCACGATCCTCAGGGTACAATAATAAATGAAAGGCACTCACGCTTTCTTATTTGATGTTTTTTCATAATAAAAAGAGCGGGGCTGACAGTCAGTAACTTCACTGATGTCGCTCCCGCTCTTTTTATTTTTCACAATCTCCGGTATAAACGCTGCCCCATAGTTAATTCCATGAGTTTATATTTTCATCCACTCTTCTACTTAACTTTCACCACATCAATAACCTTCTCAATTACAGGAACCCCAGTAAGCTTCAAACTTCTTGAATCCGGCCCATGAGTTCCCACATAAACTACTGCCTTACCGTTACCAATAACCAGTCTGCCATTTTCATCATATAAGCCAAATGCTTCCCTCGGTAAAATTATTTCCTCTCTTTTTTCTTCTCCAGGTTCAAGGAACACCTTCTTTATTCCTTTAAGCTGAGGATTGGGAGTGTTTTCTCCGTTGACTTTTACATAGACCTGAACGGTTTCTGCCCCCTTCATGGAACCAGTGTTTTTTATACTAAATGCAATTCTAACAGCATCTTCCTCAAGGCCGGTACTGTTAAACTCCACATCCTTTATATCAAAATTGGAATAAGACAAACCATATCCAAAGGGATATAATGCTTCCTGTGTCATATACCGATATGTCCTTCCCTTCATGGAGTAATCGGTAAACTCTGGAAGCTCCTCTGTTGAACGATAGAATGTTATTGGAAGTTTTCCCTGAGGATTAATATATCCAAATATAGCATCAGCGATAGAACGTCCTCCCTGGGTTCCCGGATACCACCCCTGTATAATCGCCGGTATATGCTCATCTGCCCAGTTAACTGCCAGAGCACTTCCCGAAAGAATTACCAGAACCACAGGCTTTCCACTTGCATAAATGGTTTCAAGCACTTCCTGCTGAAGCCCGGGGAGGTTTAAATTTGGTTTATCGCCGCTGGCAAACTCATTGCCCTGATCACCCTCTTCTCCCTCCAGACTGGAATCTAGCCCCATGCAGGCAATAATAACATCACTGGCTTCACATACACCTTTCACTTCCGAGATGCGGTCATTTCTCATTCCCAAACCGCCAACCTTTTCCCGGCATAAGTGACATCCTTCAGAAGTCATAACCCTTACATCATCTCCTGCAATCTCCTGTATCCCTTCCAGAATCGTCCAGTATCTTGAAGCAGTTCCTTCATAGTTACCCACAAGTGCCTTTCTGTTATTGGCATTTGGTCCGATCACACCTATGGTTTTATAATCCTTTATGGAAAGCGGAAGCATGTTGTTTTCATTTTTTAGAAGTACTAAACTTCTGTCGGCAGCTTCTTTATTAAGTTTCTGCATATCAGGACTGTCTACCACAGTATATGGAATATGATCATAGGAATTATCCTCTTTTTGATTAAAAACTCCAAGCTTCATTCTGGTTGTATACAGATTAATCACTGCCTCATCCAGCCTCTCCTCGGAAACAAGACCATCCTTCACTGCATCTGTAAGGTAGTAAAATAGGTTTCCACAGTTTAAATCACAACCATTGTTCATGGCCATTGCCACAGATTCCTTAGGTGTGGCAGTCACAAGATGACCTTCGTGAAAATCTTTAATCGCCCAGCAATCGCTTACAACATGACCTTCAAACCCCCACTCCTTTCTTAAAATATCAATCAGAAGTGTTTTGCTTCCGCAGCATGGTTCTCCGTTTGTCCGATTATAGGCCCCCATAATCGCCTCCACATGTCCTGTCTGCACACATGCCTGAAACGCAGGCAGGTAGGTTTCATACATATCCTGTTTTGAAACTTCCGCATTAAAGCTGTGTCTGATATCCTCCGGTCCGCTATGTACTGCAAAATGTTTAGCACAGGCAGCTGCTTTTAAATAGTTTTCATCCTTTCCCTGGATTCCTTCAACAAAACGAACCCCCAGGCGGGAACTAAGATAGGGATCTTCACCAAATGTCTCATGACCGCGCCCCCATCTTGGATCTCTGAAAATATTTACATTAGGTGACCAGAAAGTCAGTCCTTTGTAAATATCATAATCCTCATATTGTTGCTGCATATTAAATTTTCCACGGCCTTCCGTAGATATGGCATCTGCAATCTTTTCTATAAAATCTTCATCAAAGGTAGCTGCAAGTCCTATTGCCTGGGGAAAAACTGTGGCAACACCTGCTCTTGCCACACCATGAAGTGCCTCATTCCACCAGTTGTATGCCTTGATCCCCAGTCTTTTGATTTCAGGGGCTTGATGAAGAGTCTGAGATACCTTCTCCTCAAGGGTCATCTGAGAAACAAGAGCTTTGGCCTTTTCCCTGTATTCCCTTGCCTTCTCTTTGTTTTTTGCGATTTCCATAGTAATCTCCTCTCAACATATTGTCATATATATTTTTCAGACCATTTTTCAATCGTGGCTCATCACAGGCCGCCTTCTCCTCCCACATCAGTTTTAGGAATAATCACCTTATCCATGCCGTTGGATTTAATAGCAGTTACAGCAGAGTTCATTTCAATGACCCGGATTGCTCCGCCGCCGTACAACATGTAAACTTTACCATCATCATCAAAAAGCAGAGACATATCATGGTAAATCCCCTCCAGCATGTATCTTTCCCATTGATTGCCTTCTATATCTTTTGTTTGATAGATATATGTTTTATTAGCATTGTATGCGGTCATTATAACATAAAAAGTATTGTTGGTATATCTCAAACAGCTTGCCCATGACCCTCTGCCATAATCATGCTTTCCATTATTTAAAGTCATCTCATCAATGGTTTCCAGAATATCATAGACATAGCTTACAATCTCCCATTGAATTAAATCCTTTGACCTCATAATTGGACAGCCAGGTGTATAGTGCATGGTTGTGCTTGTCATATAATATGTGTCACCAACTACCCATTACCATATCCTCTGGTTTTCAGAGAAATCCTTTTGACTCCCTTACATTCAAAATACTTAAATCCAGCTATTGTGGAATCCTGCATATTTGCGATATACCCTGTCTCTTCATCTCCATCCCTGCCATCCTGGGTGATTCTGGCGTATTTCCCATCAATCCAGCCGGCATGATGAAGCAGATGGTCGTTTTTCAAGGTTTTAGAAAACAGATTACAGGCAATATACGCAAAGTACTCCCCTTTTCCAACAAGAGGAGCGCCATTTAAACCGCACGAGGTCATTTCTACCTGTTTAATTGAACCGTCCTCCCCAATCTCTATTGGTTCAGCACAGCCCTGTCTGCTAAAATTGGTGCCATTTGTATGTCTGTGATAAAAAATGTACCACTGTCCAAGAACTTCTGCCATACCTCCATGATTATTTCCAGGAACATACGTGTGCATCCTGGCGGGCTTATGAGATGTGATATTCTCATCACAATTGCTTACGATTACCCCTCTGTAAGTAAAGTCCTTTGTGGGATTCACGCTTGTTGCATAGCACAATTCATGCATCTGTATGGATGAATACACAAAGTAGTATGTATCATCATGCTTTCTGATTGAAGGAGCTTCAAAGAATTCATGTCCTTCAAATCCGGTCCCGCCTCCATAACAATTACCTGGAACTATTATGACTGGTTCCTCAATGATTGTCAACATATCCGGAGCAAGTAGATAGTGTCACCATGGCGCCTTTTCTCGACTTGTCGCCAGGCCCGCAAAACCCCGAATACAAATAAACTTTATCTCCCTCCGCTATAACTGCCGGGTCAAATTGCGGCTGGTCATCCGCTCTCTCCCCCAGCCGCATTCCGTTTATATCATGAACATAGCCATAAAAACTGTATTTTCCGGCAGGAGTTTCACTTACAGCCACAGATACAACCGGGACTTTATTTTTGAAAAGACTGATATTTAACTTATGAGTAAATGTATTCATACTTCCTCCCCAGGGATATAAAGGCTAATATTGGCTTCTCTTATTGGAATAATTATCCAATACTTCCTTTAAGCATATCAGTTCGGATCATTTTTAACAATCATAAAAAATCCCCTGGTTTATGTTCAGAGATAGGTTGGATATGTAGTTGAATGGAAATAAATATTTGCAATAAATGAAGGCGCCCATTTTTTGAGCGCCTTCATTTTACAATATCTGATCAAGAGTATCACTTTTAACCTCCAAAAAACACATACCTCCCCGCCTCAATCAACTTTTCCACCCCATCGATAACAAGCACTGTTTCACAAGGTGTCGCAATCTCATACCGCACCTGATCCCCCACATATTTCCATGAAGAATATATAGTACCACATCTTGATTCAAACCTTACCTGCAGCCAGCCAAGCTCCTTAGAAGGATGGGGCTCCAGGCGAAGTTTTTGGAATCCTGGTTCCTCTTCTAATGGCTGAATTCCTGCCGCAACCTCATAAATCCAGTCCAGAACAGTACCATATGCATAATGGTTAAAAGAATTCATGTCAGCACTCCATAAACTGCCATCCTCCTTAATTCCATCCCAATGCTCCCATATGGTAGTTGCGCCCTTGGTCACAGGGTACAGCCATGAAGGATACTTGGTTCTAAGAAGCAGTTTATAAGCCAGACGGCTTTCTCCAAAACGGCTCAATACATGCAGAAGATAGGGTGTCCCTACAAAGCCAGTCTGCAGCTTATCTCCCGCCTTATGAATTATTGATACTAATTCCTTTGCCGACTGTGCAGGATTATTGGCAAGTCCGAAATGAATCGCCAATACATATTCAGTCTGGGTATTATATGTTGGATAAGTTTTCTGAAATGTTTTTCTGATATTCTCCAACAAATTCTTATATCGGGAAACCTCCTCTCCTAATACCTCTCCTGTTTTTATCACCAGCTCTGTGGAATGGGCATAAAAAGCTGATGCAATGAGATCCTTTCTGCTGGAACCCTCATAGCTTCCTTCCTTGGCATCCAGTCCCAGCCAGTCGCCAAAATGTGTTCCACCAGTCCAAAGATACTTCGTTGTGGTTGAGTTAGTTATATACTCAATGTATTTTATCATTGCCTGAAACTGATTTCTGAGAATATCCACATCTCCATATGTCATGTATAGCTGCCATGGGCATATAGTTACAGCATCGTCCCACGCAGCTGAGCCACTGTTAATTGCATTGGCAGGGATTACATAAGGAATGGAGCCATCCTCCTTCTGTTCCAAAGATAAATCCGCCAGCCACTTTGTAAAGAAACGCTGCACATCATAATTATAGGCAGCGGTCTTAATAAATGCCTGTGCATCTCCAGTCCACCCCAGACGCTCATCACGCTGAGGACAATCCGTGGGAACATCCAGGAAATTACCTCTCTGTCCCCAAAATACATTTGATACGAGTTGATTCAGCAGCGAATGGCCAGACTCAATAAAACCTGTTCTCTTCATATCTGAATACACAGCAATTGCTATAAATTGCTCCGGTCTTGCTTCTCCTGGGAAATGATCCAAACGCAGATACCTAAATCCAAAAAAGGTCATTTGCGGATGCCATATCTGATTTCCTTCCTTACAAATATAGGTAATCTTTGACTTCGCCGCCCTGTAATTCTCATTGTAGAAATTACCTTCCCGATCAAGGATCTCTCCATGTGAAATCTCAACCATATCTCCGTCTTTTGCATTAACCTGAAACTCCACATATCCTGTCACCTCCTGTCCAAAGTCAACAATCCTTAAACCATTTGCATCTGTAAATACTCTTGCAGCCTGAATTCTCTCCTGCTCCCGTATCCATTCCCCCTGCTGAGGAATTAATTCTCCACCCTCATATTCATATGCGATTACCGCCTCTGTTTCTTTGCTGCCTTCTAATCTGGCATCATAGGTTTCACCATCATAAATTTCACTGAACAAAATGGGGCTTTTCAATACTTCCCATGTGGAATCAGCTTCAAGCTTTATCATCTGATGACTTTTATCTTCTAATGAAATCGTACAGAAAAGAGCCGGCGGAAGCCCATCACGTCTGGCACGGTCCTCATCCGAAAGCCAGCCAGGCACCGGACTTCGATACCACCCTTTTCCAACTGTAATTTCCAGACAGTTCTCATCACTTAACTGCTCCGTAATATCATAGGTCTGAACCTGCAGTCTTTTCTGGTATGTTGTCCAGCCAGGCATCAGAACCATATCTGTAATCCTTTTTCCATTCAATCGAATCTGATATACCCCTAAAGCTGTCACTTCCAGATGAGCTTCTTTTAACGCTTCCTTTCTTACGGAAAATCTTTTTCGATATGTGGGACATATATCACCCCAATGATTTTCAGGCTGTATCCAATTTCCCATATGGCGCTTTCCCTCTTTTCCTAATTATAATGTCATGAATCTTTTACAATGCAGCTGATCTTTTAACTTCATTCATAATCCTCTATGCGCCATTCATCTAACCAATCAATATACACCATACCCAACGGATGGCTCTCGCTGGGTTCTTCAAAACGCAATGGCAGCCATACATAATCAGCTATTGATGTATTTCGGATCACCTTACTGAAATTTATTCCCTGATCTTTTGTCAGGATGTCAAAATCAACTTCAACACCACGAAACATCTTAAAAAACAAATCACTATAAACCTCATACTTCACATCCATCAACTCAGGCATCCATCGGTCAGCACATGCAATATAAAGATCTTTTTTGCCCGGAACCTTAAATACAGAGGATATTTGTGAATGATAAGAAGTCTGACTTTCATCTCCCCTGTGAGGATTTCCCAGCACATGAAAGGGTCCGTGCCATGTGTCAGCAATGGCAGTCTCTGATGGGTTCGGCAAATATCCTGTGGTACCGGAAGTCAATAGATAATGTTTACTATTCCTAATAAAGTGAGCTGTGGCTTCTCGCACATAAGGAGGCCCTGACTTCGGAAAATGAGTGCTGTAGTAACCAGTTACATCTGTATAGTCAACTGTAAGATCAGCACAGATTGTTTCACTATGTACTCTCTCAAAATAATAATAGGCTTTTCCATCATCAGCTACAGCCAGATCAAAGTCACCCGCATTCATGCCCAATGGTTTTATTCCTTCTTTCAGTTTCGTATATGGTCCCAATAAACTGTCCGCTGTTAATACTGTTTCTGTCTGTGAACCGTCTTTATTCATGACTTTTATCCAGCAGACATACTTTTTTGTATCCTTATTGTAAATAATATGCGGACGCTCCATCTTAGAAGATGGATGAAGCGATGACTTCTCATTCTCCGTATCAGGCGGTATGATCAGTCCTATATCCTCCCAGTTATACAAATCCTGTGAAGCATAACATTTTATCCCCCAATGTAGAATGTTGTTCTCTCCTGTAGTTTTCTCTTTGTTTTCACCATACCAGTAATAGGTGCTGTTTTCATAAAACAAAGAACCGCCGTGTGCCTGTATTCTTTTCCCTTCCGTATCCAGCCATAACTGACCTGGACGAATGCTTGTATAACTCATCATAACACCTCATCTTTTAATTAAATAGTATCTGTTTTTATACCTGTAACTGCATGATAATCTCTTAGTTTAGATGGTGAAACTCCAAAATATTTTTTAAATGCAGTGGCAAAATAAGCATTATTGCTATAGCCTACCAGCGATGCAATTTTACTGATGTCTTTATTCGGTTCGGTCAGCAAAAGGTCATGTGCTTTCTCCATACGGGTTTTTGTAATATATTCCAGTGCTGTACAGCCGGTAAATTCCCTGAACAATTTTCCAAAATACGGAGCACTGATGTTCATTTTATCAGCCAGCATATTTACATTTAACATACTATCGTCATAATTATTTCTAATGTAGTCTACCGCATCTGACATCTGATTTGCTGTAGAGTAGTTATTGATGGACTCAATATGAACATCCGCCTCCTGATAAAGCGCATGAAACCACTCTATGAATTCTTTCCGTGCAGACATATTTTCCAACTGTTGCTGCAATTTCTTTTCCTGATCTATAGAAATATCTGATTTCGTTTTTTTAATTTGAATCACATCCAGTGTAAGCTTCAGCATGGAGTTAATAAACTCTCTATAAGGAGCATCTTTATAGGTATTCAACAGCAAATCCAATGCTTTTGTATATTTTTCCTTATCCCTTTTCTTAACCAGAGCCAAAAACTCTTTTACTATTTTTTCTGCTGACTTTATATCCTCTGCTTCTTTCACAGGATTAGAGTATCCAACTTCAATATCTGCCCGCTCTTCCAACATGCTTCTTGTTTTTAATCTTTCCTCTGCTTCTTTAATGACAGGAACACAATAATTCTCTTCACCGGAATTTCGATCAGATAAGAACGTAATTACTTTACTATCGATCAATTCTTCCGCTGATTTCCTGATTTGCTCCACAGTTAATAAAAGTTCCTGACTGTTAATCTCCTGTTCTCCATTCTCAGAGATTAAGAATAGCATTTTTTTCAAGCTGATTTCAAAATAAGTACAAAGTCCAATAGTTTCAAACGTAGATGAAAAAATACCGCTGACTATTTTTCTCATCATATCGTACTCCTGCATATTCAAAACCGTATCAGAATCAGCAGCCAGATAAGCAAGAACTATGTAATATCCACTATTTTTTGATATCATATTGTTTTTCAAAAGCAGTTTCTGCACAGTGTCACTTTGATTATCCAACAAAAGATTCTTTACTATAAAATTCTTCTCTTCGTTAATATTCAGTTGCTGAATATTTTCTGCCAATTGCTGGTAATACTGATTGAGCACTTGAATTTCATTGTATCCATGGTCTTCCATAGAGGTTTTCTTTCTGATATCAGACACCATACTTTTTAGCGGCTTATATATGCGCTGACTCAATGGCCATGTAAATGCGATGATGATTACTGCCGCAGCAAGCATAACAAAAAACACCACATTTGCCACTCTGTTAAATTGATGGATACCATTTACATATTCTGCCTGCGCTACAATATAAAATCCATTTTGCATAGATTTTATCCAACTTGTTTCTATTAAGCGACTGCCTCGATGGGTCTTAAAATGATTTTCTTCGCCAGCAAATATCTTTTGTATTTCTTCTCTGTCAGACCAGTTCTGTCCATAATGTTCCATATCGCTATGGCTGACAATATTACCATATTCATCCATAACAAATATCTCTAAATCATCCTGAACATTCTCTGAAAAGAGACTTTTACTAAGCTGTTTCGAATCAATATGAACGACGGCAGCTCCAGTGAATCTTGTGCTGTCCATTGGTGTCTCCCAGCAATACATGGTAAGTAATGTTACCTTCTCTTGATCTGGAAATCTATTTCCCACCTGCCATATAAACGGCTTAACAATACCTTTTTGCTGCGCAAGCTTCTCAGGAAGTATATGATTCATATTTTCAATATAAGAAATACCTGTTCCTGTCTCAAA
Source organism: Hungatella sp. UBA5385 (assembly GCA_002409995.1). GTDB lineage: Bacteria > Bacillota > Clostridia > Lachnospirales > Lachnospiraceae > UBA5385. The sequence continues at coordinate 33,633 of DHOR01000029.1, read as the reverse complement.
TACTACCTCCCTGTTGCCCCCTAGAAAATATAAAGAGTGTATAAACGGTATATTGCCAATTACATTCTGTATGTTCAGCAATAAAGGCATATCTGCACTGATGTTATTTTCAGTACTTAAACGACAGACAGTTCCATCTGATGAATTGAACCATTGGATCAGCATATTACGTGTATTATCCATATAATAATCGAAAACCACATCAACATTAGCGATTGTGGCATTGGTCAATCTTTGATACTCTTTCGTCATCTGATTACGAAACCAAAAGAAGAGAATGACCGACGTAGCCATCAATACCGCCAATGTAATCGATATCGTACAAAACAGCGTCTTTCCAACTAATGAATTCACACTGCCTTTTAATGACTTCATTTTTCTTTTCATTCTCCGCTCCCCCATTTACTTAAAAATAAACCCAAATTTAAATTTGAAGATACAGAAGAACTCACGGTTACCGTGAGTTGCTCTGTACTTTTAAATACTATTTTTTATTTTGTGCATACCATTCAGAATACTGTTTCTGGTATTCTTCCATGTATTTGTCAAGACCTGCTTTTTTAAGCTGCTGCATCATTTTATCATAATTCTCATCATAATCAAGTAAACCTAATGTCATTGGTTCGATTAACTCGGTCCATACAGCTGTCATCATTGCCAGTTCTGCTGCCACAGGTGCACTATCAAAGCTAAAGCCTGCTGTTTTTGATAGCAGAGAACCATTATCATTTGTTTCGTATGCCTTTATGGCTTCTTCTGAAATTGCTTTATCATAGATACTATACTCCATTGCCTGCATAAACCACTCATCGAAAAAGCTGTCAGTCACCAATTTCTGAATTGATCCGTCTTCATTAAATTCCCAATCTTTTCCTTCGACACCATATACACAAAGGTTTTAAATATCCTGATCCCTATGCATCCAGTCAAACAGTTCCAGCCATCTGTCAACATGATCCTGGTCATTTGCAGAAATACTGAATCCCCAGTCATAATCAAGATTTTTAATCTTAGGATTGTTTCCAATTTGAATTAATGCCAGCTCAGCTTCCGGTACAGAACCATGCAGTGATCTCTCAATCCATGCACCCGGAGTTCCATACATAGACAGACAATTACCTGCTTCCCAATCAGCTGCTCCCTGAGTTGGATTACTGATTTCCTCCTGCTGGATATAACCGTTCTCGACCCACTGTCTGGTTAGTTTACAAAAATTTTTATATGCTTCTGACTCGTACATGCTGTAAACTTTATCATTATCTTCATTTTCATCCACATATGTAAATGATGTACCACTCATAATGCTGAGCAATTGATCTGTAGTTTCGCTATTTAAAGCGTTCCATAAATAGCTGGAACTTCTGCTTATACGCATATCAGGATAAGCTTGTTTTACTGCTTCAAAAGCCTCTATCAGCTGATCATAAGTAGTGATTTCGGAAGCCTCATAACCTACCTTCTTTAGGATATCATTTCTAACGGTTATGTTCTGCATTCTGCCTGCATATGGTTTACTGCCAAATGGTATTGCATAGATTTTATTATTATGCTTTACACACTCAAAACCATTATTTTCTGTTCTTACGCGAATCAGATTAGGTAATTTTTCCTGAATCAATTCTTCATCTATTTCTGCCAGATACCCCTTCGCTGCCCAGTCAAATGCAGATACAATATTCCATACTGCAAATGACTCTCCGCTTGCTAACATTGTTGCTACCGTAGTGTCTGTTCCCCATGGCATAAATTCAACAGTAAGGTCAATCTTCAGTTCTTCCAGTACCTTATCATGAAAATCTTTCTTAAAATACTCTTCTCTCCTGCTGGTCATGTCTCCATACATAATCATTCGAAGACTTACTACTTCCTTCTCCGTTCCGCTGCTTTCAGTAACATTTTCCGCACTGCTACCTTCTGCACTGACACTTTCTGTCTGTTTCACTCCATTTCCACAGCCTGTCAATATTGTTCCCAGGGTCATTACTACACTTAAAGCTAGCGCAATTACTCTCTTCCTCATTCCTTCTCCTCCTTGGAAAATTAATTTTACTATATCATACCGGCTGCTTATTTGCCAGTGAGATACCATTCTTGAACCTTCACCCCTTAATTGCTCCAACGGTTATACCCTTAACAAAATACTTCTGAGCAAATGGGAATAACGTTACTACAGGCAATACAGTCAGCATCGTCATTACCATCCTGGCTGTATTGGAAGGGATTGTAATACTTGATGCAGCCACAATTGATTTTGTACCACTAAGTAAAGCCGATATATTCGCCATCATGTTATATAGAAGTTTTTGAACCGTATACAAATCCGTCTTTGTAATCAGATATAAGCTCAAATGAAAGTCGTTCCAATACTGCAGTGACATAAACAGAGTAACTGTAACCAGCCCAACTTTCGCAAGTGGCAGCGCAATACTTACAAATATCTTCATGTTAGAAGCGCCATCAATTTTGGCTGCTTCAATCAATTCTTCCGGTATTGCCTTAAAGCTGTTTTTTAACACAAACATGTAAAATACATTCATACCATATGGAACAAATAGTGCAAAAAGGTTATTCTGCAACCCATAATATCTTGTCATCAGGATATACCAAGGCAAAATACCTCCACTGAATACAGTTGTAAACCATGCAAAAAATGAAAGAACTCCAGAAAAACGAAACACACTTTTTTTCTGTGCTATTGTATATGCAAATGTAGTCATGATAAATAGCGAATACACAGTTCCAGCAAAAATCACTGCAAATGAAACACCAAAAGCTCTGATAATCATCTTCCCTTTATCCGCAAGGATGTATCGATATGTTTCTAAGGTAGGATCTCTGGGCAGTAAAGAAAAACCTTCCTTTACAATTGCAGTTTCATTGGAAATCGATGCTGCAAAGGTAATCCACAATGGTATAAAACAAAGAAATGCCATGATTCCAACAATTAAAATACAAACCAAACTTTCCTTCTTTTTATGTCCTTTTTTCATGCTGTCTCCTCCCTAAAATAATGCATAATCCGGATCAAACTTTTTAACCAGCTTATTTACCGTCATTACCAGAATAAATCCAAAAATGGATTGGTATAAAGTAATTGCAGATGCAGATTCAAACTGACCATTCAGTATTGCTGAACGATATACAAAAGTAGCGATTGTATCAGTAGTTTCAAACAGTAACGGATTCAAATTGGTCATACCCATAATCTGATCTACACTGCCAAATAAGATTCCTCCAATATTAAGAAGGAACATAAGTATGATTGTAGGCTTCAACAATGGTATCGTAATCCTTCTGATTCTCTGCCATCTGTTTGCTCCATCTATTTCTGCTGCTTCGTAAAGGCTTTGATCAAATCCTGTTAATGCACCGAAATAAATAAGAGAACCGTATCCTACTCCTTTCCACACACTTGTCAGAATCAAAATCGGCCACCAAAGTGAAGGATTAGAATACCAGTTAACAGCTTCTCCTCCAAGCATCTGAATAAACTGATTAAACAGCCCTTTCTTCTCATCAAACAAGGTAAGAGAAATCATACCAACAACAATCCACGATATGAAATGGGGAAAAAGCATAACCGACTGCGTAACTTTACGAAACCATTTATTTCTTATTTCATTAATAGCAATTGCAATAGCCACATTTGCCGCTGTCCCTAAAAGAATGCTGAACCCATTAATAATAATCGTATTTCTTGTAGCCCTCAAAGCACTATCTATACTCTTAAAGAAAAACTCAAAATTCTTTAATCCTACAAATTCACTTCCAAACAATCCACCTTGATATGTATACTTTTCAAAAACAATATACAATCCCGCCATTGGAGCATAATTAAATAGAATCAAAAAGATTATTCCCGGAAGCGGCAGTAAGTAAAAAAATAGATTGTTTTTAATTTCCTGCCTGATACTTCTTAATGGTTTTATTTCTGCCGGTGCTCTCTTTTCTTTATTTTTCAATTTTAGAACCTCCCATTTTTTCTCAAATTTCTTAATGCTTTGTGATTCGTTGCCCTAATTCTATCCTCACTTTTTCAATTTATCAATTTTAAAAATTAAATATTGTTTTGTTTTTAAGAAATATCACTTCATTTTTGTGTAAAATGTCAGTTTATCCAATGGGTTTTTGTGCACTTTTATACTGTTAAATACATAAAGACCGTAAAACTATTGTCTAGTATTACGGCCTTATAAAAACTATTTTTTAATTATCATTTATTAAAATTGTAGAAACTTCATCAATGCTCCAGTCATATCCCTCTGGGATATGGGAATTTTGTAGTACGATATTTTGACCACAAATTATCTCAAACGCTTCTTCCTTGCTGCCCATAATTTCTTCAAAATAATTGTCTTTAAATAATATATCATGAATATAACAATTTTCTAACCCAGCTATTTTAATGCCAAAACATCTGTGTTTTTTAGAGTGGATGTTTTCAAATGTATTATGGCATATTTCCGGTAGTACCATAGCCAGATTAATTCCAGCTCCACGATATCTATCCTCTAAAAAAATCCCGCCCTGGGTTCCATCTAAGATACAGTCCTTCCAATAAATATCCTGTATGAGCCCTCCTCTGGAAGGGCTTGCTTTTATCCACAACCCAAACAAAACAACCTCCTTTACTAACAGGTTTTGCCATAAGATATCATGAGCACCGCCTGACTGTTCACTTCCTATACAAAAGCCTCCTTTGGAACCAATACTGGCACAATCCGTTACCCGAATATATGCCGACGGTTTATTCAGCTCGTTTCCTTCTCTGTCACGCCCTGATTTAATTGCAACAGCATCATCTCCTGTTAGAAAGAAGCTGTCAAAAACATTGATATTGATACTTGAATCGGGATCAATTCCATCACCGTTGAGAATACATATATCATCACTTGCACCTGTTTTTCCTGTTCCTTTAGAAATAACCGTAATATGGTCAAATGTTACATGGCTGCAGTAAATTGTATGAATTGTCCAGGATGGACTATAGCAGACAGTTACATCCTTGATATACACATTCCTGCCATTATGTATTGTAATTGCACGGCCACGAACATTGGGGTCCAGTTTAGTAGTCCATGGAACTGGATGTCCTCCGTCTATGTCATAAGGATTTGGACCTTCATTATAACCTAGTTTAAATCCATTTCCGTTTATCATTCCATTGCCTTTGATTATAATGTTTTCCACATTATATGGACCATTTTTCCCTATTTCCCCTTCATCATAAACACCTGCATTAATAAGGCTTGCATGAGGCATATGATTATCCGGTATGGTATCTGTAGAATTCGCCCAGCGGGCTGCGGGCTGCGAAAGCTTCCTCCAGCCTTCCCATCTGGTAACAATAGGGGGATAGTCTTTAGGATCTGTACTTCCGATTAATATACCTTCCACCTGGAAAGTCATATTGCTCTTCAAATACAATGCCCCGCTGTAAAATATATTCCCTGCCGGCAGCAGCACAGTTCCATTAACAGGACAGTCATCGATTGCTTTTTGAATCGTAAACGTATCTATTACCCTGCCATTACCAACTGCGCAATATGGTTCCTTGGTAACATCGATTACTTCCATACATTTATCTGTTCTGGCATAAACTGTCTGACTATGAAGCACAGTTTCATCTGCCTCCAAAGCTTCCACATGAAATACATAATCGGTATCCGGCTTAAGCCCTTCTGCCGTATATCCTAATTTCCTGGTTTTAATTCTATTACTGGTTTGTATCTCTCCTTCTTCCTCCTGTTTCTGCCATGTTACAAGGTAATGTGAAAAATCACTGATTTCCGATAAAGCCACTCTGTTCCAAAGCAGCATAACGCTATCAGAAGTGATGCTCTCATCCACAACATGCAGGTTTCTCAGACATCTCTGTCCTTTTGTCTCTTCTTCTATTTCTATTATTGATTCAGTATAGACTGCATTGTCCAGAATTTTATGTAGTTTTTCTATCCAATAATGGTCCTCTTCCAACTTGCGTACCTGTCTCATCTCCCATAACTGATATCTCTGTTTATCAGTCAGACTATCTCCTGAGACACAAAAAATCTTAACAATGCCAGGGGCATATGCCTTTACAATCCCTTCCTGGTTCACTGTCACACATTCCCGGTTTCCGCTTAGCCAGAATAGTTCATCTTGAAATGTCCCCTTTTCATACTTTAGGTCCAGCTGATAAACCTGATCTATCTGCAGCTTCTTTTCTTCTTCAACGTATAATTCGCCGAGATTTTTTTGATTACTTATGTGTATTGTACAAACATCTGTTTTTCCTCTATAGGATGCTTTGATAAATGTACTTCCCTCTTTGCACCCTCTAATCGTTACCTCTTCTGCACCAAAGTCATTTTCTCTCACTTCTATAATTTCAGCAATATTATGATCAGATATTTCCCACTGAAAATGCGGCAGACTACAGATTGCCGGGGATGCCAGCCCATAGATACTCTTCTGTTCTCCAACAGCTATAAATATCTCTGACTTGTTTAAAAATATGTTCTCTGCTTCCTGATCAGGAGATTTTACTGATAATAACAAAGCATTTCTTTTGCCTCCGCAGACAGCAGTTGCATATATCTCCACCTCTCCTATGGAATAAGCAGTCACTTTCCCCTGAGTATCTACAGAAGCTATATATGGATTGGAAGATTTCCATGAAATAGCACCCACTTTTCCTTCTGCTATCACTTTCATCTGAGCACAGGTTCCAACTGCCAGTTCATTGATTGCATCTCCCTCCAAACTCTCATTTTCATTACAGACCCTGTCCATAAATATCGCTGTTATTGCCCCTGCATCTGTTCCCGAAGCAGAAATCACCTGTACTTCACATGAGGTCCAACGCCCTATATCTTCAGAGATTACTTTGATTTCAGTAATTCCCTCTGATACAGCAGTAATATGCCCTCTTTCATCCACAACAGCAACAGCTTTATTCTTGCTCTCAAACATAACATTTCGATTCATTGCACCATTTTTCAGCACGTCCTCTGGATAAAGAAATGCAATAATATCAGCATCTCCACCTTTTTTCAGTATTAACTGCTGAGTATTGAGTTCAATCCACAAAGTTGTGCTTCGTGTAATGTTATCTATAACTACTATATGACAATAAGCCTCTTCTCCTGATGGAAGAAATGCCCTGACTTTTGTAAATCCCGTAGTTCTGGCACGAACCAATCCTGCGTCCACTTCAGCAACAGAGTTGTCCTGGACTTCCCAGATGATATCCTTTGACGTATAGCTTTTATCCTTAATATCCGCCTCCAGCACAACAGTACTGCCACATGTTTCCCAATTGCTGAACGTATATTTATCCGAATTTCCAACTACCAGAGGATAGGTTTGATAATTCAGCGTTATTCCGGAATTACTTGTTCTCAACTTTATCCCTCCTCCCGTTCAAACCATATTAATTTTTCAATGGGGCATTCAACTTCTACATTTCTGCCTCCATCATAGACTTTTTCATTTTCTAATTTCCATTTTCCCTTTGGCAAATAGACCTGCCTTCTTGATGCTCCTTTCTCACAAACAGGAGCAACCAATATTCTATCACCTAACATGAACTGGTCATTTAACTTTTCGCAGCCTTCATTTGGATACATATACTCCATAGTACGCATAATCGGCTCTCCTGATTTTGCCGTTTCTTTTGCACAATTCAAAATGTAATGTCCCATTTGCATATGCAATTCTGCTGCATTCCGAACAATATCCAGCTGCTCTTTATTTAAGATCCTCCAGGGTGCCACTGAAAACTGCATCATTGGACATAGAGACGCTGCCTGTGCATATCTGATTATCAGTTCTTTATCCAGTTTATTACTATTTTCTTTAAAGTTTTGATACTCTCCACCACCAATCATATCAGGGCAATGATAGGCATATCCGGCCAGTCCCTGAATTAATGAATTGGGTAACAGCATATTTAATCCATTTAAATTCCAGCTATGATTTTTGTCCGCTAACCGCATGACCAAAGGCTTACCAGCAAGTCCCCAGCCGGCACGAAATTCATTAAACTGGAAACGCATACCAAATGCACCATATCTTTTCACCTGATTCCACCTGGACATTGGTTCAAAAATATTATCATTATCCCGATACATATTGGGATCACCGCCATCGAACTTAAATCCATCGATTCCATAGGTCTCCATGTTGCCAGTCAGTTTATGATAAAACCATTCACAAGCGTCAGGATTTGTTAAATCCAGGATGGCACTGTAACCATTCCACCATCTTCTCACAGCCGTATCTCCATTGTTATCCTTAATTAGATATCCTAAAGGTTCAATTTCTCGAAACGTGGCGGAATCCGGAGAGATATAAGGTGTCATCCAGAGCATTACCTTGAAGCCCATCTGTTTTAGTTCATTTACCATGTTTTTGGCATCAGTGAACGCACCTGCCCGGAAATCATATCTTCCGTAGTCCTCTGCCCAACCTTCATCAATCATCAGAATACCTGCTGGAAAACCATGTTCAATAATTTGTCTTGCATAGTTTAATATATCCTTCTGAGTCTGCTCATACATAAGCTCAATCCAGGTATTGTATTGGGGCATAGTAAAAAAATTCTCATCAGGCAGACGATTTTCAAATGGAAAATATTCTTGCATGGCTGCTAAGTATGCACCGCGCAAATTCTTATAACCATCTCTATATACGATCTCCTTATCTATCTCAATGACTCCTCTTTTAAATTCTGCTGTATAGGGTTCAGAACTATATAAATACCTGCCTTTGCTGGATAATAACAGATTCGTTGTCTGATTTGGTGTATTGTCATCTCCAAAATCAATGATGGTTTGCTGATCTGTTCCAATTGGCATTTCTACCCCTTTATGCACAATGCCTCCCCACCAAAATTCGTTTTCTTCAAATGTAATTTTCATATATACCTTCCTTTTCACTTATAGTTTTTTCAGTATATCATTAGATTAGGTGCTCATCAATTTTACTTTTTTAATATGTTTTAGTATTTTAACTAAGTTTTTAAAAAAGAGCGGGGCTGAAAGTCAGTAACTTCAACTGGCTGTCGCTCCCGCTATTTATTATACTCTCTATGAATTATACTCCTCACAAAACATGCCAAAAATATATAACGGCGACTGTCCATAAAGCCCTGTTTCGTCATCCGCTAAAGCCTGACCTGTAATAGACGAGTTGCCAAACGTTCTTCTGCCTGTTGAATCGCCGGTGCTTGATGCTTGATTTTATTCAAATTTAAAACACCCCGGTTTGGATTGTCCCAACCGGAGTGCTTCATTACTTTATTTCTATTTCTGAAAAATCCACTATAAGTCCGTCACATACTAGGGAGGGAACCTGATCAGCAAATCCATAGCATTCCACTTCTTCCGTTTCAAAGTGGTATACAGTTACTACTTCCCGTTCCGGATCAATCACCCAGTATTCCCTCACGCCAGCCTGCTCATACTTTCGCAATTTCAGCAGACAGTCCCGGCTCCTCGACGACGGGGATATAACCTCGATGATCCAGTCCGGCGCTCCATGGCAGCCCTTATCATCCAGCTTGTCCGGATCACAGACAACCGTAATATCCGGCTCCACATATGTATAATCATCATTGAATAAAAATACCGCGAATGGTGCCACATTTACCTCACAGGGACCACCATATTTTTTAATATGATCATAAACTGCATGAAATACTCCGGCTACCGCTCTCTGATGTCTCCGATTCGGGCTGCCCATCATATAAATCTCGCCGTCAATCAGTTCTGCCCTCACATCCTCCGGCAGATTGTAGATGTCTTCAATGGTACTCATCATTTTCATCGCTTCTTCCATTTTTGGACCTCGCTTTCTAAGCGTCGCTCTCCAGGCACGGTCCTCTTGTCTCTTATTATACAGGATTCATTTCTCACATTCAACTCATAATTATTTCTCTGTTATTCATTTTATCACGCCAATATTTCTCCAACCAGCATATCTTCCTGTTCTTCCCCACACTCAAAGAGAACTGCTTTACCATATCCCATATCTATTTCTCCCAATCACCGACGATTGCGCACCGCTCCCGGTGATTTTCCTGTATGTTTTTTATACATCCGATAAAAGTAATGCATATTGGCAAGTCCCACTTTCTCAGTGATTTCCTCAGTAGTCATATTACTGTGCTGTAACAATATCGTCGCACGTTCAATCCTCACACGCGTCAGATATTCTGAAAAACTTTCATCAGTCTCTCGTTTGAACAGCTTACTGAAATAAGTAGTATTCATATTCACCATCTTAGCCATCATCTCACAAGTTATTTTTTCTGAAAGATTCTGCTCTATATAGTCCATAACCCTGCCTATCTCATCTCTGGTATTCTTCTCGCCTTTCTTAATTTGTTTAAAATACCATGCAGCTGCTTCCTTCGCCAGCTTATAGTATCCGCTCCAGCTTTCAGCCTCGCGAATCTCCCAGGCTGTTGTAATCCCTTTCTGATAAAGAACATTTTCCAAACTCCGGAGAAATTCTGAATAGAAGGATTTTACAACTGCCACTCCAGACCTTCGTTGACAAAATGCCTGGAAAATACGATCCAGCTCTTCCTGAAGTTCTCTTTCTCCGTCTCTGCGCAGAATTTCCATAATTGAAAAAGGCTTAGGCGTCTTGTTATCCACTTTCTCCAATTCTTCCACACCAAATACAACCATAGACTGCTCCGGATAGAAATGACGGAAACGGCATCTTCTGGCCCACTCCAAAGAATCTGCAAAACTTTCTGGGCTTGCATAAAAACTGCCTATGACCACAGTCAGTTCTATATGAAGGAATTTATAAACCTGCTCTGCAATATTTTCAAATACATCGTAAATCTGTTTTTCATCCATCGGACCGTAAAGAAAGGCAGCCAGATTATCATATTGACAACAATAAGGAAAGGAAACCGGATAGGGTTCCAGAAGCTCTGCCGTAATGTTCTGAACCGCATATAGCATGATTTGCTTTTCTGGTATTGGCAGAGACTGCTTTTCCACCTCCCAGTCACGAAGGAAAATAAATACTGTCCTTGTCTGTTTTCCTGCCGTGTAAAAACATTCCGATACTCTCTCATATGCCAAACCGCTTACGCTTTTTCCTTGTAAAAGGTCATTCAGACTTTTCTCTACCAGAGGAACCTTTGATTTTTCTATCTCCATTTGGATTTTAGCAAAATGTCTGTTTTTTTCCAGTTCTTCCTTCATGTCGTCTATAATAACAAGCAATGCATTTAACAGAGCTGACTCCTCCAGTGTATATTTTACCAAATAGCCGCAAACCCCCAGATCCACAGCCTTTTTTGCATAACTAAATTCTTCATGACAGGTAATAATAAGGCTTTTGAACCCGTGCTGGTATTCTTTTGCCTTCTCAATAAGACTGAGTCCATTCATTCCAGGCATAGTAATGTCTGTAATCAGAATATCTACCGGTCTGGTCTTAAATACCTCCAAAGCCTCTGTTCCATTTCTGGCTCTGGCACAAATTTCCATATTGTGTTTTTCCCATGGAATAAGCTCTGACAAATATTCCAGAATCTCAACATCATCATCTGCAATTAATATCTGATACACAGTTTACCTCCTGTCAATAGGAACGGTGATTGTAACGATGGTTCCTTCATCAGATTCATATCTGATTTCTCCATTATTTCCATAATACAACTGAAGCCGGTTTTTAACACTATACACTCCAAAATGCACACTTTCACTGCAGTGGTCCAGAGGATTCTCCGAGAATCCTTTTCCGTTATCCCTTATAACCAATTCAACTTTACCATCCTTAATACATGCGCTAAGGCGAATCTCACCCGTTTCTCTTTCTTCAAACCCATGTACAATCGCATTTTCCACCATAGGCTGAA
>DHOR01000029.1:0-21553 GCA_002409995.1 Hungatella sp. UBA5385 | reverse complement strand
CTGAATCTGCTGATAGCTTCGCATATTCTGAAGGCAGATATATGTGTTGATAATAGAGATTTCCTCTTTCAAAGGAACAACCTCTTCACCTTTCACAATAGTATTTCTCAGAAGTTTTGACAAATATAATGCCATATCTGATGCTTTTTTCGAATTCCCATTTCCAATGGCACAACGGATGGACATCAGAGTATTAAATAAGAAATGTGGTTTAATCTGAGCTTGTAAAGCCCGCAGCTCAGCCTCTCTTTTTTTCTTCTGTATCCTTTCGTTTTCTACCATCAGCTCGCTGATATTACCTGTCATATTATAATAACATTGATACAACTGACTTACTTCCTTCCCCATAAAAGAAGGCGATTTTCTTGTTGTCTCCACTTCTTCTCCCGGTTGGAATTCCTGCATCTCTTTTTGCAGCCAGCGTAGTGGCCTGGTAATCTGGTCTACAAGGAATGCCGCTATGATCATAAATACCATAATATAAATAATATTAACCATAAATCTATTCTGATTGATCTCCGTAACTTTAGATAACACGTTTTGATAAGGAGACATGTCTACAATCATCCAGGGACAGTTGTCCAGTTTCTTGTATGTCAGAATGACTTTTCCTTCTGATGTATCTACTCCTATCATCTGACCTTCATCCATTTGAAACAGATTGGTGTCTAGAAATTCTTCCATGCTTCTCCCTACATATTCTGGATGGCCTGCCGAAAGAATTGTGTAATTTTCATCGAGAAGAAAGACATCCTTTATCTTGCTTCCATCAGGTATCAGGCTTTTGCGGAATGCCAGTTCGGTCACGCCCATCCATAACATCGCTTCCTCCCCCTGTGATATTCCATTATCCAACTGCATTCCCAATACAATCAGATTCGCCTCATGTTTAAAATGATATGCATCATAATTGTTCAAAAGGCCCAGCCAGCGGATGGTATATGGATTTTTTGTTGTTTTCTTTTTCAGCTCAGAAAGGCACTCTTTGAATTCCTTCTGCTGACATGTAAAATTAAATAACCCATATTCCCCTTCCGCCGCCAGCATGGTGTATATCCGCATATCAAGCTTATAAACGCGGTCTACCTGCATCACCTGATCTGAGCGGTCGATAAAGCGAAGCTTCAGCTGATTCATCTTTTCAGCACTAATATATGGTGCTTTAAGTTCTTCCGCAATTTCAATCACGTCTTCATCCTGACATAATCCTAATATCTGAAGAACCAGGCTCCTCATTACACCATCGATATTATTTGCAGTTAGATTTACTGAATCTCTCATCTCCAATGCTTCCTGTTTTTCCAGTATATTCGAGATTGTTGAGTTGGAGCGTACCTCACTCCAAATCATCGGAACCGCCACTGTAGCTATCATAAAAAACATGAGCTTTTGAAACAATGAAAGCCTGCCTCTTCTCATTTTCCACTCCCGCCTTCTTACTATTGTGCACACTGTAAAAACATACGTTCTACCCACAATTATATCTTCTGTTTATACCTTATGCAAGAAGAATACCAAGGAATTGGCCTTTGTTTACTGCGCTAAAACAACATCCCCACGTTTACACATATTTGCAATAGCCTCGTCCAGAGTCTGGCCATCACTCATATATTTATCTGCCTCTTCTTTTAAGATATTTTTCATCTCTGCATCACTGGGCGGCAAGGTCTTAACCACATGAGAATGTCTGTCTGGATTGGAAAGATACTCAACCAACGACTCTTTATCCACCAGCTCCGGATGAGAACCTTCTACACTGTCTAAAACCACATCATAATCCACATCTTTGTAACATGGGACCTTGCCCACATACAGCAGTCCTTCTTCAGAATAGTACCTCATAAACTTATAGGCGGCCTCCTTTTTAGCATCATCGATTGTTGCATTAATTCCATAAATTCCGCAGCCATCCCGCTCAGCTCCCAGAGGGCTGTCCTTCCATCTTGGCATAATTGCAACAGCAGTCTTAAAATCATGTGGGAAATTTTCAATATTGGCAATACTTCCAAGGCTGAATATACCGGTTACCAGCATAGCGGCATTTCCATTGAAAAATTCTGACTGGTAGTTCAGGCTTCCTGTAGTATAGTCCGTGTACGAAATCTCACTTTTATCCACATTTCCTAACTGATATTTGTAATCCAGCCACTCTTTTAGCACTGGATCATCAAAATTATGGTGTTCAGCGTCTTTAAACAATGGATTATCATCTTTAGACTGTGCCACAGCCAAATAGTACATAACTGGATCGCCCCAGAAAGGTGCTACTGAACCATATCTCTTCTTACCATCAACTTCCTTTGTCAGCTTTTTTGCATATTCAGCATAGTCATCCCATGTCCAGTCAGCTGACGGAAGTGCCAGACCAGCCTCTTCCAGTGCATCTTTATTCAGCAACACCAGATTCGCTACAGAGTCACTTGGAAGCCCATAGATTTTCCCATCATCTAATTTGGTAGACACACGATATTCATCCATGGTAGTGCCATCCACAGTCATGTAATCATCAATTGGTGCAAATAGCCCTTTCTCCGCACGGCTTATATAAATCTCCATAGATTTATTCTCAATAATATCCGTCTTATCGCCTCCCAGAAGCAGCAAATTATACTTCTGCTCAAAGTCATCGGCTTTATTGGTAGGCTGAAGATCTAGAATTACCTCAATATTGGGATATGTCTCATTAAACTTCGCTACTGCCTCGTAAAATCCATTAATACTATCGGTCTGCCCTTCTGCAATCCAGGTAGCAAAATGAATAGTTACCTTCTCCTCTTGGGATTCTGCCTCTTTCTTTGTTGTTGACTGTACCTCTGTCTGCTCTGCTTTTATTGCCTCTGTTGTTCCTACTCCATCTGTTGCGTTCCCGCCGCATCCAGCCAGTCCGGTCATGGCTATCACAGCAGCCAGTCCCATTGAGATTGCTCTTCTCTTGCTCTTCATAAAAATCCTTACCTCCTTATTTTTTTAATTTTATCCTTTTACCGCTCCCACTGCAATACCATCGATTACCTGAGATTGGAATAAAATAAACAGAATGATTAAGGGCAAAGTGGAAATAACCGCCCCTGTCATAACCAGGGAATAGATCGGTGTCATTCCATCTGCCTGGGAAAACTGCTGCACTGCAAGCTGCACAGTAAACTTCTCTTTTGATGTCAGGAATACCATAGGTCCCTGATAATCATTCCAGGTCCATACTGTTTTAAGAATTCCCAGTGTTGCCAGTGCCGGTTTCATCATGGGGAATACAATCATTGAAAATATAGTAACATGACCTGCTCCATCCATCATTCCTGATTCACATATAGAATCGGGAATGGACATCATAAACTGTCTCAGCATAAAAACACCATATACAGAGAAAATCTCCATCAGAATCAATCCGGTTAAGGTGTTATACAGATGCATCTTCTGTATAATCATAAATCTTGGTATTAACGTCAACTGTGGTGGTATCATCATAAGAGCCAGCAAAAAAATGAACAACTGATCTCTTCCCTTAAATTTGATTTTAGCAAATGCATAAGCACAAATAGAACTCAGAAGCAGGCTCAATACAACCACACTACCTGTTTGGATAAAAGAGTTTAAGTAATTTTTAAAAAACTGGTTCTCCAATATAACCTTTGTATAGTTTTCTATAGCGTTCCAACGCGTAGGAATCCATTCAATCGGATAAGCAAATACGTCCTGCTCTATTTTACAGGAGGCAGACACCATCCAGACAAGTGGCAGCATCATAATCAGTGAGGCAGCGAACATGATTGCCGTTATTAATATGCGTACGACATTTATTTTTCTATTCATTTTCAACACCCCCTACTCCACATCTATTTTCTGATATTTCCATTGAATTAATGTGATAATAAAAATCAACACAAATAGTACCCAGGCCATAGCGCTTGCATATCCCATCTTATAAAAACGGAAGGCACTGTTATAGATATAGTACACCAGGACGGAAGATGAAGTTCCCGGCCCTCCCTGTGTAGTTACCGCAATCTGATCAAAAGCTTTAAAGGATCCGATGATTCCTGTTACCATCAGAAAAAATGTGGTAGGCTTAACCAAAGGAAGGGTAATATACCAAAATTGCTGCAGACCATTTCCACCGTCCAAAGCGGCGGCCTCATACAGTTCCTTGGAAACACCCTTTACCGCTGCAAGAAATACGATGACATAATACCCCAAATCCCTCCAGACCGTCAGCATAATAACAGCTGTCAGCGACCATCTATAGTCTCCAAACCACTTTGGCGGATTAGTAATACCAATCGCCATCAAAAACTGGTTTACCGGTCCAAAGCTAGGCTGCAGTATTGCCTTAAATACTACAGACACCGCCACCAAACTGGATATGTATGGTATAAAAAACACAACCTTAAAATAGTTACTGGCGTACACATACTTATCAATCAATACTGCCACAACTACACCAAGCCCCAACTCAAATACAATAGTAGCTACGGAAAAAACCAGTGTATTCTTCAGGGAATCCGTAAATGCCACATCTTTCCAAATGTCTATAAAATTTTTCATTCCTATCCACTTAATATTGCTGAATCCTGACAAAAAATCCCATTCTGTAAAACTTAAATATAGAGAAAATACGATGGGAATGACAGAAAATACGATAACACCCAAAAACTGTGGAAGGATAAACAAATAGCCCATCATATTTTCCTTCACTTGTTTGTTGATTGTTCTATGACCAAGCTTCATATAGCGCCTCCTTTTGTTCTATGGCTATACTATATCTGAATCAGCCTCTAATGTCTTTGACTTATACTGGTTTGAAATTATCCTTTTATTGTTTTTTCTGCAATTCGGATTTTTTTACATCACCATTTGAGGCACATATTACACACGGCTCATCAGCAATAATTTTCTGCCCCTGAAATTCCAGTTCTCCTGGTTCCCAGAAAACAGCCAGCATAAAATCTCCCTGTGCTGCTGCCTGCACTTTTCCGGTATTTGCCAGAACCTCTGTCTGTGATTTTGGAATTTCTCCCTCCTGCCATGGAACGATTTTATATTCATAACAATTGTTATCGGGTTTAATTCCATGCTCAATCCAAATTGTTACCATCTCACTGGCACAGGGCATGTCCTCTTCCGGTCGTACTCCTGATCGGTCATATGTAATATCATTCCAATCTCCTGTTTGTTCGCCCACATTTATTCTGACCTGCTCATCTTCGCCAAACAGATATGCAATTTTATGATGACCAACCCAGTCATAAACATAGTCCTCTTTTTCTGATCTCCTGTTTCTGCTAACAGATACCGTTCCTCGTTTCAACATCTGATTCACTGTAGTCAGTACTGGAAAACAGCCGCCACAGGTGATATTGCTGCCCAGAGAAACCACCTCTCCTTCAAAGCAGAACCAGGCTTTTCTAGCCGTCAGATCATCTCTCACCAGTTCCATGGCAGCTGCTCCAATTATTCCATCAGAAATCCCGCCGCAAGCAGATGAAGACGAGCCGTCTACAGCAATATGCTGCTTTTGATCCAGTACTTTAATCGGTTTTGTTTCTACAGTAGTTCCTGGTATTTTATCCCATTCATATACTGGAAATACGCCATCATAGTCTTTTCCATCGGTATAAATATACTGAACCCCATCTCCCAGATACCAGCATTTCAAATTTTCCCAATTGACCGATTCTGAGGCAAGTAAGTTACAGTCTGTCATACGAACAGTTATTGCCATAGACTCTTCCTGGTGAACAAGATATTTGCCAATTGGAAAATACTTTGTTCCTGTAACAGTTCTTTTTCTTTCTTCAACCCGCTTTTTTAGATCTTTTATTTCTTTTGTCCGGTAACACAAATTACTATTCAACAGTATTTCAATAAGTTCTTCGAAAGAAAATCTCGATTCCAGCTTAGTCAGATTTTGATCCGCTGTGGGTTTTGCTGCTATCTGGCGACCAATCACATTATAATCCTGTACTTCTCCTAATATCGTCCACTGGTAATGCTCCAGAAGAAAATCAACCAGCAGATGTATGCTTTCCTCATCCAGATACTTGGTCTCCTTCAGTTCATAACATATCTGACATAATGTTGAAAAATATGCTTTTCCATACGCACCTGTATGAAGAAGCGGACCATGTTCAAAAAAGCTAAAATCTCTTTGCACTCCCTCATAAATATCTTCTTTGATTTCATTGTCTATATACTTTCTCCAATGATTCTTTCTCCATTGTTTATCCTCTTCTGTGTGCTGGTCTGAAAAACGCATTTCCTCATTTATTCGTTTGATTGCTTCTTCAAACATCTCCTTATCATGCAAATAGCATGCAAGATGAAGTCTTATACTGCTGGCCCATATAATGTTTGCTCCAATATCAAACTTATATCGTTCTTCTGTATAAGCTTTCTGTATCTCATGGATTAAAAATGCTTCTCTCTCTTTTCCAAGTTTATCTCTCATCAAAAGAAGCGTATCCAAAAGCATACGCGGAATAAAAATAGAGTTATGAAACCAATCTGCAGCTTTTTCGAATTTCATGTCTCGCCATGCATCTACTCCTTTTAAAACTGCTTGAATATATTTCTCCTGTCCATAGAAATATGCTCCTGATGCCAGCCATCTTACCATGCTGCAATGTAAGAAACGGCAATCATTTTCCGTGTCTTTTTCCTCGGTTGAAATACCTCTAAACCGTCCATCTGGATTTTGCTCCCTTAAAATTTCTTCAATAGCTTCTTCATTCAAACATACTTCCAGCTCGTAATGCCTCGCTAATATATCCTCAAATTCCACCATTATCATACCTCCTTCTGCAATGTTATCCTAACTATAACCATTTTCTGATTCTATGTCTTTGTCTTCTCTTATGCTCTATGTTACTTTTTATGGTTTGAATTAGGATTTTTATTTTAAAAGGAGTATATTCCTTTGTAATTACAAACACCCCCTGGTTTAATTCCTTAAACCAGGGGGTGTCATCTACTCTTATTCAATTCTTGTCTTACATGTGTCAACAAACCACAAGTAACATCTATATCGGTGCTCAAGCCTCATCAATCGCCTTCCCAATATCATTCCTCATATACATCCCCTCAAACTCCACCCATTTCACAGCCTCATAAGCATTGGCTCTAGCCACCTTAAGATTCTCCCCAGTAGCCGTCACTCCCAGCACTCGTCCGCCGTTGGTCACAATCTTACCATCATCCCCAAACTTCGTCCCCGCATGGAACACATAATATCCATCTTTCCCCTTAAACTCATCGAGTCCTTCAATCTCAAACCCCTTCTCATAATGCTCCGGATACCCTCCAGAAGCCAAAACAACACAGACTGCCGCATTATCCTCAAACTCAAGCTCTATCTGATCAAGAGTCCCATCAATACAAGCCTCAAACACTTCAACAATATCATTTTTCATTCTAGGAAGCACAACCTGAGTTTCCGGATCACCAAACCTTGCATTATACTCCAGCACTTTAGGGCCACTCTCTGTCAGCATCAGCCCAAAGAATATAATTCCCTTAAACTCTCTTCCTTCCGCCTTCATAGCATCTACCGTTGCCTGATAAATGTATTTCTTACAGAACTCATCCACCTCATCAGTATAAAACGGACTTGGAGAAAAGGTCCCCATACCGCCTGTATTCAGCCCCTGATCACCATCCTTCGCCCTCTTATGATCCTGAGCAGAAGTCATAATACGAATGGTATTTCCATCTACAAAAGAAAGTACAGACACTTCCCTGCCTGTCATAAATTCTTCCACAACAATTCTGTCCCCAGCTGAGCCAAACTGTTTGTCCATCATCAGGGCTTTCACCCCTTCTCTGGCTTCCTCCCTTGTCTCACAGATGAGAACACCTTTCCCAAGAGCAAGTCCATCAGCTTTTAACACAATTGGCATCTTTGCATTTTCCAGATAAGCATGAGCCGCTTTTGGAGAGTCAAAGGTTTCATAACCAGCAGTAGGAATGTTATATTTCTTCATCAAATCCTTGGAAAATGCCTTAGAGCCTTCTAAAACAGCCGCATTTTTCCTTGGCCCAAATACTCTTAAACCGGCATTTTCAAAGGCATCCACTGCACCTGCAGCCAATGGATCATCAGGTCCGATAATAGTTAAATCAATTTCATGAACCTTTGCAAATGCCACCTGCTTCTCAAAATCCATAACATCAATATTGACACACTCTGCGATTTCTACAATTCCTGCATTGCCAGGTGCACAGTATATTTTATCCACTTTAGGGCTTTGTACCATTTTCCAAGCAATTGCATGTTCTCTTCCGCCGCCGCCAATTATAAGTACCTTCATCTGTCATTTCCTCCAATTTATCAAAGTCAGAAAGGGGGCAAACTCCAATGTGATGTCCTGCTCATAATCAGCCTAACAGCATTGTTAGTCTAAAGATGAACCGGACAACACAATTTTCAAGTCCGTCCCCTAAATCTATATTCTCATAACATCCCATTAGCAATTTTATTAATTGCCTCCGGAAGAATTTTCCATTCAGCCTCTTCCATAACACGCCGCTGAAGTAGCTCAGGAGTATCACCTTCCTGCACTTCCACAGCCTTCTGCAGGATAATAGGACCTGTATCAGTTCCCTCATCTACAAAATGGACAGTAGCTCCTGTAATCTTCACACCTCTGGCCAGTGCTGCTTCATGAACCTTCAGTCCATAATAACCCACACCGCAGAAAGACGGAATCAAGGAAGGATGAACATTGATAATCCTGTTTCTGTATTTCTGAATCATAGCAGAAGGGATGGCAACAAGAAAACCTGCCAGCACAATAAGATCCAGATGATATTCATCAATCTTATTTAAAAATGCCTCATAAAACTCTTCTCTGCTTTCATAATCCTTAGGAGAAATGCAGATAGATTCTATTCCATATTTTCTTCCACGTTCCAGTGCATAAGCATTCTGATTATTGCTGATCACCACTTCCACTGCTGCATTGGTGATTGTTCCATTGTCCAGAGCATCTAAAATAGCCTGGAGATTGGTACCTCCTCCTGATACAAGGACTCCAATTCTCAGCATAAAGTCACGCCCTTTTCTCCTGCTTCAATACAGCCTACTACATAAGCGGATTCTCCGGCTTCCTTAATGGCTTCCATAGTGCGGTCCACAGAGGAAGGATCAACAACCAGAATCATGCCAAGTCCCATATTGTAGGTGTTGTACATCATTTCCTCAGAAATATCGCCTTTTTCTGCCATCAGCTTGAAAATAGGCGGAATATTGTAGCTGTCCTTTTTCACAACAGCACGAACGCCATCTGGCAGCATACGTGGTATGTTTTCATAGAAGCCGCCGCCTGTAATATGGCTGCAAGCCTTAATCTTCACATTGTTGTTCTTTACATTTTTCAAAGCTTTCACATAGATTTTTGTAGGAGCAAGAAGGGCTTCTCCCAAAGTAGTGCCCAGCTCCTCATAATAAGTATCCAGGCTTTCCTTTGACATATCAAATACTTTGCGGACAAGGGAAAATCCATTGCTGTGAACTCCTGAAGAGCCGATTCCAATCATCACATCTCCAGCAGTCAAATCCTTGCCTGTAATTAAATCCTTCTCATCTACAATTCCAACTGCAAATCCGGCAAGATCATATTCGTCCTCTGGATAAAAGCCTGGCATTTCCGCAGTTTCTCCTCCGATTAAAGCAGCTCCTGACTGAATACAGCCCTCTGATACACCGCCTACAATTTCAGCGATCTTCTCCGGATAATTTTTACCGCATGCTATATAATCCAGGAAGAATAAGGGCTCGGCTCCTGCACATGCAATATCATTGACACACATAGCCACACAGTCAATTCCGATTGTATCATGCTTATCCATAACAAAAGCCAGCTTCAGCTTTGTTCCCACTCCATCAGTGCCTGAAACCAGAGTTGGTTTCTCCATATCCTTAAATGCAGTCATGGAAAAAGCTCCTGAAAACCCACCAATTCCACCTAATACCTCAGGTCTCATGGTTGCCTGTACGTGCTTTTTCATCAGCTCCACTGACTTGTAACCAGCCTCAATATCAACTCCTGCCTTCTTGTAATCCATGTTTTCATCCTCCGCTTTCGCATATACTAAAAAATATGTTAGGAACAAATTTATTTGCCATTTTTACCAGTGCCAATCTATTTCTTCATCTGAGCAAGATATTCCTTGTATCCCAACTCATCAAGCTTCTCAGCCTTTTTCACAACATCATTTTTTAAATTCTCTGAATACTCTTTTAATCTATCCAGCAACTCTCCATCACTGACTGCCAGAATCTTAGCTGCCAGAATACCCGCATTGGTACCGCCATTAATAGCAACAGTAGCAACCGGAATGCCAGATGGCATCTGAACGATGGAATAAAGGGAATCCACTCCGCCTAAGTCTGAGGTTTTCATAGGAATTCCAATGACAGGCATTGGGAACAGTGCTGCGCACATTCCTGGCAGATGAGCTGCCTTACCTGCACCTGCTATGATTACCTTAACTCCTCTTGCCTCTGCAGTCTTTGCATATTCAAAGAAAATATCCGGCTCTCTGTGGGCAGAGATAACAGTGATTTCAAAATCAACACCTAATTTCTCCAGAATGTCTGCAGCCTGAGCCATGATGGGCATATCGGAATCGCTTCCCATAACAATTGCAACCTTTGCCATAGTAAATTCTCCTTTTTCTTGTATTATTTCTTTTCCTGATCAAATTTTAGTCATTCATAAATGTAAGTAATGGGTTTAATAAGTTTTATTAATAATTAATGCTTATTAATTATGTTTTACTTATTAATTATAATACTAGGTTTTTAGAGGAACGTCAACGGTTTTCTTAAAAATTTAAATCTGGGGTTCGACCCTTTGATACAAAGGGTCGAACCCCAGATTTAAATTTCGGAATTATTCCAACACTTTATTCAATTCCTCCGTACCCTTCAGCACGAATCTTCCATCATCAATAATTTCTATTCTAGACCCATCTGCAAGGACTGCATCAATCCGCCCAAGCTCTGCATAGGGAATGGTAATATCTGTATGGCAGCTAAAATACGCCTTTGACAGGTCTTCTTTTCTCAAAATAGAGATTTCATTATCCCTTGCAATCACTTCCTTGCCATTGGGATTATACATTGGGCTGTCCTCGGCCCAGCTGTAACAGGTGTCACCTACTGCAAAGTGAGGTCCCATCTTCTCTACAATGAGAATGGGGAGCTTATCCAGAATGCCGTATTTCTGAGCCATTGCATAAGCCGTGGTATTAGTTCCAATTGCGAATTCTCCCATAGGAAGAGATTTGTGATTCTTAAGGATTACCTGTTTAACCAGTTCTTTCCCTTCTTCCGGATTATCAAAATTATCACAGGAATAATCTGTAATCATACCATCTTTAAAAGTCATGGTTAGATTCTTAAACTGGAAACCACCTATATATACAACGCCTACTGCCAATTTGCCTGTGGTTCCTGCAAGAACAGGGGAAGTAAATACTTCACCGAGAGGAATATTAACATCAGCAACACAATTTTCAAAATTGGTTTCTTTTTCTTTATCGTTTAATTTGTGAAGAGCCACCCTCAAATCAGTAGTATTGCTGCCTTTTCCGGTGATTTCCACATATTCTGCCTCATCAAGAGCATCAATGATGGTCTGCTGAATCTCTTTATATTTTTCATAATCCAGAGTATTAATTGCAATGGTCTCCCGGAATATCTCTTCAAAATCTTTACCAATGGCAGGAATAGGAAATGCAATAATGGTAAAGCTGATCTCTGAACCCGGAATATATTCATAGGTAATCTGAGATATTTCATTGGCAACCTCTGCTGCCAGCTTATGCTGTTTTTCGTCCAGGCTCAGCACTTCCGGCTTATTCACAGGCTGAAAACCGTCTTTACCAAAGGTTTCAATCACTGCAGGACCTGCGTAGGCTTTTGCCTCTTTTCTATACTGCTCATAAGCTACCCTGATCACTGCGGTTATGCGGTCTTTAAATGCTTTGCTCATATATATGGCCGAATCATAACGGTGATCATAATCAAACTGAAGATTGGGTGATGAACTGTGATATCCTATTTTTCGCCCTCCGCTTGTGTTCACTGACTGAACAGCATTTCTGCTTATAATAATGTCCAGACCTAACGCTTTAAAATTCTCCATTGCGTATTTGACCATACGCTCAAACCCTACCTGATAACGGATCTGTACAGAACTTTTCACAGACAGATCACGTCCCATAACCTCAAAGCCCTTTCTGTATCCTTCTGTGTAAGTATCAGCCATAAGTCTGACAGTTTCTTCCGGAAGAGAATTTAAAAATTCCGCAACCTGCAGCTCTGAGTCTGAAATATACTCGCCAAATCTGTATAAATACTTAAGATCCGTCAGATCCTGATCCCGGATTATATCTGCTGCAAAAGAAATAGCCGGATCAATGCGTTCCCGGATACAATTAGTGACTGTATAGTCACTGTAATCACTG
Organism: Hungatella sp. UBA5385; assembly: GCA_002409995.1. Taxonomy (GTDB): domain Bacteria; phylum Bacillota; class Clostridia; order Lachnospirales; family Lachnospiraceae; genus UBA5385. The sequence continues at coordinate 9,085 of DHOR01000029.1, read as the reverse complement.
ACAAACCAGTATAGAACCTCTTTTACAGAGGAGACTAAAGGAGCTTCCTCTTCAAACATGTTGTAGATCTCAATGAGAGTCTCATTTAAGATGGTGATATCAGTCAGTCGCCATTCATGGGCAAATACAATATCACCGCGAATCTCTTTATAGAGGAAGGACAGAAGCTGCCCGTATTCCTTACCCAGAATTTTTGCTGCATAAGCAGGATTTCCATAGCTTGTTTCATAATTCTCCGGAAGGACATCGCTGTACAGCTTATGGTTCCACTCCTTTGCCTCTTCCAGAGAAGCACTGTCATAGCCGCCTTCTGAATACCACTGTAAAAACTCACCAATAAGCCCAATAAAATCAGAAACTTTCACAAAATAATCATTATAAGGGTCTTTTACAGTATGATCTGTAGAAAACCCTTTGATTCGTTCCATAGACAGCTGAAAACGCTCCATCACTGCCTCATTTTCTATTTTGAATAATTCACCATAATCCATAAAGTTACCTCCTTAAGCCAATTATTATGAAAACTATCCACAATACAATTAAAACTCCGCTTATACTCATTCCAATCTTGGACAGTATGTATTTCTTCTCCCTTTCAAAAAAAGAGAGAGCACCATAAGCCAGGGAAACCAGAGAAATCAACAGACTGCAAAAACAGACCGCTGCCACATTAAGCTCTGCCTGACCCGCTGTCATTACGGAACTGGCGATTCCAACAATTCCTAAAATCAGCGCTCCTACAGATAGCCCCAGGCATAAAAAGCTTCTCCTTGCAAATGGTTTCCTAATGTAGGATACCTTTTTTTGCTGCTGCACGTTTTCTCCTCCTTCTTATCCTTATGTGCTGAACAATCTTATATATTATAAATCCAAGTATACCACCAAGTGTATTAAGGATCATATCGTCCACATCAAAGCTTCCAACCTTAAACACCAGCTGCACAGTTTCTACAGAGAGACTGAACATAAAGCTCAGCAGCACTGTATTATACCACTTACGGCTCCTGCGGCTGATGACAGGCAGAAAGAATCCGAAAGGCATGAATCCTATAACATTTCCCACAATATTCAGGAAAAGAGAACGAACTCCCACAATATGGCGATATACAATAAACCGCTTGATTTCCTTAAATGGTACAAGATTATAGGCATACTTCTCCTGTATATGACCACCTCTTCCGAAGTCCTCAGAAAAGAAGAGAAAGTATGACAAAAAGATCAGGTAACAGATAAAGATTACCCAACCCATCTTCTGTCTTTTCGTTGTGTTTTTTATCATAAATAACTCCATCTATAAGAAAAAGAGGGAAGCCCGTTAGAAAAGAAAGGCTTCCTTTTCCTTATGCAGCCCCCACTCTTATTTACATTAAAATATAATTTGAGATTTTTTCTTCAGCAGAACTGCTCCATTTACAATTGACATGATACCTACAGTTAAGCCTGCAACAGTTATTATAATCCCCAGCACAATGTTCATTGTACCTGTATTTTTCATTGTCTTGTAAATCTTCTCCATAATCAGCTCTCCTTATTTTACGCCATAGACTTTATAATATTCATCAATTGCTGCCTTTAAGGTATCATCAATGATAACATTACCATTGTACTCCTTGTTATGCAGATGTTCAATTACTTCTGCCATTGTTACAATTGCCTTTGCCTCGAAACCATACTTTTCACGAATTTCATCAAGAGCACTCTGATCTCCTTTTCCCTTTTCCATACGGTTTAAGGATACCATAAGACCAAGAATCTCTACCTTTCCCTGTGCCTGAATAATTGGAAATGTCTCTTCTATGGATTTACCAGATGTAGTAACATCTTCGATAATCACCACTCTGTCACCATCTTTAATCGGACTTCCCAGTAAAATTCCTGCATCTCCGTGATCCTTCTCCTCTTTTCTGTTGGAGCAGTATTTGATCTCTTTTCCATATAATTCATGGAAAGCAATGGCAGTGGTTACGCTTAGAGGAATTCCCTTATAAGCAGGTCCAAACAACACATCAAAGTCATCTCCGAAATTATCATGAATGGCCTTGGCATAATATTCCCCCAGCTTCTTAAGCTGATATCCTGTTACATAGGAACCGGCATTCATAAAGAAAGGAGATTTTCTTCCGCTTTTTAATGTAAACTCTCCAAATTTTAAGACATTGCTGTCCACCATAAATTCAATAAATTCCTGTTTATACTGTTCCATCCCTTTTTCCTTTCTTCTCTATCCGTCTATTTTACGGCACCGATCAGCTCATGGATATCTGTTACATTGAACTTCTCCATATACTCTTCAATACCCTTTACCACTTCCTCAGTTGCATATGGATTATAGAAATTAGCGGTTCCAACAGAAACAGCAGTTGCTCCTGCCAATATAAATTCCAGGGCATCCTCTGCATTTGCAATGCCGCCCATTCCTATAATAGGAATCTTAACCGCATTAGCTGCCTGATATACCATACGCACTGCAACCGGCTTAATGGCAGGTCCTGATAATCCGCCTGTTTTATTAGCTACCGCAAATGCTCTCCGGTTTACATCAATCTTCATACCTGTCAAAGTGTTGATCATAGACAGCACATCAGCGCCGCCTGCCTCTGCTGCCTTTGCCATAACTGTAATATCTGTCACATTAGGGCTCAGCTTCATAATCACAGGCTGCTTTGCATACTTCTTCACTTCTCTGGTAATGGCTTCTACAGACCTTGGGTCCTGTCCAAAAGCAATGCCGCCTTCCTTTACATTGGGGCAGGAAATATTGATCTCCAGCATATCCACAGGCTCATCTGCCAGACGTTCCACCACTTCTATATAATCTTCCGTGGTTCTTCCACAGACATTGACAATAATCTTAGTATCATACTGCTTTAAGAATGGGATATCACGCTTTATAAATACCTCCATTCCAGGATTCTGCAGCCCGATGGCATTGATCATTCCCCCATAGGTTTCTGCAATTCTGGGAGTTGGATTACCGGTCCAGGGCACATTGGCAACACCCTTTGTAACAACTGCACCCAGATTGTTTAAATCCACAAATTCACTGTATTCTGTACCGGAACCAAAGGTGCCGGAGGCTGTCATCACCGGGTTTTTAAGCTCCACACCCGCCAGATTTACTTTCAGATTCATCACAGTTCAACCTCCTCTGCCGGGAATACAGGCCCATCTTTGCATATACGCTTGTTATGAACCTGGGAATGTTCATCAATCTCTTTGGTTTTGCAGACACAGGCAAGACAAGCCCCAACTCCGCACGCCATCTTCTCTTCCAGAGAGAGATAACATTCGATCTGGTTCTCTGCTGCATATGCCTTAATTGCACGGAGCATAGGAGTAGGACCACAGGCATAAATCACATCAGCCTGCAGTTTGTTCTCCCTGATTGCATCCATTACATTGCCTTCAGTTCCTGCACTTCCATCTTCTGTTGCTATATAAACCTCTCCATAAGGAGCAAAGTCTTCATTTAAAAACAGCTGATCACGATATCCCAGAACAGCCTGCACTTCACAGGTAAGCTCCTTAGCCAGCTGAAGCATAGGTGGAATTCCAATACCGCCGCCGATTAAAAATGCTTTTTTTCCCTCAGTCCCTGTTTCCAGAGGGAATCCATTCCCCAAAGGTCCCATGACAGCAATGGAATCTCCTGCCTTATAATGAGAAAACTCTTCCGTTCCTCCACCTACCACACGGTAAACAAGACGTAAACGGCCATTTTCTCCATCTATTTCACAAATGCTGATAGGACGTGGAAGCAGCTTAGATCCATCTCCTGTATAAAGTGAGAGGAACTGTCCCGGTCTTGCCTCTGCTGCCATCTCTGCCGCATCAATCCACATGCTGAATACATCACCACTCAGCTGTTCCTGACTGGCGACCCTTGTTAATATTTTTTTCTGTGCCATGATGCCTCCTATAAAACGCTGTTAATATCTGCAACCATATCAATCACTGCCTGTCTGGAAGCTTCACCGTAATGCTCTGCTCCAAACTTTACATACTTCTCCTGCTTATAAGCAGCTATAATACCTCTGGAGGAATTAACAATAGCTCCAAGTCCATCTTCGTTGAAGCAGTGCTTTAAGTCCTCTGCTGTACCGCCCTGAGCGCCGTATCCAGGCACCAGGAAATAGGTCCTTGGCATCAGCTTCCGCAGGATTTCGCTCATCTCAGGATATGTAGCTCCCACAACTGCACCTACATTGCTGTATTCTCCGTCCATACAGTCTGCGCCCCACTCCACTACCTTCTCTGCAACCAGCTCATAGAGAGGTCTTCCATTGATCAGCTGATCCTGGAATTCACCGCTGGAGGGATTGGAAGTCTTAACCAGCACAAACAGACCTTTGTCTTCAGCCTTGCACACATCTACAAATGGTTTCACTCCATCAGTTCCAAGGTAAGGATTCACAGTAAGAAAATCAGTTCCAAATCCGGATAAGCTCCGGCTTCCAACTTTAACATGTCCAAGATGGGCAGTAGCATATGCTGCTGATGTAGAGCCGATATCACCTCTCTTGGCATCTCCAATGACTAACAGCCCCTTGTCCTGACAATATTTAACAGTTTTTACATAAGCCTGTAAGCCTTCAATGCCAAACTGCTCATACATGGCAATCTGTGGCTTTACAGATGGTATTAAGTCATAAACATGATCGATAATCTCTTTATTAAACTGCCAGATCGCCTCTGCAGCTCCCTCTAAAGTCTCTCCGAATTCTTCAAATGCTTTACTGGTCACATGTTCTGGAATATAGCTTAACATGGGGTCCAGACCTACGCAAATAGGTGCCTTTGTCTTCTGAATTTTCTCCACTAACTGATTGATCATGGTTTCCTCCTTGGTTTCAATTCATCCTCATTTTACTCTATCTTACCAATTTTATCATAAGTAGGTACTGGTTTCAAGCACTTTACAAGCTTCTAAAAACCTGCCTTTAAAAAATTAGCACTCACCTCTTGACAGTGCTAACAAGACGTGTTATAGTACATATAGAACAAGCAAACAACCTTAAAAAAAGGTGCAAGATAAAAAAGGAGGAACCCCTATGTTATTAGCAAGGAGAAACAATTTATTTGACGATTTTTTTAATGATCCATTTTTCACAAATTCCATTCAGAGCCGTCAAACTCTTATGAAAACCGATATTGAAGACGATGGAACCAATTATGTCATTGATATGGAGCTTCCGGGATATAAGAAAGAGGATGTACGGGCTGAGTTAAAAGATGGCTATTTAACAGTATTTGCAGAGATGAAGTCCTCCAAAGAAGAGACCGATGAAAAGAAGAACTTTATCCGCAAGGAACGTTACAGCGGTTCCTGTAAGAGAAGCTTTTATGTGGGAACTAAGCTGAGACAGGAGGATATTAAGGCTTCCTTTGACAATGGTATATTAAAGCTGAGCTTTCCTAAGGAAGCACCCAAGCTGTTAGACGAAAGTCATTCCATTACTATTGAATAATTGAATAAATAAAAATGGAGAAGAGATTCATGATGATCTCTTCTCCATTTTTAATTTATTCAGCCAGAAATGCAGTTGCAACATAAGCACCGCTTTTATAATGCTTTTTCACCATCTGCTCTTCCACTTCGATTTTTAAATTAACCCACATTTCTTCTGCTGCCACAGAAAGGTGAGACATCATAATCCCCATGCTGACCTCCCTCATGGCTGCTATAGATTGGGAAGGCAGAAATTCACGGCAGGAAAAGATATAAATCCTGTCATGATAGACTATAAACCGCCATGGCTGTGTATTCATGGCAGAAGGGGCCAGTCTCACTGCCTTTAAGATATTTTTCATGTTTTCGCCTATATCTTCCTTATATATACACAGTTCCTTAAGAGGAAGACGTTTGGCTGTAGCAGGATCACGGTACAGCAGATTCTTAGGATAACCAAAAGCTACTGCAATGACCATTTTCATCCCCTCATGACCTTCCAGCTTAAATCTGGAACCGCCTACATAACAGGTCCCCAGTCCCTTGCCTGTCATATAAAGCAAAACCGGCTCCAAAACATAACCTGCATTAATGAGACAGCCTTCCTTCTCCTCTGAATAAAACACCAGGTAATAAGGTGCATCTACCTTCCATAAACCCTTGATCGAAAGCTGCTTTTTAAAATTTTCTTTAATCTCCAGCTTGATATTAATATCCGGATAAAGCCGTGTAACATGGTCAGCCAGGAACATAATATCTGTTAAAAGCTGATCAGAAATCTGTTCATTTTTATACTTTCTTATGGATCTTCTTTTATAGATCATCTGATAAAGATTCATACCTTTTCCCCTTTTCCTGATTTTACATTATAACCCCTTAAATTCCTCTAAAATCTCCTTAAATACTGCAAGTGCCTCTTCCACCGGCTTGGCAGTGGACATATCCACACCACAAAGCTTAAGCAGTTCAATAGGCGGCATGGAATTACCACCGCTTAAAAACTTAAAGTATCCTTTTTTCGTTTCCTCATCACCTGCCAGAATTCTGCTGCTGATGGCTATTGCTGCAGAAAATCCTGTTGCATACTGATATACGTAAAATGGCGTATAGAAATGAGGAATTCTTGCCCACTCATAATCAATCTGGGAATCCACAGTCATTTCAGGCCCAAAATACTCTTCATTAAGCTTATGATAAACACTGCAGAGAGTCTGGCTGTTAAGCACTTCTCCCTCCTGCGCCATGTGATGTGCCATTGCCTCAAATTCCGCAAACATGGTCTGTCTGAACAAAGTGCCCCGGAAGCTTTCCATAAAATGGTTCAACAGATAAGCTCTCTCCGCCTGATCTGTTGTAGTATTAAGCATATGGCGGATCAGCAGTGCTTCATTACAGGTTGATGCAACCTCTGCCACGAATATCTTATATCCGGCATCAACATAGTTCTGGTTTTTATCTGAATACCAGGAGTGAAGGGAATGTCCCATCTCATGAGCCAGTGTAAAAACGCTGTCTAAAGAACCGCTGTAGTTTAAGAGAACATAAGGATGAATCCCATACACTCCCCAGGAATAAGCTCCGCTGCGTTTTCCCTGATTCTCATATACATCGATCCAGCGATTATCAAATCCCTCTTTCAGCAGGGATATATATTCCTCTCCCAAAGGTGCCAACCCTTCCAGAACCATGTTCTTAGCCTCTTCAAAAGGTATTTTATGATCATCTTTAGGAACAATAGGTGTATATAAGTCATACATATGAATCTCAGGAAGATTCAGGGCTTTCTTTCTTACTGAAACATATTCATGAAGGCTTGACAGTCCGTTGTGAACTGTTTCAATCAGATTGTCATAAACATTTTCAGGAATCTCATTCTCTGCCAGATAATAAGTTCGGCTGGAAGGATATTTTCTTGCCTTTGCATAAAATGCAGCCTGCTTCACATTTGCATAAAAGGTGGCAGCCAGTGTATTAGAGAACTGACTGTATACACTATACAGAGATTCAAATGCTGCCCTTCTCACCTCTCTGTCACTGCTCTCTAAATGGTTGATGTAGGTTCCGTGAGTCACAGAAAGAGTCTCTCCCTTGCTGTTTTTAATATCAGGGAAGCGGACATCTGCATTATTAAACATATTAAAAATATTGGACGAGCTCTGTGTTGCCTGTAAAGACAGGGCAAGAAATTCCTCCATCTCAGGAGTTAGAGTATGGGCCTTTTTCTTTTCTATGATTTCAAGGCTTCGAGCATATCGCTTTAGCTCAGGAACTGATTCTCTATAAATTGCAAGCAGCTCATCATCCATAGCCAGAATCTCAGGAACTATAAAAGCGGACAGACCTGCTGCCTCATAGGACAGTGTCTGAACTCTGGATGCGTAGTTCTGATATTTGGCATTGCCTGTATCTTCATCAGATTTTTGTCTGCCATAAACAAACAATGTTTCTATTTTTAAAGATACGGCCTCATCAAACTGAAAACAAGCTAATAACATCTCGCCTGATTCAGCCAGATGTCCTTCATATTGTTTATAACCAGAAAGCTCCTGCTCTGTTTCCTGAAACAGCTCTTCCCAGGCCTTATCAGAAGGCAGAATATCTGCCATGTTCCAGGTATCACAAACCGGTATTTCTTCTCTCTTTTTCAATGTTATCCCTCCAAATGCTTTCACTATATTTATTCTATCACCCATATTTCAAAGAAACAATCAGCAATATGGAAAATATTCAGTTGAAATCACCTTATTTCTTGTACTATACTATACGAAAAAGAATCAGGGAGTAAAAACATGGACCTTATCCGTACAAAAACCTTAAGCGATGCCCAGTATTCCGATATAAATAAGCTATGTGCAGACTGCAATCAGCACGATAAAACCAAGCTCTCATTTCCCATAGAAGACCAGACTGTCTATTTCCTATTATACGACGAAGATGTGCTCTTATCCGCACTTTCAGCATTTTCTGATGAAAATGATTCTGTGGAATGCAGTGCCTTCACAAGGCCCTCTCACAGACAGCAGGGTTATTTTTCCAGCCTACTTCAGGAAATGGAAGAGGAAGCTGATGAAAAGGATATTATATTTACAGTTGATGCCTCCTGCGGGGATTCTGTAAAAGTGATGGAGGCTCTGGAGGCGGAGCTGTGGTATGAGGAGTATATGATGGAGCTTGAATTGTCATCTTTGTCAACTTCGCCATTTTTATCCTCCTTCTCTTCTTCCGATTCTAAGGTCACATTAAGTCCGGAACAATGGGACAATCAGAATGAGAATAAGAATCTTAATAATAAGAGCGAGAATAAGAATTCAAAGTATATTTTTAAACGAAACGGAATCCCAGTAGGCTCCTGTCAGCTATCCTTCAGGGATTCGCAAATTTACTTTTATCATTTTGAGATTCTTCCTGAACTGCGAGGGAAGGGATTGGGGACAGAATGTTTTAAACTTATGCTTTTCAAACTGTATGAGCTTAGAAAAAATGGAACTGTGCTTCTTCAGGTTTCCAGTGATAATATGGCTGCAATGGCTTTGTATCAGAGGGCTGGGTTTTATATAACAGAAAGTCTGGCTTATTATCTCTATTAATTTACAAGAGGGGTTCGACCCTTTGTATCAAAGGGTCGAACCCCTCTTG
>DHOR01000020.1 GCA_002409995.1 Hungatella sp. UBA5385 | reverse complement strand
AAAATAGGCAGTGCTATTAGGCTAATTATGAGCTGGACAAGACACTAGAAAGGTCTGAGGGCAAATTAGAGTTTTCTTACCCTTAAAATAAAGCTGTCCCTAAGGAGTGCTAAAGATCAGATAAATACCATGATCGAATAACATTCACTTTGGGGCAGCTTAATTCTATTATATCTTCACCACAGGAATCTGAAGCTCCGTCACAAACCGTGCGGGATCATTGGTAATCCCTGAATCAACAAGGGTAATCTCCACGGAAGCGCCATTTAGCCTATATCCATTGCGTTCCATATAGTCAAACAGGTTATGATAATATTTCTCTGACTGAGTATGAGTTCCGCAGTACCGCAGAGTCAGGTAACTGCCGGCAGGAAGAACTGCCCCTTCCCCTTCATAAGAATCCTCAGGCTCTAACACTACGAAAATAGAGGAAAACTCATGAAATCTCCGCTCTGCCAGATGTTCTTCTGAAACAGATACTCCTACTTTTCCCAGGAACATAGCAGCTTCCAACTGTGTCTCCAGCTCTAGCTGGCGGATGGGATATTCCAGATCGTCAGAAATAGGGATTTCCGTTCTAAGTACTGCCAGCTTTCGTTCCGGTAGATATTTGACTTCCACCTGATCATATACAGTGGAAGCTGCATCAGAAAGCTGTTTCAGTCTGCCTTCTATCTTTAGTCCGATTCTCTCCAGTTCACGTTTCTGGCGTTCCACCTCTTTCTCCTGTTCCTTCAGAATATCAATCATCTGGTCAATGTCTTTATTTTCAAAAAACTGTTTGATCTTTGCAAGAGGCATATGAAGTGCCTTTAAGTATTTAATCGTATTTAAACGTTCAAACTGCTGGGTGGAATAATAGCGGTAGCCAGTCTGGGGATCTGTATATTCAGGCTTTACAAGACCATTTTCATCGTAAAATCTCAGTGTTTTAGCATTGATCCCAAAGAGCTTTGCCATTTCCCCAATGGTAAATAACTTGTTCATTGAAAAATATTCCTTCCATGCTTTATTTGTATTTCTCTTAGGATCATTTTATCACACAGCAAAGGCTGAGTCTATCCGGGAAGTTCTTAAGAATACTTGAGGGGAAACTTCTGTCATGTTATAATTATATTGCAAAAGAACTGAAAGAAAATGATTGATTATGGATTTAACAGGAATTATAATAAGAGAAAACTGAAGAAAGAAGGTAATTGATATGAAAGATCAGGATTGTGCATATTGTATGCAAGGCGAATTAGTAGCAAAGTTTGGTTACCCTGTCTGTGAAATGGAAACCGGAGTTTTGTATTTATTTAAAGAACAGAGCAAACGAGGCAGAGTCATTTTGGCTTATAAAGATCATGTCAGCGAGCTGATTGATATCAGCGCTGAAGAGCGCAATGCTTTCTTTGCAGATATCGCAAAGGTTTCCCGTGCTGTTCATAAGGTATTTAAACCTGATAAAGTAAACTATGGCGCTTACGGCGATACTGGTTGTCATCTTCATATGCATATTGTACCTAAATATAAAGATGGGGATGAATGGGGCGGCACTTTTGCTATGAATCCGGACAAGATATATTTAACAGACGAAGAATATGAGGATATGGCTGTTTCCATCCGGGCTGCATTATAAGAATAATATGTTAGAAAGGAAGCAGTATCAATGTTAGATGAAATCAGACAACAGGCTTCTGGAGCAGTTACAGAACTTCTGGCAGTTTCCCATTTAAAGCCGGGAGACATTCTGGTACTGGGGGCTTCCTCCAGTGAAATTGCAGGTAGCAGCATTGGTTCCCACTCCAGTGCAGAGATTGGAGAAGCTGTTTTTGAAGTCATACACAAGATTACAGCAGAGCAGGGAATCTATCTGGCAGTTCAGTGCTGTGAGCATTTAAACAGGGCTTTAATACTGGAAGAAGAGGCGGCTGACCGCTATGGATATGAATGTGTCAATGTGGTTCCTCAGCTAAAAGCAGGCGGCTCCTTTGCTACAGCAGCTTACCAGGGATTTCGCTGCCCTGTAGCTGTAGAGCATATAAAAGCATCAGCTGGGATTGATATTGGGGATACTCTCATTGGAATGCATTTAAAGGATGTGGCTGTTCCTGTCCGCACCTCTGTACAATATATCGGCTCAGCTCATGTAGTCTGTGCCAGAACCAGAGCCAAATTCATAGGCGGGGAGCGGGCACACTATGATGAGGATTTATTGTAGAGATCAGGACTATCTGCTGTGAGAATGTTTCTTAAATTTCAGATGATTACAGGGCACTCTCCTGTAATATAATAAAAACGGTAATTCCGGAATTATAAAGTTCCGGAACTACCGTTTTTTATTACTGCAATGTTGTTTAGACTAAAGTTATTTACACCGTTGCAATTACTCCATAGTTGCAAACATAAAGTACCAGTAACCGTATGGAGAATGCCATGTTCCCTTTAATTCAGGAACCTGTAAATAGTAATCATTTGAATAAACCAATGGTGCAACTGCTGCTTCATCCATAAGAATGTTTTCAACAGCATGAAGCTTCTCTATATGCTCGCTCTTATCAACAGTAGCACGTGCTTCTTCAAGAAGCTTGTCCACTTCAGGGTTTGCATACTTACCATCATTGTTACCGCTGTTTGAAGCGAATAAGTTTAATAAGTTAGATGGATCATCGTAATCATTGGTCCAGCCGCCACGGCAGATCTCGAAGTCACCGGCACGACGGGTAGGTGTGAAAGTAGACCACTCAACAATCTTAATATCCATATTTACACCAAGCTCTTTCCAGGCACTCTGGAGATACTCAGCAATTGGCTTATTATAGCCAGCTTCATTGGTCATATATTCAATGATAGGGAATCCTTCTCCATTAGGATATCCGGCTTTTGCTAACAATTCTTTGGCTTCAGCAAGATCGGATTCGTAATCGGTAACATTGAAGAAATCACCGCCATTGTTTTTACGTGTTACTTCTTCAAAGGAAGAACCATCTTCTACGTCAGATACACCAGGCCCTACAAAGTTTGTTGCAGGTAAGCTGATTCCTAACATTAAAGTATTGGCAACGTATTCACGGTCAACTGCAAGACTTAATGCTTTACGAACATCAGCATTATCAAAAGGTGCCTTCTCAGTATTGTAAATTGTATAAGAGGTACTCATCTTAGGATCTAAATGATAATCAGGTGTAGATTGTAATCTTGAGATTTCTTCTGTAGGAACATCCTTGATCATCTGAAGCTCACCTGTCTGATAAGCGCTGTAAGCTGCATTGGAGTCTTTCATAAGAGCAAATCTTAAAGTATTTAATGTCACCTTTTCAGCGTTCCAATAGTTTTCATTCTTGGAATATATAACATGAGAACCAGGTACCCATTCAGTCATTTTTAAAGGACCGTTGCTAATATAGGTTTCAGGAGCTAAAGCCCACTGATCGCCATTTGCTTCTACTACATCCTTCTTAACTGGTGCCATACTGGCATGTGTTATAATTTTATCAAAGTATACACATGGCATGGAAAGCTCTACTACAAATGTCTTCTCATCAGGTGCTGATACGCCAAGTGCGTCAATATCACCCTGCTCAGCCTCTTCAAAGCCCTTAACTGGAGACAGCATATCTGCTGCATATGGTGCTGCTGTCATAGGATCTGCCAGACGCTTCCATGAATATACAAAATCCTCTGCTGTAAAATCAGAACCATCGCTCCATTTTAATCCATCACGAAGGTGGAAAGTATAGGTAAGACCATCATCGCTTACCTCCCAGGACTCGGCCTGACCAGGCACGATTGCATTATTCTCATCAAATATCAGCAGTGTTTCAAAAGCATGCAGAATTATAGTCGCTGCATCTGCTGCTGAATTGAGTGCAGGATCAAGAGTCTCCGGATCAGGACCAACCTGTACTGCAAGATCAAGTCCCCCTGTGTTGCTTTCAGTTGTGTTGCCTGCTGCTTCAGTTCCACTTGACTGATTACCTGAATTGCCTGATCCGCCACATGCTGTGAGAATCATGCCGGAAGCCATAACAGCAGCTAAAACAAGTGCTATTTTTTTCATCGTTCTTTCCTCCAACAAAATCATAATGCGTCCGCCCACGAAGGACAGCACGAGATATAGCATATCACAAATTATCCCTGTACGCAATTGGTTTATTTATGAATTTTTCATAAATATTTTGTTAGATTTTATCGCTTTATCTCTTTATCATGTCAGCGTAGTACAGACATACAGGCACTGTTTTTACGTAGTTCTTAACGATAGGAAGTGTGAACTGCCTTTGCTAAAACCTTGGGGTCCTTCACATAAGGAGTCACAGGGCAAATGCTGCGTTCATTTTTCATCAGTGTATAAACAGCAATTCTGGCAGCACGAACTGAGTATTCTTCTGTAAATACCATATCATCAGGAATCTCTACAAACTGGCTGATCATAGCAAAGTTAGTGGAACCTTCAGGTACTACATAAGGTCTGTCTGTCATCTTACGGGGCTGGAACTGAGCATCAACATAAGGCATCATACATGGAATAACATTTACCACGTCTTCCATAATTTCATCCAGATGATCTTCCATATGAAGGTGGTATAGAAGCTCTGTCAGCATTTCCTTACCTGTACAGTCCTTCATTGGCTTCTTCACATAGTCACCTACCTGGTCTGTATAGAGACCATAACCCCAGAAAATGGTCTGGTCCATAGGCTGATTGATAAAATGAGGCTGAGCAGCCACAACAATACTCATACGCCAACTGGAATCCTTAAATGTCATAAGAGCGCCGCTTCCGGGTATATTCCCTGAGAAGTCTTCTATCATCTTGAGCAGCTTGCTTCCTTTGCTGGTAACAGTAAAGCTTTCCCAGTTTGTTTCATGGGCATTTCCAAAGAAGGGATCTGGATTGCCAAGACCTGGCTTCTTAGCTGCCACCTTGCTCCACAGCTCACCTGATAATGGTTTTAACACAGCTTCTGGCGCTGCTGCATTAAGACTGCCTAAAGTTGCACTGTCTGTCATGCAGGCGTTGGTCATAATACAGAGGTCACCTTCTCCCAGTTCCACTATTTTCTCCTGACCATTCTGATTTAATGTAAAAGATTTGGCAGTAATTCCGGCACCATCTGCAAAATCAATATCAACCACTTCACAATTTTCCACAAATACCACACCATGGCTTCTTAAGTAAACCTCCAGAGGACGGATAATACTGTCATACTGATTAAGTGGACTTCTTGTTACCCCTTCCAAAGTCTCAATTCTGGAAAACTCCAGAATCATACGGCGCATATAACGTCTGAATTCAAATGCACTGCTCCAGGTCTGAAAAGCAAAGGTAGTCTGCCACATATACCAGAAATTAGTTGTAAAGAAATGAGGCATCTCTGCAAACCACTGCTCAATGGTAATATCATCAAGCTTCTCTTCCGACGTATTGATCAGTTTTAACAGAGACATTCTTTCTTCCTGTGTAAATCCCATGCTTTTAACATTTAAAATGTTGCCATCTTTATCTACAAGGCGTGCTTTTGCATGAGTGGGATGAGCATGATCAAAGCTCAGAATCTCCTCTGTCACACTGCGGTCCGGATTATTCAGTGATGGAATGCTCTTAAAAAGCTCCCAGAAGTTCTCATAAGTTTCTTCATTAAGCATACGACCGCCACGGCATACAAATCCACCCTCCGGTGTGCCAATGCCATCATTGCTTCCGCCTAGAATTGACATTCCTTCATAAATAGTGATCTGCTCTCCAGGGAATTTACAATCACGTATTAAATATGCTGCTCCCGCCATGCTGGCTAGGCCTCCCCCTACAAAATAAGCATTTCTGCCTTCGTAGCTTCGGTTTTCCATCTCTCTGTCTGTAGCTTTGATCGCCATTACCTGCTTCTGTTTTTTTGAGTAATCATATGTTTTCTTTGCGGCAACACCTGCTGCCGCTGCTGCTCCTAATGTAAGTACTTTTCTAAATCCATTTTTCTTTTTCATAAAACTAATTCCTTTCTTTTAAACGGCTTGTTGGTCTGTCAATGGCACCATATTATCATGGGCAATAACCAGTGTCATCATACAGGTTATACTGTCTGTCAAAAAAAGCGACACCGGGTAAATGGTGTCGCAAAACCAGACAGATTGTGGAATTTGTCTATCGCTATTTCTTATATATTCTATTAAAATAAGATGTAGAAGGGGGACTAATTATGTCAACTGCAATTCAACAGCATTTAAAAGAAAGCGTATTAAAAACAGCACTTTATCACCTATTAAGAAACAGGGAAAAGTCACCGGAGCGTACAGCCCGGAATATGGAGGAACTTCTTCACCGATTCCAGCCAGCCGCCGGCAATGGTCTTTTCACCTATGAGAATCTGTTGCTTCTTATAAATAATTATTCTATGGAAGATTGTTTGAATATGATTATAGATCAATTGATTTAGTGTGCTGATACGTTCATATTCAGCACACTAGCGTTATGAACGGGACAAGATACTATAACTCAGCCTGACCGCGAAGACAGGCGATACGTTCGGTAGCCTGCGCCAGGTTTTTTAGCCGGTGAACCACTATTTCCGGCTTCATTTTCATCCCTTTTTCTGCCCAGGACATAATCACTCCGCAGATCCCATAAGCATAGAATTCGGCATCAAAGGTCTGCTCTTCTTCACTTAGCTTTACATTTTCATCAAGAGCAATGATGGCTTCCAAAAAGAGAGCTTTTGCCATCTCCAGAAGGTAGCTTTCAAAGGTATGTTCTCTCTCTCTGATGGTATTCTTATAAAAAGATTTCTCCTCTTCCATAATCTGAAGCATAAAAAGAATCTTCTGATCCCAGTTCTCCAGTGTGATATCCTCTGTAATTCTGGCAAATATCTCATTATAATAAATCCAGCTGAGAAGTTCATATTTATCCTGAAAATGATAATAAAAGGTCTGACGATTCAGCCCGCAGTCAGAGGTAATATCTGCAATGGATATTTTATCAAATGGTTTCTCTCTGCAAATCTTTTTCAGAGCCTCAGCTATGGCACGTTTTGTAATCAAAGCGTCGGACATTATTTCCTCCTCCTGGGCTAAATTTAAGAGCTTAGTATGTTATCCAGCTCATCTTTAGCCTGATTATGAACTGGACAGGCGGGTAAAATAGTTGCTTAAAGCTGCAAATTGTTCCAAATTAAGTGCCTCTCCTCGTATAGTCGGTGAAACACCCAGACTTTCAATTGCTGCTGCAATCTGTTCCTTTGTATAGGAAATCTCAGGGGAATTGTTTAAACCATTCTGAAGAGTTTTTCTTCTCTGATTAAAAGAAGCCCTGATCAGACGGAACATTAATTTGGAATCTTCCACCTGCACAGGGGGCTCTTTATGTCTTGTGAGACGGATCACTGCAGATCCCACATTAGGACGGGGGATAAAGCAGTTAGGGGGAACATTGGCTACAAGGTAAGGTTCTGCATAATACTGGACAGCCAGAGAAAGGGCTCCATAATCCTTGGAACCAGGTCCAACCTTCATGCGGTCAGCCACTTCCTTCTGTACCATAACGGTAATATTATCAATAGGAACCCCACCCTCAAACAATCCCATAATAATAGGAGTTGTAATATAATAAGGCAGATTGGCTACTACCTTAATGGGTTTTCCATTATTATACTGATCTGTAAGTTGTTTTATGTCAACCTTTAAAATATCATCGTTGATTACGGTGATATTATCATAGTCCTTTAAGGTTTCTTCTAAAATAGGGATGAGATGGGTATCAATCTCAACTGCTACCACTTTTCTTGCTGCTTCTGCCAGATACTGTGTCATAGTTCCGATTCCCGGACCGATCTCTAAAACGCAGTCGTCCTTAGTAACTCCTGCTGCTTTGATAATCTTATCCAGCACATGAGGATCTATGAGAAAATTCTGACCGAATTTCTTCTGAAATGCAAACTCATATTTCTTTATTATTTCTATTGTTTTTTTGGGATTGCTTAATTTATTTTCCATACACACTTTTCCTGATTTTATTTTATTAATGGTTATTTAGACGGTACAGCCTCTTTGCATTATTGGAAGTTATCTCAATGACCTGTTCCTTAGAAATATTCTTAATTGCGCTGATCTCTTCCACTACATAGGGCAGATACATAGAAGAATTTCTCTTTCCGCGATACGGCGCAGGTGCCAGATAAGGGCAGTCAGTTTCCAGTACCAACTGCTCCATTGGCATATACTCTACCACTTCCCGAATCTTCTTGGCATTTTTAAATGTAAGCACACCACCGATACCAATGAAAAATCCCATATTCAAATATTCCCTTGCAATTTCCTTTGCATAAGAGAAACAGTGAATCACTCCTCCAATTTCCCCTGCCTTCTCTGCTTTTATTATATCCAGAGTATCTTTAGCAGCATCACGACTGTGAATAACAACAGGCAGATTCACTTCCTTCGCCAGATTCAGCTGACGGAGAAACCACTTCTTCTGAGTCTCTCTGTCAGGCTCATCCCAGTAATAGTCTAAACCAATCTCTCCTATAGCTACTACCTTATCAATGGCTGAATTTTCCTTCAACCATTCCATCTTCTCTTCATCTAACTCATCAGTTTCATTGGGATGAACTCCAATAGCTCCATAGACAAATGGATATTTTTCCATTAAATCCAGAGTATTCTTAGAGGTGGCAATGCTTGCTCCAATGTTGGTAACTGCTTCAATTCCATGTTCTCTCAGAGAAGAAAGGATCTCATCTCTATCTTCCTGAAATGCCTCATCATCATAATGTGCATGTGTGTCAAAAATCATATTTTTCCTCTTATCTTCTTACCTAAATCGTTTATACTTGATCAAATCTCGAATATCCTACACTCCAAATATCATATAACGAATCAACGTCAATATCAGTATGTGAACAGGATAGAACCAATAAAACAGATATTTTAAGTTCCATTTTCCTCTCTCCCCATTGTACAGATAGATGGGGATAAATGCCAGAATTGCAGCACCGTAATTAGCCATACTTTCTAATACAGCCATAAAACCGCCAAGTGCTGTCTGCAGCTTTTTATTGAATCGGAACATATATAATACCACAATCATCAAAATACCAGTCATATCATAATCTGTTTTAAGTAAAACAGCTGCGATACAGCCGGCAAAAATTGTCAGCATCTGAAATAGCAGGTTATCTTTAAAATGTTTCAGTCCCACAAGCGTAATAAGACCTATAAATAATGTGAAATACACATTCTGAAAGCTTAAATCCACAAAAGTGCCAGCA
Organism: Hungatella sp. UBA5385; assembly: GCA_002409995.1. GTDB lineage: Bacteria > Bacillota > Clostridia > Lachnospirales > Lachnospiraceae > UBA5385. The sequence continues at coordinate 24,489 of DHOR01000020.1, read as the reverse complement.
AGCCCAAGATCAAAGGGAATCTCAGAAATCAAAGCAAATAAGAACAGCCTTCCTGCATATTTTTTCACATTTCTTGTATGAATAAACCCTTCAACCAGCAGGAAACAGAAAATAGGGAAAGAAATGCGTCCTATGGTCCTTAATACTCTGTCAATCCAAAACCACCTCATACCTGCTGAAGTCTGAAACAGCATTTGTATAGTTTCCTGATCACGGAATATTCCGGGCTCCAGAACAAAGGCTCCGATGTGATCAATCAGCATGGTAACTACTGCTATTATCTTAATGGCATTGCCGCTTAAGCCTTTAAATCCTTTTACTTCATTTTCCATATTCTCTCCTTAATAAGATAGACCGGATTCATACTACAATCCGGCCTATCTTCATTATCACCTTATTAGCAGATCTCTGCGCCTGCAGGCATTGGTTTTTCTGGAACCATCAGGGATAAATTGCCTTCTGCATCTTCTGCACAGAGAAGCATGCCTTCAGACATAACACCAGCCAGCTTCGCTGGTTTTAAGTTTACCACAACCATCACCTTTTTGCCAACCATTTCTTCTGGTGTATAGTGCGCTTTAATCCCACTGACAATCTGTCTTACGTTGCTGCCGATGCGGACCTGGGAACATAAGAGCTTCTTGGATTTTGGCACTTCCTCACAGGCAATAATCTCTCCTACCTGGAACTGAAGCTTAGCAAAATCATCATAAGTGATCTCTTCCTTAGGCTCAATATCAATGCCATCTGTTGCTTCTTCTGCAGCCTCACCCTGAGTTTCTGCTGCCTGCATAGCTTCCACCTTTTCCAATACTTCCTTAATATCCATACGTGCAAACAGGATTTCAGGTTTTTCTGTCACCTTATTGCCTGATGGGTAAAGTCCGAATTTGTCCATATCAGCCAGATCACGTTTGGTTGTATTCAGCTGAGTAAAGATTTTCACTGAAGTTTCAGGCATAAAGGAATCCAGCAGAGAGGCACCGATGGTAATTGCCTCTGTTAGGTTATATAAAACTGTTGCCAGACGGTCCTTTAAAGCCTCATCCTTAGCAAGAGTCCATGGTGTTGTTTCATCAATATATTTGTTGCTTCTGCGGAAAATATTGAAAATATGAGTCATAGCATCAGCCACACGAAGATGATCCATCTTCTCATGAACTGCTTTCACTTCTTCTAAAACAACAGCTTTTAAATCCTCATCAACAGCCTCTGCTGCACCTGCATTTGTAACAACTCCACCAAAGTATTTATTGGACATGGAAATGGTACGGTTTACAAGGTTACCCAGAATGTTAGCCAAATCAGAGTTCATACGCTCTACCATCAGCTCCCAGGTAATCACTCCATCATTGTCAAATGGCATCTCATGAAGCACAAAGTAGCGGACTGCATCCACTCCAAAGAAATCCACCAAAGTATCTGCATATAACACATTTCCTTTGGATTTACTCATCTTGCCATCGCCCTGAAGCAGCCATGGATGACCGAAAATCTGCTTAGGCAGCGGAAGGTCCAGAGCCATCAGGAATATAGGCCAATAAATGGTATGGAAACGGATGATGTCCTTACCGATCAGATGTAAATCAGCAGGCCACAGCTTCTTAAACTGTTCTGTGTGATTGCCGTCGCAGTCATAGCCGATTCCTGTAATATAGTTTGTCAAAGCATCCAGCCACACATAAGTTACATGCTTGGGATCAAAGGAAACTGGAATTCCCCATGTAAAGGAAGTTCTGGATACACATAAATCCTGAAGTCCTGGAATCAGGAAGTTATTCATCATCTCATTCTTCCTTGAAACAGGCTGGATAAACTCCGGATGATCATTGATATGCTGAATGAGACGATCTGCATATTTGCTCATACGGAAGAAATAAGCGTCTTCCTTGGCAGGCTGTACTTCTCTGCCGCAGTCAGGGCATTTGCCGTCTACCAGCTGGGACTCTGTGAAGAAAGACTCACAGGGAGTACAGTAAAGACCTTCATAATACCCCTTGTAAATATCTCCCTGATCATATAGCTTCTTGAATATCTTCTGTACCTGAAGCTCATGATACTCATCTGTGGTTCGCATAAATTTATCATAAGAGGTATTCATCATATCCCAGATATTCTTAATCTCTTCTGCTACTCCATCTACGAATTTCTTTGGTGATACTCCTGCTTCCTGTGCCTTTTCCTCAATCTTCTGACCATGCTCATCAGTTCCTGTCTGGAAAAATACATCATAACCTTCTGCTCTCTTATAACGGGCAATGGCATCTGCCAGTATTGCCTCATAGGTGTTGCCAATATGAGGTTTTCCTGATGTGTAGGCAATGGCTGTTGTAATGTAATATGGTTTTTTGGTGCTCATGTGATTCCCTCCTGATCATAAAATAACTTTAATTTTCTGCAAAGAAAAACCCGCCTTAAAATATCCATACGGAAATTTAAAGACGGGAGAAGTCCCGTGTTACCACTTTAATTCATCCACACCTCACGATGGGGACCTTACCGGCTGCTTCTGCTGTGTAATCAGGCAATCCGCCTGTACAGTAACAGTGTTACAGTCTGACACGATAACGGGTGTAACCGTCAAAGCTTAAAGACAGAAATTCTGCCAACTCAGCTTTACTGCTCCAAGGCCATGTTCGGAAAGCCTTCCATGCTCCCTTCTCATCAAACGGGATTCTCTGTTCATGGTGTTGTCCTTCTTACTCTTCTTTTCTCAGCATTCTCAATTGATATTTTGTTAATTGCTTAATAATATCTCTTAGTGTACTGGTTCTAAAATGTTTTGTCAAGCCGCAACATCTTGTTTTCGACAACATTTTGTACTAATTTGTATTCATCAGTTCCCATTTTCTCCCATATAAATTATAATAGCGAAGTATGGAGGAACATTCAATGAAAAATAGTTACATAAAAATGGGCAAACGAATTCTGGCTGCAACCCTGACCGCCTCCCTGCTGTTTGGCTGTGCGCCGCCAAATTCCAAACCCACACAGTCTGTTACCGAATCCACCTATGAGAAGTATCAGGCTGGCAAGCAGACTGCACAGCAGCAGTTTGATGCTTTTACGGATTCTGTTTTTAAAGAAGAGGTTGTGAAGAATACAGTTAACTTTCACTACACTCTGGCAGACCCGGCGGCCCGCGGGCTGACCGATGTTCCGGTTACCTTTGGAGATTTTTCTCTGGACCACATGAAAAAGGAACTGGAAGAAATTAAGGAAATGCAAAAAAAGCTGAGAGAAATTAATATACGCGAGCTGACAGAGGAGCAAAAGCTGACCTATCAGATTCTCGATGAGTTTCTCACCACTGAGCTTTCAGCAGAAGGACTGGAGCTTTACAGCCAGCCCCTTACTACAACCATCGGCATTCAGACACAGCTTCCTGTGTTACTGGCTGAATACCCATTTTACAGCAAACAGGACGCAGATACCTATCTGGCTCTTTTATCTACCATTGATACCTATTACAGCCAGCTGATTGAATTTGAGAAGCTGAAGGCAGAGGCAGGGCTTTTTATGAGTGACGCTTCTGCAGATCATGTGGTTCAGTCCTGTGAGGGGTATTTAATTCAGCCTGACCACAGCTTTCTCTATGAGACCTTTAACACCAGAATTGATGGTCTGGAAGGGCTGACTCAGGAGGAAAAGGATGCTTACAAGGCACAGAATCTCAAGGTTTTAGAGGAGCATTTTGTCCCTGCCTATAAGATACTGGTGGATGGTTTAACAGGACTTATGGGAAAAGGAACCAATGAGAAAGGGCTGTATTATTACCCTAAAGGCAAGGAATATTTTGAATATCTGGTGAATTCAAATGTAGGAACCTCATATCAATCTGTAGATGATTTAAAAAAAGCCATAGAAAAGCAGATGGCTTATGATATTCTTGCACTGGGTAAGCTGACCAATGAGCAGCCGGATACCATTGAAAAGGTGGAGGCTTATGAATTCCGATATAAAGAACCGGGTGAGATTATGGAAGTGCTGCGCACCCAGATTACTAAGGATTTCCCAGAGCTTCCGGAGTGCAGTTACACCATCAAATACGTTCCTGAAGCATTGGAAAATGCCTTAAGCCCCGCATTTTATCTGGTGCCGCCAATTGACCGCTATAAAGATAATGTGATTTATATTAACGGAAATCCCAGATTTGAAAGCGCAGACCGCTATACCACTCTTGCACATGAGGGGTATCCCGGCCATCTTTATCAAAATGTTTATTTCCTGGCTAAGGACACCTGTGATTTAAGAAGTGTTTTATCCTTCTCTTCTTACTCGGAAGGCTGGGCCACCTATGTTGAGCATTATGCTTATACTCTGGATAACGGTCTTGATCCAGCCGTGGGGAAAGCTCTGGCGTATAACTCCTCCGTTGTTCTTGCAATCTATGCACTTTTAGATATTGCTATCAATTATGAAGGCTGGGATCAGGAACGGGTGGAGAAATATTTGAGCAACTTCTTTGATGTGGAAGGAAGCAATGTGGCTGAGGATATTTATTACAGCCTTGTGGAAAATCCTACGAATTATATGGAATACTATGTAGGTTATATGGAGATCAGGGAGATGCGGAATACTGCGGAAAAGGTTTTAGATGATAAGTTTGATTTAAAAGCATTTCACACATTTTTGCTGGATATCGGTCCTGCACAGTTCTCTATTATTCAGCCTCATTTTCAGCTTTGGCTGGAGAAGCAGAGAGGTTAGAGATTATAGTAATGATATAAAACAGGTCTTTTGTGAAAGAATTCACATAAGATCTGTTTTTTATATCGAAGCCTGACGATGATTCGTGTGGCTGCTTTCTTAGTGCAATATATAATATATAATTTATCTGCAAGCATAAAAATGAGTATGAAAAAATTATAATTTTTCACTTGACAAAAGAAAGTTTTATCTGTAAAGTATTTCAAAATGATTATGAAGAAAGAGGGATTATGCTATGAATATATTACTTGACAGATTCTCATTCCCTGATGAACTCAAAGCTGTTCTCAACAATAGCCCAAGCGTTATCATCCCCGACACAAAAGAAACTCTATATGAACTTATATTTGGCAATGAACACACCAACAAAGTAGATATCATCTATGAAGTAGATGGAAAGATGATAAAGGAAGGGGATGTTGCCCGCTGTCGAAACGGCGCAGTCGTCAATTTTACTGAAGACTATATGAGGCGCCGCGATCCTGACTGTATGAGAATTGCAGATGATCAGCCAACTGATAAACCTCGTTATAAGGATATTTATGGCAAGTCCTTCCAGCCTTTAAGAAAACAGACCTTTGATTGGTTATCAAAGCAGGAATTGATTCTGGTTCCTTTTAAAGCCGGCGGTTATCAGCATGGCTATGATGCTCTCCTGGTATGCCCCAGAAATGCAGCATTTTTCGCATTTGCCCTGTCACAGCTTCAGGCATTTATCAATGCTAAGGAGATCAACAGCTTTAAACCAAGAGCTGTCATTTATGTTGCACCGCCTTTCCGTCACACACATTTTAAGGGCAGACAGGTTTGTGTACATAACCGCAGCGAAGACCTCCATGAAGTATTTGCGTATAACCTCTATCCAGGTCCTTCTGCTAAAAAGGGAATCTACAGTGTGCTTCTTGACATCGGCGAGCAGGAGGGCTGGATTACTGCCCATGCTTCCGCAGCAAGAATCATCACCCCTTATGAAAATGAAGTGGTTATGATGCATGAAGGTGCCTCAGGTGGCGGTAAAAGCGAACTTTTACAGGATGTGCACAGAGTGGAGGATGGTCGTGTCCTTCTGGGTATTAACACTCAGACCAATGAGAAAAACTATATCCGCATGAGTGATACCTGTACCATCAATCCAGTTACTGATGATATGGCAATCTGTCACCCTTCCTTCCAGAACGGCAGCGGAAAGCTTGCCCTGGCTGACGGTGAAGACGGCTGGTTTATCAGAGTGGATGGAATTACGGAGTACGGAAGCGATTCCATGTATGAGAAGATTTCCATTCACAGCAAAGAGCCTCTGGTATTCTTCAATATTCAGGGCGTTCCTACAGCAACCTGTCTCGTTTGGGAGCATACACCGGACTCTGACGGCAAACCATGCCCCAATCCCCGTGTAATTATTCCACGTAAAATGGTAGACAACATTGTATCTGCTCCTGTTGAAGTGGATATACGAAGCTTTGGTGTGCGTATGCCACCAACAACTGCAGCAAAACCTGATTACGGTATTATGGGCTTAATGCACATTATTCCACCTGCTCTTGCATGGTTATGGCGTCTGGTTGCTCCAAGAGGTTTTAACAACCCAAGCATCAGCGGCAATTCTCCCCTTGCAAGCGAAGGCGTTGGTTCCTACTGGCCATTTGCTACAGGTCAGAAGATCAAGCAGGCCAACCTTTTATTAGATCAGATATTAAGCAGTCCTAATACCAGATATGTGTTGATTCCTAACCAGCATATTGGTGTTTATAAGGTTGGATTTTCTGCAGAATGGATTTCCAGAGAGTACCTTGCAAGACGAGGCGGCGTTAACATGAAAATGGAAAGCCTTACCCCTGCTCGCTGTTCTTTACTTGGCTATACTCTTGAAGAAATGAAAGTAGACGGTCAGCATATCCGTTCCAAGTTCCTCCGTCCTGAGACCCAGGAAACTCTGGGAACAGAAGGATATGATATGGGAGCTCAGATTCTTTATGATTTCTTTGAGAAAGAACTGGCTGCTTATGATACAGAAGAGCTTCATCCAATCGGAAGACAGATTCTGGAGTGCTTTAAGAACAATGGGACTATTGAAGATTATTGTTCGATAATACCTTTGGGGTTGATGTAACTTTATTGTTGATGTAGCTTTATAGTTGATATAACTTCATATAAGAAAAAGATGCTGGCTGCAATTATTCCTGTGCAGCCAGCATCTTTTTTTATATGTCAAGGAGACTAATCAGTGTCTTGTTCCGCTCATAAAAGCATTCTTATAGTCCCTGTAAACATATTTAATGATTATAAACAGGTTAAATCCGCCAATTAACAAAAATACAATGCTTACAAGCAGCGCAGATATACCCATCTGTATGATTCCGTTCATATCGCCTCCGCCCACAAAATTGTGAAGAAGAGATAAATAAATGGGATCAAGCATGAGAAAAACTAAGGTGGTATAGTACGCAATTGCGCGAAAGACCTTATTGTTGCTGTTCAATATGGCCTGTTTTTTTAGCACCAGCACATATCCCATAATTAGGGTAGCTATTGCGCCAACAATGCAGAAGATGAAAATCTGTAAATTGGACATAACCGGAATGTCCGCCACTACTTGTATTCCCAAACCAAAACTCATAATGCGGATTCTTTGAAAGGTTCCCATCAGCAGAGCGGCGATGGCATGCGCTCCCTCATGTACAATATAGTATAGTAAAATGGCGCAGATTAATGCAATCCATTTTCTTAAATTTCTTGACATATGAAATCTCCAATCTTGATCTTGGCCACCATGGGACTAAAAGGCGCTGTACCTTTTCAGATAAAGCGCCCAAATTACTAACTAGTTTACATAAGTTTCTTATATCTTTTGTTAAATCTTAGATAATCCTGATCCTCATGTTCAATATGCCCGCTGGAGTAATTTTCTCCATTGACCAGAAGCTTTAGCTTCTCAAGTTCAAAATTCTCAGTAAATGTATTACCAATGGATGTAAGTATCAGCACTTCACCACTGGAACCACTGACTGGAACAGATGACAAATCAAGATAACCGATTTCCTCTGTCACAGTAAAATTTAAAACAACTGTTCCTTCATCTAAAACTTTATATTCAATCAACTTGTCCACCAGCGCCTGGGCAGACAACTCATTTACTGAATCCATAGCCTGAATAAGCCCTGTTGCATCCTCATTTCCCCGATATACTGATACAATTTCCATAGGCCCCGCTGGAATATCCATAAGCTGTTCAGCTGTTGCCTTTTGTACTGTTTCTTCTACTTTTAAATTAGATTCCTCCATAGTGCCTTCCTGGTTACCGGAAGCTGAGAAGCAGCCTGTCATAGTTAAAACCAGCAGTCCTCCAACAATACAAATGGCAAATCTTCTTCTGTCCATCATTAAGCCTCCTTGATGTTCATTAAAGACTCCGAAACCATGCATTAAGCTTGGTCAGAGCTTTAACAAAAGCTTCTACTTCTTCTGGCTCCATCTGACCGATTGCTCCATCAATCATATCTCTATGAAATCTGGCATGGTGATCATAGGCAGCCTTGCCTTTTTCTGAAAGGGAAATATAAACAACACGTCTGTCTTCACTGCCTCTCTCACGCATGACATAGCCTTTTTTCACAAGACTGTTCATAGAGATAGTCAAAGTGCCCACAGTAACCGACAACTCTTTTGCGATAGCAGACATATTCTTAGGCTCACGAATTCCAATCGCCTCTATGACATGCATATCATTATTGGTTATATCCTTAAATTCCGATGTAATGATTGCCTGTTGTTCCAGATCCATAATGTCCCGAAACAATCTTACCAGTAATTCATTAAGCGTCTCGTAAGTATCCACATCTATCCCTCTCATACATATTTGACAGTAAAAGCTTCTCAATAATTATACATGATAATGAATACCAAAACAACCTCTTGAATTCTTATGATATTCTTAAAATAGATATTAAAATATACATAAATGCCATTATCAAACCACCATACGGCTCAATATGATACTGGCGGCGATCCCTGCTGCAGTGGCTGTCAAAGCACCAGCAAGTGTATACCTGGTCTTCTTAATTCTCACAGTTCCATAATAAATGCTTAAACAATAAAAGACAGTTTCTGTACAGCTCATCAATATAGAAGTCAGCATTCCCACATATGAGTCTGTCCCATACTGTTTAAATATATCCAGTACCAGTCCAGTAGCTGCAGAATTGGACACCAGTCTCACCAATATAACCGGAACTACAGGAGCAGGAAGTGCCAAAAGTGAAGCGGGCTTCATCAACAGCTCTCCAAGAAAATCCAGAAACCCGGAAGCTCTCAAAACCCCCACCGAAGTCATAAGTCCTATGAGAGTAGGCATAATGCCTGCCACGGTTTTCATCCCCTCCTTTGCTCCATTTAAAAAATCATCAAATACAGGACGTTTGCACAGAACTCCAAAACCTACTATGTAAAAAATAACCAGCGGCACCATCGCCTCTGATAAAAATAAGATAAAGCTCACAGAAATCTCTCCAGTTTTTTTCTCATTTATACAGTCTATTCTAAAATACACCTTTTCATTCAGCCCAATTCAGGTTAGAATAGAATCAGCAATTATTACTGTTATTATGAAAGGAGCATTCTATATGAACGTATTGTTTTTACAATATCCCCCTTGCAGCACCTGCCGCAAAGCAGGCAAATGGCTGACTGAACATAAAATTTCCTATGATTCCAGAAATATTAAGGAAAATAATCCTACAGCTGACGAACTGGCGGAATGGATTAAGATAAGCGGACTTCCAATCAAAAAATTCTTCAATACCAGTGGTCAGGTCTATAAGCAGAATAATCTAAAAGACCGCCTCCCTTCCATGACAGATCAGGAGCAGATAGATTTACTGGCAACTGATGGGATGTTGGTGAAGCGGCCTCTTGTTATTGGGGAGGATTTTGTTTTGGTGGGATTTAAGGATGGGGAATGGGAGGAGAGGTTGAAATAGGGGGATTGGTGTTAGAATTAGTTGATTAAAAAAGCTTATAAGTTGTGCCGGGGTTAGGCATGGCTTATAAGCTTTTTATTATATGATTTTAATTAGATTCTTAACAGTTATATGGCATAACTCTGGTAATTTAGTTATTTGGTAATCAAGACACCATCAGTCTGAGTAGATAACATCTCACTATAACCATTTAATGTCACCATATGAGTACCCCTTAAACGATAATAACAATCATCCGGTTGACCAACAATATTAAATGAGAGAATTTTGTTTGCTAAATCGTCATCTGGATAATCATCTTTATTGTATGTAAACACGTAATTAGCAACATTAGCCCACTGCTCTTTGCTTGTTATCCATCTATCTAATGAAAGACCAAATACTGTCTCATCTACATCTACATGAGTAACTGTTTGCATATAAACTCCGATTTCACCTTTTCCTGGATTTAAAATCTGTAATACTGCTGTAGAGATGACTTCACCTCTCGGTTGCTTAACAACAAATATATCGGTTTTGTCACTTCCTTCTAACACTATAGGTTCTGTAAAATATATTTCATTACCAAAAGTTGGCACTGATAAAATCACACTCATTATACTTACAATTATGAAAGCATAAAACTTTTTTTTCATACAAATTCTCCTTACTTTAATAAGCCAAATTTTTTATTATATCAATAAATTTATCCTCTTCCATTATGCCTGCCAAATAATAATAAGTTCCATCTAAAGCAAAACTAGCAGAACATTCTACCTTCTGTTCTTTTAATTTGTTTTTTTGAATCAGTATATTTTTTTTCAACCACATATTATATACTTCAGTTTGTGTCATGCGATCAGAAACTATATTATTTGAAGCTGCTATGGATTGTTTTGATTGAATAAATACAAATCCATACTCTCCATATTGATAGCTAAAAGTAGCAACACCGTTTGTAATTATAAAGTTTTTGAATGCAAGATCAAAAGGTGAGTATTGCATTCTTATAGGCTGTATTCCCAGTTCATTTTTTATTTCTTGATATGCTTCACTCAAATCACCATCCGATAAAATATACTGGTCATTATTCCAAACAATATCACTCTTCCCAGTTTCTTTCTCTCTAATCCTAAAATCATACGACCTCTTCGCCGACACCCCAACCGATGTCCCTGTCGCAAATATAACTACAGCTAGCAATACAATAGCAGGCTTGGGAATTCGAATTTGATTTGTTAAATTTTCATACACCCGTTGAGTCTTCAACTGCCTTCTTATAACAGGCTTTATTTTCCTGCTCTTCATTTCCCTCATAATTTTATCAAATTCACCAACAGGAGCTGGCGGAGGTTCAGGTGTTGCATTGGGGTGTTCCTGAATAAAATCAAGAAGCGCTGCTTCATGACTTGCCCGGTGAAAAAAACAATATTTTATTTGATTAAAAATGGAGCAGTTAATACTTTGCTTCCTAAACTGATTCACATCTGCACCTCTTTATTACAGGTTATCCTGTAGTTCCCTATAGCTTTGGGGTTGACTTTTTGTTGCTAACGTTTACTATATTAGTATACCGAATTTTGGAGGCAAGCTTATGAAAAAAATTATGTTAACTGGCGGCGGCACTGCCGGTCATGTTACCCCAAACCTCGCTCTGATTCCTACTTTAAAGGAGCGGAATTACGATATACGATATATAGGTTCTTATCAGGGAATTGAACGGAAGCTGATTGAAGGGGCTAAAATCCCCTATGATGGCATCTCTTCCGGCAAACTCCGCCGATATTTCGACTTAAAAAACTTCTCTGATCCTTTACGAGTTATAAAGGGATATGGTGAAGCATTAAAACTAATGAAAAGCTATAAACCAGACATCATATTTTCAAAAGGTGGATTTGTAGCTGTTCCTGTTGTACTGGCAGCTAAACATTACAAAATCCCTATTGTTATTCACGAATCCGACATGACTCCGGGACTTGCCAATAAGATCTGCATTCCAGCTGCCAAAAAGGTTTGCTGCAATTTTCCAGAAACTCTTGACTACCTTCCAAAGGACAAGGCTGTTCTTACAGGATCTCCGATCCGTCAGGAACTTCTTCGGGGAGATCGGCTGTCTGGTCTTCAATATGCTAATTTATCAGCCAATCGTCCTGTGATCATGATTATCGGCGGCAGTCTTGGTTCTGTTACAATTAACACAGTTGTAAGGAATATCCTTCCAGAACTGTTAGAAAGCTATCAGGTAATACATATCTGTGGTAAAGGCAATCTTGATGAAAGCCTGAAAGGAGCCAGAGGATATGTACAATATGAATACGCTGATGCTCCATTGAAACATCTATTTGCTGCAGCTGATCTAATGATATCAAGAGCTGGTGCTAATTCCATATGTGAAATTCTGGCCATGAGAAAGCCTAATATTCTCATTCCGCTTTCTGCTGCTGCCAGCAGAGGTGACCAGATACTTAACGCCCATTCTTTTGCTAAACAAGGATTCAGCTATGTTTTAGAAGAAGAAAACCTTTCAGAAAATACTTTAATGTCTGCAATTAAAGAAACCTTTGAAAACCGGCAAAACTATATCTCTAAGATGGAAGAAAGCAACTTAAACAATGCTGTTGATGCCATCGTGGATATTATTGAATCACTGACTTAACTGAATATCAGTCTTTCTTTTTGGCTTTTAAAGCTTTCTTTAAATACACTCTGGTTCTATAGATCCGGGAGCGGCATACAGCTCCCGGAATATCTAATATTTCACAGATTTCGGAAATTGTTTTCTGCTCTATAAAATACAGAAGTGCAATTTCCCTCCACTCCATTCTCATATTGGAGATTTCTCCAGCAATGATTAATAATCCCTCTTCGCTGATCATAATATCCAAAGGATCTGACATAACAGCATCTGTAAGCGTTGTAGTCTTTACAGTCTCCGCTTCAGTCAACTCCACTTTTTCAAAATGACTGTTTCTGCGAAGGCAGTCAATTGCCTTACTTTTTAATATTTTCACCAGCATCGCTTTCTTGCGTACCGGTGACCATGTTAAGGAATAATTTTTAAAATATGCTATAAATGTCTCCTGAACTACATCATCAAGCTCAACATCTGGTACATTCATTGATTTTGCCAGCCTGCGTAGGGGTTGCTGATATTCTTCATAAATAGATTGTAATAACATATTTTCATCTTCATGCATGCTCATCTCCCAATGCCCTTTCACTTACAGGGCGCTTTTAATAGCAGCTCCTGCCTGTGCTAATTCTTCCGGACTTGCTTTTCCCGGCTCCCATGAGACCATAACCGGACCATCTTCGTATCTGGGGATCAAATGTACATGAAAGTGAAAAACCGTTTGACCCGCTTTTTCTCCATTGTTTTGCACAATATTAAAACCAGAACAGCCCAGTCCCAGTTTCATCGCCTTTCCAATCTTCGCGGCTAATGGAAGAACCATAGCCCCAACATTCTCATCAAGTTCACAAACATCTTTATAATGATGCTTGGGTAAAATTAAAGCATGCCCTTTGGAGGCTGGTCCCAGATCCAAAATTACTCGAAATGTCTCATCTTCGTAAATCGTCTCTGATGGAATCTCACCATTTGCAATCTTGCAAAAAATACAATTCTCATCTCTCACAAACTCACCTCCCTTCCAAATATATCCTTAACTGCCGCCTATATTTGAACTCTCTTTGGTCTGCGATATAAAACAGCTCCCATGACAATTCCAATAAGGAGTCCTGCTACATGAGCAACATTATCAACTCCTGAACTGGTAAAACCAAAATACAAGGTACAAACCACAACCATAACCAGCTGCCTGGTACTTAGATCCTCCAAGCGTCCCCGATTAATGGCTACTGCATATAAAAGACCTCCAACAACACCAAATATTGCTCCTGATGCTCCTGCTGAAACCACATTCCAATTATCTTCCATTTTCACCAGCATGGATATAATATTAGAACCGATTCCACAAAAAAGATAAAAAAGCAAATATTTAACATGCCCTAATGCACGCTCCAGATTATCACCTAGAATAAATAAGATCAGCATATTATTCATAATATGATTAATTCCAAAATGCATAAATATAGAAGTGAGAAGACGATAATACTGCCCGCCTTCCAGAACAAGAGGAGCATTCATAGCTCCATGCTTCACCATGAACGTGATACTTTCTGTTGATCCTACAATCTCCAAATAAAAAAAATAGATTATATTTATTAATATCAATCCAATATTTACATAAGCTATGTTTTTTCTGTATGAGTTACTCATTTACACTCTCCTTCGCAAATACAGATATATTTTAGCACATCCTGACAGTTTATGTAAATATAAATCCGATATTTGCGATGTAAACTTCATCACCTGGGCTTAAAGTGACTGTTTCATTGGATTCCAAAGGTACATTTCCCACTTTCGTGCCATTTGTGGAGTTCAAATCAGTGATCTTGTATTCCTCTCCTTCTCTGTCTATCCGAACATGTATCCTGCTTATAGTATCCTTTTGTATAGCAAAATCCACCAGACCTTCCTGTTTTCCTATTATGAACGGAACATAAGAGACAGGGATGTTTTCACAATCGGAAGTTATACAGTTCAAATATCTGATTGCACTATGGATTGTCTGCTCTGATAGCAAAACAGTCTGAAGCACAGGTTCCGGTTGAGGACAATCTTTTACCTCTTCCTTATGATCTTCTGCAAATATCATTCTCCATGGAGTATCGCCCTCCTCGTCATTGTCATGATCAATCTCATATTCTTCATTATCTGCTGCTTCTCTAAAACTTATTGTCTCTTTTTTATTAGATAATACAACTCCTTTTAATAAAAGGAGTGCTGCAATTATATCCAGACCTGCTGCCCAAATCCAATAATCCTTAAATCCCTCTATACCTTTGAATAGCCATATAAGCAGAGGACCTCCCAGTAGGATTACCATAAACAACAGTAATCTCTCTACTAAATTCCTCCAGTTTCCCTTTACAGAAGCTGACTGTTCCCGAGAATCCGATTCATCTCTATCCTTGGAAAAGTATAAATCCGATACCTCCGTCTCTTCCCTATATATAATTTCTTGTTCTGCAGTAATTGGAATATTCTTCTTATCCTTGTCATAGCTTAAGCTTACATCAGACTCCAGAACTGCCATCAGATCTTCCATTCCATAATTATCTTTTAAGCTTTCCTGATACAGTCCATAAGCCATTACTACACAGCTTTTATCTTGGTGATTGATCTTCCCCAATAAATACTGCAAAAGCTCTGTCATTTCACTAGGGAAATCACCTTTTCTTCCTGGAATCAGGCATAAAAAGGCTGTAAATGTCTCAGGCTCAACATAGATAAACTCCGGCTTCAATGTGATCTGACTCTCCGAAAGAAGGTAGGATTCCAGACGTCCCAGAGTCTGTCCGATTCCGCTGATCAGGCTGTGAAGTTCTGCTGCACCAATACTGCCCAGATCAAGTATTCTGTTTAAAGGCTGTTTGGAGGTTATCTCATAGCAGTATAATTTGCGATCATCTACCTGCTTTAATCGAAATTTCAGAAGACCTTCTATTCCATTGGAAGCCATCATCTGAACCTCATAGCTGTCATAATGTGATATCTCAGGCTCGATAATCAGATAATTATGTTTCATTTCCCTCCTGTAGGTCACATTCATCTCACTCCTCCTGATTTAACAATGATATAAGCCTGAGAAAATTTTCAGGGTCAAACACCTTTACCTCCAGGTCAAGGCCCCAGGTTCCTCCTTTTGCTGCAGCCTGGACTTTCTTTCCCGTCAGCATATTTCCCTTTAAGTCCATCTGAATCTCATAATCCTTCCAGATTAATGGCCTCACTCCACTGTTCTTTATCGAGGCGCATATCTCATCTGAATTCTCGGATTCACTATGGCATAAACGTTCCACTGCGCTATGAAGTATAATAGCACCTACGGTTTCATCATGAAGATTGTAAGCTGCCTGAATTATAATCATAATTGCCCAGAAGATTACAGCCATAACAAATGTAGCTTCTATAGTAAAGCTGGCCTGAAAACGTCTATTCATAAAAACACCAATCCAATCCATACAGGGACCAAACATGGAAGAAACGGAATTGCAGTCTTTCTTCTGTCCTCACCCTTCATAATACCTATGAGATATATCATCAAACATATAATTCCATTGAAAAACGCACCATATAATAGCAACTTAAGATTCATTCCAAAGCCTGTATAGAGTCCGCTCACTATAAAAAACAGTCCATCTCCCTGACCTATGGCACCATCAGTTATATGGCTAATTACAAGTATAAGAAAACCAATTGCTCCTCCGGACAGATATGTTCTTAGAGAAGCTATATCAGTGAAAATGAGAAAGGCTCCTATGATACCAAATGCAAAACATAATTTCACTCCAATACTTTTTTCTCTGAAATCCTGCCATGCTGCTACTAATAGGAAACAGGTAAATATTGTATTTTTTACTATAGGTTCCATATTTCCCCCTTATTTAGAACAATAGGAACAGGGTCCTAAATGCTGAACTTTAGAAAGCAGTATTGCCTCTGCATAAGCCACAATAGAGGAACAGTTACGGTTCCAGTGGTATTTATCTCCGCTTGGCATTATGTATACACTTCCTTTTCCTGCCCCATTTCCACATCTGGAACAGGGCTGGTATCGCTTTCCTTCTGCATTCCGAAGTGTTTCAATGTTACCATAGGATACAGAGCTGATATCATTATAAAGATAATGACAGGTCCTGCTTCTGTGATACCTTGTCCTGTTTTTTCCCACAAAAACAATCTCATCCTCTCCATCTCCCTGTCCCTTCTCACTATCTGCCCCTCCCTTTTTGCCAATCCAGGCCCTTCTGTTGCTTCTTATAGTCATTGGAATGGAATCAAGGGAAAAAACAGAAAATGGAAGTTTGAATTTATAATCCAATATAAGGTCTATGGTCTCACCATCCTGTAATACAGAAGAGCGCAACAGTGAAATCTGCTGTACCCTTCTGCTGTCTGCTGCCTGTTTTACCAGATTACCTGCATACAGAAGGATGCCTGCCTCTGAGATAATTTCCGGCATACCGGATTGACTGCTTTGCCAGGAATTCTCCGGCTGTTCTTCCTGATCTCTATTGGTAAGAATATAAGCATACTGACTTGCCATCTTCCCTGCCTGCTCAAGAGTTGCCTGAAGCTTTCTATTTTCATTAATAATCCTCATAGGCATCATAAGAATCACCATTGCAAAGAGAAACAGTGATAGTACCATGGCTGCTTCAATGGTCAGACTGCCTGCTGCTTTTGAACACAAGGTGGATGATAACACCCTTTTTCCGGATTCAGACAATCTTAACCACACTTTTATTATCAAATCGGGAATTCGTACCTGGAGAGTAACGCTTATAACATATTGGTTATCATTTCTAATCTTATTATTTTTCTCGTATCTTATACAATCTGTCTTATTGAATACCGTGAAAAAGGGCATCATCATCCACCTCCTGTTCAATATGCCTTCTCTGTATATACCCTTAGCTCATAAGCGGGTTTTCCACCACTCCAAAATATATGCTTCGCTGCTATAGATTCACTGATTTTAGCTCCATAACCGCAGGATGCCATACGAAAGTTATCCTGATCCTTTCTTAAATTCATCTGAACAATATCCATAATCCTGTAGTACAGACTCTCTGATGGCAGAGCCAGTAGCATCAGTTTTAAATAAGCCACATAATCTAATCCTTCAGTTTGGCTTTTTGTACTACTTAACTTACCCTGTTCTCCTATTACCAGCAGCTGTTCCAGACTAAGATTCCATGTTTGCCTTGTTTTCATTACGGGAACTGACTGCCCCTCCAGAAGCATCTTAATATCTGTCATTGCCTCTCCAAGAGCCCAAACACTCATAATAAAAAATGTTATAATACCAGTTAATGGCAATAGCCCTGTAGATCCGGTAATTACAGCAGCAAGAGCCCTAGCCTCCTCTCGCTTCTCAGAATCCAGCAAAATATGTGTGAGATTCAGTCCTTCACGAATCCCTAAAAGTCTTCCCAGCACCTGTTTTAAATTTTCTTCATCACTAAGCTTTCCTGCTATTAAGTACTCCAGCTCATATTTCACTTCTTTATCCTTTTCTGTAGTAAAAGCTGTAAAGAATCTGCCACAATATTCATCTGTTAATATACGATCTATCAGACTTTCTCCATTTATTAAATGCTGGTCAGCCCCCTGCTGACCATTAGAAGGAAAATCCTGAGAATTTAACACTCCCTGGGAAATAGCAGCTCCCTCCGGAAGAACCAGACTTAATATTCCTGCACCTGCCAGACCTTGTACCTGTTCAAGAATCCCTTCCTTGTCCGGTTGAGCAATACCACTTCCTGTCCCAAGCTGAGGAATCTCTGCACTTTCCAATATTCTTGCTACAGATCCCCAGAGCGCGTCCTCATCAGGTCCTTCCTCTTCCTCTTCTTCATCCCAGCTATCAATTATTTCCTCAACTTCCTCTGCCCTGCGTTCTGCTTCCTGAATAATCTTCTTAACTGCTTCTTCTTTGCTCCATAATTCTTCAATTTCCTTCCTTCGCAGCCCTTCTTCATCAATATACTCCCCATAGCATCTTATCTCCTCCTCCAGTGCAGCCCTTACAGAAGTGGTCATATTCTCAGATTCTGTATTCAGCCTTTGCCTTGTTTCTTCCAGATGTGTCTGCAATCCTTTAGCAGTATTTTCGTAATTTTTCACCAGCTTGGGTATGCGGTCTATCTCTTTTATTAATTTTGCAGCTTCTCGATGAAATCTGCTGCCATCATGGCTGTTTAGTGCATTTATTCCCTGGCTTTTTATTCCATCTTGGGATTTCAAAGAGTTGCTGATGGCTTCTATGGACTTCTCAAGCTTCACTGCTTCTTTTGTATGTTCTCCATATAGAGAGGCTATGGTCTTCACAGACTCTGCTTCTGCAAGCCCTTTCAGCAGTGATTCTGCTCCACTCTCATCAGTTTCACCATCCAGTATCCCAAAGCGCATGTAGTCAGCAATTTCCTGTCTCAGATATTTTCCCCCATCATCTGTAATGGATAAGTATTCCTCTATCTGCCCTCCCTTAAGTTCTACAGGATACCAGCCATGTTCCTCCATATAGGGTTCCATATAGTGCTCCCATTTTTTCAGCAATTCCTCCTCTTCTCCAAGTTCCAAAAGGAATAAACGGTAGGTATCCCAGGCTTCCCTGTGATACTCACTGAAAACGGAGTCTATTGCTGAGTCAGCAGCCATTTTTACATACCATCTGACTCCTGCTGTACGTGCAGACTCTAAGAGCCCGCACATCAGACTGCAGATACACAGAAGAATTAAGCTGAAAAATACGGTTATCTCTCCCTTTTTTGTCATACTTAATACACCTCTTGGGACTGGCTGTTAACTTCTTTAAAAACATTATTAAGAAGTGTAATAATCTGCTTCTTAAATATAATTACCAGCCCAATTAAAACCACCAATATCAGCACTACCTCAATAACGCCTACACCATCATCTTCTTTTAAAAAATTAATAAACTCCTGATTTAGCAAATTCCCCATATCCTTCACCTCCCTTCTAGTAGAATGCCAGAAATGCAGGCACTACTACCATAACCATTACAATCCCAAGCATGAGAAACAAGGGAAGCAGCAGTTTTGTTCCCGCCTCCTCACCCTGGATTTTGGCCAGGTTTTTTCTCTGATCAAATGCAGATACCAGTTCCAATTCCAATACCGGCCGAAGCTGTTTACTCCCTGTTCTCCTGTTCTGCTCCAGCAGTGCAGCAAGCTTAACATAAGGCTGAAGACCACATCTCTTACCAAATTCGCTGTATGCTTTATGCTCCGGTGTGCCGCTTCGAAGCTGTGCTGTTGTTTTCACCATCTCATCATAGGCAGGTCTGAAAGACCGTCTGCCCTCATTCACAGATGTCTCATAGCCGTCTGCAATCTTCTCCCATGCAATCCGCAGAGCCATTCCGGCTCCTATAAATACCATTAGCTTGGATACAACCTCTGAATAATCAAGAAGCAGCAATTGCTCTCTCTTTTTTACTGCCTGCAGCTTATCCTCATGTTCCTTAAGCTTCAAAAGAATTGCTGCCAATATTCCAATAAACGGTAATATTTTATAATCTGCCGTATTCTCCATATACCAGCGGATGGTGTCTCCTTTATATTGGTTGGGCAGCTTTAGCTGTGCCTGAGTCTGCTGCTCCTTATCCAGCTCCTGTACCCACGTCTGAATATCCTTTAGTGTCTGTTCCTCTTCTGTGAGAAGGGGTGGCAGCACCGTAACCTTGATGTCATATTGACGGGTAAAATTCCCTATCTTTGTCTCTGCCCTCAGATATTTTGTTTTCCCTTCATCAGGTATCTCTTCATTATGTACACTGCCAAAAGCATCAATTAATTCCGTATCTTCCGATTCCCACTGTATCTTCATACCGTAATCAGCCAGTTTGGTTATCAGATTAAGATCTGTTCTCACGGTCTGCAAAGATTCATTGTCCCCTAAAACAGCAGTTGTTAGTTCCATAAGCAGCTGATCAAATATGACATCTGCCTCTTCGCTTGTATACTGTCGTTCCTTTACAGAGACTTGTATTGGAATCTCCTTTTGATAATCAGTGTCATCAATACTAACTGCAATTAAGTCATAGCTGGTTTCGCCCTGTCCCGGATCAGCTCTTACGAGAACAGAGGCATCGCCTGTTCCCTGACCCGCCAGTTCCAGTATGCCATATAGAAGAAAGCCGCTAAATATACATGCTATCTGAGCTTTTGTCAGGAGAAAACCGGGGAATTTAATTCTCATATTCACTTAAACCTCAATTTTTAAAATTCTTTTTGATATTGCCCAAGCCGCTCCATATACAGCCAGGCAGATGGTCATTAGAATCCGTCCTATCTCTGTGGTATACATAGATTCAAAAAAACCTGGAGATGTGAAATCAATGTAGAGAACTATTAAAAATGGAATCATATTCATAACTTTCTGCTCAAACTGCCTGGAAGCTGTCATCGTAAGAATCTGCTGGCGTACCTCGGTCTTGTCCCTTATCACACCTGCTGTATGGCTGATTACTGATACAAGATCACCGCCGCTTCTCTTTGATGCAGCAAATACTTCTGCAAAGTTCCTTACATCATCCAGATTACTTCTATCTGCAAACTCCATCAGTGCCTGTTCTACTGAGCGATTTAATCGAATCTGGCTTCCAATTAAGAGAAATTCCCGTGTTATCATCCCTTCCTTCCCATAGAGGAGAATCAGTTCCCTGATACTTGCGTCAAAGGCATTTTCAATAGAATATCCTGCGCTTAGGAAAGAGGAAAGTGTCAGAATTCCATCTTTAAACTCCAGAGCTAGCTTTTCCAGTCTCGCCTCCTTCAATTCTTCTCTCTTGATCAAAGGATAAGCAAAGCCAAAAGGAAGAAGAATTAAGAATGCCGGAATACTTCGGTAGAATACATAAGCAACCAGACTACATATGGCAATTCCCTCAGCCCCATATCTTACATACTGCATTGGAGACAAGCGGTAATAGTTATATTGAAATCCCTGCTGCCCTGAGTTTTTCCTGGTTTTTAAGCTCACCCACCTTGAAAAGCCTGCCTTTGACCCATTGATCCCCTTGCTCCTGGGTGCCTTCTTCTTCAAATTGGAAGATTGGATTAAGCTGAATTTCCCCATCTTTATAACCTCCCACTTCAGTAATCGCTAAAACCCTGCGGCTTCTGTCCCTTAAACGTCCCAGATGAATCAGAATATCAATAGCTGCTGCAATCTGACTGCGTATAGCTGCCAATGGAAGGTCTGCTCCCATAAGCACCATAGTTTCCAGTCTGGACAGCATATCGGCAGGGCTATTGCCATGACCTGTGCTGAGACTTCCATCATGACCTGTATTCATAGCTGAAATCATATCCAAAGCCTCCTTCCCCCTGACTTCTCCTACTATAATTCTATCCGGGCTCATTCTTAATGCCGCTCTTATTAAATCACCTATAGCAATCTCTCCCTCACCTTCGCTGTTAGGTCCTCTGGACTCCAGTCTCACCAGGTTAGAAATATGCTGAATTTGAAGTTCCGCTGAATCTTCAATAGTCACAAGTCGTTCCTCTCTGGGAATATAAGCGGACAAAGCATTTAGAAATGTACTCTTTCCTGAATTAGTTCCTCCACTGATAAAAATGTTATATCCTGCTTCCACCAGACACTTTAAAAAGTCAGCTGCTTCCTCAGTAATAGATTCCAGCTTCTTAAGCCGGCTCATAGTAATAGGTTCTGGGAATTTACGAATGGTAACAGTGGGACCATCAATTGCTATAGGAGGCAGAACCACATGAACTCTGGAGCCATCAGGAAGTCTGGCATCTGCAATGGGACGCGAAACATTAACCACCCGATTGACTCTGCTGACAATCTGCTGAATCATATCCTCCAACTGTTCCGTATTCTCGAATCTTCGGTTCCACTGCTCCATCCTGCCTCTGCGTTCCATAAAAATATGCTCTGTTCCATTGACCATAATCTCAGTTACCTGAGGGTCATCTACCAACTCCTGTAATATGCCAAGGCGGCGGAAGGAATCAAACAGACTGTTCCTAAGCTCTTTCTTATCCTTAAGAGGGAGGTAATATATCAGACCCTTCTCTAAAATCCGCTGGTCAATCAAAGCATACAGTTCTTCATCACTGATATGGTGTTTTTCATTGAGTTCAACCATAATCTCTTCTCTTAACTGCCTGCGTAAATCTTCATCCATTGTTTCACCATCTCCTACGGCTGCTTTTTCAACAGTTGTCTCACATAATCACCTAATTCTCCCCATAACAATTGTTCTAAATATCCTTCTTTTTTACCAAAGCTGCTGTGATATGGAAGCTTTAGCTTTCTGATCTTCTCCTTGAGCTGTTCATGACCGGACCTTTCCACATATTCCAGAAATTCCTCTACTTTTGCCACAGACATACAATCATCCTTCACTGGCATATAAATAACATCGCATAATTCAAGAATCTCCACACTTTTTCTTCCAAACTGTCCAAGGTCTACGATCAGCCATTCATAGGCACTCTCTCTGGCAATTCTGCTGACCAAATCTGCCATCTGCTCTGCAGTAATCTGGCATAAGTCCTCAGGATAGCGGACAGGCGGCACATAATCCAAGTCTCCCCAGGAATATATAACAGACCCAAGGCGCACCCAGCTGTAGCTTCCCTGACTGTAATAGTAGAGCAGATCAGATAAATCCGTCTTATATTCTTCTCCTGTCATTCTACTGAAGCCGGAGCAGTCCTCCAGGCTTATATATAGAGTCTTGCAATCTCTTGACATCAGCTGTCCCAGAGTCAGTGCAAAGGAAGTCTTCAGACAGCGGTTAATGGGAGAATAAACACCAATAATTCTTCCATTTCCCTTAGCTGCCATTACCGGTTCCTCAGGCTTTGCGCAATAGCAAGCCATAACCTCTCTCATAATATTATCTGTAGCCTGATACTTATAAACGCTGGGATACTGGTCCTCAGCTGCTATTACCTCTCCATCTGCCAGAGTTACTACCTGCTCTGCCCCTACCTTCTCAATCTCCTCTTTTGCAACTGCTGAACTGATGAGAAGCAATGCAATTCTGTGATCTGCGCCATAGCTCTTAAGCCGCTCCATAGTGGTGAACGCCATCACTGTAAATGGTACCTTCTCCTTTTGGTTCACAAACTCTGCAAAACGATCTGCATAAAACGGGTCTACATCGTAGACTGCCATCACTCTTCTTGCCAATGGTTTCCTCCTTATATCCAATTTTTATAAATGATGAAGATTACTGCCCCTAAAAACATACAGACTCCCAGCGGAATGACTGAACTTCTGCCATCTCTGTCTGGCACATAATAAGCGGTAATCTCTCTTGTACGGTATAAACGCCTGATATAGGCTGTGAAATGAGAAAAGCGGTAAATGATACTGCCTTTCTTTATCATTCTTAGAAAGGACCAGATGGCACCAATTGCAAATCCGCAGCCAACTACAGCAGCGCCTTCTTTCAATCCCAGATAGCCGCAAATAAGTGCAGCCAGTTTGATATCTCCTGCACCGATCATGCGGCACAGAAAGAAAAGAAAAAACACGGCAGTTACAACTGCCATTCGGAACAGAAAAACTCCGCTCTCTTTTAAAAGTACAGAAAGTCCTGCAGACTGATCAGACTTCAGCACTGCAAGCAGAATCCCTGTAATCATAGCTGACAGAATCCACCAATTAGGAATCCTGTGCTCACGAATATCATAAAAAGCTCCTGCTCCTAATACAAGAAACAAAATAAAAGTCCCTACGATAAAATCCCCCTCTTTCAGTTTTCATTTACTTTGGAAATTTGTGCCGGAATATCGGCTGTGTTATTGTGAATTGTATTGTTGATCCACAATGAAAGAATAAATCTATTAATCATACACACGCTGAATGCGTGTTAGAATGTTCTCTTATTATGCATAACTCTAATACAAATGTCAACCCATTTTTTTAATTAATACTGTATACATTTAATTATGCCTGAGAAGCATATCAATGTTATTTTTACATTTTTTATTGCGGTGAATGAATTTTTTAAAAGAGTTTCATTTTAAAAAGAATTCTGCTATAATAAAGTTGTCAAATTTCTAAGGGGATTTCTTCCCCTTCTAACACACCTTGGTATTTCGCCAATAATCACCAACAAATAATCCATTAGGAGAACATGCTTATGACAAAAAAACAGTATCCATCCAATAACATGGAGGGCATTTT
>DHOR01000034.1:15726-21104 GCA_002409995.1 Hungatella sp. UBA5385 | reverse complement strand
GGGTCGAACCCCTCAGGTAAAAATCCATAACTCCCAAAAATTTTAATCTAAATCTGTCTGTCTATATACAATAGCTCCATCTTTTATGGTCATTTGTGGAACAATCAGTTGATGCCCTTCGATTGACGCCTCTGTGAAATCATAGAATCTGGTATCTTTTTCCGCAATCTTAAATACTGCTATATCTGCTGTTGTTCCTGCTTTTAAGGTTGCCAGCTCCTCTTCCATTTTAAGCTGCCTTGCGGGTTCCAGAATTACTGCATTCAACACTTCAGCTAGCGGCATCCCCATATTCATATATTTCGACATCAGATGGGGAAGTGATATTACCGGATGTACATACTGTGTCATTGGCGAAAAATCAGTACTAATAATATCCGGATAGAATCCATTTTGAATTGCCGGTATTGCTGTCTTAAATTGAAAATTACCTTTCCCATTACAGGCATCAAATAGAACTCCCCGTTTTCTAGCTTCCAGAATCTTCTCCTTTACCATGCCCTGATGATTCACAATTGTACTCCCATCTCCATAATACATATGGCAAAACACATCACATGGACGCAGATACTCCACTGCCTCTTCAACGTCAATAATCGGATCATTCATATGTACCACTACAGGGCATTCCAGTTCCTCGGCTATTTTTATTGTCTGTATCAAAGGTTCTCTGGTTAATCCACTGGATCCTACAATGTTTCTTGAAATACGGAGCTTAAGTGCAACCAGATGTTCTGAATAAGTATGAAACAAATCCCTCATCTTTTCCAAATCATAGTATTCCGGATTTACATTTTCTGAAAATACAGATGAAGCCAAACCTGCTGGAGAGACATTCAAATAACTTTTTATCCGGGTAAGAGATTGAGTAATATCTGTTTTCACAAACATTTCAAAATTGCTCACTCCACAAGTGCCACCGTCTACTGCCGTTGTAACTCCATTGGGAAACGTCATAATATCCGCCTTCACTGCTCCGTCACAGCCAGAATAAAGATGAATATGATAGTCAATCAGCCCCGGGGTAACCAAACAGTCTGTTACATCAATGATGGAAGCTTTGCCACTTGGAATTTCATCAGCAGCTATGATTTTTTTACCTGAAACAGCTATATCCTTTTTTTCAAAATCTTTTGTTAATGGATCGTATACTGTTCCATTTTTTAAAATGACTGTTTCCATGATTACCTCTCATTCTCTAGTACTTGTTTAAAAAATACTACTTTTTATTCGCATTAACTGATGCGATCAATTGATCAACCAGGTCATCTCCAATATCAGAACGTATCTGATCATAAACAGGTGATGCTTTTTCCCTCATCTCTTCCGCTACAGCAGCATCCAACGTGATAATAGCAGTGCCGCTGGCTTCTATTACTGCCTTATCTTGAGAGATACTTTCATCAGCTAATCCTCTTGTATATTCAATGGCCTCCTGTGCACATTGATCAACTAATTCCTGGACTTCGGCCGGCAGATTACTATAAAGAGTTTCATTCATTAAAAATACTATGATATGACCTAAATGATTTGTTTCAATAATATAATCCTGTGTTTCATAAAATTTATTGGCAACAATATTCATATACGGATTTTCCTGAGCATCAATTGTTTTCTGCTGCAGACCTACATAAACCTCACTAAAATCCATGGCTGCAGCATTAGACCCAAGTGACTGCCAGTAGGAAATATGATATGGATTTTGAATCACTCTTATTTTAATCCCCTTAAAGTCTCCAACAGTATGCACCTCTGTATTAGATGTTGTTTGACGGAACCCGGCATCTGCCAACCCCATAAGTTTAATACCAGCCTCTTCAGAATAACGATTCAAACCATCTACAAAAGCTTTGTCATCTAAAACAGCACGCATGTTATCTAGATCGGGAAAAGCATTAGGACAGTCAAAAACTGCATATTGAGGAACAAAAGAAGTCATACCGCTGGTTATTGTAGTGACAAAATCATTGGTTCCCTCAATCAATCCCTGCATCTGTTCGGTATCATTTCCCAGCTGTCCATTGGGATAAAGGTTAATTTTAATTTTATTGCCGCTTTTTGATTCAATTAGTTCTTTAAATCTTTCCATCATTTTATAATTTAAGGTGGTATCGGATACATTCATGGCTGCTGTCCAGGTGTATTCATCTTTGATCCCCTCTGCTCCGCCTTCAGTAACCATTGCTGCTTTTGATTCTGTTGTATCCTGACTCTTAATTTCTGCATTCCCGCCACAGGCTGTGAGAATAAACGTCCCCATAATTACTGCTGCTAAAATCTTCCTCATATTCTTCTCCTTCGATTAAAATAAAATCATACGATTCCTGGTAATACCAGACTTATTTCAGGTATAAAAGCAATAAACATAAGTGCAATGAAAAATGCAATTAAGAATGGTATTGTTGCTTTTGCAATCTTCAAAACCGGAATATCTGTCATACTGCTCGCTACGAACAAATTAATCCCCATTGGAGGTGTTACCATTCCTATGGCAAGATTTGCTGTAATCATAATTCCAAAGTGTACCGGGTCCATACCAATAGAAGTTGCCACTGGCAGGAATATTGGCGTTAAAATCATAATATTAGGTATATTATCAAGAAGCATTCCAAATATCAGCAAAATCGCATTCATTACAAGTATAATAATTATCTTACTTGATATATTTCCCAAAATTCCAGCACTGATTAATTGTGGATACTGCAGCATGGTCAAAGCCCTTCCAAATGCTGTTGCTGCAGAAATAATGAATAAAATCGTAACATAAGTTTTAGTTCCTTCCACAATCAGATTGCCAATTCCACTTATTTTCAGTGTCTTATATATAAAGATGCTGATAATCAATGCATAAATAACTGAAATAGCTGCTGCTTCTGTAGGGGAAGCGATTCCGCCATAGATGCTTCCTAATATAATAACTGGTGTCAGCAGTGCAAAGAAGCTTTCTTTAAATAAATTAAAGAATCCAAGTCCTCTTATTTTCTCATAATTTTCTTTTAGTTTTTCCTTATCCTCTCCATGTTTCTTACAATAGAGAAATGCGCAGATCATTAATGAGACACCGATGAGTATTCCAGGTATTACTCCACCAATAAATAAAGCGGAGGGTGAAGCTCCTGATGTTGAGGAATATACAATATAGGAAATACTCGGCGGAATAATAACTCCAAGCCCTCCGGCTACAGTTACGATTGCAGTACTAAAGATCTTATCGTATCCCAGGGAAATCAGGAAAGGTATGGTCATGGCACCAACTGCTGATACTGTTGCTGGAGATGAACCTGATATTGCCCCATAAAACATACAGGTTACTATAACCGCACAAGGCATTCCCGCTGTTTTATTCCCAATAAAATATGCAAAGAAATTAAATAATTTTTCTGAGATACCCCCTTTTGCCATAATGATTCCGGATAACATAAATAAAGGTACTGCCAGCAATGTAAAGCTGTCTAAACCACTTACCATACTTCTCACTGCTGCTTCTGCAGTGTAGGGAAATCCGGAGCTTACAAGAGACGGAAGCGCTGCCATGCCCCCAAATACTATAGCTACAGGCGTTCCTATTGCAATCAGTGCAGCAAATATAAGGAAAAATATAGGCATTGTCATTATTGATTTCCTCCCCTTTTTAACTTCATCAAGTCTAATACGATTACCTGTACCATTCGTAAGACTGCCAAACCAAACCCAAATACCGGCGCCATATAGATGTAAACCATTGATATCTGTAATGTTCCGCTTACCTGACCGCTTTTAGCAACTGATTTTATAACATTCACAGAACTGCGAAACATCCATATGAAGAAACACAATACCAAAATCTGAGTAATTATATTCAGACCTTTTCTTATTCCTTCAGGCAATACCTGAACAAGTGCATCTACACAAATTCCATTTTTATTTCTAACCCAATAACCAATACTGATAAAGCCTGAAAAGATAAGACAATACTTACATATTTCATCACTCCATGTTAACCCGCTGTTAAATACATACCGCAAAATAACATTTGCTGATGTTAATACAATAAGTGTCAGCAAAAAGACTGATAAAAATGCTTCCTCCATATGCTTGTCAATCCATTTTAATACCTTCATAATCCACCCCTTCTTTTTTAGTTATTTTAACTACTTTTTATCAATATCTCTTGTGGTTTTTATTATATATGATGTATAATACGAAGTAAACATACTAATTTTTATATCTATTCTAAGTTTTTGTAATACTTTGTGAAATATGGAGGGAATATGGATTTAAAATTATTGGAATACATTGTGGCTATTGAAGATTATGGTAACATCACAAAAGCTGCGGAAGCAATGTTCATCACCCAATCCGGTTTAAACCAGCAGCTGATCCGACTGGAAAAAGAATTGAATACTAAACTTTTTTATCGTACCAAAAGACAGCTTCATCCGACTCAGGCAGGTAAAGTTTATATTACAAATGCCCGGGAGATTTTAAGAATCCAAAAAAATACCTATTCTATCATAGGCGACATTACACACAGTATGTCCGGTGAATTAACATTTGGGTTATCTTGGGAACATGGAATTGATATGTTTATTCATATATTTCCTGAATTTGTGAAGAAATATCCCGAAGTAACCGTACAGTTATTTGAACGGACAGTGAGCCAACAGCAGGGGATGCTGGCATCAGGGCGTCTTGATTTGGCTTTTATTATGCTTACAGATAAAGATAAAATCGATCTGGAATATATTCATCTATGCAATGAGGATTTTTTGCTGGGAGTTCCCAGAACCCATCCTTTAGCCCAAAAATATGCTGCACCCCCTGGAAAACCGCTGACTGAAAT
This sequence comes from Hungatella sp. UBA5385, assembly GCA_002409995.1. Taxonomy (GTDB): domain Bacteria; phylum Bacillota; class Clostridia; order Lachnospirales; family Lachnospiraceae; genus UBA5385. Next base: position 16,282 of record DHOR01000034.1, on the reverse strand, counting down.
TGATCTCAAGAAATTTAGCAACGAAAAGTTCTCACTTATGTTTCCAGCTTCCACCCAGAGAAATATTATTGATCCTCTCTTTGCTGAAGCCGGAATTTCGCCCAATATACTCTGTGAAACTTCATTAAACCATGCTCTTGGAAAAATGGTCTGTGCCGGCCTCTGCTGTACCATTATGCCACGTTCCTATGTACATAATAACGAACAGGGTGCCTGGTTTTATCTTAAAAGCAGGCCAAAATGGGAATGGGTCATCGCTTACTCAAAGAAAACACATCTCAGTCAAGCTGCTCAATATTTAATTCAGCTAGCAAAGCAGCACGCTTATGAAAAGGAATGTAAGTGGAACGATTCATCCGTTTTTTACAACTAAAAAAAACCGGCCCCAGTGCGCCATTGCACTGGAACCGATTAAAAAGGGGAGGATAAGTATTCACTCATCTTTGGTATACTCCTATTATGAACCAAAAATAAGCTTTTATACTCCCATATGCTGAAATTTTTTTTATTTTTTTACCTAAGGGGTTCGACCCTTTTTAAAAAGGGTCGAACCCCT
>DHOR01000034.1:0-15522 GCA_002409995.1 Hungatella sp. UBA5385 | reverse complement strand
AGGGTCGAACCCCTTAGGTAAAAATCACGCTCTCTTCTCTATAGAAGTATACTCCACCACCATTTGTTTCATATCCTCAGGAGAGATGCTATACTCTTTTAACATAGAAGACAATTCCTTTAAGTCCTCTTTTTCTAAATCTGCCACCAGCTCTTTTTCCTGAGCTTCCATGGTTTTCAGACATTCTTTATATTGTACAATCGATGCTCTCACATCCTGCAGCTTTTCCTCAATTTTTTGTCTTGCTGTTTTTCTGACTCCTCTTGCCATGGGTTATCTCCTTTTCTGCATATAATAATAGGGGTTGTCCCCTTTTTACCATTATATGCCAGCAAGAAAGATATTATGCATAAGTGTTAAAGTCTGCTGTTACGGTACTCGTTAGCTGAAATTCCCTCCAGCTTTTTAAATACTTTTGAAAAATGTGCTACATCCATAAAACCAACTGCTTCCGAAATATCACCAATACGCAGAGAAGGGTCCCTTAACAGATTTTTGGCAGATTCAATCCGAATGTGATTCAAAAGCTCTGAGAAGCTTTTTCCTGTATGGCCATTGATCAGTTTGCTTAAATGCCACTGACTTACATAGGTCTTATCTGCCACATCAGCAAGAGTGATCTTCTGTGTGTAATTTTCTTCCATATACTTCAGTGCTGTGTTTACAATAAAGCTGCCTGCACTTCCCTCTTCGGAGTCAGAGTCTGATTCTACTTTTGTACCAAATTCCGAACCATTTAGAGAATCAGGTTTGCCAGTAAGGTTACCAGCAGTTTTCCCTGCTTCTTCACCAGTCTGCAACTCTGATGTATTACTGTTTTTATCTGCCATGTCAGACATAGCAACAGAAGCAGACACCCTTTTTCTGCGCTTGGAAAGAGTGTCTGCCATGAACTGAAGTGCCTCCTTAATTTCGTCCATATTAGAAGGCTTCAATAAAAATCGGTTGACTCCCAGCTTAATTGCCTTCTGGGCATAGTCAAAATCCCTATATCCTGTGAGTATGGCAATTAACATATCGGGGAATTCCACTCGTAAGGCTGCGATCATGGTCAGTCCGTCCATTCCAGGCATGGAAATATCCGTAAAGATAATATCCGGCCGCATCTTCCGGATCACCTCCAGCCCTTCCTTTCCGCTGCCGGCAGTACCTGCTACCACACAGCCATAGTCTGACCAGGGAACAACCTTGGTGATTCCCTCCACTATAATTGGTTCATCATCAATAATCACTACTTTATTCATTGCTGCCATTTTCCTGCCCCATTTCCCATATTTATCTGTCTTATTCTGCTATAAAGCTTATGAAAAGCCTTGTATCACAGTTTAAGTAAATCCTCCCACTAAGCTTACAAAATCTTACCAAGTGTTCCTATTATACCATAAGATAATAACAGGGAAAAGTATTACAAAAATTTGGCATTGAATTTTCTTCCTCAATCATCCCTTAACGGCTCCCGCTGTCATACCCTTGATAATATATTTCTGAAGGAAAATATATACAATCAATACAGGGATAATAACTAAGGATACAGAAGCAGCCATAAGACCGAAGTTAGTACCCTCATTGGATGTCAGTTCGTTTAACAGTCGTGTGATGGCACGGTGCTGTGGAAGACGAAGTAAGAACATCTGGGTAAATAAGTCATTGTAGCTCCAAAGGAAGGAGAAAATAGCTACTGTTGCAAAAGATGGCTTTGCAAGAGGCACTATGATCTTTGAAAATATCTGCAATGGGCTGCAGCCTTCCAGAAATGCAGATTCCTCCAGCTCAATAGGAAGTGATCTGATATATCCTGTTAAGACTACGATGGCAAAGGATAAGTTTCCTGCAATCTGTGGGAGTGCAACACTGATTAAAGAAAGCGCCAGGCTTTCTGTGTTCACCAGATGCCAGGAACTCAGCATACGGAATACAGGGATAATGGTTGAGAATACAGGGAACATCATGCCTGCCACAACCAGAGAGTTTAATGACTTTTTCAGCTTAAAATCATATCTTACAAGGGCAAAGGATGCCATGCCTGCAAGCACAATAACAACTGCTGCCACAGTACAAGAAATAATCATACTGTTTCTGTAGGCGCTGAAAATATTAAGTCTGTCAAATGCTGTTCTATAGTTTGCCAGAGTGAATAAATCTCCTGTAGGTATGGCAAAGGAGTTGGATAAAATCTCATTTTTTGCTTTAAAGGAGTTCATAACAACCCAGAAAATCGGATAAATCGTTGTGAGAGCCCAAACACCTAAAATCAGATAAATAACTGCATCGCCTGCTGAAAATTTCTTATTTGTATTCATGATTTATCCTCCTTCCTAATAATCTTTCTCTTTGAAAATGGCATTGACCACTTTCGCTGTTATAATACCAAGAACTACGATCAGGACAGCAATAGCGGAGCTGTAGTCTATATTTTTCGTATTAAAGGTCTGGTAGTACATATAGGTACCTGTCAACCAGGTTTCTCCCAGAGGAATTCCCTTGGGGAACATGGTCCATGGAAGGTCAAACACCTTCAGCGCACCGGTAACACCGAGAATTACGCAGGTACACATTACATTATGAAGCATTGGAATAGAGATATAACGCACTCTCTGAAGTCTTGTTGCACCGTCAATGGCAGCAGCCTCATAAAGCTCACCGGAGATGTTATTAAGTCCTGTAATCAAAATCACAAAGTAAAAGCCTACATACTGCCACATAACAGGAAGCATCATGGTAATCAGCGCCAGATTTTCTCCCTTCCAGTCAATCAGCTCTGTTCTTCCAAGAGATTCTAACAGCTGGTTCACCATTCCCTTGTCGTAAAGGAAAATAAGGTTAAACATCAAACCAAGTGCAGTTGCAGAAATAACAATGGGGAAGAAATAGACGGTACGGAAGAATTTAGCTCCAACCCGGATATTATCTACTAAAAGTGCTAGTAAAATAGCAATTCCCACCTGTCCAATAATGGTAACTACCATCATAATCAGAGTATTTCTAAGTGCCATACGCATATTTTCGTCCTGAAACATGGTTACATAGTTGGTGTACCATGGATCATTCCAGCCTTTGTCCATAGCTCCCAGTTCAGGGATCTGCTTAAAGCTGTTTAATATATTCTGTATAAATGGATAGTACAAAAAGATTGCCATAAAGGCGAACGCCGGTACCAGAAAAAGGAACAGCGGCTTTTTATTTTTATAGATATTTGCTCCCATATTCTCACCTTTTCCTATTTTTTAAAAAAGAAGCCAGAGACGAAAGGTCTTGCGTCTCCGGCTTATGATTAACTGTTATTTAGTTTGCGTGATAGATTTCAAGACCTTCCTTCACTGCATCCTCTGTAGCAACCTTGCCTGTTACGATCTGTGGCATTCCGTCAAATGTTGAAGTTCTGCATTCGCCATTGAAAATATCCTGAACTGCCGGTGTTAAGGATGTAACTCCGCTCATCATTTCCATAGCTTTTACCTGTAAAGAGTTAAACTTGCTCTCATCAACCTTAGGTGCTGCCTTCAGTGCGGAAGCTGTATGCTGTGCAAATACAGGAACCACTTCATCAGATGTCATATATTCTACGAAGTTAACTGCTGCTTCTCTCTTATCCGGATCATCCCATGCTTTCTTAGTGATATAGTATCCCATGGATAAACCGCCTACTAAGTCAGTAGCTTTTCTGTCATTCATACCTGGAACATAGGTTACTGAGAAGTTGTTTAATTTGTCTGCATCAAGTGTAGCTGCATCATTAGGATCTGACTGGCAAGCGCCTGCAATTCCGCCAACCTTCCAGGAACCGTCGATTAAGAATGCTGCTTTGCCTTCTACGAACATTAAGAAGGTATCATCATCAGTTGCTGATAAAGTATTCTTAGGGAAATATCCTCTCTCATAGAGGTCTTTCACATCATTGATACCTGCAACCCATGCCTGACCGCGCTCATCTTCTACTGACTCTGGAATTGTGCAGTGGTTTTCAGGTGTACCGTGATTGAAGATACCAAACTCCCACCAGTAGTGAGGAATGTTGCCAAGAGCTGCTGCAATTGGGCTGTAGCCGGCTTCTTTGATCTTCTCACAGTCAGCCAGGAACTGTTCCCATGTGTAATCTGCTCCAGGCATATCAACGCCTGCTGCTTCTAACACTTCTGTGTTAACGAACATAGCCTCCCAGAAGCCGTTTACAGGAACTGCATATTTCTTGTTATCAACCAGTGATGGAGCAATCAGGTCATCATTCATGTTGGAAGCATAGTCTGGATATTCCTTACGGATATCATCAATAGACATTACCTTGCCTGCTTCAATAAAGGAATTGGCGTCAGCGCCGCTGAAATAAAAGAGTACGTCAGGCTCAGATCCCATCTGGAAATCGCTGGTGATACGTGCCTTAACTGTCTCATCAGAAACTGCTGAGGAATCGTTAACTGTGTTGCCTGTCTCTGCCTGCCATGCTTTGATGGCATCCTGATAATTACCAGCGTTGCCGTCTTCGCCTGCGAATGTGGTAGATACATTTAAAGCAACCTTCTTAGCTTCTTCTGTAGGTGCTTCTGTCTTAGGGGCTTCTGTTGTAGCTGCCTCTGAATCTTTTGCTGCCTCTGTAGTAGCTGCTGTTGTTGGGTCTGGTGTTGCCTGTTTTGAACAGCCGGTAAATACAGATGCTGTCATGGCTCCTGCCATTAATAATGCAAGTGTTCTTTTCTTCATAACATTACCTCCTATTTTTTATAAAACTTAAGCATTTCTGCCAGCTTTATCTCTTGTGACTTTATTATGCCGTATTCAGGAGGAAAAATGAATAACCAGATCTGGTGTTTTTTGTTTTTTCTTGTTCACTTTACCGAATGGCAATGGTTAAACGTGCCATTACATGATTATCATCGATTTTTTCTATAGTAAGACCACAGGATTCTCCATATAAAATCTTAAGTCTTTGATTCACATTGGCAATGCCAAGATTGCCGGTGGATTCACGGCTGCTGTCATAATCAGGATCAAGAAGCACATCAATCTTCTGCCTGTCCTCTTCTGACATTCCGCCTTCATTGGTGATTTCCACATAGAGAAACTCCCCTTCCTCATACCCCCGTATTGTTACGGTTCCATGACCGGTAGGGCGCACTCCGTGTTCGATGGCATTTTCAATGACAGGCTGGAGAATCAGGCGGGGAACCTTATATTGCAGAATGGAATCGTCAAATTCCTTTTCTACAGTCAGCCGTTTTCCATACCGTTCCGTATTAATATATAAATAAGCGTTTACATACATCAGCTCTTCTGAAAGAGGCACCTCCGCTCTTTTTTTTCTGTCCATTGCCCCATCCATCAGAGTTCTTAAAGCTTCAATCATTCTGGACACCTTTTCATTTTCCCCAAGCCTTGCTTCCCAGTTAATGATCTCTAGAGTATTGTTCATAAAATGAGGGTTAATATTGGACTGAAGGGCCATAATTTTAGCATCTCTAAGTGCCAGTTCCTCTTCATATATATGATCAAACAGGAATTTCAGTCTTTCAGACATCCGGTTAAAGGATTCTGTCAAATTCTTAAACTCCAGATTCTCCGGTTCTTTCGTAATCTGATATCCCAGCTCTCCCTGTTCCACCTGACCCGAACCCTCTAAAATCGCTTCAATAGGGTCGGTTACATTCTGTTTAAATACCTTTAAAAGCAGCATTAACAGAGGAATGAGAAACAGAACCATTCCGATAAATACAATTGGATATCCGTAAAATGGAGACTGAATCACAGATTCATCCACATTGATCAGGGCTGCTACTGTAAAATACTCTTCTTTCTGAATGTCAAATACAGACAGCATTCCTTTCTCCTTGCTATATCCCCGCTGCCTGGTACCCTTAGTCAGATTAACGGCTTCATCAGTAAACTCACTGCCTTTTAAGAGAAGCGCCTCATTGTTTAAATAAACCATCACGTCCTGTCCAATGGGTGATTTAATAATGGGGCCAAAACAATAGGATACGTCAAGCTTCATAATCAAAGCCGCAAAGGGAGTATAGGATCTATCCAGAAGGTTTCGCACCATATACAGTCTTCCATTGGTATAAATGTAGCCTATGGAAGTGTCCAGTGTAGAAAGATAATTTCTGATCTCCTTGTGATCCTCACTCCAATAGTTTTTAATATTCTGATAACTTCCTCCTGCAGAGGTATTGTATACACCACAGTTAATTCGCTCCGGGTCCTCATATCCCCATATTATCACCTCGGAAAAGCATTGATTCTGCCTGTATTCCTTGGAAATGTAGCTGTTCCAGGTATTATAGAGAAGATGGTATCCCGAATCGCCTCTGCCGTATTCCTTCCAGGCATTTTCAACTGTCTGATCATAGGTTGCCTTTCTGGAGGCACTAAGACCGTAGTTTAAACGTTCTACACAGATTTGATTGTTATATACCAGCTGATCTACCACACTTTCTGCGGCAGCTCCGTAACGATTGCTTAATATATAGTAAGCTGCAACTCCTATAATCAGTAAAAAGGGAAGAAGCCAGCATATGAGTACAATCACTACCATCCGCCATTTCATTGATATTTTATCTTTACTCTTTTTATTAAACATAAGTAATAATCCCCTAATCATTTTTATTAGGCTCAGAATCCCAGTCATGGGTGAGAGCTTCCTTACGAATTATCATTCTGTCATCATTGGATTTTACCATATACACATCTTCATCAGGATAATAACAGATATCTTCCTTTTCCACAGTTCCAATGTCCAGAATCAACAGATTATCAGCGCCTGAATTATAAAATGTATGGGCATCCTTATCTCCCGATGGCTTACATATAAAATCTCCTGGTTTGACCTCTGTGATTCTGTCATTGAATCGCAGTGTTCCGGTTCCCTGCAGAACGTAGAAGAATTCCTCCTGTTGGGAATGGCTATGATACTTCGTGCTGTATGCACCAGGAGGGATGCTGTCCATATTAGCGTACAGCTTTCCGCTTCCCACTGATTTTCCCAGCTCCTTTGTAATAAGACCTGCCGCATCTTCCCAGATAAACTCTTCTGCAATGGCATTTATATTACCTGTTTTCTTCTCTTTCATGAAAGCCCTCCGTATCTTCACAGTTTTTTCACAAGGCGTACAAATAATATTAACATCTTCTCCAAAGTTACTTCATATCTGTTTTCTATACTATTAATATAAACAAGAATTACTGAATTACTTGTTTACAATATAAGACTTTTTTTCATAACTTGCCGGTGAAACCCACATTTCACCGGCTCCTCCCTTTTAATGGGGAGATACTTATGGCTACCATTATACCATCTATAGCAGATAATGAACAATAAAATATACGGTACAGCCCAATTGGAATATTCTTCCCAGAGGCTGTACCGTATTTGTATTATATCTTCTAAATCTTAGTTTCTGTTCTCACTGATATCCAGAAAATCTTCAAACAGATCACACATTCTATTGGCATCTTTTTGATTGCTCATCTCGCAGAAGATACGAAGAAGAGGCTCTGTACCTGAGAATCTGGCAATGATCCAGCCACCGTTTTTAAAATAAACCTTGCAGCCATCCAGATAGGATATCTTGTCAATTTCCAGATTCATATTAGGAAGAAGCTTCTGAACCAGTATTTTATCATGAATCTCTTCCTTCTTTTCCTGGCTGAACTTATAGTCACGCTCTTCCATATAGATAGCGCCATACTCTTTTTCAATATCCTTTGAAATCTCAGACAGCTTTTTGCCTGTTACAGCAATCATTTCTACTAATAAAGTAGAAGCATAGATTCCGTCTTTTCCATTAATATGTCCACGGACAGTGAGACCGCCTGAGGACTCTCCTCCGATAATTGCATTGGTTTCATTCATTTTTGATGAAATATATTTAAATCCAACCGGAACCTCGTAACAGGTTTCACCAAAGCTTTCTGCCACCTTATCCAGCATATGAGTGGTTGCAATATTGCGGACAACAGCGCCTTTCCAGCCCTTGTATTTTACCAGATAGTAATACAGCATCACAAGGATATCGTTTGGATGGAGGAATTTGCCTGTATCATCGATTACACCTACACGGTCTGCATCTCCGTCTGTAGCAATACCGATATCGCATTTGCGGTCCACTACGTAATTTTGAAGGCTGCGCAGGGTAAATGCAGAAGGAGCAGGAAGTTTTCCTCCAAACAGGGTATCATGTTCTTCATGAATTACCTGAACATCGCAGCGTGCTGTGGAAAGGATGGTACGCAGTGAAGTGTTGCTGACTCCATACATAGGGTCAATGGCTACTCTTAAGGCTCTGTCACGGATTGCCTGCATATCTACAGCAGCAATAATATTGTCCAGATATTCATTTAAAGGATTGATTTCCTCAATGATCCCCTCTGCTAATCCCCTTTCATATTCCATCACTTTGATTGCAGGTTCTGCTAAGCTATCGGAACCGCCATAATTGCAGTTTGCTGCCTCCAGCACCTCTTCCTCAACCTTCCGGATATATTTTTCAATCTCCTGAGTCTGAATTTCATCAGCATCACGGCCGCCTTTTGTAAACACCTTAATTCCATTATATATGGCTGGGTTATGGCTGGCAGTAATCATCATTCCATAGGGGAAATCATGACACATAACGTAATACATAATCAGAGGTGTCGGTGCTGAGCCAAGGATAAATTTTACAGGAATTCCTTCTGCTGCAAACACCTCACTTGCCCAGATTGCTGACTCTTTAGACAGGAATCTACGGTCATAGCCAATGGCTACTCCCTTGTCATCCACGCCCTCATCTCTCATCTTCTTCACCAAAGCCATGGACATCTTCTGTATATTTGCTCTTGTAAATTCATCACCTATGACAGCTCTCCAGCCACCTGTTCCAAACTTAATCATTTACCGTTTCCTCCGTTCCCATAATGATAGTTACTTTGTGCACACTGCCCTTATCCATAACAGGAATTCTGCTGACTTTTTTACCGTCTAACAGAATTTCCCGGACTCCTTTCATGACTCTGTCAGGATTTTCCACTGTAATGTCAAATTCTGCACCTCTCCATTCTCTGTGAGCAGTAAATGTATCCCAGTCCGCCGGAATACATGGATCAATCTCCAGATGGTCAAACTGCGGTCTGATTCCAAGCATATATCTGGTTGCTGAGAAATACGCCCAGCCGCCGCTGCCTGTCATAAACGGGTGTCTTGCCCGTCCATAAGCTGTATGGTCCTTACCCATAATAAACTGGCAGTAGGAGTAAGGTTCTGCCTCTCTGATCTCAATCATATCGTTCTGATAATATGGAGAGATGGATTTATAAAACTTCATGGCTCTGTCTCCACGTCCCAGCTTACATTCTGCTGCCCATGCCCATGGGTTTGGGTGACTGAATATGGAACCATTTTCCTTAACACCGGGATATACTCTTGTTATAAATCCAATATCATCGTCAGGCACTGTATATGCAGGTGCATTAAGCATAATACCATATGGAGTATAGAGGTACTCATCTACTGCGTCCATTGCCATTTTACCCTTTTCTTCATCTGCTGCACCGGAGAGAACAGCCCAGCTGTTGGACTCTAAATGAACTCTTCCCTCTTTATCCTGATGACAGCCGATCTTTTTGCCGTTTTTCGTAATTCCGCGGATATACCAGCCGCCGTCCCACAATTCTCTGTCGCAGGCATCCTTTACTTTTATCAGCATCTGATTATAATGTGCCGCATCATCTTCTCTTCCAAGGAACTCTGCTGCCTCAAGGAAATTGCTGATTGCCCAGTAGTGAAGGAAGGAAACCATAGCGCTCTCTCCTCCGCCTAAGTTCAGGCAGTCATTCCAGTCTGCACGAAGTCCTTTACAGATTCCATGATCTCCGATCTGCTCAGCAGAGAAATCCAGAATTCGTTTCATATGCTCATAGACTGTACCGCTTCCGCCGTCTGCATAGGTTACAACCTGATTAAAGAAGTCGTATTCGCCTGTTTCCTTTACATACTCTACAATGGAAGCAATGAGCCACAGCGCATCATCAGAACAGGTATCTTCCAGCCCATGGATCATATCAGCAGCATTGGGGGTAGGTACAACTGTAGGTGATTTAAAAGGTTTAACCTCTGTTTCTGGATCAAACCACTCAGGCTGGAACAGATGAAGTCCATAACCTGTACTTACCAGTCCTCTTAAGAGTTCAATCAGACGGCTTCTGCATTTATCAGGATTGGAATGAGGAACTGTCATAGCATCCTGTGCAGTATCCCTGTATCCAAGCCCTGTTCTTCCGCCTACTTCTATAAAGGAAGCAAATCTGGAGAACATCACATTGATCTCTGCCTGATAGAGGGTCCAGGTATTAATTAAAGTGTTCATTCCCTCTTCCGGTGTGGAAATCTGAAGCTTGTTCAGCTTATTTGCCCAGAAATTCTTCAAGTCCTCATATACAGAATCAACGGCCTGAGAAGTGCTGTATTTTTCCCTCATCACTTTTCCTGCTTCTCTGTTTCCTTCTCCAAGAAGGAATACAAGTCTTGCGTCCTCTCCAGGAGCCAGTTTAATTCTCTTCTGTAAAGCGCCGCAGTGATTGCCGCCCTTTTCATAGCTTCCGCTTAAAATCCCCTGTTCTACAGCTATAGGATTATTTTCCGTATGATACTGTCCCAGAAATTTATCTCTTAAGCAGTCAAAACCATCAGGCTCAAAATCGCCTGTAAAATACTGAAATCCAAACTCTTCATAATAGAGATCGTGTTCAATAATTCCGTCTTCATAGGAAGAACCTGCTGCATAAAGGCTCATCTGGAAATTCTGGTTATCCATAGTAATATGATGGAAAGAGAATTCACAATATCCATAAATGCTTAAGTTACGCTCTCTGCCGCTGTCATTTTTAAGCTTTACATCCCACAGCTCTACCGGATCATCAATTGGGATTGACAGAGTTTGTTCTGCCTTAATTCCCTGATAATCACAGCCATAGGTTGTATAGGAAAGGCCATGGCGGCATGAGTATTTCGCCTGATCCAAAGGTTTTCCCACCGGCTGCCATGACACAGACCAGTATTCTCCTGTATCATCATCTCTTACATAAACATAATGTCCCGGTCGATCCATAGGCACCCCGTTGCCACGAAATCTAGTAATCCGATGATATTCCGGTGATTTATAAAATACATATCCGCCAGCTGTGTGGTTAACCACAGCGCACATATCCTTTACTCCCAGATAATTGGTCCATGATGCCGGAAGATCAACCCGGTCAATCACATATTCTCTGGCTTCATTATCAAAATGTCCGTACTGCATCCCATTTACCTCCTGACCTGTTGGTTCACAATTCTATTGTATCTGTTGATTCTGCCTAAAATAAATCTATTTTACTTTATATCTTTATTATAAATTTTTCCTTAGAAATGAGGTATAGCTGTAAATGCGAATATTTGTCTATTTATGTGAGAATGGCTCTTTTACGTAAACAGGAGCAGAATAACCTTGTGAGTTATTCTGCTCCTTATTTTAAACTGCTTCCTTTCTATAAGTTATATTCAAAAGAATAACAGATAAAACGGAAACAATCAGACATGTCATTGGCATATTCAGCCATAAACCGTTAAGTCCAAAACCTCTAAAAGCTATAAGAACAATGATTGGCGCAACAAGTGATAAGGATACAGCAATTATCGTAGCATGGCCTGCTTTTCCAACTGCAGATAAGTAGCTCTGTGTTGCAAGAGGTATCCATCTTGTTACGAAGGTAAATGCAAACAAAGATAGTGCATGTACAGACATGGTTATTAATTCTATATCATCTGCCTTTACAAAGATACTGACAATGGTTCCTCTGGCAAAGAACAAGACACTGGTCATTATAATAGAAATCACAGCGCATATACCAAAGCATCTGCGTTCAATGGCATAAATCCTTTTATAATTCTTCATACCATAATTGTATCCTATTGCTGGCTGCAGGGAATCACAGAGTCCATATAACATGGGGAGAACCAGACTTTCTCCATACATCAGTACTCCGTATGCGGCTACTGCAGTAGGTCCACCCATACGCAGCAGAAACACATTCATAATAATAGATGTTACACGGCCGGCTATATTATCCAGGAAGGTTGGCGTACCATTTTTAATAATGTTGAGCATCATCTTACGGTCAAATTCAGGCTTAACAAAGCGCAGCTGCAACTTACCTCGTATAAATGGAAGGAAACCCAGTATTACGCAAATTATCATAGCAATACATGTGGAAAGGGATGCACCTGCTACTCCCATACGAAATACTACTAAAAATATAATTTCCAGCACTGCACTAATAACAGACATCAGAACATTCAGCAGCAGGCTAAATCGTACTTTTCCACAGATACGAAGATAATTGTCTACCGCAAACATAATAGTAACAAATGGGGAACAGACTGCATATACTTTTAAATACTGCGATGACATCTTTACAATCTCTTCATTTGCCCCCATAAATCTCACAAGGGGTTCAGCAGACAGGAAAAGGACAGCTCCTAGTATTGCTCCAGAAAATACAATCATCAGACAGGCACTTGAAAAAATAACACTTGCTGATTTTTCGTCCTTTTGACCAAGTTTAATGGCTATGGGAACGGCTGAACCAACACCAATTAAATCTGCGATTGAAAAATTAATTGAAACAAGCGGCATAACCAGATTTAATGCAGCAAAAGCAGCTGAACCTAATATTTTCCCTACAAGCGCTCCGTCAATAATCTGATAGAGAGATGAAACGAACATACTGATAATGCCTGGAATTGCCACGTAAGTCAGAAGCTTGGTGGGTGGTGTCTTTTCGTATAAAGCTTGATAATCCATAATTTAACTCCTTCTGTCACTGCTCTTTAGTTTTGCTTTTTAATAGAGCATGGTTTTTACTAATTCTGATATTGGGTTGGAGAGATCTTTTATCTTTCTTTGGGTTGTATTGATACATAGATCATAATTCTCTTTTTCTCCCCATTTTTGCCCCGTAAAAAAGTTGTAATATTTTGCTCTGTTTTTATCGATTTCCTTAATTTTTACTCTTATCTGAGCATCAGAGAAATGTTCATTGTTCAGAGCATTTTGCCGGCAGCGCTCTAATCGTGCATCCTTATCAGCATAAATAAAGATTTTTAAAGGGTTGTATTCCTTAAGAATATAATCAGAACAACGACCAATTAAGAGACAATCACTTTCTTTTGCCAGTTCCTTGATAATATTATGCTGCTCCCCATAGATTTTTGCATTAAGCGTAAGCTGTGGGTTCACCGTTGTATGAAAGGATCGGCCGATGGTGTTGGGAAAATAGGTAATTGGTGTCCTTTCAATAATGCTTTTTACATATTCTTCTCCTATACCGCTTTTTTCTGCGATTGCTGTAATTATTTCATTGTCGTAATAAGCAATTCCCAGAATTTCTGCAATACGCTTTCCTAGTTCCCGCCCTCCACTTCCAAATTCACGGCTAATGGTTATTATTTTATTCATCTTTTTCTCCTTTTTCATTTTTATATTTTGATAAAAAAATGCCAGATAAAATATCTGAGCGCACTCAGCATCTTATCTGGCATATCTATTGCGATAGATAACCCTCTGACGATTTATATTGATTTATATTTATTTATATTTATTTATATTTATGTTTATTTGTTTTTAAGATGTTGGTTAACTTCCATCTGAAGCATATCATAATAAGTTCTGTTTATTTCTATGAAAGCAGCACGTTGTGAAGGTGGCATCCTCAGTAAAGCAAGCTCTTCCAGCTCAAAAACATAGTCAATATTCTCCTGAGCAAATAAAATACCTTCTTCATTTAACCGGATCTCTTTGCTTCTCTTATCCTTCTTGGAAGGTGACAAAACGATATATCCGCTCTGTTCCAGACCTTTTATAGCAGAATTAACAGTCTGTTTGCTGAAAGCCCATTGGTCACAAAGCTCCTTCTGTGTGCATGCTCCATCTGACTCACGCAAGGCATATAAGATCCAAAACGCACAATCTGAAAGCCCGCTTTTTTTTGCTAACTTGTTATATAGTGCATCTGTTTCCTTCAAAATTGAATTAAATTCCCGCAGCTGCAGACGTGTATCCTCCATAATAATCACCTCATTTATAATAGTCCGATTTCATACTAGTTAGTATATCCGTGTTGTTATTAAAAGTCAAGCATTTTATTTTAAAAGATAAGACGTTGCAAAGAAGGGCATTCTATTATAAAATAAAGGCTATACTTATAAGATTAAGCAATGAAAGGATTTGTACATGAAGAAAAATATTATCGTTGGACAATCCGGCGGACCTACTGCCGTGATTAATGCAAGCCTGTATGGTGTAATTAAAGAAGGAATCATCAGTGAAGACATTGACCATGTCTATGGAATGATAAATGGAATTGAGGGATTTCTGGCAGGAAACTATATGGATTTGACGAAAGACTTGTCAGAGGAGGACTTAGAACTTTTAAAACTGACTCCTGCTGCTTATTTAGGCTCCTGCCGCTATAAACTTCCTGAGGACCTTTCCTCAGACTTTTATCCTGATCTTTTTGAGAAGCTCCAGGCTATGAATATTGGATATTTTTTCTATATTGGCGGTAATGACTCCATGGATACTGTAAGCAAGCTGTCTTCCTATGCTAAACAGCACAGCATTGATATCAGTTTTATTGGAATTCCCAAAACCATTGACAACGACCTTGTTCTCACAGATCACACACCTGGATATGGAAGCGCTGCCAAATATGTAGCTGCTACGATCAGAGAAATCGTACTAGATGCCTCTGTTTACCAGCAAAAAGCGGTTACAATCGTAGAGCTGATGGGACGTCATGCTGGCTGGCTCACTGCTGCTAGTGCACTTGCCAGAAAGTATACCGGGGACAATCCTCTGCTTATCTATCTGCCGGAATCTCCTTTTGATTTTGATCAATTTACCGCTGATGTGGAAAAGGCGCTTGAGAAAACTCATGCTGTTGTTGTCTGTGTTTCTGAAGGAATTAGAGATGCAAATGGAACCTTTATCTGTGAACATGGAGATAAGGCAAGAGTTGATAACTTTGGACATAAGATGCTGACTGGAAGCGGCAAACTGCTGGAAAACTATATCCGGGACAAGTTTGGAATCAAAGCCCGCTCTGTTGAGCTGAATGTAAGTCAGAGATGCAGCGGCATGATTTCCTCTGCTGCTGATGTAGAAGAAGCTGTCCGCTCCGGTAAGGAAGGTGTAAAAGCTGCACTTAGAGGGGATACAGGTGTTATGATCGCATTTAACCGTATCAGCAATGATCCATATACTATGGAATGTAGCACTGTTGATGTAAGTCTTGTGTGCAATCAGGAGAAGAGTTTTCCTGCTGAATGGATTACTGAACATGGCACTGATATTTCCCAGGAGTTCATTGATTACGCTCTTCCGCTTATTCAGGGAGAACCGGAACGTAAGATGGAAGATGGCCGACCTGTATATATTTACAAAAAAATTTGAATTGTTTAAACATTTAAAATTGGGGTTCGACCCTTTGTATCAAAGGGTCGAACCCCGATTTTAA
>DHOR01000032.1 GCA_002409995.1 Hungatella sp. UBA5385 | reverse complement strand
GGGTCGAACCCCTCAGGTAAAAAAGGAGTCCCATGACCAACACTTTAACATACATAGCCATAGATTTAGAAACTACTGGCTTAAATCCAAAGCTGAATAAAATAATTGAAATCGGAGCTATTAAAATAATTAATGGTGAAGAAGCCGGAGAGTTTCAAACCTTTGTGAATCCTTATCAGCAGCTTCCTGAGGAAATTACAAAACTGACGGGAATTACAGATGAAGATTTAGAAAATGCTCCAGGGATAGAAACGGTGATCAGGGAGTTTCTGGAATTTGCAGGGGATCTGCCTTTGGTTGGGCATCAGGTGATTTTTGATTATAGCTTTTTGAAAAAGGCAGCTGTGAATCAAAGACTGTCCTTTGAACGAGAGGGGATTGATACTCTTAAATTGGCAAGGAAATTCATGCCTGCAGAGGAGAAAAAGAACTTAAGGGCAGCCTGTGAGTATTTTGGGATTGTTCCTATTGAAAGCCATCGGGCTTTGGCAGATGCAAAAGCTGCTAATCAGCTTCTTCTGGAGCTGGAAAAACACTATGGAACAGAGAACCCCAGGGCATTTCTTCCAGAAAAATTAAATTATAAGGTAAAAAAAGAACAACCAGCCTCAAAAAGGCAAAAAGAACACTTGCAGGATTTGCTAAAATATCATAGAATAAGTTTAACTGTGCAAATTGATCATTTGTCCAAGAATGAAATTTCAAGAATTACGGATAAAATCATAGGTCAGTATGGAAGAATATAAGAGAGGTGAGTTTCATGATTAATTTTAATAATAAAAAAAATAAAAATGCATTTTCCGTAGTAGTAATCGCAATCGCAGTTCTGCTGATCATAGCTATGGTATTGCCGATGATGATGGTTCATTAATCTGGCAGGGAGAACAGCAGTAGAAGAAGAGGAACGTAAATGAAAACAAGAACTTTAGCGATGAGCCTTACCGCATTTTTCCTTACAGCCGGAATGATTTTGGCTGTTCCCGGGACTGCTAAGGCTGACACCCTTCCAGAAGGTTTATATGTAGGAGAGAATAGTCTGGGAGGAATGACAGAAGAAGAAGCAGGACAGATGATTGAAAGTCTTGTTAATGAGATGGAAAATCAGAAGATTACTCTGAAGGTAGTGGACCAGTCCATTGATACCACAGCTGGGGAACTGGGGTTTCATTGGAGTAATCCTGATGCTGTGAAGGAAGCAGCTGATATATATCAGGGCGGAAACTTAATCAGAAGTTATTTAAACAGAAAAGATATTCAGCAGAATCCTGTGACCATTCCGCTGGAAACTTCCATTGACGAGGAAAAGGTGGCTGCATTTGTAGAGGAAAAGTGCAATTCAGCGGTTGAGGTGCCTCAGAATGCGTCAATTGTAAGGGAGAACGGAGCATTTGTGGTGACTCCGGGAGTTGCAGGTATGGTCATTGATGTGGCTGCTACAAAGTCAGCTATGGATGAAGCCATGGCAAATGGTCTTAAGGAACCTGTGTTTGTAGAAGCTGCGGTGACTGAGACACAGCCTGATATTACAACAGAGGCTTTGACTACTATTCAGGATGTACTTGGAACATTTTCCACTGATTTTTCCAGCAG
Source organism: Hungatella sp. UBA5385 (assembly GCA_002409995.1). GTDB lineage: Bacteria > Bacillota > Clostridia > Lachnospirales > Lachnospiraceae > UBA5385. The sequence continues at coordinate 17,079 of DHOR01000032.1, read as the reverse complement.
CGGCAACTCAAGAGCAACTAATCTGCGGGTTGGAGCTGAGAAGATCAATGGGCATGTACTGATGCCGGGTGAGACATTATCCGGATATGAGTTAATGCATCCATTTACAACAGCCAACGGATACGCAACAGCAGCGGCTTATGAAAATGGTCAGGTAGTAGACAGCGTTGGCGGAGGCGTTTGCCAGATATCCACAACTTTATATAATGCAGCACTTTTAGCAGAGGTGGAGATTGCCCAGAGACAGAATCACTCCATGATTGTTACTTATGTGAAACCATCTCAGGATGCGGCAATTGCAGGTACCTATAAGGATTTAAAATTCACCAATAACTACAGTACGCCTATTTATGTAGAAGGTTATACTTCAGGCAGAACCTTAACCTTTACCATCTATGGCAAGGAAACAAGGGCGGCTAACCGTACGATTCAGTTTATATCTGAAACGCTAGGTACAACTGATCCGGGTGCACCAAAAGAAGTGGTAGATCTATCTATGGCTCCTGGCAGCAGAAAACAGGTTTCTTCCTCCCATAGAGGTTATCGTTCCAGACTTTGGAAATACGTTTATGTAGATGGAGTGGAGCAGAGCCGTGAGATTCTTCATACTGATAACTACAATGCTTCTAAGGCAATTTTTAGGGTAGGACCAGCGGCGCCGGCTATTGTAGAACCTATTGAAACTGCTCCTATAGATACAGCACCACAAGAGACACAGCCAACACCTGTTGAGGGTGTACATGGCGGTCCGGGCGTAAGCCAGCCAACACCGGAGACTCCGGCACCTACAGAGGCTCCAGCACCGGCTCCTGCACCAGCACCAGCTCCAATACCGGAGCCGGCAGCGGTTACTGAAGTGCCTGCACCTGGAGTAGAGTAAGCTATGAGACGGATTGATCGAGATAATAAAGGAACCATGAGACCAGGGCAGGATCTGGTAGTTGCCGGATACGCCGGTCTTATGGGAACTATAGAGGCGGCAGCCTATAAAAAAGAGGAATTGCTTCATAAGTTTTCAAGAAGTTATGTAAACAATATTTTGGAGCAAGAACCGAATATATTAAAAATGAATACGCTTAAATGGAATCTGGAGCAGTGGAGGGAATTGGGAGCTACGGAATGTGAACCTGTGACAGAGGGCGGAATTTTAACAGCCCTCTGGAACTTATCAGGGGCATATATGACCGGCATCGAATTTGCATTGCGCCAGATTCCTGTTAAACAGGAAACAATTGAGGTCTGTGAGTTTTTTGATTTAAATCCATACAGACTAAAATCAGATGGCTGCTTTCTGCTTGTGGCAGATAATGGCAATGATCTGGTAACTGCCCTGAGAGATCAGGGGATTGACAGTGCTGTGATTGGTAAGGTGAGAGATGGAATTAAGAGAATTATCAATCATGGTGAAAGCGTGGGGTATTTAGACAGACCCACAGAAGATGAGCTTCATAAAATTATATTATAAATTCATTTTAATCAGGAGGTAAGGTCATGAGAGAGAAGATTTTGGCAATTATTGAGAAAAACAGTAGAATCGATTTAAAAGATCTGGCGGTTCTTTTAGGGGAAAGTGAGGCCGCGATTGCCAATGAGATCGCCGACATGGAAAAAGAGAATATTATCTGTGGATACCATACCCTGATTAACTGGGACAATACCAGCGATGAAAAGGTGGTAGCTCTGATTGAAGTTAAGGTAACTCCTCAGAGGGGCATGGGATTTGATAAGATTGCAGAACGAATCTACCAGTACAGTGAGGTACAGGCGGTTTATTTGATGTCAGGTTCATTTGACTTCACCGTAATTATTGAAGGTAAGACTATGAGACAGGTGGCCCAGTTTGTTTCTGAAAAATTGTCCACCATGGAGTCTGTACTCAGTACAGCAACCCATTTTGTTCTGAAAAAATACAAAGACCATGGCACTGTTCTTGCAAAAGAGATGCCGGATGAAAGGATGTTGATTACCCCGTGAGAAACCCATTATCTGAAAGAATCGTAGAGATTCCGCCATCAGGAATCCGTAAATTTTTTGACATAGTAAGTGAGATGAAGGATGCTATATCCTTAGGTGTTGGAGAGCCTGATTTTGACACTCCATGGCATATCCGTGAGGAAGGCATATATTCCCTGGAAAAAGGCAAAACTTTTTATACCTCCAATGCAGGGCTGAATCACCTTCGTGTGGAGATCAGCAATTATTTAAGACGCAGATTTGAATTAAGCTATGATCCCCAAAGGGAAATGGTTGTAACAGTAGGCGGCAGTGAGGCAATTGACATTGCTCTGCGTGCTATGCTGGACCCCGGTGATGAGGTGCTGGTTCCACAGCCAAGCTTTGTTTCCTATGTGCCATGCACTATTTTAGCAAATGGTGTTCCAGTTGTAATTGATTTAGAGGAAAAGGACCAATTTAAGCTGACGAAGGAAAAACTCCTTGAAAAAATCACTCCGAAGACCAAGATTCTTGTACTTCCTTTCCCAAACAATCCAACTGGAGCCATTATGGAAGCTCATGAGCTGGAAGAGATTGCGAAGATTGTAGTAGAGCATGATTTATATGTGTTAAGCGATGAAATTTATGCAGAGCTTACCTATGGTGTAAAGCATGTGAGCATTGCTTCTTTCCCTGGCATGAAGGAGAGAACTATACTGATCAATGGATTTTCCAAAGCTTATGCTATGACTGGCTGGCGCCTTGGCTATGTAGCCGGTCCTGCTGTGATAGTGGAGCAGATGCTGAAAATTCATCAGTTTGCAATTATGTGTGCACCGACCACCAGCCAGTATGCAGCCATTGCAGCTGTAAGGGATGGCGACAGCGATATAGAGAGCATGTGTGAATCCTATGACCAGAGGCGCCGTTTTGTATTACATAGCTTTCAGGAAATGGGACTGGACTGCTTTGAGCCGGAAGGCGCATTTTATGCATTTCCAAGCATTAAGCGGTTTGGCATGACATCAGATGAATTTGCAACAAGACTTCTTCAGGAAGAAAAGGTGGCTGTTGTTCCGGGAACTGCATTTGGAGACTGCGGAGAAGGATTTTTACGTGTTTCCTATGCTTATTCCTTAAAGAACTTGAAGGAAGCACTTGGACGTATGGAGCAGTTTGTGAAACGACTGGATGGAAAGGCATAATCATGAATATCGTACTGCTTGAGCCGGAGATGCCGGCAAACACAGGGAATATCGGAAGAACCTGCGTGGCAACTGATACAAAACTGCATCTGATTGAACCTTTGGGCTTCAGGCTCAGCGATAAGCTGATTAAACGGGCTGGACTGGATTACTGGGACAAGCTGGATGTTACCGTTTATTCGGATTACCAGGATTTCCTTCATAAGAATCCGGGAGCTAAGATTTACATGGCTACCACCAAAGGCCGGCATGTATATTCTGATGTGAAGTATGAACCGGACTGTTTTATTATGTTTGGCAGAGAAAGTGCAGGGATTCCGGAAGAAATTCTAGTGGAGAATGAAGAAAACTGTGTGAGAATTCCCATGTGGGGTGATATCCGTTCCTTGAATTTATCAAACTCTGTTTCTATTGTGCTGTATGAGGCTTTGCGGCAGAATGGATTTGATAAGATGACCATGGAAGGTGAGCTTCATCATCTGCATTGGAAAGAATAATTGTTTTTAGACAATATAAATCGGTTCCGTTTACGTTTTATACACGTGAACGGAACCGATTTCTTAGTTATCCATTATAAATTTGTAGCTTTTGGCAGACTGAATATAAATTCACTCCCAACCCCTTCAGTACTGATTACATCAATATTCTCTCCATGAGACTGAATGATTTCTTTCACAATAGCCAGTCCCAGTCCAGTGCCTTTCTTATCCTTACCTCTTGATAAATCAGATTTGTAAAATCGTTCCCATATTTTTTTAATGCTGTCTTTAGGAATACCAATACCTGTATCCTTCACAGAAATGAAGATTTTCTCGTATTTGCTGGAAGCCTGAATATAGATGGAGGAATCCTGGTGGCTGAACTTAATAGCATTATCAATTAAGTTGTACATCACCTGCTGAATCTTCCCATGGTCAGCATATACCATCTGAATGGAGTCTGAGAAGGTCAATTCGAAATTAAGATTCTTATCCCTGCAGATTCCCTCAAAAGAGGCAGCAATGTCCTTGATCACACGGTTAATATCAAAATTAGTTCTGTTTAAATAGCCTTTGCTGTCCAGTGAGTTAATGGTAAGCAGTCCCTGAGTTAATTTATTCAAACGCTCAGTTTCTGAGATTACACGAGTGATATATTTTTCGTACATATCCTCAGGAATGGTACCGTCTAAAATCGCCTCCAGATAACCCTTGATTGAGGTAAGAGGAGAGCGGAAATCATGAGATACATTGGCAACAAATGTTTTCTGATACTCCTCCATCTGGTTCAGTTCATCAGACATATAATTCAAGGTGGCAGCCAGATACCCCATCTCGTCCCTGGTATGAAGATCAATGTGGTGGGTCAGATTACCCTGTGCATATTCATTGGCGCCTGCTGTGATTTTCTTCAGTGGTATATATACTGTTTTTGTAAATACCAGAAGTATGATCAGTGAAAATGCAAACACGATAGCTAAAGTAATATACAAAATATTTAAAATACTATCACGTGAGGCATGGAGATCATTAAGACCCTGATGAATTACAACATAGCCATAGGTAGTATAGTTGCCTGTAATTGGCGCCTGAACGCTTAAAACATCATAGGGAAACTGGTTATAGAAGTTTCCTATTGTATAAGGCTTATTGCCAGTAGCCGTAGGGTCATAATCTTCAATGACTCGTTCCGCTTTATTGGACTGATTGCTGTCAACTACAATGTTGCCATTACGGTCCACAATCCAGATTTGCGCATGAAGATATCCGGCAGCGCCTACGATCTGCGGATAAGAACTGTTTAAATTCACTGATTTTCCGGAATATAATTTGCTGTAGCTGGAAGCTATCTGAGTAGCCTCATCATACAGCCGCTCAGTCTGCTGATCAATCAGATATTTATCAGTGATTTTCGAAGAAAATGTGGCTATGGTAGCAAAGCCCAGAAGGCCAAATACCAGATAGCCAAGAATAAATTTGTAATAAAGTGAATGAGTCATAGAAGTTTTTACCTCGGATTTCTAATTTGATTCCGCTAATATTCATAAGAGAAATCTTCTCTTTGTTTTTTCTTCTATATCATATCATAAAAGGGGAGTGGGTTCTACCATATTTTTGTCTGAGTCAGTACTGTCGAAATTGGCTGTTACGCTGTTTATGATGATCATGTTTGTGTGGGGTAAGTTTCCATTTGGCCTTATTACAATGACTTGTTGTTTAATGCTTGCAATTACTGGGGTTGTGGACTTACAGTCGGCTTTCACTGGGTTTGGTAATAAAATTGTGGTTTTGATTGCACCAATGCTGGCGCTTAGCGGAGTTTTGACAAAAACAAGTCTTGTATCCAGAGTTAGTGATTTGATGGAATACATGAAGAACAGTCATGGTTCGCTGTTAATTATATCTATTTTTGCTGTAGCTGCTCTTTTGGCTCAGTTTATCCCATCAACTGCTGTGCTTACTATTATGGTTGTTTTTTTAAGTACTCTTGGAGATACTGGAGAAATTACATCCAATCGTCTGATTTTACCTATGCTGGGAATTACTTCTTCCTGGAAGTTCCGTACTCCTTTGGGTATGGGAGCTACCTGGTTCGCTGTAATTAATGCTATGTATGCTGGTATACTTCCGGACGAGAAATATGCATTAACCATGTTTGATCCATTTTTATTCTCAATTATTCCAATGATAGCTCTTACCGTTTTCTGTGTATTTGGCTGGCGCTTAATGCCCAAGAGCAGTAAAATTGACAAAAATGCTGTAAAACAGAAAAAGCAGGAAGCAACCCTGACACATACACAGGAAATGATTGTATATATTGTATTTGCTGTAACTATGCTGGCTATGATCCTCAATCGCTGGACCGGTAATCTTATGTACCTTGCTCCTGGTATCGCTGTGGTAGTATTGATTTATGTGGGAATTTTAAAGGTACAGGACGCTGTAAAAAGTATGACTGCAGATATGATTTGGATGATTGCCGGAGTTTTAGTAGTAGCTGATGCACTGGGCAAATCCGGTGCAGGTGAGCTCATTGGCAATGTACTTCTTAATATGCTGGGAGAGAACCCAAGCTCCTTCTATGTAATGCTTCTGTTCTCGGCAGTTACTGTTATAATGACAAACTTTTTATCCAACACTGCGACTCAGGCGGTTCTGGTTCCTATCGCTGCTTCTGTGGCTTTGGTTGGTGGCTGGGATCCTCGTGGAATCATTCTGATTGCAGGTATGGCTAATATGTATGATATTGCATTTCCATCCGGCTCTGGTGAAGCTGCTGTGGCTTTTGCAGCTGGTGGATATAACCCCATGAAGGTATTAAAATTTAGTTTTCCATATATGGTCATCACCATATTGACTTGTGCAATTTCGGCAAATTTAATGTTCCCTATATATGGATGATTATAATATAAGAATTAATAAAAAGGAGGAAATACTATGGATAAAAAATTCTACTATGCACAGGTTCCGCCCATGCGCTACGGTTTTGATTTAGAACATCCCTGGAAGTATGTTATTTCTGTATATCGTACAGCACCTCATGTATGGCAGGTAGGGGGACAGGATGATGTTTGTGCTTATCTCCTTGACTCAGGGGAAGGCCTGATTTTGATTGATACTGGGTATCGTTCATCTTTATATCTGTTGATTGATCAGATTTGGCGGGCAGGTTTTGATCCGAGAGATATTAAGATCATTCTTTTGAGTCACTGGCATTGGGATCATGTAAATGGCTGCCGTTTCCTTCAGGAAATGTCAGGTGCAGAAGTTTGGCTGTCTGAGATAGATGAGGAGCAGCACCAGCTTCATAAGCATGATACTGATATTTTACCTATGGTCGATTTTGATGTTAATCATTTTTATGATGACAGTAAGACCATTGATTTGGGCAGGTTCAGCATAAAGACAAGGCTGTGCCCAGGTCATACTCCGGGAGCAACATCTTTCTTCTTTGATGATAAGGATGATAACGGCAATGTATTTCGCTGCGCTATGCATGGAGGTATAGGCGTGCCCATGATGAAGCCTGAGGAACTGGCTAAGCAAGGTCTGCCTGAGGAGCTGGCTCATCAATTTGTCCGTGACTGTTTGGAGATGGCTGACTGGAAAGTAGATATTACATTATCCAGCCATTTAAATCAGGGCAATGTAATACCTAACATCCCAGAAGATCGAAATGACTACAGCGTTTTTCAGGCTGATTATCTATGGGGAGATGTTCTGCGGGATAGAGCGGCAGTTGTTATGAGCTATTATCCTGAAATATACTCAGACAATAAATAGAATTATGATAGATAGAGGATCTTATATCAGAAAAGATATGATATAAGATCCTCTATTTACATATATAAAGTTATCACCCAAACACTTAATTAAATTAAGTAAACACTAAAATCTAATAATTTTACTTATTGGTATCTTCAAGCTATAATAAATATAGCATAAGATTTTTCAAAGGGCAAATTTAAGAAATCCGGAACAGGAGGAGAAGATGAGCAGTCCATTGTATATTAAAATCAATGAGAAAGACAATGTAGCAATTGCAGTAAAAGACATCAAGGCAGGAACCCCGCTGATGGAAGGGGTAATCACCAGACAGGATATTCCTCAGGCGCATAAAATCGCTTTATGTGATATTCCAAAGGGGAAGGAGATTATCCGGTACGGTGTAGTGCTTGGATATGCAGTAGACCCTATTACAAAAGGCGACTGGATTAATGAAAATATGCTGGAGCTGCCCACACCTCCGGAACTTGATGAAATGAGATTCGGAGTGAATCTGGTAACCGATCTTCCAAAGCCTCCCACAGACACCTGGGAAGGATACAGAAACCCCAACGGCGGTTATGCAGGAACAAGGAATATTCTGGGAATCAGCACAACTGTACAGTGTGTAACAGGTGTGTTAAATGTAGCCGTGGAGAAGATGAAAAAAGAGCTTCTTCCAAAGTACCCCAATGTAGATGATATTGTTCCAATTAATCATGCCTATGGCTGCGGAGTTGCAATTAATGCACCGGAAGCTAAGGTTCCCATTCGTGCACTGCGTAATCTGGCAAAACATCCTAATTTCGGCGGTCAGCTTATGGTAGTGGGACTGGGTTGTGAGAAATTTACAGTGGATATGCTTTTAGATGAAGCGGACATTTCACCGGATAATGTAATTATTCTTCAGGACGTCAAAGGTTTTGAGGCTATGATTGATGCCCTTATGAACATGGCTGAGAAAAAACTTCAGATTTTAAATGAAAGAAAGAGAGAGACACTTCCTTTATCCGATCTTCTGGTTGGTATGCAGTGCGGAGGAAGTGATGCATTTTCAGGCGCTTCTGCCAACCCATCTGCAGGTTATGCCTCAGATATGCTGGTATCAGGCGGCGCAACTGTATTGTTTTCTGAGGTAACTGAGGTTCGTGACGGTGTATATCTCTTAGGAGAGCGCTGTATTAACGAAGAAGTTGGCAAAAGACTGGCAGAAGAAATGAAATGGTACGATAATTATCTGGAAATGGGCGGTGTAGACAGAAGTGCCAACCCAACTCCTGGCAATAAAAAGGGCGGTCTTTCCAATATTGTGGAAAAGGCTATGGGCTCCATTGCCAAATCCGGTACCTCCCCTATTGTAGAGGTGCTTTCACCTGCTGAAACTCCAACTAAAAAAGGACTTATTTATGCTGCAACTCCGGCCAGTGATATTGTCTGCGGCCCAAGTCAGCTTGCTTCAGGAATCGGTCTTCAGGTATTTATGACAGGAAGAGGGACTCCCTATGGTCTTGCCATCGCACCTGTTATTAAGGTATGCTCCAGAAATGAGATGAAGGAACAGTGGGATGATTTAATTGATGTTAATGCAGGTCCCATTGCAACCGGAGACGCAACCATTCCGGAGATTGGCACTCTGCTTTTTAATGAGATTATTGAAGTTGCAAGCGGCAGAAAACAGTGTTTTGCCGAGAAGTATAAACTCCATAACGATTTGTGCATTTTTAACCCTGCTCCAATAACCTGATTTATTTAAAGCGACATAAAAAGGGGTAATTCATAGTAAAACTATGTGGATTATTCCTTTTTTTATAACCAAAACTCTTAATAAAATTTATAGAAGTATAAAAATAAAGCGTTTTACTAATAGATAAACATTATATATAATCAAATCACACAAAAACTCAACGTTGGGACTGTAACAAAAAAAAGAAAAGATGAATTGGGAAGGAAAAATAATAGTATGGAACTGATAAGTTTAATTTCTGTAATCATTGGGTTAATCGTTCTTGTATACCTGGTTTGTAAAGACACATCATTACTTATTGCGGCACCTGTTGCTTCAATATTTGTGCTGATTTTTTCAAGAATGAATTTAGTTGAAAGCATTATGGGACCTTATTGTACCTCATTAGGTAACTTTATTACCAAGAATCTGCTGATTATTATGACCGGAAGTATTTTCGGATCTATGATGGGTGAAACCGGAGCTGCTCAGGATATTGCACACAGCATGACCGGTATGATTGATAAAATCAAAGTAAAAAATAAAAAATTCTGTGCAATGATGATTCTGACAGCAGTATTTATGGTATTAAACTACGGTGGAATCAGCGGATACGTTATCGTATTTACCATGGTTCCCATCTGTAAACGTATTTTTAAAGAGTATGATATTCCATGGCATTTATATCTGGCAGTTCATTCCTTTGGTAGTCTGGTAACCCAGGCAATGCTTCCGGGAACTCCTGCAGTACAGAACTTAATTCCTATGGAATACCTTGGAACTACACCAAGTGCGGCTCCAATGCTTGGTACAGCAACAGCTCTTGTATTCTGTGTACCTGTAGCAGCCCTGTACTGTTATTTTGCACTTCGCCAGACTATGAAAAAAGGGGAAGGCTTCATGGTCACAGGCTCCAGAATCAATGAAACCATTTTAGAAGAAGATGCTAACGGCAGCGAGGAGCATGGTTCCTTCATAAAGGCTATTATTGCACCTGTTGTAGTTCTGGTTCTTTTAAATGTTGTAAAATTGAACGCTTCTTTTACACTGGTAATCGGCACTTTAACAGCTCTGGTTTTATATTTTAATAAAGTTAAAAAACCTATGGATGGCATCAGCAAAAGTGCTACCAGCGGTGCTAAAATTGCAATCGGAATTGCATCAATCGTTGGATTTGGCGGAATTGTTGCAGCAACACCGGGTTACACTATGCTGATTGGCGGACTTCAGTCCATTCCAGGTTCTCCTCTGATTCAGCTTGTTCTTGCAGTAAATGCAGTTGCAGCTATTACAGGCTCAGCATCAGGCGGTGAAAGTATTGCACTGGAAACATTTGGCCAGCACTACGTTAATATGGGATTCCCGCCGGAAGTTCTCCACAGATTAACAGCAATTTCTTCACTTGGTCTGGATTCACTTCCACATAACGGATCAGTTGTTAACCAGATGGAATATGCCAGACTTACATATGCAAATGGTTATAAGCACATATTCTGGATTGCATGTATCATTCCATTCCTGGCTGGATTCGTTGCAGTAGGATTCTACAGCATGGGTATTATCTAAATCATTCTGCTGACTTCTGATTATTCATTTAACCAATAATCAGAAGCCAGTTGTATAAAGTCTTTAGCCGCCTGACTGAGATAGGCGCCTCTTTTGTAGCTTACAGCAATATCCCAGGTCGGGTGGCTGGGGAGCGCAAAACAGGCCATTCCGTCAGGCGATTTTTTTACGTAAGAATAAGGTATCATACCGCAGCACAGTTTGGATTTGATCAGTGTGACAATGGTGGCAGTGCTGGAAGTTTCAAATAGTATGGATGGCACAAAATTGGATTCACGGAAAACAGAGTCAACCAGCCGGCGGTTAGTGGACTCTTTATACATAAGAACAAAGGGTTCATATTTTAACAGGGAAATATCAATAATAGCCAAAGGTTCTCCAAACGGCGCAGCCATCTGACTCAAAGGATGTCCCGATGGAATAGCAAGAACAATCTCTTCGGAATCAATGGTTTCATAAATATCATTGGTCTGGTCCTTTTCACAAAGCGTCATAAAGCCGATATCAAGGTCTCCCTGGGCGATCTGCTGCTGCTGTTTACGCACACTCAGCTCTTTTGGCTCAATAATAATATTAGGATATTCCCGATGAAATTCCGGATAAACAGCGGTAAACATGGGAATTCCTCTGCCTGGTACAAAACCTACAGATAAGTTTCCCTTTTTGGTAGCAGCAATATCATTGATAATTCCATAGGTCTTCCGCTTGATCTGAAGAATTTCCCTGGCACCCTCTAAGTAAGCTTCACCTGCCTCCGTAGGACGCCAGTCTGTACGGGAACGGTAGAATAAAGGGGTGTCCAGTTCTTTTTCCAGACGCAACAGCTGCTGATTTAGAGCAGATTGAGTGATAAACAGTTTTTCAGCTGCTCTGGTGATGTTATTTTCTTCTGCTATTTTAAGAATGTATTCAATTTGTTTTAAATCCATAGTAAGCCCCTCCTGAAAATATTGTTATGTTAAATGATATATATTATCATTTATATAATAAATATAGGGAAAACACAAGAATAATTAAGAAAAAAATATTTTTAAGAAATAAAACTAATGAAGAAAAATTAATTAAATTTATGAAAGAAGGTTGTCAAAATGGAAGTAAAAACCGGTGGTGTAGTATCAAAGCTTTTGGCTGATACCAAGATTCCCAGAATGTTTCGCGCTGTACAATCATTTCCCAGAGAGGTGATTCAGCCAGAGGATATTGAAAAGGTGGTATTTGAACAATTATCTCAGGAACAGTTTTCCAGCCTCATAAAACCTGGAATGAGCATTGCCATTACAGCAGGAAGCAGGGGAATCCGAAATGTAGATATAATCACCCGCTCTATTGTTAATTTTGTAAAACAGCAGGGTGCTAATCCATTTATCGTTCCTGCCATGGGAAGTCATGGAGGCGCTACAGCAGAAGGCCAGTTAGAGGTTCTGGAAAGCTTTCACATTACGGAGTCAACCATGGGCTGTCCCATTAAATCCTCTATGGAAGTGGTATATCTGGGAGAAACTGAGCATGGCAAAAAGGTTTATATGGACAAGAATGCCTATGAATCCGACGGAATTATCGTATCCTGCAGATTAAAACCTCATAATGCTTTCCGCGGTCCTGTAGAAAGCGGTCCATGTAAAATGATGACTGTAGGTCTTGGCAAACAGGCAGGAGCAGAGGTGGTTCACAGTGATGGAATGGGTGTGATTGCAAGAAATATCCCTGCAATGGCAGCAGTAACCATAGAAAAAGCTCCTATTTTAATGGCAATCCCATGTATTGAGAATGCCTATGATGAAACCTGTAAAATAGAAGCCATTCTTGCAAAAGACATTTACGAGAGAGAAACAGAGCTTTTAAAATATGCCTTCAGCAATATGCCTAAGCTGATTGTTGAGGAATGTGATGTCCTGGTTGTTGATAAAATCGGCAAGAATTTCAGCGGAACCGGGGTAGACCCTAACATTACAGGAACATTTTCCACTGAATTTGCAACAGGAGGAATCAAAGTACAGAGAACTTGTTTCCTGAACTTAAGTGAAGAATCTCATGGAAATGCCCTTGGAGTAGGTCTTGCCAGCGCAATTACCAAGAAGATTTTTGATGAAATGGATGTGGAGAAAATCTATCCCAACTGCATCACCAGCACAGTGCTTGCATCTGCCAGAATTCCCTGCGTTCTTGCCACTGATAAGGAAGCAATTCAAATCTGCATCCGTACCTGCAACGGTATTGACACAGATAAAGCAAGAGTAGTGCGGATTGCTAACAGCCTTCACATTGACCAGATTATGCTGTCAGAGGGATATTATGAAGATGTAAAAAATAGCAAATACCCAGGGCTTGAGGCAGTCAGTGAACCGGAGACTCTGGTATTTGATGAAGAGGGCAATTTGGTAACGGAAACAAGATGGAACTGAAAGGAGATTTTAAACGATGAATTCCTATGACGTAATTATAATAGGCGGTGGTGTGATTGGCTGTGCAGTAGCGCGGGAAATATCAAGATACCGTTTGAGTGCTGCAGTGTTGGAAAAGGAATTGGACGTAGCATGTGGTAATTCCAGCAGAAACACAGGAATGCTTCACGCCGGATTTACCTATAAGCCGAGCTCTTTAAAGGCAGAATGTGCGGTGGAAGGTAATAAAGAGTTTGACCTGGTGGCAAAAGAGCTTAACGTTCCTTTCCGCAGAACCGGCAAAGTTGTGGTTGGTTTTACAGATCATGATATGGAAAATATATTAAAATACAAAGCAATCGGTGAGCAAAACGGAGTGGAAGGTCTAGAGATCATTAATAAAGAGCAGTTAAATCAGCTGGATTCCAGTGCAGGCGGAGAATTTGCCATGTATGCCCCTTCCTCAGGAATTCTGGATCCAATGCAGTACACCATTGCTCTGGCTGAAAATGCCTGCCAAAATGGAGTCGATTTTCATTTCGGCCAACTGGTAACAGGAATTGAGCGGCAGGGAGATCTTTATGAAATTAAGACCTCTAAAGGAAGCTTTACAACCAAATGGGTCATCAACTGTGCAGGCATGTACGCCTCAGAGGTCTCAGAGATGTTAGGTTATCCCAACTATCCGGTGAAAGGCTTCAAAGGTGAATATTTTGTTCTGGACAAGCGGGCTGGACAGCATTTAAACATCCCTGTTTACCCTGCTCCCAATGACAAAGGTGGATTTGCCACTCATGCCACCATTACCATTGACGGCAATGTACTGGTAGGTCCTGATTCCTATGTAGTTGAGGACAGAGAGGACTACTCTGTTACAAAAGACCATATGGACGGACTAATTGCAGACGGCCAGAAGATGTTTAAACATATGAAACGGGAATATTTTATCCGTAATTTTGCAGGAATCAGGTGGAAACGCTATAATCCGGAAACAGGGGAGATTCTTGATTTCCTTCTGGAATCAGATGAGTCTCATCCCAACACAGTGAATCTGGTAGGAATTGAGTCCCCGGGAATCACCTGCGCCCTTCCACTTGCAAGGAGAGCTGTAAAGCTTCTGGCAGATGCAGAGAACCCTTCTCTCAATCCTGATTTTAATCCTAATAGAAAAGGAATAGAAAAATTCAGTGAAATGACCCATGAGGAGCAGAAAAATGCAATTGAAGAAGATGCTGATTACGGTGAGATTATCTGCCGCTGTGAAACAGTGACAAAAGCGGAAATTCTGGCAGCAATTAACAATCCACTGGGAGTACATACCATAACAGGAATTAAAAACAGAACAAGGGCCACCATGGGCCGCTGTCAGGGCGGTTACTGTGAAACAAGAATTACAGAGCTAATTGAGCGGGAGCTTGGAATTCCCATGGAGGATGTCAGATATAATAAGGAAGCTTCTTATTTATTTACAGGAAAGGTGAGGGGATAAAATGAAGAAAACAGATGTTTTAATCATTGGAGGCGGCCCTGCCGGACTTGCAGCAGCTGTAGAGCTTAAGAAAAAGGGCATAGATGATATCCTGATTCTGGAAAGAGAGAAGAGCTTAGGCGGAATTCTGCGCCAATGCATCCACGATGGATTCGGTCTTACCAGATTTAAAGAAACGTTAAGTGGACCGGAGTATGCACAGCGTTTTATCGACCAGGTTGAGGAACTGAATATACCTTACATAACAGATACAACTGTCATTGATGTGACAGACTCCAAAATGGTCTACGCTGCATCTTCCAAAGGACTTCTGGAAATACAGGCCAAGGCAGTGGTTTTAGCCATGGGCTGTAGAGAACGTACAAGAGGTGCCATCAGCATTCCTGGTGAAAGACCTGCTGGCGTCTACACAGCTGGAGTTGCTCAATCCTATATCAATTTATACAACAAAATGCCGGGCAAAGAGGTTGTGATCCTTGGCTCTGGAGATATTGGCATGATTATGGCAAGAAGAATGACTTTAGAAGGTGCTCATGTTAATGCTGTATTTGAGGTTCAGCCATATCCCAGCGGCCTTCCAAGAAATATCGAACAGTGCTTAAACGATTATAATATCCCATTATTCCTAAGCCACACTGTAACAGAGATCAAAGGCAAAGAGCGTCTGGAAGCGGTGGTGGTTTCCCAGGTAGATGAACATTTTAACCCCATCCCAGGCTCTGAAAAGGAATACCCCTGTGATACTCTCATCTTATCGGTAGGTCTTATTCCTGAAAATGAGCTGTCTCTTGAAGCAGGAGTGGAACTCGATGCAAGAACAAAGGGTGCAATAGTAGATGAGCACTATCAGACAACGATTGAAGGCATTTTTGCTGCAGGCAATGTGCTGCAGGTTCATGATCTGGTGGATTTTGTATCTCTGGAAGGGGAAAAGCTGGCAGACAGTGTTGCGGATTATATATTAAGCGGTAAAAGCAGTGAAAGCAGTGGCGGTAATGGAGGTAGTGGAGGTATTGGAGGCAGGCAAAGTGCAGTAAAACCTCTCACTAAATGCACTGCCGAGATAATAACAGACTCAAATATCACCCACACTATCCCTCAGAGAATCAGCGGAAAAGAGGATTTCAAAATATCATTAAGAGTGAGACGGCCCATGAAGGAGGTAACAATACAGTTCCTTCAGGAAGATAAAGTAATCAAATCCGTAAAGATGAAAAAAGCCCTCCCTGCAGAAATGATTCAGATCCCCATTAAGTCTGAACTCTTAGAGGAAGGAAAAGATCTGGAGGTGAAGGTGGTATGTTAAGAGAATATACATGTATTATGTGTCCAAAAGGCTGTGATATGACTGCAGAACTGGATGATAAGGGAACTTTGCTCTCCGTTTCAGGCCACACCTGTAAAAAAGGCGAGGAATATGTGATTCAGGAGCTGACTGACCCAAGAAGAAACATTGCAACCTCCGTCCTGATAGAGGGCGGAGAGATTCCTCTTGTTAGTGTACGGCTGACGAGTGCAATTCCAAAAGACAGAATCTTTGATGCAATGGAAGTTATTAAAAAGGTTAAAGTGAAGGCGCCTGTTGAAGTTGGGCAGGTGATTATTCAGAATATTCTAGAATTAGACAGTGATGTTGTAATAACTAAAAAAGTTGGAATTGTTTAGAAATTTACAAATGGGGTTCGACCCTTTGCATCAAAGGGTCGAACCCCATTTGTAAAAATTTATCGTTTATCGTTTCACTTCAAATTTATATCCAATCCCCCACACAGTGGTCAGGGACCAGCTGGCGTGATCTTTTATTTTCTCCCTGAGACGTTTGATATGTACGTCAACAGTACGTGTATCCCCAATATATTCATAACCCCAGATATGGTCAAGAAGCTGTTCTCTTGTAAATACCTGATTCGGTGAAGCAGCCAGGAAATACAGCAGTTCCAGTTCCTTAGGCGGCATCTCAATGGAATGTCCCATATAGATGACAGAGTAGTTGGTCAGATTCACAATCAGATCAGGATACTCCACATAATCCCCCTGATGATCTGTATGAGAGGCAGCAGGAGCGGGGGCAGTCTGATAGCGGCGGAGCACAGCTTTCACACGAGCTACCAGTTCCTTGGAGTCAAAGGGTTTGATCATATAGTCGTCAGCACCCAGTTCCAGTCCAAGAACCTTGTCAAATACCTCACCTTTGGCAGACAGCATAATAATAGGAACAGAATGCTGAGAACGAATCTCACGGCATACCTGATAACCGTCCATACCTGGTAACATTAAATCCAGAAGAACCAGATTGGGCTTAAACTCAGCAAATACCCGAAGTGCCTCTTCCCCGTCATTGACAATGGTTGTATCATAACACTCTTTCATAAGATAAAGAGAAATTAATTCTGCGATGTTGTTGTCATCGTCAACAATTAAAATTCGTTGTTTTTCTGCCATAATTATCCTCCTACTAATTGTTTGAATTGCACATATTGTTTGAATATTTTAATTTGGGGTTCGACCCTTTGTATCAAAGGGTCGAACCCCGTTT
>DHOR01000001.1:11762-25391 GCA_002409995.1 Hungatella sp. UBA5385 | reverse complement strand
TTGACCACATTGGGGTCGAACCCCAAATTTAAAAGAATATAATTTCATGAATAATTAAACAATTCTAACAATAAGTTTCTCTTAATATTTATTTTCAATTCATTCTTTTCTGTACAAATCTTTTGTTTTCCAAAAAGAAAATACAATTAAATAAGGAGTGATTTTTATGTGCCCAAGAAAAAGAAGTATTTCAACCTTGAAGCTTTATCATGTTTACAGCCGGGGAATCAATAAAGATCCAATTTTTGCTTCAGATAAGGAGAAATTCTTTTATATGGAATGTCTGAGAGAGGCTTTGGAGAATTCAACGGTCAAGCTGTATGCATATTGTATTATGTCTAATCATGTTCATCTGATTTTATATGGTGATTTAGAGGATATTGGAGAATTAATGCAACAGACTCAGGGAAAATACGGCACCACCTATAACTTTTTCCATAATCGGACAGGACACGTTTTTCAAGGCCATTTTAAGAGCAAGCCTGTAAATTCAGAGGGGTATTTCTGGGCAGTGATTCGTTATATTCACCAGAATCCTGTAAAAGCAAATCTTGTTACATCTGTAGAACGATATCGCTTTAGCAGTTTTATGGAATTTCGCAGCTATAATAAGGACAAATCTATGATAAATATTGATTCTGTTAAACTTGTGATCAGAAAGTTTGGCAATTTCAAGGCTTTTTTAGAATTCCATAGTGAAGAGGATTTCTTATTATATGATGATATTGAGGAGGAAATGCTGGAACAGGAAAAATATAGAATTGCTCATGCCCAGAGAAGGGCATTGGAAGAATTTGGGCTTCAATCGCTTCAGGATTTGTCATGGAATAAGGCTGGCAGGGCAGAGATGATAGAGTTGTTAAAAAATGAGTATCATTTTACTGTAAGTCAAATCTGTGAAATGACTGGACTGACTCGTTACCGGGTGATAAAATCTTTAGAGAAAGAGTAAATTTAAAATTGGGGTTCGACCCTTTGATACAAAGGGTCGAACCCCAATTTTAAAAGTTAATTCTTTCGCTTCTTTCGCGAATATTCCTTCAATTCACGCAACGCATCACCAAACTGTTTAGAGCTGGCGGTAGGGTTACCACGAAGCAACCGTTTATGATAAAGATTAAGCTGTTTAGAAATCTTTTCCCGCCGTTCTGTAAGAGACAGGAATCGCTCAATAAGGGAAGAAGCTTCAGCAATGGTTTTTTCATTCGCATCTTTAAAGGTTTCACTGCGTTTTAGATATTCCTTCCAGTTAGTCACAGTTTCAGCCTGACGTTTTAAACTTTCCTTTAAAGCGTTCATTGTTTCATTGCGCTTCATTGCAGTTTCAACCTTTAAGGTAGCGAGTTTTATTGCGGTTTCACCTTTGAGATTGGCAGCACGCTGGACAGTATCGTCACGCAGGTCTGATACCTTTGAAGTGGCTTCGGCTTTAAAAAGAGCCATCTGCAGCTGCAGTTCTTCCAGCTCTGCCTTCATATGAGTCATAGACTCCAGCACACGTCCAAGGTCCAGTGCTTCCTTAATTGATATGATGACATCGGTAATAAACACAATCCCCACGATGACTACAATGATAATGCAGGCTATGGTGTTCAGTCCCAGAACCAGCTGTTCAATAGGTTTATGTATAAATTCAGTCAATGCGATGGTCAAAAATCCCCATGCAATGGAAGTTCCAAGGCAGACATAGCCATTAATATTAAAAGGGTTTTTGCTGTAATCCCAGTATTTCATCTTAAATAATCGTTCCATCACATAACCTGTCACATATTCAAGAACAGACGCCCCAATCATACCAAAGATAAATACCAGTAATACATTATCCTCTACAGGAAGAGAAAGCCAGAGCATAATAATGGCTCCGCTTCCATATAAAGGGAGCATAGGAATTTGTAAAAATCCCCGGTTGACAAAATGACGGTTTTTAACAGAAACAAAGGTCGATTCAATGATCCAGCCAAAAAAACAATAAATAAAGAAAAACAGCAGCCATTGATACCATGTATAAAAGTACATAAGAAAATCCTTTCGTTTAAATTTATTAACCATTGATGGTAATATCATAACTGGTTTTGTCGAAATTTGCAATACAATTCATTTCTCCTGTTGCTTTTCCTTGCAAGATGGAAAATTCTCATGTAGAATGGGAAAGAATAAAATATTTTAGGAGCTTTCAAATGAGTATATTAAACGTAGAACACTTAACTCACGGTTTCGGTGACCGTGCTATTTTTAATGATGTTTCCTTCCGCCTTTTAAAAGGAGAGCACATTGGATTAATTGGTGCTAATGGTGAAGGAAAATCAACATTTATGAATATTATTACAGACAAGCTGCAGCCAGACGAAGGGAAAGTTGAATGGTCCAAACGCGTTCGTACCGGATATCTGGATCAGCATACAGTGCTGGAAAAGGGAATGACCATTCGTGATGTTTTAAAAAGTGCATTTGCATTTTTATTCCAGTTAGAGGAGCAGATGAATGATATCTGTGACCGCATGGGCGATGCTGGTGAAGCGGAAATGACTTCCATGATGGAGGATCTTGGCACCATTCAGGACCTTTTAATGGCTCACGATTTTTACGTCATTGATTCCAAAGTAGAAGAGATTGCCAGAGCTCTTGGACTCACGGATATTGGTCTTGATAAAGATGTCACTGATCTAAGCGGCGGTCAGAGAACCAAAGTCCTTCTTGGAAAACTGCTTCTGGAGAAGCCTGATATCTTGCTTCTGGATGAGCCTACCAACTATCTGGATGTTCAGCATATTGAGTGGCTCAAACGGTATTTGCTGGAATATGAAAATGCATTTATCCTTATATCACATGATATTCCATTCCTCAACAGTGTAGTCAACATTATTTATCATATGGAAAATCAGAATCTGGACCGTTACGTAGGTGACTATGATAAATTCCAGGAGGTTTATGCTGTGAAAAAGTCTCAGTTAGAATCCGCTTATAAACGTCAGCAGCAGGAAATCGCCGAGTTAGAGGACTTTGTAGCCCGAAATAAAGCCAGAGTTTCCACCCGAAATATGGCAATGTCCAGACAGAAAAAGCTGGATAAAATGGACGTTATTGAACTTGCAAGGGAAAAACCAAAGCCAGAATTCTATTTTAAAGAAGCCCGTACTGCTGGGAAATGCATTTTTGAGACAACAGATCTTGTAATCGGCTATGATGAGCCTTTATCAAAACCATTAAATGTCCGCATGGAACGTGGCGAGAAAATCGTTCTGGTAGGTGCCAATGGTATCGGTAAAACCACCTTATTAAAGAGCATATTAGGCCTGACTCCTGCTCTCAGCGGAAAAGTTCAGCTGGGCGACTATCTGTCAACCGGTTACTTTGAGCAGGAAATGGAGCCCGGCAATAAAACCACTTGTATCGAAGAAATCTGGAAGGAGTTCCCAGCCTATACCCAGTACGAAGTTCGCTCTGCCCTTGCCAAATGTGGTCTGACAACAAAACATATCGAAAGTCAGGTCCGTGTCCTTAGCGGTGGAGAACAGGCTAAAGTAAGATTATGTAAACTAATAAACAGAGAAACTAATGTCCTTCTTCTGGACGAGCCTACCAACCATCTGGATGCAGATGCCAAGGAAGAATTGAAACGTGCGTTAAAAGAATATAGAGGAAGCATTCTGCTGATCTGCCACGAGCCTGAGTTCTATGAAGGCTTAGCAAATAAAGTGTGGGATTGCAGAGAATGGGCACTTAAATTGTCCTAATTGTTTGAATTGCTTAGTTATTTTAAATTGGGGTTCGACCCTTTGTATCAAAGGGTCGAACCCCAATTTAAAAAAAAGGAGGTTTCTAAATGGAAAAACAAGCTGATAACCGTACATTAGCAGAAATAGGAGCAGAGCAATTAATTGAGTTGATCAAAGAGAAAAGCTATACACCGGGAAGCAAACTCCCTACAGAGGCAGAATTATCAGAACGTCTAGGAATTGGACGTAATACCGTGAGAGAAGCATTAAAGATTCTGGTATCCAGAAATATAGTCACAATCCGCCAGGGCTCTGGTTCATTTATTTCTGAAAAACAGGGAGTAGCAGATGATCCATTTGGATTTTCTCTTGTGGAGGACAGAGTTAAACTGACTAGGGACTTAATTCAGATTCGTCTATTACTGGAGCCCGCCATTGCAGCTTTGGCTGCTCAAAATGCCAGTGAAGAAGAAATGGAAAAACTGGAAGCAATTCTTCTGGAAACCGAAAAACTGATTACAGAGAAAAAGGATTATTCAGAAAAAGATATTGAATTTCATGCCCAGATTGCAAACTGCACCCATAATAGCGTTATGTCTAACTTAATTCCTGTCATAGGCAATGGAATAGCAGTGTTTGCAGATGAAGTTCATGAAACAGAATATAAGCAGACTCTGCAGTCCCATCGGGCTGTATTTAATGCAATAAAAGAAAGAAAACCGGTGGAAGCTCAACAGGCAATGTATTTTCACTTGCTGTATAACGAAAATAGATATCTTGAAGAGCAAAATATTAAAAATAAAATATGAAAAACAAAATTTATAGGATGACTTTTGACCAAAGAACACTTTGATACTTAAAAATCATCATTCTTATTGACTAAATCTCTTGTATATAATAAAAATAAAATATATTCATAGGATAAATTATAGACAAGGGGGATAGCAAATGAAACAGGAACAATTATATGATGTATTGATTATCGGTGGCGGCATGATCGGAAGCGCCATAGCCAGAGAGATGTCAAGGTATAAATTAAAGATCGGTGTTCTGGAGAAAAATCTTGATGTCTGTTACGAAACCAGCGGAAGGAATTCGGCAGTAGTCCATGGTGGTTTTGCTTATGACACAGGGACTCTGAAGGCAAGACTTTGCGTAGAAGGAAATCAGATGATGGAAGAACTATCCCAAGAACTTGATTTTTCTTTTAAACGCTGCGGTAAGGTATTGGTTGGGAATACGGAAGAAGAAATGGAAACATTAGAACGCACTCTGAAGCAGGGGGAGAAAAATGGCTCTACAGGTTTGGAAATCATTGATGAGGAACGGCTTCATGAACTGGTGCCAGCAGTTGTAGGGAAATTCGCCCTGTTTTCACCGAACAGTGGGATTCTGGATCCATTTGCTTATACCATTGCCCTTGCGGAAAATGCCCATGCCAATGGTGTTGACTATTTTTTTGATAGAGAAGTAACTGATATCATAAGAAAAGAGGACGGAACCTACCTTTTGACAGTTTGTGAAAAAAACGTATCCCGGCCCGGAAATGTATTAAGTACAAACACCACCTCAAATCCCCACCCCTCAACCCATAAAAAACAAGAATTCACCTGCCGCTGGGTAGTCAACGCTGCAGGTCTGGGCTGCGGAAAAATATCGGAAATGCTGGGGATTAAAGGCTATAAAATCATTGGCTCCAAAGGCGATTATATTATTCTTGATAAACGAACAGGAGCTTTATTACCTATGCCTGTTTATCCGGTTCCCAGCAACACCTATATGGGAATTCACGTAACCAACACGATTGATGGCAATGTGACGGTGGGCCCTAATGCAGAACTGGTAACAGATTTCGAATACTATGGCGTACCCCAGGAAAGTATGGATTACTTAGCAGAAAGTGCATCGAATCTATGGCCACATATTCATAAATCCGATTATATCCGCAATTATTCCGGTATACTACCAAAATGGGTGGACGAAAACGGAGCAATTCAAGACTTTAAAATTGAAATTTTAGATAGCATAGCCCCTAATGCTATTAACCTTATAGGGATCGAATCCCCTGGTCTTACAGCAGCAGTTCCCATAGCAAGATATGCTATTAACTTAATGAAAGAAAGAGAAGAGCTGGAAGAAAATCCTGAGTTTAATCCAAAACGTAATGGAATTAAACGTTTTTCAGAATTAACTACTGATGAAAAATCCCAGTTAATCAAAGATAATCCAGACTATGGAGAAGTAATCTGCCGCTGTGAAATGGTTACAAAATCAGAAATCCTACAGGCAATCCACAATCCACTTGGTGTATCCACTTTAACAGGTGTCAAATACCGCACCCGCACAATGATGGGCCGATGTCAGGGCGGTTACTGCCAAATGCGTCTGGAACAGATGATTGAAGAGGAGCTGGAGAAGAAAGAAACCGAAGTATTATATGGACGTCAGGGTTCCTGGGTGTTATCCGGAAAAGTGCGGGAGGTGGATTACTCATGAAAAAAGTTGATGCAATCATCATTGGTGGTGGACCTGCAGGTCTGGCAGCAGCCATAGAATTACATAAAAATGGCATTACAGATATTTTGATTTTAGAAAGAGAAAAACAGATGGGCGGAATCCTGCGTCAGTGTATTCATGATGGATTTGGACTTACCCGTTTTAAAACAACCTTAAGCGGTCCAGAGTATGCCCAACGTTTTATAGATGAAGTGATAAAATTGTACATTCCCTTTAAAACAGATACTACTGTATTAGAAATTGCTGATGACCAAACATATTCTGATGACCAAGCAAACTCTAACAACCAAACAAAATCTGCCAACCAACCAAACACATATAATAAAATAATCACAGCAGTTTCAAAAGACGGTCTCATCCAGTACCAGGCAAAAGCTGTTATTCTCACTATGGGCTGCAGAGAACGCACAAGAGGAGCGCTGGCAATTCCAGGAGAACGCCCTGCTGGAGTATTTACAGCCGGAGTGGCACAGGCATATATGAATCTGTATAACAGAATGCCCGGCAAAGAGATCGTGATTCTGGGCTCCGGTGATATCGGAATGATAATGGCAAGACGCTTTACTCTGGAAGGTGCCCATGTACAGGCAGTTTTAGAAATTCAGCCCGTTCCAAGCGGTCTTCCCAGGAATATCCAGCAGTGTTTAAATGATTACGAGATTCCTCTATATTTAAACCACACAGTAACTGAAATTCATGGAAACGCCCGTTTAACAGGAGTTACAGTGGCAAAAGTAGATGAACATTTAAAGCCCATTGACGGAACACAACAGTATAATTCCTGTGATACACTGATTCTGTCTGTAGGATTAATACCTGAAAATGAGCTGTCCATAGATGCAGGTGTCCTACTGGATCAGCGCACCAAAGGCGCAATCATTGATGAGCATTTTCAGACCAATGTTGAAGGGTTATTTGCAGCAGGAAATGTTCTTCACGTACATGACTTGGTAGATTTTGTATCCATGGAAGCCGAAAAACTGGCAGAGTCAGCAGCGGTTTACATAAAAGAGGGAAAATTGCCCAACTGTTCCATAGAAATAAAAACAGATCATAATATCGGACATACAATTCCCCAGAAAATTAGTGGAAATCAAGATGTAAATCTGTCTCTGCGGGTGAAATCTTTATTAAAGAACTGTAAAATCGTCATTTGCCAGAATGGAGTGGAGATCGCATCCAGGAAAATGAAAAAAGCCCTTCCTGCTGAAATGATCTATATTCCCATAAAAGCAAACAAGATAAAGACCATGGATTATCTGGAGGTGAAAGTGGAATGTTAAAAGAATTTACCTGTATTATCTGCCCTAATGGTTGTGAAATTGAGGCTGAAATTGAAAATGACATAATACAATCCATGACAGGGGCCGCCTGTCCAAAAGGAGAAAACTATGTCAGACAGGAAATAACAGACCCCCAGAGAAATATTGCCACTTCCGTATTAGTAAAAGGCGGAAACCTTCCTCTGGTCAGCGTCCGCCTCACCAATCCAATTCCAAAAGCAGAGATATTCAGAGCCATGGAAGAGATAAAAAAGGTCACGGTTTATGCACCTGTAAAGGCGGGAACCATATTGATAAAGGGGATTTTAGGGTATAACAGTGATGTCATTGTGACAAAAAATGTGGAATAAAGAGTTAAAAAAAGAAATCGTAGAGAGTCAGGTGCAGGATAATGAAAACGATAGATGATTATATAAAGCTCCCTTACAGAATGGAACTTGTTGAAGATATTGATGAAGGCGGGTATGTGGTGACTTATCCGGACCTGAAAGGATGTATTACCTGTGGGGATACTATAGAAGCAGCCATTACTAATGCCAAAGAAGCAAAAGTCTTATGGTTGAAGGCGGCGTTAGAAGAAGGTTGCGAGATACCAGAACCGGATGATCCGGAAAAATATTCAGACCAGTTTAATAGGAAAGCCGAGTTTGATTTGTTGAAAACTCTGGCGGAAGCTCAGGATGATGTGGATAATGGCAGGACCGCATCAATCGAGGATACATTCCAAGACATCAGCGAAAGCCTGCTGATTCCCTAATAACCCATATATAAAAACGCGAGTTTTCTGACACAAATTTTGACACACATCTCTGCTCAAATGGTTCTTAGAAAGTGGAAAGACAGCAGAGGACGATTGTAAACTTCAATAAACTGAAAATTAAAAAGTACGTATTTACAAAGAAAAACCCACTCTGCATCGCCAGAGTGGGAAAAGTATTTAGGGGGGCCGGTTAAGGTTTGTACCTTAACCGGTATGAGTATGAAAAAGCTTTGTGATTTCAAGTAAATTACTTGAAACAAAGGCCCGTTACCTTTTCATCGGTAACGTAGTTTTAGTATAAGAAAAAAATGTGACGAAAGTGTGTACCTAAGATAAAAAAACCATAAACATAATAAAAATTAAAAAAACCCTTTAAAAACCTTAGGTTATTGTATATAATAAGATAGATATTGCCATCCTATTTTAGAATGGAGCTTTTTATTTTTATAGGAGACAATAGAATTTATAACAATACTTATGGAAATATTTAAATAATACCAATTAAGTTATTTAAAATACATTGATATAATGAGTCTGAAAGCAACGAAGTAATTTTGAAAATAAATGCAACTTTTGTATTAAGATACAGCAAACAGGAGGAAGAATCATGATGATGTCCAATGATATTGGGATAGATCTGGGAACAGCTAGTATACTGGTTTATATTAAAGGCAAGGGTGTAGTATTAAAAGAGCCGTCAGTGGTGGCGATTGACCGCGATACCAAAAGAATCAAGGCTATTGGCGAGGAAGCCAGATTAATGATCGGCAGAACACCGGGCAACATTGTGGCAGTAAGACCTCTACGTCAGGGCGTTATTTCCGATTATACAATAACAGAGAAGATGCTGAAGTACTTTATTAATAAAGCTGTAGGCAAGAAAACCCTTAGAAAGCCAAGAATCAGTGTGTGTATTCCAAGCGGAGCCACTGAAGTAGAGAAAAAGGCAGTTGAGGATGCAACTTATCAGGCTGGTGCAAGAGAGGTTTCCATTATAGAGGAGCCTGTTGCAGCTGCTATTGGCGCAGGCATTGATATTGCTAAAGCCTGCGGTAACATGATTGTAGATATTGGTGGAGGTACCTCAGACATCGCAGTTATTTCCCTTGGGGGAACTGTAGTCAGCACTTCTATTAAGGTGGCTGGCGATGATTTTGATGAGGCACTTGTCCGTTATATGCGTAAAAAACATAATCTTCTTATTGGTGAAAGAACTTCTGAGGAGATTAAAATCAATATAGGTGCAGCATACAGAAGACCTGAGGTTCTTACTATGGAAGTAAGAGGCCGTAACCTGGTTACCGGTCTGCCTAAGACCATAGTAGTAACTTCCGATGAGACTCTGGATGCATTAAAAGAACCTGCTATGCAGATTGTGGATGCTGTACACAATGTACTTGAGCGTACACCACCGGAGCTGGCAGCAGATATATATGACAGAGGGATTGTTCTTACAGGCGGCGGTTCACTTTTAAGTGGTCTTGATTCTCTGATTGAGGAAAAGACAGGAATCAATACGATGATAGCTGAAGACCCGCTGTCAGCAGTTGCTATTGGTACTGGCAAATTCATTGAGTTTGACCATATCAATGACAGAAAAGATTTCTAATAGAACGTTACAGGGATTTGCCTGTAGGACAAGCCCTGGCGGCATCGAAAGATTCCGGCAGGGCTTGTTTTCGGCAGTTCATTGGCTTTAAGGAGGCATAGATGGCAACCGTAAGTGGTTTTGTTGAGAAAATTAAATACCGGAACGAAGATAACGGCTATACGGTCTTAAGCCTTGTAGATGAAGGGGAAGAGTATACACTGGTGGGGAATTTTCACTATATCAGTGAAGGTGAGATGCTTGAAGCGTCAGGTACTATGACGGATCATCCTGTTTATGGAGAGCAGATCGCAGTGGAAAGCTATGAGATCAAAGCACCGGAAGACACTATGGCAATGGAGCGTTATTTAGGTTCAGGAGCTATTAAGGGAATCGGTGCGGCTCTTGCTGCCAGAATTGTCCGCCGTTTTAAAGCGGATACCTTTCGTATTATGGAAGAGGAGCCGGAGCGGCTGTCAGAGGTAAAGGGCATCAGCGATAAGATGGCTATGGCTATCTCTGAGCAGGTAGAAGAGAAGAAGGAAATGCGTCAGGCAATGATGTTTTTGCAGGAGTACGGCATTTCCATGAATCTGGCAGTGAAGATTTATCAGGAATATGGTCCAAAGCTTTATGGAGTTATGAAGGAAAATCCTTATAAGCTGGCTGATGATATTCCAGGAGTAGGCTTTAAGATGGCTGATGAGATTGCCAGAAAAGTAGGAATATTCACAGACTCTGATTTCCGTATCAAATGCGGTGTTCTCTATACACTGCTTCAGGCAACCGGCAATGGTCATACATATCTTCCGGAATCTGAGCTGTTAAACCAGTCAGTGGAGCTGCTAAGGGTAGAATCGGAATCTATTAAAAAGCATTTGATGGATATGCAAATAGACAAGCGTCTGGTAATTCGGGAAACTGAACAGGGGCGTATTGTTTATGCTTCTCAGTATTATTACATGGAGCTGAATGTGGCTAAAATGCTTCACGACTTAAATATACGGGGCGGTGTTCCTGAAATTGAAATCAAGGAAAAGCTGCTTCGCATTCAAAATGAAGAAGAAATCGAGCTGGACGAGAAACAGGTTCAGGCAGTAATAGAAGCGATAAACAGTGGACTTCTTATTATCACCGGTGGTCCTGGTACCGGTAAAACCACCACTATTAATACCATTATCCGCTTTTTTGAAAGCGAAGATATGGAGATTCTCCTTGCTGCACCAACAGGCAGAGCTGCCAAACGAATGACAGAAGCAACTGGATGTGAGGCGAGGACTATTCACAGACTTCTGGAACTAAGCGGAATGCCTGGTGATGACAGAAATGTAGGGACGCATTTTGAGAGAAATGAGGAAAATCCCCTTGATGCTGATGCAGTTATAATTGATGAGACTTCTATGGTCGATATCCATCTAATGCAGTCCTTATTAAAGGCAATTAATCCCGGAACCAGACTGATTCTGGTAGGTGACGTAAACCAGCTTCCCAGTGTGGGGCCTGGAAATGTTCTTCGTGATATGATTGATGCCGACTGCTTCAATGTAGTTATGTTGACTAAAATCTTCCGACAGGCAACTCAAAGTGACATTGTCGTCAATGCCCATAAGATCAATGCAGGAGAACAGGTGCCTCTTGGAAAGAAAAGCAATGATTTTCTCTTTATTAAGAGAGAAGATCCCAATGCTATTATCAGTGCCATTATCACCCTTGTTCAGCAGAAGCTGCCTGGATATGTCAACGCAGATATCTATGATATCCAGATCATGACGCCTATGAGAAAAGGCGCACTGGGAGTTGAACGTTTAAATACCATTTTGCAGGAATATTTAAATCCGCCTGCCAAAGACAAGCTGGAAAAAGAGACTAATGGCGTGATTTTCCGGGTTGGCGATAAGGT
Source organism: Hungatella sp. UBA5385 (assembly GCA_002409995.1). GTDB lineage: Bacteria > Bacillota > Clostridia > Lachnospirales > Lachnospiraceae > UBA5385. The sequence goes on along the minus strand of DHOR01000001.1, from coordinate 13,627 downwards.
GATGCAGATTAAAAATAACTATAATATAGAATGGGAAGTTCGAAACCGTTACGGCATTCCCACAGACAAGGGAACAGGAATCTATAATGGTGATATCGGCGTTATCAGCGAGATCAATTTATTTGCAGAACTTGTCACTGTGGAATTTGATGAAGGGCGTATGGTGGAATACAGCTTTAAGCTGCTGGAGGAACTGGAGCTTGCATACGCTATTACCATTCATAAATCACAGGGAAGCGAATATCCTGCTGTTGTAATTCCTGTATTTTCCGGTCCCAGAATGCTGATGACCAGAAACTTAATCTATACTGCCGTAACACGAGCCCGCTCCTGTGTCTGTCTTGTGGGAGTTCCTGAAGTATTTCAGGGAATGGTTAATAATGAATTGGAACAGAGAAGATACTCTGGATTAAAGGAACGGATTCGTGAAATCATGGAACTTTAATAATGTTTTAATTAAAATTAATAGGGAGCGTAAGCTCCCCTCAGACTGTAAATAATTCTTATAATTGATGTTTAGTAATTTGCTTTCAACGTACTAATAACACAAAAATCATAGAAACACCTCAATATCTTTTAAGCAAATAAGATTTTCAAAATTGGAATATATTTTCACTATTTGGGACTTTTGTAGTCGAAATAATTGTTTTTCATATTCCCAAGGCAATTCGCCAAACTTCGCTGTTAAGTGATTAATAAGAAGTTTGCTGCTATAATTAAAAATAGCCGAACCCATAAATCTAAAATAGCCAAAAGTGTCGTTATGCACTTCTTTTACTGATTCATCATATTTAAAATCATATATTAAAATAATAGCATTATAAAAATTTTTCAAATTTTCAGTATGCATTTCAATAAATCTGTCAACAAATCCTTCATTACAATATGAGTGGCCCTCAAGTAAGGTTCTTAATTGGTTCGAATTATTGATATAACTTACTTCTATAGAATCCTCATCATAATATTCCATAAAAAAATCTTTCCCTATCTGTCCGGCAAATGAGTCTTCAATCCTATAGCCAGAAAGGAATCTCTCTAATGAAAAACACTAATCCCCAAAAGCTTACTAAAGAAACTCATATCCCGTTTCCCAAAACTTCCAACTTCTCCCTGGAACGCCTCTGGAATCTCCTCTTCCCCCGCCGCTGCCCCGTATGCAATGATATAGTAATCCCCAAAGGCCATTTAATCTGCCCCACATGCATTCCCAAGCTATCACTGGTTAAAGAACCAACCTGCAGGAAATGCGGAAAGGAGATGATCATCCACACTGCTGAATACTGTTTTGACTGCACGAAACATAAACGCACCTTCGAATACGGTAAAGTGCTTTTGAATTACAATGATACAGCCAAAACCTCCATGTCAAAGATAAAATACAACAATAAAAGAGAATATTTAGATTTCTACGGAGAAGCCATTTGCAGACGTTATAAGAAACAAATCGCCAGAATGAATGCAGATGCCCTGGTTCCTGTGCCCATTCATAAATCAAGAAAAAGAGAACGTGGATTTAATCAGGCTGAGGTTCTGGCAGATAAAATAAGCAAACATACTGGAATTCCGGTTTTCCCAGATGCACTCTTAAGAAGTAAGAAAACAGCGCCTCAAAAAGTATTGAATCCAGGAGAGAGACTAAAGAATCTGGAAGAAGCATTTCTCCCTGGTCAGATTCCCCAGGGAATCAATACAGTAATTCTCATTGATGATATCTACACAACAGGAAGCACCATAGAGGCATGCACCAGAGCGCTGAGAAGGGCTGGGGTGAAAAAGATTTATTTTCTTACAATATGTATTGGACGAGGTCAATAAACTCGTGCTATATTAATAGAAAAATAAAGTGATGCAGTAAACGGAGGAGT
>DHOR01000001.1:0-11613 GCA_002409995.1 Hungatella sp. UBA5385 | reverse complement strand
AGTAAACGGAGGAGTACCAAATGATAATAAGAGCTGCAAAAGAACAGGATGTACCCTGCCTTTTAGAGATATATAATTACGAAGTGGAGAACGGCACATCCACCTTTGATTTAAAACCCAGAACTTTGTCAGACCGCCTGGAGTGGTTCTATGAGCATAATATTGACAATCATCCTTTGATTGTAGCAGAAGAAGATGGAAAAGCGGTGGCTTATGCAAGCCTGTCTCCCTATAGAACGAAAGAGGCTTATTCAGCAACTGTAGAATTATCCGTATATGTTCATCCAGATTACAGAAAAAGAGGAATTGCCAGATCACTTATGATTGAAATACTGTCCATGGCAAGAGAAGATGCCTCCATCCATACTGTTATTTCCGTAATCACAGGGGGAAATACTGGAAGTATAAACCTTCATGAAGAACTGGGATTTCTACACTGCGGCACTATGAAAGAAGTGGGCGTAAAATTTGGAAAATTCCTTGATATTGTAAACTATCAGATGATGGTTTAAATATTTACGAAAATATTATATTTTTATAAATTTTCATGTTTTTATTGACAAATCAAAAATAAAACTGCTAGAATAGTAAAAAATATGTAGAACTTCTACCTAATTATTCAAGAGAAAGGATGTCCGCAACAATGGAAGAGGAGTTTTTCGATAGTTATTTTCGGCTTATATCTCATAATATATATTATTCCTGTGATGAGAAGTTGAAAAGCGTAGGAATCACTCATCAGCAGGGACGTTTGTTAGAGATTATATATGATAATATCCAGGCAGGACACATGATCAGACGCCAGATTCTGGAAGAGATTATGGGGCTCAGAGGACCTACAGTCACCAGTCTGTTAAATGGGCTGGAGAGCAGAGGTCTCATTAAGAGGACAGTTAATCCGGAAGACAGAAGAGCTATGCAGTTGGTGATGACCCCTCAGGGCATAGAACTGGTAAAGGATATTCGAAAGATTTTCGCTGAACTGGAGAAACGATTGTTAAAAAGTATGACAAAAGAGGAAATTCAGACACTAAAGCTTCTTCTGCGGAAAGTATATCATAATCTAAAAAGCTAGACAAAACACAAGTATTACCATGTTTAATAAGCAGGTAACCATACCTGCTTTTTCTTTTGAATAATTAGGTAGAGTATCTACATAAAAAGGAAGGATGAGTATATGATTTGGTATGAAAACAGTACACAGGATGTACTAACAGAATTAGGCAGCAATGAAAACAGCGGTTTCACCACCCGGCAAGTGGAGGAAAGACAGCTTGCCTATGGGAAAAATGAATTTGTAAAACAGGAAAAGAAAAGTCTGGTGAAGACGGTTCTTCACCATTTAAAAGATGTATCTGCAATTGTTCTGATTATAGCAGCAGTTCTGTCATTTATGCTGGCAATCAGAAATGGAGAAGGATTTATAGAGCCTATTGTAATCACCTCCATCGTAATCATGAATCTGATATTAGGCATAACTCAGGAGGGAAAAGCAGAAAAAGCCCTGGAAGCGCTGGCGGATTTAAACAGTCCTTATTGTATGGTTCTCCGTGAGGGAACCCGTCAGGAGATAGAAACCTCAGACCTTGTGCCAGGAGATATCATTTTTCTGGAAGCAGGTTCTTTAATTCCGGCAGATGCCCGCCTTCTGGAAAGCAGTGCCTTAATGGTAGATAAATCCTCACTTACAGGAGAAAGTGAAGCTTCTGAAAAGGATGCCTCCTTTGAATGTAAAGGTAAGGCAGCAGCTGCAGAACAATATAATATGGTTTTCTCCGGTTGTCTCGTAACAGCAGGCAACGGAAAGGCAGTAGTTACTTCAACAGGAATGGAAACCGAGATGGGTAAAATTGCAGGATTTCTGGATACAACAGAAACTCAAAAAACGCCTTTGCAGCAGCGCCTTGACCGTTTGGGCAAAATGGTCAGCGCCATTGCAGTTATCTCAGCATTTATACTCTTTGTCATTGGAATGTACAAAGGATCTGATTTCTGGAGTATGGTACTTCTGGCAGTATCCCTTGCAGTTGCAGCAGTTCCTGAGACTCTGTCTCTCATTGTAACTCTGTCTCTCTCCAACGGCGTAAAAAACATGGTTAAGAAAAATGCCCTGATCCGCAAGCTTCCGGCAGTGGAAACCCTGGGCAACACCTCTGTGATCTGTTCCGATAAAACAGGAACGCTAACCCAGAATAAAATGACTATAAAACGTCTTATGGTTGCAGGAGAATCCCCTGTAAAGGTTGAAAAAGCTCTATCAGAGAAACAGCTTAACTTTGTGAAAATGCTTGCGCTGGCAAGTAATGCAACCGCCCAGATAGATGAAAATGGAGAGGTAAGCTATCTGGGAAATGCAACCGAAGTAGCAATTATGAGACTTTTAACAGATCAGGGAATCAGTAAGGCTGAGCTGGAAATGCAGTATCCCAAGGCAGCAGAAATCCCATTTTCCTCTGAACGGAAAATGATGACTGTAGTTGTCTCTCATCCGGAAGGCGGCTATCTGGTTCTGACAAAAGGAGCCATTGACAGAGTTCCCTTTAACAATAGCGATTCAGAACAGTCCAGATCGATCAGAAAATATCATGATTCATTTGCAGAAGATGCACTTCGTGTCATAACACTGGGTGTAAAGAAGATTGATGAAATACCAGAACATTTAGAAGATGTGGAAACCGATCTTTCCCTCCTTGGAATGGCAGGTCTTATTGATCCTCCCCGTCCGGAGGCAGCAGATGCAATTGCAATTGCTAAGAAGGCAGGAATCCGTACCATTATGATTACAGGTGACCATGCAGCAACTGCAGCAGCCATAGCCAGAGATATCGGAATTCTTTCAGGAGGCCAGAAGGTATTGACAGGTGCAGAGCTGGGAGAGCTTACTGATCAGGAGCTGGAAGATAATATAGAGGATTATTCAGTTTATGCCAGAGTAGCGCCATCAGATAAGATCCGCATTGTAAAGGCATGGCAGAAAAAAGGCGAAGTGGTAGCTATGACAGGAGACGGCGTTAACGATGCTCCTGCACTAAAGGCAGCCGATGTTGGTGTGGCAATGGGTAAAGCAGGAACAGAGGTTGCCAAAAGCTCAGCCGATGTAGTGCTGACTGATGATAACTTTGCAACCATTGTGGATGCCGTTCATGAAGGCCGTAAGGTTTATTCCAATATCAGGAAAACCATCTATTTCCTTCTGGTATGTAACCTGTCAGAGATTCTGGTAATGTTATTTGCACAGATTGTAGGCTGGGGAGTTCTGGTAACTCCTGTAATGCTTCTATTAATCAATGTGCTGGGAGATGGAATCCCAGGACTGCAGCTTGCAAGAGAAGAATCTGATCCTAAGATTATGACAAGCAAACCTGTGAAACGTAATGAAAGCTTCTTTACAGGCGGACTGCTTAATGTAATTGTTCAGCAGACTATCGTCTGTTCACTGGTTGTTCTGGTTGCTTATTATATAGGCGCTTATATGCCAATAGGATCAGGCCAGCCATCTGCTTTAGTCGGTCAGACCCTTGCATTTCTGGTTCTTGGCTGGACTTCCATTCTGCATATCTTTACTGTTAGAAGCAGAAAGTCTATATTTAAGAGAACTCTGCGGGATAATCCTCTGCTGGTTGTAAGTGCAGCAGCCATGATTTTGTCTCTGGTAGTTCTTGTGGCAGTGCCATTTTTAGGACCTGTATTTGGTCTTACTACTCTGGAAGCACCTCACTGGATATCAGCAATCGTTCTGTCAGTGATTCCAACTATGACAGCTGAAGCAAGAAAATTAGTAGACAATCGTGCTGCTGAAAAGGTTATAAGGTATTCTGTATAATCAATGCCTTGTCCCGTTTACTATTAGTCTGATGATGAACGGGAAAAAATACTATAAAATGTGGAGTACACCGGAAATGATGAAAATTTCCCGGTGTACTCCATTTTTATCTGAATATTATTACATTGTCATACAATTTATGAAATAGGCATTTGCATTATCCCAGTTTACAACACGGAACCAATCTTTAATATAGTTTATTCTTTCATTATAGTGCTTCAGATAATATGCATGTTCCCATACATCAATATTTAAAATGGGGCATAAATTCTGAGACAAAGGAGTGTCCTGATTAGCGGTAGTCACGATTTGGGGAGTATTATTGCTGTCAAGAACAAGCCATGCATAGCCTGATCCAAAAACAGATAGAGCAGCTTGGGAAAATTCATTTTGAAATTCAGTAAGACTTCCAAAATAAGAAGCAAGGTAACTGATCAGCTGATTTGGAGGAAAAACAGTGCTTTCATTTGTTAAGTTTGAAAAATAAAAGATATGATTGTATACTCCGCCTGCATTATTTCTAACCGCTGTCTGAATATCAGGAGGCAGATAGGGAATATAAGCAATCAGCTGCTCCAGAGAAAGATACTGATAAGCAGGATAATCCTTCAAGGCTTTGTTTAAGTTATCAACATAGGTCTGAAGGTGTCTGTCATGATGGAGTTCCATTGTTTTCGTATCAATGAAAGGCTCAAGCGCATCATAAGCGTATGGAAGAGGGGGATTTACAAAGGGATAGTGCTCGTTCATATCATAAGATCCTTTTTGTTTTATCTTATTAAAAATTGAGCGATCCTGTGTATGTCTCCCTCCATTGCAATTACAAAAGAAGATTTGGTATAAGTTTATTTGTGTTTTCTGGCTCTCCATTCTTTTAAATACTCAATCTGCTCCAGATCGTCTCTTTCGCGGCTGGAATTGCCTGAGGCTGCCAGAATACACCAGAGAATAAAAACAAATAATAGTAGCAATAGAATAATTAATATCATAAGGCAGTCCTTTCTGGTGATAAGTATTATTACCTATATAGGATGGACCATTTGTTGTAATTTTATGTATGCGAACAAACAGAATATGAATCATAATTATTTATTACGAATAACGAAAGAATATGGAAAGTCCTTGACCATTCCCTTGCGTCACCCTATATAATGATAATATGAAAAAAATAAGAAAAGGTGTATTTTTCAAAAAAGGAGGTGACTCTCAATTATGGAAGGATATTATACTTCCGGTGAATTTGCCAAAAAGGCGAATGTCTCCATACGAACCATCCGCTATTATGATAAACAGGGTCTGTTAAAACCGGCCAAAACCAGTGATGCAGGCTATCGTTTGTATACAGATTCAGACTTTGCCAAGCTGCAAAAGATTCTTTCCCTGAAATACCTTGGATTTTCTCTTGATGAGATTCGTTCCATAACTGTCACTGATGATGACAATGATTATGTAAAGGAATCTTTAGAACTTCAGATTGGTCTGATCAGAAAACGAATGGAGCATCTTCAGCTGGTGGAGCAGACACTTCAGGAGACTTCCAAATTAGTAGAGGAAAATCCGGTAATAGACTGGAATAAAATCCTGCAGCTGATCCATATTACCAATATGGAAAAAAGTCTGGTGGAACAGTACAAAAACTCTGTCAATATCAATATCCGTATCGATCTTCACAGAAAGTATACGAAAAATCCTGATGGCTGGTTTCAATGGCTTTATAGTCTGCTGAACTTACAGAAGAATCAGAAGGTTTTGGAACTGGGCTGCGGAAACGGAGAGCTGTGGAGAGCCAATAGGGAACGCATTCCGGAAGATGTGGATATCTGTCTCACCGATGTGTCAGAGGGAATGGTAAAGGATGCGAAAACTAATTTAAGCGGAATAAAGAGAAATTTTACCTATTCAGTTTTTGACTGCCATAAAATCCCTATGGATACAGATACCTTTGACTGTATTACAGCTAATCATGTATTATTTTACCTAAAGGATTTGGATAGTGCACTTTCAGAAGTGGCGCGGGTGATGAAGTCTGATGGCATATTCTGCTGCAGCACCTATGGACAGGAGCATATGAAAGAAATCAGCCAGCTTGTGAAGGAGTTTGATTCCCGCATTGTACTATCCCAGGTGAATCTATATGATGTATTTGGTCTGGAAAATGGAAGAGAGATTCTGGAACAGTATTTTGATCAGGTAGAGGAAGTCCGGTATGAGGATCATCTGGAAGTCAATGAAGCAGGGCCTTTGATGGAATATATCTTATCCTGTCATGGTAATCAGCATGAATATTTAAATGACCGATATGATGAATTCAAGGGATTTCTGGAAAAAAAGATGGAGAAGAAAGGATTTATCTCCATCACAAAGCAGGCGGGAGCCTTTCTTTGCAGAAAATAATTAAAAAGTACTTGACCGTGACCTTACGTCACCCTGTATGATGGTATTATGGTAAAAGACACAGTAAGAAAACCAACTATGGAGGAGTATACTTATGAAGGGTATTATACTTGCCGGAGGTTCCGGCACACGACTTTATCCGCTGACTATGGTTACATCCAAGCAGCTGCTGCCAATTTACGACAAGCCGATGATCTATTATCCACTGTCTGTTCTGATGAATGCAGGTATCAGGGATATTCTGATTATCTCCACACCTGATGATACACCAAGGTTTGAGTCACTTCTGGGAGACGGCGGACAGTTTGGAATCCATTTGTCCTATGCAGTACAGCCATCTCCAGATGGTCTTGCTCAGGCATTTATCATTGGTGCAGACTTTGTAGGAGATGACAATGTGGCAATGATTCTTGGCGATAATATATTTGCAGGTCACGGATTGACCAAACGCCTGAAAAATGCTGCCAACAAAATGGAGGGAGCTACAGTTTTCGGATATTATGTGGATGATCCGGAGAGATTTGGCATTGTTGAATTTGACAGTGAAGGGAAAGCCATCTCTATAGAAGAAAAGCCTGAAAAGCCAAAGAGCAACTACTGTGTAACAGGTCTTTATTTCTATGACAACAAGGTTATAGAATATGCAAAGAACTTAAAGCCATCAGCCCGTGGGGAACTGGAGATCACAGACTTAAACAGAATTTATCTGGAAGCAGGTAATCTTGATGTGGAACTTTTGGGACAGGGATTTACATGGCTGGATACAGGAACCCATGAATCACTGGCAGATGCCACTGACTTTGTCCGCACTATGGAGACACACCAGCACAGAAAGATCGCCTGTCTGGAAGAGATTGCTTATTTAAATCACTGGATCACCAGAGATCAGTTATTAGATAATATTGAACCATTAAAGAAGAATCAGTATGGTCAGTATTTGATGGATGTTCTTGCTGGGAAATACATTGATACAAAGAATGGGGTATAAAGTTTATTGAATCGCAATACAAGAACCACAATTCACAAAACTAAAAAAATGAACTACAATATAAAAATCTCAGGAGGATACACTCATGAAAATTATCGTAACAGGAGGCGCCGGATTTATCGGTGGTAACTTTGTACAATATATGGTAAACAAATATCCGGACTATCAGATTGTGAATCTGGATTTGCTGACCTATGCAGGTAACTTGGAAACTTTAAAGCCTGTAGAAAATAAGCCCAATTACAAATTTGTAAAAGGAGATATTGCTGACAGAAAGTTTGTTTTCGATTTATTTGAGAAAGAAAAACCGGATGTTGTGGTAAACTTTGCAGCAGAAAGTCATGTGGACCGTTCCATTACAGACCCAGAAGCATTTGTAAGAACTAATGTAATAGGAACAACAACACTTTTAGATGCCTGCAATACCTATGGAATAAAGCGTTTTCATCAGGTATCTACTGATGAGGTCTATGGTGACCTGCCTTTAGACAGACCTGATTTATTCTTTACAGAGGATACACCTCTCCATACATCAAGCCCTTATTCCTCATCCAAGGCAAGTGCCGACCTTTTTGTACTGGCATATAACAGAACCTATGGACTCCCTGTAACGATTTCCAGATGTTCCAATAACTATGGACCCTATCATTTCCCAGAGAAGCTGATCCCTCTTATGATCAGCCGTGCTCTTGCAGATGAGGAGCTTCCTGTATATGGAAACGGAGAAAACGTAAGAGACTGGCTTCATGTAGAAGACCACTGTTCAGCCATTGATTTAATCATCCACAACGGTAAAGATGGAGAAGTATATAATGTAGGCGGACATAATGAGCGCACTAACTTAGAAGTGGTAAAAACCATTTTAAAGGCACTTGATAAACCGGAAAGTCTGATCAAATATGTAACAGACCGCCCAGGCCATGATATGCGTTATGCCATTGATCCTGAGAAGCTGGAAACAGAGCTGGGCTGGAAACCAAAATATAATTTTGATACAGGAATTCAGCAGACAATTCAGTGGTATCTGGACAATCAGGAATGGTGGAAAAATATCATCAATGGTGAATATCAGAACTATTTTGAGAATATGTACGGAAACAGACTGTAAGCCTGCTTCGAAAAGGAGCCATAGAATATGAAAGTATTTGTAACAGGAGTCAAAGGCCAGCTGGGTTTTGATGTAGTCAATGAACTGAAGAAACGCGGTCATGAGGCAATTGGCGTTGATATAGAAGAAATGGATATTACAGATGCAGCAAGCGTAAACCAGGTGATCAAGGCTGCTGCACCTGAGGCTGTGATTCATTGTGCTGCCTACACAGCAGTAGACGCTGCAGAGGACAATATAGAACTGTGCCGCAGAGTCAATGCAGAAGGCACAAGAAACATTGCAGAAGTTTGTAAAGAACTGGATATTAAGATGATGTACATCAGTACTGACTATGTATTCGATGGTCAGGGAACCCGTCCATGGGAACCTGATGATGAGAGAAAACCATTAAATGTGTATGGACTTACCAAATGCGAAGGAGAACTGGCAGTAGAGGAAAATCTTACCAAGTATTTTACTGTCCGCATTGCCTGGGTATTTGGAGTAAATGGTAAAAACTTCATTAAAACTATGCTAAATCTTGGAAAGACAAGAGATACCCTTACCGTAGTAGCGGATCAGGTTGGTTCTCCTACCTATACTTATGACCTTGCCCGCCTTCTGGTGGATATGATTGAGACGGAAAAATATGGACGTTATCATGCTACTAACGAAGGGCTTTGCAGTTGGTATGAATTCGCCTGTGAGATATTTAGACAGGCAGATATGAAGGTGACCGTAACCCCTGTTACTTCTCGAGAGTATCCGTCTAAGGCAAAGCGTCCCATGAACAGCCGTATGAATAAGGACAAGCTGAAGGAAAATGGATTTGAGCCGCTTCCTTCCTGGCAGGATGCATTGTCACGGTATTTGAAGATTATTGAACTGGATTGATTGTAAGAAATAAGTAAAGAAATGCAGAAAAATACAGCCTGGATGGATTGAAAAATTCCCCGGGCTGTACTTGCATTCCCCAACCTTTCGTGATATGATACTAGAATGAGATAAATATCTAGCTTCACAAGAAAAAAAGATTGACGAATTCTGGCTCATATGATATAGTAATTGGGCGAATGGAAGAGCTTAGGTCTTTTTTTTATGCTCAAAATCGAATTTCTATTGTAAGTTATTATAGAAAATTGATGAAGGGTATAATAAATGAAAAGACTGAATAACAAACAACGAAAATTTAAGTGGAGGTGGAAGTCGTGCGCACAAAGATCACACTGGCATGTACAGAATGCAAACAGCGTAATTACAACATGACCAAGGATAAGAAGACTCATCCTGACAGAATGGAAACCAAGAAGTATTGTAGATTCTGTAAGACACATACTATGCACAAGGAAACTAAGTAATTAGCTTTTAAGTAAAGGATGTGAAATTATGGGAGACACAGTAAAGAGCGAAGGCGTTAAGAAGAAAAGCTTTTTTAAGGGTTTAAAATCTGAATTCAAGAAAGTCGTTTGGCCTGACAAAACAACCGTTAAAAAGCAGACAATTGCTGTTGTAAGTTCAGCGATTGCGCTGGGATTGATCATTACAATACTTGATATGATCATCAAATTCGGTCTCAGTTTTATCTTATAATAAAAAAGGTTAAGGTGAGTATATGTCAGAAGCACATTGGTATGTAGTCCATACCTATTCAGGTTATGAGAACAAAGTCAAGGTTGACATTGAGAAGACAATTGAAAACAGAAACTTGCAGGATCAGATCCTGGAAGTATCGGTGCCTCTTGAAACCGTTATTGAACTGAAGAATGGTGTGGAGAAAAAGGCTGATAAGAAGATGTTCCCCGGTTACGTACTGATTCACATGATCATGAACGATGATACATGGTATGTAGTTCGTAATACCCGTGGTGTAACAGGCTTTGTCGGTCCTGGATCAAAACCTGTTCCTCTGACAGAACAAGAGATGCAGAGCCTTGGTTTCAAGAATGAAGAACTCATTGTCGACTTTGAAGAGGGAGATACCGTAGTGGTAACTACCGGTGCATGGAAGGATACGGTTGGTGCTATCAAGTCCATCAACGAAAACAAGAAAACCATCACAATCAATGTTGAAATGTTCGGTCGTGAGACCCCTGTAGAATTGAATTTCAACGAAGTAAAGAAGATGTAACAAGTAAAAGACGGCTTATATAGTCACTGAAGTAAGTGATTGCATAACCATGCGGGAGTCTGAATTATCAGATTGTAACCTATATAAGCTCGTGGGAGGGAAATCCCCGACAATACCACATTTATTTAGGAGGTGCCTAATTATGGCAAAGAAAGTAACCGGATATATTAAATTGCAGATTCCAGCTGGAAAGGCTACACCAGCTCCTCCAGTAGGACCAGCACTTGGACAGCACGGTGTAAACATTGTACAGTTTACAAAGGATTTTAATGCGAGAACAGCAGATCAGGGCGATTTAATTATCCCAGTTGTAATTACTGTTTACGCTGACAGAAGCTTCAGCTTCATAACCAAGACTCCGCCAGCAGCTGTATTATTAAAGAAAGCATGCAAGCTGAAATCAGGATCTGCCGTACCAAATAAGACAAAAGTAGCTGTTATTTCCAAGGCTGACTTACAGAAGATCGCAGAGACAAAGATGCCAGACTTAAACGCAGCTTCTATTGAAGCAGCTATGAGCATGGTTGCTGGTACCGCAAGAAGTATGGGTATCACAGTTGAGGAATAATTAAGGATTCAATCCTTGACAGTTGATGAAGTATAGAACGTGGGAGGGAAATCCCCGACAACACCACTAGGAGGTTATTTAGAATGAAAAGAGGAAAAAGATACGCAGAGGCAGCTAAGACAGTAGATCGTAACAGTCTCTACGATACAGCAGATGCTATTTCTTTAGTTAAGAAGAATGCAAGTGCTAAATTTGATGAAACAATTGAAGCTCATATCAGAACCGGTTGTGACGGACGTCACGCAGATCAGCAGATCCGTGGTGCAGTAGTTCTTCCTCATGGAACAGGTAAGACTGTAAGAATCTTAGTGTTCGCAAAAGGACCTAAGGCTGATGAGGCACTGGCTGCAGGCGCAGATTTCGTTGGAGCAGAGGAATTAATTCCAAAAATCCAGAACGAAGGCTGGTTAGATTTTGATGTTGTTGTTGCTACACCAGACATGATGGGTGTTGTTGGCCGTCTTGGTCGTGTACTGGGACCAAAAGGCTTAATGCCAAACCCAAAAGCTGGAACAGTTACTATGGATGTAACAAAAGCTATTAACGATATTAAAGCTGGTAAGGTTGAGTATAGACTTGATAAAACAAACATTATCCACGTGCCAGTTGGAAAAGCTTCTTT
>DHOR01000024.1:106395-106614 GCA_002409995.1 Hungatella sp. UBA5385 | reverse complement strand
GAGTACCGCAAATACATTGAAAAGGATACAGCCTTAGAGCGTCGTTTCCAGCCTGTTACAGTTGAGGAGCCTTCTGAGGAAGAGGCAATCGAGATTCTTCGGGGGCTGAGAGGCCGCTATGAGGATCATCATAAGGTGACCATCACTGACGATGCATTAAAAGCAGCAGTGAAGCTGTCAATCAGATATATAAACGACAGATTTCTGCCTGATAAAGCC
>DHOR01000024.1:105692-106200 GCA_002409995.1 Hungatella sp. UBA5385 | reverse complement strand
CAGATTTCTGCCTGATAAAGCCATTGATGTTATTGATGAAGCATCTTCCAAGCTGCGTTTAACCACTTATGTAGAGCCTACTGAGATTCGTGAGATTGAAGAGGAGATTGAGAAGCTGGAGGACCAGAAGGAAGCAGCCATTAAGGCAGAGGCTTATGAAAAAGCGGGAACTATTAAGAAGAAGCAGGAGAAGAAGCGGGAGAAGATCGCTAAGATTCGTGATAAATGGCAGAAGGAAAAGGATACTAAGAAGCTGATTGTGGATGAAAATGAGATCGCAGATGTTATCTCCCAGTGGACCAAGATTCCAGTCAACAAGCTGGAAGAAGAGGAAAGCGAAAGACTTCGTAATTTAGAGTCCATTCTTCATGAGCGTGTTATTGGTCAGGATGAGGCTGTGACAGCTGTATCCAAAGCCATCAGACGAGGCAGAGTGGGGCTTAAGGATCCGAAACGTCCCATTGGTTCCTTCCTGTTTTTAGGGCCTACAGGTGTAGGTAAAACAGAG
>DHOR01000024.1:105268-105410 GCA_002409995.1 Hungatella sp. UBA5385 | reverse complement strand
CAGCGTTTCCAAGATGATCGGTTCCCCGCCAGGATATGTTGGTTATGATGAAGGCGGGCAGTTAAGTGAAAAGGTCCGCAGAAACCCATATTCTGTCATTCTCTTTGATGAGATTGAGAAAGCCCATCCTGATGTATTTAAT
>DHOR01000024.1:104864-105061 GCA_002409995.1 Hungatella sp. UBA5385 | reverse complement strand
TATTTTACTTCAAGTTTTGGATGATGGTCATATTACAGATGCCCAGGGGCGTAGAATAGATTTTAAGAACACAGTAATTATTATGACTTCTAATGCAGGTGCTGAGCGGATTATTTCCCCGAAACGACTTGGTTTCGGTGCAGTAGCTGATGAAAAGGCAGATTACAAGCTGATGAAGGAAGGTGTAATGGAGGAGG
>DHOR01000024.1:103801-104672 GCA_002409995.1 Hungatella sp. UBA5385 | reverse complement strand
GAAACGGTTATTTAAGCCTGAGTTTATTAACCGTATTGATGAAATTATAGTATTCCACCCATTGAATAAAGAGCATATGAAGAAGATTGCTGTGATTATGATGAAGGATATTATGAAGAGAACATCAGAGCAGATGAATATTACCCTTACTGTCAATGAGGCTGCCAAAAACTACTTAATTGATAAGGGTTATGATGAGAAATATGGTGCAAGACCATTGCGCCGAACCATTCAGAGCTGTCTGGAGGATAAGCTGGCAGAGGAGATACTGGATGGCAAGATAAACGAAGGGGATGAAGTCAAAGTAACCGCAACCAAGGACGGCCTTAAGTTTTCTGTCAGGGAGCTGATAAATAACTAGCCATTTGATTTGATTTCGTGTATAATGATGTCAAACGAAGGGGGAAGAAACTTTCGTTAAAAAAAGGATAAGTAATAAGAATACTAGGAGGGCAAACCGATGCCGGTAATTGAAGAGTTAATCCGCACAGAAAAAGACGGAACAATCAGTTTTGGTAATTATCTGTTAGAAGTAAAGTCTAAGGTACAGGATTTTGAACACCAGGGTGATTTATATAAAGTAAAGACTTTTTACGAGATAACAAAACTGGAGCGCAATGGTATGTTTGTTTACGAATCTGTACCGGGAACTGCTGTAGAGAACTTTGCAGTATCAAACAATGGTGTGGAGTTTAAGGTAGAAGGCAACAAGGATGCGCAGTTAACCATTCAGTTAGAGGATGATACAGAATACGAAGTATTTGTAGATGAGGCTGCCGTAGGCAGCATGACAACCAATAAAAGCGGAAAGCTGTCAGTAAGCGTTGAGCTTAATGAAGGCACATCAGTATCAGTAAAAGTGGTTAGACGA
>DHOR01000024.1:52718-103600 GCA_002409995.1 Hungatella sp. UBA5385 | reverse complement strand
AAGGGTCGAACCCCAGTTTTAAATTTATAATGGCAGAAAGGATTACATATGGCAAAAGCAAAAGCGACTGCATTTTTCTGTAAAGAATGTGGTTATGAATCAGTAAAATGGTTGGGACAGTGTCCTGGCTGCAGAGAATGGAATACATTTGTAGAGGAACCCCTTGCGAAAAAAGAGCCTGCTGCCAAGCGGGGACTTTCCGGAGGTACAGGGAGTCCCGGGAATCCCCATGGAACCGGCAGGGTTAAACCAGCTCGTTTATCAGAGATTTCCATCGATGAACAGGACCGTATGGCAACAGGCTTTGGAGAACTGGACCGTGTGCTGGGAGGCGGAATTGTAAAGGGCTCTCTGGTTCTGGTAGGCGGTGATCCGGGTATCGGTAAATCCACCCTGCTGCTTCAGGTATGCCGCAATCTGGCTGCTTCAAAACGTAAGGTTCTCTACATATCCGGTGAGGAATCTTTAAAGCAGATTAAGCTTCGTGCCAACAGAATCGGAGATGTAACAGGAGAGCTTCTGTTTCTATGTGAAACCAATGTGGATTTAATTGATGGTGTTATAGCTGAGGAAAAGCCTGATGTTGTGGTGATTGACTCCATTCAGACCATGTTCCGGGATGAGATCGGATCAGCGCCGGGAAGTGTAAGCCAGGTACGTGAATCCACCAATATTCTGATGCAGATCGCTAAGGGCGCAGGTATTGCAGTCTTTATCGTTGGTCATGTAACCAAGGAAGGCGTTGTTGCAGGCCCCAGAGTGCTGGAGCATATGGTTGATACAGTGTTATACTTTGAAGGGGAGAGAAGCGCTTCCTACCGCATTATACGAGGTGTTAAGAACCGCTTTGGCTCAACCAATGAAATCGGAGTTTTTGAAATGATGGAAAGCGGCCTTGCAGAAGTCACCAATCCATCGGAATATATGATAAGCGGAAGGCCGGAGGATGCCTCAGGTGCAGTGGTTGCTTGTTCCATGGAGGGAACAAGACCTATGCTGTTGGAAGTTCAGGCTCTTATTACTCCCACTGCCTTTGGTATGCCTAGAAGAACTGCAGCAGGAACTGATTTTAACAGAGTCAATGTGCTGATTGCAGTGTTGGAAAAGCGGTGTCATTATGATCTGTCTCATCTTGATGCCTATGTAAATATTGCAGGCGGGCTGAAGATGAATGAGCCGGCCCTTGACCTTGCTATTATGATGGCCCTTGTATCCAGCATGAAGGATAAGGCTGTTGATCCCAAAACCATTATATTTGGTGAGGTGGGTCTGGCAGGAGAGGTGCGTGCAGTTTCCATGGCACAGCAGAGAGTCAGTGAGGCTAAGAAACTGGGCTTTACCAAATGTATACTGCCTAAGATTTCCATGGATAAGATGGAGGAAGTTAAAGGAATCCGCCTCATTGGTGTGGAAAATGTAAGAGAAGCAATTGGATATATATAGGAGATTAAAATGTTAAGTTATATAGATATCGGAGTCAACTTAATGGGGAAACAATTTGACTCTGATCGGGAGGAAATTGTTAAAAAGTCACTGGCTGCAGGAGTAGGAATGATTTTAACAGGAACTGATCTAAAGTCAGATAAAGCAGCAGTCAATTATGTAAAAAAACAAAAGAAGGAATACCTCTGGTGCACCTGTGGAATTCATCCTCATAATGCTGATGAATGGAATTCCCAGTATCAGAAGGAGATGGAAACACTGATTCAGACCAACAGGAGCCATATCATCGCCTTAGGTGAGGCCGGCCTTGATTATGACAGAATGTTTTCCACAAAAGAGAATCAAAAGAGATGCTTTAGCGATATTTTAGATATGGCAGAGACTATGGAGCTTCCGCTGTTTCTTCATGAACGATCTGCAGAGCAGGATTTTCTAAAGATGATGAAAATGCACCGCGGCGTTTGCAAACGCAGTGTAGTTCATTGTTTTACAGGATCTAAAGAAACTGCTTACCGGTATTTACAGCTTGGCTGTTTCATTGGGCTTACAGGCTGGATTTGCGATCACAGAAGAAATAAAGAGGTGCTGGAAGCGCTGAAGATCATCCCTCTGGACAGACTGATGATTGAGACAGATGCACCTTATCTGACTCCCCTTAATATCAAGGGATTGGAACGGAGAAATGTTCCTGAGAACATAAAGTATGTAGCTGATAAGATTGCTGAGGTAAAGGGGATTGATGTAGAGGATGTAAAGCGGATTACGCTTGCAAATACAAGAAGGTTTTTCAATCTGTAAAGGGGGCTGGGAGAGTGAAAAAGGAAAAAGTCAGGGATCTGTTTCTGTGTTTTCTTGCCTATGGTTTTGTAGGCTGGATGTATGAGGTACTCCTTGGTATTTTTGTGTTTCGGGTAGGATTTGTTAACAGGGGATTTATGTTTGGCCCGTATCTGCCAATTTATGGATTCGGAGCTTTGCTGTTTCTGATTCCACTGAATAAACACAAGTATAAAAAATCTTATATTGGTAAGATTAATATGACTCCGGTTTATATGTTTTGTGCAGTTGTGGTTCTAACCACAGTCATTGAACTGATCACAAGCTATATTATGGAATTTACCATAGGTGAATGGCTGTGGGATTATGATAATTATAAGTACCAGTTTCAGGGTAGAATTGCACTGAATACAAGCATCAGGTTTGGTTTGGGCGGTTTGGTGATTCTGTATGGAATCCATCCTGTGCTGGATAAATTGATTACTACTATTAATAATCGTAAAATGCATATGATTACTTATGGGCTTGCAGGTGTGTTTTTCATTGATCTTGTGATGCGGGCATTTTTGGGCAGTAATTTCAGCAATGCAACAGGATTTTGAAGCAGCAGGATTATAAATTTACAGGCAAAGAAGGTTCGGGACATTTCCGAACCTTCTTTCATATTATATAGGGAAAGGACAAGGTGAGATTATGAGAAATATTGCGTTGTGTCATCCCAAGCTGCAGCTTTTGGCAGGACGTTTGATAGAGGAATGTAGTAAACAAGGGTATAAAATAGCCATTGGAGAAACTCTACGAACTGTAGAAGAACAGGATGCTCTGTATGCTCAGGGCCGCACAAAACCAGGAAATATTGTAACCAATGCACAGGGAGGTTCTTATAATTCCTATCATCAGTGGGGAACTGCATTTGATATCTTCCGCAATGATGGAAAAGGCGCTTATAATGAATCCGGTCAGTTTTTTGAAAAAGTAGGTGCCATTGGTGCCAGTCTTGGTCTGGAATGGGGAGGAAACTGGAAAAGCATTGTAGATAAACCTCATTTTCAGCTGCCTGACTGGGGCAGCTCCACTTCAGGAATTAAAAAGGTTTATGAAAATCCTCAGGTATTTATGAAGACCTGGGTAAAAGAAGAAAAAACAGGCTGGATTAAGAATGCAACGGGTTATTGGTACCGCAAAGCTGATGGAACATTTCCTGCCAATGCATGGCATATTATTAACAATCATTATTATCTGTTTAACAGGGACGGTTATATGGTATCAGGCTGGCATCGCTGGGATGGGAAAGTCTGTGATCCAGATGATGGTTCCGGTGACTGGTTTTTCCTGGATAATACAAAGGATGGTCCTTTGGAAGGCGCTTGCTGGCATTCCAAAGATAATGGGGCACAGGAGATATGGTTTGTTGCACAGGAGAATAACCTGTAAACTAAAGCTCTGACTATGGTTTTTTTAGCTGTAGTCAGAGCCATGTAGAAGGCATTACAAGGTGCTCAGGAATATGAGTATTTAAGTTCCCTTTAGCCGCGTTAATTTGCCCTTGTGTCAAAAACACGCCTTCGCTCAAATCAGCATTTTTAATATTAGTATCCCGCATATCAGCTCCAAGGAAATTACAGCCAGTCAAATCACAGCCCTCAAGATTTGCTGCTATTAAAAGTGCTGTGCTAAAATCGTATCCGTTTAGATTGGCTTTTTTGAAATTATACCCCATGAAATCTTTTTTCTTAGTAGTTTTCTTTGAATTGCCAACTTCTTTTTTCACCATGGTCCAAGAATTATTCAGCATTAAATTTACCTTTACTCCAAATTCGTCCATATCAAAACTTAAAATATTAGAGGGAGAAGATTTCAAAAGAAGATGTAATTCCTCTATATAATTAGCGGCTTCTTCCCAAAGTGTCTTTGCTGGCTGTAATGTTAAAACTTCCGATAAATACCACAACATTTGCTGCAGATAAAACGTTTTTATAAACACATCAAATACTTCTTCAGCTGTCTGTGGATTTGATTTCCAATTTTCCTCTCCATAGAGGGAAGTCACAATTTGACCCGCTCCACAGCAATCGTAGGCCATACAACCCTTCAAATGTTTGGAATGCAATTCCTTGTGAATAGAGCAGCGAAAATCATCATCTAAATTGTGACAGGGTATTCCTGCCACTTTATCAGCAGGAAACCCATCAAATTTAGAATAGTATAACGCAACACAGCATATACCGCTGCATTCATTACATTTAATTCGAAATTCATTAAATAAACTATTATCCCCGTTATATTGATGAAGTTTCAATTTAGTCCTCCAATAACATCATATTTACTTTGAACTCCCCATCTTTTTCGCATATGCACTGGGAGTCATTCCTGTATTTTTCTTAAAGATTTGGCTGAAATACTGAGGGTTATTGCCGCAGCCCACCACCTCTGCCACATAGTGTATTTTCTCGGAATCTCCATCAGAGAGAAGTTCTTTTGCCTTCTTAATTCTCTGCTCTGTCAGATAGGTAGAGAATTTCATTCCTGTTTCTTTTATAAATTTCTTGCTGACATAGTCCACATTCATAAAGAGATAGTTTTCTGATATCCATTTTAATGTAAGGGTGGGATCAGAAAGATTTTCTGTTACATAAACCATGATTTTTTCTGTAAAATCACAAAGGCGTTCATTTTTCTTAGCAAGATCCTCAAGGATTTCATCTGTTTTATCCAATACTCTGGACCTGATGGCTTCGATTTCTCTTTCCTGGTTTAATTCCAGTAAGAATTCTGTGGCTGTTACAGGAGTGCAGGAATCCGCTTTGGAAGAGCTGCGGATTACAAGGCTGGAAGCAAGCTGAATCATAAAGTCAGGATTTGTAATCTCGTGAAAGATTCTCTTAAGCTCTGCACCTGCTTCCTCTCTGGTCTTATCATCTTCTGTTAAAATCTGATTGCATAATATATCGGTCTGCTGAATCAGATTTTTGTAGTTACAGGTAGGGATAGGGTGGAAATTGTTAATATAATATATGGTTCCGTATCTGGATATCTTTTTTAACAGCATGTCCAATAGAAGGGACAGGTTAGGATAAGCAACCTGTTCCCAGCTTAAGCTTACTGCCTGATCATCGAAATATAAGGTATCTAAAAACTTGTCAAAATTATGCTCCGGATTCCCATAGGACTGGAAGAACAGCAGGAGAGTATTGTTTACATAGACTCCATGAATGGGTATGCTGGGTGCGTAGGCTTTGCCGTAGCTTTTTATGTATTCCAGGCAGGAAGACAGGTTGTGTTCCTCCAGAAAATACAAATAATAAAGCTGATATGCAGTGCTGTCAAAATCTATGAACTGCTGATAGGACTCATAAATCTGATCATAATTTCCTTCATAACCTAAACTGACTCCTTCATTAATAATGTTGGTCAGAATATTGCTGTGGAGGTTCTCAGATAAAAGCTTCTGCTGTTCCTGAAACCTGTGAAATGCACGCTTATGATAACAATCTTCGATGACAGATTTCATGCTGGATATAATCTGTTCTTCATTACATGGTTTAAGCAGATAGTGACGGACACCGTATTTCATGGCTTCTTTGGCATAATCAAACTCCCCGTAACCGGAGAGCAGGATAAACTGGGTATCTAAATCTGTCTGAGAGATTTTCTGAATTAATTCCAGTCCGGACAGTCCGGGCATCCGGATATCTGTAAGAACAATATCCGGAGATTCATCCAGAATCATATCATAAGCTTCAATGCCGTCTTTGCATAAGCCGATTAATTCGATACCAATGCTGTTCCAATCAATAAGGTGGGAAATCGTTTCACGAATCACCCGTTCATCATCTGCAATTATAAGTTTCAACAAGTGGTTACACCTCCATATGCTCTTCGGTAAAATAGGGTATTACGATGCAGGCGACTGCCTGTTCTTCTTCGTTGTAGAGAGAAAGTCCATAGGACTCTCCGTATTTCAGTTTCAGTCTTTTGTCAATATTTAACAGACCGATTCCCAGACCTCTTGGTTGAATCTGCTGTGTAGTCAGTTTCTCCAGAAGATTCTCTTCAAATTGGGAACCGTCATTTTTTACATAGATAAACAGACAGTTGTCTTTGCAGTCTGCCATAATGGTTATGCAGCAGGTTTCTGTGCTTTCCTCCAGTCCATAGTAGATGGCATTTTCAACCAGGGGCTGAATGGTGAGAAGAGGGATATTGGCATTGAAAAACTCAGGTTTAATCAGAATTTTATATACCAGCCGTTCCTCAAAGCGAATCTGCTGAATTGCCATATAGCACTGAACAAGGTCCAGTTCTTTCTTAAGAGTGGAATGTCGGTTCTCTTTGCTTAAGGTAATACGCAAAAGTGTTCCCAGAGATTCCACCATGGATGAAATATCCTTTTCTCCAATTGCCTTTGCTCTCCAGTTAATGGATTCCAGAGTATTGTAGAGAAAGTGAGGATTGATTTGGTTTTCCAAAGCTTTCAGCTGGGCTTCCTTCGTCAGAAGTTCATTGACATAGTTTACTTGAATTAGATTACGGATTTCATCTGCCATCTGGTCAAACTGGCGGTGGAGAATTCCGATTTCATCGTTTCTGTTAGTATAATTATATCCCACATCCAAGGTCTTTGTCTCATCAAGGCCGAAGGCTCTTATTTTCTCCACAAGCGTAATCATATGTCCGGTCACAGAAGTAATTAGCTTTCTTGACAGAAGGAAGGATATGAGGATCATCAGCAGAATAATGCCGATACAGATACCCTTTGAAATTGCGATAGTGGAAGCAATACTGTCATAGGAAACCAGACAGATATAATCCCAGTCATAGGTTGGTATAGTGCCTTTAACTGCAAAATAATCATCACTGCCTAAATGGATTACTTTATAATCTTCAATATTGCTGTTTTGAATCTGAAGAGTCTGTTCTTCTGTCAGATTCTTAGAATGATAAACAGGTACCTTTTCATCAAATAGAAGGTAAGCAGCATCTTCATATTGAGAGCTGAAAAGGGTGGAAGAGGTGACCAGATTTTCCATATTAATAGAGATCAGCATGGTACCCAGCGAATCCAGCTGTGTGCGATAAATGCGCCGTATATTACGTGCCAGAAAAAGTCCATAGGTATTGCTGTAGCCTGTGTCCCAGTAAGCAGCCCCCTCCAGTTCCTCAGCTTTTGTTACAATGGACTGCTGGATAGACTCAGGTGTTTCATCTGAGCGGGGTTTGTTGGTATAGGTAATAAAGGAATCATTATAAAGGTTGATATAAGCAATGTTATTCTTTTTAAATGTCTGGAAGTAATCAGGGACAGATGCATTGAGAACCTGATAGGCATTGGTACGTTCAATGGGTTCATGGGAATCCTTTACAACAGCCAAAGCATCCTGAACAGAGCTGTCTGCCAGAATCATACCGGACATGGTCTCCACATTATTCAGTTTATTAGAAATGTCTGTTGCTGAATAAGAAAGGGAACCGGCAATTGTTTTATAGAGAAGCTTTTGATTGGATATGGTTGTAAGCTCAATTCCAATAAGAGCCGATATTGCAATCATTAATATATTCAGAACAGAGATACCTAAAAATTTTTGTTTCAGGGGCATATTGAGAATATGCTCTGAGACCAGAGTTTTTATTGACTGCTTCATTTTATTAATTCCTTTCTGCACAAACACTCTTATCCCCAAATTATAGTAAAAAAACCGGATAATTACAAGAAATAACCAGGAAAACACGGTTTTTTGATTTATATAAGCGGTTTTCTTTGATAGAATAGTAAGACATTACAATTTAAAACAAAAAAGGAGAGGAGATTATCGATGAAAAAGAGAAAGATAATAGATGCCCACGCTCATGTGGTTCAGTACATTGCAGGAACAGGTTCACAGGGGGAATTAAGAGCCTGTGGAGGAGGAAAGGCGATTTATGCAAGCGGTCATTGTTTTCAGATGATTCCGCCGGAAATCGGGGAATATGATGCAGCTCCGGAAGCTCTGTTAAAAGTCATGGATGCCCATCATGTGGAAAAGGCGGTTCTTCTTCAAGGAAACTACTTTGGCTTTCAGAATCTCTACACCTGGGAGGCAGTGCAGAAATATCCGGAACGATTTGTTGGGGCGGCTTCCTATGATCCTTTCTGTGTGCAGAAAGACAAGATAAAATATCATCTTTTTGATGAGCTGGGATTTAAGATTGTGAAATTCGAGGTGAGCAACGGGTCTGGGCTTATGTCATATCACCCCACCGTAGATTTAGACGGAGAAGTGATGCATGAGGTCTACAGCCACGCCAGAGATAAGGGACTGACCTTTGTTATTGATATCGGACGTCCAGGCAACAATTGCTGGCAGGTGGATGCTCTGGCAAATGCAATCCGTCAATATCCTGATATGAATTTTGTTATCTGCCATTTACTGGCACCTCAGAGAGAGGACGGAGAACTTTTAAAACGCTCTCTGGAGAAGCTGGCTCTTCCTAATGTGTGGTTTGACCTTGCAGCTCTTTGCTTAAACAGCAAGCCGGAAGTGTATCCTTATCCAACTGCCATGCAGTATGTAAGAGACGGAATTGACATTGTGGGAGCTGACCGCCTCATGTGGGGAAGCGATATGCCTTCAGCTATGACAAGAGACAGCTATGAGCATTTTATTGACTTTGTAGAGAAAAATACTCTGTTATCTGAAACGGAGAAAGAGCTGATATTCTATAAAAATGCAATGTCGGTTTATTTTAAATAAATGAAAGATATCGGTTTTTTGAACTGAGTGCTCGGTTTTGTTCATTGAAAAGTACAATCTGAAAAACTATAATAAAGCCACAGTCTTAGAGATGATATAGGAAAATGAAATGGAGGAATTCTATTATGAAAAAGAAACTGGCGTTAGGTATGGCAATCATAACTGCTTTATCGCTGACAGCCTGTGGCGGCAATTCAGGAAGTAACGGAACAACAGCTGCACCAGGTAATACAGAGGCAGCAGAAGCAGGTGCAAGTGCAGGAGGGAGCAACAATTTAATCGTTTCCTGGTGGGGAAATCAGACCAGAAATGAAAGAACTCAGGAAGCACTTGATCTTTATTCTGAACAGAATCCAGAAGTAACCTTTGACGGTCAGTTTGCAGAATGGGCAGATTACTGGAATAAGCTGGCAACTTCATCTGCAGGTCATTCACTGCCTGACGTAGTACAGATGGATTACAAATATTTAAAACAGTATGTGGATAATAATCTTTTAGTAGACCTTACCCCTTACATAGAAGACGGAACCATTGATGTAAGCAATGTTTCTGAGAATATGTTAAATTCAGGAAAAGTAGGTGATGGTATTTATGCCATCAGCCTGGGAATTAATGCTCCTGCACTTTTGTATAATAAAACTCTTCTGGACGAAAATGGAATCACTGTAAAGGATAACATGACAATGGATGAGTTCATGGACCTTTCACGTGAGATTTATGAGAAAACAGGTTATAAGACCAATGTAGCTTATAATAATGGGGATAACTTCATCGAATATACCGTTCGTTCTGAGGGAAAGGTTTTGTTTGAAGAGGGTAAACTGGGTGTTGATTCAGCAGATCAGTTATTACCATTTTTCCAAATATATGAGATAGGAATGAACGAAGGCTGGCATGTAGACCCAAGCATTTTTGCAGAAAGAACCATTGGTTCTGTAGAGCAGGAGCCGCTGGTATATGGTTCTACCCCTGCCAATATGTCCTGGTGTGCATTCTATTATTCCAACCAGTTAACAGCTATGCAGAAAGCGGCTCCTGAAGGAATGGAAATTGGCATGACCACCTGGCCATCTGATGATCCAGTGGTTTCCAATTACTTAAAGCCAAGTCAGTTCTTCTCAATTACAGTGGACAGCAAAAACCCTGCAGAAGCAGCAAAGGTATTAGATTTCTTCACAAATTCTGAAGATTGCAACAATATTTTATTAGCTGAGAGAGGTGTGCCTATTTCCAGCTTGGTTGCAGAGGCAATTGCACCAAAACTCGACGATATGGATCAGGAAGTAATCCGCTATATTAATGAAGTGGTTACTCCAAACAGTTCTACTCTAAACCCACCGGCACCTGATTCTTCCAGCGAAGTTTATGACTTAATTGATAAGCTTGAAGAGAAGCTTTGCTATGGTGAAATTGACGCAGCACAGGCAGCTAATGAGCTGTTTGAAGGCGGAAATAAGATTATGTCCGGAAATTAATAATGTGGTCAGGGCGGAGAAGATATTATACTCCGCCCCTTGATTTAGAGAGGAGCATCCATGAAAAATAATAAAGCATTTAGTTTAAAGCGCTGGTTAAATAAAGAAAGCTCTGCAGGCGTGGTTTTTACACTGCCATTTAGCGTTGGATTTCTATTATTTATGATTGTACCAATGGGAATTTCACTGTATTATTCCTTTTGTGATTATGATATTTTATCTCCGCCTGTTTTTCAGGGAGTTAAAAATTACGTAAAGATGTTTACCGATGATCCTACCTTTTATAAATCTTTAAAGGTTACCTTTTACTTTGCACTGGTATCAGTTCCTTTAAGACTGATATTTGCTCTTCTTGTGGCAATGATTTTACAGAAGACAACAAAGGCAACAGGCTTTTACAGAGCAGCTTACTATCTGCCTTCTATCATCGGAGGTTCTGTAGCAGTATCCATCTTATGGAAGAGAATGTTTGCATCTGACGGTATTGTGAATACTTTACTGGGATTTATCGGAATATCAACCAGCTTTGCATGGCTTGGCAATAAGCACACAGCAATCTGGACTCTGATTATTCTTGCAGTATGGCAGTTTGGTTCTTCTATGCTTATATTCTTGTCTTCCTTAAAGCAGATACCAACCAGCCTTTATGAAGCAGCCAATGTAGATGGTGCCAATAAATTCAGACAGTTTTTTAATATTACACTTCCGCTTTTAACACCGACGATTTTCTTTAATCTGGTGATGCAGATGATCAACGGATTCCTGGCATTTACCCAGTGCTTTATTATTACTCAGGGTAAACCTATGAATTCCACACTTTTCTATACTGTATATATGTACCAGCAGTCCTTTGAGTTCTACAACACTGGATATGGTGCGGCTCTGGCGTGGGTAATGCTGCTGATCATTGGTCTTATGACCCTGTTCCTTTTTGCAACTAAGAAGTTCTGGGTTTATGATGGAGGATTTTAAGATGAAAGCTAAAAATAGAATCGGAAACATCGTTTATCATGTGCTTGTTTGCGGTCTGGGACTTGTGATGATCTATCCTCTCATCTGGATGGTTATGAGTTCTTTTAAAGAGACAAACACCATATTTACAACTGCAGGAAGTCTGATTCCTGAGAAATTTGTTCTTACCAACTATACTAATGGCTGGAAAGGTTTTGCTAAGATCAGTTTCGGGACATTTTTTAAAAATTCCCTTTTTATATCTATTGTAGCAACCATTGGTACTGTAATTTCATCAGCATTTGTAGCTTTTGGCTTTTCCAGATGTAAATTCTTTGGAAAAAGACTGCTTTTTGTAGCAATGCTGTTATCCATGATGTTACCTGCACAGGTACTGATGATTCCTCAGTATCTCTGGTATCAGAAGCTGGGCTGGGTAGGAAGCTACCTCCCTCTGATCGTACCTTACTTCTTCGCAATCCAGGGATTCTTTGTATACTTAATGATCAACTTTATTGATGGTATCCCAACAGAGCTTGATGAGGCGGCGAAAATTGACGGCTGTTCCTATTACAGTATTTTCCTGAGAATTATCGTACCTCTTATTAAACCGGCTATTGTTACAGCAGCAATTTTCTCCTTTATGTGGAGATGGGACGACTTCTTGTCAGCTCTTTTATATGTAAATGAGTCTGCCAAATATCCGGTGAGTCTGGCGCTGAAGCTGTTCTCTGATCCAGGATCATCCTCAGATTACGGAGCGATGTTTGCTATGGCAAGTTTATCAATTCTTCCTGCAGTACTGATCTTTATATTCTTCCAGAAATATCTGGTGGAAGGTATTTCTACTTCAGGTTTGAAAGGTTAATTGAATCATTTTTATATGAAAAACCGCCTTCTTATAGAGGCGGTTTTTGTATTGGAAAACATTACTGTGAAGGCAATTCTGGAGGAGAATGATAAAATAAAAACGCATTATGTATCTGATAAATAACAAACAATGCGTTTTGCCTATATCAAAAAGCCTTTTTATGTATTGGACGAAAAACAATATTATTGTTTTAATAAAAGTACAAAGGAGGAGGAGTTCCATGATGAAAGAGGCTTTTACCAATTACAAAACCCCATCATCTCAGCTGGTTAAGGTAGCTGAAATTGCAGCGCCATACAGGGACAGACCTGAGATGCTGATGAAGGTAGTGACACAGGTGCAGAAAATAGTCCCTGCTTTTACAGATTCTGTTGCAGCAGTGATTGCAAGAGAGATGAACATTTCCCAGACACAGGTATACAGCTTTGTCACATTTTACGCTATGCTTTCCGTGAAACCAAGAGGAAAGTATATTGTGCGCATGTGTAAAAGCGCTCCCTGCCATGTACTTGGTGCAAAGGAAATTGTAAGGGAAATGGAATCGCTGTTGGGAATTAAAATGGGGGAAACAACAGAGGATAGAAGATTTACCCTGGAATATTGTCCATGTCTTGGTATTTGTGACATTTCACCCGCTATTATGATCAATGATAAGACCTACGGCAACTTAACCGCTGAAAGTGTCAGATCAGTGATCAAACGCTATATAAGAGAGGATGTGGAATAAACAATGGAAGAGATGCATGTACTGTTAAGAAATAAAGGTAAGATCAATCCTGAAGACGCAGGAAGCTATATTTCGGCAGGCGGATATGAGGGGCTTAAAAAGGCTCTTAAGATGACCACTGAGGAGATTATTGATGTGGTGAGGGAATCTAAGCTGCGGGGGCGTGGAGGAGCAGGATTTCCAACTTATAAGAAGATTCAGTTTGCTTTAAATGATGCAGAGCCTAAATATGTGGTATGTAATGCAGATGAGGGAGAGCCGGGTACCAATAAGGACCGGATTTTATTAAGTTCAGACCCATGCAGTATTTTTGAAGGAATGGCTATTATCGGGAAGGCGATTGGTGCCCATATCGGATATATTTATATGAGAGCGGAGTATTCCTATCTTGTTCCCATTCTGGAGTCAGCTCTGAAAACTTCAAGAGAACATGGCTGCCTTGGCGAAAATATTATGGGCAGCGGATTTGATTTTGATATTAAGCTTCGTTCCGGTGCTGGAGCTTATGTATGCGGTGAGGAAACAGCGCTGTTTGAATCCATAGAAGGAAAGAGGGGAGAACCCAGATATCGTCCGCCATTTCCGGGAGTAAAGGGGCTGTTTGGTAAGCCAACCATTTTAAATAATGTAGAAACCCTTGCTAATATCGGACCTATTTTCATGAATGGTGCGGACTGGTTTCGAAGCATTGGCACAGAAGGCAGTTCGGGAACTAAGCTGTTTACAGTCTGCGGAAATGTGAAACGCAGAGGAGTTTTTGAATTCCCTATGGGCATTAATTTAAAGGATTTAATCTATGAAGTGTGCGGCGGACTGGAAGAGGGAAGAACTCTCCTGGCAGTTCAAACAGGCGGTGCTTCAGGAGCAGTGATTAACAAAGACCAGATTGACGTAATGCTGGATATTGATCATGTATCAGACTCAGGAGGTCGTCTTGGCTGCGGAACTATATTGGTCATTGATGACAGCAACTGTATTGTTGATATTGTCCGCAACAATCTGGACTTCTTCAGAGATGAGTCCTGCGGCAAATGCACACCATGCAGAGAAGGCGGAACAAGGCTGTATGAGCTGATTGATAAGCTATGTCAGGAGAAGGGCAATGTAAAGGATCTTGAGACCATTGAGGACCTTGCAGAGACCATGAGGCTGACTGCACTGTGCGGTCTGGGACATTCCACAGCAGTTCCTGTACTCAGCAGTATTCAGAATTTCTATGAGGATTATATTAAACATATTGATAAAGAAGGCTGTCCTGTGTGCAGTCAGATGGGAGGGAAACAGGCATGATTCATATAACCATAGACGGAGAGAGAACATCGGTTCCGGAAGGCACAACCATTTTAGAAGCGGCCAAACTGATGAATGTACATATTCCAACCCTGTGCCATCACGAGGATCAGGCAATTAAAGCTGTCTGCCGTATCTGCGTGGTAGAAGTGGAAGGCCAGATTCAGCTTCCTACAGCATGTAATACACCTGTTTCTGAGGGAATGGTGATTAAAACAGCATCTCCAAAGGTAATTAAGGCACGTAAAAACATTATGGAGCTTATTCTATCCCGTCATACCCAGGACTGTCTCATCTGTTCTAAAAATGGAACCTGTGAGCTTCAAAGTGTAGCAAGCGATTTGAATATGTCCAGAAGAAACCGCTATGAACTGGAAGCCAGAAATGTGGAAGTGGATGAGTCTTCCCCTTCTATCGTTAGGGATATGACAAAATGCATTCTCTGCGGACGGTGTGTTGAGGTCTGTACCGATGTACAGGGAATTACAGTGATGGATAAGGAAAACAGAGGTTATCATACCCTGGTAGTTCCTCCTTACGGAAAATCCCTTGTTGATACAGCCTGTGTCAACTGCGGCCAGTGTGTTCAGGTCTGTCCTGTAGGCGCCATTTCCATTCATGACAATACAGATGAGGTATATTCAGAGCTTGAAGCAGGCAGGAAGGTAGTGATTCAGATGGCTCCTTCGGTTAGAATTACTCTGGCAGAGTCTTTAGGATATGATCCTGGTACGGTAACAACTGGAAAGATTGTTCATGCGTTGAGAAAAATAGGATTTTATAAAGTGTTTGACTCTGACTTCAGTGCGGATTTAACCATTATGGAAGAGGGAAATGAGCTTCTTCAGAGATTGAATGGCGGGGAAACTCTGCCAATGATCACCTCCTGCTGTCCTGCTTGGGTTAAATACTGTGAAACCTATGCACCTGACCATGTATCTCATCTATCAACTGCCAAATCACCTCAGCAGATGTTTGGAAGTGTGATTAAAACTTATTTTGCAGAGAAGGAACAGCTTGATCCGTCAGAAATCTGCAGTGTTTCCGTTATGCCATGTACTGCTAAGAAGTTCGAGTGCAAGAGAAGTGAGATGAATGACAGCGGATATCAGGACGTTGATATTGTGCTGACGGTTCAGGAGCTTGCGAAAATGATCCGCACTGCAGGAATTGATTTTGAAAATATCTCTGACTCTGAATTTGACCAGCCCTTTGGTCTTGGAAGCGGCGCTGCTCAGATATTCGGTGCTACAGGCGGTGTTATGGAAGCGGCTTTAAGAACTGTTTATGAGGTGGTGACCAATAAGACTCTGGACAATTTAGATTTCGAAGATGTGAGAGGATTTGGGGGAATCCGTGAAGCTTCTGTGGATTTAGATGGCACTGTGGTTAAGGTTGCTATTGCACATGGCTTAAAAAATGCTAAAATAGTATTAGAACAGATCAAAGCTGGAAACTGTGATTACCATTTCATAGAGATTATGGCATGTCCAGGCGGCTGTATCGGCGGCGGTGGTAATGCTCCTAAGACATGGAAGAAGCTGGAGAAGAGGAAAGAGGCTATCTACAGAGAGGATAAAAACCTTCCTATTAGAAAATCTCATGACAATCCTTATATTAAACAAATTTACGAGGAATTCCTGGGTGAACCTTTGGGTGAAAGGTCTCATAAGCTGCTTCATACACATTATATTGATCGGAGCGATTTACTTAGATAGTGGTGAAGTGAAGCTTATGCTGGTATAGAGATGAGATTGTAGTTGGTTTAGGTTTTGCTAAGTAGGTTGAGATGGCGAGGGATAAGAGATGAATGAACGGGATCTGCGTTACATAGTTGCAATCGCAAGGGAGGGAAATATTCAAAAAGCGGCAGCAGCTATGGATAAGAATGCTTCTTCACTGAGCCGGTGTATTAAAAGAGTTGAAGGAGAACTTAAAATTGTATTGTTTCAGCGGACTCCCGCAGGGCTTGTGCCTACGCCTGAGGGTGAGGCTTATGTGAAGACTGCTAAACGGATATTGTCTCTGTATGACGGTTTAAAGGGATAGAATAATGAGAAAAGCACTGGGAAAGAACAGACTGAGGAGCTGAGCTTTTCCGGTGCTTATTTTATTGTGGTTTTATTGTGGTGTTTTAATCATTTCTTTTAATAAGTTAATAAATTCTCTAGAGCAAAGAGAAATGGCTGAACTTTTTCGATAGGCAACCACTAGCTCTAAAGAGGCTTCCAAGCTGTCATCCAGAGGATAGTAGGTGAGCCCGTCAGCATCGGAAAACAGCTGTAGGTAAGAAGAGGGAAGAAGAGTAATTCCGCATCCCTTTGCAACCAGCCGCTTGGCAGTTCCCATGCTTTTTGTAGTCAGACGTATATGAGGCTCAAAATTAGCCTTTTGAAAGATCAAATCAGCCGCATCCCTTAAATACTGTCTGTCAGATACCATAATAAAGTTTTCCTTATGTAAGCTCTGCAATATGGCACCTGTAATAGTCTGGTGCTCTTGAAAACCATATTTGTGAGTTGCTGATGAGGGGATTACAAGGTAAAAGGGATCATGGGTCAGTTGCTCATAATAAATGGCTTCGTTAGGTTTCTCATAATGCATAATACTGAAGTCCGTTTTCCCTGTAAGCAGCAGCTTATCCAGTTCAGAAGCATTATTCTCCCTGATTCTCAAAGTGACATTGGGATATTTTTCTATAAAATTAGGCATTACATGTGGTAAAAGGCATGAACCTAAGTTAATTGGTATGCCAAAGGTAATGCTTCCACAGTATATTTTCTGTACTTCATCTAACTGGAACATCAATTCCAGATAACAATCAAGAATTTCTCTTGCAGTTTTCAAATAACGTCTGCCAAATAAGGTGGGGACTAAACCTGTAGAAGTACGATTAAAAAGCTCTTCTCCGAATTCGGTTTCCACTTTGGAAAGAGTCTGGCACAGGGACGGCTGGGATATAAACAGCTCTTTGGCTGCTTTGGAAATAGTTCCGTATTCTGCTATGGCTAGAATGTAGGTTAGTTCATTCTGGGTCATGTAGGGGGTGCTCCTTATTGAATATTTGGTTTGCTTATATCATGTTATACTGAAATTGTTAATTATACAATACTTGCTGTCGGTTTTTAGTGTGTGGAAGTATGATTTAAAAATGAGCCGGCTAAAACATAGATATTAGAACATAGTAAGGTGAATAAAGCAGACCACCATCCGATCAATGCAAATTCCCATAACATATCTGTTCTCTTTATATTAGCGTGTAGAAATATCATAACAAATATAAGTGAAATACTCCAGGAAATTGTATTGACTAATTTAAAGCTAACCTTTTTTTCTTTAGAAAAATCGAACATCTTTGAAAAAAGGGAGTGAACTTTATTTATAATAATAAAAAGACTTGTGTTAAGCAAAGTACCAGTAATTATTAATAAGTAAACTAGAAAGTTTCCCTGTAATAAAGTATCGATTTTTAGGAAATAGAGTATGTAAAGTACGATAATAGATAGGTAATATGCACATAGATAGGCCTGTATGATTGAATATATAACGGCTAATATTAAAAAAATAAAGATTATTCTTGTGATTTTTTTAAAGGTATTCATTATAGATTTATATGATGTATTCTATCGTTAGTCCATAGTTAACCCACCATAAACTCCTTTCTTTTGATTTTACATAATAAAATTACCCCTTCCTTAGTTACTATAATTATACACGAACTAAGATAGAAGAGAAGCTAAATATAAAAGATAGTCCTTCGGTTTGATGCAAAAGGGACAATAATATTAACTGGAAAGAATATATGTACTGAAAAATTAAAAATCAAAATAACAATTTTCAAAAATTAACTACATAATATATTAAAATTCTGACAAATAACTTCCAATCTTTAACAGACCATGTTATACTACTTATTAAGTATTTTTTTACTTAGAAAAGAGGGATTTTATGTTTGGTTTTTCAAAAGGAGCATCAACAGAGTCAATTGCAAAATTAGTTCGATCTGGAAAATGGGATAAGATAAGAAAAAATTATCTCAACAGTGACACGGAAACAAAGGTTAACTTAGCAAAGGCCTGCGGAGAAACAACTGGAGATGACTCCTGCAATTTGTTAATGGAATTGCTGAACTCTGAAGAGGAGGAAGTTAAAATTGCTGCATTAAAATCATTAACAGCAACAGGCAATGATCACTGTGTTTCAAGAATACAGGCGATGATGCTGGTACTCCCTGAGGATAAGACTCTGCTTCGCAGTGAAATGCAGAATACTCTCAATAACCTTAGAGGTAAGCAATAAACAAAAATAAAAGATCTTAGAATCTCTTGAAAAGCGTTATTTCATCAGAGTTCTGAGATCTTTTGTATGTTAAACATGTTTCCCATTATATCTGATATGTCTTTCCGACTGCTTTTTCTTAGAGCAGTCCAAACAATACTTACTGTTATTCCCTTCCTTAAGAATCAGCCTGCCACATTCCACACATCTCCCAAAATTCCCTTCACTTAAAAAAATCATAGACTCATACTCCAGCCCCCTGAAATATACTGACATACAAAACAGGAGCTCCGCTCATATCAACAAACATTTTAATTCTATTTTAAACTCTTTGATGCCAATGAAGTCAAATTCCCATTTTATTGTAATTCTTATAGTTATACAGAATCCGTTTAAAGAGATCAAAAATGTATTTTTTTACAAAAAAATGATTAAACTTGCAAATAAAGGGGAATTCTATATGAATAAAACTAAAAATAGAGCATCCGGAACAGGAATGCTTCTTTACCGAAAGGCCGCAAAGATCATATTGCCGCCAAAATGATACGTAATGTATCCAGTTAGGAGGAATCTATTTGAAAAAATTGTTAGTTCTCGTTATTATGTGTATTATTTTCACTGCCCCTGCTTATGGGCAGGAGAGAATAGCATCAAAATCAGAGACACAAAAACGGGCGGATTTATTTGATGGAGTGTTTGAGAATGTCAATGAGACAATTCAGATGCTTGTTAAAAACAACACTAAACCACAGACGAAATACAGCACTTCTAATCATTTAAATATCAGAAAAGAACCCAATACAGAAAGCGATATTATAGGCCGGCTTTCTCTCAACTCAAGTGTACAGGTTCTTGCAGAGTATCAGGGCTGGTGTTGCATTAATACAGAAGCAGGAGTTGCTTATGTAAGCAGTGAATATTTAAGCACTGAAAAAACCACCATGATTCCTTTGGGAAACTTTAAAATTACCTATTATTGCTGCCAGCCTTACCGCCATATATGCGGTGGTGGCAGAGGGATTACTGCTATGGGAACCAGAGTAAGACCGGGAGTCGTATCTGTAGACCCAAACGTAATCCCTCTCGGCTCCAAGGTTATGATTAATGGACAGATTTATTCCGCAGAGGATACAGGCAGTGCCATTAAAGGAAATAAAATTGATATGGCTGTTGATACCCATAAGCATGCATTAGAGCTAGGAATTAGACGGGAAGATGTCTATTTGATGACCGAATAATATGAAAAAGCCTTAGAATTCCTGATGGAATCTAAGGCTTTTTCGTAGCAGGGGAAGAGGGGCTCGAACCCCCATTTACGGTTTTGGAGACCGTTGCTCTACCATTGAACTATTCCCCTATGGCTTATTTAAAAACGCACTCATCTGAGCACTATGGAAGTATAGCATAGATACTTTTGAATTGCAAGTATTTTTTTAAAAATTGATAAAATTGATAAAATGGCTGGACTGTAACAAAATGCTGAAACCAATCCTGAAACCAATCACATTAAATTAGACTGTTAAAGCACTATTAAGTATGGTAGAATAGAAAGAAAGTTTAAGGTCAAGTATAAACTTTAGCCATAAATACCAATAATGAGCTATGGTATTTTTTTATGAAAATAAGGACCATAATTTGGTAAATTCGATTAACATAAAATATAATAATAGGAATTATTCCCGAAATTAAAATGGTGCATAAAATAATTACTAAATATTGGAAATAAATACTTTGAAAATCGAAACAATTGCACAGCAAACAGGCTTAAAACGGCATATGTAACATAATTTGACAAACGGTTACAAACATGATATAAGTACCTTATTAACTTATAACCGTTATTTGGAAAAAGGAGTCATGTATTATGAAACAGTTTAAAATTATGTTGCCAAGCATTACAGATGCAAGAGAATTCGTCTCAGCCGCTACAAAGTGTGATTTTGATATTGACGTATTTTACAATAGAGTGATTATTGACGCAAAGTCTATATTAGGAGTATTGAGTCTGGATTTGACTCACATTTTAACCGTTCAATTTAATGGTGAAAATGAAGAGTTTGAAGAGTATTTGACTAAGAAAGCACCAAACGACTGCTCTGCAGCATAAAGAAAGCAATACGTAATATGCAGTAAGAAAAAAGGGAATTGTATGCCGAGAGGGCTGCAGTTCCCTTTTTACGTTATGGGATAATAAAGGAAGGAGCCGGAATGGAGCCAGAAAGTAAAAAAACCATAAAAATGTCAGTACGAAACCTTGTAGAATTCGTACTTCGTTCCGGTGACTTAGATAATAGACGGTCTGCAGGTGCAGTAAAAACGGCAATGCAGGAAGGCAGCCGCATCCACAGGAAGATTCAGAGGCGGATGGGCTCTGATTACAGAGCAGAGGTGACTCTAAAACACCGGGTAGAGGAAGATCAGTTTGAGATTCTGGTAGAGGGAAGAGCGGATGGAATCATTGAAAAGCCCTCAGGGATTACCATTGATGAGATCAAAGGCATTTATATGGACCTTCAATATCTGACAGAGCCTGTAGAAGTCCATCTTGCCCAGGCAATGTGTTACGGCTATTTTTATTGTTATGACAATGGGTTAAATGGAGCAGTTCTTCAGATGACCTACTGCAATATTGAAACAGAAGAGATCAAGCGTTTTCAGGTGGAAAAGACCTTTGAAGAGCTGGAACAATGGTTTAACAGCCTTATTCATGAATATGTGAAATGGGCAAGATACCTTTATCACCATGGCATTCGAAGAGATGAGTCCATCAAAGACCTGGATTTTCCATTTCCTTATAGAAAAGGGCAGAAGGAGCTGGCTGTCTCTGTATATAGAAGCATTGCAAGAAAGCGGAACTTATTTATTCAGGCTCCAACAGGAATTGGCAAGACTCTTTCTACTGTTTATCCCACATTAAAAGCAATGGGAGAAGGGCTTGGAGATAAGCTGTTTTATTTAACTGCCAAAACTATTACAAGGGGAGTTGCAGAGGAAACCTTTGATATATTAAGGAAAGAAGGGCTTTATCTAAGCAGTGTGACCATTACTGCCAAGGATAAGCTGTGTTTTCTGGATAAGCCTGAATGTAACCCTGATGCATGTCCTTATGCAAAAGGACATTTTGACAGAGTAAGTGATGCTGTATTTGACATTATCCATCAAGAAAGCGGGATTACAAGAGATATTGTTTTAAAATATGCCAGGGAGCATCAGGTCTGCCCTTTTGAATTCTGCCTTGATATCAGCAACTGGGTGGATGCGGTGATTTGTGACTATAACTATGTATTTGATCCCAATATCCGGCTGAAACGGTATTTTTCCGAAGGGGTTGCAGGAGATTATCTGTTTCTGGTTGATGAGGCACATAATCTGGTGCCAAGAGCCAGAGAGATGTACAGTGCCATTGTTTACAAAGAGGATTTTCTTCTGATTAAGAAAATAGTCAAAAACTTCAGTCCCAAGCTGGCGCGTATGCTGGACCGCTGTAATAAACAGCTTTTGGAAATGAAACGGGAATGTGAAAGATACGTGATTCATGAAGATATTCGTCTGTTTATGACCACCATTATGTCTCTGTTTGGAGAAATGGAAAAGTTTATGGAGAGCTTTCCTGAGTTTGATGACAGAGATTTGGTGCTGGATTTTTACTTTGCCATAAGAGATTTGCTGAATATCTATGATCGGGTAGATGAGAATTACCGGATTTATACAGAGCTTTTATCTGATGGGAGATTTATGCTGAGACTTTTCTGCATGAATCCCGCCAAAAACTTAAAAGAATGTCTTGATAAAGGCAATGGAACGGTATTCTTTTCCGCCACACTTCTTCCGGTTTCCTATTATAAAGAACTGTTAAGCGGCAATTTGGAGGAATATGCAGTTTACGCAGAATCCCCATTTGATAAGAAGAAGCGCCTTCTAATGGTGGCTTCTGATGTCAGCAGCCGCTATACCAGAAGAAACAGAAGAGAGTATCAGAAGGTGGTGGATTATATCCGAAGCATAGTGTCTGCCCGCACAGGAAATTATCTGGTATTTCTGCCTTCCTATCAATATCTTCGCCAGGTGGAAAGTATTCTGGGGGAAACAGAGCAGGAATTTTCCTATCTATCACAGTCCACTCATATGAGTGAGGAGGAAAGGGAAGTATTTCTGGAAGAATTTCAGGAAGACAGAAGTGATTCCTTTGTAGGGCTTTGTGTGATGGGAGGCGTGTTTTCTGAAGGAATTGATTTAAAAGAAGGGCGGTTGATCGGTGCATTAATTGTTGGTACAGGTTTGCCTATGATCTGTACGGAACAGGAGATTTTGAAAAATTATTTTGATGAAAAGGAACAGAGAGGTTTTGATTATGCCTATCAGTATCCGGGAATGAATAAAGTGATGCAGGCAGCAGGACGGGTGATTCGTACAGTTCAGGATGAAGGAATTATTGCACTGCTGGATGAACGGTTTTTAAATATGGACTATCAGGAGATATTTCCCAGAGAATGGGACGAGTATTATGTGGTTTACCGGAATACGGTGGAATCGGCAGTGCGGGAATTCTGGGAGGGGCTTCGAACAGAATCTGGAGCGGAAAATGGCTCAGATATTCCGGCGGAATTTCCATCGGAACTTACAGACGAGGAGAAAAATAGATGAACATAAAAATCAGACCAGCAAAAAGACAGGACGGAGTATTTGTTTCCCAATGGTTAACGGAAGAAAAACAGCTTCAAATGTGGTGCAGAGATCAATTTACCTATCCCCTCACTGAGGAGCAGATGAACCGTTATTATAAGGAACTGGAGGAAAATAGCAGCGCATGGGGATTTACAGCAGTTGATGACAAGGGAGTGCCTGTGGGAAGCTTTAAAATGACAATAAATTATGAAGATAACAGTGCGTATCTTGGATTTATCGTAGTATCGCCGGAGATTCGGGGACAAGGATTGGGACAGAAAATGGTTTCTATGGCTGTAGATTATGCAGTTACATTTCTTGGTGTAAACAGAATCAATCTTAGAGTATTTTCCTGTAATCCAGGGGCTAAAAGATGTTATGAAAAAGTGGGATTTGTTGAAGAAAGCTATATAGAACAGGATTTTTCTTATAAAGATGAGATGTGGGGAAATTCTTATATGGTTTATAATGCTGCAGAAAAGCAGTGAATCTGATCTGCTTTTCTGCAGTTGCAGTAGATTACAGCATGTCCATAAACTGGCGGGTTGCCTGTGAGACAGGGATATTTTCATTATAGGCAACTACCATCTGACGAGCTGGCAGCTGTTCTGTTAATTTGACTTGGAATAGATCCTTATCATTCTCAGGAATACAGAAATCTGGTACAAATGCGATTCCAAGTCCAATCCGTGCAAGATCAATGAGAAGATCATTGCTGCTTAACTCGATTTCAGGAACCAGATCCAGCTGTTCTTTCTGGAACATCTGATGGAGGAATTCGCTGGTGGTGCTTTTGCGGTCCAGCATCAGAATGGGATAGGACTGGAGCTTTTTCAAGTCCACTGCCTGATCTTTTAATGGAAAATACTCTTGATTTGCAACAAATACATCATAAAATTCATTGATTACTCGCACATTCTGAGAACTGGAAAGGCCGGAGTTAGGGTAATTGGTAATAATAAAATCCACCTGGCCATTTTGCAGTAAATGAGCACATTCAATGGAGGTCCTGTTGGTCACCTTGATGTGCACGTTAGGGTAGGCTTTATGAAATGTATTTAAATAAGGAACCAGATAGTATCTGCAAATGGTGTCACTGGCACCGATACGCAGCTGACCGCCGTTTAAGGTGTTGGCCTCTAGAAGCTGGTTCTCTCCCTTGGAAATCAGATTGATGGCTGGTTCTACGTGTTTTAAGAGGATTTCTCCTTCCGGTGTAAGTTGGACTTTTTTGGTGCTGCGGATAAAAAGAGTTTGATCCAGTTTTTTCTCCAGAACTTTAATTGACTGACTCACTGCTGACTGGGAGATAAAAAGCTTTTTAGAAGCTTCTGAAAAACTCAGGGTTGCAGCAACATGATAGAACACTTTATACAATTCGTAGTTAATATCCATTATTAGTCCTCCTTATAAATATAAGGATATCTTATCACAATTACAATTGATTTGTAAAGGCTTGATTGACAAATTGATTTGTGTGAGTTATATTTATGCAGCGAAAACAGTAATAAACAGAACAAAAATTAAGCTATAACAGTTTATAAGTAAATGGAACACCATGAATGAATTAAAAATGATTCATTATCAGAAGTAATAAAAGATAGAAGGAGAGCTAAGGTTATGCATGATGACTTTTACCAGATGTATTTAGAAGAATTAAAGGCAATTATTCCCTGCACAAAGGAAGAACAGGAGCAGCTGGCAGTAGAGGCTGCAGCTGGCAGTGTAGGGGCAAAGAGACGGCTGGAAGAAGGCTGTCTGGAACTGGCGCTTGCCTGTGCTAAGGAATATGATGGAAAAGGCGTACTCTTAACAGATCTGGTTCAGGAGGCTAATATGGCACTGGTCATGGCCGTGGAAGCCTGTGACACTGAGTGGGAGGGACAGGATTTTGAAGGATTTGCAGTCAATAGAATCCATCTTGCTCTTGAAGCTGCTGTGGAAGAAGAGGCAGCTGCCGGTTTAAATGAAGAAGAGCTGACAGCCAGAGTCAATGTGCTCCAGACTGTTTCCCAGGCTCTTGCCAAGAAGCTGGGGAGAGAGGCAACCATTGAGGAACTGGCTGAAATGATGAAGATGTCAGTGGATGAGATTAGAGAAATCATGAAAATGGCAATTGAAGCGATGAGCATGAATGCAGAGAATATGGATTTAGAGGACTTATCAGAAATGGAAGGCATTAAAATAACAGATGAAATGGGTACCATGGATTCTTTTGACGGAGAAGATGAGGACTGATAGGGCATACTATGGACTGAGAAATACTGAAGGCTGCAGGGGTGAGAAGTAAAGGACCAAAGAGTATAGGGCTGAGGATTGAGGATAAGACATGAGAATATACTTAATAAGACACGGACAAACTGACTGGAATATACAGGGCAAGATTCAGGGAAGCCATGATATTCCTCTTAATAATACAGGCAGAAAACAAGCAGAGCTATTAGCAAAAGGAATGGACTCCCACCCTGTGAAAAAGATTTTTTCCAGCACTCTTTCCCGAGCTGCGGAAACAGCGAAGCTCATTGGCGAGAGACAAAAAGTGGATATCTATCTGATGCCAGATTTGATTGAGGTGGAATTTGGCAAATGGGAAGGTATGACCTGGGATCAGATTAAGGCAAGCTACCCTGTAGAATATCAGCAGTGGAATCTAAATCCTGTAGAGGTGGCTCCTCCCGGAGGCGAGACACAGCTAGCTGTTGTGAAACGGTGTGCAGAGGCGTTGAAGGAGATTCTTCAGATGACTGAAGGAAAGGAAGATGTGGCAATTGTTTCCCATGGGGCTACTATTGCTCATTTGATTGCTTATATGCTGAAGGGGCAGTCTGAGGAAACGGAGATTATTGTAGGGAATGCAAGTATTACCACTTTGGAGTATGAGCCTGTTACAGGAGAATTTTCCCTGGTGGAGATGAATGATGTTGGACATCTGATTTTTTAACTAAGGGGTTCGACCCTTTTCAAAAAGGGTCGAACCCCTTAAGTAAATGTTAAAACAATAGGAACAATATAAAAAACATCAATAATTCTAACAAAAGATCGGAGAAAATCCAATGACAGAGAATAATAACAGTAACAGTCAATTTATAAAAAACTTCTGGACAGTCACACTGGCCCAGCAGCAGGAGAAAATGGTGGATTATTTTGATAAAGCAGCAGTAATCAGATGGCATAATACCAATGAGCAGTTTACTGTATCTGATTTTATCCGCGCCAACTGTGAATATCCTGGAAAATGGCAGGGAGAAGTGGAGAGAATAGAAGAGATAAATAATCTTATAATAACAGCGACGGCAGTATGGATAGAAGATAAAACAGCAGCATTTCATGTAGTTTCTTTCTTTAGATTTAATAATGGTAAGATTGTGGAGCTTGATGAGTACTGGGGAGATGATGGTCCTGCACCTCAGTGGAGACGTGATTTGAAAATCGGAGGAAGAATCAATTAAGATGAGAAAGATATTAATCACTGGAGGAACCACATTTGTCAGTCGTTATGCAGCAGAGTATTTTGTGAAAAAGGGTGATGACGTCTATGTTTTAAATAGAAATAACAGCTATCAGTCCGAGGGAGTGACTCTGATTGAAGGCGACAGACATCAGCTTGGAGATAAATTGAAGCATTATGAATTTGATGCTGTTTTGGATATCACCGCATATACAAGAGAGGATATTCGTGATTTGTTAGAAGCGCTGGGGAGCTTTTCTGAGTATCTGTTTATCAGCTCCAGTGCCGTATATCCGGAGACTTTGAAACAACCGTTTAAAGAAGAACAGCCTGTAGGATTTAATTCTGTATGGCAGCAGTATGGAATGGATAAAATAGAAGCAGAACAGTATTTGCTGGAGAAGGTACCACATGCCTATGTGATTCGTCCTCCTTATTTATATGGACCGATGCAGAATGTTTACAGAGAGCCGTTTGTCTTTGACTGTGCTTTAGAAAAACGTCCATTTTACTTGCCCGGTGATGGAGAGATGAAACTGCAATTTTTTCATGTGGAAGATCTATGCAGGTTTTTGGAGGTTTTACTGGAGAAACAGCCAGAGGATCACATTTTCAATGTGGGAAATCCGGAAATGGTTACAATTAAAGACTGGGCGAGGCTGTGTTATGATGTTGTAGGAGAGGAGTTTTCTACAATCCCTGTTGATGAGAAGTATGAGCAAAGAAGTTATTTTTGTTTTTATGATTATACTTATGAACTTGATGTGAAGAAACAACAGGCTTTGCTGCCTGAAACTAAATCTCTATATGAGGGACTGCAGGAATCCTATGAATGGTATTGTGTTCATGAAGACGAAGTTAAAAAGAAACCATTTTTTGAAATCATTGATCGAATTAGTATTGTTCCCAATGTAAAACAATGAAAATTTGTGAAATAATTATCTACCATTGCATTTCCTTCTTTTCTATAATATCATAGGTTTGTTGGTCATTGTAAGTACTTACAAAAATGAATAGGGAGGAATCTCAAGTAATGAAAGAAGTCAGAGGCAATGTGATCGTAGGGCAGTCAGGCGGGCCCACAGCAGTTATTAATTCCAGTTTGGTAGGCGTTTATAAAACGGCAAAGGACCGGGGTGCACAAAAGATATACGGCATGCTCCATGGAATTCAGGGGCTTTTGGAGGAGCGATATGTGGATTTATCCGACCATATCAAAAGTAATCTTGATATTGAACTGTTAAAGAGGACCCCGTCTTCCTATTTGGGCTCCTGTCGTTACAAACTGCCGGAGATTCATGACAATCAGGAGATATACGAGAAGATTTTCACCATTTTAGATAAGCTGGAGATAGAGTTTTTCTTCTATATCGGAGGAAATGACTCCATGGATACCATTAAGAAGCTTTCTGATTATTCCATTTTAAATGGAAGTAAAATCCGTTTTATGGGAGTACCAAAGACAATAGACAACGATTTAGCAGCAACAGACCACACTCCAGGCTACGGAAGTGCGGCAAAATACATCGGTTCCGTTACAAAAGAGGTAATTCGCGACGGTCTTGTATACGATCAGCAGAATGTTACCCTGTTGGAAATCATGGGAAGAAACGCAGGCTGGCTCACAGGAGCAGCAGCTCTTGCCAGAGACGAGGACTGTGAAGGTCCGGATATGATTTTCCTTCCAGAGATAACATTTGATATTGATGAATTTATGAAAAAAATAGCTGAAATTCATAAAAGGAAAAAATCTGTGGTAGTGGCTGTTTCCGAAGGTGTGAAAATAGCAGATGGCAGATATGTCTGTGAGCTGACTGATAATATAGATTATGTAGATGCATTTGGCCATCGTCAGCTGACCGGAACTGCCAGTTTTCTGGCTGGTAAGATATCCAAAGAGGTTGGTTGTAAAACTCGTGCCATTGAGTTTAACTCTATGCAGCGGTGTGCTTCTCATATGGTATCCAGAGTTGATATTACAGAGGCGTTTCAGGTTGGAGGCGCAGCAGTGAAAGCAGCATTTGAGGGTGAGACAGGAAAAATGATCATTTTGAAGCGTGTTTCCGATGATCCATATATCTGTGTAACCGATATTTACGATGTTCATAAAGTGGCAAATATAGAGAAAAAGGTGCCGAGAGAGTGGATCAATGAAAGTGGAGATTATGTGACAGAGGAATTTCTGAATTATATCCGTCCACTGATCCAGGCTGAACTGACACCGATTATGGCTGATGGGCTGCCACGGCATTTGTATTATGATAATGTGGAGAAGAGA
Source organism: Hungatella sp. UBA5385 (assembly GCA_002409995.1). Taxonomy (GTDB): domain Bacteria; phylum Bacillota; class Clostridia; order Lachnospirales; family Lachnospiraceae; genus UBA5385. The sequence goes on along the minus strand of DHOR01000024.1, from coordinate 74,666 downwards.
TTAAAGTAAGTTTAGATTAGTGATTTTAGAATAATGATTTTGTAATAAGGAAGGTGCAGCCTGATGTATTAGACAGCACCTTCCCTATTGTTATCTATTCTGTTTTTTCACCCTCCACCATAAGGTTTCATTGCAGTGGGTTAATTGAAAATTGCAGCGTTTAAGAACACTTTGAGAAGCAAGATTATCCTTCTCAGTTTCAGCCAATAAAGATTGAACTGTGGGTTGTTGAAATGCCCATTCCTTAAATCCGTTGACTGCTTCTGTCATATATCCTTTTTTACCATAGTCTGGACTTAAGCCGTAGCCTATTTCAGCTTCCCCTGACTCATTGGGAAGATTTTTAAAATCTATAGTACCGATAATCGTTCGTTCATGTTTTAGTATGATAAACCAAAAGGTACGGAACAATATGTTTTCTAAGTCTTTTTTACAAATTTCTATTTGATTCTTTACAATATCTAACCAGTATCCTTCCATGGAATCCCCTTTGTAGGAACATTGAAGTTCATTTTCTAAAGTGGGAATATCAGTTGTCCATAGCTCCAGCTGGGGAATTGTGAGAGGTAATAGAATTAGCGTTCTGTTTCGATTTTCATGTAATCTCCTTATTAAGATACTTTTAAACGAGGAACTAATGATTGTAAATAAAGACTTTTCATAAAATCACCACCTTTTTTAATCTGAGTTAATTTTATCATAAATTGTTTCAATAGTCACGAATGTATCAACATTTAAATTTGGGGTTCGACCCTTTGATGCAAAGGGTCGAACCCCAAATTTAAATTAACAGAGCTAATGAATGATATAAGATATATTAATTTCACTAATGAGAAACTTTATGGTATGATTGTTAAAGTGGAAAAATAGCAATACACATACTTCTTAAGGAGGATACTATGAACGTCAGAAGAGTTTACGTGGAAAAGAAGCCGGAATTTGCAGTAAGAGCCGGTGAGCTAAGAGGGGAAATTAAAAGCTATCTGGGTATCGGCGCTGCATCAGATGCTAAGGAAGAGATGAGTGTCCGTGTGCTGATCCGTTATGATATAGAGAATTTATCAGAAGCAACATATAAGGCTGCTCTTGGCACCATTTTTTCTGAGCCGCCGGTGGATGAAGTGTATGAGGAAAACTTCCCAAGCGGGGAGGGAGACCTTGTATTTTCTGTAGAATACCTTCCTGGACAGTTTGACCAGAGAGCGGATTCTGCTGAGCAGTGTGTGAAGCTTTTAAAGGAAGATGAGGAGCCTGTTATTAAGACAGCTACAACCTATGTGATTACAGGCGATTTGGCAGAGGAGCAGGCAGCAGAGATCAAATCCTTCTGCATTAACCCTGTGGATTCCAGAGAAGCTGATGAGAAGAAGCCGGAGACACTTGTGACTGTGTTTGAAACACCGGAGGATGTAATTATTTTTGATGGCTTTCAGAATTTAGATGAAAATGGTTTAAATGAGTTATATAGTTCCTTAAATCTTGCAATGACATTTAAGGATTTTCTTCATATACAAAATTATTTTAAGAATGAGGAGCGCAGAGATCCTTCCATGACAGAGATTCGTGTGCTGGATACTTACTGGTCTGATCACTGCCGTCATACTACTTTCCAGACAGAGTTAAAGGATGTAACATTTACGGAAGGTGATTACAGAAAACCGATTGAGGAGACTTATCATCAGTATCTGGCTGACCGTGAAGTGGTTTTAAAAGGCAAGAGCGGTAAGTTTGTATGCCTTATGGATCTGGCTCTGATGGCAATGAAGAAGCTTCGTATGGAAGGCAAGCTGGAAGATCTGGAGGTATCTGATGAAATCAATGCCTGCAGTATTGTAGTACCTGTTGAAGTTGATGGAGTAGAAGAAGAGTGGCTGGTGAACTTTAAAAATGAGACTCATAACCACCCAACTGAGATTGAGCCATTTGGTGGCGCAGCTACCTGTCTTGGAGGTGCAATTCGTGATCCACTGTCTGGACGTACCTATGTATATCAGGCAATGCGTGTAACCGGAGCTGCTGATCCTACTAAGCCACTTAGTGAAACATTAAAGGGAAAACTTCCTCAGAGAAAGATTGTAACAGAAGCAGCAAGCGGATATAGCTCCTATGGCAATCAGATCGGTCTTGCAACCGGTTATGTAAAAGAGCTTTACCATCCTAATTATGTTGCTAAGAGAATGGAGATCGGCGCTGTTATGGGTGCTGCTCCAAGGAGAAATGTAATTCGTGAGACTTCCGATCCTGGAGATATTATTATTCTGCTGGGTGGACGGACCGGACGTGACGGATGCGGCGGTGCAACCGGTTCTTCCAAGGTACATACAGAGGAATCCATTGAAACCTGCGGTGCAGAGGTTCAGAAGGGAAATGCTCCTACTGAGAGAAAGATTCAGAGATTATTCCGCAGAGCAGAGGTTAGTAAGATTATTAAAAAATGTAATGACTTTGGAGCTGGCGGTGTATCTGTAGCCATTGGAGAATTAGCTGATGGTCTGAAGATTGATTTAGATAAAGTTCCTAAGAAATATGCAGGCCTTGATGGTACAGAAATCGCCATTTCCGAGTCACAGGAGAGAATGGCTGTTGTCATTGATCCTAAAGATGTGGACTTATTCTTAGGTTATGCAGCAGAGGAAAACCTGGAAGCAGTTTCTGTTGCTGTAGTGACAGAAGATCCACGTCTTGTCATGAGCTGGAGAGGCAATGTTATTGTAGATATCAGCCGTGCATTTCTGGATACTAACGGGGCTCACCAGGAGGCTAAGGTGGTTCTGGAGGTTCCTGGCAGAGAGGGAAATGCTTTTGATAAGAAACAGGTTACCAATGTGAAGGAAACATGGCTCAACGTACTTTCTGACTTAAATGTATGTTCCCAGAAGGGTCTTGTGGAAATGTTTGATGGTTCCATCGGGGCAGGCAGTGTTTTCATGCCTTATGGCGGTAAATATCAGCTGACAGAAACTCAGTCTATGGTGGCAAAGTTACCAGTTCTGAAGGGGAAGACTGATACTGTTACCATGATGAGCTATGGATTTGATCCTTACTTATCCAGCTGGAGCCCTTATCATGGAGCTATTTATGCAGTAGTATCCTCTGTTGCCAAGATTGTGGCAGCAGGTGGTGATTATAAGAGGATTCGTTTTACATTCCAGGAGTATTTCCGCAGGATGACAGAAGATCCGACACGTTGGAGTCAGCCATTTGCAGCTTTACTGGGTGCTTATAATGCACAGATTGGTTTTGGACTTCCTTCTATTGGAGGTAAGGACAGTATGTCAGGTACATTTAATGAAATTGATGTGCCTCCTACACTGGTTTCCTTTGCAGTTAATATTGGTGATCATAAAAATATTATTACACCTGAGTTTAAGCTGGCAGGCAGCAGAATTGTGCTGTTTACCATTGATAAGGATGGATATGATCTGCCTGTTTATGAGCAGATGAAAGATGGTTATGAGAAGCTGTTTAAGGATATTTGTGCAGGAAATATTATTTCTGCCTATGCAGTGGAGAACCATGGAATTGCTGAAGCTGTCAGCAAAATGGCATTTGGTAATAAAATGGGTGTGGAAATTGACAGCAGTGTCAGCCCTGAGGATTTCTTTGCAGCAGGCTGGGGCAATATTATCTGTGAAGTTCCGGAAGAGAAGCTTGCTGAGCTGACAATTCCTTATACTGCAGTAGGTAAAGTGACTGCTCAGGGTGTATTTAGATATGGTGATGTAGTGATTGCCATGGATAAGGCGCTGAATGCATGGACAGAGACTCTGGAAGATGTATTCCCTACCAAATCTGGCGTAAAGCAGACTCCTGTTGAAGAAAAGCTTTATGATACAAAGGATATTTATGTTTGTAAGAATAAAGTGGCTAAGCCTAATGTGTTCATTCCTGTATTCCCGGGAACTAACTGTGAATATGACAGTACAATGGCATTTGAGCGAGCTGGCGCCAATGTGGTGACAAAGGTATTTAAGAACTTAAGTGCTGAGGACATCAGGGAATCAGTAGAGGTTTATAGAAATGAGATTGCTAAGGCACAGATCGTTATGTTCCCAGGCGGTTTCTCTGCAGGTGATGAACCTGAAGGATCTGCTAAGTTCTTTGCTACTGTTTTCCGCAATGAAGTCATTAAGGCAGAAATTGAAAAGCTGTTAAATGAAAGAGATGGATTGATGCTTGGCATCTGTAATGGTTTTCAGGCGCTGATTAAGCTTGGTCTTGTTCCGGAAGGTAAGATTGTAGAACAGCGTCCGGATTCACCGACTCTGGCGATGAATACCATTGGACGCCATATTTCCAAGATGGTCTATACAAAAGTGGTTGCTAATAAATCCCCATGGCTTGCAGGAGCAGAGCTTGGCGGAGTTTACTGCAATCCAGCCTCTCATGGTGAAGGTCGTTTTGTGGCAAATGAAGAATGGCTTGCGAAACTATTTGCCAATGGTCAGGTTGCTACCCAGTATGTAGATGATAATGGCAATCCTACTATGGATGAGTTCTGGAATCCAAATGGTTCTTACATGGCGATTGAAGGTATTACAAGCCCTGATGGACGTATTCTTGGTAAAATGGCTCATTCTGAGCGTCGTGGTGAGGCAGTTGCAATGAACATTTATGGAGAACAGGATTTGAAGATTTTTGAATCTGGTGTTGAGTATTTTAAATAAGTGATAGATGTCAGCGTCCGACTCAAAATAGCCCAAACGTCCGTGAATAATGTCCCAAAAAAAGAAGAGAAAGAGGACTCTAAGATTATGATCTTAGGGTTCTTTTTTTGTCTTTGTCTATAAGAGATAAAGTGGCAGAATCTGGCTCAAAATCAGTCTTTGACTCCAACTCCTGCTGCCAGAGCTGACTTCTGACCCTGCTGCCAACTACGGCCTCTACTTGCCTCTGTCTTTAATTAAATAAAGAAGTGGTTAAGAAAAAAGAAAAAGAAAAAAATCATGATAGCAGTTTGTGATCAGCTGATATAAAAAGAATAAAAACAAAGACAGAAACTGTAGGATTGGCTCTGTATATGACTTTGTGAGGGATTTAAGGACAAAGCCAGGGACATAGATAAGAACAAAGACGGCAGCAGGATCTGCTGCCAGCACTGTCTCAGTACTGTCTCTGTGATTGAGTTTGAGTCAGAGGCAGAGACCCAAATAGACGTATCAAATGAGTCTGTGCTTGGCTTAATAGAGAGAACACAGTACGTGTTAGGTGCGGTACTAAAACCCTGTTTCTGAGCCTAATTATTGGGTTAAGCTATGTGAAAAGCAGGAAAATAAACGTGAAAATATTAAAAAATTAAATGGACATTTTAGTCGGACGTTTGGGCGATTTTGAGACGGACGCTGACAATAGAGAAGGCCCTAAGTTTATCGACTTAGGGCCTTTTTCTCTTTGCTATTGAAATGATATCCACTAAATGGTAATATCAAAATAGAGGAAATAAACTATTACAATTGAATAAATTAAGGAGGTAACTATGGAAGAAGCAATTAAAAAAATCATAGATCATATGACCCTGGAAGAGAAAGCCTCTCTTTGTTCTGGTAAAAATTTCTGGAAGTTAAAAGGAATAGGGCGTCTGGGAATTCCTTCAATTATGGTTACTGACGGACCCCATGGTCTGCGCAAGCAGGCTGGTGATGCAGATCATTTGGGATTAAATGTAAGTGTGCCGGCGACCTGCTTTCCAACAGCGGTCACTTCAGCAAGCAGCTGGGATGTGGGAATTCTCTATGAGATGGGAGAAGCCATTGGAGAAGAGTGTGTTCAGGAACAAGTGGCTGTTGTTTTAGGTCCTGGAGTTAATATGAAACGTTCTCCCCTGTGCGGACGTAATTTTGAGTATTTCAGTGAGGACCCTTTTCAGGCAGGCGAAATGGCAGCTGCATGGGTAAGTGGAGTTCAAAGCAAGGGGATAGGCACCTCATTAAAACATTTTGCAGCCAATAACCAGGAAAAGGCAAGACTTGTCAGCAATTCCATCATTGATGAACGTGCTTTGCGTGAGATATATCTGACTGCCTTTGAAAAGACAGTTAAACAGGCAAAACCATGGACATTAATGTGCTCTTATAATCGGATCAATGGAGAATACAGCTGCGAAAATCAATGGCTTCTTAATACTGTTCTCCGTAAAGAATGGGGATTTGAAGGAATTGTTATGACTGATTGGGGTGCAATGAATGACAGAGTAAAAGCCTTAAAAGCCGGACTTGAACTGGAAATGCCAGGACCTTCTCAATATAATGATAAACAGATTGTAAAAGCTGTGAGAAATAAGAGGCTCTCTGTTAAGGTTCTTGACAGCGCTGCAGATCGTTTAATAACAATGGCATTAAATGCCCATAAGGTTCAGGCAAAATCTTATGACGCAGAAGCTCATCATCAAATAGCCAGAAAAATAGCATCAGATTCCAGCGTACTTCTTAAAAATCAGGGTGCGCTTCCACTGAGTAAAGGGCAATCCTATGGTATTATTGGAGCCTTTGCTAAGACACCTCGTTATCAGGGAGCAGGCAGTTCAAAAATCAATCCCTACCGGGTTGATAACATTTTAGATGCTCTTAAGGAACAGAAGATTTCCTATGAGTATGCACCAGGATATAGTCTGGAAAATGACAGTATTGATCCAGATCTGATTCAGCAAGCTGTGGATTTGGCACAGAGCAAAGAAAGGGTTGTTATCTTTGCAGGACTTCCGGACAGCTATGAAAGTGAAGGTTATGACAGAAATCATTTAAACATGCCTGAGAGCCATAATGCATTAATTGAGGCTGTAGCAGAGGTTAATGAGAATGTAACAGTGGTTCTGTTCTGTGGATCTCCAGTGCTAATGCCATGGAGAAACAGAGTAAAGGGTATTCTTCTTTCCTATTTGGGAGGAGAAGCTGTTGGAAGCGGATGTGTGGAGGTTTTATTTGGAGATGTTAATCCTTCCGGTCATCTTGCAGAGACATTTCCTCTGTCCTTAGAAGATACCCCCTGTTATGATAACTTTGGAACAGACAGCTTAGATGTGGAATATAGAGAAAGCATTTTCATAGGATACCGCCATTATGACCGGGCAGGAATAGAAGTTGCATATCCTTTTGGACATGGCCTTTCCTATACTAATTTTGAGTACAGTGATATGAAGATTTTATGGGATCAGGAGAGAAAAGAGGGAGCTGTAAGGCTTTCAGTGAAAAACACTGGATTAATAAAAGGAAAAGAGGTCGTTCAACTTTATATAGGGAAAAAAGATTCTGCCATTGTTCGTGCACCTAAGGAATTACGGGCATTCCAAAAAGTTAGCTTAAATCCAGGTGAAACAAAAGAAGTGGAATTAAAACTGGATGCAAGAAGTTTCTCTTTTTATGATGTTTCCATTCATGACTGGGCAATTGAAGATGGGGAATATGAGATTTATGCAGCAGCTTCCAGCCGTGATATAAGGTTAGAGGGAAAATTACAGGTGAAAGGTATTGTTATTCGAAAAGTAAAAGAAGCTTCGGAAATTGATTTTGAAACCTTGTTTAAGGGTAAGCTGCCTTTTATAGCAAAAGACAAGACAATAACAGTAAATACAAGAGTAGGAGATGTTCTTAAATCTGAAAAGGGGAAGGAATTCTTTGGACCACTGATTGATGGTTATAAAAGCCATTTTTCATCTGATGACGATGCAGGAAGAATGATGCTTTCCATGCTCTATGATATGCCTCTCCGTGGTCTTTGTATGAGCGGAATAATCAGCAGAGGAGAATTGGAGAGAATGGTAAAAATGTGTACGGTATAATTAATTATTTATTATGCTGCGGATAACGAATTCCTGAAGCTGTTACTTTAGTAGATTATGGTCTGCTATTGTAACAGCTTCGTTTTGTTGATGAACAGCTTATAAAAACAACCGCTTATAAAAAGTATTGATAGAAGAAATAATCGTTATACATTATAATAATAACAGAATATGGAAAGGATAATAAGGAACTATGAAATTTCAGTTATTAGGATATTTGATTCTTATCTTATTTTATTGGAAAATGGAACTGTTTTTAAATACCTCTTTACATTCCCAACCGTTTTCTATATACTAAAGTCAAATGTTCGACTTGCCGCAGCTATTACCAGGTAATAGTAAGGAGAACAAAATGAGCAAAAAAAGACCTAATATTATATTTTTATTATCCGATGATCAGGGTGCATGGGCCATGGGCTGTTCAGGTAATCAGGAGATTCTCACTCCCAATCTGGACAGGCTGGCAGCAGAAGGTGTGACTATGGATCATTTCTTCTGTGCATCTCCAGTCTGTTCCCCAGCCAGAGCTTCACTTTTAACAGGTAGAATTCCTTCTCAGCATGGAGTTTTAGACTGGCTGAAGGATGATAATAAAAAACAGGAGGATATTGAATATCTGGCAGGACAGGAAGCTTATACGGATTTGCTTGCAAAAGAAGGTTATGTATGTGGTTTATCCGGTAAGTGGCATGTGGGTAAGAGTTCAACACCTCAAAAAAGCTTTACACATTGGTTTGCGCACAAATCCGGCGGAGGCCCTTATTATAATGCACCTCTTTACAGAGATGGCAAACTGACCAAAGAGCCGGAATATGTAACAGATATCATTACAGATGATGCAATTTCTTTTATAAAAGAGCATGCCCATAAGCAGCCCTTTTATCTTCATGTAGGCTATACAGCCCCTCATTCCCCATGGGTTAATAATCATCCAAAAAAATATACGGACCTGTATAAGGACTGCCCATTTTTAAGCTGTCCTATGGAAGAAGAGCATCCGGACAGTATTTATTTGACAAAAGAAGTCTTAAAGGATTTAAGAGCCAATCAGATAGGATACTATGCTGCAACAACTGCTATGGATTATAATATTGGACGAATTCTTGATGAATTGAATGAGTTAGGAATTCGTGAAGATACTCTGGTGATCTTTTCCAGTGATAATGGATTCAGCTGCGGTCATCATGGCTTTTGGGGAAAAGGAAACGGAACATTTCCCATTAATATGTATGAATCCTCTGTAAAGGTTCCCTTTATAGCCAGCCAGCCTGGAACTTTACCCCAGGGGAAAGTGGATTCTTCTTTGGTTTCTGCCTATGATTTCAGACCTACTCTTCTGGAATATGCAGGAATTGAACATCCGGAGAGAGAAGACCTTCCGGGTAAAAGCTTTCTTCCGGCACTAAAAGGAGAGTCATTTACTCAGAAGCAGTTAATTGTAGTGTTTGATGAGTATGGGCCAAACCGAATGATTCGGGGAACAAGATATAAGTTCATCAAACGGTATCCTTATGGGCCTGACGAACTTTATGATTTAAAGGAAGATTCTGGAGAACGGAAGAATCTTCTCCTGTCAGCGGACGAGAATACTTGTAAATTAGGTAATAATCTGGATTATGAACTGGAACAGTGGTTTCTAAAGTATGTGAATCCGGAAATTGACGGTGCAAAGGAAGCAGTCTATGGCTCAGGGCAGATCAATCTGGCAGGAGTTTGGAGCAAGGGAGAAGTATCCCATAGCTGTGATGATTATATTAAAGAAAAAATAAAAAGGGATCACAGGTGAGGTTTATTAAACGGTATATAGCTCGATTAAAAAAGGTGCTTGGAAGACTGAGAGTTCAGTTATATCTGGGATATGGCGTCACTTTTGCTTTTATTTCCATTCTAGTGGTGGTTTTTCTGTTTTTGGGAATGAAAACGCTTATTATGGATCAGATTGGACAAAGCAGACTGGATGTACTAAAACAGATATCAGAACGTTCCAACACGATTAAAAGTAATACAATTACGATTTCTAATCTTTACAGATATGATGAAGTGGTTCAGAACTGCATTTCTGCAGGGATAGATGATAAAACAGAAGCAAATCAAGAGACAGAAACGTATTTTGATAATTTAAAGCTGACTTATGATCAGGTGTTTCATGATGTGGGACTTATTTACGATGTTGTAATTCTGGGTAATAATGGATTTCAGTACTCCTCAAAGAGTCAGGGTTATTATGATTTTCAAGGACTGGAAAATCAGTTGTGGTACAGACAGAGCTATGATGCAGAAAATGATATTGTTTTTATAAGCAGCTTTCAGGAGAAGTTTGATCTGACCAGCATAGAAGATATTTATGTATTCAGTGCCTTCCAGCGGATTGTTAATGAGGAAGGAAAAAATCTGGGGACAATTCTTGTCAATGTGGATGAAAGATATTTAGAGGATATATATAGTTCTGTAGAAGAGAAAAGTAATTTGTATATTTTTGATAAAAAAGGAAATATAGTATCCAGCAGGAACAAATCTCTTATTGGCAAAAATTTTATTGGGGTCGAAAACTTCAGAACACTTTATGGGGAAAATCAGTTTAAGATCATAGAAAAACTGGGACAGGATTATCTTTTGTCCAATTACTATGATCCTCAGACAGGGTGGACCATTGTGGAAGAAATGCCGTGTTCTGTGATATTACAACCATTGTATCATGCCATTATGATCATACTGGCTGTATTAATCTGCTGCATTTTTACAGGTTCTGCAATTGCTTATTATATGTCCGGGCGGATATCCAACCCCATTCTCAAGTTGTGCAGCCTGATGGATCAGGTGCGTCAGGGAGATTTTGATGTAATCAGTGATATCAGGGGATATGAGGAGGTCAATCAACTGAAAGACAGCTTTAATGAAATGGCGGCGGAGATTAAAAAGCTGTTGGAAAGCGTGAAACAGAAGGAGATTAAGAAGCGTAAATCAGAGATGGACTTTTTAAGAGCTCAGATCAATCCTCATTTTTTATATAATACCCTATTTTCCATCCAGTGCATGACAGAGCTTGGGAAAAATGAGCAGGCTGTTCTTATGATGGCTGCTTTTACGGATTTATTAAAGAAAACCCTGTCTGTGGATACAGATTTAATTCCTTTGGAAGAGGAATTTGAAAGTACTAAAAAGTATCTGATCTTGCAGCAAATTCGCTATGGAGATAAGATTCACTTTGAGTGCGAGATGGAGGACGATACGGGAGGCTGTTTTGTTCCTGCGCTGATTCTTCAGCCTATCGTTGAAAATGCTATTTTCCATGGAATTGAGGCAAAGGAAGAGCCAGGGCTTATAATTGTAGAATCCTCCATTAACAATGGATGCCTGTTTCTGTCAGTTTCCGATGATGGTGTGGGAATCGGTAAACAAAGGCTGGCTGATCTTTATGATCAGTTGAAAGCAGAAGAGTATCAGCCCAGTAAGTCCATCGGTATATTAAATGTTCACAACAGGATTAAGATTAATTTTGGGGATAATTATGGGGTTCAAATAGATAGTGAAGAGGGAATCGGGACTACAGTAACTCTAAAGCTTCCGGTTTTGACAGAGCGTATATTGGGAGAAGGAAATGGGGAAATACAATGAGAATACTTATAGCTGATGACGAGAGAATGATCTGTGAATGGCTGCAGTTTGGTATTGAGTCAAACCCTGACTGTGAACTGGTCGGCTGTGCTCACAATGGAGAACAGGCTCTTGATTTATTTGAGGAAAAGGGGGCAGATGTAGTATTTACTGATATTAAGATGCCTGTGATGGATGGACTGGAGCTGTTAAAGAGAATCAAGGAGCTGTCGCCGGAAACAATTGTGATTATGCTGACTGCATTTGCTGAATTTGATCTTGCCCGAGAGGCAATCCGACAGGGCGGAGATGATTATCTGCTGAAAACAGAGATGAACCATCAGATGTTTCAGGAGGTTTTGGCACAGATTCAGATGAAAGTGAGAAGGAACAAAACGGAGGGACATGAAAGCATAGAAACAGAAAGTACAGGGCAGCAGCATTCTATTATAAGCGATATTTTAAGAGATGGCCGTCCTCTTAATGAGGAGGATATTAAGCAGCTGAAGGAGTGCAATATCCGGTGGAGGGATCAGGGATTATTTGCAGTTGCTATCTGTAAGAAGGAGCTGAAGAAGGACTTTACTCTTCCTCAGAATCCTTTGGTTCATCATGTGATCGGATTCGATTATGATCAGTTTTTATATATCATTGCAGGGAATCTGGCAAGGGATTTATCAGAATACAAGAAAAATCAGGTTTTGTACGAATATGCTTCTTCCATTGTTCGAAAAAATCAATGTATGGCTGGCTTAAGCTCCATTATAGAGCGTCTTCCTTATATATCGGATGCTATTATTCAGGCAGCCTATGGTCTTGGAAGGGGATATTATGAAGGAAGAATAAAGGTCTGGAAAGCGGAGGAGACAGGAGGGAAAATCCGCGGGAAAGAGGCATATTGGGAAGAGTATTACAGAAAGAGAAGAAGAGAACTCTATGAGTTGTCAGGCCATTCCTTCTATCTGACCATGGAAGAGGTTATGGATGAGGCTAAAAGGAAGATTGCAGTGCCCATCAGAGAGTTTGCTTCCTTTTGCTGTGATTCTATGGAAATGGCATACATGAGATTTGCAGGGGAAGATGCCCAGCTTATGCATCATATGCTTCAGGAAGAAAAACGAATTGTCAGAGGAGCCGTGGATTTTCAAGAGGTGCAAAACAGAGTCCTTGAATTCATCAAAAATGTGCTGGGCTACAGTGAATTTGATGAAAAGAAGCTTTCGAAAGGAGTGGCATCTGCAGTCAGCTATGTAAGAAAACATTATAATGAGCCCATCAGCCTGGAAAGCATCGCCAGAGAAGCGAATCTAAATGCCGAATATTTATCCAGAATTTTTAAGGAAGAGGTAGGCTGTACTTACAGCGCCTTTCTTTCAGAAATAAGATTAAAAAAAGCTGCGTATCTGCTGTCCCATACAACAGAGCGGGTGCATAAAATAGCAGAATCCGTAGGGTATCCCAATGTCAGTTATTTTTCCACTACTTTTAAAAAGAGATATGGAGTAAATCCTTATGAATACAGAAGAGAGGTAACATTATGAGAGTATTAATGGTAATGTTTGATTCTTTAAATAGGAATATGCTGGAACCATATGGGGGAACCATAGCCAAAACCCCTAATTTCAATAAGTTAGCCGCACATTCCGTAACATTTGAAAATTGTTATGCAGGAAGTCTTCCCTGTATGCCGGCAAGGCGTGAACTTCATACAGGAAGATATAATTTTCTGCATAGAAGCTGGGGACCGCTGGAGCCTTTTGATGATTCCATGCCTGAACTGTTAAATCACCATGGAATTCATTCCCATCTGGCAACGGACCACTATCATTATTTTGAAGACGGTGGCGCCACCTACCATACAAGATATCGGACCTGGGAAGGATTTCGGGGCCAGGAGGGAGATGCCTGGAAAGGGATTGTTGGGGAGAACCGATCTCCGGAAGGGTTTAGAAATCAGTGTGACGGCTATGCTGAAAGCTGGGAGCATAACTGGGTTCCACAGGATTTCATCAATCGTTCCTATCTGGATCAGGAGGAAAAACAGCCCCAGTGCAGGACCTTTGAGGCAGGTAAAGAATTTATACACGCAAATCAACAGGCTGATCAGTGGTTTTTACAGATTGAGACCTTTGATCCCCATGAGCCTTTTTATACACAGGAGCGGTTTAAAAAGCTGTATCCTCATGAATATAAAGGCGGAGTTTATGACTGGCCTGATTACAGACCTCTTGATGAACGGGATACACCGGAGGACATCGTTCATTTAAGGGCGGAATACGGGGCGCTTCTCTCCATGTGTGATGAGAAACTGGGAGAGATTTTAGAACTTCTGGATCAATATGATATGTGGAAGGATACCATGGTCATCGTCAACACAGATCACGGCTTTCTCTTATCAGAGCATGGTCAGTGGGCAAAATGCCACTGCCCTTTTTACAATGAGGTTGCCAGAATTCCATTGTTTATCTGGGATCCTGCTGCAGGAATTAAGGGCAGGCGTGTAACAAGTCTTGTTCAGACCATTGACCTGCCGGCAACCATTTTATATCAGTTTGGAATTAAGCTTCCTGTGGATATGGAGGGAAAACCTCTGCAGCCTGTGATTGAAGAAGATGTTCCTGTAAGAGATGCTGCCTTGTTCGGAATCTATGGAGGGCAGGTAAATTGTACTGACGGCCGCTATGTTTATATGAGAAGTCCGGTCAATGAAGAAACGGAGATATTTCAGTATACACTGATGCCCACCAGACACGGAGGACGCAGAGCTTTTATTCACAATGAGGAGTTAAAGAAAATGACTTTGGAAAAAGGATTTCCCTTCACAAAAGGGCTGCCTGTGATGAAGATTCCTTATGAGAGAAAAGTGGGGCAGAGCAGTTATCAAACCATGCTGTTTGATTTAAAGAAGGACCCGTTTCAGGAGAACCCTGTAAGAGATGAGGAGGTTGAAAACAGGATGATTGGGCTTATGCGCAAATGTATGATTGAGAATCAATGCCCTGAAGAAATATTGGAACGATATGGAATCTAATATAAAATAAAAGATTAAGGAATAGGATCGCCGGTTTTTACTGTGCGGTCTTATTCTTATATCAGAGAAAAAGTCAAAATATAAAAACAAAAGTCGGATTATAAAAAGTCAAAAATGGCAACAGAATCTGAAAGTATTAAAAAGAAAAAGAAAAGTAAGATATAAGAAAAAACGGAACAAAGCACAGGGGATATAATAATTGTACAAAAAGGGAAACACAAGTGTAAATGAGTTGGTTGCGGCAAGTCGGACAGGCTTGTGTTTTCCTGTATATGTATAGTTTGGTGTTAGCCATAAAACAAGGAGGAAACCATGAGAAAGGGAAAAAAGATTATTCAATTAACAGTGACAGCGATAGCACTGACCATGGCTCTGACAGCCTGTAATGGTTCAGGGGGAAATTCAGGAGGTAAAGCGGAGATTGCCGAAAATGAAGGCATAAAGACAGAGGCTGAAGGGGAACTGCCTGTGCTTCGCGTGGCAGTAATGCCATTTATCACCAGTCTGCCTACAGAGTATATTAAGAAAAATAAATTGGATGAAAAAGCAGGATTTAAAATGGATACCATCATGTTTGCTACAGGAGCGCCCATGAATGAGGCACTTGCAGCAGATTTATGGGATGTGGGAGCTATGGGAGCGGCAGCAGTTACAGGTGTTGCAAATTACGATATGATGATCATTGGAGAAGTTTTAGAATCCACAGATGGACTGGGAGTTTTTGTTAAGCCTGATTCCCCTATTGCTTCGGCAGCAGGCTACAACCCATCTTACCCCAATGTTCTTGGAAGTCCGGATACAGTAAAGGGGACCACCATACTTCTTCCAATCGGAACAGCACAGCATTTTACCACATTAAAATGGCTGGAGAAACTGGGGCTTGGAATTACAGATGTTAATATTGTCAATATGGACACTGCACAGGCATATCAGGCCCTGCAGGCAAATCAGTGTGACGCAGTTGCCTTAAATGTTCCCACATTTTTTGAAGCTGAAAATGATGGTATGGTACAAGTTGGAAATCTGGCTGATTTAGGAACCAGATATGTGGATATGGTAGTTGCAAACCGGAAGGCAGTAGAAGGAAAAGAAGAATTAGTTCAGAAATACATGGATTGTGTGATGGAGGCATGTAGAGCCCTTAATGATGATCAGGATATGGCAGCGGACTTAATGGTTGAGTATCTGAAGGAAGCTGGTGCTGAGGCCACAAGAGAAAGTTGTGTAAGTGATCTTGGAAGAGTGCAGTTTATTGTGGCAGAAGACTGGAATAATCGTGAATTAGGCAATTTCGCAAGAGAGCTTGGCGAATTTTATATTGGGCTTGGTCAGCTGGAACCTGAGCTGATTGATAAATTTGACAGCAATATTGATTCCAGATTTGTAAAAAAAGCAAATTAACAGGAGGGAAGCTTTATGAAGAATAAAACTGCAAAATACAAATACCGGATTTTATCAGTCTGTTCTGTAATTGCTGTGCTTTTCATATGGGAACTGGTCACTGATATTTTGCATTTGATTTCTCCCATGATGCTTCCCAGCCCGGCAAAAGTACTGAATACATTGATCTATAAGCTGACAGGAGGGGTGAATCCGGATGGAGCAACCCTTCTCCAGCATATTGCAGCCAGTATGAAGATTGCCCTTGGGGGATACACTGTGGGAGTTTTGGTGGGAGTGCCATTAGGTATTGCCATGGCATGGAACCGTAAATTTGAAATGTTTGCCAAACCACTGTTTGATGTGATCCGGCCGATTCCTGCGCTGGCATGGATTCCCCTGATGATTTTATGGTTGGGAATCGGTTACTGGTCTAAAGTTGGAATTATATTTTTTGCGGCATTTATCAGTGCAACTATCAATTCCTATGCAGGAATCAAACGCACCAGTCAGGTTCACCTCTGGGTAGCAAGTACATTCGGCGCATCGAAGCGGCAGATGCTTTTTAAAGTGGCAATCCCCACAGCTCTTCCCATGATATTTACAGGGTTGAGACTGGCTCTTGGTTCTTCATGGGTGGCTCTTGTAGCAGCAGAACTGCTGGCAGCAACAAGAGGTCTGGGTTATATGATCCAGGTGGCAAGAATGCTGGGACGGCCTGATGTGATCATTGTTGGTATGATTACCATCGGTGTCATCGGTTATCTGCTTTCCACAGTGCTGGAAAAATTACAGAATAAATATGTGAAGGGAGGAAAATAGATATGGAAAGCAAAACATCTCGTTTTATGAGAAAGAATATGGCTGCTTTTATGACTATTGTTGCTTTTATGTCCCTCCTTCTTGTGTGGGAGCTGGTGGCTAGATTTACCAATGCGGGAATGTTCCTTCCTCCTGCATCAGAGATTATCAGTAAATTTGTGGAAAGTTTTACTGTACCTATTGGAAAACACAGGATGTTGGTACATATCGGTGTCAGCTTGTACAGAGTAGGAGTTGCTTTTATATTCGCTACCATAGCAGGTATTTTTCTGGGAGTGTCCATGGGGTATTCAAAGACAGTGGAAGCTATTATAAAGCCTATATTTGAATTTATCCGCCCCATTCCGCCTCTCGCCTGGATTCCTATGTCCATTCTCTGGTTTGGACTTGGAGACCAGAGCAAATTTTTCATTATATTTCTAGGCTGTTTCTGCTTTATTACAGTTAACACCTATGATGGAACCAAGAATGTGGATCATGTTTTATTGGGAGCTGCCAGAATGTTGGGCGCTTCTGAACGCCAGGTGTTTTTTCGGGTGGTGCTTCCTTCTTCCATCCCCTATATTTTCGCAGGACTTCAGATTGCCATTACAGCCGGCTGGTCAGCAGTGGTTGGTGCAGAGATGGTACGCTCTGATGAAGGGGTGGGCTGGCTCATCGTCATGGGTATGACCAATGGTAATACGGTTCAGATTATGGTTGGAATGCTGGCAATCGGCATTGTGGGATATATACTTGCAACTGCCATGGCAAAACTGGAAGGGAGGCTGTGCATATGGAATCAGCAGCAGGGAATATAGCAGATGTACTGAAATGCAGTCATATTTCCAAGGAGTTTGACAGCTTCGACGGTACAGGGAAGAATCTGGTTCTGGAAGATATTGACTTTTCAGTGAAGGATAATGAGTTTCTGGTATTATTCGGACCCGGACAGTGCGGCAAGACCACACTTTTAAACATTCTTGCCGGTTTGGAATCTCCCACAAAAGGAGAAGTGGTGGATCATGGAAAAAAAGTGACTGCTCCGGCTCCTGAAAGGGGAGTAGTTTATCAGAAAACAGCTCTTTTTCCATGGCTGACAGTTATGGGAAATGTGGAATTCGGTCCTAAAGTGCGCGGGTTTAAAAAAGAGGAACGGAAAAAGATTGCAGATCATTATATTGATCTGGTTGGTTTAAAAGGATTTGAGAAAAGTTATCCATCCCAGCTTTCAGGAGGTATGCGCCAGAGAGTTGGAATTGCAAGAGCCTACAGCAACAATCCCAGTTTGATGCTGATGGATGAGCCATTTGGGCATTTGGATGCCCAGACCAGATATATGATGGAAGAGGAACTGCAGAGAATCTGGCAAAAGGAAAAGAGGGCGGTGGTTTTTGTTACAAATAATATTGAAGAGGCATTATTTCTGGCAGACCGGATCATTCTGATGACTAACTGTCCCTCTAAAATCAAAAAAGAATATATCATTGATCTTCCCCACCCCAGAAGCTATGTAGACCCTGAATTTCTCCGGCTTCGGCGGGAAATCACAGAAAATATGGATAAATCAATGTAAAGGAGGAGCTTATGGAAGACAAACGGGAAATAAAAGTAAAAGTGATGAATCTGACTAAGCAGTTTGATGAGCTTCTTGTACTTGATGATATTTCCTTTGATGTAAAAAAGGGGGAATTTCTCTGTATTGTAGGGCCCACAGGCTGTGGAAAGACCACATTTTTAAACAGTTTAACAAAGCTTTATCAGCCAACCAAAGGTGAAATATTAATTAACAATGAACCTGTGGATTTAAAGAAGCACAGCATAGCCTATATTTTTCAGGAATATTCCACCATGCCCTGGCTGACTGTGGAAGAAAATATAAGATTCGGTCTGTCTATTAAGCACATGCCCAAAGAACTGGCAGATCAGAAGGTGGAAGAGTATTTAGAGGTAGTAGGATTAACAAAATACCGCAAATACTATCCGGATCAGCTGTCAGCAAGTATGCTCCAGCGGGTCGTAATTGCCAGAGCCTTTGCTACAGAGCCGGAGCTGCTGTTAATGGATGAACCCTATGGACAGCTTGACATTGAGCTTCGTTTTAAGCTGGAAGATGAATTATTAAACTTATGGAAGCGGAATGGGACTACTGTTATATTTATTACCCATAATATAGAAGAAGCGGTTTATTTAGGGGAACGGATTTTGGTTCTTACCAATAAGCCAACCAAGATCAAGACCGAAATTAAAAATGATCTGCCAAGGCCCAGAGATATTGTATCTGAGGATTTTGTGAATTTAAGAAATGAAGTGACGGATTTAATCAAATGGTGGTAATATTTAACTAAGGGGTTCGACCCTTTTATAAAAGGGTCGAACCCCTTAGTTAAATTCCTTACCTCCCCATCACTGAGCAGCTTCTTTGTGCTCTGTATCCGTTGTCCACTTAGATAATCTGGATTTGTTATCTTTTCCAGAATGCCATATAACTCTGTGATGGCGTTCTGAGAGGCAGTAGGTCCATTTTTAACAATCGTCATAGTAAAAGCCGTGTACAACTGATTAGATTTTTATAATTACAGGTTGGTATGGGCTGGAATTGAAGTGGGGAGGTCAGCCAGTTGATTTTACACTTCCGTCAACTGATGGTTATACATTAGCCGAATAATAATAAAATGAGGTCATCTTTCTGCCAGCTATATGACAGTTAAGATGACCTTAATCTTTTCTCTTTTAAGGGATATTCTGTACTTTTTTATAAATGTTTTCAAAATCAGTTGACATTAAACCCAGTTGAACCTCTATAATAAAGTCAGAAAGATAAAAAAACCAGGGCTGTATAGCTAAAGGAGGGAAATCTTTTGACAATTAAAGAGATGGAAGATCGAGTTGGCATATCAAAGGCAAATATACGTTTTTATGAGAAAGAAGGACTGTTATCTCCTGCAAGAGGATTTAATAATTATAGAGAATATACAGAGAAAGATGTGGAAAACTTAGAGAAAATTAAATGTCTGAGAACCATGGGAATTCCTGTTTCAGATATTCGTTTGTATGCAGATGGAAAGATTCATTTAAATAGACTGCTGGAAAGAAGACAAGATCAGATAGAACAGGAAATGACTTCTCTTATGGAAATAAAACACCTATGTACCAGGCTGAAGAATGAAGAATGGGATTATGAATCCTTTGATCCTTTTATATTAGAATCACAAAAAGTCCTTTGGAAGCAGAGAGGAAGAGAAGCGATGAAAAAAGATCGGATTGCTAATGAAGTGGTTGATTTCTTAAAACGGCTGAGTTGGAGATTTTGTATTTTGTGTATTATATCTATTTTTTTAACTCCTGTTAATTTGATTTTTCATGTTTCATTTCCCAAGGATATAGTAGATATCTGGGAAATTGTAGTACTATTGTCCCCTTTACCATTTTTTCTGCTTCATACTATATGGCCTGAGAATGACCAGGCTGCACTGCAAAAAAAATGGGGAATGGGGGAAGTGAAGAGGGCAAGAAATAAAAGTGAGGGATATGAACCACAAATTACAAAATTCAACCAACTTTGTCATGCCAGTATTGTTATTATACCTCTTAATAAAATCCTCGGAATCCAATGGCCTGTGTGGATGACCGGCTTATGGCTGGTAATTGTTTTTGGGTCAGTAATTGCTTTGGCAGTGGTTAAAAATAGGTGAGTGGAAAATGAATGGTCTCAATAAGAGGTATATACAAACAAAGCAGCATTCGGAAGCAAATCCTCGTGCTGCTTTGTTTATATATAGTTCTACTCCCACTTAAAAAAACTTATGGAAAGGCCTGTACAAATAACACCAATCACAATAATAACAGCCGCAGCCTTGTATGAATTTTCAAAAGGCACACCAAGAGCCGCTGTTTTCAGCAACGCAATTCCCTGTGTTAAAGGCATAAAATCCACTGCCTTTTGCATTCCCACAGGCATAATCTCATAGGGGAGAGTAGCCCCTGAGAAGATCAGCATTGGGAAATACAGAAGGCTTGCAATCATACCTGCGGTTTTGCTGTCAGGCGCAAGACCGCCCACCAGGAATCCAATGCTGAACATGGAAAACATCACCAATAAGTACGCTCCCAGAAAGCTTAACCAGCTGCCTGGCATCCTGAAGTTAAAAAAGAGAACGGATATAACCGTAATAAGGACCAGAGAAGCAAGAGAGTAAAGCGCATAGATTGCGGCATGTACGCCTAACAGCAGCACAGGATGGGCAGGTGTTACCTGAAAGCGTTTTAAGATTTTCCGATGTCTGTAATCAGAGATCAGCAGAGGCAGACCCATAACTCCGCCAGCGCAAATGGCTATAGTAGAAACCGCTCCAAAGGATTGTTCAAAAAAGGTATAGGGGGAACCTTCTGCAGCCGGCTTGTCCCCAAGTATGATGACGATGAGTATAGTCACAACTACCGGCATACAGATTGCAAAAATAAACATATCCAATCCACGAATGGAGAGCTTTCCTTCATTTTTCAATAATATTCTAAATGCTTTCATGTTCAAGTTCCTCCTTTAATTCACCAGTAAACCAGAGATAAGCGTTCTCCAGACTCTCCTGTCCGCTGACCTTCTTAGCTTCCTCTACTGTTCCTGTAAAAATCAAGTTTCCTATTTTTAGAATGCCAATACGGTCACAGAGGATTTCTATCTCATCCATAAAATGAGAGGTAAGAAAAATAGTAAGTCCCTGTTTCTTTAGCTCTTTTAATATTTCCCAAACTTCTTTTCGGGCGTAGGTATCCAGCCCTGTTGTAAGTTCGTCCAGAAATACTAATTTAGGCCGGGGAATCAAAGCCAGTATAATGGAGAGACGCTGTCTTTCCCCGCCTGACAGTTCATTTACCGGACTGGTAAGCTTATGGGATAAATTGAATTTCTCCAGAAGAAGCCGGTAATCATCATAAGTTTTGTAAAGACATTCTGTTTCTTCGCAGATTTCTTTGACAGTAATTCTATCCTGATAACTCCCCTCCTGAAATTGTACGCCTACCTCTTCATAGAGTTTTCTTCTCTGAGACTTTGGATTGAGACCCAGAACGGATACAGTTCCGCTGTCAGCTTTCCGGGTTCCCAGTATACATTCCAGAGTTGTGGATTTCCCTGCTCCGTTAGGACCAAGCAACCCAAAGATTTCACCAGTTTCCACTGTCAGGTTTAGATCAGCGACAGCAGGACTGTGGTTTGTTTTGTAAGTCTTTGTTAAATGTATTACTTCGATTGCTGGGGACATGATTTTTCCTCCTTGCCATTTTCTTGTTTTAGTTTACTTAAAGAGAATAGCATTGAAGGGAAGTCTGGTGTTATAATGGAGGGATTTTTACCTGAGGGGTTCGACCC
>DHOR01000024.1:5263-52542 GCA_002409995.1 Hungatella sp. UBA5385 | reverse complement strand
GGTCGAACCCCTCAGGTAAATTTTTGAGAATGGTTAGAATTGTTTTCGCATTCTCCTCCGCGTGATTGAGAGAGGTTAAGAGATGATCACAGGCTGTTACAATATCATCTTCCTCTTCAGAGGTCTCTAAAGCAATACGGATATCTGCAGAGGGATTCCGGGAGAGAGTATGAAGCATGCGAAGAATAGAAGAGAGGGAATAATTGGCACATCGGAGAGATCTTATAACTTTGAGAGTCTGAATATCCTCCTCTGTATAAATACGGTACCCATTCTGTTTCCGTTTGGCTGTAAATAAACCATTTAACTCCCAATTACGTAATGTATCAATAGTAATGTTGAGATAGTCGGCTGCTTCTTTTCTGGTGTATATTATTTCTGATGTATTATTCTCTTGAACATGTACTGTCGTATGAGCAAGAAGCTCATTTACAATGGTAAGGGCCTCCTCTGCCTGATCCTTCTCTGTTTGAATCTGGTTTAGGTATTGAGAAGTCAGACGGATTGCATGGCTGTAATCTCCGGCAGCAGCAGTTTTAATAATGGTAACTGCCTGTTTGCGAAGACCATTTTGAAGTACCTCCACTTGAAATGCAGTTCTTGCCATGTTGATAAGGGTTATGTGAAGCTGTGTAAAGCTGCGGTAACCATTAGGCAGACGCTGGGCAGGTGGAATCAATTGAAGTTTTTCATAGAGGCGGACTGTATTAGGATGAATTCCGGTTAAATTTGCCACTTCTGATGTTGTATAGTATTTTTTCATAAGGCGTAACCTCCTCAATATAAGGATAACATAAGGATTAAAGTCTGGTGTTATAGTGTAGGGTTATCATATCCGAAAATGCTCTGTTTTACAAATGGTTTTTATTGATAAATAAAATCTCTGAAATGAAACTGCATTTTATGGTATGATAATAAATAGAAGATATTTTTTAAAATAACAAAAGAAAATGGAGGTAAGATCATGAAGATTGTAATAATCGGTGGAGTCGCAGGCGGTGCAAGTGCAGCAGCACGCCTAAGACGTTTAGATGAAAATGCTGAAATAGTCATTATTGAGCGTTCTGGTTATATTTCTTATGCAAATTGTGGTTTACCATACTATTTAAGCGGTACCATAGAGGAAAAAGAAAGTCTCATTCTCCAAACACCGGAGAGCTTTAAAGATCGTTTTAATATTGATGTGCGGGTAAAAGAAGAAGTGATTGAGATAGACCGTAATAATAAATGTGTTAAGATTCATCAGATAGAGTCTGACAGTATTTATGAAGAAAGCTATGATAAATTGGTGCTTTCCATGGGGGCAGCTGCTATAAGACCACCATTTCCAGGCATTGATGATCCAAGAATTATGACTCTGAAAACAGTGGAGGACACATTTAGGATTTATGAGGCAGTTAAGAAGAATGTGAGAAATGCAGTAGTTATCGGTGGTGGATTTATTGGGCTGGAGGTTGCTGAAAACTTCATGGAAACTGGAATTGATACCACCATGATTCAGTTAGACCCGCAGATTCTTCCGCAGATAGATTATGATATGGCTGCTGAGCTGCATTGTTATTTAAGGGAAAAGGGTCTGAAGCTAAGGCTTAATACTGCTGTAACAGGCTTTATTCCCAATGAAACAAAGGTTGAGATAATTCTCAATGATAATACATCCCTGTCAGCTGACTTGATTGTTATGGCAATTGGAGTTAAACCGGAGAGCAAAATAGCTGGTGATTGTGGTATTAAGCTTAATAATAAAGGTGCCATTATTGTAAATGAATTTATGCAGACCAATGATCCTGATGTCTATGGAGTTGGGGACGCGGTGGAAACATATAGAAATATTGATAAGGCCCGTGTTAATGTTGCTTTGGCAGGTCCTGCCAATAAACAGGGACGTATTGCCGCAAATCATATTGCAGGTCGCCAGACACCCTATGGCGGTGCACAGGCCTCCAGCATTATTAAGCTGTTTGATATGACTGCAGCATCAACCGGATTAACAGAAGCTGCTGCCGAACAAACGAACATTCCATATGATAAAGTAGTGATCTATCCGGCCAATCATGCAACCTATTATCCAGGCGCTGTTAATATGACAATGAAGATTTTATTCCATAAGGAAAAAGGAACCATATTAGGAGCACAGATCACAGGATTTGACGGAGTGGATAAGAGAATTGATGTTCTTGCAACTGCCATCAGAGCAGGAATGACAGCTGGGGATTTGACAGACCTTGATCTTGCCTATGCACCGCCCTATGGCTCAGCAAAGGACCCGGTTAATATGGCAGGATATGTGATTGAGAATGTTCTGAACGGAACAGTTGAGCAATATCACTGGAAAGAGATTCCTTCGCTATATGAAGATGATAATGTACAATTTTTAGATGTGCGTACTCCAATGGAATATGATGCAGGACATTTTAAAAATACTATTCATATCCCTTTAGATGAACTAAGAGATAATCTTCACCGTTTGGATAAAAATAAAACTCTGTATGTCAATTGCCATACCGGACTTCGCAGCTATATTGCCTGCAGAATACTGGTGCAGCATGGATTTAAGGCTAAGAACTTATCCGGTGGATTTCGGTTTGCATCCTTTCTTTTAGAAGAATATATCTGTGGTGGGAATTAACAGTAATAAATAAAAGGAACACAGAAGGTTCAAAATTGCCTTCTGCGTTCCTTTTTTTATTTCGTATAATTATCAAAATATCCCTGAATAAAGATAATCGGAGTTCCCTTATCACCGGAACCTGAAGTTAAATCAGAGAGAGAACCAATTAAGTCAGTCAGTCTTCTTGGAGTTGTTCCCTGAGAAGCCATATCACCAACCAGATTGGAATCTTTTGTACGGATTCTCTCGGAAATAGCCTTTTTCAGTGCTTCGCCGCTTAAATCAGCAAAATCATTATCAGCTAAGTATTTTAACTTCAGCTCATTAGGCTGTCCTTCCAGTCCCTCTGTATAAGCCGGGGAAACCACCGGATCTGCCAGTTCCCAAATCTTGCCAACCGGGTCTTTGAAAGCGCCGTCACCATATACCATAACCTCAACGTGTTTGCCCGTCTGATCAAGCATCATCTTCTGTACACGGTCCACAAATGGCTGACAGTCTCTTGGAAACAGCTTAACAGTGTCTTCCGTGGCTTTGTTGGAACCTAAAAGACCATAAGTCTCATTATAACCGCTGCCATCAATGGATGCAGTTAAAATATCATCCAGACTATAAACCTTCTTTGCACCTGCATTTATCAGTTTGCGTTTATTTCTTTCTCTTGTGTGAATATCACAGCAGATTACCTGATCTGTATATTTTAAAATAGTGCGGCAGTCATTGGCGAGAACTACCTCCACCTCTGCGCCCTGCTCATGAATCACTTCTTTGTAATATTCAATATAGTCAACACCTGTAAAGGGATGTTTTGTATAGCCAAAGAGCTCTCTGTATCTTTCCTCACTGAGCACATCGCTCCATGGATTTACACCTTTTTCATCCATTAAATCTTCATCAATTAAGTGGTTGCCTACTTCGTCAGAAGGATAAGACAGCATAAGTACGATTTTTTTAACACCTTTTGCAATGCCCTTTAAGCAAATGGAGAAACGGTTTCTGCTTAAAATGGGGAAAATAACACCCACAGTTGCATCACCAAACTTCTCTTTCACATCAGCTGCAATATTGTCAACACTGGCATAGTTGCCCTGTGCTCTAGCAACAACAGCCTCTGTAACCGCAATAATGTCCCTATCCTCAATTTCAAAGCCATAATGGCTGCTTTTAGCTGCATCTAAGACTGAGTCAACAACGATCTGAGCCAGATCATCACCTTCCCGAATTATGGGGGCACGTACGCCTCTTGAAATCGTTCCTACTAAACGTTCTTCCATATTAGTATCTCCTTCAACTTATCATTTGCAGAGGTTCGGAAGCAATAAGAGCCTTTGCGTACCTATTATAAGAGAAAACTCTGGATTATTCAATGGTTTTTATGAAAAAGAGGTGTTTTGATGGTGTAAAAATACAAATTTTTTCGGAGTTATCCCATATTTCTTCAAAAAAGCCCGGTGAAAATACGACAAATTTCGATATCCGACTGAAAGTGAAATCTCTAAAATAGAAGAAGTTCCCTGTTCTAATAGTTCCACAGCTTTTTCCAGTCTGTAATGATTGATATATTCCACACAGGTCATGCCGATATGATGCTTGAAAAAACGCATAAAATGATATTTGCTGAAATGACAGAGCTGACTTAGCTGTTCTATGGTAATAGGTTCAGGATAGTGCTCCTCAATATAGCTTAAAACGGTACGGATTGTCTCAATCCCCTCTGGCAGATCAGGAGCAGAAAGAGTGCCCTCCGGCTGATGCTGCAGCAGAAGAACAAGGAGCCTGTAAAGCAGGGATTTCACAAGCAATTCATATCCCAGAGTTTTCTTCTCCTGAACTTCCTGTAATTCATTAAAAACAGCCAAAGCCTCCTCATAAGCAATATGGGCAGGGCCGATTACAACAGGCATAATCAGCTCCTGGTTCTGAATGGGCACTAGATAACGGATGGAGCAGATATCAGTGGTGTTAATCCCCAGAAGGTTTAGGTGGAAAACAAAGGTGTCTGACTCCATAAAGACAGACTGCTGCTTACCAGAAATATTATCAGGTATAGCAGAGTGTAAGGTCAAGGGCGGAATAAACAGAAGATCCCCTTCCTTAACCTTATACTCCTTCAAATTCATATAATAGCAGCAGCTTCCCTTTTCAATCAGCGTAAATTCCGCTTCCTCATGCCAGTGAGCAGGCACATCGGGGTGAAGCTGATCAAGAATGGTATCATATTGCTGAAAAGGAAATAGATAGGCACCGTGCTGCACCCCTTCCTTCTGGGCAGGATTTCTATCTGTCATATCTTTCATAGTTAATCTCCATAAAAAATTATTTCAACTGTATTCCATAGCATTATTGTGTTATATATAGCAATTATAATGCAAGAAAATAAGAAAGTACAGCATTATAATATTATTATAACGAACCTATAGCGAACCTATAGCGAACCTATAGCGAACAAAGATATAGAGCAAATATTTATAATAGAACAAAATTAAAACAGGAGGGTTACAAATGTTACAGATGGAGAAAAAATGGTGGCATAATAAGGTTGCCTATCAGATTTACCCCAAAAGCTTTCATGATACCAATGGGGATGGAATAGGGG
Organism: Hungatella sp. UBA5385; assembly: GCA_002409995.1. Lineage (GTDB taxonomy): Bacteria > Bacillota > Clostridia > Lachnospirales > Lachnospiraceae > UBA5385. Next base: position 47,335 of record DHOR01000024.1, on the reverse strand, counting down.
ACATCAGGGGAATTATTGAAAAACTGGATTATTTAAAGGATTTGGGAATTGATATAGTCTGGATATCCCCTATCTACCAGTCGCCTTTTGTGGATCAGGGGTATGATATTTCTGATTATTACAGGATTGCTCCGGAGTTTGGAACTATGGAGGATTTTGATGAGCTTCTGGCTGAAGCGAAGAAACGGGACATTTCCATTGTTATGGACCTGGTTATCAATCATTGTTCAGATAAGCATCAATGGTTTCAGAAAGCATTAGAAGATCCGGAAGGAGAATATGGGGACTATTTTTACTTTGTAAAAGGGAAAAATGGTGAGCCGCCCAGCAATTACCGCTCTTATTTTGGAGGCAGCACCTGGGAACCTGTGGAAGGTACTGATCTTTACTATCTTCATATGTTTGCAAAGGAACAGCCTGATTTAAACTGGAATAACCAGAAGATGAAGGAAGAGCTGTTTACTATGATTCGCTGGTGGCTGGAAAAAGGTGTGGCAGGATTTCGGGTTGATGCCATAATCAATATTAAAAAGGACTTAAACTTCCCTGATTTTGAGCCGGATGGCCCAGATGGGCTGGCATCCTGTACCCGTATGGTAGACGAGGTGGAAGGGATTGGAGAGCTTTTAGAGGAACTGAAAGATAAAGCCTTTGATCCATATGATGCATTTACGGTTGCTGAGGTTTTCAATATGAAGGAAGATGAATTGCGGGAATTTATAGGTGACAAAGGCCATTTTTCCACCATGTTTGATTTTTCTGCCCACCTTCTTACAAAAGGAGAACATGGCTGGTATGATGCAAAACCTATGGATTTTAACTTGTGGAAACAAACAGTGATCGAATCTCAGCTAAGTGTTCAGAAGGCAGGATTTCTGGCAAATATTATTGAAAATCATGATGAACCCAGAGGGGCCTCCACTTATCTGCCAGAGCATGCTGTCTGTCCCTCCGGTATTAAAATGCTGGGTACAGTAAGCGTACTCTTGCGTGGTCTTCCATTTCTCTATCAGGGGCAGGAGATTGGTATGAGAAATTGCCCTATGGACAGTATTGAGGAGTATGATGATATTAACACCAAGGATCAATATGAAATCGCCCTGGAAGCAGGTTATACGGAAGAAGAGTCGCTGAAGGTATGTTTTAATTACAGCAGAGATAATGCCAGAACTCCTATGCAGTGGAATGATTCAAACCATGGAGGATTTTCACAAGGTACTCCCTGGCTGAAGGTTAATCCTAATTATAAAGAAATCAATGTGGAAGCTCAGCAGCAGGATGAGGACTCTGTTTTTCATTTTTACAAAGATCTTATTGCCTTAAGAAAATCTGAGATGTATCAGGAGATATTTACATATGGAGAGTTTATACCTGTTTTCCAGCAGGAAGAAGGGATTTTTGCTTATTACCGCAAAGAGGAAGATGGAAAATGTATTCTGATTGCTGCTAATTTTGGAGAGAAGGAGAGAAAACTGAATCTGGAATTGACTGTTAAACAGGTTCTATTGACAAACAATGAAAAGATTGGAGAGAAAGTTTTAGCTTCTGTGAATTCCGCCGGAGATCAGCTGACTTTAGATAGCTGCGGTGTATTGGTGGCTGAGATGAATATGGTTTCATAAATCAAAGATAAATCAAAGGGTCTGTTGTAATGATGTCTCAACTACAACAGACCCTATAATTTGTTATTTAAGCTGTTTTTTCAACCTCAGGAAATAGTATAGTATTCCTGTAATATCCGCCAATACCCATCCAATAGGTATAGCAATCCAGATTCCCACAAGACCAAGGGAAGGTATAGGAGAAAGAAGGTAGGCAAGTGCTACTCTGGTTCCAAGGGAGATAATGGTAAGCACCACAGAGATTCCCGGTTTTCCAATACCCCGGTATAGTCCGTAGAGCAGGAAAAGCAATCCAATTCCTATGTAACAGATTCCCTCAATTCGCAGATATTTCACACCTTCAACAATGATTTCAGTTTCAATAGGATCAATAAAAATCGTCATAAGCGGTTTTGCAAAAAGAACTACCACCAGTGAACTTATCATACAAAATAGCACAGAGATTTTGACTGCAGTGGAAATTCCCTTTTGAATCCGATCTTTTTTACCGGCTCCATAGTTCTGTGCAATAAAGGTGGAAAATGCGTTTCCAAAGTCCTGGACAGGCATATAAGCAAAAGAATCAATTTTCACTGCTGCAGCATAAGCAGCCATTGCAATCACCCCAAAGCTGTTAATCAGTCCCTGAACCATTAAGATACCAAAGTTCATGATGGACTGCTGAATGCAGGTGAGCAGGGAATACTGTGCAATTTGGGAAAGCATTCTTCCTTTAAAATGCATGTCCTTTTTACCGATTCTCATAAGCGGCACTTTCCTGACACAGTAGAGAATCAGCAAAACAGCAGAGACTGCCTGTGCAATTACGGTTGCCAGAGCAGCACCCATTACTCCCCACTGAAAAGGCACAACAAAAATCAAATCCAGAACTATATTCAGCAGAGCAGCAATTCCTAAAAAAACCAGTGGAATAAATGAATTCCCCAGACCACGGAGAAATGCTGCAAAATAATTATATAAAAATGTAAATCCGATTCCAAAGAAAATAACATATAAATATTCATAAGTCATTTCATACAAATTATCTGGAATATTTAAAAGTCTCATAATAGGGTGGATAAAGCCAAAGGCAATTCCTATAATCAGCAGAGTGATGATGCTGATAAAAACAAAAGATACAAAAATACTGTTTTTCAGCTGTGCAATTTCCTTTTTTCCATACAGCATTGAAAATAAGATTCCGCTGCCCATACAAAGCCCTATTAATATAGAAGTTAAAAATATCATCAGTGTATAAGAAGCGCCTACAGAAGCAAGGGCTTCTTTGCCAATATAACGTCCTACAATCAGTGTGTCCGCAACATTGTAAACCTGCTGCAATAAATTTCCCAAAATCATAGAGCTTGAAAATCGAAGGAGCACAGTGCTGATTTTCCCCTCTGTTAATTTTTCGTTCATATTTCCCTCTCTATAATTCTATTTTTCTTTTAATAAATCTCTGATTTCTGATAGCAGCTCTTCAGTGGAAGGCCCCGTAGGTGCAGGAGCTTCCTGATCAGCTTCTTCCTTGCGGCGAAGCTTAGAACTCAGCATTGCCACAGCCTTTATCATAAAAAACATGCAGATACCAATAATGAGAAAATCAAGGATATTTTGAAGAAAGCTTCCGTAGTAAATGGCGGCTTCTTCTTTGATCTTTACCCCATTTTCCCAGACCTCAGGGTTGATCACATATTTTAAAGTGTTAAAATTAACCCCACCGGTAAATGCTCCAAGTACCGGCATTAAAATATCATTGACCAGTGAAGTCACAATCTTGCTGAAAGCCCCACCGATAATCACACCAACTGCCATATCAATAATATTGCCCTTGAGAATAAACTCTTTAAATTCCTTCATGACACTGTTAATGTTACTCATAAATGCTCCTCCTGGTATAGTTTGCTTTGAAATCTAAGCTTCTTTGATAGGAAGATAGAGCTCAATATAATAAACCGGTGTAGTTTTATCATCATCATATTGTCGGGTATTATGTATATCGTCCACAGCACAGTTTAACAGAAAGCCGCTGTAAGCAGTTCCCAGCAGTTCATATCCTTCTGAAACAGCCCAGTTGGCAACATTAAGAACCTCCTGATCAGTAGCAATATGGCTGGAAGAAGCGATTACTGTGTAAAAACATCGATTCTGCTGAATGAACAGATGCTCCTTTAATTCCTCTTCAATATTCATAATAGAAGCAGTCTCTGAAGAGAAAAGAAGATACTCATCGATTTGTTCCAGAGTATTATTTCCTATCAAATATTCCTGATAGATATAGCATAGATCAAAGACCTCCAGTTTGTCAATGAGATTGCTTTCATCCATTTTGTAATATCGTCTCAAAGGTCTGATGTCATATTTATTTAAATAAAGCTCTATATTTTTATAAAGCTGCTCCACATGTTGTAAATGAATGAGAGTGCGGCGGTGATGAGCGATGATCCGCTGTTCTTCTTCAATTTTTTCCTGAATCATGGAACAGTAGGAGTGATATGAACTCCGATGCAGAATTCTGTCAATGTCATCAATGCTAAAATTAAGCCTCCTAAAAAACATAATATCAAGAAGCTTTCTGGTATCTTCATAAGTATATTGTCGGTAACCATTCTCCTTTTTTTCCGGAGTGATGATTCCTTTTTTTTCGTAAAAGCGAAGAGTATCCCGACTTAATCCCAGGCGTTTCGATACTTCGCCAATGGTATATTTCTTCATAAAAACAAAAACCTCCGTTTGCCATGTCCTATCTATATATTAGCATAAACGGAACATAGGGAGAACTTACGGTTTTCTGACATAGTTTACGATTATTTAAAACTGGGGTTCGACCCTTTGTATCAAAGGGTCGAACCCCAATTTTAAAAGTTGGAACAATTCAAATAATTCCAACTTCTTTAACAAATTTGGTAGGCGACTTAGAGGTATACTTTTTAAACACAGAGCAAAAATGCTTATAGTCCGTAAATCCAGTAGCATCAGAGATTTCGCTGATCCGGTATTGTCTGGTATTTAACAGAACAATTGCCTGCTGTACCCGGTATTTATTCAGGAAGTCTAAAAAGGTCTGACCTGTAACTTCTTTGAATTTGCGGCTTAAATAGCTGGCGCTGACACCTAAATCATCGGAAATGGATTCAATGCTGATCTTGTCTGCATAATGGAGGCGGATTTCTTCAATTGCTCTGGAAATGTACTGGTTTTCAGAGAGATCCAGCTTCATGTAATATTCCAGATTGATTGTTTCGCCGTCAACCTCTCCCTGCTCCATAACCAAATCCATCACAAGGTCCACCTGACGGCTGCTTGCTATCTCTGATTCCAGACGTTTCAAAATAGAGGCCAGCTGTTCCTCATCAATTGGTTTTAGAAGATATTCAGAAACTCTGGCATCAATGGCACGTTTGGCATATTCAAAATCTGCATAGCTGGTAAGAAGAATGCTTTTGAATTTCACTGTTTCTGAGGCTTTTTTAATCATGTCGATTCCGTCCATAAATGGCATGCAGATATCGGCTATGACCACATCAGGCTTCAGCTCCAGAATCTTTTCATATCCTTCTTTTCCATTGGCTGCTTCTGCAATGACAACACAGTCCATACTGAGCCAGTCTGTGGTGTACACCAGACCTTTTCTAATAATATCTTCATCTTCAACTATTAATATCCGTAACATTTTGATCCCTCCTATGTGGGGGAAGGGTCACAACCAGAGTGGTTCCGTGACCTTCCATACTGCGGATCTCCACTCCATAAGGGCGTCCGTAGAGAAGCTGGATTCTTCGGTGAATATTATAAATGCCGGAATGGCGGCTTGTGTTTTCCTCCTGTTCCAGGAGAGCGGTTAATTCACTGAGAAGACTGGGAGTCATCCCCACTCCGTCATCTCTGCAGATCATAATCAGCTTATCCTCATGGATATATGCCTTTAACTCTACATGAAGAGTGTCCTGATTGCCAAATCCGTATTTCACGGAATTTTCAATCATAGGCTGGAGAACCAGTTTTGGAATTTTACATTCCATAACTTCCGGTGCTATATCTATTTCACAGGAAAATCTTCGGTTATAACGGTATTTCAGGATGTTAATATAGTTTTCCAGATGAGCCAAATCCTCTTTGAGAGAGACCTCTGTCTGATTGCCTGCCAGACTGTAGCGCAGCAGGTTGGAGAGAGAGTACATCATCCGTTCTGCAATGGAAGGCTCAATTTTACACATATACCGGATATTTTCCAGTGTATTAAACAGAAAATGAGGGTTGAACTGGGATTGCAGCTGCTTATTCTGAGATGCTGCCACAAGCTCTGCCATTTTCTGATTATTTTCCATCTGTTTTCGCAAACTGTTAATGGTCTGATTGTAGGTATCTGCAATGATCCGGAACTCATTGTCGCTTTCAATGACAATATTGTTAAACTCACCCTGCTGGGCACGTTCCATCACATCCAGAATCTTATAAAAATCACTGGTTTTCTTTTCCGTTGCTTTTCGGGAGCTGATTAATACCCAGGCTGTCATTCCGATTAAGGTAGTGATCACCAGAGCACTGCTGACAGCAATGGAGACCACAATGTTTTGAATATCGGAAATTGTATAAATGTTTAAAGCATTATGATAGGTAGTTTGGTTGGATACAAGATACATATTATTTAAATAAGAGATGTATTTGCCGGAATTCTTCAGTTCCTCTTTCACTTGATTGCTTTCATTCATAAATATAGCATTATTGCTTAATAAAATCCAGCCGAACCGATCAGCGATAATAGTTTGAGTATCCGCTTTTTCTAATAGAAAACGAAGCTGATCGCTGTCAAGGGAAAATATGAGATAGCCGATGATGCTGTCATCCTTAACAACTGCTTTTCCCATTGCCAGAGCGCGCTCAGAGCTTTTCCAGGAATTCATCAGCTGAACTTTGGTCTCACCTGGTTCACTGTTCATGGAATGATAGATTCCCCAGTCTGTGTGGGAAGGAATATTAAGATAAGAAGGTATCTCATCAGAGCTGCTTAAGAGACAGTTTCGATTGGTATCCAGTATGTAAAAATGTATTTTACAGCCCAGGTTATTGGACACTCCATAGATGCTTTCATATAGGGAAGTCCTCCACTCTGAATTATAGTCATTGGAAAAAAGAGATGGATCTTCGCTTAAATAATCCAGCTCTTCTATATATTCTGTAAGAATATAATCTATTTCCGAGGCAACATACTGGTTGCTTTTTTTGTTCATGCTGTATTTGCCGTATACCATAACAGCCATAAAAACAAGACCGCAGGCAATGGTGAAGACAACAACCGGGATAATGGCATATCCGATAAAAAGCTTTCTCAGTTCATCAAGGAAGTATTTTTCTTTTTTCATGAACCTTCACCTCCATGTTCCTGGAGAGTGCTGCGATAAATCTGATCAAATTTGAGAATCCATTCCTCTTTTTTATCATTTACCAAATCCAAATCATCTGAAATCAGATGAATACTGCTTTTTGATGGAAAATAAGCAGGTTCCTCAACATCCATCCGCACAGAACGCCTTCCAAGGCTGCTTGTTATGATTTCCTGAGCATCTTTGCCTGTTACGAAATTAACAAACTCCTTGGCTTTTTTTAAATTCTCCGTACCTTTTATAATGCAGACAGAATCGGCCTTAGAAATTACGCCTTCCTTCATATATACAAGTTCCACAGGACCATCGTCATCCACAAAATGGGAGGCTCCTTCTTCAAAGGTTAGTCCCACTGCAAAACGTCCGTCAGCCACACCATGATAGACTTCAGAGGAGCTGCTTAAAAGCCTGCCATTTAACTGGAGACAGAATTCCTCTACATAAGCCCAGCCATTCTCCGGATCGCCTTTCCCCATGGCATAGAGCATATTGATTAAATGCTCATTGGCAGAAGAGGAGGTGGAGGGGCTGCACATGGCGATTTTGCCTTTCAGCTCAGGCTGAAGCAAATCCTCATAACCTTCAATTACCAGGTCCCCGGTCAGGTTCTTATTGACCATAAGAACACTGGGAAGATCGGTAAAACGGGTCATATTCCCTTCTGTATTGCGGAATTCCTCATGAATCATAGGTTCATTTTCTGAGATATAAGGTTCAAACAGTTGATTTCTGGAGCTTGTAGTAGAAAGAGAGCCGCCCCAGAAAACATCACAGAGTGGCTCTTCTTTATTCTCAACCATATCCAGAAGCTCTACAGTACCGCTGTTGTAGACAGTAACTTCTATTCCGGTTCTCATTTCAAATTCAGAAACAATAGGGTTAATAAATTCCAATGGATGAGGACAGTAGATCACCAGCTCTCCCGGACTTCTGTTTTTGGCGGCAGTATCCCCTGGGCTGCCGGAACAGGCTGTCAGGCAGAGTGTGAAAAACAGTGCAGTGATTCCGCAATTCCATCTTTTTTTCATATCATCAAGTCCCCATCCATTTTTTTACATTTTATCAACAGACTTACAGAATGTAAACACCTTTAGGGTCAAAATCCAGGTATGCTTTTTCCCCAACTTCATAAATCCGCTTATTTACAGGGTGGTAATCTGTAATCTGAATCTCCATATCCCCAACCTTTGCCTCATAATACTGGTGGGAACCCATAAAGGTGGAGAGAGTCACTGTGGTTTCAAGAACTCCCTGTTCTGCAAGGGAAGCGCCTTCCGGACGAATCACAAGAGAAGCTGTATCACCAGGCTTGGCATTGGCAAAGTTATTAACCTCAAGAGTTGACCCAATAATATTAATAACAGCTTTTTCCCCATGGACTGATTCAACCTTTGCATCAAGGAAATTAGCCTCACCAATGAAATCAGCCACAAATCTTGAAGAAGGGTGATAGTAAATCTCTCTTGGAGTTCCGATCTGCTCCACCTTTCCCTTGCTCATAATGATGATCTTATCAGAAATGCTCATGGCCTCTGACTGATCATGTGTTACGTAAATAGCAGTAATTCCCACCTTTTGCTGAATCTTTCTGATCTCTGTTCTCATAGTCACACGAAGCTTTGCATCTAAGTTACTTAAAGGCTCATCAAAAAGCAGAACGCTTGGTTCAATCACAAGGGCTCTGGCAAGAGCAACACGCTGCTGCTGTCCGCCGGATAGCTGATTGGTCATACGGGATTCCATTCCCTCCATTTCCACAAGCTTTAAGATGTCCATGACCTTTTTATGAATTTCCTCTTTGGAGAGCTTGCGAATCTTAAGACCATAAGCCACATTGTCAAATACATTATAGTGGGGAAGCAGTGCGTAGCTCTGGAATACCATAGCTGTATCGCGCTTGTTGGGAGTGAGACTGTTAATTGCCTCATCTCCTAAGTAGATATCTCCCTCATCAGGGCTTTCAAAGCCTGCAATCATACGCAGAGTGGTGGTTTTCCCACAGCCAGAGGGACCCAGTAAAGTCACAAAGCTGCCCGGTTCAATATCCAGGGAAGTGTCCTCTACTGCATAAAATTCCTTATTAGTTTTAGGATCCGTATATATTTTGGAAACATGTTCCAGGCGGACGCCTTTTTTCTGTTTTTCCATTAGATTTCCTCCTTAATCTTTCTGCTGGTTCCAAAGAATTTCATCAGAGTATTCATAATCAGAACTGCACCGTATGTAATCATAATCAGAACTGTGGCATAGGCACAGGCAACTCCGTAATTTCCTTTTTCAGCCTGTTCATTGATCTGACAGGTAATCAGCAGAAAATCAGGTGTTACCAGAAGAATAATTGCCGAAATAGCAGTAATACTTCTTACAAATGCAGTGACCAGACCGCTGAAAAATGAATCCTTAATCAGTGGCAGAGTCACAGTCATAAACACCCTGGCTGAGTTAGCTCCCATATCAAAGGCTGATTCTTCAATGGAAGGATCAATCTGGCGCAAAGCAGAGATTCCGCTTCTTGTACCTGTTGGAAGACTTCGGACAATAAATACAATAATTAAAATCAGCCCTGTGCCATACAGTCCGCTCATAAACCCTGTACGGAAGATACCATTGGCATACCCTCTGATATAACCGATACCAAGAACTGTACCAGGCACAGCCATAGCAAGCATGGAAACAAATTCGATAAATCCTTTGGAACGGAATTTCTTCTTTACAACTAAATAGGAGATTACCATGGATAAAAATGCAGTTAAAGGAGCTGCTATGAGAGAAAGCACGAAAGAGTCCTTAAATGCCTTTAATCCACTGGTTTTAAACATATACTGAAACCATTTTAAGCTTAAGCTGTAATCTCTGCCCCAAAGGGTAAAAAGCGCTCCAAAGGGAACCATAATATACATTAAAAGTACAAAAGCAGCAATAAATCCGCAGAAGAGGGTAAGGGGAACAGTCACACTTTTATCCTCAATCAGCATACGCATTCTGGAGGCTTTTCCTGTTAGAGTAGCAGCTGTCTTTTTCTCCAGATAGTATTTCTGAATCAGGAACAGCACTACAGTCAGTGACAAAAGAACCACTGACATGGCAGCAGCACCTGTAGAGTCATAAGCACCTGTTACCTGCAGGTAAATAGTAGTTGCCAGAGTATCGTAAGAACCGCCGATCAGCATAGGATTGGCAAAGTCAGCCACTGATTCAATAAATGTAACTAAAAATGCATTTCCCAGTCCAGGAAGCAGAAGCGGAAAGGTAACGCTTGTGAACACCTTCCATCTGGAAGCGCCCATATCCCTAGTTGCTTCCTCCAGAGAGGGGTCAATATTCTTCAGCAGTCCCTTTAACATTAAGTAACAAACAGGGAAAAATGTAAGAGTCTGAACAATTGCAATCCCCTTTAAGCCATATACATTGGAGTCATAAATCTTAAGCAGGGAGCGGGTAATGATTCCGCTTCGCCCAAAGAGCATAATCATAGACAGGGAAAGTACAAAGGGCGGTGAAACAACAGGCAGCATGGAAACCAGTCCAAACAGCTTTTCTAACAGCTTAGTTTTAAGCTTTACATAAACTTCCACATAGGCAAATAAAAGTCCGATGATTGTGGAAGCAAACCCTGTAATAAAGCCCAGTGTAAGAGTATTTGTAAAAGCGGTTCGGAAACGCTCCAGACTGAGAACCCTTTTAAATACATCCATTGTGATTCTGCCATCTGCATAGAAGCTGTCAACCAGCAGCATCAGAAGGGGGTACAGGATAAATAGTGCCAGGAAGACCAGCAGAACTGCGATCATACTGATCAGCATCGGGTCAGAGAAAAATTTTCTGCGCTCTAAAGAAGCGCTTTGACTTCTGGCCATGGGAAAGCCTCCTTTCTTTTTGAGTATTGAGTATTATTTAAGGAAAAGGAGATGCTGCAAAAGGAACAGCTATTGCTGTGTTTTGCAACACCCCCTTTGATTCATTTGATTGGATTATTCAGTCTTGAAACGATCGTCTGCAGTACCTCCTAAAGCGTTAAAGAAGTCTTCTACATACTGTGCAATATTGTTCTTTGCATCTTCAAAATCATAATCAATGGTGTTGTTCATATCCAGACCGAACTGTGCTGCTTCTTCAGGCTGAGTAGCATTCTTAAGAACCAGGAACTGGTAGGAGCCATTTTCTTTTGCATGGTCTACACAGTCAGGTGATAAGGCGTATTCAATCCATAATTTAGCTGCATTAGGATGTGTTGCACCCTTAAAAATAGCTGTTGCGCCAACTTCGAAGGAAGTTCCATCTTCAGGAACGATCAGCTCAATATTGTCATATCCCTGTAAAATCTGGTAGATTCCATCATGAAGGAAGCCCACACCGATGACACATTCGCCAGGACCAACCATCTTGGAAGGACCGGAGCCTGATTTGGTGTACTGGGAAATGTTAGCATCCAGTTCTTTAAAATATGCCATTGCCTCATCATGACCCTTCATCTGAATCATAGTATTGATAACCAGCTTAGCAGTACCGGCAGTATTAGGGTTGGAAAGCATGATCAAATCTTTATATTCCGGTTTTGTTAAGTCATCCCATGTTTTAGGAGCTTCCAGTCCTAAACGTTCCAGTTCCTCTGTATTAACCATAAATCCAAGAATTCCCTTATAAATACCATACCAGCAGTTGGTAGGGTCTTTGTACTCGTCCTTAATCAGGTTAACTGCATTGATTGCATCATACTGTTCTAACAGTCCGTCAGCAACTGCTTCATTATAAGGGTCTGTGGTTCCGCCAAACCATACGTCAGCAGAAGGTCTTCCTGCCTCTTCTGAAATCTTGGTATAAACTTCAGAAGTGGACAATCTCTGATATTTGGTTTTAATGCCATAGAGCTTTTCAAAGTTCTGGCAGGCTGCTGATAAATATTCCTCTTCACAGGAACCATAAACTGTTAATTCTCCCTCAGCCTTAGCAGCCTCAATGATAGCATCCATACCGCCTGCTTCCTGAGCTTCTGTTGCTGCTGGGGCTTCATCCTTAGCAGCCTCTGTCTGTGCTGCTGTTGTAGCAGCTTGTGTCTCAGGTGCTTTGGTTTCTGTTTTTCCACCGCTTCCACAGGCTGTTAAACCGAGTACCATAGAACATGCTAATAATAGTGCCATTCTTTTCTTCATAACAAATCCCTCCATTTCTTTTCTTATAAATATATATTAACAAAAAAAATTGACAGAAAATACCAAGATTTAGGTAATAATATCGTAATTTCTGAACTATTGTTTGGATTTTTAAAATTGGGGTTCGACCCTTTGTATCAAAGGGTCGAACCCCAATTTTAAAAAGCTATATTTTTCCCCTTATATTTGATATAATGATTCAGATTGAATCAGAACGAAAAGCATAGAAAAGGGGTACAAACTATGGCACAGATAAAAAAAGAAATCTGGAATGGAAAAGAGGTATACTGTCTGGAACACGGCAAAGTGACAGCACGTGTAAATCCGGCAGATGGAATGAATATCTATCAGTTGATTTACGATGGGAAATTGGTAACAGCCTGGGATGAGGGGCGTTTTGAGAGAAAGGCAACTTATGGAATTCCAGTACTTTATCCTACGCCTAATCGTTCGGCTAATGGGAAGATACAGATTGGAGAGAAGATCTTTGATGCAACTATGCATGGACTGGTGAAAAATCTCCCTTATGAGGTGACAGAAATGCAGGTGTTATCTGATAAGGTGTGTTTGACAGGAACCCTAACCTGGGATGAGAACCAGCCTGATTTTGCGCGTTTTCCATATGTAAGCAAGCTTCTGATTTCAGTAGAGGTGAGAGAGGAGAGTGCAGTATGGAGTTATGAGGTGATCAATGAAGGTGATGAACCTCTGTCCTATGGAATTGCTATTCATCCATTTTTCTCAAAAAGGGAGCAGCAGGTATCCATAACAGTTCCGGCTCATTCTGTGATGGAAATGACAGAAGAGAAGATTCCAACCGGAAGACTTCTTGCTGTGGAAGGAACGGAGTTTGATCTGGAAACACCAAAATCTGTGGCTGATCTGAATCTGGATCATGTGTATACAGACAGGGAAGTGGGGAAAAAAGAGAATATCTATTATGAGGATATGCATGTTGAGTTAAAAGCATCTGATGAATTTACCCATGTGGTGGTATTTACACCAGAGACTGATTTCTTCTGCATTGAAAACCAGTCCTGTTCCACTGACTGTTTTAACTTACATAAAAAGGGATTTGAAAAAGAGGCAGGGCTTGAGACTGTTGCAGTTAATGACAGTAAAAAAGGATTTATTGAATTTTGCTTTAATACTAAAAAATCTTCTGGTTCGTCATAGTTTTGATAACATTGCGGTCATGCAGGAGGAGGCTATATGGAACCAAATGATTTAGGTACAAAAAAACATCGTAAACCAAACTTTTTTGCTATAACGAGTTTTATTCTGGCAATGGCTCCTATCATCATTTTGCTGTTGATATTTGTTTTTTTGGTGATCGTTGCAGGTGGAGGTTTTTTTGGTGACGTCAGCGGAGCACTCTGGCCATTGTTTCTGATTCTGTTAGTGGCTGCATTGGTAATAGGTCTTATCGCTAACATTTTAGCGGTCATTTTTGGTATCATTGCAATTGTTAAGCGAAATGCGCTGTTTTCTTGGATAGGGATTATTATTGTAGCTGTAGAATTCTTGATATTGGTGTTATGAATTTGTCATTTTTTACTATAAATCAAAAGATTGAAACCCCATAAGTATTGACTGAGTGACGCAATTTTGTTCAATTCAGTCAAATAGACATGAAAGATAAGAGGATCAAGTTGGCTATGATAGCTGGATATTTTAAAAAGGTGGGCATAAAACGGTTGGTGATGATGCTGATTGGAAATGTATTTATTGGTATGGGAGTCAGTATATTTAAGCTGTCAGGACTGGGAAATGATCCCTTCAGCGGAATGGTTATGGCTTTGTCTGATATGCTCCAGATTACCTATGCTCCATTTGTAATTATGGTAAATTTGGTTTTATTTGTTGTGGAAGCAGCATACGGAAGAAAGCTTATTGGAGCAGGTACTTTGGTGAATGCTATGCTGATGGGATATATTATTACATTTTTTAATAAGCTGTTTTTGGCAGTGATAGGTGCTCCTGCGGGACTGACAGGACAGGTGATTACTGTATTTATTGGAGTTGTTATCTGCAGTTTTGGAGTATCTCTTTATCAGACTCCTAATGTGGGGATTTCTCCTTATGATAGCCTTTCTCTGATTATGACGGAGCGGTTGAAAAATGGGTCCTACTTCTGGTGCAGGATGGCAACGGATGCAGTCTGTGCGCTGATTTGTTGGATGGCTGGGGGGATTATTGGGCTTGGAACTTTGGTTTCGGCGTTTGGACTTGGGCCGATAATTCATTTTTTTAATGTGCATTTTAGTGAGAAGCTGTTGGATTAAAAGATAAAGGAACGCTGGGGCAATCAGCGTTCCTTCTTGTATGAGACTTATCATGACGCTGACAACAGGATAAAATACCGCATGACGGATGTTTTGTTAAAAACCCTTCGCCTGCACAACCGGGACACTAGCGATAAATGGCTGCAGACTATGAGCAGTCGAAACGCTTATTTACTATCAATCACATTATAAGGAATCGTAATAATAACACTGTTTTTCAGATAAGGTATGCTGATAAAAGAGATTTCAGCCCTGTCTCCATAACACGCCTTCAGCCTTCTATAAATATTACGGAGTCCGAAGTGCTTCTTCCCTTCTTGATTATCCTCGTGGATAATATTGGTAGCTTTTTCAATATCAATTCCCTTCCCATTGTCTGAAACTTCAATAATAATCTGCTCCATTGGAACATTCTTAGAACCTTTTCCAGAATCCATTTCCGACTCCCTTGTAATAGAGATAGTAATTTGTGGCGGCACAGGCCAAGTATCCAGAATGGTATCCTGGAATCCATGTTTCATACTATTTTCAGCCAGAGGCTGAAGAATGGCTTTGATGATCTTATGACTTTTCAGCTCAGGATCAATATGATAGGAGAAACGGACTCCATTGGAGGAATTTCTGTTCATAATTTTCAGATAAGAGGCCACATGCTCCACTTCCTTTTCCACAGAGATAAAGGTCTGCCCTACACTTAAGGTAATCCGCAGATACCGTCCCAGACTTTCCAGCATTCCGCCTGCAGTATCAGTATGATTGTTCAGCACCTGAAAATGAATACATTCAAGAGTATTATAGAGGAAATGAGGATTGATCTGTTCAGACATCATCTGTATCTCTGCCTGCGCTTTTTTCTGCTCTTCCTCTTTGATCTGCTGTAGCTGCAGCTGAATGGTATCATACATCTGGTTTAACTGGGTGCCAAGCACACTGATTTCATCAGAATGAGGGAAGATTACTTTTTCAGTATAGGTCCGGTTATTGATTTTGCCAATAATACTGCCAAGAAGCTTTACATTCCGTGTCAGAAGATTGGACAGTCCAAGTGCCAATAAAACTGATATAAGAGTACACGCCAGCCATATAAGAAGAAAGAAGGACTGAAGCTCTTTAATATCGCCTGTTAAAGAGGACCTTTTGCTTAAGTGAACTACTGTTAAGCCGCAAAAACGAACAGAGGATGTGGAGACCACAAGTTCATCGTCTTCAATAGCCAGACGTGTTCCATTTAGATTCTCCTTATTTTCTTTGTCAGCAACCAAAGCTTCCAACTGAGGATCAAATGCATCAGGATAATTGTCCCTGATGATATCAAGTGGCACTCCATTTTCATCAGCAAGGTACATGCAGTAAGTATAGCTATTAGACATCTGATGAAAATATGATCTGATTTGGCTTGTATCCATAAGAATAATGACCCTTGCTTTGGCGGTACCCTCCACATCCCGGTAAGTTAGATTCCGGTCTCCCGGACTATAGAAAACAGGATAGGAGATAGGGATGGCACCTCCCTGCTTAAACAGGGAATTGTGACGCGTGGGAAATACTGTAATTCCAGGATAATCCCAAATGTTTTCAGTAAAAAGCTTTTCAAAGCTGCCGCTGATTCCCAGAGCATTAGGACTGAATAAAAAACCGTCCTCCCCGCAGATAATCATATTATTTAACTGAATGTGATTCTGCAGGAAGGAGGCTGTTTCGTCAGTAGCTTCCGAATAGTATTTTGAATATCCACTGAAATTTCCACCTGTAATATCAGCTATCATATCGGGAAATGGCGGGCGTACCAGAAGGTGGTTGGTTGCTGTGGAAAGTGTCTGGAATTGGTTGGTAAAGGTAGCACCTGCCATCTCAACAGACAGTTCTGATTTTTTCATAACTTCATTGGTATTGCGCCTATAAAAGTAAAAATAAGACAACTGTATGATCAGCAGCAATGCCAGAGTAGTAATGGCGATCATGCCGATCAGTAGCTTATAGCGGAATTTTAAATTGGAAAACCAATGTTTCATGGTCAGCTCCTTTCCACTCCTGTATACTGTTTCTGGTAATCTGAAGGAGTTAAACCTGTACGTGTTTTAAAAGCGCGGCTGAAGGAACGATAATCCTCATATCCCAGCATAATAGAAACTTCACCTGGAGTTCTCTCCGGATGTTTTAACTGCTCCTGAGCATAGTTGATTTTTAAATCCAGTGTGTAGTCCCGGAAATTTAATTGGGTTTTATTCTTAAAATAGGTGCTGAAATAGCTTTTACTCAAACCCAGATAATTAGAGACATCTTCTGTATGGGGATTTTTCAAAAGGTTTTCATTAATATAAGCAATGGCTTTTTCGATGAGTGGATCGCTTTTGGTCGCGCGGTTAACTAAAAGTTCATTGGCAAAGCCACAGAGAATTTCGCACATCCAATCTCGAATTTCATCAAGAGAAGCCAGATTGTGAAGAGTCACATAGGAATTACCCACATAACTTTTGGGCAGTCCCTCTAAAAATTTAGCAAGTTCATTCTGAATGGTAATAATCAGATAATTGCACATGCTGTAAATGTAAGAAGGCGGAGGCGGAGGAACAGTCACAAGCTTGTCCAAATATTTGCAGAACTGAAGCCGGATATCTTCAGGATCATCCCTTAATACTGCATCCAGTATCTCATTGCCCGGCATTATAACAGGGGGCTGTAAATTCTCTGTCATAGAAATATCAATGACAGGACCTGCATCTGGATAAATGTGCCAGGTAATCATCTGTCTGGCACTCTGGTAGGAAGCGGCTATATCTGTCAGAGATGGTACCGGTTCTCCAATTGCGGCTGCTGCGTGGACAGTATCAAAAAAGATTTGATCATTTAAATAGTCAGACAGAAGATGGGTAAGTGATTCTCTGCCAGGTACTATAAATGGAAGATTAACAATAAGAAGAAGTCCGGCAGGAGGATGCTCTGCAATGAGCACAGGACAGCCGTTTAATTCATCATTTAATAATTCTTTTAAAAGAACAAGGCTCTGATTCAGCTCTATATGTTCCTCTGTATCCTGACGTGAATTAAACACCTGAATCAGCACGACACAGGATTCCCTGTCTTTGACAGGAAGGGAGTATTCTTCTAAAACACTGTGAAGCTGAGGAACGGAAAGCTCTCCCCGCAGAAGTTGTGGAACCAGATTGTGCTTGCGAAGGGATATCTGGGCAGTTCTCAGCTTTTTTAATGTAGACAGCTGGTCTGTATGAAGATTTCTCCGGTCTAAGATCTCTTCCTTCAGCCTTATGATTAATTCTGTCAGCTCTTTTATAGAAATAGGTTTTAATAAATAATCACGGATTCCGTATTTGATTGCTGTTCTGGCATATTCAAAATCATCATAGCCGCTTAAAATAACAAAAGAGCAGTCAAACTGTTCCTCTGTAGCCCGGCGTACCAGTTCCAGACCGTTCATTCCCGGCATCTGGATATCGGTAATCACAATATCCGGTTCATAATATCTGATTTGATCCAGAGCTTCTGCACCGTTTACAGCAGTTCCTATAACGGAAATGGAGTATTCATTCCAGGGAATGATGGTGCGGAGTCCTGAACGGATTTCAGCTTCATCATCTACAATGAGAAGCGTAATTGTTGAAAATGGATTCATAAAAATCTCCTTTATGTCAAGTTACACTGGAAGCACCGCCATTATAGCATTGTGCATAATCAATTGCAAGGCTGTGAAAGGCTGCCTCTGCAATTCGAAAGAAATGCCATACAGAGCATTAAAAATGCCATATGAAATGTTATTATTATACAGTAAGATAAGCATACAGCTAAAGGAAAACAGTATAAATAAACAAAAAGAAAGGGAGTAAAAACGATGAGAAAAAGTAAAAGAGCTGCAGCTTTAGGCCTTGCAGGATTCATGGCAGTATCAGCACTTGCTGCCTGTTCTTCCGGAGGATCGGGGGATTCCACAACAGCAGCCGGCACATCGGCAGAGTCAGGAAGTACAGCAGCAGGGGACACAGCAGCTGGCGATTCAACAAAAGAAGGCAATCAGACCGCTTCCGGTGATAGGGTAAAAATCACGGTATGGACTGAAAACCGACATGATTTGGAGTATATGAATAAAATCGTAGAAGATTTCAACAATGCCAATGACCGAATTGAGATTGAATATGTAGTTCAGACAGAGAATTATGTAAACTTACTTAGCATGGCAGCTAATTCCGGTCAGTCACCGGATCTGTTTACTCAGGTGAACGCTGGGGATTTTAAGAACTTTGTGGATAATGGAATTATACAGCCGCTTAATGATTATATGACTGATGAATTCAAAAAGATTAATGAAGTGGATGAGCATCTCTATGAAGGCGCTAGTGTTATGGGAGATGATATTTACTGGGTTCCAAGCGGTAAGAGAAGCGGTTCCAGAATCATCTATAACAAAGAGATTTTTGATGAGTTAGGACTTGAAGTACCCAAGAAGATCAGTGAATTGCCTGAGATAGCAAAGAAGATTACAGAGGCGGGGAATGGGGAATATTATGGTATCATTTTCCCTGGAATCAGCGGCCCATTTGAGCGCTGGCTGGAGCACTCTGCAGAAATGAGCGGTGTGACACCATATGATTATAAGACAGGAACCTTTGATTTTACAGGTTTTCAGCCATGGCTGGAGATGGTGCGCCAGATGTTTGAGGAAAACAGTGTATTCCCCGGTTCTGCTTCCATGAAGATTGATCCGGTGCGTGTACAGTTTTCAGAGGGACATGCTGCAATTCACGGCAATGCATCTCAAGAGTCTACAGTTTTAACAGAGCAGTTCCCTGCGCAGATTGAATGGGCAGTTGCAGACCTTCCTACATTAACAGGAGAGATTACAGGATGTGAATATGCCAATCCTAACACAGGATGGCTCATGAGCGCTTACACAGAGCATCCACAGGAGGCATGGGAGGTAATTGAATACTTTAGCTCTGAAGAGGTGTTAAAGGGATATTTTGAAGGCGGCTATTCCTTACCTATTTCCAAATATATGGACGAAAGAATTGATAAAGAGAAAATTGGCAGAATGGCTGATTTTACAGGAGCAGATTATGAGGCAGTGCTGCCTGTAGCTCCGGCTGTAACACCGGAAGGAGAACATTTCCGTGATGCATTATGGAATGCATGTCTGCCTGATGGCCCTTCTATTGAAGATACAATTGCTGAATTAAACAGAACTTATAATGAAGCTCTTGATAAAGAAGTTAAAATGGGCAAGACAAAACGTCTTGTGATCAAGGATTATGATCCGCTACATCCAAATGATGGAACGATTGAATATCTGGACAAATAATTCTGTATAAGAACCGGCTGCTGCAAAACAACTGTCATCTGTTGCAGCAGCCGGTTTTGGCTAAGAAAATCCATAAAATGAAGGAGTAAATGCAATGAATCAAAAAAAACCAATGGAAAGCAGACTGAAAAAAAGCTGGCAGAGAGGGGATATTCCTATGTGGCTTATGCTGCTGCCAACTATCTTTTTTATTCTGGTGATGTCCATCTATCCCTTTGCCTGGCTGATCCGTTATGTATTTTATGATTATAATGGATTTAAGGCATATTATGTGGGATTTGATAACTTTAAACGTGTGTTAACAGATAAGATTTACTGGAACAGTGTGGTACATACCTTTGAATATGCTGTTTTAAAGCTGGTTTTCGTGATTCCGCTGTCATTAATAACCGCTGTATTACTGCAGAGAAAACGATTTGGAAGCGGATTGTTTCAGGGGATTTTCTTTCTGCCTACAGTAATTAGTTCTGCTGTATACAGTCTGATCTGGTACTTCATCTTTGCTACCTATAATGGAGTTTTAAATGGTTATCTTCAAACAACCGGGCTGATAAAAGTACCTGTTGACTGGCTGGGAAGTTCTAAAACTGCTATGATTGCTGTGGTAATTGTGGCGATATGGGGCGCCTTTGGTAACTACATGATTCTTCTGATCTCAGGACTTACAGGGATTCCCACAGATGTGTATGAAAGTGCACAGATTGATGGAGCTAATGGTGTACAGACATTCTTTAAAATCACACTGCCTATGCTTGGGCCTGTATTAAAGGTGGTTATTATGCTGGCAATCACAACTGCATTTAAGGATTACCAGTCCATTCTGGTACTGACTGCAGGCGGACCCAATAACCGCACACATGTAATGTTTTCCTATATTTTTCAGATGGTATTCGGAACTGCCAACAAAGCCTCGCAGCTTCAGATTGGATATGGTTCTGTGCTAAGCATTATCTCTGCACTGATTGTAGGCGTGGTAACTGTGATTTATCTGCAGTTCAGTAAGAAAATGGATGAGATTTCATAGAAAGGGAGGAGAAAAAAATGGCAAAAGAAAAAGCAATTCATTCAGTAGAATCAAAAAAATCCAAAGCAATCAATGCAGTGATTTTTGTATTATTGCTAATTCTGGCAATTGTTACGGTATATCCTGTTGTTTATATTATTCTGGGATCGTTTAAAACCAACAGTGAGCTGGTAAGCGGCGGTCTGAAACTTCTTCCTGATAAGTTCATTCTGGATAACTATATTCAGGCATGGAATATGGCAAATTTCTCCAGATATACAATGAACAGCCTTGTATTAAGCTTTGGAGTGATGATTGTTTCCCTGGTGGTCAGCAGCATGGCAGGGTATGTATTTTCCAGAAAGGAATTCCGCTTTAAAAGTCTTATATACAATGCAATGGTAATGTTTATGTTTATCAATGTGGGAAGCGCCTCCCTTCGTCCTTTATTTGAACTTGCTGTGAAGCTGAATATGAATAAATCTATGATTTCCATTATTCTGATATCTGCAGGCGGCGGTCAGGCTACCTATGTATTCCTGATTCACGGTTTTATGAACAGTGTTCCCAAAGAGCTTGATGAGGCGGCTAAAATGGACGGCTGCAGCTTTTTTGGTATCTATACCAGAGTGATTCTTCCTGTATTAAAGCCTGCTCTTGCAAGTGTGGCTCTTTTATCCTTCCGCGGAGGCTGGAATGAGTACATTCTTCCGTTGATCTTTACCATGACCAATGAAAAGCTGCGTCCTCTGACTGTGGGTGTGGTTGCACTTCAAAATGCCGGAGATGGAGCTGCAGCATGGAATATACTGTTTGCCGGATCGGCCATATCTATAATCCCTATTATTATTGTATATTTATTTGCAAGCAAGCAGTTTATGGGTGGTATGACTGCCGGAGCTGTTAAGGGCTGACTGGGGCTGAAAAGGATATATATAGTGAAACTTGAGAGGAGAATTACACGATGGAATTTCAGTTAAATGAATATGGATATATTACTAATTATCTGGTTAGCGGAAGAAAGGACACTCCGTTTTCCAGTAATATTTCCCATAAGAATCAGCTTGTTTGTGAGAAGCTGATGCGTCAGGAGGTGGCTGACCATAATGAGACTATGCCGAAAGGTACGATTGCTCTGGGTAAAATAAGTGCTTTGGGTCTTCCCTGGGAGTATGACTATACCTATGGAAGCTGGTTTGTGGACAGGTCTACATTTTATCCTCTTTTGACAAAGGTGGAGCTTCATGGAGCCACTGTATTAAGGGCCAATGAGGAGATGGAGGCTGACATCTGGCTGTGGAGCTATGGGGCAGTGGATGTGTGGGTGAACGAAACATTTGTAGAAGGTATTGAAACACCGGTGTATAAGCCTATTAATCGGAAAATACTAAAAGTTTCCTTGAAAAAGGGGGATAATTTAATCTATATCAGACTTCAGAACCTGGGAGTCCGTGATACAAGAAGTCTCTTTGGAATTCAGATTCCGGGAGAGGAACGAAAGAAGCTGACTGTCACACTTCCGGATATGGAACATGCATCTGTATATGCAAAAATGGGAAACTGGCTTTCTGATATTGTGATTCGTGACGGAAAGATGATATTTCCGGAAAATGCTCCTGCAGGAAGTAAACTGATCTATGATGCAAGACCTGTGGACTTTGTGGATTATAAAAACAGGTATACTTCTGAAGAAATTCAGGGGAAAACAGAGTTGCTGCTGGCAGATGGAATGCCTTATATGAAGGTTACTGCAGAGGCAGAGGGGCAGACTCTTGTAAGAAGCTTTGAACGTCAGGAGATATTGGAACCTCTATGGAGTGATGTGAAAGATTCAGAAGAGAATAAGCAGAGAATCTATGAGAGAATTGCTTCTGTAAAACAGATTCCAAGAGGGGATACAGAAAGCTTTTCACTCTATCCGATACTGGCCCGCTATTATATAGGAAAGATTGATGAAAATGATGAAAAGGAGATTTACAAATCCTTTAATCAGATTGAAAGCAGAAGAGACTGTTCAGATTTCCTCACCTGTGCGCTGGTACGCTTTATGAAGCTGTATCCCATGGATGAGAGAATGGCTTCCAGATGCAAGGAAGTGATGTTAAATTATCGCTATTGGATGGATGAAGATGGCAATGATGGTATGTGCTTCTGGAGTGAAAACCATTCCCTGATGTTTTTTGTAAGTGCTTATATTGCAGGTGAAGCTTATCCTGAGGATATTTTTGTTCGTTCAGGAAAAACAGGAAAAGAGATGCAGGAGATTGCCGGAAAGAGGATTCATGACTGGCTGACAGAAACTCTTCAGGAGGGATTTGATGAGTTTTACAGTGGTGGATACACTCCAATTACTTTCGCTGCAATCTTAAATGTAGTGGATTTTGGAGATGAGGAGTTATCTGCTCTTGCAACAGTTACTGCGGACCGTCTCTTAAGAGATTTGGCAATTCAGACCTTTAAAGGGGTATCCATTTCCCCTATGGGAAGAGTGTATCGGGAGGCATTGTATCCTTATGCCCAGGACATTCAGTGTCTCATCAATCTTATGGACCCTGAGGCTCCTGACCGATTCAGTGAGTGGATTATATTCCTGGCTTCCAGCAAATATCAGCTTCCCGATGGCTTAAAGGAAGTAATGAATGAGCCTGCTTCTCTTGTATATGGAGAGAGCAATGCCAGAATCTGTGTGGAAAAGCAGGAGGATTATATGCTGACCTCTGTTCAGTCTCCAAGGGATGATGGAAAAGCCAGATCATGGGAGAATATCAGCAGCCGTACTGATGTGGATATGGGAAGCTTTGCCTATGTAAAATCACTAAATGAATGTTTCCATGGCACGACCCAGTTTGAACCGGGAGTGTTCGGTTATCAGCAGCATATGTGGTATGCAGCTTTGGACCCGGCAGCAGTTGTATTTGTTAACCATCCAGGCGGAAGCTGTGAGAGCAGTTCGACAAGACCGGGGTATTGGTTTGGAAATGGAATTATGCCTGCTTTAAAACAGGTGAAACAGGTGCTGTATGGGATATATCAGATTCCTGAGACGCATCCTATTCCATTTACCCATGTGTACTGGCCTCAAAGCAAGTTTGCAGAGCAGATTGTGGAGGAAAACTGGCTGGCAGGTCAGGCAGGAGATGGATATGTGGCTTTGTGGTGCAGTGACTTATTGAAACCTTATAATGACCAGCTGTTTGATTGTGAATATAGGGCGGAGAGCAGGAATTCTGCTTATGTATGTATTTGTGGAAGCAAGAAGGAATATGGAAGTCTGGGAGAATTTCTGGAGAGCTGTAAGGGGATGAAACCTGTTTATTATAAGGAAATGGGGGAATTGGTAGCTGGAAGTGAGAGGCTTGTTTATGAGAGGTATGAGAATTTGACTCAGTATATATAGGGTTAGAGGTTGATTACCACAAATGTAATGATATACTGAATGTTGAACTGATTGATGGTAATATATTATTAAAGAAAAAGCATAAGCATCGTACCCTGGAAGAACGTGCTGCGGAATTTCAGGGAAAAGTTGGCCCCTATGAAGAATTTGACTGGGGCGAGCCAGTTGGCCGGGAAAGGTGGTAGGCACACATGCTTCCAATTGAACAGGGAGATGTTTTAAGAGTTGAAAAAATAAAAGGATATGTACAGTAGTAAGTAAAATTTCTTTAACTTATCCAAATCAACATTTATGTGCCCGATTGTAGCCGAAGCCTTCCCTGATCCACTTCACATCAGCATTGCTACAGAAAGCTTAAATGGAGTTGTACTATGTGAGGATGTGAAGCGACTGGATTTACGTGAAAGAGGATTTAAAAAGGTGGATCGTATCAAATATGATGATATCATCAATATTACAGATGCGATCCAAAGCATTTTCGATTACTAATAACAGAATATACTATAATTTAGAAAAGAAGCCTCTACCTAAAAGTGGCTTCTTTTTATGTGTTTTCACATCAGCTAGTTCCGATATGCAGCTTAAATCATAAGGGAGCGAAATGTAATGGTGCTGTTTCTGGTCATGATGCTTCAAGCGGTAGCGATGATCGTTCCTAATGTGGTGGGAACTTATTATATGATTTATTACTGGGGCAGACCGGATCTGATTGCCATATATTTTGCTATTTGTTAGATGACCGGACTTGCCACAGCACCTCTATCAGCTTTGATTTAAAAAAATAGATGCAAAAAAGTTTAAGTTAATAGCAATGACGGCTTGTATGATTTTGAGTATAGGGGCATTTTTTATTCCGGTTAGTCAGGCAGGTCTTATTTTTGCAATATCCGCAATGTTTGGTTTGATTATGCCGGTTCTCATGGTTACGGTGACTTCTCTGTTAGTAGAAGAAGGGCATGAATATAAAGACCGGTGTGCGCAAGGATGGAATATTGTTCTCATTGAATTCATTTGCCATCAAATGCGGAACTGCTCTGGCAAGTGGTATTGTCAGTGCGATTTTAGCTATGCGAAACACCTGGAATTTCATACCTATGATATTACAGAAATGATGGGTCCGGGGAAACATGGAGCAATATTAATCCTCCATATCGCTACAAACCGATAAAAACAGAATAAATGTTCGGAAAAAGATATAGACAAAAGTCGTCAAAAGGTCTATATTCTGGGTGTCGACTAAAAAGAACTTATGTTCGAATATGTAAGGAGGGGAAAAAGATGATTGTTTCGTGGCGATGTATGTAACAGTTAAATTCTCAGTATAAACGTGTTGAGCGTAAATATTTTATGCCACAATTGTTTAATGTAATATGAATAAAAAATTTAGAACTAAAAAACAAAAAATAAAAATTCAAATAAGAAGAGGAGAAATAATATGTCAAGTACAAATAAAACATCATTAGGATTAAATAAGTGGGAAGCATCAGATAAGCCAGTAAGACAGGATTTTGTCAATGATAATGTTATTATCGATGAGAAGATTGCTAAGTTAAATAGTGATTTAGTGAATAGGCTTATTTATGTTAATGGGTTTTTATCTGTGCCTAACTCTAATATTAGGGTTGTAGTTGGTCAAATATCTGTAAATGTACCAGCTAATTCAGAAAGCTTTGTAATTAATGCTTCATTATTAACAGCAAATAAGTTAACTAATGGTGAAAATATAATTGGAATTAACTGGTATTCAATCGATCACACTAGTATCTTTCCTATCGGATTTAGGTTATCATCGTCAAACCAAGTGGCTGTATATATAAATAAACCAGCGGGTGCACCATTTGATTTAAATCTAAGGTATGTAACCTATTATTTTTTATAGTATATATTAACAATAAAATGATCATTTATATATGATGTACATATCATATGCGACCGAACCCGTGTAGTCAGCTGAGCACACCTGAACTCTGAAACCTACTGAAGCAGTATATAAACTTGATACATCAATTTGATAATAAGTGTTGCCTGGGAAATAGCGAGGTACCGCCATCACACCTATAATAGTAGCATTAGATAGCCCAAGACTAGCAACAGTATGTTCTTTTTGAGTCAACGTTTTAGCCACTACTGACACAGTATCATTAATACATTTAATTTTTATTAAATCACTATTTATCTAAGTCTAAGTATGACCAGTGGACGATATAAGACCTGCCTTATACAATGATGTTGAAGGAGGGATTACTATCATGGTTGAAAAAATACTTGAAAATGTGATTAATGAGATGGTGCCGCATCTCAGCCAAGAGCAGTTGGAACATCTGAGCAATGTTTTGTATGTCAATTTCCATAGCTTAGAGGTGGTGGAACAATGCACAGAGCTGACAGCCAGCGGGGAAGACGGTGACGAAGCGAAGATTCGGATGTTTGTGGCCTCAAAGAAGGCCATCAATCGGCAAAACAATACCCTTAAGCAATATACTCGGGAAATCTGTAGTATGTTGGATTTCCTCGGCAAACGTTTGGAGGACATCACCGGTATGGATCTACGGTATTACTATGGAATTATGCGGGAGAGGAGAGGTATCAAGATGTCAACAATGCAAACGCGGCTCCATTACTTGTCAAGTTTCTGGGACTTTCTAGTAACAGAGGACCTGGTGAGCAGTAATCCGGTCAAGAAGGTGGGGGTTTTAAAGATTGAGAAGACCATCAAGAAGCCGTTTTCGGCCGCTGAGTTGGAGGCACTGAGGGTTAATAGCAATGAACTACGTGATAGGGCACTGGTAGAGTTTCTGTATTCTACAGGCGTTCGAGTCAGCGAGTTAGTTTCCTTAAATGTAGGCGATATTGAAATGGGAAAACAGGAATTGATTGTATTTGGTAAGGGTAGCAAGGAGAGAAAGACATATTTAACTGATGGTGCGAAGTTTTATTTGCGCCGATATTTGCGGACGAGATGCGAGAGCGAAGGAATAACTATGGAAGAACTGCAGGCACGACCGTTATTTACAACGCTCGATCGACCGCATGGCCGCCTTACAGTGGCAGGAGTACAGTATATGCTCCGCCAACTGGGAAAGCGGGCCGAAGTTTCAGGTGTGCATCCACATCGATTTAGAAGGACGATTGCGACGGATCTATTGAGTAGGGGAATGCCGATTGAACAGGTAAAAGAGTTCCTCGGCCATGAGAAACTTGATACCACTATGATCTATTGCACGATTAAGACCGAGAGTGTTCAAGCATCACATAGGAAATATGCATAATTAATATTCGCTGAGAGTTATTTTAGCGGGCTTTATGGGTCGCTTTATTAAGTTTACCCTAATGGGGTTATATGGCTGGGAAATGATGGGCATGGAGGCGTTAAGAGGGGGCTAAGTGATATAGTGATTTAACAAATATGTTTACTTTTTCTAATATTAAAAAGGTTGGGTTTCTCATGAGTGAAAATGGGCCACAAATTGTTTTATATACAGTTCAGAATTCAACTACAAATTCTTATTGGATTAATTTTAATACACAAACCAATAAAGGCATACAGATTACTCATTATAGTGGTACACAGTGGACTACATTATTGGCGCTTAATGCTTAAATGATCATTTTATGCTGAAAAATAAGCAAGACAGCAACCAAAACTGAGATGGTTGCTCCCTGTTATAGTACCATACGGAATAATATCAATATTACCATCAGTGCGCATAACAATTGTAGTATATACTCCATTTCTCATCATCACAGTACTCCTTATCGGAGATATGGGTGCAAACTGAACGGGCAATGAACCTATGGTATTATTTGAGTATAAATTAAATGTTTTAGATTCATCTAAAGAAACTACAAATGAGAAAGAACACGCTCGACCTATTTTTTGAACATAGTTTTGATCCCAAGCCTTAACTAATGCATTAAAAGTGGCTGAACCAGTAAAATCACTATTTAGTTAAGTCAAATGAAACTTTTGAAACTTCTTCCTCCCCCTCAAGTAGGAAAAGATAAGTATTAATTAACAATAATCGAAATACTACAAAAACTACGTGATATCAAAGCAGAAAATATCACGATTTCAACGGCTACAGAAGCGAAATACCATACGAAAAACTCCAAATACAAACAATCACAAACCAAAAACTAAGATTACTAACAGAAAACGAAAGGAGAAACCTATTATACATGAACCGACCAAAATGTTTACATATCCCCACCCTCCACGAAGGAGAACAAGCACAACTCAGTTGGGGAGCGGTGGAAGCAGATAAAAATTATATTGTAGAAAGAATATTTAACGAATCCTTTTTACAGGCCCAGTCCGGATACACCTGGGATAATTTTGATAGCACCAATTTACAATGGAACAGCCATGATCAAGCTGCCCTAAACTGGCATCAGATAGAAACCAGAACTGGCAAAGGTCAGCACTGGGAACGCCTGGATTATGAGCAGTTAAGCTGGTCACAGCTTGAGAATCGTTCATATACCTGGCAGCAGTTAGAAAATCAGGAAATCAGTTTTGAAATATTTAAACGTCTCGGCGCCAAACGACCCGGCATTGAGCAGGGACGTACCTGGCTGGAACTTGACAAGCTTAATAAAGCCTGGAGCAGTCTGGAAATATCCAGACATTCATGGGCTGAAGGGGAGAAGGTGACGTTGCCTGGCATCTCATGGGAGAGTATTGACTCCAGATGGCTGACATTTAGCGAATGGGAAAGAAAAGGATTGACCTTCCATGAATTGGATATACATAAGTACATAGAAGAACACCGGGGAATGACAGATTCTATCCCAATCGGGGCGTCCAGTGCAATGTACCGAATTAAAGCGTATGATTCTAATGGCGATGAGTCTGATTATTTAACCACAGCACAATTGCCGGTTATTCCTATATTTTACCGCAGCAGCACCGTGGAATACCCAGTAAAGTCCGGCAAACGTTATGTGGTCCTGCTGAAAGCCCAGGAGGTAAGCGGTCTGGACAAGGTCCGCATGAACCTCCGGTATAATCCATACTTACTGGAATTAACCAGTTTCGCAGCCGGCAGCCTGAAAAGCATAACAGAACCAGGAAATTATCCGGAAGAAAATTTAAGAATATATTCCAAGACTCCGGGAAATATATGGTTTCAATCAACCAGACAGTTAAGTCAGAATGAATGTTTTAGCGGTTCCATTGCAGTGGTAGTATTTATCGCCAAAGGAACCTGAAATGCAGCAATATCATTATTTTAAGATAAGAAGGGAATAGATGGACGATAAAAAGATCATAGAGGATCATATTAATAAAAATGAATGGGAAGAGCCTGATACAAAGATTACAGAAGATGTATCAGGCAGTGAAGAGAATGAAGCAAAAAGCAAGGAAACACTATTAACCCAGGCAGCATTGTCTACGGATGAGGAAGAATTTTCCGATATAAAACAATATCCGGAATCCCCATTTACCTATTTTGAAACAAATCAGGCAAATGTTCAGTTGAGTACTGGCAACATCCAATATGAAACAATAGATTTTGTACTGCCCGGCAGAGATGGTTTCGATGTATCCATAGCCAGACGCTATGACTCAGGTTGTGCAAATCTAGTGGATATGTACCCGGAAATCATAGGTGGAAAGCTAAAAACAGGTTCCATAGGTAACAGTTTTTATACTAAAACGTATGGATTGGGATATGGCTGGTCCTTTGTCTTGCCGTCAATTGAGACTGTGCCATATCTTGATTATTTTTACATGGAATCATCTATAATTGGATTTTACAAGTATGATTATATTTTGCATCTTGAAGATGGCAGAAGTTTAAAAATAAACCGATCCTCAGACAGTTTTAAAGGTTATAGCTTAAAAGATGTCAGTATTGTCACCAGATCAGGTACAATTCAGCACCCCCATGCAGATAATATAGCAAAAAGTTATGATATCATAATTGAATACAAGAATGGAAACAAGGACTATTTTAAAAATACATCATTAGTAGATTATGAACTCATACCAAAGGAGTTTAAACTGGTCGCTCGACAGGATAAGTTTGGAAATGTGATTTGTTACAATCTAATGGGTTCCCTTGGTATGGAGATTGTGGACACCTGGGGGCGTAAAATCATCCTGGAGCAGACTGATTATGGATTTATCTGGAAATTGCCAGAAAGCACGGCCGGAAAAACATGTGAAATTTCCTACCATATTGATCAGGAAAAACCGCTTAAACTGACCATGGTAACAAACCAAGTAGGTTGCAAGACCCATTATAACTACTATAATCCGGAAGACTATAAGGGTATTATGTGTTATGCCTCCAAGAAAGCAGCAGGATACATAACCGGTAATAAAACGTGCAAGTATCTGTTGCTAAAGAACGTCACATACCCTAATAATGCATCTACGCAGTTTACATATGATAAGGAAATTATTATTGAAAATACTGCTGGCAGAAAGATTACCCATTTTGCATTGACGATGAAAAAGGATATTGTTAACGGAGTCGAATACAACCGGGGAGAATACAAGTACAGGCTTGAATCCAGACCCACATATGAGTTCAGTAAAGGTGAGTATATCGAATATGCGGAAGTAAAAAATCATCAGGACATATTGGAAACCCATAAGTTTGATAGAGAAGGTCAGTTATTGCAGAAGGAGGTTCAACATCAGGAGGCCCTTATATCAAAAAGTGTATATAAATATAGTAATAAATTAATCATGTCAGCAGTTGACCAGGTATTTGACAGGAACAATAAATCAAATTTTAAAGAAAAGAAAATCTTTTGGAAATATTCCACAGATAAAAAAGGAAATATCACCCAGTACATCGAAGAATATCCAGAAGACCCTTCGTGCAATCAGGAAATCAATACAATCTATGGAGACTACAGCACCATTCTTGAAACGGAAAGAAAAAAAGGCTCTGACCAGATCAAAGAAACTAATGAGCTTCATACAGAACTAGAGAATCGGGTAATAAAATATCATCGGATCTATCAAAATGGAGTTTTAAAAGAAAAAACAGGCTATGATTATAAAGATTCGAACAATCCCTATTGTATGACCAACGAAAGAAGGTATTTCCTGACAGGCAGCGGGAACCTGGAGCAGTCAGGTGATTATGCTGAAACAATTTATAAATACAGCTCTTCTACCAGTACAGACAGCAGTTACACACATAACTTTATATCAAAAGAACAAACCGGCATCATAGATGCAGACGGCAGACTCTGTGATCCAATAAAGGAAGAATTTAAATATGACAATTGGGGACGGCTTATCTCTAAAAAGGATTCCAGAAATCAGGTTAGTACCATCCGCTATGACGGGTTGGGGCGAGTTGAATCAGAGATGTTGCCTCCCACAGACGGCCAGCAGGCAGTAAATGAAACCTATTATAATGACCGCTTAAACTATATCACTGAAACAGATGCGAACTACCAGAAAAGACGAATTCAATACACACCGTTTGGACAGGTTCAACAGGTTTGCCTGGCCGTATCCAATGAACCGGCTTCTGGTGATGTGGTGCTGCAGGATTTTCAGTATAATTCATGGGGAGAGCTGACCGAAGCAGTAACCTATGATGGGAACGGCACAACTGCAGACCATGTAAGAAAGACCGAGCACTATATCTATGATTCATTTGGCCGGGTGCTATCCCGCAGGATTCCCCAGGTAGGATATGAAGAAACCTATGAATACAATGATGTATTTACTGATCCGACGGATGGTAGGAAGTATTATCGCGAGCTGAAAAAAGTCATAGGGGATACCTCCGCACCGGATATGGTGACGGAATGTTATAAAGACCAGAAAGGTCAGGTCCGGAAGGAAATTTTAGCCGGAGAGACGATATTCACTTACGAGTATGACAATGCAGGAAACAATATTCGGAAAATTGATACCAGGAATAAAACGGAACAATGGGAATACGATTATGCAGACCGGGCAGTAAAATCCATACGGACAGACTCTGGTCAAGAGAGAATTACCAGCATTCAATATGATGCGTTAGGCAATAAACGGTTCCATTGGGATGAGGCTGGAAAGAAAACCGAATTCCAATATGACAAGGCAGGACGTCTGATTCAAATCACCGCGCCGTTTGACCACCGTAGCCGGATTACAAAATATTACTATGATGGAGCCGGAAATGTAATAGGAGAAAAGAAGGCGCAAAAAGATGGCTGGCAGGAGATTCAGTATATTTATGACGCCAGGAACCGACTGACCGATACCTACCAGTATCTAAGCCCAGGCAACTGGATCAGGACTGTCTGCCGGTATGATGCCATGAATCAGGTCATTCTAAGGAGGACTGGGGACACCCCATCCGGCCAAGGACGTGAGGTGGTAAAATATGCCTATGACCGTTTTGGCAATGTGATGGCAATGACGGATGCCCGTGGTTGCAGGTCATACTATGATTATGACAAAGCTGGAAGACTGCAGAAAAAAACGGACAGGAACAAGGACCAGACCATTTACCAGTATAATGCACTGGAACGCCTGATAAAAGAAACTGCACAAAAGAGAACTCCTGATGGGACGGTGGTAAGTGAGCGGGAGTACGCCTATAGTAAGAACGGCAAACGGATTAGAGAAATAAGCCGGGAATCCTTGGGAGGAAAACAAACGGTCCTTCTGGAGACGAAGTATCATTACAATAATAAAGGCCAGCTGATCCGCCAGGAAGACCCAGGAAATACAGGGAAAAGTTATACTTATGATATCTATGGAAATCGCCAGTCATTTCAACTGTCCTGTCAAGGAAAAGCAAACCCAGATGTCAGTCTTTATTATACCTATGATGACTTATACCGTTTAAAGCAAGTAAGAAAAAACAGCGCTGTCGGGGCGATACTGGCAGAGTACGAATATGATGAAAAAGGCAACCGTAGAATCCTCCGCTATCCGCAGTCCGGTATGGAAACCAGCTATAAGTATAATGATGGCAACAGGGTAATATCTTTAGAGAATAAAAGGCACGGAACCGTGATTTCTGCATGGGAATATGGCTATGATGTAGATGGGAACATTCTAAGCAAGATTAACAAAGCCGGTTCAGCCCCAGCCACCATATCATATCAATATGATCGACTGGGACGCTTGACAGAAGAAGATTATTCCGGCTGGAAGCGGACGCTTTATACCTATGACGCCTATTCCAACCGTATGAAAATGATGGTGGAAGGAAGAACGAAGGATGAGTTGGTCAGTGTTACAAGCTATGTATATGGTTTGGACAACCGATTGGAAAAGGAGATAAAAAAGCAGGGGAAAATAACTGAAACTTATCGATACTGTTATGATGATAATGGAAATGAAACTTTCCGGATTTGGGAGAAAACAGCGCCAACGCCGGACTTTCCGGGAAATGTCAAGTTATCGGGAAACTATCAAAGGGAGACTCCGACAGTTTATGAGTGGAGACATTATAATGGATTCAACCAACTGAGTCGTGTAAACCAGGATGACAGAGAGATTATATATCAGTACCGGGGAGATAGTCTGCGCCATAGTACTGAAGTGAGGAAACTGACCGAAAGTCAGGGTAAAATGAATTTGTATTGCTGGGATGGAAGCGATATAGTAGCAGTACAGGCTGACGATGGCAAGATTAAAACCTATTTAAGAGGAATCAATTTAATTGCCAGTGAAATAGATCGTGTGGTATACTACTATATATTAAATGAACATGGCGATGTAACCCAACTGTGGAGTCATAGCGGAACGTGTAAAGCTTCATATGAGTATGATGCTTTTGGAGTTGAGAGAAACTTAGATAAGGAGGATGAGAATCCGTTCCGATATTGTGGGGAGTATCAGGAATTAGAGACGAATACTTACTACCTACGGGCAAGAAATTATAGAATTTCGGCAGGACGTTTTACGACGGAAGATAGTATTGATAAAGTTAATAGGAAAATGCCGAATAAACAAGAAATACCCGATCCCTTAAGCTTAAATAAGTATACCTATTGTCACAATAATCCTACAATTTACTCCGATCCAACTGGTCATTTTGTACTTCCGTTTCTAGCTGTTGCAGGATTAGTAGGTTTAGCGGCT
Organism: Hungatella sp. UBA5385; assembly: GCA_002409995.1. Classification (GTDB taxonomy): domain Bacteria; phylum Bacillota; class Clostridia; order Lachnospirales; family Lachnospiraceae; genus UBA5385. The sequence goes on along the minus strand of DHOR01000024.1, from coordinate 13,147 downwards.
GGAGCAATCGCTGGTGGAGTATCTTCAGCCCTTAAAGGTGAATCTTCTTGGAAAGCGGTTGCAAAAGCGGTTGTAAAAGGTGCTGCAATTGGAGGAACGATTGGTTTAACAGGTGGGGCGGTTCTTGCTTATGGGGCTACTGGCAGTGCTCTTGCACCAATTGGTGCTGTTGCGGCTGGTCTTGGATATGGTGCGCCTATGATAGGTGCACCTGGAGCAATGGGTATTAATGAAGTTATAAAATGGGCAGGAAATTCGCAAAATCAAATTCAAGTAACAGAGGAATTAATAAGAAATACAATGAAAGATGCCTCACTTCAGACACAGCAAGGAAGTGTGAGTCTGCCTGTTATTCAAAATTACGTTGATAGAATTTTAGCAGGAGAAATAGACATTCCTCCGATAAAAGTTGATGGTAACATCATAGTTGATGGTAATCATCGATATATAGCAAGCAGAATCGCTGGAATTGAAATAGGTATACAGCAATGGTATGGAGCAAGACTTGAAAAAGTGAAAGAATGGATTAATGTTTTTATTGATACGCTTGATTGGGGAAATAGATAGGAGAAAATAAATGTTTATAAATAGGATACACGATGACCCGATTTTTATTGATACAGATTCTTTGGTGGGTATGATGTTGAATAATAATAATTTTCACAGATGTATATTGTCGCGATTAGATATGAGTCAGGCGAACATGGTTAATTGTGATTTTCGTTCAGCTGAATTAATTAAATCGCGATTTGATAATACACAAATGGATGAAGCTAAACTTATTATGGTTGAAGCTAAACATTCTAGTTTTCAAAATACTTCATTGTACCAGGCATTACTTTTGCATAGTGATTTTGAAGGTGCAAACTTTGCGGGAGCTGTTTTATTAAATGCTACATTAAAAAATTCAAATTTCATTTCATGTAATTTTTGCGGTGCAATAATGCAGTATTCAGAATTAAAAAACTGTGTCTTTACCAACTCAGTTTATAATTCAAAAACGGTTTGGAATGAAGGGATTGTCCCAGAAGAATATGGATTTATAAATTGTGATTAGTTCTAACCACAGCACACTTATTATTCAAGTGATTACTATTAATTTTGCCGTTGTAAATTGTGAGCTAGTATTTGATGGGGGGTACGATTGGTCTTACAGGCGGAGCAGTTCTTGCTTATGGAGCAGCTGGTAGTGTTTTTGCATCAACTGGCGCAGTTGCGGCTGCTCTTGGATATGGAACGGCAACAATAGGTACTGAGGGAGTATCAGCAGGAGCTACTGGTTTTCAACAGGCAAGGCAGTTGATACAGGCAAATTCGAATATAAGTCAGGAGATGACTAAGTTATACCGTTCCGTAGGTGCAGAGGTGTATATGGATATTATGGGGTCTATAGTGTTTAATTTGACCCTTAATGGAATGGAGTCTAAACAGTTTGGCCTAAATCCTCTTGAGACATTGAAATTTGTAAATTGGGATAAATCTGCAGTTGCAGTTATTGAAACTGAAATTCCAACTAGAATATTAGAAATGATAGGCGATTTCACTCCTGTGGACCCTGGTATTTTTAAAAGCGGCATTGTGACAATACAAGACATATATTTTCAACCAAAAATATACAGTAAATATTGTCTTCCCCTCAATAACGGAAGCACTTTACAAGCAATTTATTTTAAGATGGAACGTTGATAAAAGTGTGTATATATGTCTTGGAAGTAAAATTATTGGTGAGGGTACCATAGTAGCACATGAATATGCTGAAAGTATAGAAGATGCTCCATAGTCAGAAAATAAGGATTAGCTTTTTGTGGCCGATAATGGCCCGCCAAAATATTTATAAAAAGTTGCCATTGCCGGAGCTATCGAAATATTTCTTCATAATCTGTTCGATGGAGAAATGCCAGATGGGAGATGCATACATTAATAATCACTTATGGCTTGGAAGTTAGTAAAAATGGAAATAAGTATGAAGAGCTGATAAAAATTATTAATGATCAGGAATCAAATAATTATGATTTTAATTGGTCGGATGAGAGTATAAAAACTCATACAAGCAAAATATAAACATATTAAGACAATTTATTAACGCTTAAATGATAACAGCTATATAACCTAATTAAGTCGGGTTCTATAGCTGTTTGTTTTAATTTTTTTCCATGTTCTCAATGCTATCCCGCATGATTCGCTAAGTCAGATATGAAGAAACGTATGAATACAATGAGGTATTTACTGATCCGGCAGATGGCAGGTAATACTATCGAGAGCTGAAAAAAGTCATAGGAGACTCCTATGCTCCAGATATCATGACGGAATGTTATAAAGACCAGAAAGACCAGGAAGACCAGGTACGAAAGGAAATTTTAGACGGAGAGAGGGTATTTACCTACGAATATGACAATGCAGGAAACAATATCCGGAAAATTGATGCCAGGAACAAAGTGGAATGCTGGGAGTACGATTATGCAGGCCGTGCAGTAAAATCCATACGGACAGACTCCGGTCAGGAGAGAATTACCAGCATTCAATATGATGCGTTAGGCAATAAACGGTTCCAGTGGGATGAAGCCGGAAAGAAAACCGAATTCCAATACGATAAGGCAGGACGTTTGATTCAAACCATTGCACCGTTTGATCACCGCAGCCAGATTGTAAAATATTACTATGAGGTAGGAACTGCGGCGGCATCAGCAGGGGCTGGTGGAGCGGCGGGTGCCCAAAAAGCAGTTGAAACTGTAGATAAGACATTGAAATTCGGAGAAAATGATTTAGTCTATGGCTTTTATAACGATGCTTCTATTGTTCAATTACAACAAAGTGCAGGGGGCAAATTTCTTAACAGTTTAATAAGGCCAGATGGCATATCATGGATAGATTTCAGCAAACAAATGATTGAAAAAACGATAGCAGAGGGAAATATGATTCGTTTTAATCTAAACGAATGGGTTACATATAAGTCATTTATGGGAATCGGTGAATATAAGAACGCTATCACCATTCAAGAACTAAGATATATTTACCAAAACTGGGATCGATTAAATGCTGGTATTAGATTTTATGAAAAAGGCGTGGAGGTAGGAGCACCGTGGAGAAATTGGTTTTAGTATCAAAAGAGTTTGCTATAACTTTGGTTGTGGAATCAGATTGGCAATGCCATGTATATTATTCAGATGGAGATCAATATAAAGAGCATTATCTTGGAGTTGCTAGTGTTGATTATGTGTGCTCCTATTTAATATCTGGAATTTCGAAAACATCTATGGATGATGAGGTGACATTTAAACGTGAACATTATGAGGTTTTTTGGATTATGTCATTATTTACTGCACACGCTAGTTTATATGGTAATTTATCAGATGAATGCTTTAAACTATTTTGTCAAGAAGATGGGGGACATGATTTACCAACAATTATATTGGATCAGCAATGCATAAAAGGTTGGGTGACACAGTTGTCAGAACTCCGTCTGAAATATCAATCAGAGAGTTAATTGAACGATTTAGAGCATTGAAAAAGAGTTTATTCCAAGAAAGCATTTACTCTCTTAGTATTTTGCCAAGAAGATGGTGGGCTTTATCTGCCAACCACTACATTGGAGCAGCAGTGTATAAAAGATTGGGTGACATAGTTATCTGAGCTACGGATTAAATATCAACCCAAAAGTTAACTGAACTATTTACAGCATTCAAAAAGAATCTATTTCAAGAAAATCCTGATCATGCGATGGTGTGATCAGGATTTTCTTAATTAACATATGTATACATTGTACAAACAGAAACTCCTATCTGCTATGATTCGTTTAGGAAAGATTATACTTATGATATAAATATGGAAACTGCCAGTCATTTCAGTTGACCTGTGGAGGAAAAGCAAGCTTGGAGATATAAATATGATGACTTATACCGTTTAAAGCAGGTAAGAAAAAACAGCGCTGCCGGGGCGATACTGGCAGAGTACGAATATGATGAAAAAGGCAACCGTAGAATCCTCCGCTATCCGCAGTCAGGTATGGAAACCAGCTATAAGTATAATGATGGCAACAGGGTAATATCTTTAGAGAATAAAAGGCGCGGAACCGTGATTTCTGCATGGGAATATGGCTATGACGTGGATGGGAACATTCTAAGCAAGATTAACAAAGCCGGTTCGGCCCCAGCCACCATATCATATCAATATGACCGACTGGGACGTTTGACAGAAGAAGATTATTCAAGCTGGAAGCGAACATTTTATACCTATGACGCCTATTCCAACCGTATGAAAATGATGGTGGAAGGAAAAACGAAGGATGAGTTGGTCAGTGTTACAAGCTATGAATATGGCTTGGACAACCGATTGGAAAAGGAGATAAAAAAGCAGGGAAAAATAACTGAAACTTATCGGTACTGTTATGATAATAATGGAAATGAAACCTTCCGGATTTGGGAGAAAACAGCGCCAACGCCGGATTATCCGGGAAATGTTAAGTTATCGGGGAACTATCAAAGTGAAACTCCGACGGTTTATGAATGGAGACATTATGATGGATTCAACCAACTGAGCCGGATAAACCAGGATGACAAAGAGATTACATACCAGTACCGTGGAGACGGTCTGCGCCACAGTGTTGACGTAAGGAAACTGACTGAAAGCCAGAGCAAAACAAATTTGTATTGCTGGGATGGAAGCGATATTGTAGCAGAACAGGTTGCCGGCAGCAAGATTAAAACCTATTTAAGGGGAATCAATTTGATTGCCAGAGAAAAAGATAGTATGGTATACTATTATATATTTAATGAACATGGCGATGTAACCCAACTGTGGAGTCAAAACGGAACTTGTAAAGCTTCGTATGAGTATGATGCTTTTGGAGTTGAGAGAAACCTGGATGAGGAGGATGAGAATCCGTTCCGGTATTGTGGGGAGTATTTTGATTTAAGTAGTAGTACGTATTATTTGCGGGCGAGAAATTATAGACCTGTAACTGGGCGATTTACAAGTGAGGATACTCTCCGATCTGCTACCAATCAATTGCCAAATGAGCGAACGGTTGTTGACCCATTATCATTAAATCTGTATAATTATTGCCATAATAACCCAACCAAGTTTGCAGATCCAACTGGGCATCTACCATTCTTAGCTGTTACTGGAATAGTCGGAACAATAGCTGGTGCAATAGCTGGAGGAATATCTTCAGTCCTTAAAGGTGAATCTTCATTGAAAGCAGTTGCAAAAGCGGTTGTAAAAGGTGCTGCAATTGGAGGAACGATTGGCTTAACAGGAGGGGCAGTTCTTGCTTATGGAGCTGCTGGGAGTGCTCTTGCAACTACTGGAGCAGCTATGTCTGGCCTCGGGTTTGGTGTGACAACAGTTGGAACTGCTGGAGCAACTGTCGGAGCTGCTGGGGCGACAGGGTTTCAACAGGCTCGTCATTTGATACAGGCGAATGAAGTTATAGAGAATACAACAAATAAGTATGCTTTTGGTCTTAAGGACTTGGTAGTAAATTTTGCTAAGGAGATCGGAGCACAGCAATTTATGCAAGCCGAAGATTGGCGGCCTGAAGTATGGAAAGCATTTAATGATCCAATCGCAGAAATCCATTTCCTGCTAGATGGAATTGATCAGACATTAATGAACATGATTGTCAGCCCTGAGAGAAGTGGAATTAACTGGGAATTAAATCTACTTTACCAATTTAAAAACGTGTTTGCAAAGACCATTTTCCATTATTACGGAGAAATATATATTGGAGCTGAAGCATTTAAAATTAAACCATGATAGGAGAAAAAGAAATGATTTTATATTCTGAATTATCAAGCAAGTTTCAAATTTTAGATTATGCTTGTACGCATAGTCAATTATTATTAAGGAGTGACAAAAATCGAAATAGAGATTATAATATTGATATTCTTTTTAAACCTGTTAACACATTGTTTATTCCTAGTTTTTTTCAAGGTTTAGAAATAAGTATTAATGATTATCCAGATAAGCAAAAAGTATTGATAGATGAATATGGTTTCAACATAGATGATTCAAATAATATGTTTATGATCAAAAATGCTGAAGGAAAATTATTCTTTATTAATGCAGGTACATTCTATATATATCATAATAAGCAAATAACACCATGTGAGTCAGGACTTAAGGATGGTCGTGGGGGATTTCCAGGAGCATTTGGTGAGAAAGTCATGAGTTTTAAATAGGATTATTCCTAGTTATTTTCAAGGTTAAAAAATAAGTATTAATGATTATCCAGATAAGCAAAAAGTATTGATAGATGAATATGGTTTTTGGACAGCTGGTATTGATGAAGTACCTGTAATGGATAAAATGATTTTATTTTTGGAAGAAATAATCGAAGAAAAAAAGAAACATACCCCCAATAAATAAGATGCTTCCACTAATTATCTGTCTAAGAAAATAGATGCCGCTACAGCAGTTATTATCTAACTATTAATATAGAAATATTTCTTCGCGACCATTACGCTGGAGAAAGCAAGGTGGAGAACTGCGTTCATAAATAAGCTCGCATGATGCGGAAGTTAGTAAAAATGATAATAAATACATAGAACTGATAAAAGTTGTTAATGATCTGGAATCAAATAATTAAGAATTTGTTTGGCGAATGAGATTTATATAAGCATAGTGTTAACATTTTAAAACAATTATTGATTCTTAAATGATTCAGCTACAGAACCTAATTATGTCAGTTCTGTAGCTGTTTGTTTTAATGTTATGGAATTTATATTGAAGCGAAACAGACTGACGGTAACAAGATAAAAACCTATTTAAGAAGAATCAATTTAATTGCCAGTGAAATAGATTGTTTGGTATACTACTATATATTTAATGAACATGGTGATGTAACCCAACTGTGGAGTCAAAGCGGAACGTGTAAAGCTTCGTATGAGTATGATGCTTTTGGAGTTGAGAGAAACTTAGATAAGGAAGATGAGAATCCGTTCCGGTATTGTGGAGAGTATTTTGATTTAAGCAGTGGTACGTATTATTTACGGGCTAGAGATTATAGGCCAGGGACTGGTAGGTTTACAATGTTAATTATCCGTCTAAGAAAATAGACGCTATTACAGCATTTATTATCCAACTAATAATATCGAAATATTTCTTCGTGGCCCTTATGCTGAAGAAATGCATTGTTAAAGATTTGGGATCAAATAATTACAATTTTGCTTCACAAATGAGACTTATACAAACATAATATTAACATCTTAAAATAATTTATTAATTCTTAAATGATACAGCTACAGAACCTAATTATGTGAGTTCTGTAGCTGTTTGTTTTAAAATTATGGAATCAATATTGAGTGGGACAGACGGACGCCAGTAAGATTAAAACCTATTTACAGATAATTAATTTAATTGCCGGTGAAATAGATCGTGTGGTATACTACTATATATTTAATGAGCATGGGGATGTCGCCCAACTGTGGAGTCAAAGCGGAACGTGTAAAGCTTCGTATGAGTATGATTCTTTTGAAGTTGAGAGAACCTGGATATGGATGATGAGAATCCGTTCCGGTATTGTGGGGAGTATTTTGATTTAAGCAGTAGTATGTATTATTTGCGGGCGAGAGATTATAGATCTGAGACAGGTAGATTCCTCATTGAGGATAGTGTTGAAAGTGTCGCCAGGAAGATGCCAAATGATCAAGAAATTACTGACCCACTCAGTCTGAATAAGTATAATACCAAACTTAGTGTAGAGATTGTTATAAGGGTTATTAGATAAGGAGATTAATTATTATGAAACATATTTTTAAAAGTATTTCAGTGTATTTCGATGGAGATTACAATCTTATTGGTGTGCCGAGTGCCGAGTTAAAAAAGTGGAATGTTATAGTTGATATTGATAAAATCCAGTCATTAAATGCTCCATATGATGATGAC
>DHOR01000024.1:4861-5108 GCA_002409995.1 Hungatella sp. UBA5385 | reverse complement strand
TTAAATGCTCCATATGATGATGACAAATTGGAACGATTTCTTAAAGCGGTTTTTGATTTATGTAATTCAGATACGCCTAAGGATTTCTCCAAAATACCAGCGCTTCAAAAATATCTAGGAGTAAAGAATTATTCTACCTCAGTTAAAAAGCTTGGTATGGTTTCTTTGAGCTGGCTGAATAAGCAAGGATACGAAATAGTTCCAACATGGCAAAATGCAAAGCTAAAAAATGCATTTAACCATCTTG
>DHOR01000024.1:4432-4639 GCA_002409995.1 Hungatella sp. UBA5385 | reverse complement strand
AAAGTTTTCGGATTGCGTTGGAACAGTCACCAATTGGTCCAATGAAAAATAAACCCGAATGAAAAAACCATCGATTGGTAAGTTGAGCCAATCGATGGTTTTTCTTTAGAAAAATGTATAAAATTGTTGTGAGGAATAAGTACAAGAATGGCAAACGGATTAGAGAACTCAGCCGGGAATCCGTGGGAGGAAAACAAACGGTCCTTC
>DHOR01000024.1:0-4216 GCA_002409995.1 Hungatella sp. UBA5385 | reverse complement strand
CAATAATAAAGGCCAGCTGATCCGTTAGGAAGACCCAGGAAATACAGGGAAAAGTTATACTTATGATATCTATGGAAACCGCCAGTCATTTCAACTGACCTGCCAAGGAAAAGCAAATCCAGATGTCAATCTGTTTTATACCTATGATGATTTATACCGTTTAAAGCAGGTAAGAAAAAACAGCGCTGTCGGGGCGATACTGGCAGAGTACGAATATGATGAAAAAGGCAACCGTAGAATCCTCCGCTATCCGCAGTCCGGTATGGAAACCAGCTATAAGTATAGTGATGGCAACAGGGTAATATCTTTAGAGAATAAAAGGCAGGGAACCGTGATTTCTGCATGGGAATACGGCTATGACGTAGATGGGAACATTCTAAGCAAGATTAACAAAGCCGGTTCGGCCCCAGCCACCATATCATATCAATATGACCGGCTGGGACGCTTGACAGAAGAAGATTATTCCGGCTGGAAGCGGACGCTTTATACCTATGACGCCTATTCCAACCGTATGAAAATGATGGTGGAAGGAAGAACGAAGGATGAGTTGGTCAGTGTTACAAGCTATGTATATGGTTTGGACAACCGATTGGAAAAGGAGGTAAAAAAGCAGGGAAAAATAACTGAAACTTATCGGTACTGTTATGATGATAATGGAAATGAAACCTTCCGGATTTGGGTGAAAACAGCGCCAACGCCGGACTATCCGGGAAATGTTAAGTTATCGGGGAACTATCAAAGTGAAACTCCGACGGTTTATGAATGGAGACATTATGATGGATTTAACCAACTGAGCCGGATAAACCAGGATGATAAAGAGATTGCATACCAGTACCGTGGAGATGGTATGCGCCATAGTGTTGAGGTAAGAAAACTGACTGAAAGCCAGAGCAAAACAAATTTGTATTGCTGGGATGGAAGCGATATTGTAGCAGAACAGGTTGCTGGCAGCAAGATTAAAACGTATTTAAGGGGAATCAATTTGATTACCACAGAAAAAGATAGTATGGTATACTATTATATATTTAATGAACATGGGGATGTAACCCAACTGTGGAGTCAAAGCGGAACGTGTAAAGCTTCATATGAGTATGATGCTTTTGGAGTTGAGAGAAACTTAGATAAGGAGGATGAGAATCCGTTCCGGTATTGTGGGGAGTATTTTGACTTGAGCAGTCGCATGTATTATTTGCGGGCGAGAGATTATAGACCTGTAACAGGTCGTTTCCTTACAGAGGATCCGATACGAGATGGATTGAATTGGTATGCGTATGCTAATAATAACCCAATAATGTTTGATGATCCAAGTGGATATGCTGCGAAGTCATCATGGGTAAAGACTGCTGCTAAAATAGCATTAGGTATAGTTGTAGTTGGTGCAGCAATAGTAATCTCGGCTGCTACACTTGGAGTTGCTCCTGCTGTAGCGTTATCAACGGTGGCGGCTGGAGCAGTAATTGGTACTGTGTCAGGTGCTGCAGTTGATGTAGGCATGCAATATGTCACTAATGATATGTCTTTCAAAAACTATAATATTGATAGTACAATTATTGCTGGTGTTCAGGGTGGCGTGTCTGGAGCGTTTGGGATGACTACTTTTGGAGTTGGAAGCCAAATGTTTGCTAATGCTGCGATTGCAGGAATTGGATCAGCAGTAAAGGGAGATGGTTTCCAAGATATTCTTTTTAATACAGCTATTGGCGGTGTTGCAGGCTGGGTAGGTGGAGCAGGCGTAGGAGTAAGTGGTTTTAGGGCATCCGAATCACTTGCTTGGAAAAGAGCGGTTGCAGCATATGGAAAGGGAGCATTAAAGAGTACATTTGTATCTAATGGTTTGTCAATAGCAAAAAACTATGGTACGGTGATGTGGAACAATGTTAATAATAAAGTACTGTATAACAGCAATGATACCGTAAATGCTGTTTTAGCGGCTGCCAATGTTGCCACAGACTATACTATTAAGTTGGCGAAACAACAACTGAATAAAGTGAACGAAATATTAAGGGAACTAGATTCCCAATACTACAGAGTAGTGTTTTAAACCGAGCTTATTGCAATAATATTCTGATATGTTTATTGCCGACGAAATACATATTTTAATGTTGTTGGAAGAAAAATCAAATTAGGGAGATTGAATCAGTGAAAAAGTTATTAAGGATAGTTGTGTATATGGTATTAGCTCTGTGTATATATTTTTGTACTCTTTTCTTTCTTACTGAAATAGATAGCAGGATACAACTAGGTATCTTGACAATAAGTTTTGGACTATTTATTTATTTGGGTGCGAATCTGATTAAAAACATAATCGAAATTGTACAACCATATAAATTTTTAATTGGTAATAAAGTGGAGTTGGATGAATGTGTAGTGCGAAAAGAAACTCAGATTGGTTCATTAACTATACTATGTGATAAAATTGGTAAGATAGGTTATGTTTTAGTTGACGAACTTGCCATTGAATCGCTTGGAAATATAAAGATTTTTCAGCAGATTGAGTATGGAAAGATAAGAACGATAGCAAATTATATAATTATTATGGACTATTTTCCGGATATCAGTTCGCGCCAGTCTGAGGTTGTTGACAGAATGTTAAATTCTGCGATGACAAAAAGTGAAGAAAGAAAAAAGATAAAAGGATTGATTAACAGAAAGTATATATTATGTACATTTTCAAGTAATTTGAGTGATGAGCAAATTAAGAAATTTATATTTAGTGCCAATTTTTCCTCTATGATATATTTGCCACTGATTGTAGATACTGAGAGTGAAGTTGTTTATCATGCGTCAATATCATTAGACAGTTTTTGGGTAAAAGGGAAAGTGTTTGAGGATCTGGCTCAAATAGTTTCTTCGGTTTTTTAAAAGTAGAGATTGACCGATAAAGATAAGTCGCCCTTCTCTGTGCCATTTCAGACCATACAGAGAATTCTTCTTTTGTGATTTTTAGATAATTGATTCTGGCAAAGTGGGTTTAGAAAGCTCTGCTGTATGCCTTGTGGACTGGATCGGTGCCCCAACCTCTTTGCAGGTTTTTCCGCTATTCTGGAATTTATGGTCACAGTATTCTGTGTTGGCATAGCCCATTACAGCAAAGTATCTGCCGCAGCTTTTGCATACCTGCATGAGAAGTTCACGTTTGATACATTCTCTCAGAAAAATGTGATTAGATTTACTAAAAGTCATGTGTTTAACTATGAAGTTTTTAAATATTAAATAGCTTATTTGTATTAACGCCTTGGAAGGAGATGAAGGTGTATATTTAAAAAGCATAGAACTCTTTTGGAAGTGATAATATTATTTTTGGTTATTATAATGTGGATAAAATCTTTGTTCTACATAATGAAAAATCGAGATGATATAATATTCACATATTTATTGTATGATCATGTAGAATACAATGGGAATGCGTATTATATGGCAAAAGATCAACATCTGTCTTTGGGTAGTAGTGAAAAACGAGGTCCTGTATACTTGATATATAAAGGTTCTAAAATCTATTATGAACCTTGTAGCACAGCAAGAGTATATACCGAGTATGAAGAGACGGAGAAAGAAGTTTATATATTTTTTGACAGTGCAATCTATATTCGAGAAGATTATCGACAGATGGAGGTTAATCAGTAATAAAAATATTTGATGTTGATTTGATATCGTTTAGACTGTGACATAGAAAGCAACTACTAATCTAATAGAAAAGTAGTTGCTTTCTAATTTGGTATCACATTTTGGACGGAAGAAGGGAATTTGCTTAATTTTCGGGTAGTACAGTGTGGAACGGACAATAAAAAGCTATTTTGCTTGGAAAAATAGTATGAGAGTCTTTTTTTGCCAAAATCAAAAAAGTTTCTATAACATAGTAACAATACCTAAATCATACTGTCAAATAAGGATAAATCAAATCCCTCAAAGCATACGCCAAGCTAATCTTAGGCAGAGCCTTTTCTCCCTATTTATTTGAGAATATTAAGTTATCGGGGAACTATCAAAGTGAAACTTCGACTGTTTATGAATGGAGACATTATGATGGTTTCAACCAACTGAGCTGCATAAATCAGGATTTCTTTAACTTTAATAGCTGAATCTGATTGGTTTTACCATCTGATGTACACTGTTCATACCCTACCCGTGAATCTCACCCAGATCTTCTATACATTATTTCCTTGACATGGTAAAATAAGAAGCATAGAATCATTTGGGATTGGGATTGGGATTGGGA
>DHOR01000054.1 GCA_002409995.1 Hungatella sp. UBA5385 | reverse complement strand
CAAAGGGTCGAACCCCGTTTGTAAATGTTGAAACAATTCCAATTATTCAGCTAATAATTTATCAATACTTACAATTTTAACACAAAGTGCAAATAACTCCATTGCCTGAATTAAATCTGCTAATGGCGGATAGGAAGGAGCAATACGAATATTGGCATCCTGAGGATCCTTCCCATATGGATAGGTAGCTCCTGCTCCTGTCATTACAAGACCTGCCTTCTTACATCTGGCAACAATCTTTTTCGCACATCCGTCGAGAGCATCAAAGGAAATAAAATATCCGCCCTTTGGACTGGTCCAGGAACCAATGCCAAGACCGCCCAGCTCTCTCTCCAGAATCTCAATGACAGCCTCAAACTTAGGTCTCATAATATCAGCATGTTTTCTCATATGCTCAACCATGCCGTGAATATCTCCGAAGAAACGCACATGGCGCAGCTCGTTGACCTTATCATAGCCAATGGTCTGGATCTGTAACTGCTTTTTAATATCCACCAGGTTGTTTTGGCTGGCAGCAATAGCTGCAATACCGGAACCTGGGAAGCTGACTTTGGAGGTAGAGGCAAATTTATAAACCAGATCAGGGTTGCCTGCTCTCTTACACTCTGCAAGGATCTCAATTAAATGATCCTGATCAATGTCATATAAATGATGAATTGTATAAGCATTATCCCAGTAAATTCTAAAATCAGAAGCAGCCGGTTTTAACCGTGCAAAACGGCGCACTGTTTCATCTGAATAGGAAATTCCCTGAGGATTGGAATACTTTGGCACACACCATACTCCCTTAATGGAATCATCACTGGATACCAGCGCTTCAATCATATCCATATCAGGACCTGTTGGAGTCATAGGAATATTGATCATCTCAATGCCAAAATATTCTGTAATTGCAAAATGTCTGTCATATCCAGGTACTGGGCAGAGGAATTTCACCTTATCCAGCTTACTCCATGGTGTACTTCCCATAACACCATGAGTCATGGAGCGGGAAACAGTATCGTACATTACATTTAAACTGGAGTTTCCATAGATGATAATATGATCAATGGAAACCTCCATCATATCAGCCAAAAGCTCTTTGGCTTCCTTAATACCATCTAATACTCCGTAGTTACGGCAGTCTGTGCCGTCCTCACAGGTCAGATCTGAATCGCTGTTTAATACATCCATCATTCCCATGGAAAGATCCAGCTGTTCTGTACTTGGCTTGCCTCTTGACATATCCAGCCTTAAATCCTTACTCTGATATTCCTTATACTGTGCAGAAAGCTGTTTTCTTAATTCCTGCAACTCTTCCTTTGACATCTCTGAAAATGGCTTCATAGACTTCTTCCTCCTCATATTGACTCCTTATTTTAACAATTCTTTGAGTATGCTGCTGACCAGACCTGGATCTGCCTTGCCTTTCATGGCACGCATGGTCTGCCCCATGAGAAAGCCCATAGCCTTCTCCTTGCCGTTTCGGTAATCTTCCACGGACTGGGGATTTGCTTCAACAATTTTCTCAATAACAGTGCGTAGTTCGCCTTCGTCACTGATAACCGTCAGTCCTTTTTCATTTACATAACTCTCAGGATCTACATCATCAGTATATATTTTTTCGAAGACTTCCTTCGCTACCGTCCGGTTAATAGTACCATTATCCACCAAAAGAATTAATTTTGCAAGATTTTCCGGTGAAAAGCTGATTTTTTCAGTTTCTGGGTTTTCCCCTCCATATTCTTTTAAAAGCCGCATTCCTTCTACCATGAGCCAGTTAGCTGCTTCTTTTGGCTTATCACAAAGCTTTGTCACTGCCTCAAATAAGTCTGCCAAATGCTTTGTTCCTGTAATGAGATCAGCATCGTATTCAGAGAGATTAAATTGCTCCTGATAACGGATCATTTTCTCAGTTTTAAGCTCCGGCTGTCTCGCCCTCACTTCCTCCAGCCACTGATCACTAATCATTATAGGGGGCAGGTCCGGGTCTGGAAAATAGCGGTAATCCTTGGAATCCTCCTTGGAACGCATGGCATAAGAGCCTTCCTTATTATCATCCCACCGTCTTGTTTCCTGAAGAACCTCTTTTCCCTCTTCCAGAAGCTCAATCTGGCGTTTTCGCTCTCCTTCTATTGCCCTTGCAATGGCTTTAAAGGAGTTTAAGTTCTTCATTTCCGTTCTTGTTCCAAGCTCTGATGAACCCGCTTCCCGAATGGATAAGTTTACATCTGCCCTCATGGAGCCCTCCTGAAGCTTACAATCAGAAGCTCCAAGATACTGGATCATCAGCCTTAGTTTTTCTAAATAGGCTATGACCTCTTCTCCATTTCTCATATCAGGCTCCGACACGATTTCAATAAGAGGAACACCACTTCTGTTAAAATCCACAAGAGAACAATCTTCCCACTCGTCGTGGATCAGCTTTCCTGCATCCTCTTCCATGTGAATCTCATGGATTCCCACCTTCTTTTTGCCTGCAGAGGTCTCTATTTCAATCCAGCCATCATGGCAGATGGGAAGATATAGCTGGGAAATCTGATAGTTTTGCGGGTTATCAGGGTAGAAATAATTCTTTCTGTCAAATTTGCAATACTGGTTGATCTGGCAGTTGGAAGCAAGACCTACAGCAAGAGCATAGTCTACCACCTGTTTGTTAAGGACAGGAAGTGAGCCAGGCATTCCTGTGCAGACAGGACAGGTGTGGGTGTTCGGTGCTCCGCCGAATTCTGTGGAACAAGAGCAGAAAATCTTGGTTTTGGTCGCAAGCTCCACATGAACTTCCAAGCCTATGACGGTTTCGTACTGCTTAGTCATTGGATATCCCTCCCTTCTGTGAAAATGTTTTTTGGAGCTTCCTTGAATCTAAATCCACAGCTCTGCTCCAGTGCATACCCTGCTGTAATGATATTTTTTTCCTTAAAGCAATCGCCGATCAGCTGTACACCAATGGGAAGACCTGCGGAATCCACTGAAAATGGCACTGTCAGCCCTGGAAGTCCTGCCAGATTCACTGATATGGTATAAATATCTCCCAGATACATTTTTAATGGATCTATTAAGCTTTCTCCCAGCTTTGGTGCTGTAGAAGGAGCTGCAGGCCCCAGAATTACATCATAGCTTTTAAAAGCAGTATCAAATGCATTTTTAATCAATGCCTTGGTTTTTAATGCCTTTAGATAATAAGCGTCATAATATCCGGAGCTTAATACAAATGACCCCAGCATAATTCTTCGCTTTACCTCCGGACCAAAGCCCTCTGATCTGGTCTTTTTGTACATTCCGTGAAGCCCTTCATAATCCTTTGCTCTGTATCCATATTTCACACCGTCAAATCTGGATAAGTTGGAGCTGGCTTCTGCAGAAGCGATGACATAGTAGGCAGGAATTGCATATTCCACCATTCCAAGGTCAAAGGTTTCCACAACTGCCCCTCTCTCCCTCAGTTCATCTGCTGCCTGAAGCACTGCCTTTCTTACCTGATCATCAAGTCCTTCGCCCAGATAATCAGCAGGAATTCCAACTCTCATTCCCTTTACATCTCCCTTAAGAGCAGGGGTGAAATCTGTATCTTCCCGCTTTACAGAGGTGCTGTCCTTTTTATCATGAGAGGCTAAAATCTCCAATACTGCTGCACAGTCCTCTACAGTCTTTCCTACAGGTCCAATCTGATCCAAAGAGGAACCGTAGGCAATTAGTCCATATCTGGAAACAGTGCCATAGGTGGGCTTCAGCCCTGTGACTCCGCAATAAGAAGCTGGCTGTCTGATGGACCCACCTGTATCGGAACCAAGAGAGTAGAAACATTCTCCTGCTGCCACTGCTGCACAAGAGCCGCCTGAGGAACCGCCCGGAACATGATCTGTATTCCAGGGGTTATAGGTAGGACCAAATGCTGAAGTCTCCGTTGTGCTTCCCATGGCAAACTCATCCATATTGGTTTTTCCCAGAATCACAGCCCCTGCCCTCTTTAGATTCTCCACTGCCTCAGCGGTATAGGTTGGAACAAAATGTTCCAGTATTTTGGAGCTGCAGGTGGTTCTTTGCCCTTCTACGCAGATGTTATCTTTCACTGCCATTGGTACCCCCGCCAGGGGACCGGTTAAAATCCCTGAATCTATTTTCTTCTGTATTTCCTCAGCCTGTGTGAAGGCTGCTTCCCTATCAATAGAAACATAGCTGTGAACAGTTTCCTCCACTCTGTCTATCTGCTGAAATACAGCTTCTGCCGCTTCTACAGCAGTCACTTCTTTTTCCTTTATTTTCTGTCCAAGAGAAACTGCGGACAGAGATAAAATTTCAGAATATGTCATTTGAAACCTCGCTTTCTCTATTCCACTGTTTTTGGCACCTTAAATGCTCCGTCTTTACTTTCAGGGGCATTTTTTAACATGTTCTCTCTGTCATCACCATTTACCACAATATCCTCCCGGAACACATTGTGAATGGGGAAAATATGGGACATTGGTTCTATATTCTCAGTATCCAGTTCATTCAGCTTATCAATATATGCCAGCATACGGCTCATATCCTCTTTTGCTGCTTCTTTTTCCTTTTCTGTAAGCTCAAGCTGTGCCAGAATGCTTACATTTTCTATTACTTTATCATCAATTAAATGTGCCATATTTTTTACTCCTTCCGATCTATTTGCCAACTACAACTCCCTTTGCCAACTGCAATCCTTTTCCTCAGTTCAACTCTATCTTCTCATTGCAATTCTATGGCTCCAGTCTCGTCACATCTCTCGGAAACAACGTAGTTTCCCTGATGTTATGTTCATCGAGCAGCCGCATAGTCAACCGTTCCAGCCCAATTCCCAGCCCACCATGAGGCGGCATCCCATATTTGAAAA
Source organism: Hungatella sp. UBA5385 (assembly GCA_002409995.1). GTDB lineage: Bacteria > Bacillota > Clostridia > Lachnospirales > Lachnospiraceae > UBA5385. Next base: position 122,681 of record DHOR01000054.1, on the reverse strand, counting down.
TCATGAGATAGGATTCTATTTCCTCCGGGTTCATACCTCTGGCTTCCATCTTTTTGATGATAGTGTGATAATCGTGAATTCTCTGTCCTCCTGTTGTGACTTCCAGCCCCTTAAACAACAGATCAAAGCTCAGAGTAAACTTAGAATCTGCCGGATCGTCCATTGCATAGAAAGGACGTTTTTTCGAAGGATAATGAGTGACAAATACAAAGTCACTGTCAAACTCCTCTTTGAAATACGTTCCGATCAGCTGCTCCTCCTCAGGTTCCAGATCATAGGGGTTGCGAATCTTTCTGTTATATTTATCTGCCACCAGTTCCTTGGCTTTTGCAAAGGGGACTGCAGGGATTTGTTCCACATTGGGAAGTGTTATCTGAAGCATGGTCAGCTCTCTCTGGTATTCCTTTTCCAGAAGCTTCATCACATACTGAAGCATAGCCGTTTCCATTTCCATAATCTCTTCAAATCCACTGATGTAGCCCATTTCAAAATCAAGGCTGGTATATTCGTTTAAATGACGTGTGGTGTTGTGTTTTTCTGCTCGAAACACAGGTGCTGCCTCAAAGACTCTGTCATAGACACCAACCATAGTCTGCTTGTAAAACTGAGGGCTCTGTCCAAGCTCTGCTTTCTTGTTAAAATAGTCCAGCTTAAATACATTGGAACCACCTTCCGCACCTCTTGCCACAATCTTTGGCGTATGAATTTCTGTAAATCCCTGAGAATGAAGAAAGTCCCGGAATCCTCTGACAATTCCCTCCTGAATGCGAAACTTTGCTCTCTCCAAAGGGTTACGAAGTGTGATGGGGCGCAGGTGAAGTTTGGTTTCCAGAGAGGTGTTCAGCTTCCATTTACTTACTGCTATAGGCAATATCTCTGCTGGCTCTGACAGCACTTCAATTGCTGTCACATGGATTTCAAATCCAAAAGGCGCCCTCTCCTCCTGTTTTACCACTCCTGTTACAATGACTGCTGATTCCTCTTTTAAGGCTTTTACATCATAATCTGTATTTCCCTGCCGGCAGACGCACTGTATCAGCCCTTCTGCCTTTCTCAGCACCAGAAATGACATTTCACCCATAGCACGTATGGTATGAATGCTGCCTTCCATTTTCACAGTTTTTCCTTCATAACTGCCTGTGAGAATCTGTGTGACCTCTGTTGTTTCTTTTGGTTTTACACCACTAATAAATTTCATATCTGTTCTCCTTACCTAAATGTAATTGTTTCGATTCCGGTGAGGATTCAGTAATTTGAATAACAAAAAATCCCGCCCCGGAATACAGTTACATATTCCGGGACGGGATTACTAATCTAAGTAAATTCCCGCGGTACCACCCGCATTGAGACATCTGCTTTTACCCCAGCCGCAGATATTACAGCCGGAAAGTCAGTGTCCCCACTCTTACATTTAACGCATGCTTACGGATATGCCTACTCATGACGCCCTAAGGGCCGCTTCGACATATCGGCTCCGGAGTGTTCCCTTAGCTAAGTCCCACGTGACGGCGCTCTCAGTCGGTGACGCCCTCTTCCTGTTGAGGTTCATAAGCCAGAGTCTCCTTCTCTGCCTTTCTCAGTATATCCACTGAACTCGCTGCAGTTTGTGTCCTGCCCCGCTGATAAATAGAACCAGACACTGATGATTTCCTGCCCAGGCCTGATATGGAATATCCGGCAGTTTATCATTTTACCGCAATGAATTGCACATATAATAGCACAATCTGATTCCACTTACAATATATATTTTACACAAAACCGCCGTCATACATTGACAATTATTGCAGGAAAGGTTACAATTTATCAAGTTATTTACTTTAAAAGGGGGATTTTTTATGTCAGGCAGTGCTAAAGCAGCGAAACCTGCTGAAAACAAAATGGGAACTATGCCCATTAATAAACTTCTGTTCTCTATGTCTTTACCAGTGGTATTATCCATGCTGGTTCAGGCACTTTACAATGTTGTTGACAGTATCTTTGTTGCCAGAATCGGAGAATCCTCTCTCACAGCAGTTTCTCTGGCATTTCCCATTCAGAATCTGATCATTGCAGTTGCAGTGGGCACAGGTGTAGGTGTTAATGCCCTTCTGTCACGGTCTCTGGGTCAGAAGAATCAGAAAGGCGCCAATATGGCTGCTGTCAATGGGATATTTGTATTTGTTATAAGCTATGTGATATTTGCAATATCAGGGCTTCTGTTTTCTGAATATTATTTTACAGTCCAGACCTCCAATCAGGAGATTATTGAGCAGGGTACTACCTATCTTACCATCTGCACTGTGTTCTCTTTTGGAATCTTTATGCAGATTGCTCTGGAACGGATTATGCAGTCTACTGGCAGGACCATTTACAACATGATCACTCAGGGACTTGGCGCTATTATTAACATCATTCTGGACCCTATTATGATCTTCGGTCTCTTTGGTTTTCCTAAAATGGGTATTGCAGGAGCAGCGATTGCTACAGTCATTGGGCAGATTGCAGGCATGCTTTTATTGTTATATTTTACTTTGAGAAAAAATCCTGATGTCAGTTTAAATATGAGAGGATTTAAACCCAGCAAAACCACTATTTTAGAGATTTACAGAGTTGGCTTTCCTTCTATTATTATGCAGTCCATCGGCTCTGTTATGACCTTTGGTTTTAATAAAATTCTGCTTTTGTTCTCTGAGACAGCAGTTTCCGTATTTGGCATTTATTTTAAGCTTCAAAGCTTTATCTTCATGCCTGTATTTGGTTTAAATAATGGTATGGTTCCCATTGTTGCTTATAATTATGGTGCTGGAAATAAGGACAGGATATTAAAAGCCATCCGTTCCAGCGTTATTGCTGCTCTTTGTATTATGTTTATTGGAGTGTTGATATTCCAGATTTTCCCGGAACAGCTTCTCTATCTGTTTGATGCATCAGAGCATATGATCTCCATTGGAGTTCCTGCCCTTAGAATCATCAGCTTAAGCTTCCTCCTTGCAGGCTATTGTATAGTCATAGGCTCTGTATTCCAGGCACTGGGAAATGGTATTTACAGCCTGATTAATTCCTTTGCAAGACAGCTTGTATGCCTTCTGCCTGCTGCTTATGTGCTGGCTGAGGTTTTCGGTCTTCATGCAGTATGGTATGCATTTCCATTGGCTGAGATTATATCTGTGACTATGACCACATTTTTACTGCGGAGGATTTATAAGAAGGTGATTGCTCCCCTGGGTGTAGAATCAGTAAAGGACAGTATACTTGAGAATTATTCTTGACAGAACCTCCTTTATCCCGTACAATGGACAACAGATAAGGGAGTAGTCAGCACAGTTGGTTTTAACCTATGTGCGCAAAGTCAACATACTGATGGTTTCCATCTGGCTTTGCTAACTTGCCGTAGACATTAGAATTACGCAACAAGATGAGACTTATCTGCATGCATTTTTTGTGTGCAGATAAGTTTTTTGTTACCCCGCATTTTGTAATTCTGAATTCTGAATCAGCGAAATATATAATACATAGGAGGATTTTCACATGTCACTTGTCGATTTGTTAATTATTGCTGTAGGGCTTTCTATGGATGCCTTTGCCGTAGCTATCTGCAAAGGACTTTCCATGCCGAAAATGAGCTGGAAAAACGGAATCATTGTAGGGCTCTATTTTGGAGGATTTCAGGCAGGCATGCCTTTAATCGGATACATACTGGGATCACAGTTTCGAGATGCCATCTCAGCCTTTGATCACTGGGTCGCATTTATTCTGTTGGGAGTTATCGGAATTAATATGATTCGTGAATCATTCAGCAAGGAAGAGGAATGCGCAGACAGTTCTCTGGACCCCCGCAATATGATTATGATGGCAGTTGCCACCAGCATTGATGCACTGGCAGTTGGCGTTACCTTTGCATTTCTTCAGGTACAGATCATTCCTGCTATTTCCTTTATCGGAGTCATCACCTTTACCATGTCTGTCCTGGGCGTGAAGGTAGGAAATGTGTTTGGAGTTCGTTTTAAATCCAAAGCAGAGTTTTCCGGCGGGTTAATTCTCATACTGATGGGAGCTAATATTTTACTGGAACATACTGTATTTTAAAAACACGGTTGAAAAATGGGGTTCAAATAAAATGAATAATACCAATGGATTTTTAATAAGTGATGATAAAGAGCTGCTTCAAATTGATTCTGTTACAGAATTATTACATACAACACATTGGGCTCGAAACAGATCAGAAAGTATCATTTTAGAGTCAATAAAAAACTCTATCTGTTTTGGTGTGTATTTTGAAAATAAGCAAATAGGATTTGCCCGATGTGTAACTGATTACTGTACCGTATATTGGTTATGCGATGTAATAATTGATGATAAATACAGAGGTCAGGGATTAGGGAAAGCATTAATCCATCATATCGTAGAGCATAAAGATTTAAAATCTTTAATGGGTATTTTAAGTTCAAGAGATGCAAAAGGTTTATATGAAAAATATGGATTTAGATTATCTACAAATGGATTTATGTTGAAATCAAAACCCAGAATATCTAAGAAAAAACAGCAGTAGTTTACCTTACATAGACAAAAAAATAGAGTGTGAAGTTCGTTTTGGACTTCACACTCTATTTTACAATTCACACAACTCATCAATTCTTATAAAGCATCACAGCCCCATAAGCCGGCAGTTCAATGACTCTCCCTGCCCTTCTCATATCATCATAGTTGGCAATTAAGATATCCCATTGCCCTATATCTTCTTCCCTGCCAATCACACCTTCAGGAAGATCAACTTTTACCGTCTTCTTCTCCCCAGTAAAATTAGCAGCCACCAGCAGCTGTTTCTCCCCCAGCTGCCTCATATATCCAAACACTCCCTCTTCCTTCAAAAATACAGGTTCATAGGTGCCGTCACTGATTACATCATATTCCTTTCTAAGGGATATCAGATTCTTGTAATAATAGAATATGGAATCAGAATCTGCCAAATCTGCCTCTGCATTGATCCTGTTATAGTTGGAGTTAACTCCAATCCACGGAGTTCCTGATGTAAATCCAGCCTGCGTTTCTCCACACCACTGCATAGGTGTTCTGCTGTTATCTCTGGAGCGCTGCCTTAAGATATTGTAAATCTCAGCTTCCTCCACTCCCCGTTCCTTTAAAATATCATAATAATGAATGGATTCCACATCTTTATACTGGCTGATATCTGTGAAACCGGCATTAGTCATACCAATCTCTTCCCCCTGATACACATAGGGGGTTCCTCTCATTCCATGAATGACAGTTGCCAGCATCTTAGCTGATTCTTTCAGATAATCTACATCATCACCAAATCTGGAAACAGCTCTTGGCTGATCATGGTTATTCCAGAATACTGCTTCCCAGCCTCCCTCAGCTGCCATGGCGGTCTGCCAGGTATGAAGAATCTTCCTCAGCTTCTTAAAATCATAATCCATCAGGGACCATTTATCACCATCTTTATAATCCACCTTTAAATGATGAAAATGAAAACACATCTTCAACTGCTTTTCTTCAGGTTTTGTATACCGGATACAATGTTCAATGGTGGTGGAAGACATTTCTCCCACTGTAATAATATCCTCCTGGTCAAGCCCTGCATTCTCCACCATTTCCCGAAGATGCTCATGTACTCTGGGGCCGTCTGTATAAAATCTCCGTCCGTCCCCTTCTTCATCGTCCTCCCATGCCAATGGTTTTGATATGAGATTGATTACATCAAACCGGAAACCACGAACTCCTTTATTTTTCCAGAAATGAAGTATCTGACTGATTTCCTCACGGACTTCAGGATTATCCCAGTTTAAATCCGCCTGGGTTCTGTCAAAGAGATGAAGATAATACATTCCTAAGTCTTCCACATACTCCCAGACATTTCCTCCAAACTTGGACACCCAGTTGGTAGGCGGCTCCCCAGGATTGCCCTTCTTGAAAAAATAGTAGTCCTGATATTTCTTATCTCCCTGCAAAGCCTTCTGAAACCACTGATGATAAGTAGAGGTATGATTAAATACCATATCAAACATCAGCCCCATTCCCCGTTTATCCGCTTCCTGGATCAGACGCTCCAAATCCTCCATAGTCCCATAGATCGGATCAATTTTATAGTAATCCTGAATATCATAGCCATTGTCATTCTGAGGGGAAAGGAAAAATGGTGTCAGCCACAGATAATCCACTCCCAGCTCTTTTAAATAGTCCAGTTTCTTAGTGATACCGTTAATATCCCCTGTTCCATCTCCCGTTGTATCCAGAAATGATTTGGGATAAATCTGATATACACAAGATTTTCTAAAATTGTTCATTACGAAATCCCCTTTTTCTTACCAACAGTAACAGTGAGTACAAATGGAACAACAATTGTTATCAGCATACAAAGTGCAAATTTTGCCATACTTGCCGGCTGAATGGACAGAATTCCCGGAAGTCCGCCAACACCGATGGAGTTAGCCATTACATTAGTTCCTACAGAAATGGTTGCAGCAATTGCTGAACCAATCATAGCTGAAATAAATGGAAATCCCCGTTTTAAATTAACACCAAACATAGCAGGCTCTGTGACTCCCAGATAACAGGAGATACAGGCAGGAATGGAAATCTGCTTTGCTTCTTCATTCTTTTTCTGAAGAAATAACATACCAAGAACTGCTGAACCCTGAGCAATGTTAGATAGTGCAATCATAGGCCACAGCATAGTACCGCCGAATTCAGCCATCAGCTGAAGATCTATGGCATTGGTCATATGATGGAGTCCTGTAATAACTAACGGTGCATAAACAAATCCAAACACAGTTGCAAACAGCCAGCGGAAGCTGGAGGTAAGTCCTGCATAAACCACCTTGGAAATCCATGCGCCAACAGCCCAGCCAATAGGTCCAACAAGAGTATGAGCTGCAATCACTGACAGAATCAGAGAACAAAATGGTACTACAATCATGGAAATCGATGGCGGTGATATCTTCTTAAAGAATTTCTCTAAATAAACCAGCACAAATCCTGCTAATATAGCCGGGATTACCTGTGCCTGATAACCGACCATCTGAATCTGGAACATGCCGAAGTCCCATACCGGAACCTCTACTCCAGGTGCCATTCCATAAGCATTGAGCAGCTGAGGTGATACAAGAGTAAGCCCCAGTACGATTCCAAGTATCTGAGTGGTTCCCATTTTCTTAGTAACAGACCAGGTAATTCCTACAGGCAGGAAATGGAAGATCGCTTCTCCTATGAGCCAGAGAAAGCTATGTAATCCGGCCCAGAACTGAGACACTTCCGTCAGTGTGGCAGTTCCGCCATTCATAAACTTGATTTCCCCGATAATGTTGCGGAAACCAAGAATCAGACCGCCTACGATAATTGCAGGAATCAGCGGTGCAAAGATTTCCGCAATATTAGCTACTGCCTTCTGGAGAGGATTCATATTCCCCTTTGCCTCTTCCTTCACATGTTCCTTTGATACTCCCTCTATTCCCGAAATTGCTGTAAATTCATTATAAAACTGTTGTACTTCATTACCTATAATCACCTGGAACTGACCAGCCTGGGTAAATGTGCCCTTTACGCTTTTTAACCCCTCAATCGCTGCTGCATCTGCTTTCCCAGGATCTGCAAGTACAAAGCGCATTCTGGTTATACAATGGCTCACTGCACTTATGTTCTCACGACCCCCTACCAAGTTAAGTAGTTTCTCTGCATCACTCGTAAACTTTCCCATAGTCCATTCTCCTTTTTATTTTATTTCCATATAAGTTCGAAACGCCCTTTTATCATGTATGTACTTTCTGTATTTTTAATATAACATATACGTATACGTTCTGTCAACATATATGTTTGGAATTGTTTATAAAAATTTTATATCTGAAAGTCACCGATATTTCCTTCTCTTTCTATCTATATTAGAAAATCAAATAAAAAGCCCCGAAAACTGATGTTATTACAACATTCAGTTTCCGGGGTCTTCCATTCTATCTATAATATCTTATCCCTATAGCTTTCTCTTAGCATAATCTATAAATTTAAACTTATCAGGTCTGTGACGCGATTCCGTATACTGGAATAAGGTAGAATCCTCCAGATAGGTATAGCTTTTAACTACTACAATCATATCATAATTTTTCATATCCAGCAGCTTGTAATCTGTTGGGTTAGCCATGCGCACTGTAATTTCCTTCATGGCATGTCCGATCTTTAATCCCATTTCATTTTCCAGATATTCATATACAGAATCCTGGGCTGCACGAAGGGGCAGATTCTCCACAATCTTTCTGGAAAAATAGTCCCTGTCAATAATAATCTTCTCCCCATCAATCTCTCTGACACGCTCCAATACAAAAGCTTCATCCTCAGGACCAAGCTGCAGGGCATCCATTAGCTTTGGATCATTTTTCACAATTTCCAGATTCTCAACATAAGTTACCGGTTTAGTCAGCGAATATCTATAAAGCTCTTTAAAGCTTGCGATTTCAGATACAGGGAAGCTGAATTTGCTTTTATCAAGAACCTCTGCGGCCCGCCCCCTTGACTTGCGGATGTAACCGTCCTGAACCAGCAGCTCCAATGACTTTCTCACTGTATCTCTGGATGTCTTATAAGTCTCCATAAGCTCTCCCTCTGAGGGAAGCTTATCTCCGGGTCTATATTCATTTTTTTCTATTTTGTCCAGTAAAATATTATAAAGTTGTTTATATTTGCTTTCCATACGTTTCCTCGTTTTCATTTCATGGGATCTGGTATATTCATTGTAACATATACGTATATCTTCGTCAATTTCAACTTTTTTTACATCAGGGGTTCGACCCTTTGATACAAAGGGTCGAACCCCAAAATTAAAAAATCAAAAAAAGCCCCCATAAATGGGAGATGGCCAGCAGAAGGGGATTCCGCTGGCCGAGTATGAAAAAAAAGTATAAAAAATTCTTATGTCTTATAGACAGTTATAAATATACCAACCAATTGTGACAAGTTTTTGATGAAATTGTGAACATTTTGTGAATTTGTAACTTTTCTTGTCTACTGAATTTTTATAGACTCACCACCGGGGATTTCATGGATTCTTCCATCCACACTAATCCACACATTAATTGCATTGGGATTATACACCAAATCTCCATCTATGGTGAATTTTAAATTCTTTGCTGCCTTCATATAATCCACAATCTCTATGTTGGAAGCATACCAGATATCCTCTTTTCCTCCCATCATATGACAGAACTCTTCCATCATCTCCCAATTATTATTAATAGGAAATTCAAAGCTATGCCCCCACACATACATCATATAGAGATATTGAGTCTTATGGAGTTCTAAGAAACGTTTGCCATTATCCATCAGATTATGGTTATGATGACAGGTGGCTTTCCATGTGAGATAATCCTCAGGCATTCCAAAATCGTCAGTATTACCCACAACTCTGCAATATTCTATACCAAGCATAGGAAGCAGCTCAACGATTTCCTTGGTATAAGAACCATTGGGATAAGACATCCCCCGAACCGGATATCCCACAGCCTGCTCCAGCTTTCTTCGATCCTCCAGAACCTGAAGAGCAACCTGTTCAATGGGACTGCGGGCTATAGTTGGATGAAGCACTGTATGGCAGGACACCTCATGGCCTTTATAAAGACTTGCCCACTCGTCCATTTTCACCCGGTCATCTCTCACAAGACCGGAGTTAAGATGAAATGTCCCCTTAATTCCATATTTGTTAAAAATCTCTACCAGACGGCGGTCCTCTGTCCTTCCGTCATCATAGCTCATAGTCAAAACTTTATGTTTTCCACCTGGAAAGCAGGTATATATATTCTTAAGACAGCTCATTATAAAGCACCATCCCCTGCGATTTTATCATAATTTAAAATTGCTGCAAAAAATGCCAATGCCATTCCCTGGCCCCAGCCCTGAATCCATTTCTTGGAAATGTTTCTGTATCCGTCACGATCCTTCATAACAGCTGTTCCGCCGGATACATCTGTTAAACGGCCGTCCTCTGCAATATGATCCAGCACTCCTTTAATGGACTTCTGCACATATTTTGCATGAAGGGGATTGCCCTTTAATGCCATAGCTGCTGCGATTCCTGCAGAAGCGGACAGTTCCTCATAGGATTCTTCATCATCTAAGATGGTTCTCCAGAGACCATTTTCTGTCTGAAGAAGCTTTAAAGCAGACAACTGCTCATTAAGACTTCCTACAATCTCCAGATACTGAGGATAGAGATAACATTCCGGAAGAATCATCCCAACTCTGCTCATGGTGTAAGCTGCCCAGCAGTTAGCTCTGCCCCAATAAAAGCCTGACATATGATCCTTTGTAATATTGTTATAACCATGATACCAGAGACCATTGGTCTCATCCTGCAAATACTGAATATGCCAGTAATACTGGTTAAGTGCATCATCAATTAATTCTGCATCCTTTGTCATAACGCCAACACGAAGCAGGAAATACGCAGCCATAAATAGTGTATCAGCCCAGCACTGCTCCGGGAAATCATTGTTTGCTGAAACAGTGTGCTGAAGTACATGATCACCAAAGCGTAGGGCATCATTTCTTAAATATGCCACCTTCTCCTTAATAATGTCCATGTATTTTTCTTCTCCGGTTGTCTGATACAAGGTAATGAGGCAATGTCCCATAGCACAGGTGTTCACTGTCCACACAGGCAGCCCCAGACTGATCAGTTCATCCACACGCTCCTGTAAGAAATCCAGATAATCCTGCTTCCTGGTAGCTTCATAAGCCTCCGCAATACCATAATAAGCAACACCGCAGGGCCAGTCCCAGGACATATCCATTCTCTTGGTGCGGTCCACCAGCTTGTCCATAGCCGCCTCAATCTCCGCCTTGTCATAGGTCAATCTTCCCATATTTAACTTCCTCCAATTCAGCTTGATGTTTGTAATATATGTATTTTAATTATTTGCTTTCAAAGTCTATTATAAGGCCCTTCATTTGTTCTGCCAAGAGTTTTCCGTAAATATCTGCTCCTGCTTCCACTAAATGAACATTATCTTCCTTATACCACAGACGGGTATTCTCTTCACCCGCCTGCTTGCAGGCTTCAACCGTAAGAGCTCCCATATCGATATAGATAATCCCATCTTCCTCTGCTGCCAGACGTTCCATTACCTTTGCATAATCAGGAAGAAGTTTCTTAATCTCCCCTTTCTCCCCCATATCAGTTTCTGCACAAGGGCGAAGTGCAATGGAGGAAACCAGCACCGGAACAGCTCCGTGTTTTCTTGCTGTCTCAATGTAATATTCAAGAGACTGGGCAAACTCCTCAACAGGCACATGCCGCTCTTTTTTGGAAGTTGAGGCATCATTATGACCGAACTGAATCAAAAGATAATCCCCTTCTTTTATATGTCTGTCAATATCTTTAAGCCTCCCTTCTTCCCGAAATGTCTTGGAGGAACGGCCTGCCATGGCACAATTATCTACCATCAGATGGCGGTTTTCATATCGCAGTTCCTGATCAAACTCACAATCAGGTCTGTGGCTGGCAGCAATGCTGTCTTCCGGAAATAGATTGGCAAGAAGCATTTCTCCCCAACCATACTGGGGCCTGCTGTCCTTTGAATAGCTCTGGGCAGTGGAATCACCTGCAATGTAGATCACAGGTTTTGCGTTCATCTCAGGAAGAACCTGATGAAAATCCATATCAGATCCGTAGTAAAATCTGGTGTAGCCCGGCTGATTATAGCAGTTATTCTGCCATGCCACACCACAACGATACTGGCTGTCATGCATCAGGGTAAATAGCTTATGATCTGTTATTTCTGTATTGGTATAAATGCGGATTGCAGTGCTGTCCTCTGTCCGAAGGAGAATTTCTTCTCTGAAATCCCCTAATATATCAGCCACCAGACAAGGATTCCCTTTTGTTCCATTATTAGTCAGAGTTCCTTTTGGCTGCAGCATGATACCATGTCTTCTGTCATTAATAACTCCTGTGGCCTTCTGCCCCAGATAATCCACTCCATCTGTAATCTGAGTGCTTAAATCAGCAGACCAGCGTATGGACATGTTGCTGCCAGGCGTTTCCTTAGCCAGAAGATTACCCTTACAATCATAAAGTCCAGTGTTATTCACCCAGCACTGAAGACCTCTTACTCCGGGAATCATATCCCCTATCATGCAGCGCCCCAAATCAGCCTCTGCATATTCTCCGAATAAAACAGAGCCTGTTTCAGCATCTCTGAGCGCATATCCATAAGGAGCACATTCCGCTCCCTCAAACACATTGAATATCTCAAGACCAGGACGATCAGGATCTATATCTGCCACATGCATAGCATCTCCATGACCCAGCTTCGCCCTTCTTCCATCAGGCAGATTGTCATAAGAGCTGTATAGAAGGCTGCCATCGTGATCAATACATGCCCCACCATAGATAATCTCCATACAGCCATCTCCGTCAACATCTGCTGTTGACAGGGAGTGATTCCCCTGACCTGCCAGCTTGCCATATACAGGGTCAGCCCCCTCCTGCTCATGAGGATTATCTGCAAATGGATTGCTCATAGGAACAAATCCACTGTCAACAGACCAATGAAGCTTAAAACTATCATCAAAGAAACTGTAAGCTGCTATAGCTGATCTGGTATAATATCCACGGCATACCACCAGATAAGGACGTTTTCCATCTAAATAAGCCACTCCGGACAGAAATCGATCCGATCGGTTGCATGGTTCGATCCGGTTCATGGAATAATCTCCCCACCTAAGTCCATCATCAATACGTTCAAAAGGAAATGGAATCGTCTGTATCTCACATCCATCACCGCCAAACATGGTTAAGTACTCCGGTCCTTGATAAATAAATCCTTCAAATTCACGAAGCTTATTCTTTGAACTTCTTCCAGGAGCGTAGATATCCAGAAAATAGTCTGTCAAAGCTCCTGCATCCTTTTCACAAAGAGGATAGGAATACGCAGGATCTATGTCAAAGCATTCCTCCAGGGTACCAGGCCATTGTCCGCTTTTCACCTCAGGCTGCTCCCCCCAATTAAGAAACAGTGCCTTGATATGCAGTTCATAGTCCTTTGCACTGCATACGTAGGAATCTTCATGGGAATATCCTGCTTCCTGATCCTCTTTAGGCATAGTAACAAAATACTCTTCCTTAACAGTTCCATCTTCTTTATAAATGGTCATTTTCGTGCCAGGAGCTGTTTTCACAGCCATTTCGGCTTTGCCGTCCCCATTAAAATCGCAGCACATAAACTGTGTATAATGGGCTCCAGCCCGGATGTTTTCTCCCATATTAAGCCGCCACAGAAGTCGTCCATCCAGTTTATAGCAATCCAGATAACATAGCCCTGTATAGCCTTTAATGGAAACATCATGGGAATTATCAGGGTCCCATTTCACCAGATATTCATATTCGCCATCACCGTCTACATCAGCCACAGACATATCATTGGCAGAGTATTCATAGCTTTCTCCGGCAGGAGTGACTCCACCGGCAGGCTTTTTAAGAGGAATATCCAGATATTCATTCTGCCATACGCTTACACCTTCACAAGCCGGATACTCCCTTTCACCAAGAACAGGAATTACTGTATATACAGAGCTTTCCTCTCCCTCTTTGTCCAGATAATTGGTGCTGTTCTCCACCTTAGCAATTCTGATTCCATTTCTGCAAACAATGAAAAAAACACCAGTAAGCCCTGTTCCATCAGGATTATATCCAACCACCTCAGAAAGCAGCAGACGCCAGCTTAAGAAGATTCCCTCTTGCTGCTTAAGGGCAATTAAACCTCTGTTCAGCTTTTCCAACTGCTCCTGCTTCACATAATGGACAGGTGTACAATATGTAAAGCACTCTGTCTCCACTCCATTTTGCACTGCTGCAACCTTCAGATAATGGGGAATTGCAGTGGAACTTATCAGAGTATAGGTAAGATCCTCCTCTGATTTAACTTCTCTCATCAAACGATATTCTGTAAATTCCGTATTTCTGTCAGACCAGTATACACGGTAGCTTTCCGCTCCCTCTACCGGCTGCCAGCCGATTACTGCTTTATGTCTCGTTATTTCCAATAGTTTTATCATGTTTTCCTCCGATTCACAGGCAGTTACGCTTTCCGAAAGGATTCCTTTTCCATAGGTTCTACCAGCTGATCCGCTTCCTTAAGAGTTTTTGGTAAATATTCCCTGATAAAATCCAGCACAACAATGACATTGAGGCACCACTGAGCTGCAAAGTTAGTGGATATCCATGGAATTTCTGACAAAATCTTATGATTGCCCTGATTTTCTAACTGGGAAGTCTTGAAACCATCATGATTTCCTTCACTTAACAGGGAGTGAAGCAGGTGGCGCCAGGTTGTTTCTGCCAGCCACTGGTCATTGTTGTAAGCTGCACCATAAGCTCCCATAGCAGTTGCCATAAATGGAAGGGTGAATTCTCTTTCTCCAATGATTCCACCTGATTCCTCCAGCTGCTTTTCTCTTGGCAGAAAATAGAATCTTCCATAATCAGCCATCATTTCCTTCCACTCTTCATCTTCCAGCAAATCCGCCATTTCCTTCCATACCTCAGGCGCTCCCATACAAATCTGAAGATGGGTGCCTCCTGCAGCCCGTTCTCCGATATAACGAAGGTGAACTGTCGCAGGGTCAAATTCAAAATCAGGACCTGAAACCAGCTTTAAAGGAGCTTTTTTAATGTCCTCCATGCCAGTCATAATCTTATCCCTGTATTTTGTATCCTGAGTGCGTTCCCATTCAGTCATCCAATTGGCACAGAGAGATGACCAGTCAGGGCCGCTTCTGGCATGGCTTGGATATACCATATCCTTTTTCTCATAAAAATCACCAAGAGGATCTTTATTTAAAAATGTCATTTCATTATCCTTTAACTCGTCAAAAATATCCGCCAGTCTGTGATCTCCAGTCATATAATAATAGAAGCGGTGATGGGCAGCCATGGCAATTCTGGCTTCCTTACAGGGGCAGCCCCAGTGTCTTACATTGTGCCGTGATCCCAGACCTTTATAAATTCCCATGTGATAGACATCTACCTCTGAGGTGTGGCGGGATAATTTCTCTGCCAGGTAGAATACCTCTTCTTTTCCTGTACGCATGAATTCATACCAGAGCCACAAAGTGGGCACCAGCTCTGTATTATCCCAGGCATAACCTCCCATATCATAACGCCACTGATGGCGCTCTCTGTCATAGGTATGCATGAAATCCCCATAATTGAACATACCATACCAGCCTCTTTGTTCCACCTCATGACTGTAAAAATCCACAGCTTTGTCCAGCTGATCCTCCAGCCAGTTTTCCATCTCACTGTTTCTCTCAGGCAGGGACCAGTATCCGAACGCTCTCATGGAATGATAAAATTCAGGAGTTCCAACATACTGAACCGGTTTCTTTACACTTTCTGTAAAGTCCACAAGCTCCTGATCAGCTGGTATCATTGATTCTGAAATCTGGACAGAGCACTGGTTGGTACAGGCAATTCCATAGGGAGTGGCTCCCTTATAATCGTACCCTTCATAATAAACCTGATTATAACCTCTGTTGGCATAGTGACGAAAATCCATTGGCTCTGCTTCCGGAGACCAAAACCAGACAACCGCCTCTGCAGTATCTTTTGTCAGACCCGATAATGTATAGCCCGACGGGTATTTCTCCCAAAAATCACGAATGGAAAACAGCACAGAACCATATTCAGAACCAAATGCTGCACCTCCATCGGTTCTATTTCCATGCAGGCTGTCCAGATAACAGCAGTTTTCTTCAGAAATCTTCTTACGGATGGAAAAATGGCTGGCACTATCCTGACAGAGAACATATTCATCCCAAAATGGCATAGCTTCCAAAACTGTATTGACAATCTGAAGGTCCTCTCCTTCCGGATGCAGCTCTATACCGCTGATCTGTTCCCTATAGATTTCCTCTGGAACTCTTGGTCTCCAGGAAAGAAGATGTGCCATACTTTCATGAAATACACCGTAATCTCCCATAAACTTCACATGACGGTTATAGACAGCTCCTCCCATTGGTGAGGAAAACTTAATTCCCAGACCCTTTAAGAAATCCTGATCCTCGTCTCCATCATAGATAAATGTATGGTCAAAATCAAGACGAGGGCTGTTATTTCCGATTTTCATTCGGATGATAAAAGGAATTTTTCTATCCCCTTCCTGATTTTCATGAATTCCTGTGTATTTAACTGTTGTCTGTAAACAGCCTTCCTCTTCGATTGTTACAGACTCAATTCTGGAATGATATTTCTTCTCAGTTTTTACTTTGTTTCCCTCAATGACTGAAGGCTCTTCCAGAATAAGAACCGGGGAGGCAGATGTGAGATATGGTTTTCCTTTGTAGGTAGCTGTGGTAAAGAGACTGATTCCATCGTATGGAATTACTACTTCCATATCTCCGGCTTGTACAGTTATGCTGTCTTTATCCTCTACAATCTTAATACCTTCCCCTGACTTGACTGATCCAGATTCTACAAATCCACCTCCTGCAAATCTTCCTTCTGCAAATCCTCCTGCAAATTCAGACTTCTCCAATCCATTCCCCGCCATTTCACCATCATCAACCAAAACCTCAATCTCATCACCAAGAAGAGCGCTGTCAGCTGTATGAGCTGTCCATTTTACTGAACCATCGGGCCAATAGGCTGTGATTCTGGACTGCATGGGAGTTCTGCTTCCTGCTTCATTTTTCAGGCTATAGACAGCATCTTTGTCACATTTTCCTTTCTCCCACATACAGCCCCATGTGGTATAACCTGTTTTCTTTCTGTTACCCAGAGTGTGCAATTTCATAATCATTCTCCTTATCTCATTTTCACTCAGAGAAAGGCCTCAACCGTTATGCACGTTTGAAGCCTTTCAAGGGTTTCTCTTTATTTTGCCTGATCAGCCTGATACAGCTCATTGATTTCTTCAATTAGTCTGTCTCCGCCTCTGTCTAACCACTGCTTGGCTGCAGCTTCAAAACCTGCATCATCAATCTGTCCACAGATATACTGGGTTCTTGCATCCTCGATAATCTGCTCGATATCAGTTCCAACCTCTGCATTCACTTCAGAGTTGGCTAAATATCCCAGAGCCGGGTTAAAGATAGCATACTGTTCATTTAACTTATAAGCAACATCCTGAGCCTTCATAGAATCTGTCTTTTCGATGGCAGGATTCTTTGGCTCATTATTAGGAATATAGCAAATGGACTGATTTAAACCTGCTGACGGTGAATACTGAGGTTCAATCTCATTTTTCTTTACAATGTGCCCCTCTTCATTTAAATCATAGGTAACACCTTCCAGACCGAAGTCTGCAAGCACCAGCATTTCATCGTCGCACATTCTATCTAAATACTGAAGACAATTCTTCACATCTTCCTCTGTCTTTGCTCCAGCTTTGGTAATCATATAGTAACCGTTAAAGCCGCTGGTTGCCAGAGTTCTGTCATTGATTGGCCCTACCAGAGTCATAGTAGCGATATTAGAAGGATCGGTTACTGACTTAACATCATTCATTTTATAATAATCCCAGATTCTCTTGGCACCGTCCATAACATCAATGAAACAGCCTGACTCGCCCTTTTTATTGCTTTCGGAAAATGTTCCTGAATCCACAGTAGCCCAGTCTTTTCTTACAAGACCATCTTCATAGATCTTTCTCATCCATTTCAGAGCTTCTTTAAATTCCTCTGTCTCATGTACTGGCACCATTTTTCCGTCCTGAACTACCCACTCATTGCCTGTTCCAAACCAGGTCTGCATAATATCCAGAGGTCCGGTATACTTTGTCAGCTCCAGGCCATAGGTATCGTCCTTACCATTACCATCAGGATCTTCATGGGTAAACTTATAAAGCATGTTATAAACGTCTTCCACTGTTTTCGGTGCTTCGGTAATTCCAACTGCCTCTGCCCAGTCAGTACGATAGGAGATACCATAACGGCCGATCACTCTGGATCTGTAGAGACCGATGACTTTTCCATCAACAGTAAGTGCCTTTAAAACATTGGGATTTGCCTGAGATAAGTTAGGATAGCTTTCCTTATCCTCTAAAAATGGAGCTAAATCCCAGAATGCCCCTTTTCTTGCAGCATCTACCACATTAGCTGTTAAATTGCCTGATGCAGTCAGCACCATAGGCATATTATCCTTGTCCATCAATGTGAGACCAAGCTTTTCTGTATATGTATCATTGGATTCCCACTGCCAGTTTACATGGATTCCTGTATGCTCTTCGTATCTTTTAATAACCTCTTCAGATTTGTCATTTTTTAAATCAGTGCCAAAGAAAGACGTTGCCATAAATGTAATAGCGGGCATCTCCTCTGCACCTGCTGCACCTGTGTTTCCTGCAGCTTTGCTGCCATCTGTTGCAGCTTCCTTCCCTCCTCCGCATGCAGCCAGAGATAAAACCATGGCTCCTGCCAGAGTCACTGACAAAGCTTTTTTCCAAATTCTTTTCATTGTAACAATCTCCTTTTTTGTTTTATATAGTTTTTGTTGGCGCACCTAACCCTTTACAGAGCCAACCATAACACCCTGAGTAAAATATTTCTGAATAAATGGATAGATCAATAGAATAGGAACTGTAGCCACCACTGTTGTTGCCATCTTAACCGCTTTTTCCGGCGGCATACCAAATAATCCCCAGTCAAATCCACTATCTGTAGTAACTGCTGATGTGAGGAATATAATTCTTCTCAGCACAATCTGAATCACTTCTTTATTTCTATCGGAAATATACATCATAGCGTTAAAATAGGAATTCCAGTGGGTTACAGCATAAAACAGAGATACGCTTGCCAGCACCGGTTTTGACAGAGGCAGAATAATCTTCCAGAAGATTTGGGCATCATTACAGCCGTCAATTCTGGCTGCCTCCTCTAATTCCATAGGAAGTCCCTGAAAATAATTTTTAATGATGATCATATTAAAAGGATTAATGGCTCCCGGAAGCCACAAAGCCCAGAATGTATTCTTCAAATGAAGTACATTGGCAATCAGCATGTAGCTTGGCACCATGCCGCCGGTAAACAGCATGGTGATAATCACCATGTTGGTGAAAAATTTTCTTCCTTTAAAATACTGTCTTGACAATGGATAGGCAAGAGTACAGGAAAGTGCCATATTAATAATAACGCCAACCAATGTAACGAATATGGAATTTCTCAGCCCCCGGATTGCATCACCGGTTTTAAAAATATATTGGTATGCATTTAAGGACAATGTACGGGGAAACAGGAAGAACGCTCTCTCTGTCAGCTCCCTCTCCGTTGCAAAGGAGCCAGCCACTATGTATACAAATGGAAGCAGTGTCACCAGTGCAAATATGCCTACGAAGAGGTAGATTAACACCTGGACAAATTGATCGCCAGGACTTCTTTTTATCTTTCTTGCTTTTGATTTCGCCATCATAACCTCTCCTTTCTTTAATAGAATCCAGACTCGCCAAAGGCTTTGGCCAGCCGGTTGGCACCCAGCACCATAATCATGCTGACAACAGATTTAAACATACCGGCAGCAGTTGCCAGGGAATAGTTGCCGTTGACAACTCCCTTTGTATAGATATAGGTATCAAATACATCGGATACGGAACGGTTCATGGAGTTCTGCATCAGGAATATCTGCTCATAACCTGTATTTAAGATGGAACCCACTTTTAAAATCAGCATAATTATAATGGTAGATTTAATTGCAGGAAGGGTAATATGCCACATTTTCTTCCATCTGCCTGCTCCATCTACTTCTGCCGCTTCATAAAGCTGTACATCTACCCCTGAAAGAGCAGCCAGGAAGATAATGGTGCCGTAACCTGTTTCCTTCCACATGCTCTGCCCTACAATCATAGGAACAAACAGGTTTGGATTGGACATAATATCAGGTGCATTATTACGTCCGAATATCTGTACCAGAATATGGTACACAAGTCCATCTGTAGTGGAAAACAATTGTGCAGTGAGAGCTGCTACAATTACCATGGAAATAAAGTGAGGAATGTACACCATAGTCTGGGTCACACGTTTAAATGCCATGTTTTTGATTTCATTTAATAACAGAGCTAATATAATCGGTGCTGGAAAGTAAAAAATCAAGCTTGCTATGGAGATAGACAGCGTGTTTTTTAATATCTGTAAAAAGTCCGGTCCAGTGAAAAACTTCCTGAATATTTTTAGGCCTACAAATGGACTTTCTATAAAAGCAGCCAGCATTGTATCTCCGTTATAAGGGCTGAAATCCTGAAATGCCATTACCAGACCACCCATTGGCAGGTAATTAAACACCAGCATATAGATAACACCCGGTATAATCATTAAATACAGCCATTTATGGGTACTGATTGCATGATTCCAGCTTCCTGACCGGGGAGGCGATTTAATCTCTTTCTTTTCCATGATATACTCCTTTACTCATTTTGCGGTTGTGTAATCCGCTTTGTGACCACATTGTATAACCAGGTTCTTCCATTTGTAAATACTCATGATCTAACCTGTTTTTATCATAAAAAGTCCTGATTATTTCGCCTGTTCACTGTATTTGGGGCATTTTTCAAAATAGAACTATCATTTTGTTCCTCTCATGTTTTTCTATGATATCCCTGTTTTTTTGCCCTTTTAACACAGTTATCATTTTCCAATCTATTTTCTGTGCTCTTTCCGAAAAGCTGCAGGTGTGGAATCCACCTGTTTTTTGAAAAACCGGATAAAATTCTGCACATTATTATACTGAAGCTCCTCTGATATTTCTGCCACTGTATAGTCAGTGGTCAGAAGCATATACTTTGCAAGCTTCAGTTTTTCTTCGTTGATCATATCAGTAAATGTAATTCCTTTTTCCCGTTTCAGCACCTTGCTTAAATAATTGGGATGATAGGAAAGCTTATCTGCACAGTCATTTAAGGAGACATTACCTCTGCTGTCCCTGATCATTTCCATAAGCTGTACTGCAAGCTCCGATTCTCCGCCCTCCTGGTTTCTGGCTGTCAGCTTCACAACAATTGGGTGAATCATATTGCTGCTCACTGCTGATAAAAGCTTCTTCTTATCATAGATCTGAGTCATCTGATTCAGCACATTGTATTGCTCACTGTCAAATACATGATCTAAAGAAACCCCTGCAGAAACAGGGACATTGAGAATGGCTGTCAATAGTCTGGTGAGATAGAAATTCCATTGAATCCCTACCACTCCTTTGATCTCCATTCGGTCAATAATCAGCTCCAGAAGCCGTGTGGCTTCCTCTTCCTTACAGCTGCTAATGGATTGAATCAATTCATTTTCCATAATCATATCGTAAACATTGCTGCTGTGACTCATAACTAAATAGTCATCAAAAAGAGCAAGAGATGAAGTTTCCATATCCTCCTGATTGGACTTGTTATAAAGAGCCTGGGCACATTCGCTGAAAGCCCGGCGGACATGATGAAGCTTATGAAAAGGCTGACTGATTCCTGTTGCAATGGCATATCCAAAGGTTTCCCCAATATAATCTTTAATGGTTTTATACAGATAAGCTGTTTTATTATCAACCTCAGTATCACTCTCAGCCCCAACAAGAACAATCAGCTTATCACGATAATGAATGGGAGCAATAAAGATTTCATTTCTCAGTTCCTCCGGCATTCCAGCCAGAATCCTGACATAATTATCCTTTGTCTCCCCTTCTCCATCATTTTTACAATTGAGAGCAATCATACGGTAAGCTGTCCATGGCTGAATAGCTGATTTCTTTAATTCCTCTTCTATCTTTTCTTCACTTAAATCCCCTTTGATCAAGTTGGATACCAGAAGCTCCTTAATCTGATGGTTCTGATCGTCTACATATTTTTCCAGCATAAGAAGGGGCTTGGCAAATGCCATAGCAGTGACTCTTACAATGAGCAAAAGCACTGCAAAAGCTGCAATAACAGCAAAAGAGGCCATGACAAATACCCAGCCGTCTTTCTTCACTTTGGCAGTATCATAACCAACTACATAGGTCAGGCCGCTGCTGCCTTCCTGCTTTGTACTTATATTGTATTTCTTTCCCGATTCACTTTTATAAATCCCGGCGCCTTCCTCTTTATGGGCAAGATAAGTATCTGTCATATCAGAATTAGTTTCCAGAAATACCTTTCCATTACCAATAATGGTTATATCAAAATCCCTGGTAGGGTAACCTGCAGACAGACTCCGCAGCTTACTCTCATTGATGCGCACAGTGAGAAGCCAGGATATCCCGCCGATTCCCTTTTCTCCCTTAACCATAAGGCGGAGCCCTGAGGTATCCACAGTATTGGTCACCCTCATACTTCCTGTCATAGGAGCTTTTGTATCAGTGTTGTTCAGCCAGTACACAGACAGGGGAATCTCCTTCTGTTCTTCTATGATTTTTTCAGTTTCATCTAAATTCCTCATATCCTCAAAGGAAAAAAGACCATAATTATTAAATACCCACCCCTGATTTACATTGATAAACTCATAGCTGTCTATGTACTTAGCCATAAAATAATTGCCTTCCAGACTCCTTTGAGCCCTTTTTAAATTGCTGTACAAGGAGTAAGGCACTTCCTCCTGTCTCACCAGCCAGAGAAACTCATCACTATTAGCCGTTTCAATATAATACTCCTTTAAAGACGACAAAATATTCTCATATTCTCTGGAAATCTCATCACTATAAGAACTTAAGGTCAAACGGTTTTTCGCTGATTCCCCCCGAATATAAATATTGCATGACACAAGACCCATAACCACTAATGGAATAGTCACAAGTGTCATCAGCTTCACAAACATTTGCTTTTCATAGGTCAAAGAGCTTATTATCTTTTTAATGTTCATTTCCCATTCCCCTATTCTTCAATCTCTTTTGTTGTGCTCCTCCTTTTCCCGCTCCAGAAAGCATAATCGCTTCCCGGAACCTCCTGGCTGCAAATGACATGAAAACCAGCCGCCTGAACCACTGCCTCTGCCTTTCTGCCTGACTGATACCAGCCATCTTCACCTTCGATCCATTCCATACGCTCTCCGGTTTCATAGGAGGAAAGTACTGTAATTTTAATCTGATCGGTTTGAAAGCTTTTATGAAACAATGCCTTCTGAGAAAATAAAGAATTGTCAAAACTCCCCTCCCAGGCAAGTTCCCATTTTCCCTCTTCCAGAACCTCTATTCTGCAATCTTTCAGACCGCCTTCATGCATCCGGTCCTTCTGATCAGGAACATAGACTAGTCCACGGACTCCCTCTGTCACCTTCATTGTCATAACAATGGAAACAGGATATTCTTTTTTTCTAATCTTAACAGACCGGTTGGGATTACTGTCTGCCAGTGCCTCCGCGTCTTTAATAGCGGAACCTTCCTCATAGATAAATTCAGTTCCTAAAGCATTGAGCCGCTCCACTGGGAATAGATGTCTTTCAATCATCTCTGCCTTTAGTTCCTCTTTGGGCTGAAATGAATCAGATGCAGCATATACCATAATTGCAGATTTTAAACTGGCTGCAGCAGGACGTTTTTCAAAACTTCCTTCCAACGACGCAGAAACCAATAAAAGATTACCCCTCCCAACTTTTGCCTCCAATAGAAGTGACAAAGGCAGATTCCTGTTCCAGTCATCAATCACCCTGACCAGAGGCTGAAATCCCTCTGGCATCTCATCCATGCAGAACCCTCTTGCGTGCTTCAGAATATCCTCCCACTGCCAGCCTCCATACTCTTCTGTAGGAAAATTCTCAAATAGAGGATGTCCTTTGCACACAGAAAGTCCAAGAGTCCTTACCCAGCCAGGTCCCATCTGTGCATTCCAGAAAACAGGGCGAATGGACAGAGCCGGACACTCATAATCCATATCCGTTAAATAAGGAGAGTAAACCACCCTTTCCCCATCTTCCAACGCTTTTTTCGCTTTCTTCCAGTCCCTTGTATAGATAGCATTCTTCTCTTTTGACCTTTCTTTTTCACAATACACATATAAATCCCAATGATTTTTCACACGCCCAGACTCAATCACAAGAGTCAGCTTTTTATGATCTGTAATAGAGGAAAAATTCAGCTCTATCATACCAATCTCTATATTCTTCCCATTTTCTATAAAACCTGCATTCCAGCTTCCACCTGTTACTTCCCCATCATCAGAAGTCAAACTCCATGTGATGCACTTCCCATCAAAGGGTTTTCTTCCAAAATGGCACACCTCAACGGGAATCACAGGTCTGTCCGTATTCTTATAAACATAAGAAGCTATTCTGGCAAGAAACACAGTTTCATTGCAGTACTCCTTAAATTCCTCAGCTGTCACATAACCTTTACTTCCCCAAAATGGATCAAGTACTCCCACCAAGGCAGTTCCCTGTCCCAGATAATCGTGTAAATCCAGCAGTTCAAAACCATAGATATGGGGAGTTCTTAAATTGGCCTCAAGATCTTCCTTATACATCATCACCTGAGTCTTACCTGAGCAGTATGCCAATTCCTCATTTATCCCAAGAAGACCTCTAGCTCTTGCATTTTCCCGAAAAACAATATAATTACCTGGCTGCAAATAGCCTGTAAATTTATCAATGACTGAAAAATCCGGATATGCGCACCACTGCCCCAGCTCATGACAGATTACAGGCAGAGCAGCACCTTCCAGAGAAGACCGGTAGTCTGCTCCTTTCCAACCTTCATGGTTCCTGATATTGCCTCCCAGAATCGGTCCATAAGCAGAACGATGGAAATACAGATAATCCGTTCCTGTCACATCTTTTGGAGGAACATCGTAAAACCACCCTGACTGGGCAGTATAAAGCCTTCGTCCTTTATATCCCAGGCTTTCATCATATTCTCTTGTCTCCTTCACCCACTGTTTCAAAGGGTGATACCAGGAGCCTGATGGCTCATTGGTAGGTGAAAATAAAACAAAAGATGGATGATGACCAAACCACCTTAAGATTCTCTCCGTTTCCTCCTTCAGAATGGAAAGCATAGGAATTCCCTCCTGAAATACATTCCACATACCACATTCCGGCTGAATGTAGATACCGGCTTCATCTGCTGCAGCAAAAGCAGCTTCTGGCGGGCAGAAGGAATGACAGCGTATAAAATTAAGCCCCCATTCTTTCACTGTATTCATCATGTTATCCCACCAGCTTCTGTCTGTGGTTGGATAACCTGTCAATGGAAAATCTCCTCCAAAATGAGTTCCTCTGAAATATTCAAGTCTGCCATCCACATAAAAACCGCCATCCCTCACCTCTGCAGTCCTGGGATGATTTAATGCATACTCCTGCTTTTCCCTCTGCCGTTTGATCCGCTCCGACTCCGATAATATAGCAATCTCTCCAACCATCCCATTCCATGTTGCTCCCAAAGCATCAGATACACCATGTCCATCAGGACGATAAGGATATTGCCAGCCATTGTCAACACAGACAGTAATGGTATGTATTCCTTCTTCCAGTTTCCCAATCATAATTTCATGGGGAGTGCACAGAGAGCAGTCACTTCCTGCATATACTCCATCAATCCATACAGAAGTCTTCCATTTTGCAAGCTCTGCATAGAAAAACAGATTTTCTTCTATTTTTTCAGAGACTGCAAACTCTCTTTCATAGAATGCCTTTCCCGTATAATGGCGGGGAGGCTGTGATAAAAATGGTACCTTACAGCCCTCCTCCTGACCATATTTATATTCTTCTCTTTCATACCAAAATGGATCATGAAGTCCGCTGACCCAGGTCGTATCCTTAGTCACAGGATTACCATATCCCTGTGCCTGTAAAATGCCTGGAAGAATCACTGTTCCTTCCTCTTCTCCAAGCCGTAAATTCCATTTTCCCTGTAAGTTTGTTTTCATAGCTCATACACCCTTAAATTCCTATATTCTCCTGTTAAAGGAGCCAGCTGCCTGAACCCGATCTTTCCGCCCTTAAGAGGTGCTCCATAAGTTTTTCCATCATCGTGATAGGTAAATACACACAGATCATTTACCGAAAAGGTAATAAGATCATGATCCTTTATAACACTGATTTTATAAAATCCATCTGCATCCTTTGCATCAGGCAGGGGATCAGCCCCCTGAGCCACCAGATGAAAACCATAGCTCTTTCTTAAGTTGCAGGTATGGAATGCTCTTTCATCCGGCTCTTTTCTTCTAAAATAGGATACATGAAAAGCATTGATATCACCGCTGTGATATAGAGGATACTCCCCGGTTCTGGGTGCAAGTCCGGGATCAAATAAATCCTCCCCCTGTTTTCCTTTTGCAGCAAAAAAGAGAATACACAGTCCATGATCAGTCACAGGCTTAAATTCCCATTGAATCTTCACATTCTCCGGAAATTCCTTGGGACACCACAACACATAATTAGCCTTCTGTCCCAGATCATTATCCAAAGCATTCTTCATTCTCATACAGCCATTTTCAAAAGTGATATCAGCCTTTCCTTCCAGAATAAATCCATGAATATCGGTTTTTTTCTCCAATGGATTTTCGTAAATTAAGATTTCCTTTTTTCCCTCCATAATTTCTTCCTCCTCTTAAACTTCTGACATGATGATCTTAGATCATGTTCCAATATTTGTAAATAATCATTATCAGGCTTCTTATTCTCCTGAATTATCATGAAATTCTTCAATAAACACCGCATTTCTGAAACTTTTCAAACTGCAGTTATCATTTTCTAATCCGTAATTTAAGAGCAATAAAAAAAGCAATGCATCTCTAAAGACACACTGCTTCTTTATTATATCTATAATTTTATGGAACTTCAATGAAGAGAAAGAAGAAATATGGTAAACTTTTCATCCCTTCTTACAGATCATCCACCAACGCACTGCTCTTAGCATAAGCTGTGCTTCTTGCCTCAAAGAAATCTGTTTTAATCAGATTGGCATTGCTGTATTGGGAAACCCATTTCATAGTCTCAGGCTCATTATCGTGACCTTCGTAAATAGGGTCAAAGCCCAGGCTTGTACAGCGAAGATTACCTAGATACTGAATATAATCGGTGATCATTTCCTTAGTAAGCCCTGGAACATCATTGCCAATGGCATAGTGCCCCCATGCAATCTCCTGCTCACAGCCTTCCTTGATCATTCCGCGGTAAACTTCTTTTTTCTCCTCAGTAAATAACTGGGGTTCCTCCTTCTGAAGCTCCAGAATCATATTGCGGAACAGCCACAGATGGGTGTTTTCATCTCTGTTAATATAGCGGATCTCCTGAGCTGATCCCGGCATTTTATGATTTCTGCCCAGATTGTAGAAAAACATAAATCCACTGTAAAAATACACTCCCTCCAGAATATAATTGGCAATTACAGTCTTCATAAAGGTATAGGGACTTTTGTCCAGCTGGAATTCATTATATAGATTTCCGATAAATGTATTTCTTTTCAGCAGATGCTCATCATTTTTCCACTGATACAAAACATCATTCCTTGTCTGCGGCTCACAGATGGTATCTAACATATAGCTGTAGCTCTGGCTGTGAACTGCCTCCTGAAAGGTCTGAATGGACAGACAGAGGTTGATTTCATTGGCTGTTATATAAGAGCCGATTGCAGGCAGATTGGCTGTCTGAATGCTGTCTAAGAACACCAGAAAGGAAAGTATCTTATCATAAGCTCTTCTTTCTCCAGGGCTGAGCATAGGGTAGTCCTTACTGTCCGGACCCAGATTGATTTCCTCAGGCACCCAGAAATTATTCATAGCCTGACGGTACCAGTCACTGACCCAGGTATATTTCATATTGTTAAAATCATTTAGATTGGTGGTATTTCCATTGATCATCCTGCGGTTTCTTACATCAATATCTCCATCAGGATTAAACAGCGGTTTCCGCTTTAATTCTTCCATATTTATGATCCCCTTTTCTCAATTTTTAACTGGAACAAACCTCGCACTCTTCCACTTCCAGACTTCTGGAACGGATATAATATATAGTCTTCACTCCCCGCTCCCATGCCAGCACATAGAGGTTCAGTACCTGACGGAGTGTATAATCATTGGTAATATAAAGATTCATACTCTGGGCCTGATCCACATGGCGCTGACGAACGCCTGCTGCCTTAATGGACCACTGCTGGTCAATGTAATGGGCATTTTTATACTGCCAGAAGGTTTTCGGAGTTAAATCCGGAGCTACTCTTGGCATAAGGCCGTTTTTCTTCTCTTCCATAAAATAGCGGTTCATAACAGGATCAAGACCTGCTGTTGTTCCTGCTATAATGCTTGTGCTGCTGGTAGGTGCAATGGCAATAAGATATCCATTTCTCATTCCCTGATCTGATACCTTATTCTTCAGCTTGATCCATTCCTCAGAGTCATAATTGCGATAGGTAAAATACTCCCCTGTCTGCCATTTGCTGCCCTCATACAGTTCATAGGAACCCTTTTCTTTGGCAAAATCACTGCTTGCTTCAATGGCAGCATAGTTGATCCACTGAAATACCCTGTCTGCCATATTAAGATGTTCCTCTGACTCCCAGTTCACTCCATTTTTAGCAAGCATATGGTGATAGCCGCTGACTCCAAGCCCTACAGGACGGTATTTTAAATTATTTATCTTAGCATAAGGAACAGGGAAAAAGTTCAAATCAATGACATTGTCAAGGGCTCTCATGGCACTTCTTGTCAGCTCCGTGATTTCCTCTCTGTTGTTCACATCTATTTTCCCAAGAGAAAGGCTTGCCAGGTTACATACAACAAAATCTCCAGGCTTTGTAACTGTAACTACCACAGTCTCCCCATCAACTGTCTCAATTCTCTGATCCACTGATTCCACTGCACTCATATTCTGTGCGATTTCTGTACAGAGATTGCTGCAATAAATAATTCCTTTATGGCTGTTAGGATTTGCTTCATTGACAATATCTCTGTTAAATGTAAATGGTGTCCCTGTTTCCACAGCACTCTTTAGAATCAGACGGATTATATCCTTAATAGGAATCACCCGTTTATGAATGCGGCTGTCATTGACACAATCCCAGTATTTTTCCTCCCATTCTGCTCCATAGCTGTCCTCTAAGGAATAACCTTTCACTGTAAGAATGTCATGAGGGCACATCAGATACCAGCTCCCCTCAATGTTCTCCTTAGCCAGCTTCCAGAACAGGTTGGGATAGCAGACAGCCGGAAATACATCGTGTGCCTTCATACGGTCATCTCCGTTATTGGTCCTCAGAGCCAGAAATTCCGGCAAATCCCTGTGCCATGCATCTAAGTAAACAGCTACAGCCCCCTGTCGCACTCCCAGCTGGTCCACTGCCACAGCAGTATCATTGGCAAGCTTAATCCACCGGATCACTCCACCTGCGGCTCCCTTAAATCCACGAATGGTACTTCCTGATGCCCGGACCTTTCCAAAATAGAGCCCCATTCCTCCGCCAAACTTGCTCACCTTGGCAAAGCTGTCAATGCTTCTGTAGATGCCGTCAAGGCTGTCAGGCACAGTATCTATGAAACAGGATGACAGCTGATGATAGGGTTTTCTTGCATTGGATAAGGTGGGAGTTGCCATAGTAACCTTCAGTGTGCTTAACATATCATAAAAACGGCGTACCCAGGTATCTCTGTCCTCTTTTTCCTTCATTGCAAGGTGCATAGCTATTCCAAGAAACATTTCCTGGGGAGTTTCAAGCGGTGTGTTGTGACGGCTGCGGATTACATAGCGGCTTAAAAGCATTTCAAGACCTGAATAATTAAACAGCTGATTTCTTGACAGGTCCATATAACCTTCATAACGGTCTATTTCCTCTTTACTATAGTGATCCAGAATATAGTCACCATAGAGCCCTTCCTTTGTCAAAAAGCGAACTTTTTCATAAAAATTGCTGATCTGATTCCGCTCCAACTCCTTATGGAGTGTTCGCTCAAATTTCACCAATACAAATCTGGCTGCTATATACTCCCAGTCAGGAGCTTCCTGAGTGGTCAATTCCACAGCTGCCTGAATCAGTGCAGTCAGCCGCTCATTGAGTTTCATATCCTTTTTGTAAAATGCAGTGAATTTTATCAGCAGATGATCCAGATTATAGGAAGAGGTGTCCCACTTTTTCTGAATCTCTTTTAAAACCTGCTGAAGCTCCGGCGCATCTTCAAAATAGGCTGAAATTTCCTGACGAACCTTTCTTGCCTTGCTTCTTTCATTTCTATATAGGATAAAGCTTTTTAAAGGCTCATAACAGCCAGCCTCCATCATGGATTTTTCTACCATATCCTGAATCTGCTCTACAGACAGCTGATTTTCATTATCTGACTGGGTGTTTACTGCCTTCTCTACCTTATCCTCTACCAGATTCATAATCCGGTCAATCATCTCTTTCTCAGGCTCCTGCCCAACACTGGCAAATGCACGGCACACAGCACTGGCAATTTTACTACTGTCATAGCCTGCTTTCTGCCCATTGCGCTTTCTGATTTCCATAATTTGTCCACCACTCTTTGCTTTCTATATTAATATTGATAATCGTTATTTGATATTGCAAAATAAAATATACCACAAGATGTAGTTAATTTCAACTATCCAATCACAAAATGTGCATTTTTATTTGATTTTTCCATTTAATAAATCGTAAGGAATCGTAATTCTTTGTTTATACCTATTATCTAACATATCTGGTATACTTATCCTGAAATCAAGCAAATAACAGGAGGAAATCCCTATGAAAAAATTAACTAAACTATTACTTTCACTGGCTTGTGTAACAGCTGTATTCGCTGCACAGGCAGGTGTATCTGCAAACGCAAATCAGGCCATGGCTTCCGCTCCAATGGATCTGCATCGGATATATGGCACCATTACAAAAAGCGGTAATAATCTCTTTATGCAGCGTGATGACAGTAATGGCGGTGACATTGTTCTTAACATATCCGATAAAACAAAAATCCTGGATGCTGTAAATGGCATGCCTGTTGCATGGGAAGATGTTCAGGAAGGTTCCGCTTATGCATATATCGGGCCTGCAGTTGCCATGAGTATGCCGCCTATCGGTCAGGCAGAGATTGTTTTCTGTAATATTCCTGCCGGATTTAAGGTTCCTGAGTATATTACAGTCAGCGAGTTAAAGGTTAACAGTGACGGCGTATCCGGAACAATTAAGGGGACTAACGGAACTACCTATACAGTTCCTGCAGACAGCCAGATCCTTCCTTATCTGACACGGAATATTGAAAGACTTCCCGGTCTGACAAAAGGAAGAAATTTAATCATCTGGACTCAGGCAGATTCAGTAACTGCTTATAAGATCGTTGCATTTCAGGGTACAGGATCTGACCAGCAAAATCCCAACGGTCCAGGCAGCTTTGGCTGGACTCAAAAGGACAATTCCTGGTATTTCTACAATGAGAACGGTGGTCTTTTAAAAGGCTGGCTCAATGATAACGGCACATGGTATTATTTAAGCCCTGATAACGGGGTGATGCAGACAGGGTTTATCACGATTGACGGTAAGACCTATTTTCTTCAGGAAGACGGAAGTATGCTAACTGAAGCAAGAACATTTACTCCTGATGAGAATGGGGCGCTTCATTAATAATTAGAGCGATAGAGATATGGTATCGTATAGAAAAACCGGCTGAATGCCGGTTTTTCTGGTTTATGGCTATTGGCTTTTGATTTCCGTTATCTGGTTTTTATTTATTCCAAATTGTTATTTATACTCTTTTTTATGTAAACTAAAATACGTGAAATATCTTTTCATTGCATTGACAACACTGTTGTGATAAAATGATTTCAAAGCAAAACATCTTTCATTTCTAAGATTCTATGGATTCAGAAAACTCTTACTTGCTTTTAAAATCCCACAAAACAAATATGCAGGAAAGAGATCATCTGAACCTGCGTGAATTAACGAAAGAGAGGTTGTTATGAAGAAACCCCCGCTCCACGTCCTTAATAAGGGCGTAAGTGAGTTGCCCTTTCCTCTGCCTGATGGGGAGATGAAAGCTGATCATAGGTATAGGATTGACAGTAAAATCCACACTTATGAGGACAAAAGAAAAAAAGTCAGCCAGTTTAATTTAACCAGTGATATGTTTTTCAGTAAGGTTATGGAAGACCCAATGGCTTGCCAGGAGGTTATACAGATTATTACGGGTGTTAATCTAATTGTAAAAGCGATAAAAACCCAATACTCCATCAGGAATCTGGAAAACCACTCAGTAGTCCTGGACGTACTGGCTGAAGAGGAACAGGGTCGCATGATTAATGTGGAGATTCATCCTCAGGAGGATGAGGATCATGTCCGCAGAGTTCGTTTTCATTTAAGCAGTATTGATCAAAGCTTTCTTGAAAAAGGAATGTCCTTTAATGAGATTCCAGATGTCTATCTGATCTATATTACAGAAAAGGACTTTATTGGTGAAAACAAAGGAATCTATGTAATACAGCGTACTATTCAAGGCACAGAACGAACTTTATATAACGGAGTCCATGAGCTATATGTTAATTTAAAAGGCAAAACCGATAAAAAAGAACAGGCAGAACTGCTGGCCTATATGGCAAAGTCAGATAGTAATTATCAAACATATACATTTCCAAATTTAGTAAAAAGAGTGAAATTATTAAAGGAGAATAAGGAAGGAGTTGAAATTATGTGTGAAATTATGGAAAGGGAACGGGCGGAAGGTTATGCGGAATGCTATGCCTACATCATAGCACAGATTCGCAAAAAATCCCTGAAGGGCAACACTCCGGAACAGGCTGCAGAAGCTCTGGAATTAGATGTTTCTTATGTAAGCAATATAATGGCCCTTCTGGAAGATAATCCAGGCAAAAGCAACGAAGAAATCGCTATGAAGATCATCATTGGATCATAAAATCAAATTAAAAGATGCCTCCTTTTCAGATGATGGCAGCAATAAGTGCTGTAGTCTGGAAAGGAGGCATCTTTTACATTCTTATTTTACAACCACTTTTACGAATTTCTTCTTACCACGTTTTACAACAACGCCATCACCGCTTAACTGCTCTTTTGTAAATACTGCCTTTATATCAGTAACAGCTTCGCCATCAACAGCTACACCACCCTGGTCCACATTACGTCTTGCTTCGGAGCGGGAACCAGCCAGACCGGATTTGTGTAAGATATCTAAAATATCGATAGAACCATCTGTAAAATCACTATCACTTAATTCGCAGGTTGGCATATTAGCTGCACTGCCGCCTGTAAATAATTCTCTGGAGCTAGTCTGTGCCTTTTTAGCCTCTTCTTCTCCATGAATTAAGTTGGTCAGCTCATAAGCCAGAATCTCTTTTGCTTCATTTAACTGGCTGCCTTCCCATTTATCCATCTCATTGATCTGCTCGATTGGCAGGAATGTCAGCATACGTAAGCACTTTAATACATCTGCATCTCCAATGTTTCTCCAGTACTGGTAGAATTCAAACGGTGAAGTTTTATTAGGATCAAGCCATACAGCTCCTGACTGAGTCTTACCCATCTTATTGCCTTCAGAGTTTAAGAGAAGGGTAATGGTCATTGCATGTGCGTCTTTACCTAATTTACGACGGATCAGCTCTGTTCCGCCTAACATATTGCTCCACTGGTCATCTCCGCCAAACTGCATGTTACAGCCATAACGTTTGAATAACTCATAGAAGTCATAGCTCTGCATAATCATGTAGTTAAACTCTAAGAAACTCAATCCCTTTTCCATACGCTGCTTGTAACACTCTGCAGTCAGCATACGATTTACTGAAAAATGAGGTCCAACCTCACGAAGCAGTTCAATATAGTTTAAATCCAGTAACCAGTCAGCATTGTTTACAAGCATTGCTTTTCCTTCAGAAAAGTCGATAAAACGGCTCATCTGCTCTTTGAAACAGTCACAGTTGTGCTGAATTGTTTCAACAGTCATCATATTACGCATATCACTTCTGCCGGAAGGATCACCAATCATTCCTGTACCACCGCCAAGTAAAGCGATAGGTTTATTTCCTGCGTCCTGTAAACGCTTCATCAGGCATAATGCCATAAAGTGACCTACATGGAGGCTGTCTGCAGTAGGATCAAAGCCAATATAGAACACAGCCTTTCCTTCGTTGATCATTTTGCTGATTACTTCTTCATTTGTTACCTGGGCAATTAAGCCACGGGCCTGTAATTCTTCATACGTTGTCATTGCTTTCTCCTTTTGTTTTTGTGTTTGATTATTTATTCATAGACTGGCTGTTGTATCTGCAAACAGTTTTAAGCTTTCATTTAAGTTAACCACAACATGTTTTCTTTATGCCATATCAATCGTTTTTTTGAAAACAAAAAAACTCGCCCTTTCGCAAAAGGACGAGGTATAATCTCGTGTTACCACCTTAAGTTTATAAACAGCTCACGCTGCTTACCTCTTCAAGTACTCCATTTTAAAACTTTATAAAATGTGATACTCTAGCACTATAACGTGTGCGGGAATCCGTCACAGCCTACTTAGACGACTGAAGTCACTGTTCGGTGTGAAGCTCAAAGATGTATTCACAATTCGCTATCCACGCGCCTCTCATCAACCGGCTGCTTTCTGTGTGGTATCTGCGTACTGCTACTTGTTCTTATCAACGCCATTACTTAATCTATGAAGTTAATGACTAGTATATGGGCTATTTATTTATTTGTCAAGCATTTTGCCATAAAGTATTATTTTTTTATAACTCGATAAACATTTTTACCATAATACCTGATATAAAGAAAAATCTTATGAAAACGGTCTGAGAGAATTTTATCAGTAAGGATATAAACATTCCAGCCTGACAAGCACAAAATAGTAAAAGAGTCTTTGCGGGCGGAATATTCTATTATTCCCACCCCAGCTTAGAAATCGTCTTCTCCTTAGCAAATCCCGGAATCTGATATAAAATAAGCACATCAGTAATCCCTTCCTGCTCTATAAAAGCCCCCATTTTCATATTAAAATACCGCAGGTCAGCCATATAAACAGTTTCAAAATGATTGACTGCAAAAGGTGCAAAGCTGTGGGCATAAGAATCCTTTATAATCAATAGCTTTCTGTCCTTTTCATCACCTGCAGCAGCATGATTGACAGCAATCTGATTCACAATATTCTGATTCACAATCTCAGTCAACCCATGATTCCCATCCAGATAAACCTTATACTGGTCACGCCCCTTTAAAGCATCTGTAAAATACAGTGTATCATATTCTTTACTCTCCCCATCAAAAAACACCTTATATTCCTGCTCTTCTCTTGGAACATAAATCTCAATTTTGTCTAACTGCCATGGAATATTCAGCTTAGAATAAATAGTTCCCCGAAAATTCTCACTAACTGTTTTTATCTCAAAATACTCTTCCTCCCAAGGTTCCAGACCTATAGAATCCGCCCATGCCTCATAGCCTACATAGGAACCTTTACCAGTCCAGTGATGATCTGTTTTATAATAAAAAGGCTGATTTTTATTCTTATCCAGATAATCCTCTACAGGTACTACCAGTTTCTCTGCCTGATCTTCACTGAAACCATTATCTTTCAACTTCTGCAACAGCTTTTCCGTAACCCTGCTCTGATCATAAGGCGCAGCCAGGGCAGGAAGTTGATCCGTCATAATCTGAGAAGCAGAAGGCACCAGCATAATCCTAACCTTATCTTCCCCCAGCTTCTCAGCAGCCACCTGCATAAACGCCCCTGCTTTGTCCAGGTTACTGTTTAACTGATCCCCTTCAATCTCCTCTTCCTCGAACTTCTCAAGAAGATATCCGTCTTTACCAATATAAACGCCATTAACAGCAGTCTTACCAGCCATCCGCTCTGACATCACCTTAAGACCAATCCATCTGTCTCTCTCTGGAAATTGATCGCTTAGATAAGTCTCATACTTCTTCCCATAGCTGCCATCTAACAGCCCTTCTATAGTAAACTCGGGTTTTTTCTGCAAATAACGATTTTCAGAGGAGGAAAATGTTTTCTGCGGAGTCACAAGAGTCCATACAGTAATCACTGCAATTACTCCTAAAAAAGTGCCTGTAATCAATCGATGTTTGTCCATAAGTCCTCCTTTTCCCCAGTGTTTCATATCACTAACATTCAGCCAAGTGACTACGCACTAAAACCGAAAATATAAAAACGGATTATAACTGGCATCTACCAGATAAGCAACTGACAGAAGAAGAATTACCAGTGCAAATAGTATATCCCCTGCTGCCCCCAGCTTCTCTCTGATTCCCTTCACCCACTTAGCAGGATAGGGAGTAGAAGCCGCTGCGGCAATTCCAATCAAAGGAAGATTGGTAAGGAGCAGATACCATGTCCTTCCATTGCCGAATGATAACCCCCCCAGCCCCAGCATTTCCCGAAGCCATAAAACCCCCGCTGTCATATCCTCATGTGCAAATAACACCCAGCCTAAAAACACCAGAATCAAAGAGTATACACTTTGAAGAGCAGAGGGCAATTTTTTCAAATACTTGTGTAATACCATTTTCTCAAGAAGAAGGAGAATCCCAAAATAAACACCCCAGATCACATAATTCCATGAGGCGCCATGCCAGAACCCTGTCAGCAGCCAGACAATCATAATGTTTCTGACCTGTTTGGCCTGTCCCTTACGGTTTCCTCCAAGAGGGATATACACATACTCCTTAAACCAGGTTCCAAGAGAAATATGCCATCTTCTCCAGAAATCCGTAATATTTTTCGCCATATATGGATAATGGAAGTTTTCAGGAAAATGAAATCCCAGCATAGCTCCCAATCCCACTGCCATATCCGAATATCCGGAAAAATCAAAATAAATCTGCATACCAAAGGCAAGAATCCCCATCCATGTCATAACAACACTTCGCCCATCAACAGGAATGGCTGAAATCTCCGTCCAAAGTGCTCCTATATTGTTGGCAATCAGGACCTTTTTCCCAAGCCCAATACAAAAATACCGTATCCCATAGGCAAACTGAGAGAAATCCTCTGTCCTGTCCCTCAGTTCATCAGCCACTGTCTGATAACGGACAATTGGACCTGCAATCAACTGCGGAAACATGGCAACATAAGCACCAAAGTCAATTATATTCTTCTGAGGTTCTGCTTCTCCCCTGTAAACGTCAATGGTATAGGACATGGTCTGGAATGTATAAAAGGATATTCCAATGGGCAGAGCCAGCCCAACCAGAGGAAAGGCTGTCCCAAATATCTGGTTCACAGAACCGATAAGAAAATCCGTATATTTAAAAACACCAAGAAGGCCCAGATTGATCACTGCAGAAGAAGCCACTGCCAGCTTGGCGATGGTAAGCTTTCCCTGCTTTTTATATTTCCAGGCAAGCCACCCATGGATATAGTCCACCAAAGTGGAAAATAATAGAAGGCTGATATAAACCGGCTCCCCCCAACCATAAAAAATGAGGCTCCCAATGAATAACACTCCATTGCGGAACCTCTTGGGAGCAGCAAAATATGCAATCAGCATAACCGGTAAAAACCGGAATAAAAATAAAAGGCTGCTAAATACCATGATAACTCCTGCTGCTTATCTTATTTGAAATAATTGTCAATTGCGTCAATAGCTTTTTTGTTTTCTTCCATAGAAGATTCAAGTGCTGCCTCTTCTCCCTGGTTCAATGCCTCCTCAGAAGCAGTTCCCAGCATAATGAAGAATACATAATCATCATGTCTCACAACTTCAGAAGCCTCAATCTTACTGATGTTGGAAGGATACTGTAAGCTATTATCCAAAAGCATATCCCGATAATCGTTAAGACGCTGCTCTAACTCATCTGCCTTACCCTCTGCTGCCTTAAAACCAAGGAATAAATCAACATGAACACTGATCATAGGACCTTCTGTAATATGTTCCTCATATAAATCAGGAGTAATCCCATATGCACCGTCTAATTCCTCTGTGCTGATCTCCATACTCGGAATATACTTATCGCCATAAGCATCCTTTACTGCCTGATGAATCTTGTCAAGCTCTGTTTCACTTGCATTTGCCTCAGAAGAAGTTTCCTCCACAGCGTCTGCTGCTGACTCACCAATAGATTCTGTAGTCTGTTCCGTAGTTTCTACTGTTGACTCTACCGCAGCACTGCTTCCGTTTCCATCTGCCGGTGCTTTTGCCCCACATGCACTTAAGCTTGCTGCTGTCATGGTAAGGGCTATTACAAATACATATTTTCTCATAATGAATCTCTCCTTAAATTCCCTGTATTGTGTTTCTTCTCAGGAGTTTTCATTATAATATAACCTTTGAGATTTTCATATATAATATCTCCTACAAAATCATGAAGTTTCTCTTACTTCCTCATTTTTCCTTACAGCATTCTTAAAATAAAAAATCCTCAAATCCCAGATTCATAGGGTATGGTGCCATATCCCGCAGCGGAGCAGTAATGGTGCCTTTGATACCAGTGCTGAATGCAGGACGGTGGAATTTGTCTTTTATTCTGCTCTTAATAAGACGGTTGCTGCGTCCCAGCTCCCCTATATAATTTCCATTCTGATCATAGATTTCCTTACCGTAAAATCTGCCAAGAATCCTTCCGTCACAGGTGACCAGATACTCTTTTTGTCTGACTCCCACATACTTTCCGCCCCAGTTCCAATATCTCTCCATAGCCAAAATCTCCAACACCTTTCTGCATTAAAATCTTTTATCATCATACACTATTTTTCCCGAAAATGAAACAATACCTTTGAAAATGTAACGTTACCTTTGGCTCCTTTCTGTTTTCCTTCCTGTTTTTTTCAACCTGCTATAGATTTTTTGCTGATTCTGGTATATAATCAACGCAAAATACAAAGGAACTAAGAGGAGTATAACCATGGGATTTAAATATGTTCATAACTTACCAACCCCTGAAGAGATAAAGGAACGTTTTCCTCTTTCAGATAATTTAAAGGCATTGAAGAAAGAAAGAGATGAGGCAATCAGTCAGGTGCTGACAGGCAATAGCGATAAATTTATTCTGATTATTGGACCCTGTTCTGCAGATAATGAAGATTCAGTGCTGGATTATACCAATCGACTGATTAAAGTGCAGGAAAAAACAGCTGACAAGCTGATCATCATTCCACGCATTTATACCAACAAACCAAGAACAACAGGAGAAGGCTATAAAGGAATGCTTCATCAGCCGGACCCGGAGAAGAAGCCCGACATGAACGAAGGCGTTTCTGCTATCCGTAAGCTCCATATGAGAGTTTTTGAAGAAACAGGATTCTCCACTGCTGACGAGATGCTTTATCCTGAGAACCTGGGATATTTGGACGATATTATGTCCTACATCGCCATTGGTGCCCGCTCCGTAGAGAACCAGCAGCACCGGTTAACCTCCAGTGGTTGTGATGTTGCTGTAGGCATGAAGAACCCAACTAGCGGTGATCTGTCTGTTATGCTTAACTCAGTTGTAGCAGCTCAGCAGCCTCATGATTTCACCTACAGAGGCTGGGAAGTGAAAAGCGGAGGCAATCCTCTTGCTCATACCATTCTCCGCGGTGCAGTGAACAAACATGGACAGTGTATCCCCAACTATCACTATGAGGATTTGTTTTTGCTTTCCTTACTTTATTCAGAACGCAATCTCCTAAACCGTGCATGTATCGTTGATACCAATCACTCCAATTCCAATAAGAAATACATGGAGCAGATACGTATTGCCAAAGAGATTCTTCACAGCAGAAGACATGCGCCTGAGATACGCACTCTTGTAAAGGGATTAATGATCGAAAGCTACATTGAGCCGGGAAGCCAGAAGGTTGGAGAAGGATGTTACGGAAAATCCATTACAGATCCATGCCTTGGATGGGCAGATTCTGAGCGTTTAATCTATGAAATTGCAGAAAATGCATAATTATTTTTGCTCATAAGTCCATTGAAAATTATAATATGAAAGGCAGCTGTATTAGCAGATTTTTATTATACCGGGTCATTAACCGGATGAAAATCTGCCATTGCAGCTGCTTTTTTATTGTTTTTGGTTATTAAATGACATTTTCTTATCAAATTCATTAATTTTTTATAACTTTTTTATTGTACCTGTATCAAAAATGTGTTAAACTATGAGTGTAACAGATAGAGATAAGAATATATATGCAACTCGTTATCTGCATTTTCATAAAGTATCTATTCGTTTTGTCACCTGAAGCATTGGGTTATCCGGCCGCCAGATAGAAGGAGGTATGGATATGCGAACAAAACAAGTCGACATCCTACTGCGCAATACCCCAATTCCCCTGGCTGCTCTCATAACAACTGCAAAATCCTTTGACTGTGATATTTATGTTGACTGTGGTCAGTGTAAGATTAACGTTAAAAATTATGACGAGATGAAGCAGGGATTAAATATAAGGAACCGCAGAATAATATTTTATTTTAATGGAAACGATGAAGAGGCTGCGGAAGGACGAATCGAGATGATGTTTAAACCTTGAGCCGTCAGAGAAAAAATATGATAATAAATATAACAAAGTTGTTTTTTCACAGGTCGCTTAATCCGCATATGTCTCAATTGACAAAACTATATCCGGATACCGATAGAATAATTAAAGTCTAAAACAGAGAAGTGCCATCTACCATGACATCTTCTCTGTTTTGTTTTTATCCCACCAATGCGGATATTCCAAAATATATGATCACAATAACACCTAATACGATTCTATAGACTCCAAAGAATTTAAAATCATGTTTCTTCACATATCCCATAAGGAACTGAATGGAGTACACAGATACAAAAAATGCAATTACCATTCCCAGCAGCAGATAAAATACCTGTGGCAGAGTAAATTTCAAACCATATTTCACAATCTTTAAAAAGCTGGCACCAAACATTACAGGAATTCCAAGGAAAAATGAAAACTCCGCTGCAGCCCCTCTGGAGCAGCCTAATATCATGGCTCCCAGTATAGTGGCTCCTGACCGTGAAGTACCTGGTATCAATGACAGCACCTGGAATAATCCGATGTAAAGAGCTGTCTGATAAGAGATATCTCCCACCTTCTGTACATCAAATTTTCTGTATTTATTACGGTCCTCAATAACGATAAACAGTATACCATAGATAATCAAAGTTGCAGCAACTACATACCACTTGTCAAGATAGAAATCTACGATATCATCAATCAGAAGACCTATAATGGCTGCCGGAATACAGGCAAGAATGATCTTATACCACAGCACCATAGTTGCCTGCTTCTGAGCCGGCTTCTTCGTTGGTGAAAATGGATTCAGTTTATGGAAATACATAACTACAACAGCCAGAATGGCTCCCAGCTGAATGACTACCAAAAACATATTTCGAAAATCAGGATTTGCAGCCTGAAAACCTATGATCTCATCAACAAGAATCATATGCCCTGTACTGCTGATAGGAAGCCACTCTGTAAATCCTTCTACAATTCCCAGAACTATTACTTTTAAAATCTCGATTAAGCTCATTATTCTTCCCCTGTTATATTAAATATTTTCAATTTGCCAGTCAATAGGCTCCAATCCCTTATCCACCAGATATTGATTTACCTGACTGAAATGCTTACAGCCAAAGAATCCGCGGTAAGCTGACAGCGGGCTTGGA
Source organism: Hungatella sp. UBA5385 (assembly GCA_002409995.1). Taxonomy (GTDB): domain Bacteria; phylum Bacillota; class Clostridia; order Lachnospirales; family Lachnospiraceae; genus UBA5385. Next base: position 81,244 of record DHOR01000054.1, on the reverse strand, counting down.
TGTGGTGCCTCCAAAATCAGATGATTTGGATTTGTTAACATGTTTTTTTTATTCTGTGCAGGTCTGCCCCAGAGAAGAAACACCATGGGATGCTCCTGTTCATTAAGAATTCTGATGGCTGCATCTGTAAACTGCTCCCAGCCGATTCCCTGATGAGAGTTGGCAGCATGAGCCCGTACAGTCAGCACTGTATTTAAAAGCATAACTCCCTGATCCGCCCATTTTTTCAAATATCCGTTATTGGGGATCTGACAGCCCAGATCATCGTGTAACTCCTGATAGATATTAACCAGGGAAGGCGGAATCTCCACTCCCGGTTTTACAGAAAAGCTGAGACCATGAGCCTGATTATGGTTATGATAAGGGTCCTGCCCCAATATTACAACCTTCACTTTGGAAAGAGGGGTAAACTGAAATGCATTAAATATATCATCCGGATCAGGAAAAACCAGTTTGGTCTCATATTCCTGCTTTATCTTCTTATAAAGTTCCCTGTAATATGGCTTTTTAAACTCTCCGCTTAAAGGTTCCAGCCAGTCATTGGCTATGGCTCCCATTGACTTCACTCTCCTTTTCCTTTGTGCTATAATCTGACAGGCAGTCCCCGTTCCGCCAGGTACTGTTTCAGTTCCATAATCTCCAGCTCCTTAAAATGAAACAGAGAGGCTGCAAGAACTGCATCTGCTTTGCCTTTTGTCAGAGCATTGTAAAAATGTTCTTTGGTTCCTGCTCCTCCTGAAGCAATCACAGGAACAGCAACATTTTCTGCAACCACTGCATTCAGTTCATCATCATAACCCGCTTTAGTTCCGTCACAGTCCATGCTGGTTAAGAGAATCTCCCCAGCTCCCAGACTGTCTGCCTTCATGGCCCATTCCACTGCATCAAGTCCTGTATCAATACGTCCCCCATTGCGGAACACATTCCAGCCGCTTCCGTCTGGACGTCTTCTGGCATCAATAGCAACTACCACACACTGACTGCCAAACTTTAAAGCTGCCTCAGAGATCAGCTCCGGTGTATTGATTGCAGAAGAGTTAATAGATATTTTATCAGCTCCCTCCCGAAGCAGAAGCTTAAAATCCTCTACTGTACGGATACCGCCGCCTACTGTAAATGGAATAAATACCTTATCTGCAACATGGCGGACCATGTCAACCACTGTACTGCGGTTTTCAGAAGACGCTGATATATCAAGGAATACCAGCTCATCAGCTCCTGCCTTATCATAAGCTGAGGCAATTTCCACAGGATCACCTGCATCTTTTAAATTTACAAAATTAACCCCTTTTACCACACGTCCGTTATGTACATCGAGACATGGTATCACTCGTTTCGTCAACATTTAATCTCCTGCCTCCTTATGTAAGTTCAATAAAATTCTTCAGTATTTTCAGCCCGGTTTCACTGCTTTTCTCCGGATGAAACTGACAGCCATATAGATTTCCCCGCTCTATGGAAGCATGAAAAACCTCTCCATACTCTGCAAATGCAGCCACATCCTTCTCATCCTCTGCCTTTAAATAATATGAGTGGACAAAATACACATATGCACCGTTTTCTATTCCCTGGAATAATCTGGCTTCCGGTCTTACCTTTAAGGAATTCCAGCCCATATGGGGAACCTTCAGCCCTGGAATTTCAGAAAATTTAAGAATTTTCCCAGGAAGAACTCCCAGCCCCTTAATGCCTCCGCTCTCTTCGCTGCTTTCAAAGAGAAGCTGCATACCAAGGCATATTCCCAGAAATGGAATTTCTTTTTCTACTGCCTGATGAATGACCTCCACCAGTTCATAATGATGAAGCTTTTCCATAGCATCTCCATAAGAACCTACTCCTGGAAGTATCACCTTATCAGCCTTTAAAATCACCTCTCTGTCTCTGGTGATCACCGGTTTTTCACCCAGCACCGCAAATGCCTTTTCCACACTTTTTAAATTGCCCGCATCGTAATCTATCATTGCAATCATGGCTGCCAATCCTTCTTTCGCCTTTTTTCAACATTTTAACACAGGTACAAAGAATGTACAACGAAGAAATTCCTGTGTTTTTCTTATTTATTTACAAAAAAGCCCGAATATCCGGGCTTTTTAATGATTTACTCAATGGATTCCAACCGCTCCAGTATCATGTGTTTCATAACTTCTATGGTCTTTAATGCCTTGTCTTCCGAATCAGCTTTGGAATATAGATACAGCTTGATTTTCGGCTCTGTTCCGGAAGGGCGCAGTGCATACCAGCTTCCATCCTCTAAACGGAATTTTAAAACATCAGAAGCAGGAATATCCTTATGGCCATTTAAATAATCAATCACTTCTATGACAGGATTTCCATCAAAATCCATAATATGATTTTTCCTGTATTCCACCATCATACGCTTGATTCTGGCTGCACCTTCCGCTCCCTCTAATACAAGAGAAACCTGTTCCTCTCTGTAGTAGCCATATTGTTCATAAAGCTCATTGAGAACATCAAGAAGTGTTTTGCCCTGCTTCTTATAATAAGCTGCTGCCTCACACAGAAGCATAGCTGCGCTGACTCCGTCTTTGTCTCGAACCTGCTCACTGGCTGCATAACCAATGCTCTCTTCATAGCCAAATACATAGGTGTACCCCTGGGTCTCCAGCTCCGGAATTCTTCCGCAGATATTCTTAAATCCTGTCAGCGCCTCAAACATAGGCACACCGTACGCTTTACCAATAGCAGTTCCCATCTCTCCAGTCACAATGGATTTTACCATAGCAGGTTTTACTGGCATTTTCCCGGAGTTCTTAAGAGCTTCCAGAATATACTGAATCAGGATTACCCCTGTCTGGTTGCCGTTAAATGGAACATACTCCCCGTCGTCTCCCAGAACCTCTATAGCAAGACGGTCACAGTCAGGATCTGTTGCAATTAATAGAGAGGCATTTTTCTCTTTCCCCAGCTTTTCAGCCAGGGCAAATGCTCTGATATCCTCTGGATTTGGATATCCCACTGTTGTAAAATCAGGATCAGGAAATTCCTGCTCAGGAACTACATGGATATTAAGAAATCCCCGTTCCTTTAAGATTCTCTGTACAGGAATACTGCCTGCTCCGTTTAAAGGGGTATAAACAATAGAAGCTGTTTTATCCAGATCATCTCCATCAAAAAGAGTCAGCGATTTTACCATGGACAAATATGCCTCATCATCTTCCTCACCTAGCATAGTGATGAAACCTTTTTCTATGCCTTCCTGAACAGTCATGGACTTTACACCTGTAAACATGTCAACTGCATTGATCTTCTCCGTCATAGCATCTGCAATAGAAGCTCCCACCTGTGCTCCATCGTCCCAGTACACCTTATAGCCGTTATATTCCTTTGGATTGTGGCTGGCTGTAATGTTGATTCCTGAAGCAGTATTACGTCTGCGAATAGTAAATGCCAGCTCAGGTGTTGGTCTTAAGGATTCAAATAAATAGCTTTTTATTCCGTTAGCAGCCAGAATCCCTGCTGCATATTCAGCAAATTCTCTGGAAAAATGGCGGCAGTCATAGGCAATTGCCACTCCCCGGTTCTTATACTCCTGCCCATTTTCTGCAATAAAATCAGCAATTCCCTGAGTTGCACGTCCTACATTATAAAAATTCATACGATTGGTGCCTGCTCCCAGCTTTCCTCTCAGACCTGCTGTACCAAAGGAAAGAGACTGATAGAATCGATCTTTGATCTCCTCTTCATCGTCCTTGATTGCCAAAAGCTCTGTTTTAGTCTTCTCATCAACCAGAGGGTTCTCAAGCCACTGATTGTAAATTTCTCTATAATCCATTCTTATACCTCCCAGTCTACGTCTCTTCAATATAGTCAACAGAATTCATGGCAATGGATACAGCCTTGTCCTTAATCTCTGGGGATAGCTGATAAAACTTATCATGAATCCGATACATCACTGCCTTATTATTAATAGAAACCGTCTTCTCAAAAGGCCACCGTATCACAGTGGGCGTTTCAAATCCAACTCCCAGCTCCAGAACCATCAGATTCTTATTGAGAGTTCCTGACAGCCAGGAAGTGTATTTCTTCCACATGTGAAGATATCCTTCTTCTATATAGTTTTTAGCTTCTATGGTATTGCCTGTCAAAGGTGCCTGACAATGGGGACATATATCATCGGGAATCTCTCCCGGCTCCCAGATATCTTTGGTACAGCTCTCCGAGCACTGTCTCCATGTCTCATTGCCACATGGCGCCGTAATTCTTCTGCTATCCAGAGAGCTGTTAAAAATCTCCGCATCTGTAACAGTGGTCACTATAAAATAATCCTTCTCTTTAACCAGATCTGCAAGTTTTTCATAAGCTTTTAAAATCTCAGGCACAGAGTCCTTATTCCACTCTTCTCCAATCCCGATTAAAAGCTTGTCACACTCTTTTATTCTATCTTTTAATTGCTGCATATGAAATTCACCTTCTTTTCTTCACTCTGCCCTTTATTATACAACAACAGGCATATTCTTAAAAGGCGTTTTTGTATTTCTTTCTTTTAAAAATCGTAAATCATTTTACCAAGTATCACTGCCGCTTTTGAGCGGTATTCCGCATACGGATAGGCAAGCGCCAAATCAGCATAAACACCTGATTTTCCAATTGATGCATAAACAGCATCATCAAAATGGCCGATACAGGAGCGGTAGGTAAAGGCAAGTCCCAATCCCTCCCGCGCCAACGCAGCCGCCATTGCGGCAGTAATCGTTGTATTTCTGGCATATGGCTTTACTCCGGCTTTGCGGAATTCCTGCCGGCTTTTTATTCCCAATATAGTGTCATAATCACTTAAAATAAATTCAAACTCTTCAATCTCCTTTAAATCAACCCAACCAAACGGAAAGGTGTCTTTTTTATGTAGATATCCGGCCACCGGATGCTGTTTATTGGCAACTAACAGTATTTCATCAGACTTTAAAACCTCAACCTTATGGTTCAGTTTCTTCAGCGGCAGTGCCACAAGCGCCAGGTCAACTTTTCCATCCAGAATCTTATCCTCCAAAGCAATACTGTTTTCCTCCACAACACTTACAGTTATGTTAGGATATTGCTGATAAAACTGCTTCAGAATCGGCGGAATCATATAAGAACCCCGAAATGAGCTGATTCCCAAAATAATCTGTCCCCGTTGTAACTGCTCCATATCATACATTTCATTTCTCACCAGCCGGTAATGATATAGAATACTTCTTGCATTTTCAATAAACAGATTTCCCGCCGCAGTGGGGCTCAGACCTTTTGATGTCCGTATAAATAATGTTATCCCCAACTCAGCTTCATACTGCTGTAAAAAATGGCTGAGGCTAGACTGGGCCATATAAAGGCGTTCGGCTGCTCTTGTGATACTGCCTTCATCTGCCAGTGCAACCACATAATTCAATTCTCGTAAATGCATCATAATCTCCCATCGATTTTTTCGATATTAAACATCTGTTTCTTCCACTTCAAACTATGGCCTGATTATTATAGAATAATTTTAGTCAAATAACAATACGAAAGGAGCTGAATTATGTGCAAAATATCTTTAAAAGGGGTTATTGATATGCACGTCCATTCCAATCCTGATATCCGTCATCGTGCTTACGACGACTTTGAACTGATGGAAGCGGCAATCAGGGTTGGAGCAAGGGCTATTGTTATTAAAACCCACCAGGGAACAACCATGGATCGGGCATATTTATGTAACCGACACAACCAATTGCTGCATCACGGTGATAATAATTTTACTATGTTTGGCAGCATAACCTTAAACCGGCAGGTGGGAGGCATTAACCCGGCAGCTGTGGAGAGCAGTCTGAAGCTGGGAGCTAAGGTGGTCTGGCTGCCCACACAATCGGCACGAAACCATATTATGCAAACCAAACAGGAACCGCTCCATTGCGTTGATGTGATTAAGGATGGTAAGATTATTCCTGAATTAAAAGAAGTCTTTCACCTGATTAAAGATTTTGATGCAGTCTTAGGAACTGCCCATCTCTCACCGGAAGAATGTTTCCGGGTGGTTGAAGCAGCCCGTGACAGTGGGGTGAAAAAAATTGTTATTACGCACCCTGAATGGTGGCTGGTTGGCATGTCACTTGATGATCAGATCAGAATAGTAAAGGATTATGATGTGTTTCTAGAACATTGTTTTGCCCAGCCTGTGGGCGGTGGTAAGTATCAAAGCAATTTGCCCATGAACCTGGAAGCAATTCAGGCATGTGGTTATAAAAATGTGATTGTTGCTACCGATGGAGGACAGGTTGAAAATCCCAACTGGGAGATCGCATATGAACAGTATATGACTTATCTGCTGGAGCATGGTATTCCAGAGGAACAGATATATTATATGACTCACACAATCCAGGAAGGGTTGTTGGGAATTAATAATTAGGGGAAATTAATAATTAGGGGGAATAAAATATGTTAAGTATTCTGATTGTTGGCGCAATTGCACTGGCAGTTGCCATCGGCTATAAAACGAAATTCAATACCGGGTTATTTGCCATTGTTTTTGCTTATCTGATTGGCTGCTTTGTCATGGGAATGAAACCAAAGGAAGTGATAAACTCATGGCCGGTAAGCACCATGTTTGTAATCTTTTCCGTATCGCTGTTTTATAATTTTGCACTGGTCAACGGAACACTGGAAAAAACTGCCCGTTATCTGTTGTATGCCTTCCGCCGATTTCCCGGCCTGCTACCATTTGCCCTTTATTTTGCCAGTGCTGGAATTGCTGCGCTGGGTGCCGGTTTCTTTACTGTCATGGCATTTATGACACCAATCGCCTTGCTGATCTGTCATGAAGCAAAAATGGATAAACTGGTGGGCTCCGTTGCAGTAAACTGCGGTGCACTTTCGGGAGCAAACTTTATGACCAGCGGAAGCGGAATTATCTTCCGGGGTCTGATGGATGATGCAGGGTATATCGAGTCTTCATTCCAGTACTCCGCCATCATCTTTATTGCAAGTGTATTGTTTTCACTGTTACTGATTGCCGGTTTCCGATATATACCACGCAGCAACCGAAATATTGGAAAAGGTGTTTCTTTTGAGAAGCCAGAGGCTTTCAGTTCCAAGCAAAAAATCAATCTTTATCTGATGCTGGCAATGATTTTAGTGGTTTTGATTTTTCCTATTTTAAATATCATAATGCCCGGCAATGCATCAATCTCCTTTATTAACAGCAAGATGGATGTTGGTCTGGTAGCAATTGTTTTTTCTGTAATTGCCCTGTTTTTGAAGCTGGCACCGGAAAAAGAAGTGATTTCGAAAGTACCGTGGAATACTATCATTATGATTTGCGGTGTGGGGGTGTTGATTCAGGTGGCGATTGCTGCCGGAACCATCGACTTGCTGGCTTCTTGGGTAGGCAGCAGTCTGCCAGGATGGTTAGTTCCTATTGCAATGAGTGTTGTCGGAGCAATTATGAGCTTCTTCTCCAGTACTCTGGGTGTTGTGTGTCCAGCGCTTTTCCCATTGGTGTCAACCATTGCTGAAGCATCCGGAATCAATCCGCTGCTATTATTTACCTGTATTGTCATCGGCGCTCAGAGTTCAGCCATCTCACCTTTTTCCTCCGGGGGAAGCCTGGTTCTTGGCTCCTGTTCCACCGAAGAAGAACGGACGGCAATGTTTCCAAGACTGCTGTTTTTGGCAGTACCGATCAGTGTTGTATCCTCTACAATCTTTAACACCGTTTTGTCTTTTATTCTTTGAAAGATATTAACTGAAAGAAAGTATTCATATCATATCCAACCGGGAGGGCAGATGCTCTCCCGGTTTTATGGGTAAAAAAGGGATAATGGGAAAGCTATAGATACCAATTCATTCTTGATATAATTCAGTCAAACGAATACAATATATTCATATACTCTGAAAGGATAAAACCGATGAATAGAATATTACTTCTTGAAGATGATTTAAGCCTGATTGACGGGCTTTCCTATTTACTAAAAAAGCAAGGTTTTGAACTGGATGTTGCCCGAACCGTAGCAGAAGCCAATACCATCTGGATAGATGGCAAATACGATTTGTTACTGTTGGATGTTTCCCTGCCTGATGGTTCCGGTTTTGAGGTATGTGAAAAAGTACGCAAGATTTCCAAAGTGCCGATTATCTTCTTAACTGCATCTGATGATGAAATAAATATTGTTACAGGGCTGGATATGGGAGCAGATGATTACATCACCAAACCATTTAAGTTAGGTGTGCTTTTGTCAAGAATTAACGCTTTACTCCGGCGGGCTAAGAATTTCGGAGAAGCAGATACAGAAATTATCTCAAACGGAATAAAAGTTTTATTGCTGCAAAGACAAGTCTATAAAGATGGTCAGCTTTTGGATTTAACATCAGCCGAGTATCGATTGCTTTGCCTGTTTATGCAAAATCCTAATATCATCCTGTCCAAAGATAAAATTCTGGATAAACTATGGGACAGTGAGGGGAATTATGTAGATGATAATACATTGGCAGTCTATATCCGCAGGCTTAGATTGAAGATAGAAAATAATCCCGGAGACCCTGCAATGCTGCTGACTGTCCGGGGCATGGGGTACAAATGGAATGTGGTGAATTGAGGTGGTTCGATGAAGATTTTTACCAATAAAGATATTAAGAATTTTTTCGTTATAGTATCATGTATATTGATCAGTTTTATGTTCTTGCTCCAGTTGATTGTATGGTTCTCTTATGGAACACTAAACCTTTCACTACTTCTACTGTCCCTATTCTCTGGGTTATGCATATTAGGTACTTGCTTTCTTTATTTTCACAAGCAAAATCAGATTATAGAAGAATCAATTGACCAAATCAATTTATATATATCAGGGTATACAGATGCCCGCATTGATTGTGATAAGGAAGGCAGTCTCTATAAGCTTTTCCATGCAGTAAACACCTTAGCCACTTCCCTCAATGCCCATGCAGTAAAAGAGCAGAAAGTAAAAGAATTTTTAAAGGGTACTATTTCTGATATTTCTCATCAGCTAAAAACACCCCTTGCTGCACTGACCATCTACAACGAACTGCTTCAGAGCGAAGCTGATGATAGTGCAGCTATACAGGATTTTGCCGCTAAGTCAGAAAAAGAGATTGAACGAATTGAAATGCTGGTTCAAAACCTTTTGAAAATCACCAGGTTAGATGCAGGTTCTATAATTATAAATAAGGCGCCGCAAAACATAGCCAATATCATCCAGGATATATATCAGCATTTTGAATTCCGCACCAAACAGGAGCAGAAAAACATCATTCTGTCAGGTTCGAATTCTATTGAACTTTTTTGTGACAGGGATTGGATAACAGAAGCCATCAGTAACATTGTTAAAAATGCACTTGACCATACAGATGCTGGAAACCAAATTAAAATTGAATGGAAAAAGCTTCCAACTGTTACACAGATCACCATAACGGATAACGGCAGCGGAATACACCCGGAAGATATACATCATATATTTAAACGGTTTTACCGCAGCCGTTTTTCTAAAGATACACAGGGTATCGGCCTTGGTTTGCCATTGGTAAAAGCAATTGTAGAAGCGCATGACGGTAATATTACCGTAGACAGTACTTTGGGAAAAGGAAGTATATTTGTATTAAGTTTTTTTAACCTTACTAAAATGTAAGCGTAAATTCATGTGAGAGTAAGCAGCAGGTGTTAATGTATCATTAAGTGGTTATTACTAATCTCATGAAATAAGCCATTTAGAAAGGTGTGACAAAATATGAATCTATTAGAGGTAAATAATCTTAGCAAAATCTACGGTACAGGTGAAACTGCAGTTAACGCATTAAAGAAAGTTAACTTTTCCATTCCCAAAGGAGAATTTGTTGCTGTTGTGGGGGAATCCGGTTCTGGAAAAAGTACACTGCTTAATATGATTGGAGCACTTGATACCCCTACTTTAGGCAAGGTCCTGATTGACGGTAATGATATATTCAACATGAAAGATGATAAGCTCACCATCTTCCGCCGCAGAAATATCGGCTTTATATTCCAGTCCTATAATCTGATACCTGAACTGAATGTGGAGCAAAACATTAAATTTCCTATATTGCTGGATTACAAGAAACCAGATCAGAGTTATGTAGAAGAAATACTTACTGTGTTATCCTTGAAAGACAGACGGAATCATCTGCCCCGTCAATTATCCGGCGGTCAGCAGCAGCGCGTAGCCATAGGCCGTGCTCTGATTACACGTCCTATGCTGATTCTTGCAGATGAACCCACCGGGAATCTGGACAGCCAAAACAGCAGTGAGGTCATTTCCCTTTTAAAAACTGCTGCCAAACGTTATCAGCAGACAATTATCATGATTACACATAACCGAAGCCTTGCTTCTGCAGCTGACCGGGTGCTTCAGGTTTCAGACGGTGTCCTCTCCGATTTAGGGGGGTATGCCCAATGAAAAGTTATCTCAGTCTGGTTTCTAAATATGGTAAAGTACACAAAAAGAAAAAACGGCTGACTGTGATTTGCATTGCCATTTCTGTTATGCTGGTAACAGCGATATTTGGTCTTGCAGATATGAGTATTAGGGCACAAATTAATGCTTACCTTGAGCAGCAGGGGAATTTTCACGCCATTATTTCTGACATAACTGATCCGATTGCTGCACAAATCTCTGGCCGCAGTGATGTAAAGGTCTCTGATTGGGTGAGTCTGGTTGAGGATACAACCTATGAGGGAAAGGAATTAATCGTTCAGGGCAGCGGGCAGGAACTTGCTGAAGCAATGAATCTTGTGGTGCTGGAAGGCACCTATCCGGCAACTGAGCATGAAGCATTGCTTGACAAACAGGCTTTAGAACAGTTTCAGCTCTCCATAGGAGATACAATTGAAGTACCTTTTGAAAATGGGCAGATAAGACAATACCGCATAACCGGCATATATGGAGAATTTTCCGGATTATTGGGGAGTGATGCACATGGTCTGTTTCTTACAACTGATGGAATGCGTGGAATTGGCTCGGACCAATACGCACAGTATTACTACATTCAATTTAAAAAAGGTGTGAATATCCCACAGGCGATTTCTGAGGTGAAAATGGAGTATGGCTTAAGCGATGATCAGGTTTCCACTAATTTGATACTTCTTAGCCTTATGGGGCAAAGTGATGACAATTCTATATTGGGGCTTTACCTTACAGCTGCTGTTTTATTTGTTCTCGTCACAATGTCCGGCGTTTTTATGATTGCGGGAAGCTTCAATATGAGTGTTCTGGAACGAACACAGTTTTTTGGTCTCCTCCGCTGTCTTGGAGCATCTAAGCGGCAGATTAAGCGCTATATTCGATTAGAGGGATTACAGTATAGTTTAAAGGGAATTCCCATTGGACTGCTAGCAGGCTGCATAATTATGTGGATTTCTGCATTGATTCTAAATCTGCTTGACATACGGTTTGCCCTCCCTGAAATGCCTCTCTTTCAAATCAGCTGGCCCGGTATCGCTGCCGGCACTGTAATGGGATTTTTAGTCGTTATGCTTGCATCGGGAGCACCAGCCAAAAAAGCCGCCCAGGTATCCCCTCAAGCTGCTGTAACCGGGAATATGAAACAATCGGATAACCAGTCAATACGTAAGGCTGCCAATGCAAAGATTCATGTGGATACCTCCATGGGAATTCATCATGCTTTCTCCTATAAAAAGAATCTGGTATTAACTGCAGGTTCCTTTGCACTGAGCATTATATTACTTTTAAGCTTTACGGTACTGGTGGATTTTATGGATTATGCAATTAAACCTTTAAAACCATATGCACCGGACATTTCAGTGATGAGAAATGGTCATTCCCCTGCCATTGACCGTTCACTAATGGAGGAATTAAAGGCTCTTCCTCATATCAAGCAGCTATATGGCAGAATGTTCAGCTCTGATATTCCTGCCAAAAGCAAGGATCAGAATGGAACTGTTAAGCTGATATCCTATGATGAGCCCCAGTTTCACTGGGCAAAAGAAATGCTCATTGACGGTGATATAGAGAGGGCAGAAAATGGCGATGGAGTATTGGTTAGCTATGACAAATCAAAGAAATCCAACTGGAAGATCGGAGACACAGTTACACTTTTATTCTCCGGCGAACCTTATGAACTTCAGATTACAGGGATACTTTCCGATATCCCTTTTGATACAGAAAATTCAGAATGGATATTCATATGCTCAGAGGCTGCATTTAGTAAATTGACAGGAATTACAAATTACACAATTATAGATATGCAGGTAGAAAAAGATATTTCTGCACAGGTCAGAAGCATATTATCACCGGAAATGCAGTTACTTGACCAGCAGCAAAGAAATCAGGAAGTACGGACAGCTTATTATACAATGGCCATATTCGTATACGGATTTGTATTTGTAATCGCTTTGGTAGCATTTATCAATATATTGAACACTGTAAATGCCAGCGTTTCCAACCGAATGGGGAATTATGGGGTAATGCGTGCAGTCGGTATGTCAATGACACAATTAAAAAAGATGGTTATCGCAGAAGTTGCCTCTTATACCGCAATGGGATGCCTTGTTGGGAGCGTGTTGGGCATATTATTGCACAATTACTTTTTTTCAATAACAGTAACCTCAAGGTGGGGAGCAAACTGGCAGCCGCCGCTTACGATTATGGTTGTTACAGTTTCAGTCACAATTTTAACTACATTTATTGCAGTGATTTCACCAGTTAAGAAAATTGAAAAAATGAGCATTGTGAATGTTGTGAATGCGGGATGACAACAATATCATTTCAAAAAAGGCATACAGGGAAGCTTAACTTTGCTCCTGTATGCCTTTTTTACTAATCAGCAATAAAAGTTATAATATAACCAGTTTCATTTCGTGGAATTAACGCTTTAAACGGTAACGCTTTAACTCGCCTGTTGCGTTAATCTGCCAAAGTGTGTATAATGTATGAAATAACAAATTTACATAAAGGAGAAGGAAGCGATGCCACAGGTAAAGTTTTTTTATGGGGACAGTGTCCCATTGGAGATGCACAAGGTACGGGTGGTGCAGAAGTTGAATTTGAGAACTGTCGAGGAGCGGCTTCAGGCCATGTCAGAGGCTGGCAGCAATACATTTTTACTTAAAAATAAAGATGTATTTCTGGACATGCTTACCGACAGCGGTGTCAATGCCATGAGTGATAAACAGGTTGCAGCGATGATGGAGGCGGATGACAGCTATGCCGGTTCGTCTACCTTCACCAAGCTGGAGGAGAAAGTTCAGGAGTTATTCGGTAAAAAATATTATCTTCCTGCTCATCAGGGGCGTGCCTGTGAAAATATTATTGCCCGTTCATTTGTATCTCAAGGCAGTATTGTCCCTATGAACTATCATTTTACGACTACTAAATCACATATTGTACTGAACGGCGGCAGTGTTGTGGAGGTGATCCCGACAGAAGCTCTGGAAGTAAATAGCGAGAATCCATTTAAAGGAAACCTGGATTTGAATCAGCTGGAACAGTTGATAAATGAACATGGACCGGAGCAGATTCCATTTGTTCGTATTGAGGCCGGGACTAACTTGATCGGCGGCCAGCCGGTATCACTTGCCAATATTAAAGATACCTACAAGCTATGTCAAAAATACGGTATTATGCTTGTGTTTGATGCCAGTCTGCTGGCGGATAATCTTTACTTTATCAAGGTCAGGGAAGCCGAATACAAGGATGCCGATATCCGCAGTATAACAAAAGAGATTGCTGACCATACGGATATTATCTATTTTTCAGCCAGAAAACTGGGCTGTGCAAGAGGTGGCGGTATCTGTACTAATGATGTAGATGCCTACAACAAAATGAGAGAGCTGATCCCGCTGTTTGAAGGTTTTCTCACCTATGGAGGCATGAGTGTCCGTGAGATGGAAGCCATGGTAGTTGGTCTGGAAGAGACAATGGATTTTAATATGGTTAACCAGGGTCCGGAATTTATTGCCTATATGGTTGGTGAGCTTCAAAAGCGCGGGGTACCGGTAATTACACCGGCCGGCGGCCTGGGCTGTCATCTTAATGCCATGGAGTTTGTTAAACACATTCCCCAAGAGCAGTATCCGGCCGGAGCACTAGCGGCAGCTATCTATATTGCCAGCGGAATCCGGGGCATGGAACGCGGAACCTTGTCAGAGGATAGAAAGTCGGATGGCAGCGAGAAACTGGCAGATATGGAGCTGGTAAGGCTGGCTATGCCGCGCCGTGTATTTACATTATCCCAGGTCAATTATGCCATTGATCGTATTACCTGGGTGTACGAGAACCGTCATCTCATTGAGGGGTTAACTTTTGAGGACGAACCGAAAATCCTAAGATTTTTCCTGGGTAAATTAAAACCTGTATCAGATTGGCAGGAACAGCTGACAGCGAAGTTCAAAGCTGATTTCGGTGACAGTCTGTAGGCAGTGCTGGTATCAGGCTGATATGAAATAGAAATATATGATTCTTTGGAAATTGATTTTAGCAATTTATCCTTTGATTAGTTATTTTTCAATTATATAAGACCAACAGAAATTCTACGGAATAAATTTCTGCTGGTCTTATATAATTTACAAACATAAATATCCTATTTTTCTGTAACTCAATATTACATTCTGATTATCCCTTCAAACTAATAATTAAGCAGTCCCCAGCCTGCAATAAAATATGAACATCTCCTCCTACACGAATAAAAAACCGTTAAGCTGAGGTGGTGAACAAAAGAAGCAATTGACATACACACTGTATGTATGTTATTGTCATATTAATAAATTTAATGGGGGTGAAAACAAATGAAACACAAGGAGCATTATAATGACCAATATATTTTAGAGTTATCCTCAAAATTATCTTCTGTAATGCCACATTTTGACTCAGAAGCCTTTTCCAATGACTTAATTGGTCAGCTTGATGACAAAGAGTTATTTGCACGGTTTGATTGTATCGTCGATGCAATGCAAAAAAATATGGACAGTGATTATTCAAAAAATATACTGGCATTTTACGATATCCTGGGCCCCGAGCTAACTCGGCCGGAAGGAATGTTTAACTTTGGATGGTGGTTATGGCCCATTGGCAGATATGTTGAACGATACGGAAACGAAAACTGGAAGGTATCTTTATTATTTTTAAAAGAATTGACAAAACGGTTTACTGGGGAGTATGCTATCCGCCCTTTGCTCAAAGAACATCCAAAGGAAGTGATGGACGAGTTAATCTTGTGGACACATGATGACAATGTGCATGTGCGAAGACTTGCCAGTGAAGGGGTAAGGCTGCGCTTACCATGGGCACAAAAACTATCTGTAGCACTGGAAGAATTTGAGCGGTATGTAGAAATCCTTACATATCTAAAAGATGACCCAGAAAAGTTTGTGCAAAAAAGTGTTGGCAACAATTTGAATGATTTATTTAAGGACTCACCAGAGAAGGCGGAATACATTATCACACAGTGGAGAAAAACACCCACAAGCAAAGCTCAAGAATGGATTATTAAGCATGGAATGAGAAATCAAAAATAGAGCACTGGAGAAATACAATAATGAAAAATGAAGAAGCTACACAAAAAACAACATCTGCACTATTAAAAATTGCAAGAAAACATTTTACTAAATATGGATATTTTGATGTATCACTTGAGAAAATTGCAGAAGAGGCTAATGTAACCCGAGGTGCTGTATACCACCATTTTAAAAATAAAAAAGGGCTTTTCCTTTCAGTGCTGGACAATGTTCAGGAAGATGTTGCTATACTAATAGAAAAGGAAGCCATGAAAAGCGATGATCTCTGGCAACAGCTGATATTGGGATGTTTGGGTTTTATAAAAGGTGCTAATGCTAAAGAAAGCAGGCGGATATTGCTGGTGGAGGCACCAGCAGTGGTTGGTTGGGATGCGTGGAGAAAAGCTGACCAGGAAAATTCAATGAGTGTGTTGCAAAGTCATATTGATGATTTGAAAGAACAAGGCTATTTACAAGAAGATGTTGATACAAAATTAATGACCTATTCTATTTCCGGAGCACTAAACGAATTAGCCTTAAATTATCCATCACATGACTCAGTAGAAGTCGATAAAGCAATCAGTGTTACCATATCCCAAATGGCTCGTGGATTTAGAAAAAGTTAGTGTATTACTAACTGACATGATAGATACAATCAATAAAAGTGTCACTCTCAGAGTTCGCTTTTGCGAACTCTTTGTGTTTTCTTCTAAGTCATCTTTTAAAACCAGTATCTATCAAAAACTTACGTTCTAAGCCACCCCAAAGCACAACCTGCATAAAGCTGCACACCAATTCCAAGAGCCCTTTCATCAATATCGAATTTACCATTATGGGCCGGATTTTGTGTACCAGGTATTTCCGGATTTCCTGTTCCAAGATAGGCGTAGGTCCCAGGCGCTGCCATTAATAAATCCGCGAAATTATCGCCGCTTAGAGATAATTCACGATCAGTGGATACTGCTGCCTCTATTCCAAACTGTTTTACCATAAATGCGATTTCCTTGCAGACCAAAGGATCATTTATCAGCGGAGAAGCAAAATCTGTCCAGACCACTTTCGCACTGCCTCCATATAGAGCAGCAGTCTGTTGTGCAACTTCTGTAACCTGCCTGCGGATTTCCTCCCGCATTTTCACTGAAACAGTCCTTGTAGTTCCTTCCATCTCTGCAGATTCTGCCAGAGCATTATAGGTAGTGCCGGAACTTAGTTTTCCCACCCCAATAATCACAGGTTCCACAGGTGAAGTTCTTCGCGTCACTATAGCCTGCAATAATACAACAATCTGACTTGCGATATACAATGCATCGATTCCCAGCTGTGGTGCAGATACATGTGCTGATTTTCCTTTAACAATAATGCGGAAATGGTCTACAGAAGCATTATTCAGTCCTGGCTTTAATCCTACAGTACCAGCAGGAATATCTGATGCTGTATGAATACCAAATACCCTTTTAACTCCAGCCATAACTCCCGCATCAAAAAACTCTCTGATCCCCTGCCCTATTTCCTCTGCTGGTTGAAAAATCAAACGAATCTCTCCGCCAAACCCAGCTCTTTCCTGCATCAATATTTTGGCTGCTCCCAGAAGACAAGCAGTGTGCGCATCGTGACCGCAAGCATGCATGACGCCGTCGGTCTGTGAACAGTATTCTATATTACTAGTTTCCTGAATCGGCAGTGCATCAATATCGGCCCGCAGTGCAACAACGCCATACCCAGAACCTGTGCCTTTCATAGTTCCCAGCACTCCAGTCTTGCCTATACGCTGATGAGGAATCCCAAAACTATCAAGTTCCTCCTCAATTCGTTCCGCAGTGCGAAATTCTGAAAGACTTATCTCCGGGTGCTGATGAAAATCACGCCGGAGATCTACCACATACTCATGTACTTCTTCCCAATTAATGTAATCCATTCTCATATCACTGCATCACCTTTCATTATCGAGGCATTATCTTCTTACGGATATCATTTAAACGGTTCAACGCGTCATACAAAGTTTCATCCCGCTTAGCATAATGGAAACGGATAAGATGATTAACCGGTTCCCGGAAGAAGCTGGAACCAGGCACTGCACCTACCCCTACATCTCTTGCCAACGCCTCACAAAACTCCTGATCACTGTCATAACCAAACTCCGAGATGTCCAGCAGCACATAATATGCCCCCTGGGGAATTGTATGAATAAGACCGATATCATCAAGCCCCTTAAAAAACAAATCACGTTTATGGGTATAAGTTTCTAACAGGCCATCATAGTAGTCCTGCTCAAACTTCAAACCTGGAATGACAGCTTCCTGCAGCGGAGCTGCTGCACCCACTGTAAGAAAGTCATGAACCTTTTTAATCCGTTCTGTAATCTCTGGCGGAGCAATGGTGTAACCCAAACGCCAGCCTGTGATGGAATAGGTTTTAGACAGGGAAGAACAGGATATGGTTCTCTCCCACATATCCGGAAGTGAAGCAAAATAGGTATGTTCATAGGGTGCGTAAACAATATGTTCATAGACCTCATCTGTAATAACATAAGCATCATATTTTTTTGCCAGGTCAGCAATTATTACCAGTTCTTCTCTGGTAAATACCTTACCGCAGGGATTAGACGGATTACACAGAATCAATGCTTTGGGCTGCTGCCGGAAAGCTGCTTCCAGCTCATCAGGGTTAAAATCAAAAGCAGGCGGCTGAAGTGGAACATAGATTGGCTCTGCGCCTGATAAAATGGTATCCGCACCATAATTCTCATAAAATGGAGAGAATACAATCACCTTATCCCCCGGATTAACAACCGTCATCATAGCTGCCATCATAGCCTCAGTGCTGCCACATGTAGTCACAACCTCCCTGTCAGGGTCAATCCTCCTACCCATATAGTGAGATTGCTTAGCTGCTAAAGCCTCCCTGAAATCCTGTGCTCCCCATGTGATGGAATATTGGTGAAAGTCTTCGTATGCAACCTTCGTCAGACGATCCAGAATCTCTTTCGGCGGATCAAAGTCCGGGAATCCCTGTGACAGATTTACAGCCCCATATTGATTGGATATCCGGGTCATGCGCCGAATCACAGAATCTGTAAACCCGGCTGTACGGTCAGATAACTTCTTCATTCTGATTTCCTCCTGTGATATAAGATTTTTGATCATTTAAAATATGCCGGGGATCCAGGGCATTCTTAATCTGGTTCATGACCAGAAGATTTTCTTTTGGTGTTTCTCTCAGGAAATAATGCCGTTTACTGATACCGATACCATGTTCCCCGGAAGTCACACCTCCATATTCATAGGCTTTTGCATATGCATGCTCCATATTCTTCTGCAGTTCCCTGTGCCATGTTTCCTCATTACGGTCGCCACGCACTACACACAGATGAATATTACCATCTCCTGCATGACCGAAATTCACCATTCTCATACCGGAATTCTCTTCCAGTTCATGAATGTACCCAACGAAATCAGAGATTTTACTGATTGGCACAACGATGTCAACGGGCTCCTGCTCAGAAACAGCTTCAACTGCCTTAACAAGAGCACCTCTCACCTTCCATATATCCAATGCCCGTTCCGGGTCCGTCAGAACAATATAATCAAGTGCACCATGGCTCATCACCAATCGCCCAACCAGTTTTATATTAGCTTCCACCTCTGACTTATGCCCATCAAATGTGAGAAGAATATAAGATCCTGCATCAGACCTTGGATACTCTACATCCGAAAATGCTTCGCCAAGCTGTACTACTTTACGTTCCATAAATTCCACTGCTGTTGGATTGGCATCTGCCTGCAATATTGTCAAAACGGTGTCAATTCCAGTTTTAAGGTCCCCAAAGGGAACCAGAACACTGATGGAAGTCTCAGGTTTGGGAATCAATTTTAAAATGCATTTTGTGATAACTGCCAGAGTTCCCTCAGAACCTATTAAAAGGTTTTTAAGAGACAGACCGCTGGCATCCTTTATCTGTTTCCCGCCTGCAGTCAGAACGGTTCCGTCTGCAAGTACAACCTCCAGTCCAAGTACATAATCCCTGGTTACACCATATTTTACAGCACGCATCCCGCCTGCGTTGGTGCTGATGTTGCCTCCGATCGTGGAAGCTTTTTCACCAGGATCAGGAGGATAAAAAAGTCCCTCACCTTCTACCTCACTCTGAAAATCCTGAAGCAGGATTCCAGGCTCAACCGTTGCAGTGAACGTATCCCTGTCTATTTCTAAAATCCGGTTCATTTGGGATAAATCAAGGATAATACCCCCATGAATCGGGACAGTTGACCCAACCAGATTGGTTCCTGCTCCCCGAGGTGTAACTGGAATATGATTGGTATATGCATAGCGTAACACGCTGCTGACTTCCTCAGTTGATATGGGAAATACCAGTGCCTGTGCATATCCTTTCAGCCTGCCAAGTGTATCACTAAGATACTCAGGCTCAATATGTTCAAATATAAGACGTGTTTTATCCGGAATCATAGCCTCCAATGCCCATTTTTCAATATCCATCCTATCCTCCCTCTAAATGTCATGACTAGAAATGATCACTGTTTTACTTTGCCAATAGATCTACGTCCCAGCCCACCTTCACAAAGTATCCTCCAAATGTATCATCAAACACCTTCTCAGTCTCAGGTGACTGAAATGCCTTAACTACCTTTTGATAAACGGCTGCCTTATGGGGATCAGACAGATCCTCAGTGCGTCCGGCAATCAGATTCCAATATTCCTCTACATCCAAAACTGTGTCTTTGAAAATGGACTCTTCCGTTTTAAGTCCAAAGTCTAAAGCATAGTTGCCATTTACCACTGCTGCAGTCACATCTGGGAGAGCGGAAGGAATGATGTTTGCTTTCAGTTCCTCAATGGTGATTTTTACATGATAGGTTTCGATATCAGCCACAGTTGGATTGATGCCAGCATCCGCCTTTAAGGCAATGAGTCCGGCAGCTTCCAGTACCTTTAATGCCCGTCCGCCATTGGTCACATCATCAGGTATTGCCACAGTGTCCCCGTCCTTTAATTCAGCCACAGAGGATACTTTCTGTGAATAGAGATTCAGAGGGATTATAAAGGTATTTCCTACATTAGAAAGCTTATAGCCATAGGCAGTAAGCTCGTTTTCCAGATAGATGCGGTGCTGGAAGGAATTTAAGTCAATCTCACCATTTGCCAGAGCATTATTAGGTGTAACGTAATCAGAAAACTGCACAATCTCCAAATTGATCCCCTCTGATTTCAGAGCTTCCTGAGCCGGTGTCCAGAGATCCTCATAGATACTTCCTACCACACCCAGTTTAACCGTAACAGACTTCTCTGCCGCACTGCTGTCACTTATTTTACTGCCACAGGCGGATAGCCCCAATGTCACAATAGAAAGTGTAAGTACAGCAGCAACAAATGTCCTGATATTTCTAATATTCTTAATTTTCATAATTGATGTCTCCCATTTTTAAATTATTTTTATATAACTATAAAGTCAGTGAAAGTCTGTAATTCTCATTCATAGTCCTGCAGGAAGCATCAAACTGAGTCTTCTCTTCATCTGTTAAACGCAGCTCTACAATCTCCGCAACACCATGTCTGTTAAGCAATGCCGGCACACTGGCAAATACATCTCTTTGTCCATATTGGCCCTTTAGCAAAGTGGATACCGGTAATATACGGTTCTCATCCCCCAGTATCGCCCGGATAACTTCCGCTATAGAAGCGCCGATACCGAATTCCGTGGAGCCTTTTCCGCCCAGAATAACCCAGCCGCCTGCTTTTCCTTCTGCAGCAATAGCCTCTAAATCCAAATTTCCATAGGTTTTCGGATATTCCTCCTGAAGCTGCACCAGAGGTTTTCCTCCAATAGATACAGTTGACCAGGGTACCATCTGACTCTCTCCGTGCTCGCCCAATGCATAGGCTTGAATAGATTTCTGATCCACGCCGGTAGCTTGCGCCAGCACCCGTCGAAGTCTGGCTGAGTCAAGTGTTGTGCTGGTGGATAGAATACGGTTCTCCGGCCAGTTTAAAGTGCTTTGAATATAATGTGTAATCACATCTGCAGGATTGGATATATTTAATATGATTCCATCAAAGGAGGACTTTCGAATATTCTCAGCAACATCCTTTATGATAGCAATGGTTTGACGAAGGGTATCCATCCGAGTCTGCCCTTTGCTCATATCCGGCAGGGGGCCTGCTGCTATTATAAGCATTTCTGCATCCTCTGCATCGCTGTAATCTCCTGCACGAATAATTGCACGTTTGGATAAATAAGCAGTGGCATCATATAAATCCAAAGCCTGTGCTTCAGCCTTCTTTTCAGCGATATCAATATAGACGATTTCTTCCGCAAGTCCCTGAGAAATTAACGCATATCCGGCATGTGAGCCTACGTGACCGGCACCTACAATAACAATTTTTCTTGATTTCAGTTCCAATGTAGCTTCCTCCTTAATGGGTGTTTTTCTTCACCAGTCTATTGCCAAACAGCTGAATCAGGCTGACCATAATTACCAGAATAACAATGGTAACATTGGTCACATCCATCTGGTTTCGGTCATGACCGTAGCGGATTGCAAAATCTCCCAGCCCACCGGCTCCTACTGCACCCGCCATTGCAGTCAGGTTCAAAAGACTAATGGCTGTAATGGTAGTTCCGCGGACAATGCCGCCCATACTTTCCCGCAGATAGACACGGAAAATGATTTCCAGGGGACTGGAGCCCATTGATAAAGCTGCTTCAATCTGCCCATGGTCTATCTCTGCCAAAGCACTTTCAATCTGTCTGGAGAAAAAAGGAACTGTACCAAATACCAGAGGAACGATTGCTCCCCTCACATAGATGGCTGTTCCCATAATAGCCCTGGAAATCGGCATAACCCAGGTAAGAAGGATAATAAAAGGAATGGAACGGAATAAGTTAACAACTTTATCCAGTACCTCATAGACAATCCGATTTTCCAGTATACCGCCTGGTTTTGTGACTGTAGTGATGACTCCTGATATTAAGCCAAGAACAAATGAAATCGCACCTGACCACAGTACCATAATTAAAGTATCAGCAATGGCTGCATAGAATATAGGTAATTTATCCATAACATTGGGAATCAGACTATTAAGAAACTCCAGCATCTTCTATTACCTCCACTCCTACATTTTTCTGAAGCAAATATTCAATGGCAGCATCAATATTCTGCCTCTCCCCGCTGATAATTGCCACTGTACCGCCAATGGGTGCATCTTGCACGATTTCGATATCTGCAAAAATGATATTCATATCTAAATCAAACTGCCGGGAGACAGTTGAGATGAGGGGTTCCGAAGCATTGCGCTGCATATAAGACAGCCGGACAATCAACTCTCCGGGTTTTAACAGGGTGACCGCATTGTTCTTTCCTATCAGCTCTTCCACCTTTTGAATGTTTGAAGTGGTTCGGATAAAATCACGTGTAACCTTTTGCTCAGGTGTGGAGAAAATCGTAAACACATCTCCCTGTTCCACCACCTGCCCCTGCTCCATCACTGCTACTCTTTCACATATTTCTTTTACAACGTTCATCTCATGGGTAATGACAACGACTGTAATGCCAAGTTTTACATTCAACTGTTTAAGAAGAAGCAGAATTGCTTTGGTTGTCTGGGGATCCAGTGCAGAGGTGGCCTCATCACATAATAGAACACTTGGATCATTTGCCAGTGCCCGTGCGATTGCTACTCTCTGCTTTTGACCGCCTGAGAGCTGGCTGGGATAGGCATTTTCCTTATCTGATATATCCACCAGTTCCAAAAGCTTATGTACTTTATCTGATATCTCCTGTTTGGTCAGTCCGCTGCCCTTAAGAGGATAGGCTACATTTCCAAAAACAGTGCGGGAAGCCATCAGATTGAAATGCTGAAAGATCATGCCAATTTTCTTACGAGCCTGGCGTAATTCCCTGGAGGAAAGACTGGTCAGCGTCTGACCGGCTACTGTTACTGTACCTGTTGTTGGCCGCTCTAATAGGTTGATGCATCGGACAAGGGTGGATTTGCCTGCACCTGAGAAACCTATGATACCGAATACCTCACCTTCATTAATGGTAAGAGTCACATCTTTCACAGCATGAACCTGATTCTGCCCTTCATCAAAACTTTTTGTTACATGTAATAATTCAATCACTAAATGACCTCCTTAATCAAAAAAGGCAGGAGCAATGGCTTCATAACCATTGCAGTGCCTGTTCTACCCGATCAAAGGCCTCCTTTAGATTTTCTCCTGGACAGCCAAAGTTCACACATATTCACAGGCCGGTATTCTCCCATGAATCCAAGCTATACTCTGGCTTGGATTCATGGGCAGCCCTTTAAACATTTATCCCCCGTTTATCCAGTCTTACTCTTCAAACAGCGGAGTTGAAAGATAACGCTCACCAGTATCAGGCAGCAGAACAACAATGGTCTTGCCCTGATTTTCCGGCCGTTTTCCTAACTGAATCGCTGCCCATGCTGCAGCTCCTGAAGAGATACCAACCAGAACACCCTCTGACTTGCCGATTCTCTTACCGGTTGCAAAGGCATCTTCGTTTTCCACTACAATAATCTCGTCATAAATCTTAGTATCCAATACATCAGGTACAAATCCTGCACCAATGCCCTGGATTTTATGAGAACCGGAGTTACCCTTGCTTAAAACAGGGGAAGCGGCAGGTTCTACAGCAACTATTTTCACATTGGGATTTTTGCTCTTTAGGTATTCACCTACTCCTGTTACAGTACCGCCTGTGCCAACTCCTGCTACGAATATATCAACTTCACCATCTACATCTTCCCAAATCTCTGGTCCGGTAGTTGTTCTATGAATTTCCGGATTGGCAGGATTAACAAACTGACCGGGAATAAAACTGTCAGGAATCTCCTTTGCCAGTTCATCTGCTTTTGCTATGGCGCCCTTCATACCTTTTGCACCTTCCGTTAATACCAGCTCTGCACCATAGGCTTTCATCAGCTGACGGCGCTCTACACTCATAGTCTCAGGCATAACGATAATAATGCGGTAGCCCTTGGCTGCTGCTACAGAAGCCAGACCTATACCGGTATTGCCAGATGTAGGTTCAATAATCACAGAACCCGGTTTCAAAAGGCCCTTTGCCTCGGCATCATCAATCATAGCCTTTGCAATTCGGTCCTTCACAGAACCTGCGGGATTGAAATACTCCAGTTTCCCAAGAATACGTGCATTCAGTCCTTCTTCCTTCTCAATGTGGACCAGTTCCAAAAGTGGTGTTTTACCAATCAGCTGATCGGCAGAAGTGTAAATTTTACTCATCGTCATTTCCTCCATTTTTTTGTTTTATGTAATCTTCCTACGGGTATCAAAGCCTTTTCAACAACATCGAAAAAATTTAAAATTCATCACCGCTCTATTACCCACCTTTCCGGTATGTTAATAGGGATTATATGCCTGTAGTATCTATTTGTCAATACTAAATTGGATTTTTTTAATTTTTATATGCCAAATATGGTTAAATCTTTTAAGTTGATAACCCACTTACCTTGTTGTATAATAGGTTAATATATGAAATAGAAGGAGGAAACGTTTATGATGATTTCAACAAAGGGGCGATATGCTCTGCGTATTATGATAGATCTTGCTGAGCATCAGTCAGAGGGTTACGTTCCTCTGAAAGAAACAGCCAATCGTCAGGAAATATCCGAGAAATATTTAGAGGGCATTTTAAAAGTTCTGGTAAAGAATAAACTTCTGATCGGTTTAAGAGGCAAAGGCGGTGGATACCGACTGACCAAATCACCAGATCAGTACACAGTGGGAAGCATTTTGAAGGTGACTGAAACCACCCTTGCTCCAGTAGCCTGCCTTGATCCTGGGCAGCAGGCATGTCCCAGAATGTCTTCTTGCAGGACATTGCCTATGTGGCAGGGGCTGGATAAGCTGATTAATGATTATTTGGAGGGTATTACAATTGCAGATTTAATGCTCACTGAACAACCGGGGAATGACTATGTTATTTAAGGAAATCTGAAGGAAATCTTTTCTTGCGACATATATGATACTTATGTTATACTAAGGCAGTATTTAACTTTGAAAAGAGGCAGATTATGATTTGGAATAAGAAATTAATGCAGAGCAAGAGAAAGCCCTCCCCAATTCTGGGAGCACTGGCAGCAATTGCAGTGCTGGCATTACTTCTGGTGATATATATGGTTTCTAAGCCTGTTCCTATGGCGGGAACCAAGTCCATTACCATAGATGTTATTTATGAGGATCAGACAGGGGAAAGCTATCAGATTTCTACAGAGACTCAGTTTTTAAAGGAAGCTCTTGATGAGATTCCAGAGATTACCATAGGCGGGTCAACTACGGAAGAATTCGGCCTTATGCTGGATACTGTCAATGATGTACGCGCTGATTATCAGCTGGATGGTGCTTACTGGGCTATACTTTTAGATAATGAGCCTTGCAATTATGGTGTTTCCATGCAGCCTATTAAGGATGGAGAACATTATACCATTGCTTATACACCGGCTAAATAGGAAGTGCTGTTACAACTTATGAGCAGGACAACACACTGGATGAAGCTATTTATATACATAGAATTGGATGAGAATCATGAATAATAAAAATACAATCAACACCAGAGAGCTGGTGCGGGATGCCCTGCTTGCTGCACTTCTTCTGGTGATACAGATCAGTCTTGCATGGGTACCCAATGTGGAGCTGGTCTCCCTGTTACTTATTTTATATACCCTTGTGTACAGAAAACACGTATGGATTATTCTATACGTGTTTGTTGTGTTGGAAGGTTTCTTCTACGGATTTGGTCTGTGGTGGTTCTCCTATCTCTACGTCTGGGCAATCCTTGTGGGATTTACTTTTCTTATGAGTAAATACACCGTTCCCGGACCTTACGGTACTGCACTGCTGTCCGGCATCTTCGGCCTGCTCTTCGGATTATTGTGTGCTGCCTCTTATTTTGTAACAGGAGGGCTGGGAGCTGCAATTGCATGGTGGATTGCAGGGATTCCATTTGATGTTGTTCATGGGATCAGCAATTTTATTATAACACTGGTTCTTTTTAAACCTTTGCACAGAATGCTGATGACATTAAAGAGGATGGAAGACTCTTACGGGGATTCTTCACTGTAAATGAAAGGTTCAACACAATTAGCCTCAATAGAGATAAAAAAAGATGATCTTTCCACCTTATATATGGTGTCAGATCATCTTTTTGTTATTTACTATATTTTATCAAACTAACGATAAAACTGAGAATACTCTCTTCCTGCTTCTGCTCCGCCCCTGTACTGTGCAAGCTCGCTGACAGTTACAAGCTGATATCCCTGTTCCACCAGCCTTGGAATAATCTCCGCTGCTGCTGCACCGCTTTGGCTATATAGCTCATGCATCAGGATAATATCTCCGTCTCTCACTTTGCTCATAACAGCATTCACTGATTTACTGGCATTTCTATGTTTCCAGTCAAGGGTATCAATACTCCACATGATCACAGGTCCATTGGCATTGGCAAGAACTGTTCCGTTCTTATACCCGCCAGGCGGTCTTACTGTAGTAGGGCGTACACCGGTTATTGCAAAAACAACGTCACTGCACCGGTTAATCTGATACTGCATCTGAGCTACGCTCAATTTGCTTAAATACTTATGATCATAGGTATGGTTGCCGATCTCATGACCTTCTGCCACCATACGCTGTAATTCTGCAGGATAGGACGCTGCTCTGTTGCCTACAACATAGAATGTTGCCTTGCCGCCATACAGTGCCAGACAGTCCATAATCTGGTTGCCTACAGGCGCATAGGGACCATCATCAAAGGTCAGCGCAACCATAGGACGTTCAGGATCTATCTGTCTGCCAGCAGGCTGTTCAGTCTCTAAGCTCTGTGTATCTTCTGCTGATGTATCCTCTGCTGTGCCATCTGCTTGTCCTTCGACAGTTGAACCATTGTCAGTAATGCCTGCCTCTGTCGGTGTGTCCTCTGCTGCTGCCGGCGGTTCTGTAATATTGCCATTTTCATCGACCCATTTGGCTACTCCTGGTCCCAGTTTCTCGTCCAGCCAGCCGTTACGGATCTCTGTTTCATTCTGAGCCTGCTGCCCCTCATCTGCCATAGTTGCCAAAGAAGCACCAGGCGCCAATGTCATCAATGCTGCAGCCATGAGAAGACTGCTGCCCCATACGTTCAATCGTTTCATCTCACTTATCTCCTTTTGCAGGCTTTGCCTCTTTCTTATTTTATCACAGGAAAATAAGCTTTACAATGAAAACAGGAAACATTCCTACTCCAGCATCTGTTTATGATACATCTGTGACTTTATCTGATCGATCTTTCCCTGGTTTTTTAAATCCAACAGCATCAGCAGATAAGACTTCATATACCAGGGAACCCGAAATTCCCCCACAATCTGTTGGTCAATATTGGCAAAGGCTAAATAACCGCAATAGTGACTGTCATTGCTGCTATCCTTTACATCCATTAACCGTTTTTTTAAATGAGTCATTGTTTCCAAGCTCTTTCCATATCGTTCAGGCTTTGGCAGCATAATATGAGTGGCTGTTGCACATATAGTTCTGTATGTATCCCACCTTTGCTGTAAAACCCATACTACATGATCCACATATTCTGAAAAGAAATAAATCAGTTCTTTTCTGGGATATTCCTCCGGAAGATTCACCATCCGAAATTGTGATATCCTGTCATATTTCCACCCATCATGATAATATTTTTTATAAGAACGGACAATATCGCACTCCCCAAGTCTCCTTAAGGTGTGCTCAATACCAAAACGGATGGGCATCTGTATTTTTTCATAATTGTATATAGAATTAGTATAGGAAGAGCCGTCAGTCCACATCTCATCCCTGTTAATTTCTCCCACTGTTCCAAGTCCCGGAAAATAGTTACGCAGATATTCCATAATATACATGGCATACTCATAGTAAAAACCAGGACCATTGCTTAAAGAGAAGCAGGGGTAATCCCCTTTGGTGCCCGGGGGCATAATTGTTAAAATTACAGTCATATTTCCATGGTGTCCTGAAGGATATTCCAAAGGCGCCATACATGGACGTTCCACATTGCCATAGATCATCTCATGAGGGACTCTTGAATTGCTCAGCCGATACAGATGTCTTTGAACAGGCATGGATAAAGCGTCCATAATCTTACAGTTCATATCAATGTAGATAATGGGGCGCTCCTTTTCCTTCATCAGTTCTGTCAGTTCCTCCCGGGTGATTACGTTCTTTTCGCTCCTGCCATTTCTCGTAGTGTAGTAATAAATGTAAGGAATACAGGAACCAAATACCGGTATGGTTAAAAAACGGGAAATAAAATCCTCACTTTCATATGGTTCAGGCAGAACCATACCAAAGCTGGTACCAAAACCAACCAGTTTTAAATCTGTCCAGTAGCGAAACATAACATACCTCCCTTCATGATTTTGTAAAAATCATAATAGTTTAACATGAACGACCGGTCATTCTTAATATAAATTATAATTCCGTTAAGAATTAATGTCAATCCTATCCAGAAATTATTTTACAATTGATGTCATTTATTATAAAATGTATAATAGTATAAAATGTAAAGGAGTAAATATAACTTGAAATATACCAACGATACGAAAAATCTTATATTTTATAAATGCATAGAGCTGTTTTCCGAATATTCATTTGAACTGGTAAGCATCAGTGATATTGCCAAAGCAATTGGAAAAACCAAGTCCAGCATATATAATCACTTTTCCTCTAAACAGGAGATTCTTGATGAAATATATGATTTCTTTTGTGAGCATTTCACTGATAACCGGAACACCATAGAGGAAATTGAACCCATTATACAAAACGGCAGCATAATGGATATTATTCACTCTGTATTTTTTAGTTTTGGTGATTTAGAGTCTGTGCTGCTTCCCATTCTGAGGATTGTACATCAGCGCAAATACCATGATGAAACCGCCAGGCTCATAGTCCAGAATATTCTCCTTGCCGATGGTGTTAAATATGCAGAAGATGTTTTTAACAGAGCTGTGGAAACAGGAAGACTGGCTCCCTTTGATACCCACTGCCTGGCAGTTCTATGTAACAACAGCCGTCACTATATTTACGAAAAATGGATATTAAATCCCACTAATGAATATTATATGACGTTGAGTGAAGAAGAAGACCTAATGTTTTCCTATGTTAACCGGTTAATTACAGATTTAAATCCGCCTGAGTCAGGAGCAGCATCATGAATATGTCATTTTATCAACTGATCTGGTACTTTTTCATCTATGGTTTTTTTGGCTGGTGCCTTGAAATCGTTTATGGAGCCATCAGACAGAAACATTTCCTTAACAGGGGTTTCTTAAATGGACCTTTATGCCCTATCTATGGGATTTGTATGGTTGCCTGCCTCACTTTCTTCAGTTCACTGGAAGAAGGGTTCTTGTTTCTGATCATTGGCTGCGGTGTGATTGCAACCATATTGGAATTCTTTGCAGGCGCCATTCTGGAGCGGCTGTTTCAGAAAAAATGGTGGGATTATTCAGATTATAAATACACAATCGGCGGCTATGTCTGCCTTCCCATCTCTGCACTATGGGGTTTGCTGGCTGCTCTGACCCTTCGTTATTTTCATCCGCTGATTCATACTCTTATTGAAAAATTCCCTGTCCTTCCCGGGAGAATCCTCCTGATTATCGCTGTGATTATTCTTGCAGCAGATGGACTCAGTGTTATGGGAATTGTTTTCCATGTTCAAAAGTATGATAACCGTGTGGAAGCGATGGCAAAGGGAATGAATAAGATTTCCAACCGTCTGGGGCGGGCTATATTCACAAGAATTCAGCGGCGTATGACAAAAGCCTATCCTGCTTTAACTGCTGCAGAGCTGTCCTCCAGCACCTCTTCTGCTGTGTTTGCAGAGGGCTGCTCCTTTCATAAGCTTGTATGGCTTTTTATGATCAGTGCATTTCTGGGGGATATTATTGAAATGATTTTCTGCTATGTAACCTCCGGCGTTCTTATGAGCCGCAGCAGTGTGGTATACGGAACTTTTAGCATTGTATGGGGTCTGGGTGTTGTTGTCCTCACTATGATGCTTCACAAATACAGAGACAGAGAGGACCGTTATATTTTCCTCTTCGGCACTGTTGTGGGCGGAGCTTACGAATACATATGCAGCGTGTTTACAGAGCTTGTCTTTGGCACTGTATTCTGGGATTACAGCAAAATCCCCTTTAATCTGGGAGGAAGAATTAATCTTCTTTACTGCTTTTTCTGGGGAGTTGCGGCTGTTGTGTGGATTAAGATTATCTACCCGTTTTTATCCGGGTTGATTGAAAGAATTCCTAAGAAGGCGGGAAGTGTTTTAAGCTATTGTTTTCTTATGTTTATGGCTGTTAATATTGTAGTTTCAGGGGCTGCGCTGGGGAGGTATGCAGAGCGGAAGTCCGGGGTACCGGCCAAGAATTCCATTGAAGTGATGTTAGATGATAGATTTCATGATCAGCGGATGGAGAGGATTTATCCTAATGCTATCGTAAAACAATAAATTTTTAAAATTGGGGTTCGACCCTTTGTATCAAAGGGTCGAACCCCAATTTCAAATCAAAGCACAAATCACACCATTGACAGTTTTCTCCTCCACAAAGAGAGTATTGTCAGGCTCATTAATATTTTCTAAATAGTGAGCATCAGAGTTGGTAATAATCCTGCATTGCTCAAGATAAGGATTATTCCTCCGAAGCTCATGAAGCTTCTTCATATCTTTTAACTCTGCAGTCTTAAACTGACTGTCAGGAGGTACAAATCCCAGATTAGAGATCAGGCTGTTGGCATTCTTATCAATATGAGCAGGAAACATTACTCCATCATAAGACCTTACCAACTCCCACAACCTGTCAAAAGAAATATCAGCACTGTTAATCAGCAGATTAGGTTCTATACCAATGATCTGATCTTTCTCATCATAAATCTGCTGTTTTCCAAAAATCTCCTCATTATTGGGGAATTTCATCAGACGGTCATATACATACCGGTCAAAATCCATGGCTGCTTCCAAAGTATGAAAAAGACACACTGCATGGACTTCCTCCAATGTACATATCTCCATTCCCGGAATAGCCAGAATTCCATATTCCCTGGCATGATGGAGAACTGCAGCACAGTTTTTACAGGAATTATGGTCTGTCACAGCAATGACATCCAATCCCTTCACTGCTGCCATGCCCACAATATTGGCAGGAGTCATATCATCATCTCCGCACGGTGATAAGCAGGAATGGATATGAAGGTCATAGCTTATATTCATATTCAACTGGCTGCAAGCCTTTTCCAGACTGCCTGAGCTGCGTCAAACACAGGCATTTCCGTTTTCAGGACTGTGATCTTCTGCTCTGAAGCCTTCTTTGCTGCTGCATCATCAAGGACAGAACCTTCTGCCAGTATGACACAGGCTGTCTCTGTTAAGGAGGCCACAGCCAAAGTATTTAAATTGCCCATCACCGTAATCCAGGCACAGCCTTCCGGCGCCCTGCCCATGGCAATACTTAAAAGATCACAGCAGAATGGTTTCGTGATCTCCTTATCTAATTGATCCCCCTGATTCACTGTTATAAATAATCCGCTGTCTATTAACTCCTGTACAGTCATCGCACCACCGCCAAACTTTATTATTTTATTGCCGTCTCTCTTTATTCTCTTTGTTTTCTTT
This sequence comes from Hungatella sp. UBA5385, assembly GCA_002409995.1. Classification (GTDB taxonomy): domain Bacteria; phylum Bacillota; class Clostridia; order Lachnospirales; family Lachnospiraceae; genus UBA5385. The sequence continues at coordinate 49,102 of DHOR01000054.1, read as the reverse complement.
CTCATCTCTTCCGTCCAGAAGAGACATCTCATCAGAAATTCTCTGGATGTATTCCGTCATTACCTTGAGCATCTCATAACCTTCTACATTGTTCTCCGCAATATCATTAGCCAAAATGGAAACCTCTTCGGATAGTTTATGTAAGCTTTCTCTCAGGTAATAAACACAGTCTGATTCCGCAGCCTCTCCTCTGACAATATCTTCTGCCAGAGCTTTACAGGTAGGCGCACCGCAGGAACCGCAGTCCAGTCCCGGAAGCTTTTTGCAGAGACGTTCCACACGGTTTAAACGGGAAAAGCTTTCCATCATGGTATTGCCCAGGCTAAAGACCGGCTCATACTCAACCTCTTTGGTCCAATGAACATAATCCTCTGCTTCTTTTCCTATGTGATTCCTGGCTACGGGCATATATCTTCTCAGCCGTTTCAGCTTTACCTCGGCTACATAGGGATTTTCCACAGTGAGAACACCGCCTACACAGCCGCCGTTGCAGGCATTTAACTCTACAAACTTCAGATTTAAGAATTTCTGGTCTTCCATATCCTCAAGGACACGGATGACATTCTCAATTCCATCTGCTGCCAGATAGTCCTCTGTAAATAGCCCGCTTGCCTCGCCGCCGCTTCTTCCCCAGCTGATTCCTATTTTCCCTGAGGTTCCTATATCAGCCGGATCATTTCCCACTGCTTTCATATAGGATAACAGCTGCGGATACATATCCTTGATTGCAAGGACACGGTCCACCTCACTGCGTTCTGTTCCCAAAGGTGATTTTACATAGGTCACCTTGGAAGGACAGGGGGAAATGAATACAATTCCGATTTTCTCCCTGGGTAGTCCTGTCTCCTTCATCGCCTTCTGAGCCGCAAGAATTGCAGCCACCTCAATGGGAGGATTAAGTGGAAGAAGATTGGGTATCAGATTAGGAAAACGAACCCTGATCAGACGCACAACAGAAGGACAGGCAGTGCTGATCAGAGGCAGCTTATCCGGGTTATTATCAATATATGTCCTGGTTGCTTCACTGACCAGCTCAGCTGCAGCGCTGACTTCAAATACATCATCAAAGCCCATAAGAAGAAGGGCATTTAATACAATATTCACATCATCTAAATTATTAAACTGACTGTATAGGGAGGGCGCAGGAAGTGCCACTGTATATTCATACTGTTTCAGCACATCGATCTTATCATAGGTGGCATGCTTGGCATGATGCGGGCACACCCTGATACACTCTCCGCAGTCAATGCAGAACTTGCTGTTGATCCTTGCCTTTCCGTTCCTTACACGAATGGCCTCAGTAGGACAGCGTTTAATACAATTAATACATCCTTTGCACAGTTCCTCGTTCAGCCGTACAGAATGGTAAAATTTATCCACCTTCTCACCTCTTTTACACACATTTATGATGCAGGCAGGATATTGACCTTCATAAAAATAGTGGTTCCCTTTCCAATTACTGTATCTATTTTCATCTCATCAGAATACTTCTGCATATTGGGAAGCCCCATGCCTGCTCCAAACCCCAGAGAACGAATCTCATCAGGTGCTGTGGAAAATCCGGCCTTCATAGCAAGCTCCACATCAGGAATTCCGGGACCTGCGTCCGCCAGAATCATTTCAATCTGCTTGGGAGTTATGTTAACCGTAATTTCTCCTCCCCTGGCATGAATTACCATGTTGATTTCCCCTTCATACATGGCAATGGCAACCTTTCGTACAGCTTCCGGGCATACGCCCATCTGCTTTAACTTCCCCTTTACATCGCTGCTTGCCTCACCTGCCCTTGTAAAGTCATCAGGGGAAATGGCATAGGTCAGGGTGATAACATCAGATTCAGACATTAAACCGCACCTCCGTGAAGCCCTGCTGCAAACAGCATTCCACAGGCAGAAAACATGCGGTGGCCTGTTGCCAGAACAATAAGTCCTCTCTCCTCTGCCATGGAAAGCATAGCCTCATCAGGCCTTTTGCCCCTTACAAATACAAGGCAGACAATATCAAGCATCTCTGCAGTCCGAATCACCTGAGGATTGCAAAGACCGGTTAAAAGAACAGAGTGGTCCTTGGAAAATGCCAGCACATCGCTCATCATATCAGCACCGCAGGCACTTGTTACCTCTTTCTCCAAATGATCCTCTCCTGCCAGAACTCTTGCCCCCAGTATGTCCCTCACATCTCTTGCAGTCATATCAACCACTCTCCTTTTCACTGATTTTGTTTTCTGCCTGTTAAATAATAAATCTATTTTGATTATAATAATTTATTAACAGAAAAGAAAGGGATTTCGCTGTTTTTATTAACTTTTCAGAAATTTCTTATTAATAATGTTCATTATACCACATAAACCTTTTATGAGAACCATATTATTCCACATAAGAAATTGTTATTTTTTTATCGAATTAATGAAAATCCTATAGATTTTTCATTCTCAACATGATAAAATACTGTTACATTGCATAAGCACAACTGAAGGAGGTTACAAAATGACTTGTAAAAAACAAGGCGTCCTGTTTAGCGGGACAAAAGAGCAGGAGGCAGATTTAAAAGAAGTGATTGCCCAGCTCAAAGGTACAAAAGGTGCCCTGATGCCTATTTTGCAAAAAGCTCAGGACATATATGGTTATCTTCCCATGGAAGTACAGACCATAATCTCTGACGAGACAGGCATACCACTGGAAAAAATCTATGGTGTTGTCACATTTTACGCACAGTTTTCACTTCAGCCCAAGGGTAAATATCAGGTTTCAGTTTGTCTGGGAACCGCCTGCTACGTAAAAGGAGCCGGTGATATTTATAGCAAGCTGTCAGAGATTCTTGGAATCGGCAACGGAGAATGTACTCCTGATGGGAAGTTTTCTCTGGATTCCTGCCGCTGCGTAGGTGCATGCGGTCTGGCTCCCGTTATGATGATTAACGGCGAAGTGTATGGCAGGCTGTCAGTGGACGATGTTCCCGATATTCTAGCCAAATATCAGTAAGTCTTATGATGACTGAGATTTCTTTAAATATACTGGATATAGCTGAGAATTCCACCAGCGCAGGCGCAGACCTGGTAACCATTACAGTCACTGTTGACACAGAAGAAGACAGACTGACTGCAGAAATTAAGGACAACGGCTGCGGCATGACGGAGGAACAGGCAGAGAATGTTACAGATCCTTTTTTTACCACCCGCACCACCCGTAAGGTTGGTCTTGGCATTCCGTTTTTTAAATATGCGGCGGAAAGCACAGGTGGAAGCTTTTGCATTGAATCTATTAGGGGTAAAGGCACAACGGTAACAGCAGTTTTCACTCTGTCTCACATAGACAGAATGCCTCTTGGCGATATGAACAGTACAATCGAAACATTGATCACATGTCATCCGGATACTGATTTTCTCTATACTTATAGTTATAACGGAAGATCATTCCAACTGGATACCAGACAGTTTAAAGAGATTTTAGGCGGCATTCCCTTAGATACTCCTGAGGTGGCTGCTTATATCAGAGAATATCTGTCTGAGAACAAAACGGAAACAGACGGCGGCGCAGTCATTTAGACTGGTCAGAAATGGAGGAATAATAACATGAAGACTCTGGAAGAATTAAAAGCAATCAGAGAAAGAATGCAGAGCCAGGTCAGTATGCGTGAAGAAGATCATGCACGCACCCGGGTTTTAGTAGGCATGGCAACATGCGGAATTGCCAGCGGTGCAAGACCTGTTCTTAATAAATTATCAACACTTGTTCAGGAACACAATTTAACAGACAAGATAGCTGTTACACAGACAGGCTGTATCGGCTTATGCCAGTACGAACCAATTGTGGAGATACTGGAGCCTGGCAAGGAAAAAGTTACATACATCAGAATGACACCCGAGAAGGCTGAAGAGGTTTACAAAGAGCACCTGGTAGGTGGTCATGTACTTGATAATTACACCTTAAGCTCAGTTGACATTTAAGAAGGAGGAAACGTAAATGTATCGTTCACATGTATTGGTTTGCGGCGGCACCGGCTGCACTTCCTCCGGAAGCCAGCAGATAATATTGAAGTTAAGAGATGAACTGGAGAACCAGGGGTTAAGTAATGAGGTTTCCGTTGTACAGACAGGCTGTCACGGTCTTTGTGCCCTTGGTCCTATTATGATTGTATATCCTGATGCAGCCTTTTACGCTCTGGTGAAGGAAGAGGATATTCCTGAGATCGTTGAAGAGCATTTGTTAAAGGGACGTCCTGTACAGAGACTCTTATATGATGAGACTGTAACACCAGGCGGTATCAAAGCCTTAAGTGACACAGATTTCTACAGAAAGCAGCACAGAATCGCACTTCGCAACTGTGGTGTTATCAATCCTGAATGTATCGAAGAATACATAGGTACAGGCGGATATGCCGCACTTGGCAAGGCTCTTACAGAGATGACTCCTGATGAGGTAATTCAGGAGCTTTTAGACAGCGGTCTTCGGGGCAGAGGCGGTGCAGGTTTCCCAACAGGTCTCAAGTGGAAGCTTGCCAAACAAAACGACGCTGACCAGAAGTATGTCTGCTGTAACGCCGATGAAGGCGATCCTGGGGCATTTATGGACCGTTCCGTACTGGAAGGCGATCCTCATGCACTGTTGGAGGCTATGACAATTGCAGGTTATGCCATTGGCGCTTCTCAGGGCTTTATTTATGTCCGTGCAGAATATCCAATCGCTGTAGACCGTTTAAAGATCGCCATTGAGGAGTCAAGGAAGATGGAGCTTCTTGGAGATGACATATTCGGAAGCGGATTTTCCTTTAACATTGATCTCCGTTTAGGCGCAGGCGCTTTCGTATGCGGTGAGGAAACTGCCCTTATGGTTTCCATCGAAGGCAACCGCGGAGAACCAAGACCACGTCCTCCTTTCCCGGCACAAAAGGGACTTTTTGGCAAACCAACCATCCTTAATAATGTTGAAACTTATGCAAATGTTCCACAGATTATTTTAAATGGCTCCAAATGGTTTGCTTCTATGGGTACTGAAAAATCAAAGGGCACCAAGGTATTTGCCTTAGGCGGCAAGATCCATAATACAGGTCTTGTGGAAGTTCCTATGGGAACCACTCTCCGTGAGATCATCGAAGAGATCGGCGGCGGTATTCCAGACGGTAAAAAGTTCAAAGCAGCTCAGACAGGCGGTCCTTCAGGCGGCTGTATTCCTGCAGAGCATTATGATATTCCTATTGACTACGACAACTTACTTTCCATTGGCTCCATGATGGGCTCCGGCGGTCTGATTGTTATGGATGAAACCGACTGTATGGTTGATATTGCCAAATTCTTTCTGGAATTTACAGTGGAGGAATCCTGTGGTAAATGTACTCCATGCCGGATCGGCACTAAGCGTATGCTGGAGATTCTGGAGAAGATCACAAAAGGCCAGGCAGTTTTAGAAGACTTGGATAAACTGGAAGAGCTTTGCTATTATATCAAAGACAACTCTGCCTGTGGTTTAGGTCAGACAGCTCCAAACCCTGTACTCTCCACTTTAAAATTCTTCCGTGATGAGTATGAAGCACATATTGTAGACAAAACCTGTCCGGCAGGCGTATGTAAGGCACTGTTATCCTATCATATTGATGCAGACAAATGTAAAGGCTGTACACTCTGTTCCAGAGTCTGTCCTGCCACTGCTATCACCGGTTCTGTTAAGAATCCGCATGTCATCGATCAGGATAAATGTATTAAGTGCGGCGCTTGTATGGATAAGTGTAAGTTTAATGCTATTTACAAAAAATAATGGAGGGAGAATGTATCATGGAGAATATTACAATTAAAATTAACGGCATGGATGTCAGCGCTCCGGCAGGCTCCACCATTTTAGAGGCTGCCAGAATTGCTCATGTGGAGATTCCCACACTGTGCTTCTTAAAAGATATCAATGAAATTGCTGCCTGCAGAATCTGTACTGTTGAAATCAACGGCGGAAAGCTGGCTGCATCCTGTGTATATCCAATTAATGCCGGTATGGAGGTATGGACCAATACACCAAAGCTTCGGGAATACAGAAAGAAAACCCTGCAGCTGATTTTATCCAACCACAACCGTTCCTGCTTATCCTGTGTGCGCAGCGGAAGCTGTGAGCTTCAGGAGCTTTGTAAGGAGCTGGGTGTTGATAATGAAGATTACTATGACGGCGCACAAACTGATTCCTGTATTGATGACAGTGCAGCTCATATGGTAAGAGATAACAGCAAATGTATTCTCTGCCGCCGCTGTACCGCTGTCTGCGAGCATGTTCAGGAGATTAATGTTATTGGACCTAATGATCGTGGATTTGCTACATTTATCGGCTCACCATTTGATATGGGGCTTGGTGATACCAGCTGTGTATCCTGCGGACAGTGTATTGCAGTCTGCCCAACCGGCGCACTCTATGAAAAGAGCTGTATCGATGAGGTTGCTGCTGCCATTGCAGACCCTGGCAAACATGTGATTATACAGACAGCACCTGCTGTTCGTGCAGGTCTTGGTGAGGAATTCGGCTATCCCATCGGAACCAATGCAGAGGGCAAAATGGTTGCTGCTCTCAGAAGACTTGGCTTTAACAGTGTATTTGATACCAACTTTGGCGCTGACTTAACCATTATGGAAGAAGCCAATGAATTTATTGACCGTGTGAAAAACGGAGGAGTTCTTCCAATGATCACCTCCTGTTCCCCTGGCTGGGTAAAATACTGCGAACACTATTTTCCTGAGATGACAGAGAATTTATCCTCTTGTAAATCCCCTCAGCAGATGTTTGGCGCTATTGCCAAATCCTACTATGCGGAGAAGATGGGCATTGATCCAAAGGATATTGTATCAGTCAGTGTAATGCCATGTACTGCCAAGAAATTTGAGATCGGCAGAAAGGACGAAGCTGCAAACGGCTTCCCTGACGTTGATTACTCTATGACTGTAAGAGAACTTGCAAGAATGATTAAACTGGCAGGAATCCGCTTTACAGAGCTTCCTGACGAGGAATTTGATACCCCATTAGGTCTTGGAACCGGAGCAGCTGTAATTTTCGGCGCAACCGGCGGTGTTATGGAGGCCGCTCTCAGAACTGCTGTGGAAACACTGACAGGCGAAGAGCTTCTCCAGCTTGACTTTACCGATGTACGAGGCACAGAAGGCATTAAGGAAGCAACCTATCATGTAGCCGGTATGGATGTGAAGGTTGCCATTGCTTCCGGCCTTGGCAATGCAAAAGAGCTGCTAAATAAAGTAAAATCCGGTGAAGCTGACTATCACTTTATCGAGATTATGGGCTGCCCGGGCGGCTGTGTTAACGGAGGCGGACAGCCTCAGCAGCCTGGCCATGTGCGCAATACAGTGGATATCCGCGCACTGCGGGCTAAGGTTCTCTATGATGAGGATGCAGGTCTTGCTATCCGCAAATCTCATGAGAATCCTGCAATTAAGGAGCTGTATGATACTTTCCTCGGTGAACCGGGAAGTGAAAAAGCCCACCATCTCCTTCACACCACTTACGTGAAGAGAAAAATTAACGAGATTTAAGTGCTTCTAAAACCTCATTAGTATTTATAATGGGTAAATCCATTGTTTCCCTCTATCAATGTGTGCTAGAATTGTTTTGTAGATTGTCTAACTACGGTCACTCAAAACAAAAACTTACATAGATGATAGAGGGAAATTTTTATGGGCGGAATATTTGGTGTTGTTTCAAAAAAGAGCTGTACACTTGATTTATTTTTCGGGGTTGACTATCACTCCCATCTTGGAACCAAGCGGGGTGGTATGGCAGTTTATGGCCCCAATGGTTTTTCCCGTTCTATTCATAATATTGAAAATACTCCTTTCCGTACTAAGTTTGACAGAGACTTGGACGAGCTGGAAGGTAATTATGGAATCGGCTGTATCTCAGACAGCGATCCCCAGCCACTGTTAATGCAGTCCCATCTGGGCAGCTTTGCAATAACAACTGTTGGGAAAATCAACAATCAGGAGCAGCTGATTCAGGAGGCATTTATCAACGGTCATATTCATTTTATGGAAATGAGCGGCGGCAAGATTAACTCCACTGAGCTGGTTGCTGCACTGATCAATCAGAAAAGTACTATTACAGAGGGAATCAAATTTGCACAGGAGCAGATTGAAGGTTCCATGACCATTTTAGTTCTGACTCCACAGGGAATTTATGCAGCCAGAGACCGAATGGGCAGAACTCCTATTGTAATCGGTAAAAAGGAAGATGCTTACTGCGCTTCTTTTGAAAGCTTTGCTTATATTAATCTGGACTACAGCGATTATGCTGAGCTGGGACCTGGAGAAATTGTATTTCTCACTCCTGAAGGCATGGATCAGCTCTCTCCTCCAAGAGATGAGATGAAAATATGTTCCTTCCTCTGGGTATATTATGGATATCCAACCTCCTCCTATGAGGGAGTCAATGTGGAAACCATGAGATACGACTGCGGGAAACTTCTGGCACAGCGGGATAATGTAAAGGCTGACCTTGTAGCCGGCATACCTGATTCCGGCATTGCTCATGCAGTGGGTTATGCCAATGAATCACGGATTCCATTTGCCCGCCCCTTTATTAAATACACCCCAACATGGCCCCGTTCCTTTATGCCTCAGAATCAGGGACAGAGAAATCTCATTGCTAAGATGAAACTAATCCCTGTTGATTCATTGATCCGGGACAAAAGCCTGCTGATTATTGATGACTCTATTGTAAGGGGAACTCAATTAGGGGAAACGACTGAATTCCTCTATCAAAGCGGTGCAAAAGAAGTACATATCCGTCCTGCATGTCCGCCCCTTTTATTCGGTTGTCCTTATCTTAATTTCTCCCGATCAAATTCTGATCTTGATCTGATTACACGGAGAATTATCAGAGAGCTGGAAGGGGATGAGGTGTCAGATGAGCTTCTTATGGATTATGCCAATCCGGAAAGCCAGAATTATAAAGATATGGTGGAAGAAATACGGAAGAAACTTAATTTTACCACTTTGCGTTATCACAGGCTGGATGATTTAGAGACAGCCATCGGTATTTCCCCCTGCAAGTTGTGTACATATTGCTGGAGCGGGAAGAAATAGTCTGATTTTTACATCAGGGGTTCGACCCTTTGTATCAAAGGGTCGAACCCCTGATGTAAATTTGCCTTCTGGCACAGCAAGTGCTATACTTTACCATAGAATTAACATATGAAAAGAGGTTATATTTCTCATGGCAGTATCGGCAAAAACAACGGATTTAACCATCGGACATCCAAAACATACCTTATGGAAATTTCTTCTCCCTATGATGGTAAGCGTCATGTTCCAGCAGTTCTATAACATTGCAGACAGCATGATTGCAGGTCGTTTTGTGGGAGAAAATGCGCTGGCTGCAGTTGGCGCCTCCTATCCTATTACAGTAATCTTTATGGCTTTTGCCACAGGCAGCAACTTAGGTGCTTCTGTTGTAGTGTCCAGATTATTTGGGGCAAAAGACTATTCAAATATGAAAACAGCAATTAACACAGCCTTTATTTCCTGTGGGATTTTAAGCCTGCTGCTGACTGTTTACGGCATTGTATTCTGTGGGCCTATGATGAGCTGGATTAATACTCCTGATAATGTGTTTTCTGATGGAGTTCTCTATCTGAAAATTTATACCTATGGAATTGTTTTCTTAATTCTCTATAATGTGTGTACAGGAATTTTTAATGCATTTGGTGATTCGAAAACACCTCTTTATTTTCTTATTGGCTCCTCTGTCACCAATATTATTCTGGATATCTGGTTTGTAACCACCTTTCAGATGGGAGTGGCAGGGGTAGCATGGGCAACCTTTATTGCACAGGGCGGAGCCTCCATTCTGGCTGCAGGAACTCTTTTTCGAAGATTGCGGGCAATGCCTTCCAGCGGGAAACCGGCACTTTTCAGCGGAAAGCTGTTTGGACAGATCTGTGCCATTGCAATTCCAAGCATTCTTCAGCAAAGCGTTCTTTCTGTAGGAAACTTATTTGTTCAGGTGATTGTCAATCGGTTTGGGTCTGCTGTCATTGCAGGATATTCAGCAGCTATTAAGCTGAATACATTTGCAATTACTTCCTTTATGGCGCTGGGAAGCTGTTTATCAAGCTATACTGCCCAGAATCTGGGGGCCGGGAAAAAGGATCGGATTCATACGGGATTTCTCACAGGAATACGCCTTTCTCTCATAGCTTCTGTTCCATTTTTTATATTTTATTTTTTCTTGAGCAAGGTAATGATGGGACTGTTTTTAAAGTCGGACAGTCAGGAGGCAATACTGGCAGGAGTGCGGTATTTACGGATTGTATCGCCCTTCTACTTTATGATATCCATTAAACTGATGACCGATGGCATATTAAGAGGTTCAGGAGCAATGATTTATTTTGTCATTGCCACAATTCCTGATCTGATTCTGAGAATCTTCTTTGCCTCTGTATTCAGCCCTGTTTTTGGAAGTACAGGTATCTGGATGGCATGGCCATTTGGCTGGATTACTGCAACGGTTCTCACTATGATTTTTTACAGGAAAATTCTTCAAAAAAATGGTAATCAGCCGGCTGTGGAATGAAACTTGCCAAACCTCACATACTAAGTGTGGAGGTGATTACTATGAGTCCAAAGGAATTAAGTTATATTGAAGATGCTCTGGGTCATGAAAGCTTTTTTAAAACCCAGTGTCAGGATGCTGCAAAAAATCTGCAGGACCCTGAATTAAAAGCATGTGTGGAACAATTAGGCCAGAAGCATCAGCAGATTTTTGACAGCTTCTACAATCTTGTATAAGGAGGAAGAATAACCAAATGGATGATAAAAATATTATGGAAAATTTACTCCTTGTAACAAAAGGAGCATGTGATTTATATCTGCACGGAACAATTGAGTCTCCAACCACGAACGTGCATCAGGCGTTTGACACTGCTTTAAATGACAGTCTCTCTACACAGGATCAAATATATAAGCAGATGTCTGCAAAGGGCTGGTATACTACCGAGCAGGCAGAACAGCAGAAAATGACAAAAGTGAAGAATAAATTTGCGGGGATGTAAATCTTAAGCAGAATAACAAAAAAGGACGTCAGGTCAGGCTTTGACGTCCTTTTTGTTATTTTACATTATAAGCTACTGCACTCTGAAACAGCGGACAGCATAGATGTTCCTGATGGGAACATCATATAAGAACCAGCCTGCTCTTGTTCCATAGCGGTAACCGGATATATTATCATAATCCATTCTTTGTAAGTACATCCAGAATCCATTTCCATCAGTAGTCCAGACAAATACCAGATTGTTCACATTATTCATGCAGTTCTGCAGGGTTCTCCGCAGTCTGTCAGGATTGCAGAAAAAGCAGCTGTTACTTGTCGGGCCTGGAAGGACTCCGATTGGAGGTACGATTCCTGATGGCGGAAGCACTCCGATTGGGGGTACAATTCCAGTTGGCGGAAGCGTTCCGATTGGAGGTACAATTCCAGTTGGCGGAAGCGTTCCGATTGGAGGTACAATTCCGGTTGGTGGAAGCGTTCCGATTGGAGGTACAATATCTGTTGGCGGCAGCGTTCCGATTGGGGGTACAATTCCTGCTGGCAAATCTCCAATAGGCGGTATCATTTCTTCCGGAATCTCTCCTACTGGAGGGACAATATCTTCAGGCGGAAGCACTCCGATTGGAGGTACAATTCCAAACTCATTAGTATCATCTGCCTGGGGAGCTGTACGGGGCATTGTACCCATCTGAGGGGTTGCACGGTTTGCAGGCATTGTGCCCATCTGGGGGGCTGTTGGCGCTGCAGGTGTTCCACCCATCTGTGGAGCAGTGCGGTTTGCCGGTGCTCCGCCCATCTGGGGGGCTGTGCGGTTTGTTGGTGTTCCGCCCATCTGGGGGGCTGTGCGGTTTGTTGGTGTTCCGCCCATCTGCGGCATTGTTGGTGCTGCCGGTGATCCGCCTGTACCCATTCCTCCACCGCCCATTCCGCCAGTACCTGTACCAGGGGTGGTTCCTCCTGAGGTCCTGTTCCTGGGGTGGATATTTTCCTGAAATGCCGATATAGGGGCTTCATCAAAAAACTCCGGTGCAAAGCCCTGATACCGGTTACCATAATAACTGTTTGACATACTTAGACTCCTCATTTAAATAATTGCTTAGTTTAGTATATTATGGTAATTGATAAATGATTTCCTTTTTGCAAAATTTTTTCTATAAAATACGGAAAGTTACTTATTTCATGTAGAAACTAAGATTCTATCAGATTTAAGTTCTTCACAGTATCCCTGATAATCAGTTTATTCTTCAAATATATTCTTCTGTTATCCGTAATCCCTTCATCAAGACGTCTTAGAAGAACTCTTGCGCCTTCCTTGGCAATCTCACCCATATTACGTTCCACAGTAGTCAGATGCATATCTGAATAACCGGACATATCCCAGTTATCAAAGCCAATAAGGGAAACATCTCCTGGCACTGTAAGACCGGACTCTGTAATTGCTGTTCTTGCTCCAAAGGCCATCTCATCATTATAGCTGAGCATAGCTGTGGGATGATAGGACAGCAGCTGCTTGGCTGCTGAATATCCGCTGGCATACCGATAATTTCCGCTGATCACAGGCAGGCTGTCAGGATCAAGCCCATGATTGCGCATAGATGATCTCCAGCCTCTGCGGCGCAGCCTGCTGGAATCCAGCCCTGGATTTCCTTCGATAATTCCAATGTTCCTGTGGCCATTCTCAAGGAGATAATCCATGGCCCGCTCCATAGCATGAGCTTCGTCAGTGGTAACATTAGGTGCATCAATATCCACTGCACGACAGATGACTACCATAGGTATATTCTTACTGAGAACCTCATTCATAAACACCATATCCTCATCCCGCTGGGACAGAACAATGACTCCATCCAGATTGCTCGGATTCAGTGTTCCTGTCTCATGCATATCAATACCCTTTACCACTACGTTGTATTTGCTTCCAGTTATGCTGTAAACACCTGTCAGCACATCATGAAGTACAAAGGGAGATGACATTTTACTGATGGTTGAAAAATACAATCCAATCATATAGGACCTGGATTTTTTCAGATTGATAGCAGCCTGGTTTGGTACATAGCCCATCTGCTCTGCAATCTTTAAAATCTTCTTCCTGCTTTCCGTGTTCTCAGTACCTATTCCGTTTAAAGCTCTGGACACAGTGGAATAGGACACCCCTGCCATCTTTGCAATATCTTTAATTGTTACAGCCATTTAATACACCTCTCACCATTTCCAGAACTCAATTAGTCAATATAAATAGTATCTATATTCTCAGTCTCAACTGCAAGTCCCTGCTGACCCTCTACAACAACATCTTTTAATTTCAATTCCACAATGTTATTTGCATAAATCCCCTGTCTGGTTGTATGCTCACTACAACCTTCCATCATGGCTGGCTGACCTTCTTTAGGATTCTCTGCAAATGTAACATGAACCTGCTCCATCTCCACTTTTCCAATCTTCTTCTCAGGAAGTCCATAGAGATAAGCTGCTGCTACATGACAGTTGGAAGCTTCAATTCTGCGGAATGTCAAATCCCTGATTTCAGGAGTTCTCTCATCTGCAGGCAAAGTCTCCTTTGTTCTCACATATTCGCTGTGACCATCAGGATCGCAGAAATAGAAGCAGTTGATTACAAATGGAGTCATCACATGGTCCATCTGAATATTCTCAAATAAAATGCCTTCTATAATTGCATCCTTACCTCTTCCTCTCCGAGTTTTAATTCTCAACCCACGGTCAGTATGAAGGAACTGGCAGTCTTTCACTGTGAGATTTTTCACTCCCCCTGCCATTTCACTTCCTATTGTAATAGAGCCATGACCATCTCTCATACAACACTGACGGATTACAATATCGCTGGAAGGACGTTTATAGGTAGAGCCCATATAAATCTTTCCCGATTTAACAGCAATACAGTCATCACCCAGAGAGAAGTAAACTCCGGTTATCTCCACATCCTGGCAGGACTCAGGATCAAGCCCGTCTGTATTAGGAGAATCCTTAGGATTTAATACCTTCAAATCCAGAAAACGGAGATGATCGGAAAAATATGGATGAATATTCCAGCTTGGGCTGTTTTGAACTGTGATTCCCTGAACAATAATATTTTCACAGCGTTCTAAGAATATCATTCTTGGGCGAAAAGCAGTCCTCATAACCTTAGGCTGATACCACCAGTTATCTTCACCAAACCCAGCATTACCCTCTATGGTTCCCTGTCCATAAAGAGACGCATCTTTTACATTGACACCTGTAATGATGCCTGTAAACATGGGCAGAGGATTCCCCTCCCAGGTTCCCAGATTATACTCACTCTCTTCATCATAACTCTGAATCATTCCCTGAAAGACAGGGAAACGTGTTCTATCTGTAAAAGCAGATAAGACTGCTCCTTTTTTCAATTCAATATTAACATGATCTTTTAAAAATATAGTGGAAATTCTATAGGTTCCTTCCGAAATCAGCACACGGCTATTCTCAGGACATGCCATAATAGCTGCCTGAATAAAAATTGTATCATCCTGTTCTCCGTCACCCTTTGCCCCGAAATCCCGGACATTTAAAGTAACAAATTCATATTCTGTTGCAAAATGGACAGTTGTCTGATCTCCTGCTCCATTTTCAACAATAACCTCATACTCTGTATCTGGTTTTAAATCATAAAGGCTTGTAATGGTTCTGTCTGATTCTCCATAAAACTCCTGATTCAAATAAATTTTATATTTTTCCCGGGTATTAAAAATACCTCCGTCTGCCAGCTCCAGAACTGCACAGCGCGCATTTTTAAATATCACCTTTATTTCCATTCTGTCTATCCCTTTCCTGCTCCTGATTTCCTGCTCCTAAATGTAAGTGTTTTCCATTGCAAATACTTTTTCTATTGTAAGCCTTTGTATCCCTGAAAACAAGCTCTGGTTTGTAAACGCTTTCAAAAAGAAAGGGGATCCTCTTAACGAGAATCCCCAAAATGTTGTTCCTATTTAGCCCTTAACACCGCCGGCTGCGATTCCGTCAATGAAAGCCTCCTGAGCACAGAAGAATACGATCAGAGATGGAATAATAGAAATCAGCGACATTGCAAGGATTCTATTCCACTGGAAACCAACATCACCGTCCATAGACATACGCAGATAGATAGAGTTAGTATACTTCTGCATATCCTGAATGTAGATTAATGGTCCCTGGAAGTCGTTATTGGTCCACATGAACTGGAACAGCGCACAGGAAACCAGTGATGGCTTCAGCATCGGAACAATAACATACCATAAAGTTTTTAATGTATTACAGCCGTCAATTTTGGCTGCCTCTTCCAGTTCTTTGGGAACACCGCGAAGGAACTGGATTAACATAAATACGAAATAAGTATCTGCAGCAAATGCAGAAGGTACAACAAGTGGAAGGTAAGAGTTAATCCATTTCCATTTGTTAAACATAATGTACTGAGGTGCATTTAAAACTACCTGTGGAAGGAACAGTGTAGACATCAGAAGAGCGAATAAAATTGATTTGCCCTTGAATTCAAACCGTCCGAAACCGTAAGCAGTAATCGTTGCAGAAACTACAGTAAAGACTACCTTTGGAATTACAATCTTATAAGTATTAAGAAGAGATTTTACCAGGTCAATCTTACCGCCGTAGTTCTTAAATGCGTTCTGATATCCGTCAAATACAGGATTCTTAGGCCAGAACCAGGCACTTGTAAAAATCTCAGAGTTTGTTTTAAAAGTAGCGCCAACCATCCAGATCAATGGATAAACCATGATAACTCCAACCAGGATCAGCAGGGTATAACGGATAAATGCACTTATTTTTACTTTTGTTTCTCTAGTCATCAGTGTTTACCTCCCATCCTCGTCAGAATAATATACCCACTTCTTCTGGCTGATAAATGCAATAGCAGTGAGTGTCATAACAATAAGGAACAGCAGCCATGCCTGGGCACTTGCCATACCCATCTTCTTACGAAGGAATGCGTTGTTGTAAATCAACATGGAAATCAGTGTTGTTGCACCATTTGGTCCACCCTTTGTTACAAGGAATGGTCCGTTAAATTCCTGGAATGCCTGACAAAGCTGTGTAATCAGGTTATAGAAAATAACCGGTGTAATCAGTGGTACTGTAATGCTGAAAAACTGTCTCCATTTACCTGCTCCGTCAATAGCAGCAGCTTCATAAAGATCTTCCGAAACGCCCTTTAAGGCAGCTAAGAAGATAACCATGGCAGAACCAAACTGCCATACACGAAGGAGAATAATTACGAACAGCGCGGAATTGGGACCTGCCATCCAGTTAATCTTCGGACCTCCAAAGAAAGTGATTACAGTGTTAATCAGACCGTCTGTATTAAATACAGCTCTCCACAGAATGGCAATTGCAATGGAACCACCAAGGATTGATGGTATGTAATATGCAGTTCTGAAGAAGTTAACACCTTTTAATTTAAAGTTTAAAATATACGCAATAAAGAGAGCAAATGCCAACTTTAAAGGCACATCAAAAATCGCATATTTGAAGGTTACTTTAAAAGCACGGATAATATCTTCGTCTGTAAAAATCTTCTGGTAATTCATAAGGCCATATTTACTAATACCATCAAAGAGATCGTAGTTAGTAAAACTATAGTATAATGAGGATCCAAATGGATATACCTTAAACAGGATAAATCCAACCAGCCAGGGCAGAATATACAGAAGTCCGATATTCATTGCCCAAAATCCTTTATTCTTCGCTTTCATGCGGTTACCTCCATTTAATAGTTAGTTAAATAGCTCTCATACTTCTCTGCAAGCAGCGTTCTTGTGGCGCATCCCTTATTGAGTATGTACATAAGCTGTTCATTCTGGTCCAAAGGGGTATGGGCCAGCATAGTCGTCAGCTCCCTGCGAAAGATGTCCTGTAATGCTCTGTAATGCTCATATATCTCAGGAGACATCTGTTCTATGGTATCAATCAGCAAGACCATCTGATCCATGCTGAGAGTTTTCAAGGTTTTAAAATATGAAACAATATCGTTATAGTTTTCTTTGTTTTTTACTGCTTCCCTAATATTCATTTCACAATCCTGTAATGAAAATGCTGTCTATAGTTCTCGTTCTTTCAGAGATGGGAGCCGCCAGGTCCCCCCGGCGGCCCACCAATATGTCTTGTTGCCATGATGTCAATTATATGTTGTATCTATTGATTAGTCGTTGTAGCACTCATCAATACCCTTAATCAGGTCTTCAGCTGCCTTAGCAGAATCAATATCGTCAGCGCTCAGCTTGCCGAATACTTTGTAGTAAACGCCGTCTGGGTTAGCCTTAAGATCGTTGTGCTCGAATTTAGCATCAAGTGGGAACTTGCTGAAGCCTACAACCTTAGCATTAGCTGCTTTTACTAACTCATTGCCGATTCCCTTTTCGTTGAGCAGTTTAACACCTGCTGCTGAACATGGGATTCCACGCTCTGTTCCGCTGATTTCGATACCTTCTGGATCATTTAACAGGAAGTCAATTAACATAGCAGCTTCCTTTGGATGCTCTGTTGTTGCTGATGCTGCAAATGCCATGGAGATCTTTGTAAATCCGCCATCGAAATCGCCGAATTTAACGAATTCACCAAGTACAAAATCCTGATCTGGCTTTGTTGTGCTTTCCTTAACAGCCTTCTCAAACTTGGAAGCTGAGGAATCCCACTCAAAGATACCGGCATACTTGCCATCGATCCATTTTGCGTTCTTGTCAAGAGAGTCAGCCATATCACCCTGGATAGTAGCGATTGTTGGAATTACATGAGCGTCTTCCAGCTTGTTGATAAAATCAAATCCAGCCTGAAGCTCTTCAGCTGTATACTGTAATTCGTTGTTCTCTACCCATGCCTTACCATATACACTCTCTAAGTAGTAAACAAGGAAAATTGCACGGTCATACTCACCAAGTGCTAATGGATAATAATCATCGCCATGAGCCTTAAATGCTTCACCTGCTGCAAGAAGAGATGCTTCGTCTGTTGGGATATCAACACCAATCTCATCAAAAGTTGTCTTGTTCCAGTAGAACACACGGCCTGTCATAGATACAGGAACAGCCATAAGCTTTCCGTCTGCCTTACACTGCTCAAGAATACCAGCATCAAATTGAGATAAATCTAAAACATCGCTCTGTTCCTCAAGGTTAACAAAGTTCTTACCGTTACCGCTGTAAGACTCGATCCAGTTCCAGTTGATCTGCATTACATCAGCTGCGTTGCCGCCCTGGATAGCAAGAGACTGTTTCTCTTCCCAGCCTGTCCATGCGCCATACTCTGTCTCTACTGTAATGTTAGGATACTTAGCCATGAATGCATCAACAGCTTTCTCTGTTGCTTCATGTCTTGCGTCTCCGCCCCACCAGCTGAACTTCAGTGTTACAGGCTCTGCACTAACTTCCTCTGAAGTAGCTGCTTCTGTTGCACCTTCTGCTGCCTTAGTTGTCTCTTCTGCCTTTGTTGTCTCTGCTGCTGTTGTTGCTGAAGTGTTTGAGTTTCCGCCACATGCTGCAAGAGATAAAACCATTGCAGATGCGATAGCCAGTGATGCTACGTTTTTGAAATTCTTCTTCATTAAATTCTTCTCCCTTTCTTTCTTCTGCCTTCTTTGCAACACAATTTGCAAAGGTTTGCATGTTTTTTCAAAAAATTATGCATATTCGCTATCTATAACCTTCCGGTGTTGTGAGTAATTAAGCAAACATGCATCACTTTTCTTTGTGATTACATAGTAACACCAAACGAATCATATGTCAATTGTTTAAAACGTATAGTTTTCATTGTTTTTTTGTGCAACATGCCCAATTCTATTCTTGAACTTTTTGTGTTAATATGTTCTCAAGCTTAGAAATGTGATTTTAAGTATATTTTAAGGCATAATGCACTGTCAAACACATTTATTATGCCATTATATAGAGTCAATTACAATAATTTTGCTTGCAAACGTTTTCTACCTTTTTCTTACCCATCAACTATTATACCTAATATAAGGAGAGTTCTCATTATGAAAATTTTGGATCGCTACATCAATCAGCTTCTGGAGAAAAGCACCCCTAAAGCTCCTATCTGGAATATTGAGAAGATCAACCAGGGGCATAGCTCCACATGGAACTACATTGACGGCTGTATGATTAACGCCATTCTTGAGCTGTATCAAATTACTTCTAAAAAGGAATATTTAGAGTTTGCAGATACATTTATTGATTATTTTGTACAGGACGATGGCACCATAGTTTCCTATGATCCTTTGGAATACAACCTGGATCATGTAAATGCAGGCAAAACTCTCTTTGACCTTTATAAGCTTACAGGGAAAGAAAAGTACAGGAAGGCAATTGATACAGTCTACAGCCAGCTAAAGGGACAGCCCAGAACCTCTACAGGCAATTTCTGGCACAAGAAGATTTATCCCAACCAGATTTGGTTAGACGGGCTTTATATGGCACAGCCTTTCTATATGCAATATGAGGTGGAGTACAACAACTGTGAAAACTGCCAGGATTCCTACCAGCAGTTTCTTCATGTATATGATCTGATGAGAGATTTACGCAATGGTCTGTACTATCATGCTTACGATGATTCCCGCCAGATGTTCTGGTGTGACAAGGTAACAGGTCTTTCCGACAACTTCTGGCTGAGAGCCATGGGCTGGTATGCAATGGCTCTCATTGATACCATGGCAGTTATGCCAGATTCTATGAAGGCTGAAAAGGATAAGTTGGGATCCATCTACAAAGAACTTATCGATTCCATGCTGCCTTATCAGGATGAGAAAACAGGCATGTGGTATCAGGTTGTCAACAGAGGCGGCATTCATCCAAACTATCTGGAGGAATCCGGATCAGCTATTTTCGCTTATGCAATTATGAAAAGTGTACGGGAAGGTTATCTTGATGAAGAATATTTTAAATATGGAGAAAAAGCTTTCTACGGTATCTGTGACACTTATCTGACTGAGAAGAACGGGGAACTGCATTTAGACGGTATCTGTCTTGTTGCAGGACTTGGCAACACAGAGATGCGGGAAGGTACCTTTGATTACTATATGAGAGAACCCATTGTGCAGAATGATGCCAAGGGGGTAGCTCCTCTGATTCTGGCTTATGTGGAAACTTTATATAAAAAGAAAAATAGCTAAAATTTAAAACCTTGTTGCTGATTAAGCTTATCTATCAGCAGCAAGGTTTTTGGTTTATTATTGTATACCGTCATACAGTATACAACCTGTTGTTTTTGTAAAATCTAACGCCCATTCCTTTGTACAATAAAAAACAATGCACTCCTGATAACCATCTCCCATAAAATACAGCTTTTTAGGGTTTCCTTCCTGTTGGAATACCTGATTCATCTCACTGAGCATATTGGTATCAAACCAATCGTGCTGTGCTTCTGCAGTAAGTGTGTAAGGTGTTCCATTGTAATTGAAAGAGACATCTCTGGTACCTAAACCGCTGTCTTCATTGATGTTGCTAAGGTCTTCCGTTATTTCTGTAATCACAAATTCCTCATTGCTGATAGAAATTATTCCCTGGAGAAAAGTTTCATACATGCAGCCTACATTAAACACTTCCACGTCAAAGCAATAGACCTGGTCTGAGGAAGGGCTCCACTCCCATGTGTCATAGTCAAATTCTCCGCCTCCAACATAGGTTAAAAATGTTGCAGTAATGTCCATAGTTTCAGCTATCTCAGGTTCCTTGCTGAGAAAGTTATCCAGGCTTTCAATCATCTCCTCTGTAATGCCAGTGATTCCCATCTTCTCCAGACGGCTGGCACAGTCTTTGATTTCTCTTGTACTTGAAGTCAATGGGTTGCCTGGGCTACGAGTCAAATCTTCCAATTCTTCCGGGATTTCTGTCGTACTGCAGCCTGCATTTGAGATAAGAGAAACCATTAGGATCAGAATGGGAACTATCATTTTTTTTATCATGCATTTTCTCCCAGCAGTTTCATGGCAATCTCTTCATCTGACTCATGAAGCTCATCTATCATATTCATAATATTACTGACATATTCTGCATCTAATTCTAACGCGTCGGCTATCTGCTCGGGGGTGTTGCCTTTCTGGTGTTTTTTGCGCACTAACGCAATAATTTTAATTAAACCACCCTCTATTTTTCCTTCCATTTTTCCTTCCGCACGTTCCCGCGCCATAATCTCACACATAATCTCAATCCCTTCCCTTTCTTCTTTAAACATGGTAACCCTTCGTGCCAAATTAGGAAATACCTTTGTCTTATGACCGCTTTTAGAATTCTTAATAAAATCCAAAAGCTCCCTCTGTTCTGGGGTTACAGACCCACCCTTCAGATTAACATAAAATTCATGAATTCCATTATCGAGAAGCACTTCTTCCCCCCGTACAACGCGATCCACCACATTGATTCCTCTTTTTTTCCCTATGAAATCCTGATCCGTAATGTAGATCATATAAACATCAGGTATAGCTTCATAAGGTATTCCCTTGTCCAGAATGCTCATATCAATGCTGCTTATATAATACCTGCCTCTTCGCACATGATCTTCATCTTCCTGGCAATGAATCTCCACGTTCATCATGCAACCATTCTGATCCTCAGCTAATACATCAAGCACAACCGAATGATTCTCAATGTTTCTGATGGAATACTGGCTTTTTACAGTCTTCACCAGCAATAGTTCACTGGTGAATATCTGAATCACTTCCTGACAAGCCTCTTTGTCTTCCATAACCTTACTAAAGAAAACGTCACTTGTCAGATTAAATTTACTGACCTTTTTACGCTTTTCTTCATAGTCTTCCAGATTGCCTGCTACTTTCTGCATAAAATCCTCTCTTTCGTCTATTTATGCAGAATCCAATCATCTCTTATCCTGCATATAATTTAATAAATTGGGTTTTAAAAGCAAGATACGAGTTTGATTTTCAATAGAATTGAATCATAGATAAATATTAGATGTTTTTTGCTTTGTACTCATTTTATCATAATGGTTTCCCACTTGCAATATGGTTTATAAAGTTTATGCAGCCGAAAAGCAACAAAACAAAAGGAGATACCACTCCACTAACAAATGTTAGTTTTGTAGCATCTCCCATTACTTTATTGCCTGTCCAGTATCTCTCTCATCATATTATTAGCAAATACCAGATCCTCTTTCCATTTTTCACTACCTGTATACCAAAATTCCGTCACAAATCTGCGCACTCCCAGCTCCCATGCTTTTCCGATCATTGCAGTAAAATCCACATGACCTGTTCCAAAGGGAATTTCCCTGAATTTACCGGGAACAGTTTCCTTCAGATGAAGTGCAACCATATGGCCTGCACCGGTTTCTATATCCTTCAGCACGTCCTTGCCATAGGTTTTTGCTGCATTTGTAATATTGCCTGAATCCGGGTAAACGTGAAGATATGGAGAATCCACAAATTTCACATAACCCATAGCTTTTTCCACAGTATTCATAAAATCATTTTCCATTGTTTCAAAGCCCATGGTAACTCCGGCTTTGGCAGCCATTTCAGTGGCTTTCTTTAAATTTTTCAGAAAACGCTTTTTAGTATCTTCTGTGGAATCTTCATAGTATACATCATAGCCTGCAAGCTGTATGGTCCTGATTCCAAGATCTGCCGCAAGGGCTATTGCCTGTTCCATTATTTCCATACTTCTCGCTTCTGCCGCAGGATCAGAGGAACCAAAGGGGTATTTTCTGTGACCGCTTAAACACATGCTTCCAAACGGCACACCGATTCTTCTCATGGTCTTCACCAGAGAGAGTCTCTCTTTCTGGCTCATAACAAGTCTCTCAAGCTTTTCCTCTGTCTCATCAATGCTGATTTCCAAATAGTCAAAGCCTGCTTTTTTCACCTCAGTCAGCTTTTTTTCCCAGCATAACTCCTTTGGCATGGACTTTTCGTACAATCCCAAAGCGTACTTCTTCATTTCTATCTCCCTTACCCTCAATTACTGATCTGCCAACTTATAGAAGGCAATTTCATCAATCTCTCTGTTGGTAGATACCAGACGGTCTCTGCCGTTTAATACATAATGATATACATTAGCAGGTCCAACATCAGAGTCCAGAACATCTATCTGGAATTTATCTTTTTCCCTGTCATAAGTGTATGCCATTAAATCTCTTTTCCCCTGTCTATGTCCAATAACAGCCATAGGTTTTCCAAGAGCCCTGCCTCCCCAGATGGCATGACCAAAATCTACAGACTGCTGCTTATATATTTCCCGATACTCTCCCTCTGTATTGCGGAATATTTTAATAATATCACCGTGAAACGGCATAATTGTCAGCATATCAGGTCTGCCATTTTCCTGAAAATCTATAAAAGTCATATCGCTGACAGGCTCATCAAGAATCTTCCGAATGTCCCAGCTTTCTCCCCTTGCACTGGGTGGAAGAAACTTATAAACTCCGCTGTCTGCACCAATGACTGCGTAATCGCCCTGTTCATCCTGCTGCCTGCAATAACCGTGATTCTTAAGAAGATCATCCTTTATCACCTGAAACGGCAAAGGATTATCTTCATTACAATCCTCCAGATTCTCCGGAAGCTCACAGGCATATACCTTGCCCGGATCAGACCAGTCATCTTTAAACTTCCTGTCTGAACAAATGACAGCTGCAATGATGTATTTCACACCGCCCCGTTCCAGAATGTCAAAACGGTGAACGTGGGGCAGATGGGCCACCACATTGACCTTCCAGTCTCCGCCTTCAACATTTGGAGGATAGACCGCAACTATCATAGCCTCTTTGGAATCATTGGGAGAATAGAATTTATGAGTCGCTAAAAAAACGCCGTCACTTCCAGGCACCTGAACCATGGACATGGTTCCTCCCGGCTCTTTCCATATGGTATCCTCATAGTTTCCTTCCATATCAAACAACAGACATTTGTTTATCTTTTCCGCTGCTGCCAGAATATGATCTCTTCCCTGATACTTAAGGGGCGCTATGGAATAACATTTTTCCAGCTCATATGTTTTTTTCTTCTCTGCCCTCATTCATTAAGCCTCCTGCTGCTTATACTCTATGCATCCGGATTCCGTTCTGCTTATACGCCTCTGCCACTTCGTCCGACACCTGAGTATCTGTTATAATATCTGTTATCTTGTTGATAGGGCAGCTGACAAAGCTGCTGTTTTTCTCTACCTTTAAATGGTCTGCCAAAATATAAGCCCGTTCTGTTACACGGCTGAACATAATTTCATTAATCTGAACTTCATTGGCAAGCTCTGTTGTCATACCGCTTTGAAGACTGATTCCACTGCAGCCGATAAAGCTTTTCTTGGCTGTCACTCTGGATAAACTGTTAAGGGCGAAATCTCCAACCATTGCCCCCTTCATATATCGCAGCTCCCCTCCTGTCAGAATAATGGACAAATTAGGGGGATGAACTCCATTGATTACATTGCCGTTATTGGTTATTACCGTTACATTTTCACTTTTTATATATTTAATCATCCGAAGGGCAGTAGAGCTTGTATTAATGAAAATACTGTCTCCATCCTCTACCAGAGATGCCGCATATTTGGCAATGGTTTCTCTGTATACATCAATTTCTGCCCGAACCTCATCTTCCTTTAAATTAGCGCCTCGTTTTGCCCCTCCATAAAAACGCTCCAGAAAATTCTCATCTTCCAAATGCTGCAAATCTCTTCTGATGGTCAATGGGGAAACCTTAAGTTTATCAGAAAGCTCCGCTACAGAAGCCTCCCCATTTTCACTTACAATGGTCAATATGTCTTTCCTGCGCTGTTCCACCTCAGAACGGCTTTTTTTCATATTCGTACTCCTCCTTTTAACGCCAGTGACATGCACCAGACACTTATTATTCACAACAACGACAAACTGATGGAAGAAAAAATCTCTCTATTGCCTCAGCAACTCCATCGTCGTCATTAGAACCTGTCACATAAACAGCCCTTTCTTTCACTGATTCACAGCCATTTCCCATGGCAATAGGCATTCCGGCTTCAGCCATCAGAGACAGATCATTATAAAAATCCCCAAAAGCACAAATCTCCTTCTGTTCTATTCCCATAATTTCAGCTGCTTTCTTAAGCCCTGTTCCTTTTACAACTCCTGCTGCTGATAGATCAAGCAGCCCTGCATCAGAACTTGTACACTCAATTCCAGGCAAATTCTTAATAAATCTCTCAGCTGACTCCATCTGTCCTGGAGCCACTTCGTAAATCAACATTTTGTAAACCTTTTTATTGCTGAGGAATCCATGATCAGTCCCTATATATTGAAGCTTCATAGGTTTCTCCCCATTTTCTTCAGCAATGGCATTATATGCCCTGAATTTTTCAATACGAATGCTATTATCAGAAAAATAACCAGACTCCAGCGTCAGTGCACTGTAATCCATATGGTGGAAGCGGCAAAAGTCCATCAGTTCCATAGCCTGATCCCAATCAATGGGCTTATCATACAGAGTTTCTTCAGATACGGGGTCCCATACAATAGCTCCGTTAGCTGCTACTACCGGAATATTGATATCCAGGGTTTTTACATAATACTGAATCATGGCAGGTATACGTCCTGTGCAAATTGTAAATCCAATGCCCTGTTCTTCTAACCCTCTGATGGCAGTCCTGGTTCTCTCTGTAATGTGTTTTCCAGAGTCCAGCAAAGTTCCATCCATATCAGAGATCACCAGCTTTACATTGGCAGCCATTTGTTTTAACCTGTCATAATTCACGACCTTCATTCTCCTGTCCCCGTTTTATCCATTTATTAATCCAGCTTTAATCCGGAAGCTTTTAATTTTTCTTCCATTTCAGCTGCGCTCATAACATTTTTCAAACCAATTACAGCCGTTCCCTTACTTTCTGCATCTTTAAACATAGAAAGGAAATTTAATGGACAAAAAACAATATCATACTGATAAGCAGCACTCTTTCCTTCAGACAAGGAGCAGTGATGCAGCTTGCTCACCTTTACATTCAATGATTTAATTACCTTTTCAGCAGTCATCTTCATCATCAGACTGGTACCCGCTCCATTTGCACAACAAACCATAATGCTTACCACGTTAAATCCCTCCTTTAATTATTACCTTTTTCAGCCTTTAATTTTTTATATGCCTCATAATCCTCTGTAATAAGGAAATAACCTTCTTTGTCACTTCTATACTGCAGCTGTGGAATGATTGCCATTGAAATGATTACAATTGCGATCCCTGCATAGCTTAAATACTTCATAACAACTGTAAAAATCGGCCATACTACTGCCCAGTCCCACATGCCCATGTATCCGCCATAAGCTGCCACGCCTACCCAGCTTGCAATAGCTGCAGAGCCAAATACCTGACATAGTCCTGAGATAAACGGCATGATAATTGCTGCCTTAAATCCGCCTTTATTATTAGCATACACCGCAATAGTTGCGTTGTCAAAAAATACCGGAACAAAGCCTGCGATCACAAGAACAGGGCTTTTTAACAGAATCAATGTGCCAATAGCAAGGAACTGCCCTGCTGCACCTGCAATAAATCCGATTGGTACTGCATTGGGAGAACCGAATCCATAGGATACTGCACAATCAACACCAGGCACTGCACCTGGAAGCCAGCGGTTGGCTATTCCCTGGAAGGAAGCAGTCAGCTCTGTTACGAAGGTACGAACTCCCAGCTGAAGAATTGCTAAATACACCGAGAAGTTTAAGCAGGTAGTTAAGATATAGAACAAGAAGCTTCCGCCTTCCTTCATAAATCCTGCTTCAATCAGATAATCCCTGCCAAGCATTAACAGGATCGCTCCAAAGAAGATAAACATCAGGATAGAGGTGCAAACCATATTCTCATTGAAAATAGACATAAATCCAGGCAGCTCAATATCTTCCAGTTTCTTGGATTCCTTCTTCCCATCCTTGCCTTTTCCCATTCTTTCAGCAATCCAGGAAAACAGCGCAACACCAAACATCTGCTGATGAGCCAGTGTAAATCCTGCCCCATCTGTCAGCTCCTGGGTTGGTTTAATAATCAGGTTGGAGCCAACTGCCCAGTAAAGGCCTAAAATCAGTGCCATGACAATGAGAATCGCTGTGTTATTTGTTAAAAACGGACATGCAAACAGGATTAACCAGAAAGCTGTGGAAGCCTGCTGCACCTGCACATGGCCTGTTGTAAACAGGGCGCGCATCTTAGTGATTTTGCTGAAACGAACCAGTATAATATTTACAACAAATGCAATCAAAAGAAGAATCATAACCTGGGAAAATTCCTTCCCAAACACTTCTTTTACTCCCGCAGTTACTGCGTTCTGTCCAAAATACGGATCGATTACCATAGCATCCAAATTAAAACGATCCTTTAACCCAACCAGTACCGGGCGGAAGTTACTTACCAGCCCGCCGGAGCCTACTGCCAGAATCATATAACCTGCAATCGCTTTGATTCCGCCAGAAAGAACATCATACCAGGGTTTCCTTAACAAAATATAACCAATAATAACGATGAAACCAATCATAAATGCAGGCTGCTGCAATATATTAGTAGCGAAATAAGACCATATCTTTAATAAAACTGACATTGAATCCCCTCCAATTTAAACTATTAATCCAAATACCTCTCCTGCAGGCGGAGCAAATCCTCCGGTGTTTCCGCCTTCATTAATCCCTTAACCAACTCCTCATTTAACAACATCTCTGATAGCCTGACCATATTCTTCATATGCTGGTCACTGTCACAGGCAGCCAGAGTAAAAAACAGCACTGCCTCCTTTTCCGGATCGACAGGATCAAAGCTTACCGGTTTTTCCAGCTTCATAAAACCTATGGCCGTCTTATGAACCCCTCTGGCCCCTTCCTGAGTATGGGGCATAGCCACTCCCGGCATTAACACTATGTAAGGTCCATATTTATTTACGCAATCAATAATCTGCTCCGCATAGCCGGAATCCACAGTATTATCTGCCTCCAGTGACTTACAGCTCATACGGATTGCCTCTTCCCAGTCCTTAGCCTCTTTGGCGAAAAGGTAATGGTTTTTCTCAACAAACTCTCTCAGCATAAACGATTCCCCCTTTACAGAAGTGAACGGAATGGAATGTTCTGTGGTGATTCAAAGCAGTCCTCAAATCCCCTTCTGTGATGATATGCTTTCTTATCCTTGTCTGCTGGATAGACGTATTTGCCGCCTACTTCCCAGAAGAAGGGATGGAATTTGTAATCCAAACGGTCTTTCTTCATATTATAAAGCACACGAATCTCATTGACATCAGCCATAAAGTTTGTCCATACATCGTAATGAATCGGGATTACCACCTTACAGCGGAGAGCTTCTGCCATACGAAGAATATCACAGGAAGTCATCTTATCAGCCATTCCCACGGGATTCTCACCATAGGAGCCAAAAGCAACATCAATATCATAATCCTTGCCATGCTTTGCAAAGTAAATGGAGTAATGGGAATCTCCACTGTGATAAATATTGCCCCCCGGTGTCTTAATCAGGAAATTAACAGCCTTATCATCCATATCAACAGGACATATGCCAGTCAGCTCTTCTCTGTCAGGTCCTGTGGAATCAGTGGTTACCAGACAGGTTCTGTCAAAGGAATCCAGAGCAACGATTTCAATATCCTTCATTTTAATAGAGTCTCCAGGTCTTACCGTGATACAGCGGTCAGCAGGAACTCCCCATCTCTGCCACATCTCAACAGACTTTTTCGGACCGATAAACGGTACCGGAATCTCCCTACCATTCTCATCAATTGTAGTCATACCGCTCTGAATTACATGAGCTGCATACTCAGGGCTCATATGATCCTGATGGTAATGAGTTGCAAGCACTGCATCTACCTGCTTAATGGCAAATGGATCAATTACAAATGGTATCGCTCTTAAGTTAGGCTGCATCATACGGGAACCGCACATATTAGCCATCTGGTGGCCCTCTGCCATCTTGCCGTTACCATGAGTTCTTTTGCCGTTTCCGCACCATAAGTCAATGGTAATATTGCAGCCCCCCGGTGTCTTAAACCACATTCCCGTACACCCAAGCCACCACATAGCTACCGTTCCGGGCTTCACCTCCTCATTTTCAATCTCTTCATTCAGCCAGGTTCCCCATTCCGGAAAGGTTGACATAATCCAACTCTCTCTGGTAATTTCGTCTACTTTGCTCATAATAGACCTCCATTTTCTTATTTCTTTGTAAAAATTTCTTACAATTCTTATGGTTTTATAATACTATAGTTTTCACAGGTTTTCAAGCATAAATAGTGATTATTTAGTTGTTTATATGATCATTTGTTTATTTTATCTTATTTTTACCTTTTAAATTAATTATAATGTCACTATAATTATAGTTTATTCTATATTTCTTAGAATTATATGATCATGTTTGTAATTATATGAACTTTTATGAACATCTGTGATTTTCACGTTTTTCTTTCTCACCTCCTTTCTGATATCTCTCCGATCTTTTTTATTTATTTTACATATAAATAACTATGATGTATAATAATTGTTCATATAGAAAAGGAAGTGATTTAGTTATGAATATAATTCAACAGCCGGAGCTCCTGCGGATTCAAGGTGCACACGGCATTACATGGGGAGGCAATCAGATATGGTATACAAAGCCCTGGCAGCGCCAGGCTGGATGCGGCCCCACAACAAGCTCCAATCTTGTCTGGTATTTATCAAAAACCCAGGAAAGATTCCAGCAGCTATGGCCCTATAAGAATTACAACAGAGCCAATATGATAAAACTGATGGAGGAGTTGTGGTCATATATTACTCCTGGAATGATGGGAGTTAATAACACCTCCATATTTATAGATGGGGCAGTGGAATTCGGAAAAAGCAGAGGAATAGAGCTGTTACCTGAAGTTCTGGATATCCCTCTTACAAAGAAACTAAGACCTGAGTATCATGAAGTGAAAGATTTTCTTCATAGCGCATTTTCCAATAATCTGCCTGTTGCATTTCTCAATCTTAACAATGGCAGTCTGAGAAACTTAGAAAGCTGGCATTGGGTCACACTTATTTCTGCAAATGAAGATTTGAAAGCAGAAATGATTGATCAGGGGAACCGGATAGAAATTGATTTGAAGAAATGGCTGGATACCACGAAAATGGGCGGAGGCTTTGTTGTTTTGAAATAGAAAAACAGAGCTGCAAAATCTCTAGATTTTGCAGCTCTGTTTCATACAAACTCATTATAAATCTATTGTCCCGATTCCACCAATTCCAGTATTCTGGCTGCTGCCAGTTCATCTGTAATGAGAGTATCTATATAACCACCTCGTAAAGCGCCTAATATAGCCTCTGCCTTATCTTCCATCCCAGCCACACAGATAACCTCCTGAGCTTTCTTCAAATCATAAAGCCCGATTCCGATCATCCGTTCTGTCAGAGCAGAATGAATGGTATTGCCTTTTAAATCATAGAAATGACCGCCTATATGACCTACCGTCCCCCGCTTCTCCAGCTCTTTCATTGTGCTGAGACTGATATAGTCCTTCCAGGTTTTATAGGTCATAGGGCCAACACTGGTTAACATAACATTGGCGCCTCTTGCCAGATCCAGAACCTCCATAATATTAGGCTCCAAAACAATCTGATCCCGAAGCTCTTTGCTTTTTACAAAGAGAGGTGCATAGATGTACCGGTATTTTCCGCCATAAGCTGCTGCCAGTTCCCGTGCCAGATCCATGGAATCACGTTCCGGACGGCTGACAACTGCTGCCCCCATAATAGGAACTACTGTAAGAGGAATATTCTTGCTGGTTTTCACAGCATGAACCATATGGTAGATGGTATTTCCCCAGGATATCCCAAGAACAGTATCCCGTTCCACTACAGTATCCAGATAATAGGCTGCAGTCTCTCCCAGCTTCTGAAGCACCATGGAAAGATTGCTCTCTCTCACAGTGATTACACGAATCTGTTTTAAAGGAAACATCTCCTGCAGTCTCTGCTCCAGCACCATCTTCCGATCCCAGGGTTCATGAATCTGAATTTCCACAATCCCCAGCTCCCTGGCTTCCTTTAACATTCTGGAAACCTTGGAACGAGAAGTGTAGATTTTGCCTGCAATCTGGTCCTGAGTCATCTCATTATTATAGTAGAGATTGGCAACTGTAGAAAGAAGATGCCATTTTTCCACATCGTCCAGTTCCTCTGCATTTTTTACAGTCTGGTCTTCCAATTCTGCGATCTCCGGTACCAGATCCGATGTCTCCTTTTTATTCACCGAAAACAGCCTTGTAATCAGCCTGGAATTTCTCAATACCCTGTGTTGTCAGCGGATGTTTTGTCATCTGCTCAAGTACACTGTATGGAACTGTAGCAATATCTGCACCTGCCAGAGCACAGTCCTGAACATGAATTGTATTTCTTACACTGGCAGCAATGATCTCACAGTCAATATCGTGAATCATAAAAATCTCTGAAATGGTCTCAATTAAATCTATACCAGGCTGGGAGATATCATCCAGTCTGCCAAGGAATGGAGAAACATAAGCTGCACCTGCACGAGCTGCAAGAAGAGCCTGATTTGCGCTGAAGATCAGAGTTACATTCACATCAATTCCTTCAGAAGCAAGAACCTTTGTAGCCTTTAAGCCTTCAACTGTCATAGGAATCTTCACAACCATGTTTGGATGAATTGCTGCGATCTCACGGCCTTCCTTAATCATTCCTTCTGCATCTGTTGTAGTAGCCTTTACTTCACCGCTGATTGGTCCGTCAACAATTGTTGTAATCTCTTTGATTACTTCGTTAAAATCTCTTCCTTCTTTTGCAATAAGAGATGGGTTAGTAGTAACACCACAGATCACTCCCATGTCATTTGCCTTCTTGATATCCTCTACCTTTGCTGTGTCAATGAAAAATTTCATTTTAAATTATCCTCCTGATATTTAATAAGTAATGTTAACAGATTCTCTTGTTCTATCTATTCCTGCCCATAATAAGCATTGGCACCATGCTTTCTAAAATAGTGTTTGTCCTGCAATACCTGAGGTGCCGGCTGAATCCGTGGATTTAGTGTCTCTGCACGAAATGCCATCTTCGCCACCTCTTCCATAACAACTGCATTATGAACTGCCTCTGCTCCATCCTTCCCCCATGAAAATGGTCCATGATTAGTAAGGAGAACTCCCGGAGATGCCATAATATCGCGGTCTTTAAATGCTTCTACAATCACAAGACCTGTGTTCTTCTCATAAGCGTCCTCGATCTCCTCAGCAGTAAGACTTCTGGCACAAGTGATCTCTCCATAGAAATAATCAGCATGAGTTGTCCCATAACAGGGAATACTTCTGCCTGCCTGAGCCCATGAAGTTGCCCAGGAAGAATGGGTATGTACAATACCACCAATTTCGGGAAATGCCTTATACAGTTCCAAGTGAGTTTCCATATCTGAGGAAGGTTTTAAGCTGCCTTCTACCCGATTGCCCTC
Source organism: Hungatella sp. UBA5385 (assembly GCA_002409995.1). Classification (GTDB taxonomy): domain Bacteria; phylum Bacillota; class Clostridia; order Lachnospirales; family Lachnospiraceae; genus UBA5385. The sequence goes on along the minus strand of DHOR01000054.1, from coordinate 16,681 downwards.
TAAATCCATTACCACCATATCCTCAGCCTTCATTACGCTGTAATCAACACCGCTTGGCTTAATTACAAACAGACCGCTCTCCCGGTCAATGGCGCTTACATTACCCCATGTAAAAGTTACAAGACCATGTTCCGGAAGCATCATATTGGCTTCAAATACCTTTTGCTTCAGCTCTTCTAACATGTACCATACTCCTTTCATCTGCGCCTTAGTGGAAGAAAACACCAGGCTATCTGCATTCATCTTAGCATGTCGTGATCATATGTGCAATCTTTTCTTTCTTTTTGCACATTTGTGCAAGTCTAACTTTTTGCACAAAGGAAAAAACGTATATTTTCTCACAAAAATCAAGGGTACTGACAAAATTTTCATTTTGCAGCACCCTTGTTCACTTCAGTGAAAATAGAAAAAAAGTATTTTATTTCAGGCTTTTCTGTTTCTCTTTAAAATATTTATAACGGACCTGTGTCAGCAGGAAAACAAAGACCAGATAAACTATAATTGCAATATAAATCGGTCCTGATAAATCAGATAAGTTTACATAAGATGTTCCAAGCATAAGAACGCCTACAATGCAAAGCAGTACATATAAAGTTCCTTTTTTCATTCTCAGAGTTGATTTTGCAAATTCCTCAGGAAACATCTTAGGAAGCCGGAAGCAGGCGATGAGCACAGCAAACTCTGTCAGCATATCGAGACCAACACCCATATTGGCAATTGCGCCTGTGTCCATTCCTGTAAGAATCGGAACAGCACCTACAAAAGCAAATACCAGGAGAAGGAGAACAGGAGCGCCGCCTTTATTCTCTTTTGCAAATATTTCAGGCAGCCAGCCTTCCTTGGAAGCAGTCTGAAGTCCTCTTGTAACCCAGGAAAGAGTTCCGTTTAAAGTAGTTGCAAGTGCAAACATAGCTCCCCCAACAACGAAGAAAATATAAAGTCCAGGAGGGAAAATAGCCTTTGCAACAACAGTAAGGTTCTGGAATGCAACCTCTTCAAGAGGAAGCACGCCGCTTGCAACAACACCGATTAAAGCATAGAAACACGCTACCAGTAAAGTGGATATAATCATTGCTTTTGGAATAGTCTTTTCCGGATTCTCAATCTCATCACCGTTTTCAGCCACAAACTTGGCACCGCCTGTAGCAAAGGATAAAAGAGCAATTCCCATTAAAAAGTCTCTTGTTCCATTAGGCATAATATTGGCTCTTGTAAATTCCAGAGCACTCCACTCCACTTTGGGAAGGCCAAAGGCAATAAACATAGCCAGAGACAGAAGTAAAAATACTACCATAAATTTCTGCACAATTGCTGAGGTTTTAAGCCCAATCATATTAACCACCACAGCGATTGCCAGAGCTGCAATTGCAACCACACTTTCGTTAAACTGGGGAAATACGCTTACAAAATAACCGGCAAAACCCTTGGCAAATGTAGCGATGAGAACCTGTGTCAGCACAAAGGCGCCCAGATAGAAAAATCCTGCTTTATCGCCGATGAGACGTTTAATATAAGTATAACCTGCACCATTGGCAGGAAGGGTGGAAGCAAGCACTGTAAAAGGTAACATTGTCATAATTGCAAGCCCTGCTGCCAGAATAAATGCCATGGGTGTTCCATGCCCTGTTATACCAATCACGATACCTGTTAAAACCATGATTCCGGACCCAATAATCTGCCCGATACAAAAACCCATACAATCCCAAAACGTTAACTTCTTCTCCATTGATTAACCCTCCAAATCCTGATAAAGTTCTTTTAGTTTTTCAAGTCCTTTCAGCAAAACACTGCGGGAGGTTCCAATATTCAGTCTCATAAAACCATCGCACTGTTTTCCGTAATGAGCTCCATTACCAAGGGCCACCCCATACTTTTCAGCCATCAGTTTTGTCAGCTCATCACTGGATTTATGGAAACAATTAAAATCCAGCCACATTAAAAATGTACCTTCCGGCTTCACATACTTTACAGCCGGCATTTCCCGGTCAATAAACTTCATTACCGTTTCTGCATTTTCTGTTAAATAAGCATTCTGTCCATCTACCCAGTTATCTCCATGAGTATATGCAGCTGTAATTGCAGGAAACGCAAGGGCATTTGGCCCGAAAATCCATGCATCAGAAAGCGCACCTTCGATCTTATCCTTTAATTCCTCATCAGGAATCATCATACAGGAGGAAATAAGCCCTGCCATATTAAAGGTTTTACTGATTGCAGTATAGATAATCAGCTTGTCATAAATCTCCAGGAATTTGCCCATGGTTGTATACTGATTATCATATAATGTAATATCTCCATGAATCTCGTCAGACAGAAGATATACATGATATTGTTTACATAACTTAGCCAGCCTTTCCAGTTCCTCATAGGTCCATACACGTCCAATTGGATTATGAGGATTACAGAGAATGATCACCTTCACTCCTGCCTTAAGTTCCTCCTCAAGGCGCTCCCAATTCATAAGATATTTCCCCTCTATGTAATCCAGAGGACAGTCCACCAGAGTTCTGTCTGTGTTGTTAATAATGGCAAAGAAAGGATCATAAACCGGTGAAAATACCAAAACCTTATCTCCCACATCAGTAAGTGCCTGAATCGAGAATCTCAGGGAAGTCACCACACCGCTGCCCGGAAGCATATAGGAAGCAGGAATCTCCCAGCCATGTCTCCGCTTATACCACCCCTGAATAGCGCTGAGACAGTCATCTTCATAATCGCTGTAGCCGATTAAGGGATGATTGCACCTCTCCTTAATGGCATCTAAAATTTCAGGTACAGATGCAAAATCCGTATCTGCAATCCAAAATGGCAAAAGCCCGGACTTCACTCCAAAAGAGTACTGTTTATCCCATTTTACGCAACCCGTTCCTTCCCGATTTTGTACCTGATCAAAATCATACATAATACCCCTCCTTCTTAACTTTTTTATTATCTATCAGCTTTCCTGGTTTCGTATCCGGAGATCATCAGGACAGCTGCTAAACTAATCACTGCCATAACACTGCATGTCATCCAGCCAATGCTCCACAGCCCTCTGGTTCCAAGGACCACCCCTACTACCATAGGAGCAATGGGATTGACAATATTAGAAGCGCCGGAACAGATAGCGGTTACCACCACATGATCCCTTGCTTCATAGAGTTCACTTGGAATTGCCCAGTAAACACCCTGAGCCCAGGAGGTTCCTGTCATCATGGCTGAAGCCATTACTGCCACAAACACAAATCCCTTTTCCCCTCCAAATGGCAGAATAAGCGCTGCCACTGCCGCAACTACATAACCGAGTGAGAGAACCTTAACCCTGCTCTTTAATTTATCCTCTGCCTTTGAAGCACAATAATCTGATATTCCACCTGCAAGAACGGAAGAAACCACCGTTACAACACTGATCATCAGCATCAGACTTCCAGTCTGCCTATAGCTGTAGTTCAAATAAGAAGCATAAACCGACATATCCACTGTAACCGCCTGTGTAATCCATGTATTGGCAAGAAGCGCCAGCACAAGGAGCCAGGTTGTCCTGTTTTTTATAATCCTTCCATACTGTCTGGAATCCTTTTTCCTCTCCCTGTTATCTTCCGGTTGGTCCTTTTCTCTTGTAATAAGAAGAACCGGAATTGCAAAGAACAGACAGGCTGCTCCCACAGCATAGAAAGACATCTGCCAGCCCACTCTTGGTATCAGCATGCCTGATACCCAGGCTCCCACACCTGCACCTGCTGTAAAGCTACCATTGAATATGGCTGTTGCAAGCCCTCTGTATCGGGCGCTTACCCAGGTGCTTATAGTTGCAAGATAGAGAGGAAATGCCACTGCATTAAGTCCCTGCATCCCTTTTGCAGCATAGAAGAAAACAAGGCTCTGGCTCCTCACTGCCGCAGGAATCAAAAACTGAGGTGCTATCTGAAAAAATAATCCCAGCACCATAGTCTTGCGAAGTCCAAGATGCTTGTATACAATTCCTGACAAAAACATGGCTGTCACCAGACATACTGCACGAAGACTGTCTGCCAGCAGTATGGTCTGTTCCCCCACTCCCATTGCCTCTGCCATTGTGCTTACCAGCATGCTGAACTGAGTCACTGCTGCCGGCATACACACTCCCAGGCAGGAATATGCAATTACCAGTAACCAGGGATACTCCGGTCTCTTTGCTAATTTCATAGTTCCAATCTCCTGTCACATGACCGGGCCACATAACTTTTCCCACTGTCACTTTATTTTACAAGAAGAAGTTGTCAAAATATTTTGTATATGTGTTCTTTAAATAGAGCATGTGTTCTTTCATATAAAAATACGCAAACTCTCCATTGTGCTCTTTGATCGCCTCAAAAATCTTGTAATGCTGAGCATGAAGCTCCTGAGATACCGTCATCTGTCTTCCAGGAGGTACCAGAGTTGTATACCTTTCATTAGCCTCCAGCCTGGTGAGACTGTCAAAGAATTCAGCCAGAACCGGATTGTCCAGTATTTTTAAAATCCCTCTGTGGAAATCCTCCAGATGGCTTTCCACATCACTGCCTGTCCTTTTCTTCTTCTCCCCCTGAATGAGACACTGCTCCAGATATGCTATTTCCTCATTAGTTGCCAGAAGAGCTGCCTGCCTTGCGATCTCAGGTTCTATTAAAAGACGGGTTTCTGTAGCAAGCTCAAAATTCCTTCGATAACCGGTGCTCTCTTCCATTCCGGCACGCGCCAGCAGCTCATTGCCATCGATCAATACAATGCTGCCCTTACCTTTTCGGGTTTCAATAATTCCCACCTCTGCCAGCCCCCGGATAGCTTCCCGGACAGTGATGCGGCTTACGCCTGTCATATCCATTAAATCCTTTTCACTAGGAAGCAAATCCCCCTTCCGGTATGCTCCGTTTAATATCATATTGCGGATCTGCTCTTCCACCTGCTCATATAACGTCTGAGTTTTTACTTTTTTAATCACAACCTGCCTCCTCTTCTAATCTCCAATATCTTTCACAACATATAATATCTTATTATAACATAGAACAGGTTTTAAAAGTAAATACATTATTATTTTAATTTTAGGGCTTATCTTGTTATGTCTTATAATATGTTAAATCAGCTATAATGTCAAGTATTATTATAATTATTTTCTTTTTTTGTGTGTTATGTATGTTTTTTGACATTTTGTCACTTTTTAAGACCCGTTTATTTGTTATAACATATAATATGTTGTCCAGTATTATAACTTACATCTTATTCTGTATATTGTTTATTTTCCTATTGACAATAGGCAATGCATTGCATATGATGAAGAAAGATATACAGTACGCAACCTATTGCCTATTTTATTTACAGAAGGGAAAACTCATATGAAACCACCTGAGAATACAGAGTATTTACTATTTGGCGGCACCTTTGTCCTTGCCAATAAGCTGCAGTTTATGGGAGATAAGCTAGTAGAGGGAATTCCTACAAAGCAGTGGTTTCTGCTGCGCAACATGATAGATATGCCTCAGAACCCGCCTCCTGCTATTAATCAAATCGCTGCTGCCATGGATTCCACCCGTCAGAATATTTCAAAAATGCTGGAAGTCATGGAAAGAGAAGGATATGTTACACTTGAAAAAAGCCAGTCAGATAAACGAAGCCAATGTGTCCGTATCACAGAGAAGGGCTTTGCCTGTGCACAGAAGAAAGCTGAAGATGCACAGAATTTTCTCAATGATTTATACAAAGGAATCAGTAAAGAAGAACAGATAGCTGCAGGAAAAGTTCTAGTAAAAATGGTGGAGAATCTTCAAGCCATGGAAGAAAGGATGGATTCATGAAAATCATTGTTGTCTACAAATCCAAATACGGAAGCAGTCAGGAATATGCCACCTGGCTGGGGGAAGAATTACGCTGTGAAGCAAAAAGAGAGAATCTGGGTGAGATTATAGAGTATATAAACAACCAAAAAAATTGACCGGAGCTGCACCAATTACCTATATCCTATTCCCCATTGCTCATTGCCCAAAACATAATAAAATAAGCAATGCCCTTTCAATTAAAAACAAAAAACGCATTGCTTATTTTATCAAAATCTTTATCACATATTAATGTCTATGCATTTCCACCAGTTCCACCCCCTGGTTCTTTAAATTCTCATAAACCTCTCTGCCGTCAGCCTGACCAAGGAGCAAATCTCTTGCTTTTTTCGTCTCCTGCTCACTTCTGTGTTTGCTCGGCCCGCCAACACAACCGCCGCTGCAGATCATTCCCTCAATAAAATCATTAGGAAGTCTGCCAACTTTCAGCATCATTAATGCCTTCTTACACTCTGCCGCACCATTGCACTTCATAACTGTAATATCCGCATTTTCTCCTGTTTCTTTTAAACACTCTAAAACTGCTTCTGTTACGCCGCCGCTGTTGCCGAAACGTTTCCCAAACTTAGAGCCCTGCTGATAGGTATTTTCCTCAGGCTCTAAATCTACGCCTTTTGCCCTCATCATAGCACGGGCTTCACTTACTGTCAGTGCATAATCTGCGTTGTCCTTAATATTCAAATCAAGAGTTTCACTTTTCTTAGCAATGCAAGGGCCGATAAATACAGTGATGGTCTCAGGGTCCTGATCTTTCAGCATTCTGGAAACTGCACACATAGGAGAAACAGTTGTGGACATATTGTCAAGAAGTGTGGGATAGTGCTGCTTTATCATATTAACAAAAGCAGGACAACAGGAGGTTGTCATCTTCTTTCCTTCTTTATAAGCTTCTGCCCATTCCTCTGCCTCTGCAGCAGCAGTTAAATCGCCGCCAAGGGCAACCTCCACCATATCTGCAAATCCTATTTTCTTAAGAGCGGTCTTCCAGCTTGCCATGGTAATATCAGGTCCGTGCTGACCTTCAATAGCAGGTGCAACCATGGCAACCACCCGTTTCCCTGCTCGAATCATATTGATTACATCAACAAGAAATGTTTTGGAACCAATAGCGCCAAATGGACAGCTGTGGATACAGGCGCCGCACTGAATGCATTTTCCCTCATCAATCACAACAATTCCATCCTCATCCATGGTTATGGCATCTACAGGACAGCTTTTCTTACAAGGACGGGTTAAATCTGCAATTGCATTATAAGGACATGCCTGAGAGCATTTTCCGCACTCCTTGCATTGATCCGGATCAATATAAGCTCTGTCCCGTCCCATGGAAATAGCTCCGAAATTACAGGAGTTCTGACATGCTTTTCCCATACACAGCTGACAGTTATCTGTTACAACATAGCGGGCAATGGGACAGCCTTCACATGCTGAGCTGATGACCTGAACAATATTGGTAGTGTCCTTTCCGCTGGGGCACAATCCTTCTGCAAGGCGGATTCTCTCCCGTATAATCTCTCTTTCTCTATAGATACAGCACCGAAACTGCGCTTTTGGACCAGGAATGATCTTATAGGGAATTTCCTCTTTCTTCTCCTTCAGTGTTCCTTCCCATGCCAGCTGCGCCACTTCATCTAAAACCTGATGTTTGATACGAAGTAATGTTGCATCGTTTGTTACCATGATCTGCCTCCTTATGCTCCCTTAAAAATATGTAATCGAAACTTTTTTGCCCATTTCTTCTACTGTATGTTTTAACTGTTCCACCAGATTCTGGCGGATTCCCAGATCAAAGGGCAGACCAGGGTTCTGATATGCGCTGTTAATCGCTCTGCCTACGTATAGCTGAAGCTCTGTACAGTCTTCTATAATCATCTTAGCCACCATGGAAGCTCCGTTGGGCTTATCCAGCTCAAGGAAAAATTCCTCTGTCACCGCTTCATTTTTCACATAGCGTTTTAACAGCTTAAGCACTCTGTTTAAAGTCAGCACTCCCTCTGTCACCAGTTCGATGCTGTCTATGTAAGCAATGGGCGGAATATCCGGATCATAGTAGTCCAGAGTCACTTTAAGTGGTTTTTCAAGTATTCTGGATACAATATTTGCGCTGGTTCCTCCGCATACAATCCGTTTGGTGGTATAATCTCCTGACATAAAATCATCTACCATGCCCCTGTCATCTTTGGCATCCTGAGCAGGTCCGGTCATAAGATGGACAGGTTTTCTGTCTATAATCCTCATGACTGCCACAGTTGTGTCATCCCCGGGACGAAACTGGTACAGCTCATCACAGGCTCTGCTAATGGCAGCAGCAAGACGTGCGGCAGATATGGTAACTCTGTACTGCCGGACTGCATAGTCTGCAATATCATCCCACAGCCAGCCAAAGTTCAGAAGCTGCCCCACCCCTGCGTGAATGGTACCATCACTCATAAGAATCAGGGCATCTCCCTTTTTCACCTTAAAACGGTATTCATTGATTTTCTTATTCTGTATTTCCCGTATATTCTGGGGAATTGGCACCAGCTCCCCATTTCGCACGAAAATGCACCCTGGATTGTCAAATTCCACAAGATAGGCATCTCCATTGTTAAACACCTGCAATATGCTGAAGGTGGAATAAGCCACCTGACGCACCTGGCAGACAGGAAGGGTTTCCACAATGGTTTCCACACATTCCTCCAGTGTTGCACCATTTAAAAACATGGTACCAAGAATCTTGGAGGTAAGAGTTGCCAGAATGTTTGCCTTCACTCCGCTTCCCATTCCATCAGCCAGAATCATTATATTGGAATCCTCTGTCTGAAGCAGCTCCACCTTGTCTCCGCATAAAACCTCAGTGAATTTGTTCAGACTTTTATATGCAACGTCAACTGTCACTCCCATTACCGAACCTCACTTTCGCTTCCTTCATCCAACAGGGTTCTGCAAAGCTTGGTTAAGGTTGTTTTGGTTTCTGCAGTTGTTTCTCCCAACAGACCTGCGATTTCCTGGGCTACCATCATCTGCTTATGAATGACCTTCTGGGCAAGATCAATGGTATCCAGCTTCTTCTCATATTCCTGCTGCATCTGCTCTTCCTGTTTTGTCATATCTATAAAGGTGGCAAGCACAGCATCTTCTTTTTCTATGTATACAATATTTTGAAGGGTAGAAATATGGTATTCACTATAACTGACTTTTTTCCCATGAATATTCTGGTGGGAATCATAGACCCACTGAAAATCCGAAGGATCGATAAATTCATAGAGATACATATTAAGGGCTTCCTGACGGGTCTTTCCAAAGTATTTCTCCCCAACTGCAGAATACTCCATAATCTTCATATCTTTATCCACAATGAGAACGATATTAGGAGAGGTCTCCATCACCAGATTGGACAGAGATTCTGCCTTTTCATGCATAAATGGAATACACATATTAAGCTCTGCCTTCTTCTGAAATACAGCAATCGCCTTCTCCCTGCATGTGGAATATCCGCAGGCGCCGCAGTTCAGCTCATCCTCTGCCTTCGTCTTCCCGATCATCTTAAGGATTTCCCTCACCTGCTCATCTGTAGGCATTGGGTCTTTTGGTGATCTGTCTCTAAAATGCTTTACAAAGGATATCTGCTCCAGCACAGGCTCCACCTGCTCCCTTTTGGCAGGTTCTCTGTCAATGGTCTCTTCCATATCCAGCTTCACCTTAAATCGTGAAATGGTTTCATCATTAACAGTAGGTCCCTTAATACAGCCGCCTGAACACATATTCATCTCTATAAAACAGCCCTTAATCTCTCCCCGGACCATACTTTCACACAGATCAATACAGTTTCGGCTTCCATGAACATAAAACTTCCTGTAACCGTCTTTTTTCGACTCTGTGGCAAGAACAGAATTCACAACTCCGTTTGTCACAGGGTAAAGGCGGTTTACCTTTGGGTCCATACGAGAAAATGGAATGTCCTCACATTCTTCAATGACAATCTCTTCTTCCTCCATCCACGTGCTGATATCATTAAAGTTCAGCACTGCATCAATATACTTATCATGGCGAACGTCCTCAGACTCCCGTTTTTTAGCAATACAAGGTCCTAAAAATACCACCTTAGTCTCCTGTCCCAATTCTGCCTTAAGGATCTTTCCATGGGCAATCATAGGAGAATCAACAGGAGCCAGATAAAAGATCAGGCTGGGATAATAGATCTCAATTAAATCATTGACACTTGGACAACAGGTGGTGATCATATTCTCCATAGTCCCCTGTTCTAAAAGTCTGGCATACCCGGCAGTTACCATAGCTGCACCTTCTGCAGTTTCCCTTACATCAGCAAATCCCAGCTTCTGCAGGGCTGCATTCACCTGTCCAATGGTCTTATATTTTAACAATCCCATATAAGAGGGCGCAATGGATACCACTGTGGGAATACCTGATGCTATATATCCTTTTACAAGCTCCAAATCACTGACAAGAGTCTTGGCAGACTGTGGACAGACCTGCATGCATTTTCCGCATAAAATGCATTTATCAGACATGATCTCTGCCCGCTCATCCTTGATCATAATAGCTTTGACCTCACAATTGCGGACACATTTATAACAATGCTTGCACTTAGTAGCTTTAAAATCAATAATCGCCATTTTTACAGCCTCCCCAGAATTTCTGTTTCAAAAAACTCCTTTGTGTCTTCTGGTTTCAAAGAGTACAGCTTTTCATCAATGGTGACGCAAACCCCATTGACACAGTTACCGCTGCAAAATGAACCATTTAAATCCACCTGCTTCTCCAGATGTCTTTCCTTCACCAGATTCTGCAGCTGTGCAATGATTTCTCTGGACCCTTTTAAATGGCATGCACTCCCAATACAAATCGTTACCTTCATGAATTATTCTCCCTCCAGGTTATTATAAAAAAACAGCGGGAAAGCTCTATCAGCTCTCCCGCTTCTTCGCCGACAGTGTCATCACTCTGCCTTTTGACACATTATCTCACAATGACATTGTTTTATCAATATATTTTTACTGATATACTGCACTTTTTTATGTACATTCCTCTGTTACAGCCGACACAATCTGCTGTTTATCTACATCAATGAGCCCATAAGTATTGAGCCGCAGTTTGGGTATCACCGGAAGACTGGCAAATGACAAAGTCATAAATGGATCAATTCCCCCATCAATTCCCAGCTTTTTCCCTTCCTCTTTTAATGCTTCCAGCTTCTGATCCACAATCTCAGCCGGTTCCTCACTCATCAGCCCTGCAATAGGAAGAGCCAGCTCTCCCAGAACCTTTCCATCTGCAACAACTGCCAGACCGCCCTTATTATTGATCACCGTGTTGCCTGCCAGAGCCATATCCTCATCATTTGTTCCTGCAATAATTAAGTTGTGGGAATCATGGGCAATGCTTGTAGCCACCGCTCCCCGTTTCAGTCCATAACCTCCCAGGAATCCAAGACCAATATGACCTGTGCCATGATGGCGCTCCAAAACTGCCATTTTAACAATATCCTCCGCAGTATCCACTCCTGCTGCAAATCCTTCCTTCTCCCTCCATGGAACCAGACGCTCTGAAGTAGTCAGCTCTCCCGGAGTAAGGCAGAGAACCCGTTCCATAGTGCCTTTTTCTCGGATTATCAAATCCTCAGGCATAATCTCATTTAAATGGAAGGAATCGTATACTTTTAAAGAGGGTTTTTTAGAGGTTTTGGGAGGTGCAGGAGCTTTCATCACTCCATTCTCTGCTGCCAGTTTACCGTTTTTATACACCTGCTCCACTGTAAAGTGCTGCAGATCGGAAACCACAAGCAGATCAGCCTTATACCCAGGAGCAATTGCGCCTGTATTCTTCAGCCCAAAATACACAGCAGCATTATAAGAACCCATAATAATGGCATGTACAGGGTCTGCTCCAAGGCTTATGGCTTTTCTGATTATATAATCAATATGACCCAGACGGATTAAATCTCCAGGATGTTTATCATCGGTCACCAGCATACAGCGGTGATAGTAAGGCTCCTGAAACAGAGGCATCAAAGCTTCCAGATTCCGGGCAGCCGTCCCCTCCCGAATCATAATCCACTGACCTCTTCTCATTTTCTCCATTGCTTCAGAAACATGGGAACACTCATGGTCTGACTGAACACCTGCTGTCACATAGGCATTTAATGCCTTACCTGCCAGCCCCGGCGCGTGACCATCAATGAGAAGATTACGTATTCTGGCTGCTTCCACCTTTTCCAGAATCTCTTGATCAGCCTTAGTCGTTCCATAGGAATTCATCAGCTCTGCCAGTCCAAGAACACGTTTCTCCTGATACAGAGGCTCCAGCTCTTTTGCATCGAGAACTGCCCCTGATTCGTCTAAACCGGTTGCTGGCACACAGGAAGGAAGCATAAAATAAACGTCAAGGGTAAGGTCTCTGGTCCGTTCCATCATAAAGCGGATTCCTTCTATCCCCGCCACATTGGCAATCTCGTGAGGGTCTGTGACTACAGTCAGAGTTCCATGAGGAATCACTGCCTTTTCAAATTCCTCAGGAGTTACCATGGAGCTCTCCAGATGAATATGCCCATCAATCAGCGCCGGACATACCACCGCTCCTTTTAAATCCACTTCTTCCTCTCCGTCATAATCCCCGATTCCTACAATATATCCATCTTCAACAGCTACATCACAGATGGTGGTCTCTGCAGTAAATACATTGACTACAAGACCATTTTTCAGTACTAAAGATGGTTTTTTCTTCCCCATTGAAGCATGAATTCGTTCTGCCAGCCTTTTCTTCATAGAAATATCCTCTCCTGATTTTTATTTCCCAGCCATTTTAGTAATAGAAGCCGTAATCAGCTGTTTAAACAAAGGAGCTACCCTGTCAGCAGTTTCCTGAACTTCTGTATGACTTAAAGGTTCATCTGTAATGCCGCATGCCATGTTGGTAATACAGGAAATGCCGCAGACCTTAAGCCCCATATGATTTGCCGCAATGGCTTCACAGGCAGTGCTCATACCAACAGCATCTGCACCCAGAGTTCTGCACATACGCACTTCAGTAGGAGATTCATAAGCAGGTCCTGTCAGCTGCATATATACACCTTCCCGAACCGGAATATCCTCTTGTTTTGCAGCTTCCTTAATAAGAGCCCGAAGCTCTCTCCGATAAATGTCGCTCATATCAGGAAATCTTGGTCCCAGTTCATCTAAATTCTCACCTAACAGCGGAGATGGTACAAAGGTGGAAATATGATCTTTGATCACCATAAAATCCCCCGCACTATAGCCTTCATTTACACCGCCTGATGCATTGGTGAGAAATAGAATCTTGGCTCCCATCAGCCCCATCAGCCTTGCCGGAAGCACCACGTCTGCCATTGGGTATCCTTCATAATAATGAACACGCCCCTGCATAATCACAACAGGAACTTTATTTACATAACCAAAAATAAATCTGCCCTTATGTCCAGGTACAGTAGATACAGGAAATCCTTCAATATCCTTATAGTCAATGGTAGATACCACTTCTATCTCCTCTGCATATTCTCCCAAACCTGAGCCTAAAACAAGGGCGATTTCCGGAACAAAATCTGTTTTCTCCCGAATACTTTTTAAACAGCCCTGCAGCTTTTCATATACTTCATTCATACCAATAAATCTCCTTTCTCATTTCACAATTATCACTATTTACTCTATCTTTTTATTATAGCATAAATCCCTTATATTCAGTATCTATATTTTGACAAACCACGGGAAATAATGGTATACTGAGGGTGTTCGTGCTAACCCAAAAGGCTCACCTGATGGAGAAGGCGATGAGAATGCGTAAAACGAAATTCCCATGCCCTTTTTTGGCATGGTTTTTTGCTTTAAAAACAACGCAGACTTTTATCCACACAAGCTGGAACGAACAGAAAGTGAGGATATTATTATGAAAAAATTACTACCCGTATTAATGGCACTGACCATGACCGCTGCTGCCTTAAGTGGCTGCGGAAAGAATGCTGCGGAAACGGCTTCAGAAACTACTGTTGCCGAAACTTCCGAGACTGTTACCGAAACTGCTGAAACCAAAGGCACTGCAGAAGATTCTGCAGCGGAAACACCCCTTGCCGATGATTCTGCTGATAACAAATCCGAAGCAGACAATTACACCTTAAAAATCGGCTCATTAAAAGGTCCAACCTCCATGGGACTGGTTCATATGATGGACAGAGCTGAAAAAGGCGAAGCAGAAGGCTCCTATGATTTTACAATGGTAACTGCAGCTGACGAGCTTCTGGGAAAAATGGTAAAAGGTGATTTAGACATTGCCCTTGTCCCGGCCAATATGGCATCTATTATATTTAACAAGACCAATCAGGGTGTAAAAGCCATTGATATCAACACACTTGGAGTACTCTATGTGGTATCATCAGATGATTCCATTAAGACCATTGGTGATTTAAAAGGAAAAACTGTTTATTTAACTGGTAAGGGAACCACTCCTGACTATGCTCTTCAGCATCTGTTACAGGCCAATGGACTTACCACAGATGATGTAACACTGGAATATAAATCAGAAGCTGCCGAGGTAGCTGCTGTATTAAAAGGAACAGAAGGCGCTGTAGGCCTGCTGCCCCAGCCATTTGTAACAGCAGCCATAGCTCAGAACGAAGCCCTTCAAATGGTTCTCGACTTAACAAAGGAATGGGATTCCGTTGCTGATGAAGAAGGCGGAAGTCTGGTAACCGGAGTCACAATCTGCAGAACCGAAGTACTGGAAGAACATCCGGAAGCAGTTGCAGCCTTCCTTGCAGAACACAAAAAATCCGCTGATTTCGCCAACACAAACGTTGCAGAAGCAGCAGAACTGGTAGCTGCTGCCGGAATTATCGAAAAAGCCCCTGTTGCTGCCAAAGCAATTCCTTACTGCAGCATCACCTACATCGACGGCGAAGAGATGGCTTCCATGCTGGGCGGATACTTAAAAGTCCTCTTTGATATGGACCCGGCCACAGTAGGCGGCACTCTTCCAACTGATGATTTTTACTATTTACCTAAATAATTGGAATTATTTGATTAGTTCCCGCATTTAAAATTGGGGTTCGACCCTTTGTATCAAAGGGTCGAACCCCAATTTCAAAAAACGAAGGAGGTCCATTCCATTGCGCAAAGCAGGCATCATAGCATTTTGGCTTATTCTCTGGCAGGCGGCAAGTCTGGCAGTTCACAATAACATCATACTGGTAGGCCCTGTTGAGGTTGTTAGGGTGCTGGCAGAACAGATTGTGCTGGCTGGTTCAGGCTCTGATTATGACTTTTGGAGGACCATTATTCACTCCTTCGGGAAGATCAGCATTGGATTCCTTGCCGCTTTTATAGCTGGAATTCTGGTTGGGTGTATTGCCTATGGTTTTCCTTTTTTAAAGGAACTGTTAGAGCCTGTCATGGTATTTATGAAATCCGTTCCTGTAGCCTCATTTGTAATTCTTGCTCTCATCTGGATTGGCTCTAAAAATCTTTCTGTGTTTATATCATTTATGGTTGTCTTTCCTATGATCTATGTAAACACCATAGCCGGTCTTTCAAGCACAGACCCAGACCTGCTGGAAATGGCTTCTGTCTTTCGAATGAGGAAGCTGAAAAAAGCACATTATATCTACGGTCCTGCGCTTATGCCCTATTTAATCAGCGGCTGCAAGCTGTCTCTAGGAATGAGCTGGAAATCAGGTGTTGCTGCGGAAGTCATCGGTGTTCCCGCCCATTCCATTGGAGAAAAGCTTTACATGGCGAAAATCTATTTAAATACAGCTGATTTGTTTGCCTGGACACTGGTGATAATTCTGATCAGTGCAGGGGGTGAAAAATTGTTTTTATATTTGCTCAATTCGGTGGACAAACATTTTAACAGAACAAATGGAAAGGAAGGGGATCTTTTATGAACCTGACCGTGAAAAAGATAGTTAAATCCTATGAGGAGCTTCTGGTTTTAAATCAGGTGGATCTATCCTTTGAGTCCGGCCATATCTATTGTCTCATGGGACCTTCCGGCTCTGGCAAAACAACATTTTTCCGTATTCTCCTGGGTTTGGAGCAGCCGGACAACGGTACTATGGAAGGTATGGAAGGTCATACCTTCACTGCTGTTTTTCAGGAAAACCGCTTATGCGAAACGTTTTCAGCTGTAGACAATATTACTATGGTACTGCCAAATAATACAGATGTTAGTAAGGAAGATGTTTATTCAGAGTTATGTAAACTTCTTCCTGAAGATTCGCTTTATAAACCGGTTTCTACTTTAAGCGGTGGGATGAAGCGCAGGGTTGCTGTATGCAGGGCACTGGTCTGCCCTTCTGATGTTGTTCTTATGGATGAGCCATTTACAGGTATGGATGAAGATACAAAATTCAAAGTTATTGATTATATAAAGGGAAAATCTGCAAACCGCCTGATCATTATTAACACTCATCAGGAGGAAGATATTAAATTGCTGGATGGGACACTGGTGCATTTAACCGATATATAACCGTATATAAATTGATGAAAGAAAAACCTTATAATTCCTTAAGTATTTTTATGAAATGTTTATGACCTGGTCAAACTTCGGACACAATTTCCTACTATACTTAATATTGTAAAGGAACCCCACCCTTTTAACATTGACTTTTTATTTTTCATACTCGACCGGCAGATTCGTAGAATCTGCCGGTCCCTCCCATTTCAGGACCTTTTTTCTTAAAATTCTACATAAAATCCCCTTTTTATAGCTTTTTATGGTTCTAAAATTATTTTCAAAATAGTGGTTGACAAATTTTACCCTATCATATATAATAACTCTTGCGTCACGGAACGACGGCAAAGTAAAAAAGAGATTTATTTACGGGGTGTGGCTCAGCTTGGCTA
>DHOR01000057.1 GCA_002409995.1 Hungatella sp. UBA5385 | reverse complement strand
CGATGGTGACCAGATGGCTGTTCATCTTCCTTTATCAGTGGAAGCTCAGGCAGAATGCCGTTTCTTGTTACTTTCACCAAACAACTTATTAAAGCCTTCCGATGGCGGCCCTGTAGCTGTTCCTTCTCAGGATATGGTTCTTGGTATCTACTATCTGACCCAGGAAAGACCTGGTGCCAAGGGCGAAGGCAAGGTGTTCCATAATGTTAATGAGGCAATTCTGGCTTATGAGAATGGTGCTGTAACACTTCACTCAAGAGTGAAGGCAAGAGTGACCAAGAAAATGCCTGATGGAACTGTGAAATCAGGAACTGTAGAGTCTACAATCGGTCGTTTCATATTCAATGAGATCGTTCCTCAGGACTTAGGTTTTGTGGACCGTTCTATAGAAGGCAATGAGCTGCTGCTGGAAGTTGATTTCCATGTTGGCAAGAAACAGTGTAAACAGATACTGGAGAAAGTTATTAATGTTCATGGTGCAGTGCAGACAGCTGAGACCCTTGATGATATCAAGGCAATTGGTTACAAGTACTCCACAAAAGCAGCTATGACAGTATCCATCTCTGACATGACTGTACCTGAAAGCAAGCCAAAGCTGATTGCAGATGCTCAGGCTACTGTTGACCAGATTGCCAAGAACTTCCGCCGTGGTCTTATAACAGAAGAAGAGCGTTACAAAGAGGTTATTGACACCTGGAAAGAGACTGATGATCAGTTAACTCAGGATCTGTTAACAGGTCTTGATAAATATAACAACATTTTTATGATGGCTGACTCCGGTGCCCGTGGTTCTGATAAGCAGATCAAGCAGCTGGCTGGTATGCGTGGACTTATGGCAGATACAACCGGACACACCATTGAACTTCCTATTAAATCAAACTTCCGTGAAGGTCTTGATGTACTGGAGTACTTTATTTCTGCTCATGGTGCTCGTAAAGGACTTTCCGATACAGCTCTTCGTACAGCTGACTCTGGTTACTTAACCAGACGTCTGGTAGACGTTTCTCAGGATATGATTATCCGTGAAATTGACTGCTGTGAAGGCAAAGAGATTCCATTTATGGAAATCAAAGCATTTACAGATGGTCAGGAAACCATTGAAGGACTGGAAGAACGTTTGACAGGCAGATTTATTGCTGAAACCATTACAGATCCGGATACCGGAGAGGTAATCGTAAAAGCTAACCATATGTGTACTCCAAAGCGTGCAGCAGCTGTTATGAAAGCTCTGGAGAAACAGGGACGTGATTCTGTAAAGATCCGTACCGTATTAAGCTGTAAATCCCACTTGGGCGTCTGTGCAAAATGTTACGGTGCCAACATGGCTACCGGACAGCCGGTTCAGGTTGGTGAGGCAGTTGGTATTATCGCTGCTCAGTCCATCGGTGAGCCTGGAACACAGCTGACCATGCGTACCTTCCATACAGGTGGTGTTGCCGGCGGCGATATCACTCAGGGTCTTCCTCGTGTGGAGGAGCTTTTTGAGGCACGTAAGCCAAAGGGGCTTGCTATTATCACTGAATTTGGCGGTGTAGTTAATATTAAGGATACGAAGAAGAAACGTGAGATTGTGGTTACAGATAATGAAACCGGCAACTCCAAGACTTATTTAATTCCTTATGGTTCCAGAATCCGTGTTCAGGAAGGCCAGGTATTAGAGGCTGGTGATGAGTTGACAGAAGGTAGTGTGAATCCACATGATATCTTAAAGATCAAGGGTGTCCGTCCTGTACAGGATTATATGCTTCAGGAAGTACAGCGTGTATACCGTCTCCAGGGTGTTGAGATCAATGATAAACACGTTGAGATGATTGTAAGACAGATGCTTAAGAAGATTAAAATAGAAGAAAGCGGAGACAGCGATGTACTTCCGGGAACTTCTATGGATGTTCTGGATTATAATGACATGAACGAAGCGCTGATTGCAGAAGGCAAAGAGCCAGCAGAAGGCAAGCAGGTAATGCTTGGTATTACTAAAGCATCTCTTGCAACTGATTCCTTCTTATCCGCCGCTTCCTTCCAGGAGACCACTAAGGTTCTGACTGAAGCTGCCATTAACGGCAAGGTTGACCACTTAATCGGTCTTAAGGAAAATGTTATTATTGGTAAACCAATTCCAGCAGGTACAGGTATGAAACGTTACCGTACAGTAAAGCTGAATACCGATGAAGAACTGGAAGAAGAAGTGTTCTTATTGGGAGACGATGAGATTCCCCTGTCTGAAGAGTTCTTCGAAGCAGAAGAAGTATTAAATATTGATGAAAATCAAATTTAAGGTAATATAGCAGTTAAAGACTGACCTCAGAGTTAATCTGAGGTCAGTCTTCTTACAATAGGCATATTTGCTTATGATTTTAAAAATAAAAAAAACCTTGACAGATAAAACCAATATGTATATAATGATTAGGCGTGCATAAAGGCGTCATGTTTTTGTGCATAAAAAAAGCTGAACATTACAGCAACCACAGACAATATCACAGGAGGTGAAAAGAATGCCAACATTTAACCAGTTAGTTAGAAAAGGAAGACAGACATCTGCTAAGAAGTCAGGATCTCCTGCACTTCAGAAGAGCTACAACTCTTTACAGAAAAGATCAACTAATGTATCTGCACCACAGAAGAGAGGTGTTTGTACAGCTGTTAAGACTGCTACACCAAAGAAGCCTAACTCTGCTCTTAGAAAAATCGCAAGAGTTCGTCTTTCTAACGGTATCGAAGTGACAAGCTATATTCCAGGTGAAGGACATAACCTTCAGGAGCATAGTGTTGTTTTAATCCGTGGTGGTAGAGTTAAAGACTTACCAGGTACAAGATACCACATTGTTAGAGGTACTCTGGATACCGCTGGCGTAGCCAACAGAAAACAGGCTCGTTCCAAATACGGTGCTAAGAGACCAAAAGACAAAAAATAATAATTAGGCCACACATTTGAATTTTCTAGTGCCGGATTGATGATATTGTGCCTGTAGGTTGCAGGATATATATAGAAAACCGAGCGCGAACGCAACTTCAATGTTTGTGAGTACCTGAGATCTAATGAATAGCTGCAGAATCTTTTATGGATTAGGCGGCCATATTAAGGAGGGAAGTAACGTGCCACGTAAAGGACATACTCAGAAGAGAGACGTATTAGTAGACCCACTTTACAATAACAAGGTTGTTACCAAGTTAATCAACAACATTATGTTAGATGGTAAAAAGGGTGTTGCTCAGAAGATTGTATACGGTGCATTCGGCCGTGTTGAAGAAAAAACTGGCAAACCAGCAGTTGAAGTATTCGAAGAAGCGATGAATAATATTATGCCTGTACTTGAAGTTAAGGCAAAACGTGTCGGCGGTGCAACATACCAGGTTCCGATGGAAGTAAGACCAGAAAGAAGACAGACTCTGGCTCTCAGATGGCTTACTCTTTACTCCCGTAAGAGAGGCGAGAAGACCCAGGAAGAGAGACTTGCTAATGAGATTATGGATGCTGCTAACAACACCGGCGCTTCTGTGAAGAAAAAAGAAGACATGCACAAGATGGCAGAGGCGAACAAGGCATTTGCTCATTACAGATTCTAATAGGAGGAAAAAGCTTTGGCTGGAAGAGAATATCCATTAGACAGAACCAGAAATATTGGTATTATGGCTCATATTGATGCTGGTAAAACAACATTAACAGAGCGTATCCTCTATTATACTGGTGTTAACTACAAAATTGGTGATACTCATGAAGGTACTGCAACCATGGACTGGATGGAGCAGGAACAGGAGAGAGGTATCACTATCACATCAGCGGCTACAACCTGCCACTGGACTCTGCAGGAGAACTGCAGTGCTAAGCCAGGTGCTCTGGAGAACCGTATCAACATTATTGATACTCCAGGACACGTTGACTTTACAGTAGAGGTTGAGCGTTCCTTACGTGTACTTGACGGTGCAATCGGCGTATTCTGCGCTAAGAGCGGTGTTGAGCCACAGTCTGAGAACGTATGGCGTCAGGCTGATACCTACAATGTACCTCGTATGGCATTCATCAACAAGATGGATATCATGGGTGCAAACTTCCATGGTGCTGTTGACCAGATCAGAACACGTCTGGGCAAGAATACCATCTGTATTCAGCTGCCAATCGGTGCTGAAGACCAGTTTAAAGGACTCATCGACTTATTCGAGATGAAAGCATATATCTACAATGACGAGAGAGGTGAGAACATCGACGTTACCGATATCCCAGAGGATATGCAGGATGACGCTGAGCTTTACCGTACCGAGTTAGTAGAGAAGATCTGCGAATTAGATGATGACCTGATGATGGAATACCTGGAAGGGGAAGAACCATCTGTAGACAGATTAAAGAAAGCATTAAGAAAAGCAACCTGTGAGTGTACTGCTATTCCTGTATGTTGTGGTACAGCATATAGAAATAAGGGAATCCAGAAGCTTCTTGATGCAGTTATTGAATATATGCCAGCTCCAACAGATATCGCTTCCATTAAGGGAACTGATATGGAGGGCAATGAAGTTGAGAGACATTCTTCTGATGAAGAGCCATTCTCAGCTCTGGCATTTAAGATTATGACTGACCCATTCGTTGGTAAGTTAGCGTTCTTCCGTGTTTATTCAGGTGTTATGAACTCCGGTTCTTACGTACTGAATGCAACAAAGGGCAAAAAAGAGCGTGTTGGACGTATCCTTCAGATGCATGCCAACAAGAGAAATGAGTTAGACAGGGTTTATTCCGGTGATATCGCCGCTGCTGTTGGTTTTAAGCTGACAACAACAGGTGATACTATCTGTGATGAACAACATCCGGTTATTCTGGAGTCCATGGAATTCCCAGATCCGGTTATTGATATTGCTATTGAGCCTAAGACTAAGAATGGTCAGGGCAAGATGGGTGAGGCTTTAGCAAAGCTTGCTGAAGAAGATCCTACCTTCCGTGCAAAGACCAATCAGGAAACTGGCCAGGTTATTATTTCCGGTATGGGCGAGCTCCATCTGGAGATCATTGTAGACCGTCTGCTTCGTGAGTTTAACGTAGAGGCTAATGTAGGTGCTCCTCAGGTTGCATACAAGGAGACATTTACAAAAACTGTTGAAGTTGACAGTAAATATGCGAAACAGTCCGGTGGACGTGGTCAGTATGGTCACTGTAAGGTTCGTTTTGAACCAATGGATCCAAACGGCGAAGAGACATTCAAGTTCGAATCTTCTGTTGTCGGCGGTGCTATTCCTAAGGAATATATTCCAGCTGTTGGCGCAGGTATCGAGGAAGCTTCTAAAACCGGTATTCTGGGTGGATTCCCAGTGCTGGGTGTAAAGGCTAACGTATACGATGGTTCCTACCATGAGGTCGATTCCAGTGAAATGGCATTCCACATCGCAGGTTCTATGGCATTCAAAGATGCTATGAATAAGGGCGGCGCTATCCTTCTTGAGCCTATTATGAAGGTTGAAGTAACTATGCCTGAAGATTATATGGGTGACGTTATCGGAGATATTAACTCCAGACGTGGCCGTATCGAAGGTATGGAGGATTTAGGCGGCGGTAAGCTGGTAAAGGCTTACGTTCCTTTAGCAGAGATGTTCGGCTATGCAACAGATTTACGTTCCAGAACACAGGGACGTGGTAACTACTCTATGTTCTTTGAGAAGTATGAGCCAGTTCCAAAGAGTGTTCAGGAAAAAGTTCTTTCTGATAAGAAGGGCAACTAAAACCTAACGGATTTTCAGGATTTCAGGCAGTTTTAACTGCCTGGAATCTAAGAAATAGGCTTGAAAATAGTGCATAAATAGCATATAATAAAAGACAGCCTAACATAAAAATTTATAGCTCAAATGAGCGCATATTAAGGAGGACGTTATAAAATGGCTAAAGCTAAGTTTGAAAGAACAAAACCACATTGTAACATCGGTACCATTGGCCACGTTGACCATGGTAAAACAACTTTAACAGCTGCTATCACAAAGACTCTTAATGTAAGATTAGGTACAGGTCAGGCAGTAGATTTCGATAAGATTGATAAGGCTCCAGAAGAGAGAGAGCGTGGTATTACAATTTCTACATCTCACGTTGAGTATGAGACAGAGAAGAGACACTATGCTCACGTTGACTGCCCAGGACATGCTGACTATGTTAAGAACATGATCACTGGTGCTGCTCAGATGGACGGCGCTATCTTAGTTGTAGCTGCTACTGATGGTGTTATGGCTCAGACAAGAGAGCATATCCTGCTTTCTCGTCAGGTAGGCGTTCCTTACATCGTAGTATTCATGAACAAGTGCGATATGGTTGATGATGAAGAGTTACTTGAATTAGTAGACATGGAGATTCGTGAACTGTTATCAGAGTATGAATTCCCAGGCGATGATACACCAATCATCCAGGGTTCTGCTTTAAAGGCTCTTGAAGATCCAAACAGCAAGTGGGGAGACAAAATCCTTGAATTAATGGAAGCTGTAGATACCTACATTCCAGACCCAGTACGTGAGACAGACAAGCCATTCTTAATGCCAGTTGAGGACGTATTCTCAATCACAGGCCGTGGTACTGTTGCTACTGGTAGAGTAGAGCGTGGTACATTACACGTATCTGACGAAGTTGAATTAGTTGGTATTCATGAAGAGTCCCGTAAGGTTGTTGTTACAGGAATCGAGATGTTCCGTAAGCTGTTAGACGACGCTCAGGCTGGTGATAACATTGGTGCATTACTTCGTGGTGTTCAGAGAACTGAAATCGAAAGAGGACAGTGTCTTGTTAAACCAGGTTCTGTAACATGTCATACTAACTTTACAGCTCAGGTTTACGTTTTAACAAAAGACGAGGGTGGCCGTCATACACCATTCTTCAACAACTACAGACCACAGTTCTACTTCAGAACAACTGACGTAACTGGTGTTTGTGAATTACCAGCTGGCACAGAGATGTGTATGCCTGGTGATAACGTAGAGATGACAGTTGAACTGATTCATCCAATCGCTATGGAGCAGGGACTTCGTTTCGCTATCCGTGAGGGTGGACGTACAGTAGGTTCAGGCAGAGTAGCTACTATCGTTAAATAATTAATTTTATGTAAAGAGACCCTGGAAGAGTAGCTTGCTCCTTTTTCAGGGTCTTTTTGATGTATTAGGAAAGTTCGTTGAACTATCCAATACAGAGAAAAAGTGCCCTACGAAGGCAGGGCACGGAAACTAGTCCATGTCCAAAAGTAAAAATGGGAACCTCCCGTGTAATAAGATAAAGTGATTTTATCATGTCTGGGAGATTTTGTAAAAGACGGAATAAACAGAGGGACTGCGGCAACGGTATTTCTCCATAGATTTTCTATATAATTCTTGTAAAGAAACTGCTCTGTGCCTGTAGTAAAGTTCAAGAAATTCCATAGTATGCCCGCAGATAGGACATTTAAGCGGGTCATAACCAAAGGAGATAAGAATTGAGTTACGCCATTTTACTTAACCAAAAGGTGTTCTTAATAATTTTGAATTTATTGATTTGACAACAGTGAAGTTATACCATATAATATAGTTAACAAGAGAGCCGATAGCTAGATTAAGCCTAGCCACCTCGGTCTATGTATTACTACAGAATAGCGCTACACTTTGCGGGTGGGGGCGCTATTTTTTTTGTAAATAAATTAAAGTACATACAGCACACAGCATGGTAACAAAAGTGAAAAGATCACTATAGGTAACATACATAAGCCCCAGCCTCCTTTTCAAAAAGTAGGTGGCTGAGCTGATCGCCCCATCGGCTCCCTGGTTAACTATATTATCAAAGTACAAAGTTAGTTACAGAAATGTACTGTGAATTCTTATAAGACTTTTAAGGGAAATAATCTGCGACAGCAGTCTGCATTGAGTATATCGAAAAGAATGATAATAGTGTTGAGACAAACAGAATTTATAACTATTAACATAGTAACACATCTAAGATGGAAAAGCAAAGAAAAGATAATAGAAAACAAGGGCATTCTTTCCTATTGTAAACCTATATTGTTTATGATACGATAGGTTCATTCATGCGAAGAAAGGGTTTGTGATAAATGACGAAAGACATGATTGAAAAAATACAAAAACAAGTACCGAATCTATTTACTGCGGTCTTTTTTATATTGATCCCCTGTATTTCATATATTTTATTTGAGTATGTCACAGGGAATCTCCTTACAATACCAATATTTATGGCAGTTCTTAATATCGGATGGATTTGCATATTCTATCTTCTGGTATTTGCAATTACAGGAACAACAAAAATTACAATTCCGGTAGTTTCCATACTCCTTTATATATTGTCTCTGGCAGAAACCTTTGTTGTGTCTTTCAGAGGACAACCTATTATGTATTGGGATATATGGGCGTTGAAAACCGCATTGTCAGTTTCCGGGCATTATGAATACATAATCACTAAGGAAATGGTTATAGCAGGAGTTTTAATTGTTCTTATAAATCTTGTGGCTTTTATTTTCCCCAGAAAAGTAAAAGGAATAAAGTTTAAACTGATATGGGCAGGTGCTTCTGTAACAGCTGCGGTCTGTTATATTTTCTGGTTCTTTGGGATCTTGATGCCATCCCAACAATATGTGATCAACACATGGGATTTGAACACATCTTTTCAGGAGTATGGTTTTATTGGGGCTAATGCTATTTCTTTACAATATGCTGTAAAGAAAAAACCTTATGATTATAGTTATGAACAGTTAAAACGTATAGAGAATGATATTAAAGCAAAGGATGTGTATCTTGTTAGTAATTCAGAGGTGGATTTAGAAGAGGATATTACAACCCCTGTTAACATTATCTGCATTATGAATGAGAGTCTGACAGATCTTAAGGCTGCAGGAACATTTGAAACCAATCAGGAATATTTTCCTTTTCTTAACAGTTTAAAAGAGAATACCATAAAAGGCAATCTTGTCATGCCTGTTTTTGGTTCCATGACCAGCAATTCAGAGTTTGAATTCCTCATTGGGGATTCCATGATTCATCTGCCTTACAATATCAGTGCGTATCAGTTTTACGTGAAGCCGGAAACCTTCAGCCTTGTCAGTACTTTAAAGGACCAGGGCTATGAGGCGGTTGCTATGCATCCATATCCGGGAGATAACTGGAACCGTAAAGAAACATATGCCAATATGGGATTTGATGAGTTTTTAGATGAAGACTATTACACAGACAGTAAACTTCTGAGAAATTACGTTAGTGATCAGGGGGACTATGAAGCTCTTATTAAACAGGTGGAAGGAAAAAAGAATCCAACAGACCGTCTCTTTCTGTTTAATGTAACAATGCAGAATCATGGCGGCTATGAAACTATGTATGATGACTTTCCGCAGGAAGTCTGGCTGACAGGTTCCATGGAAGGAAAATACCCCAAGGCAGATCAGTTCCTTTCCTTAATGAAGCGCTCTGATGAGGCTTTTGAATATCTAATCAATTATTTTGAAGCCAGTGATGAGCCTACAATGATTGTTATGTTTGGGGATCACCAGCCAAGCCTTGAAGATGAATTCTATGATGAAATCGCAGGAATGTCAAGTGATGAAGTGCCAAGAGACAAACGGATTATGTGGTATGAAACTCCATTTATTATCTGGACCAATTATGAAACTGAGTCTCAAACAAAAGATAAAATCAGTGCCTTTTATCTGGGGTCTGAGCTTTTACAGCAGGCAGGCTTAGAGATGACGTCTTATGAAAAGTTTCTGATGTCAATGGAAGAAGAACTTCCGGTAATCCATACACTGGGCTGTATAGATTCCAATAATGTATATTATAAATGGTCAGAGACTTCAAATGAGGATTTTCCATATACAGAACTGCTGCGGGATTATGAATATCTTGTATATAACCATAGCTATGATTCGAAAAAATATACAGAATTATTTACTATAGAAAAAGAACAGGAGGAATAGGAGATGAAGGTATTTATCAGTGCGGATATAGAAGGCTGCTGTGGTGTCAGCTTTGTGGCTGAAACACATAAAGATGAAGCAGTATATCAGACGTGTGCAGAGCAGATGACAGAAGAGGTTCTTGCAGTCTGTCAGGCAGCTCATGAAGCCGGAGCAGATGAGATTGTGGTAAAAGACGGTCATGGAGATGCCTCCAACATTGACCCGCTGAAGATGCCTGCTTATGTCACGTTAATCAGAGGGAAAAGCGGACACCCTTATAATATGATGTTTGGTCTTGATTCCTCCTTTGATGCAGTATTGTATGTTGGCTACCATGCTGCAGCAGGCAATCCTGAATTTGTAATCAGCCATACATCAACTGGTAACAGTCAGTATATTCGTTTAAATGGAGCTTACATGAGTGAGTTTCTTTTAAACAGCTATACAGCTGCTTCTATGGGAGTTCCTGTTGTATTTCTTTCAGGTGACAGAGCGATCTGCAGCTCTGCCAGAGATATGGTGCCGGCAATTAAAACTGTGGAAACCAAGTATGGAATTGGAGGTTCAACCTTCTGCATTTCCCAGGAGCAGGTTTTAAAGGAGTTGGGGGAACAGACCAAGGCAGCACTGAAGAATGTAAGTGCTTGTCAGCTGATGCTTCCGGAAATCTTTGAATATGAGGTTGCTTATAAGGACTGGAAAAAAGCATATCAGATGTCCTTCTATCCGGGGATGGAGTCAGTAGATACTTTTACGAATCGTATGCAGACAAAAAACTGGCTGGATGTAGTGACTGCCCATAGTTTCGTGGTATATTAATGCTATAATTTTCCAGTTAACATAAAATGTGGTAAATCGTAAGTATTTTTATAAATACGTAATAAAAAGTTTATTGTAAATAAACGGTAAAACGGGTATCATGATAGAGGACCTGATTTTCATGACATGGAGGGATACTATTATGAAACGATTTAGGATAGGCAGAAGAGCAGCAGGTGCTTTAGCAGCAGCTCTTATGTGTTTTGGAGTTACAACTGCTGCCTGGGCTACTAACCCAGTAGATCAGACACAGCAAGAGGCATTTGTACCTCAGGTACAGGCAGCTATTAATTCCTGCCTGATCAATTCTGATAAAAGTACAATAACTATTAAAGCAACCGCAAGCGGCGATATGACAGGAACAGATGGAGTCATCTATCTGGTGGAGCTGCAGCCATATCAGAGCAACCTGGAAGGAAGAACCGATTATGCTGGTTCAGCTGCATTGTCAGATTCCTTAAGCTTTACATTGCCTCTTAACCATAACACTGCTGAGGATAAGCTTTACAGCAAGTTTGTATTGGCAGTATGGGATGGAACTAAGTATATTGAGATCAGTAATCATCAATATGTTACCAATCCGGAGCTTATAGCTAAGAATACCCAGGCTTTTGTTGATCCTTTAACTAAGAAGGGACTTAATATTGAGCTTAATATGCTGGCAGATGCCTTTGATTTAGGTGTAAAGCATGTTGCAGTTAATATTGCTTTCCATCAGATTTTAGGACAGGGAATCGACTATCAATTTGAGGGGAAAACCTATCATTTTGATAAGAACATTATTGCCGGATATGATAAAACAATCAGTGCATTTTCTGGAAAAGGCATGACAGTAACTGCTATCATCTTAAATGGCTGGAATGATAATACTCCAAACCTGATTTATCCAGGAACTAAGAAGTCTTCTACAGCTTTCTATTATCTTTTTAATACAGCAACTAAGGAAGGCTTTGATGAAACCAGAGCTATTGCTTCTTTCCTTGCTGAGAGATATGATGGTTCTAATGGATATCAGGGTAAAATTTCTAACTGGATCATCGGTAATGAAATCAATAATCAGCAGTGGAACTATACAGGTGCATGGGATATTGACAGCTATGTTCAGGCTTATCAGAATGCATTCCGTGTATTCTATACAGCAATTAAGAGCACCAGTGCAAGTGACAGAGTTTATTTCTCATTGGATTATAACTGGAACACTGATTATGATAATAAGGTGAAGTATACAGGTAAGGGAATTGTTGATACCTTCAATCGGATTTGTAAGGAACAGGGACAGATGGAATGGGGGCTTTCATATCATCCATATCCTGCGCCTATGACAGAACCGGAATTCTGGGATGATGAAAACACAGGACTTATTACCTATGATTATAATTCTCCTGTTATTAACTTTCAGAACTTAAGTATCCTGACAGATTATATGGCACAGGATTCTCTCAAAACTGCAGGCGGGCAGGTGCGCCCCATTATTCTGACAGAACAGGGATTTACAGGCACCAGCTTAACCAGAGGTGATGTTTCACAGATTCAGGCAGCAGCCTATGCATATTCCTATTATCTGGTAGACAGCAATCCTCATATTGATGCTTATATTCTAAGCCGTCAGGTAGATGCACCTGTAGAGGTGAGAAGCGGACTTTCCTTCGGATTGTGGGAATGTTCCATGAACAATGGAGAGAATATTGTTGCAACCAAGAGACGTAAGATCTGGCAGGTATTCCGTGATATCGATAAAAAGAATTATACTCTTGAAGCTACTGAGTTTGCAAAACCTATAATTGGTATTCAAAACTGGTCAGATGTAGTTCCTAATTTCAAATGGAGCAGATTTGAGAAAAAATGATATAAGAGAACCGCAGTTTCAGATGTTTTATAATCTGAAGCTGCGGTTTTTAGATTTTTTATTTAGTTCTGGTTCCATGTCAGGGCGGCATAGGCATCTAACATGCCATTGCTGACCAGCCAGCCATTTAAGCCATCCAGTTTTCGGCTGGAATCTAAGAGGATTTGTTTCACCTGAAGAAGAGATAGATCAGGCTGATAGGAATAAAGCATAGCTGCCACACCGGTGACCATAGGCGCAGCCATGGAGGTTCCGCTCATAAATCCATATCCATTATCAGGAATGGTGCTTAGTATATAGCATCCAGGAGCAGCGATATCAACACTTACAGGTCCGAAATTGGAATCCTTGCTCAGTGTGCCGTTAAATAGAAGATTGGCTACTGATATTACATTATCATAGGGATAGGAGGCTGGATATACAGGATATCTGTCTGTGTTAAAGCCGATTCCTGCTGCAGTG
Source organism: Hungatella sp. UBA5385 (assembly GCA_002409995.1). GTDB lineage: Bacteria > Bacillota > Clostridia > Lachnospirales > Lachnospiraceae > UBA5385. Next base: position 32,921 of record DHOR01000057.1, on the reverse strand, counting down.
CCATTTCCGCAGGCTACAACAAATAGCATCTTGGAATTCTGGATTATCTGGGCTAATTCCTCGTTATGCCCAAGAGTCCCCATGCTCAGGTTGCAGATGGAAGCTCCATTTGCCTCTGCATAGCGGACTGCCTCAATGACAGCCGCAGGAGATCCTGTACCATTGCTGCCACCTAAAGCTTTTAGTGACATGATTTTAACGTACTGATTATCTGCAATGCCGGTAATTCCAAAATTACCTCTTGAAGCTGCAATGGTTCCTGCTGCATGGGTTCCGTGACTGTCCTCTTCTCCTTTGAATATCTGATTATTGTTTTCGTAAAAGTTCCAGCCGTAAATGTCATCAACATATCCATTTCCATCATTATCAATGCCATCTCCGGGGACCTCGCCTGGATTTGTCCACATAGAATTCTGAAGATCTGGGTGATTATAATCGATCCCAGTGTCAATAACAGCTACAATGACAGAGCGTTTGTTTTCGGATTGTGCATATAAATCCCAGGCAGGTTTAATATTAATATCAATTCCAGTAATGGCATTGGTCACTGTTGATTCATAATTACCCGGACCATGAGCGTTTTCCTTTTTGTTGTAGATGTTGGCGACAGAACGAAACTTTTCTTTTAACTCTACAAGCTTGAACTCTCCGTCATTCTTCAGCCCCCACTGATAGGTAGCATATTCATCTGCAGGTGAAAGATTAACAAGTCCAGGCCCTATTGCAAAAGTGGATAAGGTTTCATCTGCGGCATAAACCGAAAATGGGGCCAATGTAAGTAAAAATACTAATGTTATAGAAACAATGGGTACTCTATATTTTGTCATAAAGGTTCTCCTTCTGTAATGCAAAATAAAATATTGATGTCATGTCCAATCATTATAACATAACCATACTTATAATTAAGGGAAAATATGTAAATATAAGATTAATATTTTCTGACAAATTTTTTAAGAGAGAAAACATTGCCTGTTCTTTTTATCCTATGATAGAATAGATATTAAAATGGAAGGGAGGGAGAGTTATGGAGGAAAAAGTGTTTCGCAATAAAATACACTGGTTCACATTTCTGTTTAGTGTTCTGGTGATTTGGGTTCATTCCTATAATGCAGTGTTATATTTAGGCAAGAACACTTTGTCTTATAAATTAGATATCATGGAGCGGTTTCTGGGGGGCAAGATTGCTCAGATAGCAGTTCCTGGTTTCTTCCTGATTTCTTCTTACCTGTTTTTTCGTAATTTTTCTCTGAGATACCTGTGGCAGAAATGGAATTCCAGAATAAAGAGCATTCTGGTGCCTTATATTGTATGGAATCTGCTTTATTATATAGGATATGTGGCAGGAAGCCGTATTCCTGTATTGAAAGATATTATTGGAAAGGGAATTATTCCCTTTTCCATTGTGGCTGCAGCAGATGCAGTGTTGAACTATAGATATAATTATGTGTTTTGGTATCTTTATCAGATGATATTGCTCATTATACTGGCACCTGTTATATTCCTGATCATGAAACGCATCTGGTTAGGTCTGCTGTTTCTTGTGAGTCTGTTTCTGATGATTGATATAGGTGTTTCTCTGCCTTTTCTAAATCTGGATGCATGCCTTTATTTTTCTGCAGCTGCCTATGCAGCTATATGGGGAAAAAGTATTGCGGAAAGCATATGGAGCAAAAAGAGGTGCGCCACAGGCATTGTTCTGTTAGTCCTTGGAATACTTGCAGGTGGAATAGATCTTCCAGGATCAGGTAAGGGAGAGATAGCAGCAGCAACCGTTTTGCTGCGCCTACTGGTACCTATTGGTTTGTGGCTGGCAGTTCCGGAACAAAGGCTGCCGGAAGCCAGGGAATGGATGAAGAACAATTTTTTCCTGTATGCCTCTCATTTTGCAATTGTTCGTTTAATTAATAAAACGGGAGCATTCCTGCTCCCGCCTGTTCCGGTGATACCCTTGGTTATTTTTCTATTTATGCCTTTATTCGTAGTGGTATTCAGCCATCTGATTGGCCGAATGATGAAAAAAACAGTTCCCACCATCTGGGGTCTGTTAAATGGAGGGCGTTAGAGAATTCTATATCTAACTCTCGCTCCACCATCTGCCGGAAGCACCACAGGGAAGAACAAGACCTGTTTTAGTAACAGGCAGTCCCACTTCCTCGGAACACACAGTTCCTTTGTGCTTTGCTCCAATCTCTACTGCCAGCATGTAGCTGAGAACAGCAGGAGCAAGACCGGTAGTATAAGAGTTAATAAGGAAAAATAGTGGCTTGTCTGACAGAAGCTGTGCACATAGCTGTACCAGAGGGTGGATGGCATCTTCAATTTTCCAAATCTCACCCTTTGGGCCTCTTCCATAAGAAGGGGGGTCCATAATGACGGCATCGTAATGATTGCCTCTTCGAATCTCACGCTCTACAAACTTAACGCAGTCATCTACAATCCATCGGATAGGTGCCTGTTCTAAACCAGAGGATCTGGCATTCTCCTTTGCCCATGCAACCATACCCTTGGAAGCATCAACATGGGTGACAGAAGCTCCGGCGGCAGCGGCTGCAAGAGTGGCTCCTCCTGTATAGGCAAAAAGATTTAAGACCTTCACCGGTCTTCCTGCCTTGCGGATCTTATCACCAAACCAATCCCAGTTAGCTGCCTGTTCCGGGAAAAGCCCTGTATGCTTAAAACTGAAGGGCTTTAGATTAAAGGTTAGGGACTTATAAGAAATGGTCCACTGTTCAGGAAGATCAAAAAACTCCCATTCACCTCCGCCTTTGGCGCTGCGGTGATAATGACCATTCATTTTCTTCCAGTCCTTTTCGGTTTTTGGAGTGGACCAGATCACCTGTGGGTCTGGCCGAACCAGAAGATAACTTCCCCATCTCTCCAGTTTTTCTCCTTCTGAACAATCTATAACTTCATAATCCTTCCAACCATCTGCAATCCACATGGTAATTACCGACCTTTCTTCTATAAAACTTATAGCAATTATTTAAACTCATGATTCTATGATTATAAGGGATAGCGGGGGGAAGCGTCAAGTAAAGCCTTAAGATGCGAGCGTTGGAAATTTGTAATATAATCGAAAGATAAAATAGGTTGAATATTTTTCAATAAATTGCTACAATAGATCCATAGTATAAATGGAAATACTTGTAAGGAGTGACAATATGAAGAAGAAGGGTCTCATTGTGCTTGCTATGGCGGCCATGATGACGTTAGGTACAGCGTCTATCAGTGCCTGGGCAGCAGAGGGCTGGTCTCAGTCCGGCAATACCTGGGTTTATTATGATTCGAGTGGTTATAAAGTAACCAATGTTTGGAAAAAAGGTGCGGACAACCTATGGCGTTATTTAAACGGCAGTGGAGAGATGGCTGTTAACAGTTGGGTTGATAACACCTATTATATGGATTCCAACGGTATTTTAGTTACAGATAAGTGGATGAAGTTTGCCGATTCCGGAAGTTCTGATTATAAGTGGTATTATTTTGGAAGCAGCGGTAAGGCAATTATGGAGAACTGGTCCAAGATTAATAATAAGTGGTATTATTTTGATGAAAACGGCGAGATGCAGACTGGCTGGGTTTTAGATAATATGTATTACACAGGCAGTGATGGTGTGATGCGTACCGGCTGGCAGCAGCTGATTCCTCCTGACAGCGATTATGATCCTGACTATATCACACCTGGTGATGAGGATGATGATGGTAAGAAGTGGTATTACTTCAATGATAATGGAAAGAAGTATGTACCAAAGGATAGTCAGGGAGAATATGGAAATTATAAGATCAATGGCGTTGCTTATTGTTTTGATTCAGATGGTGCTCTTCAGACCGGCTGGAAGGAAGTCGGAGTGAGCAATGCTCAATATGATATTCAGAATTACAAGTACTATGATAGTAATGGTAAGCTTCGAACAGGTTGGTATTCCATTGAACCTCCCAGTGATATTGAGGGATATGAGTATGAGGTGGAGTGGTTCTATTTCTCCAACAACGGCACTCCTAAGGCCGGTCCCAAGGAAGGGGAAGGAAGTACCCAGGATCTGATTAAAATTAATAATAAGACCTATATGTTTAATAACCTTGGTAATCCGGTCTATGGATTACAGAAGGTGAGAATCGGAAGCACCGAAGATTACACTGCCTATTATTTTGGTGATAAGAAAACCAGCACCATGCAGAAGGGTAAAATTAAGATTACTGAAGGTGATGGCAGTGAGACAACATTCTACTTTAGTGACAGCGGACGGGGATATACCGGTGTGAAAGATAGTTACCTCTATTATAAGGGTAAACTTCAGGTAGCTGAAGAGGGAAGTAAGTATCAGCCTGTCAGCATTCCCACAGGCAGCGGATATACTACCTATGTTGTTAACAGCAACGGCAAAATTGCTAAGAATACTACTGTAAAGGACGCAGATGGTACGAAATATAAGACCAGCTCCACAGGTACTCTGTTAAAGGTTAATGAAGAGAACGCCTCAGGAACCTACAGAGAAGCAGCTGAGCCTATCTGGGATAATTATTAAAATACATAGAAATTAGCGCAGAAACCATTAATTTAGTTTCTGCGCTATTTTTTTGAAAAAAGTGCTTGCAAAGTAAAAAAAAGTATGCTATTATCTAAAGGCTGTGGCATGATAGCGTTGAAGCGTGAGGTTGCTGCTTAATAAGCAGGTTTTCCGTGGAGCGAATGTCAAGTTAGGAAACTGGCGACAAGTCACTGTACAATTAAAGACTTCTGTTAATAATAACAGAAAATCAGTGTGTAGTCCTGAGGACACACACGGGAACGTGTACAGTCACCGCTTGTCGTACTTCTACAAAGTGCGAAAAGGAGGCGACTTTTTTTATGGCAAGTCAAGTAATGAGAATCACATTAAAGGCATACGATCATCAGTTAGTAGATCAGTCAGCCAGCAAAATCATCGACACTGTTAAGAAAACAGGATCTCAGGTGAGTGGACCAGTGCCGTTACCAACTAAGAAAGAAGTGGTAACAATCTTACGTGCAGTTCACAAGTACAAAGATTCCAGAGAGCAGTTCGAGCAGAGAACTCATAAGAGACTGATTGATATCATCACACCAAGTCAAAAGACAGTTGATGCATTATCCAGACTGGAAATGCCAGCAGGTGTTTACATTGATATCAAGATGAAGAACAAATAATCTTCATCACAAGAAACAAAGCTAAGTAAGATCCTGAAGGGTTTTAATATAGAAGCAACACTTTTCCTGTAAGGAATCAACATCTCTACCAGGTAGAGTCATAGTGTTCCACGTATATTGGGCTGTTCTAGGATGATTGCGCAAGCAATCCGCTGTAGAATTAACAAACAGGAGGTAGAAACATGAAGAAGGCTATTTTAGCTACTAAAGTCGGAATGACACAGATCTTCAACGAAAACGGAGTATTAACTCCAGTAACCGTTCTTCAGGCTGGACCTTGTGTAGTAACACAGGTTAAGACAGTTGACAACGATGGTTACAGTGCAGTACAGGTAGGTTTTGTTGATAAGAGAGCAAAACTGGTAAGCAAACCTGTTAAGGGCCATTTTGATAAGGCTGGTGTATCTTACAAGAGATACGTAAGAGAATTTAAGCTTGAGAATGCTTCCGAGTATTCTGTAAAAGACGAAATCAAAGCTGAGATCTTCGCAGCAGGCGATAAGATTGATGCAACCGCAATCTCCAAAGGTAAAGGTTTCCAGGGTGCTATTAAGAGACACGGTTTTTCCAGAGGACCTATGGCTCATGGTTCCAAGTTCCATCGTCATCAGGGTTCCAGTGGTTCAGCTTCTGATCCAAGCAAGGTTTTCAAAGGTAAGAAGATGCCAGGACAGATGGGTAACAAGAGAGTTACCATTCAGAACCTGGAAATCGTTAAGGTTGATGCAGAAAACAACCTGATTTTGGTTAAGGGCGCTGTACCAGGACCAAAGAAGTCTTTAGTAACAATCAAGGAAACAGTAAAAGCAGAGAACTAATGCTTTTATAAGAAAGGAGGAACACACAGATGGCAAACGTATCTGTTTACAATATGGAAGGTAAAGAAGTTGGCACATTAGAGTTAAACGATGCAGTGTTTGGTGTGAATGTTAATGAACACCTTGTACACTTAGCAGTTGTAAGCCAGCTCGCTAATAAGCGCCAGGGAACACAGAAGGCTAAGACTCGTTCTGAAGTAGCCGGTGGTGGAAGAAAACCTTGGAAACAGAAAGGAACCGGTCATGCAAGACAGGGTTCAACAAGAGCTCCACAGTGGACAGGCGGCGGAGTAGTATTTGCTCCAGCTCCAAGAGATTACACAATCAAACTGAACAAGAAGGAAAGAAGACTTGCTCTGAAATCCGCTCTTACAAGCAGAGTGAACGACAATAAGTTCATCGTTGTAGATGAGTTAAAGTTTGATGAGATCAAAACAAAGAAGTTCCAGACCGTTTTAAATAACTTAAAGGTATCCAAGGCTTTGGTTATCGTTGGTGAGGACAGCACAAACGCAGTATTATCCGCTAGAAACATTCCTGCTGTTAAGGCTGCTTCCGCTAACACAATCAATGTATATGATATCTTAAAGTACAACACAGTTGTTGCTACCAAGACTGCTGTTGCAGCAATCGAGGAGGTGTACGCATAATGGCAGATATTAAATATTATGATGTAATTCAGAAGCCTGTGGTAACTGAGAAGAGCATGAACGCTATGGCGTCCAAAAAGTACACATTCTTAGTTCACACAGATGCTAATAAAGCTATGATTAAAGATGCTGTTGAGAAGATGTTCCCAGGCACCAAGGTTCAGACTGTAAACACAATGAACTTAGAAGGCAAGACTAAGAGAAGAGGCACAACCTTCGGTAAGACAGCTAAGACAAAAAAGGCAATTGTTCAGTTAACAGCTGACAGCAAAGACATCGAGATCTTTGAAGGCCTGTAATCATCATTAGAAGCAGCAGCTTCATCAGATGATTGTACCGCTGTGCAAGCAGCGAAGACTATGTGATGAACATTATATCACGATAACATGAAACGCCAGGCGGCGTTGAAAGGAGAGTTACAACATGGGAATTAAAAAATATACCCCATATACCCCTTCCAGAAGACATATGACCGGTTCTGATTTCTCAGAGATCACCAAGACAACTCCAGAGAAGTCTTTAATCAGCTACACAGTAGCAAGAACAGCTGGTCGTAATAATCAGGGTAAGATCACTGTTAGACATCGCGGAGGCGGTGCTAAGAGAAAATATAGAAACATTGACTTCAAGAGAAATGGCAAAGACGGAATTCCAGCAACAGTAATCGGAATCGAGTATGATCCAAACAGAACAGCCAATATCGCATTAATCTGCTACAAAGACGGTACAAAAGCATATATCCTTGCTCCAGCTGGTTTAACAGATGGCATGAAGGTTATGAGCGGTATCACAGCAGAGGCTAAGATTGGTAACTGTATGCCATTAAGCCATATTCCTGTTGGTGCTCAGGTACACAACATTGAGCTTTACCCAGGTAAGGGCGGTCAGTTAGTTCGTTCTGCTGGCAACAGTGCTCAGTTAATGGCAAAAGAAGGAAAATATGCAACACTTCGTTTACCTTCCGGAGAGATGAGAATGGTTCCTATCAACTGTAGAGCTACTATCGGTGTTGTTGGTAACGGCGATCACAGCCTGATCACAATCGGTAAAGCTGGTAGAAAACGTCACATGGGCTTTAGACCTACTGTACGTGGTTCTGTTATGAACCCTAATGACCATCCACACGGTGGTGGTGAAGGTAAGACTGGTATCGGTCGTCCAGGTCCAAGTACACCATGGGGCAAACCGGCACTTGGCTTAAAGACAAGAAAGAAAAACAAACAGTCTAACAAGTTAATCGTTAGAAGAAGAGATGGAAGGACCATTAAATAATTGAAGGAGGTTAGAACCTATGGCTCGCTCACTTAAAAAAGGACCATTTGCAGATGCGTCTTTACTGAAGAAAGTAGATGCTCAGAATGCAGCAGGACAGAAGCAGGTAATTAAGACCTGGTCTCGTCGTTCTACAATCTTCCCGCAGATGCTTGGACATACAATAGCAGTTCACGACGGCAGAAAACACGTTCCGGTATATGTTACAGAAGATATGGTTGGACATAAACTTGGAGAATTCGTTGCTACCAGAACCTACAGAGGTCATGGAAAAGACGAGAAGAAGTCTGGCCGCAAGTAATAGATCGAGGATTGAAAGGAGGTTTCACCAATGGCTAAAGGACATAGAAGTCAGATAAAGAGAGAAAGAAATGCTCAGAAGGACACAAGACCAACAGCTAAGTTATCTTACGCTAGAGTTTCTGTTCAGAAAGCATGCTTCGTATTAGATGCCATCAGAGGCAAAGACGTGCAGACAGCACTTGGTATTGTAACTTACAATCCCAGATATGCTTCTACTTTAATAGAGAAGTTATTAAAATCAGCAATTGCTAATGCTGAGAACAATAACGGTATGGACCCTGCAAATCTCTACGTTGAAGAGTGTTTTGCAAACAAGGGACCAACAATGAAGAGAGTTAAACCGAGAGCACAGGGACGCGCTTATAGAATCGAGAAGAGAATGAGCCACTTAACCATCGTGCTTAATGAAAGATAAGGAGGCAAATAATGGGACAGAAAGTTAATCCACACGGCTTAAGAGTCGGTGTTATTAAAGACTGGGACTCAAAATGGTATGCTGAAGCTGATTTTGCAGATAACTTAGTTGAAGACTACAATATCAGAAAGTTCATTAAAAAGAAATTATACAGTGCTGGTATATCTAACATCGAAATCGAAAGAGCTTCTGACCGTGTTAAAATTATTATTCATACAGCTAAGCCTGGTGTTGTAATCGGCAGAGGCGGATCTGAAATTGAGAAATTAAAAGCTGAAGTTTCCAAGCTTACAGATAAGAAATTATTCGTAGACATTAAGGAAATCAAGAGACCAGATAAAGATGCTCAGTTAGTAGCAGAATCTATTGCACAGCAGTTAGAGAATCGTGTATCCTTCAGACGTGCTATGAAGTCTACCATGGGTCGTTCCATGAAGTCTGGCATTAAGGGTATTAAGACTGCAGTAGCAGGCCGTGTTGGCGGTGCTGATATGGCTCGTACAGAGTTCTACAGCGAAGGAACCATTCCGTTACAGACATTAAGAGCAGATATTGACTATGGATTCGCTGAAGCGAATACAACCTTTGGTAAGATCGGCGTTAAGGTTTGGATCTACAAAGGTGAAGTACTTCCTACTAAAGGAAATAAGGAAGGGAGCGGAAAATAATGTTAATGCCTAAAAGAGTTAAGCGTCGTAAACAGTTCCGTGGCTCTCTGGCTGGTAAGGCTTTAAGAGGCAATACTATCAGCAATGGTGAGTACGGTTTAGTCGCTTTAGACCCATGTTGGATCAAATCAAATCAGATTGAGGCAGCCCGTGTTGCCATGACCCGTTATATTAAGCGTGGTGGTAAAGTCTGGATTAAGATTTTCCCTGATAAACCTGTAACATCAAAGCCAGCAGAAACCCGTATGGGTTCCGGTAAGGGCGCTCTGGAGTACTGGGTAGCAGTAGTTAAGCCGGGCCGTGTATTATTTGAGATCGCTGGAGTACCTGAAGAAACAGCACGTGAAGCTTTACGTCTTGCTATGCATAAGTTACCTTGCAGATGTAAGATTGCTGCTAAAGCAGATTTAGAAGGCGGTGATAACAGTGAAAACTAATAAGTATGTTGAAGAATTAAAAGCAAAATCAGCCGCAGAGCTGAACACAGAATTAGTAGCTGCTAAGAAAGAACTGTTTAACTTGAGATTCCAGAATGCAACAAATCAGCTGGACAATACAAGCAGAATCACAGAGGTTCGTAAGAACATCGCCAGAATTCAGACTGTTATTACAGAGAAGGCTAAACTGGCTTAAGCAGTGAGTATTTTTACAAAACATGACACACACGACTGTGTGTAAACTTATGGAATAAATAGATATCCTGAAAGGAGTAAATCTAACGTGGAAAGAAATCTTAGAAAAACCCGTACTGGTAAGGTTGTAAGCAATAAGATGGATAAAACCGTGGTTGTTGCTATCGAGCATCGTGTAGAACACCCATTATACGGTAAGATCGTTAAAAGAACTTATAAGTTAAAAGCTCATGATGAAAACAACGAATGTAATATGGGCGATACAGTAAAAGTAATGGAAACAAGACCGTTGTCCAAAGACAAAAGATGGAGACTTGTGGAAATTCTTGAAAGAGCGAAATAAATTATTTCCAGGAAGGAGTAACAGGCATGATTCAGCAGGAAAGCAGATTAAGAGTTGCCGATAATACCGGTGCGAAAGAATTACTTTGTATCCGCGTTGTGGGCGGCTCTACAAGAAGATATGCTAATATTGGTGATATAATCGTTGCCACCGTCAAAGATGCAACACCAGGCGGAGTTGTAAAAAAGGGCGATGTTGTTAAGGCCGTTGTAGTACGTACCGTTAAGGGCGCACGTCGTAAAGACGGTTCTTATATAAAGTTCGACGAGAACGCTGCAGTAATTATCAAAGATGACAAGACTCCAAAAGGAACTCGTATCTTTGGACCGGTTGCCAGAGAACTCAGAGAGAAACAGTTCATGAAAATTGTTTCCCTGGCTCCCGAAGTATTATAAGGAGGTGTCTGACTGTGCATAAAATTAAAAGAGATGACCTGGTAAAGGTTATCACAGGTAAAGATAAAGATAAACAAGGCAAGGTTCTTCATGTAGATACAAAGACCAACAAAGTGCTGGTTGAAGGCTGCAACATGATTACAAAGCATATGAAACCAGGCGCAGGCAATCCTCAGGGCGGAATCGTTCAGAGAGAAGCTGCACTTGATATCTCCAATGTAATGCTGGTTGTTGACGGAAAAGCAACAAGAGTTGGCTTTGAAGTAAAAGACGGCAAAAAAGTACGTGTTGCTAAGTCAACAGGTAAAGTAATCGATTAATTCGGAGAGGAGGAATAAAATTGGCTAGATTAAAAGAAACATATCAGAGCGAGATCGTAGAAGCTATGATTAAGAAATTCGGATATAAGAACGCAATGGAAGTTCCGAAATTAAATAAAATCGTCATCAACATGGGTGTTGGCGAAGCAAAGGAAAATGCCAAGATTTTAGACTCTGCAGTTAGAGATTTAGAAATCATCTCCGGTCAGAAGGCTGTCTTAACAAAGGCTAAAAAATCAGTTGCTAACTTCAAACTCAGAGAAGGCATGGCAATCGGATGTAAGGTTACCTTACGTGGCGAGAGAATGTATGAGTTTGCTGATCGTCTGATCAATCTTGCATTACCACGAGTACGTGACTTTAGAGGTGTTAACCCTAACGCATTTGATGGCAGAGGAAACTTTGCTCTTGGTGTTAAAGAGCAGCTTATTTTCCCTGAAATTGAATACGATAAAGTTGACAAGGTTAGAGGTATGGACATTATCTTTGTTACTACCGCTAAGACAGACGAAGAAGCCCGTGAACTTTTGACATTATTCAATATGCCATTTGCAAAATAGTAGGAGGAATAATCCATGGCTAAGACTTCAATGAAGATCAAACAGCAGAGACCTGCAAAATTCTCAACAAGAGAATACAATCGTTGCAGAATCTGTGGTCGTCCACATGCTTATTTAAGAAAATACGGTGTTTGCAGAATCTGCTTCCGTGAATTAGCATATAAAGGTCAGATCCCAGGCGTTAAGAAAGCAAGCTGGTAAAAATTAGGAAGGAGGCAATTCAAAATGACAATGAGCGATCCAATTGCAGATATGCTTACGAGAATCCGTAATGCCAATACTGCTAAACATGATACAGTAGATATACCTTCATCCAAGATGAAATTGGCTATTGCTGATATCCTTGTGAAAGAGGGTTACGTTAAGAAATTTGACGTTGTAGAAGACGGTGCATTCCAGTCAATTAGAATCACCTTAAAATACGGCAAGGACAAAAACGAAAAAATCATTACAGGTATTAAGAGAATCTCCAAACCAGGTTTACGTGTATACGCAAACAAGGAGGAGTTACCTAAAGTACTCGGCGGTTTAGGAATCGCTATTATTTCTACAAACCAGGGCGTTATTACTGACAAGGCAGCTCGTCAGTTAGGCGTTGGCGGAGAAGTATTAGCATTTGTATGGTAGGTATTTAAAAGCATCTGAAAACAGAAGGATCACAGGATCCTTCCGAAAATTTAAGGAGGTATACGGCATGTCACGTATTGGAAGAATGCCTATCGCGATTCCAGCAGGCGTAACTGTTTCAATCGCAGAAAATAATAAAGTGACTGTAAAAGGTCCTAAGGGAACTCTTGAGAGAGTTTTACCATCTGAACTTACTATTAAAGAAGAAGATGGAAGTATTGTCGTTACAAGACCTAACGATTTAAAGAAGATGAAATCTCTTCACGGTCTTACAAGAACATTAATTAATAACATGATCGTTGGTGTTACCGATGGTTATGAGAAGAAACTGGAAATCAATGGTGTAGGTTACAGAGCATCAAAGCAGGGTAAGAAACTGGTTCTTTCTCTGGGATATTCTCATCCGGTTGAGATGGAAGATCCTGACGGTGTTGAGTCCACAATGGAAGGACAGAACGTCATCATTATTAAAGGTATCGATAAAGAAAAAGTTGGCCAGTACGCTGCTGAAATCAGAGACAAGAGAAGACCTGAGCCTTATAAGGGCAAAGGTATTAAGTATGCTGACGAAGTTATCAGACGTAAAGTTGGTAAGACTGGTAAGAAATAATTAAGGAGAGTGTAAAGATGGTTAACAAACAGTCAAGAAGCGAAGTTCGTGTTAAAAAACACAACAGATTACGTAATCGTTTTGCAGGCACTGCAGAAAGACCACGTTTAGCTGTATTTAGAAGTAATAATCATATGTATGCTCAAATTATTGACGATACAGTTGGTAAAACTTTAGTCGCTGCATCTACAGTTGAGAAAGATGTAAAAGCTGAATTAAAGAAAACTAACGACGTTGATGCCGCAGCATATGTAGGTACCGTAATTGCCAAAAAAGCTCTTGAAAAAGGGATTAAAGAAGTTGTCTTTGATAGAGGCGGTTTCATATATCAGGGTAAAGTTCAGGCATTAGCAGACGCAGCAAGAGAAGCTGGTCTGGAATTCTAATAGAGAGGAGAATGACAACGTGAAACGTACTTTTATTGATTCAAGTCAAATGGAATTAAACGACAGAGTAGTTGCTATCAAACGTGTAGCAAAAACCGTAAAAGGTGGACGTACCATGAGATTCTCTGCTTTAGTAGTCGTAGGTGATGGCAATGGTCATGTAGGTGCTGGCCTTGGTAAAGCCGGAGAAGTTCCAGAAGCAATTCGTAAAGCAAAAGAGGCTGCAGTGAAGAATATGGTTACCATTCCTATGGATGAGAACAACAGTATTCCTCATGATTTAACAGGTAGATTCGGAAGTGCTTCCGTTCTGCTTAAGAGAGCTCCTGAAGGTACAGGTGCAATTGCCGGTGGTCCTGTTCGTGCAGTAGTAGAGCTTGCAGGTATCAGAAATATCCGTACAAAATCCTTAGGTTCCAACAATAAAACTAACGTAGTTTTAGCTACAATCCAGGGATTAACTCAGTTAAAAACTCCTGAGGAAGTTGCAAGACTTCGCGGCAAATCTGTAGAAGAGATTTTAGGCTAAGGAGGATAATGAAAAATGGCAGATAAATTAAAAATCACATTGGTAAAATCCCCGATCGGCGCTGTTCCTAAGCATAAAGCAACTGTAGAAGCTTTAGGTTTGAGAAAACTCTATAAGACAGTTGAGATGCCAGATAACAACGCAGTAAGAGGCATGATCCAAAATGTTAGACATTTAGTAAAAGTTGAAGAAGTATAAGAAAAAACAGTAAGGAGGTGCAACGATGGATTTATCAAATTTACAGCCTGCTGAAGGTTCTAAACACAGTGACAATTTCAGAAGAGGCCGTGGACATGGTTCAGGTAACGGCAAAACAGCCGGTAAGGGCCATAAAGGACAGAAAGCACGTTCAGGTGCTCCTAGACTAGGTTTCGAAGGCGGTCAGATGCCTTTATACAGACGTATTCCTAAAAGAGGCTTTACCAATAGAAATACAAAAGTTATTGTTGGGATCAATGTTCATGAATTAGAGAAGTTTGACAATGGTGCAGTAGTTACTGTTGAAACTCTGTTAGAGAGCGGTGTAGTTAAGAATCCCCGCGATGGCGTTAAGATCCTAGGAAACGGAGAATTAACCAAAAAGCTTACAGTAAAGGTAGATGCTTTCAGCGAAGGCGCTAAGACCAAAATCGAAGCTTTAGGTGGAACCTGCGAGGTGATCTAATATGTTAAAAACACTCCGTAATGCATTCAAGATCAAGGACATCAGAAAGAAACTTCTGTATACGTTCATGATGCTGGTGGTTATCAGATTCGGTTCTCAATTACCGATTCCAGGAGTTGAAACAGGCTTTTTCAAGAACTTTTTTGCTCAGCAGAATAATGACGCTTTTGGTTTTTTCAATGCCATGACTGGTAGTTCATTTACCAATATGTCAGTATTCGCCCTGAGCATCACCCCATATATTACATCTTCTATCATTATGCAGCTTCTGACCATTGCGATTCCGAAGCTGGAGGAGATGCAAAAAGATGGAGAAGACGGAAGAAAAAAGATTGCAGAATACACCCGTTATATTACAGTTGCTCTGGCTTTAATCGAATCCATTGCTATGGCAGTAGGATTCGGCGGTCAGGGACTGCTGAAAGTGTATAATACTATGAGTATTATTATGGCTGTTACTACAATGACAGCAGGTAGTGCTCTTCTTATGTGGATTGGTGAGCGAATCACTGAAAAGGGTGTGGGCAATGGTATTTCCATCGTCTTGTTAGTTAACATTCTTTCCAGTCTTCCTTCCGATATGATGACTCTTTATTACAGATTTATATTTGGTAGATCTGTTGCCAAGGCAGTGATTGCAGCGATTATTATTGCAGTAGTTATTGTGGCAATCGTAATATTTGTTATTGTACTTCAGGACGGAGAAAGAAGAATCCCAGTCCAATATTCCAAAAAGATGCAGGGAAGGAAAATGGTAGGAGGTCAGTCTTCCAATATACCATTAAAAGTGAATACAGCCGGTGTTATTCCGGTTATCTTCGCTTCTTCTATTATGTCATTCCCTGTAGTAATCGCTCAGTTCTTTAAGAACGTAGATTACACCAGCATTGGCGGGAAAATCCTTATGATGCTTAACTCATCCAGTTGGTTTAAGCTGGATCAACCGATATATTCTGTTGGTATGATAATCTATATTGCCCTGATCATCGCATTTGCATACTTCTATACATCGATTACATTTAATCCGCTTGAAGTAGCCAATAACATGAAGAAGTCAGGCGGCTTTATCCCAGGCATCCGCCCAGGTAAGCCAACCAGCGATTATCTTAATTCTATATTGAACTATATCGTATTTATTGGTGCATGTGGTCTGATCGTAATCTGTATCATTCCAATTATGGTTTCCGGCCTCTTTAATGTAAGCCGTCTTTCCTTTGGTGGTACATCTTTGATCATTATTTCAAGCGTTATTCTTGAAACGATTAAGGCGATTGAATCTCAGATGCTTGTACGTTATTATAAGGGATTTTTAAACGATTAATAACACACCAAGAGAAACACGTAAACCATGCGTGTTTCTCTTGGGCTTTGTGTTATCATAAGGAAACCAGGAGGGACTGCTGATGAAGATTATCATGTTAGGCGCCCCGGGTGCCGGGAAAGGTACTCAGGCAAAAAAGATTGCTGAAAAGTATCAGATACCACATGTTTCAACAGGAGATATTTTTCGCTCAAACATTAAAGAAGGCACAGAATTAGGAATGAAAGCTAAGGGATATATAGACCAGGGAGGTCTGGTTCCTGATGAGCTTACCATAGGAATGCTTATGGATCGAATTCAGAAGGAAGACTGTAAAAATGGCTATGTGCTTGATGGTTTTCCAAGAACAATTCCGCAGGCGGAGAGTCTGACCAATGCCCTTTTAGAGAGAGGACAAAAAATTGACTCTGCAATCAATGTAGACGTACCGGATGAGAACATTATTAAGAGAATGTCCGGACGCCGAGCCTGTCTGTCCTGTGGTGCTACATATCATATTGTTCATAATCCCAGTAAGAATGAAGGGATCTGCGATGTGTGCGGTGAAAAGCTTGTTTTAAGAGATGATGATAAGCCGGAAACCGTGAAAAAGCGCCTGACCGTATATCACGATCAGACGAAGCCTCTGATTGACTATTACAAGAAAGCCGGCGTGCTAACAAGTGTGGATGGAACACAGGATATGAATCTGGTGTTTAATGACATTACCGCCGTTTTAGGAGTTTAGTTTATGTCAGTTACGATTAAATCTGCAAGAGAAATTGCTCTTATGAAAGAGGCCGGAAGAATTCTCGCCATCACTCATGACGAGCTGAAAAAGGCCTTAAAGCCTGGAATGACCACCTGGGATATTGATCACCTGGGGGAAGAGATTATTCGAAGCTATGGCTGTATTCCTTCTTTTTTGAATTACAATGGTTATCCTGCTTCTATCTGTATATCTGTTAATGATGAAGTGGTTCACGGAATTCCAAGCAAGAACAGAGTTCTGCAGGAAGGCGATATTGTAAGCCTGGATGCAGGTGTTATCTATAAAGGATATCACTCTGATGCAGCAAGAACTTATGGAATCGGAGAAATCACTCCTGAGGCAGGTAAACTCATGGAAGTTACAAAACAAAGTTTCTTTGAGGGGATTAAATATGCAAAATCTGGTAATCATCTCAATGATATATCTTCAGCAATACAGGCTTATGCAGAAAGCTTTGGTTATGGCGTAGTGAGAGACTTAGTAGGGCATGGAATCGGTCAACATTTACATGAAGGTCCTGAAATTCCCAATTTTTCACAGCGCAGAAGGGGAATTAAGTTAAAGCCTGGAATGACACTGGCTATTGAGCCAATGATTAATGCAGGAACTCCTGACGTGGAATGGCTTTCTGATGAATGGACTGTGGTAACGGAGGACGGTAAGCTGTCTGCCCATTATGAAAACACAGTACTGATTACAGAAGATGAGCCGGAGATATTAAGCCTTATACCAGATGACAATGTGAGTATTTGAGGTGAACCTATGAATTTAACAATTGGATCACTGGTTTATTCAACAGCAGGTCATGATAAAGGCAATCTTTTTGTAATAATAAGTGAGGCTGGTGAATATGTATATCTGGCAGACGGAAAATACAGAACTGTAAAAAAGCCCAAAAAGAAGAATAAAAAGCATGTGAAACCTGTAGACAGGGAAGGGTATTCCCTGGAACTCATAAAAGAAAATGCAGTTGCAGCCGATGAAGAGATCAAATACTTCATCAAACGTTTCAAAAGAGAAAATCAATAGGTCCCCTGGAGAATCAGGGGAATGACAAGGCAATCTAGGAGGTAAGAGTATATGTCGAAAGCAGATGTTATTGAAATTGAAGGAACCGTAGTGGAGAAACTGCCAAACGCAATGTTCCAGGTAGAACTGGAAAATGGCCATCAGGTGCTTGCTCACATCAGCGGAAAACTTCGTATGAATTATATCCGTATATTACCGGGTGACAAGGTAACAATTGAGTTATCCCCTTATGATTTAACCAAAGGAAGAATTATTTGGAGAGATAAATAATAAGAATTGCTCCGCCTGTATCTGTCAGGCAGAAGCCGGAATAAAAAAAGGATAAAAGTGCTTGCAATAAGATAAAAACAGTGATATAATGCTATAGCGACTTTGTTGAAATATCGGGTGTATTATGCCCAAAAGGCAGCACTGGTTTTATATAAAAACACATTGCGGGTATACCTGGATGTCCTTATCTAATAAGGACGCAAAACGGAAAGGAGAATTGCTGTGAAGGTTAGATCATCAGTCAAACCGATTTGCGAAAAATGCAAAATCATTAAGAGAAAAGGCAGTATCAGAGTAATCTGTGAAAATCCTAAGCATAAGCAGAGACAAGGTTAATAATAATTTGATGGAGGTGTAATACACAAATGGCTCGTATTTCAGGTGTTGATTTACCAAGAGAAAAACGTGTTGAGATCGGCTTAACTTATATCTACGGTATTGGTAGAACAAGTTCAAACCGCATTCTTACAGAAGCAGGAGTTAGTCCTGACACTCGTGTTAAGGATTTAACCGATGATGAAGTGAAGAGAATTGCAGGAGTTATCACTGAGTCTCAGCAGGTGGAAGGTGATTTACGTAGAGAAATCGCTATGAACATCAAGAGACTTCAGGAGATTGGCTGTTACCGTGGCATTCGTCATAGAAAAAGCCTGCCGGTTCGTGGTCAGAAGACAAAGACCAACGCTAGAACTCGTAAGGGTCCAAGAAAGACTGTTGCAAACAAGAAGAAATAAGAATTAGTGCATTGAATAAGCAATTAGAAGAGTTCTATGCGGTAAGGGAGACTATTTCCCTTCGAAACAAAATAACAGTGAATCACGTTACATGTTTTAAAAACAGGAATAACAGGATTCAAGTATCTAAGAAAGTAGGTTAGTTTAAAATGGCTAAAAAAGTGTCCACTACTAAAAAAGTGACAAAAAAGCGTGTAAAGAAAAACGTTGAACGCGGACAAGCACATATCCAGTCATCTTTTAATAACACAATCGTGACATTAACAGATACACAGGGTAATGCCTTATCATGGGCAAGTGCTGGTGGTCTGGGATTTAGAGGTTCAAGGAAATCTACTCCATATGCAGCTCAGATGGCGGCAGAAACTGCTACTAAGGCAGCTCTCATACATGGTTTAAAATCAGTAGACGTTATGGTTAAGGGCCCAGGTTCAGGCCGTGAAGCAGCTATTCGTGCACTTCAGGCATGCGGATTAGAAGTTACCAGCATAAAGGATGTTACACCAGTTCCACATAACGGATGTCGTCCACCAAAACGTAGAAGAGTTTAATTAGGAGGTAATTACAGTGGCAGTTGATAGAGTTCCTGTTCTTAAAAGATGTAGATCCCTTGGTCTTGATCCAATCTATTTAGGAATAGATAAAAAATCAAACAGAGAAGTAAGAAGATCAAACAGAAAGATAAGTGAGTATGGCCTTCAGCTGAGAGAAAAGCAGAAAGCTAAATTCATCTATGGTGTTCTTGAGAAACCTTTCCGTAACTACTATGCAAAGGCTGATAAGATGAAAGGACTTGTAGGTGAAAACCTTATGTCCCTTTTGGAGAGAAGACTTGACAACGTAGTATTCCGTATGGGATTCGGAAGAACAAGAAGAGAAACCAGACAGATGGTTGATCACAAGAGCATTCTGGTAAATGGCAAGTGCGTTAACATTCCTTCTTTCCTTGTGAAAGCAGGCGATGTAATCGAAGTAAAAGAGAAATGCAAATCCAATGCCAGATTCAAAGAGGTTCAGGAAACCATGGCAGGACGTTTAATTCCAGCTTGGCTTGATGTTGATCATGAGAATTTACGTGGTACTGTTAAAGAGTTACCAACAAGAGATGAGATTGATGTTCCAGTAAATGAAATGCTTATCGTCGAGTTGTACTCCAAATAATTGAAAGTCTGTTAATGAATTATTACAGCTTTCGCCCGGAGTGTTTTATATGCTCCGGGCAAGGTTTTGAGTATAAGGGCCTCGATATAATACACCCAAAAGGAGGGGCTATTAGTGTTCGATTTTGAAAAACCAAACATTGAGATTGCTGAGATCTCAGAGGATAAAAGGTATGGCAAGTTTGTAGTTGAACCACTTGAGAGGGGCTACGGCACGACTTTAGGTAATTCCTTGAGGAGAATCATGCTTTCTTCTTTACCGGGTGCCGCGGTCAGTCAGGTAAAAATCGACGGCGTTTTGCATGAATTCAGTTCTATTTCAGGCGTCAAGGAAGATGTAACTGAAATCATTATGAACATCAAGAGCTTATCTATTAAGAATAACAGCGATACCAACGAAGCAAAGGTTGCATACATTGAGTTTGAAGGCGAAGGTGTTGTAACTGCAGCCGATATTCAGGCAGATCCAGATATTGAGATCATGAACCCTGATCAGGTTATCGCTACACTCAGCGGCGGCACGGACAGCAAGTTCTATATGGAGCTTACTATCACTAAGGGTCGTGGCTATGTAAGTGCAGACAAGAATAAGAGTGAAGATTTACCGATTGGCGTCATAGCCGTTGATTCCATCTATACACCAGTAGAACGCGTCAACATGACGGTAGAAAACACCCGAGTAGGTCAGGTTACCGATTACGATAAGCTGACATTAGATGTATTCACAAACGGAACCCTGGCACCAGATGAGGCTGTCAGCCTTGCAGCTAAGGTATTAAGTGAACACTTGAATCTGTTTATCGATCTTTCTGAGAATGCTAAAACTGCTGAAGTTATGGTAGAAAAAGAAGATAACGAGAAAGAAAAAGTTCTCGAGATGAACATTGATGAGTTAGAGCTGTCCGTTCGTTCATACAACTGTCTGAAGAGAGCTGGAATCAATACTGTGGAGGAGCTGTGTAACAGAACTCCTGAGGATATGATGAAGGTTCGTAACCTTGGCCGTAAGTCTTTGGAAGAAGTACTGGCTAAGTTAAAGGAGTTAGGCTTACAGCTTAACCCAAGCGACGATTCTAACAATTAATAATCGTCTGCATCAGTTAATTTATGGAGAATAAGCACTGGTACAGTAAGACCGAAGAAGCGTGTATCTGTGTTCCACAAATGGAGGAAAAGAGACAATGGCAGGATATAGAAAACTGGGAAAAACCTCAGACCAGAGAAAAGCATTAATCAGAAACCAGGTTACTGCATTATTATATAATGGCAAGATTGTAACTACAGAAGCAAGAGCAAAAGAGATCCGTAAAGTAGCAGAAGGCATTATTGCTATGGCTGTAAAAGAGAAAGACAATTTCGAGACCGTTAAGGTAACAGCAAAAGTTGCTCGTAAAGATAAAGATGGCAAGAGAGTAAAAGAAGTTGTAAATGGTAAGAAAGTTACTGTTTATGATGAAGTAGAGAAAGAGATCAAGAAAGATCTTCCTTCCAGACTCCACGCAAGAAGACAGATGTTAAGAATTCTCTATGATGTAACAGAGGTTCCATCAACTCCTGCAGGAAGAAAGAAAAACACAAAGTCTGTTGATCTGCCAAAGAAATTATTCGAAGACATTGCACCAAAGTATGTTTCCCGTAATGGTGGATATACTCGTATCGTAAAGATCGGTCAGCGTAAGGGTGACGGTGCTATGGAAGTTATAATTGAGCTTGTATAATTATACTGTTCAGTAGACAACAAGAGAGGATTGCAAAGTGATAAATTTTGCTGATTCTCTCTTTTTTTACTATTTTAAAATTGGGGATTTTATAAAATTCCAATATTATCCAAGGTTTCCTGTTCTTTGAAGCATTTCCAACCTTTCGCAAGAATAAAGAAAGAATATCGTAAGTTGACGGACAATTGCCCCAGGGGATATAATGTATATAGGTAAAATGGAATCAAATTCTTAGATTTTAACGAAATAAGTGAGAATTCTCCCTTAGGTGGTGAGATGAATCACCAAAAACAAGATTAACGGCAGTGGTGGGCGGAGAGAAATCGGTGTCCCCCACTGACACGAGGTCAAACCACGCAGCTATAATAATGTGGTCGTACTCCGTGAAATTACCGAGCGTGGATTGAAACAATAGAAAACTACTGTGGGAGGTATCTCTATGAAACCATTAAAGAAAATTATAGCCCTTGCGGCGGTTGTCAGTATAATGGGGTTGACTATACCTATGGAGGCTCTGGCTGCAACAAAAGCAATCTCCTCTGTTACGATTTATGTAGGTCTTGAGGAACTGTCTTCAGGCGAAAATCTGCCGTCAGAGAGTGAGTTCAGCACCACCGATAATACTGGTAACTATGTTTATACCAATAATGATAAGTATCAGGTTAATGAAGTTGAATGGATAACATCTGATTCCAAAGAGATGACCATTGGTTATGAGCCTAAGATGAGGGTTACCTTATATGCTTCGGATTCTGATGAATATGCATTTAAGGGCGGCTATCAGTCCAGTAATATTAATGTAAAGGGCGGAACCTATGTATCTGCCAGCAGATCAGGCAGTGATACACTCTATGTGACATTTAAGTTTAAACCGATTAAGGGCACTTATGAGTCTCCGGAAGAGGCTTATTGGAGAGATAACAACAGCTATGGCAATGCCAGATGGAGCTCTGTAGACAACAGCTCCGATGCCTATGATGTAACTTTATACCGGGGCAGCTCTGCGGTTCATAAAGTACAGGGATTAAAGGCGACTACATTTAACTTTTATCCCTATATGACGAAAAAAGGAACCTATTCCTTTAAGGTACGTACAGTTCCTTATACGGAAAGTGAGAAAAAGTACGGTAAGGCAAGTGAGTGGATAGAGTCAGATGAGATTTATCTGCCGGAGGAAAAGGTATCTGATGGAAGCGGACAGGGGGCAGAAGGTGGAAGCAATCCGGGAGCAACCGGTCAGGTAGGCTGGATTAAGTCAGGCAATACCTGGTATTACCGCTATCCGGATGGAAGCTATCAGAAGAACAGCTGGGCAAAGATCAATAATAAGTGGTATTTGTTCGATAACAGTGGCGCTATGTTGACAGGCTGGCAGCAGAGAAACAACTTATGGTATTTCTTAACCAACGATGGTGCCATGGTAACAGGCTGGGCACTTTCTAACAACAAATGGTATTATATGAATCCGTCAACAACCTCTGGTGTGGAAGGTGCTATGAAAACCGGCTGGATTAATTATAACAACAGATGGTATTACACCAACTCCTCAGGCGCAATGCTGGAGGGCTGGCAGGAAGTAGAAGGTAATTGGTATTATTTCTATCCAGGTGAAGGTTCCAAGGCTGTGAATACGACAATCAGCGGCTTCCCTGTAGATGGAAACGGAGTGTGGCATAAATAAGGAGAAGGAGTGCTTATGAGAATAATTGGGAAAAAAAGTAGATGGCTCATTGTTGTGCTGGCTGCAGCATTAACTCTTGGAGCAGGAATCACATCTATGGCTTCAGGCAGTGTTAAAATTCGATTTGAAAATCCGTCTAAGAGCAATTGGACAGAAGAAATTACAATTCCAAAGGTGACTATTAACTATTCTGAGGAAAGCCCGGAATGGAGCAAGGAGCCGGAGGAGTGGACTCCTGGGAAGAAGGTAACTGCAACATTTACGCTGTCAGGTACCTATGCCAGAAAAGACTGTAGTGTATACGGCGGTGAACTGATCTCCGTTAACGCAAGTGACGATGAAACAGTGATTAAGGCATCTTATGTGCCTGTTGTTAAGCTGGCTTCTCCTGAATCAGCCGGCTGGAGTGATGCTAATAAGACCAGAGCATCCTGGAAAAAGGTTCCCTATGCCTCCAAGTATCAGGTTCGTCTCTACAAAGGTGGCGAAGAATGGGTAAAAACCATTACCAGTACAGCTACTTCTGTTGATCTGATAGAATATATGAAGGATGGAGAGAGCTATTACTATGAAGTAAAAGCAATTCCAAAGGATACCAAAGAAGAGAAGTATATGAAGGAAAGCGACTATGTTATGTCTGATGACTCTGTGACTCAGGAGCTTGGGGATACTTCAGGCAGATGGAGCCAGTACCAGGAGGGCAAAAAGTACAGAGAGAATGATGGCAGCTATATGAGCAATGGCTGGAAGATGATCGTTGGGAAGTGGTATTATTTCAATCAGAACGGCTATGCAGTAACGGGGTGGCAGGCAGTTGATAATAAGTGGTATTATTTTGACAAGGAAGCCTGTATGTTAACCGGCTGGCAACAGGTCAATGGTATCTGGTATTACCTCAATCCTAACGGTGATATGGCAACAGGCTGGATACAGCCTGAACCTGGAAAGTGGTATTATTTAAACGGAGATGGAAGTATGGTAGTCAATACTGTGATTGATGGCGTTTATACAGTGGATGGGTCTGGATTATGGATTCAGTAAATTAAATTGAATGTTGATCAATTAATTATTAATCATAAGAGATACAGGAGACGGCTTCTGTATCTCTTTATTTCTAAGATTTACATAAGGGGTTCGACCCTTTGTATCAAAGGGTCGAACCCCTTATGTAAATCTGGACTGGTAAAATATGTAAAAACTGGATATGTTGATATGACCAGATTAATGCTATAATGGGAACACTTTTAGAAAAAAGAGGTGCTGTCAATGAATGTGAAATCTGTTGTTACAACAGCTTTTTTCTCTGCAGTAATTTTTCTGGGAATTCAGTCTTTTCGGATTCCTATGCCTGCTGCTGTAGGGACGCCATTTTTGCATTTTGGCCATATTTTTGTAATGTTGTCAATTCTATGTCTGGGACCGGGGAGATCGGCTATTGCCGGTGTTCTTGGACTTGTAACCTTTGATGTGCTCAATGGATATATTCATGCAATACCCAATGTGTTTGTCAGTACTTTAATTAAGTGTCTGCTTGTGGGAGCTATTTTTATGGCAATGAGTAAAAGGGCAGATGGGAACAGGAATAAGGAATATATGGCGGCCGTTATTTGTGCGGCTGTTTATGGTGTTGCTAATATTGTAATTGATTTTATCTGGTCTGTAATGGAATTGGTTATAATGGGCAGCAGCTTAAATGCTGCTATGGCTGCTGTAATCACTTCTATACCGGCTACTGTGATTAATGCAGGTTTTACTGTGATTGGGATCGCAGTGTTGTATAAGCCTATTACAGGGGCTTATAGACGGGTTCTGCAGGGGTAGGCAGGTGAAAGCTGTGGGCTCGTAGTGACGTAAGGCTGATAACAGTTTAAGAGGTTAGGAAAATGGATTTATGCAAGATGGATTTATTCAAGATACAAAGATTGTTAAAAGAATATCAATTAGATGGCTGGCTCTTCACTGATTTTCAGGGAAGGGATTTTATTACAAGAGATTTTCTCAAACTGACAGAGCGGAAATCTACCAGACATTTGTTCTACTATATTCCTTCGGAGGGCGAACCAGTTAAAGTTTTATCAGTAATTGAGCCTTTGCTCCTTGATCATCTGCCAGGTGATAAGATTTTGTACAGGGGAAGAGAGGGGCAACGTAAGGTTCTGGAAACTATATTTATAGATGATAAAAGAATTGCCTGTCAGTATTCTCCTGGAGGCAATGTTCCTGCAGTCAGCTCTATGGATGCAGGGCTTGTGGAGTATTTAAAGACATTTCCAATTGAACTTATATGCTCTGCTGATCTGCTTCAGTATTTTGGAGCTGTGCTGACTGATCGGCAGATTGAATCCCATAAACGGGCAGGAGCGATGATTCATCGAATCTTAGAGCAGACATTTATCTGGATACGTAAGAATCTTACAGAGGGCAATTATATTGACGAATGGCTGATGCTGAAGGAAATGGAGAGGCTTATAGCGAAGGAACCTGTATATATGGATTCTCCGCCATTTTTTGGTATTGATGAACATTGCTGTGATCCTGGGTATGAGCCTGCAGAAATAGGCTCTAAACAGATTAAGGAAGGCAGCCGTCTGATGATTGATATAGCAGGGCGTACCCTGGAAGAGGATTCTGTTTATTATGATATTTCCTGGTGTATGAATGTTGGCCCAGATATTGACCCTGAGTATGAAAGACTTTTTACTGTTGTAAATATGGCAAGGTGGAAGGCATTTTCTTATATCCAGGATCAATTGGGGCTTGGAAAAACAGTGTATGGCTGTGATGTTGACGAGCTGATGAGAAAGTTTTTTCAAGAGCAGAATTTAAGTCAATATATTATGCATCGGACTGGTCATAATATAGGACATAGTTGTCATGGAATCGGTGCAAATCTAGATGATTATGAGACTCACGATAACCGCAGTTTGCTGCCGGGAACTATGTTTTCAGTTGAACCGGGTATTTATATGGAAGATTATGGCGTACGGCTGGAATTTGATGTGCATATTAATAAAAACAATAAATTGATGATCTATGGACCTGTACAAAATGAAATTCTGGTGATTTAATAGCCCTTTCTTTGGATACCGCTTGACTGTTTGAAGAAATTCATCTAAAATTATGGGACATATGTGTATTGATTGTTGATGGAAAGAAAGGGCATTTATGGGAATCATTAAGACGTCAAAGCTTATATTTGACTATATTCGAAGAGATGAAGAGGAAAACGTTGAGGAAGTGAACCGTGCAATTGACGGAGTCAGCCTTGATATAGAAGCGGGACAATTTGTGGCTATTTTAGGTCATAACGGTTCTGGTAAATCAACCTTTGCCAAACAGCTGAATGCTATTTTGCTGCCTACAGAAGGAACTGTGTGGATTCAGGGACTGGATACCTCCAAAGAAGAAAATCTATGGGAAGTCCGCAAAAGGACTGGAATGGTATTTCAGAATCCTGATAATCAGATTATTGGCAATGTTGTGGAAGAGGATGTGGGATTTGGACCGGAGAATCTGGGTGTTCCCACAGATGAGATATGGAAACGGGTGGATGAGAGTCTGGAAGCTGTGGGCATGGCTGCCTACCGTATGAAGTCCCCCAATAAGCTGTCAGGAGGTCAGAAGCAGAGGGTTGCCATTGCCGGTGTTATGGCAATGAAGCCGGAGTGTATCGTACTGGACGAGCCTACTGCTATGCTTGATCCAACCGGCAGGAAGGAAGTTGTAAAAACTGTAGGAGAATTAAACCGCAAAGAAGGTATTACGGTTATACTAATTACACATTATATGGAAGAGGTTATTCATGCAGACCGTGTTATTGTTATGGATGATGGCAAGGTTGTAATGCAGGGAACACCAAAGGAAGTATTTTCAAGAGTGGAGGAGCTGAAATCTTACCGTCTTGATGTACCTCAGGTTACGGAACTGGCTTATGAGCTTCAGAAGAATGGAGTGGAACTGCCTGATGGCATTTTGACTTTGGAGGAGCTGATGGAATACTTACTTCCTGTATTTGCGGAGCGATTTCCGGATCAGATAAAGCTTTAGAGTGGAGATAAACATGGCAATTAAAGTAGAACATTTGAATTATATCTATGGGCAGGGGACTGCTTTTGAGCAGCATGCCCTAAAGGATATTAATTTAGAAATAAAAGATGGGGAGTTTATTGGTCTCATTGGTCATACGGGATCTGGTAAATCCACATTGATTCAGCATCTAAATGGGCTGATTAAGGCTACAGACGGGGCTATTTATTATAATGGCAAGAACATTTATGATGCGGATTTTAAAATGCGCTCTCTGAGAAATCAGGTAGGGCTTGTATTTCAATATCCGGAGCATCAATTATTTGAAATTGATGTATTTACTGATGTTTGTTTTGGTCCTAAGAATCAAGGGCTGTCTAAAGAGGAGATTGAAGCAAGAGCAAAGGAAGCTCTGACAATGGTTGGTCTTGATGAGAGCTTTTATAAGCAGTCGCCCTTTGAACTGTCTGGCGGTCAGAAGAGACGCGTGGCAATTGCAGGAGTTCTGGCTATGGAGCCGGAGGTCCTGATTCTTGATGAGCCAACAGCAGGGCTGGACCCTAAAGGCAGAGATGAGATTCTGGATCAGATTGAACGTCTTCATAATGAGAAGAAGATGACAATTATTCTGGTTTCCCACAGTATGGAAGATATTGCAAGATATGTTGACCGTATTCTTGTGATGAACCATGGGGAAAAGGTATACGATGATGTACCGAAGGAAGTGTTTAAGCATTATAAAAAGCTGGAAGCCATTGGACTGGCTGCACCTCAGATTACTTATGTAGTCCATACCTTACGGGACCATGGAGTTCCTATCAATGATGAAATTACTACTGTAGAAGAAGCCAGAGATGAGATATTAAGGCTTTTGAAAAAATAGACAGAAAGGCAATCCTTTCTGATTGGGAGATACTATGTTAAGAGATATTACACTTGGACAGTACTATCCGGTGGATTCAGTGCTGCACAGGCTTGATCCCAGGACTAAGCTGTTTGGGACTATGGTGTTTATCATATCCTTATTTGTTGCAAATAATATATGGGCTTATCTGGTTGCTACTGTATTTTTGGCTGCTGCCATTAGGTTCAGTCATGTTCCCTTCCGATTTATGATAAGGGGATTAAAGGCGATTGTATTTTTACTGCTGATCAGTGTCAGCTTTAATTTGTTTCTGACACAGGGAGAGGTTATTTTTAAGCTTGGATTTTTAAAAATCACAAAGGAAGGAATTCGGGTTGCAGGATTTATGGGAATCCGTCTCATGTACCTGGTGATCGGTTCTTCTATTATGACTTTAACCACAACCCCTAATTCGCTGACTGACGGATTGGAGAAAAGTCTGGGCTTTTTAAATAAGATCAGAGTACCTGTTCATGAGATATCCATGATGATGTCCATTGCCCTTCGTTTTATTCCGATTCTTGTTGAGGAAACAGATAAGATTATGAAAGCTCAGATGGCAAGAGGCGCTGATTTTGAAACAGGTAATTTAATACAGAGGGCAAAGAATATGATTCCCCTTCTGGTACCACTGTTTATCTCTGCATTCCGGCGGGCAACAGACCTTGCTATGGCTATGGAGGCGCGATGTTACAGAGGCGGTGAAGGCAGAACCAAGATGAAGCCTCTTCACTATGGAAAACGGGATTATTTGACATATTTTATCTATGTATTGTATATGGCAGTGATTATTGTGCTGCGTTTTTAAATCTGGGGTTCGACCCTTTGATACAAAGGGTCGAACCCCAGATTTAAATAACGGGAGGAATTATGAAACGTGTTAAGTTGATAGTTGCATATGATGGAACAAATTATTGCGGCTGGCAGATACAAAAGAATGGAATTACCATAGAGGAAGTTTTGAATAAGGCGCTGACAAACCTATTGAAGGAGCCTGTTGTTGTAACAGGTGCCAGCAGAACCGACTCCGGAGTTCATTCTGAGGGAAATGTGGCAGTATTCGAAACAGAGAACCGAATGCCTGCTGACAAAATCTGTTTTGCTTTAAATCAGCGTCTGCCTGATGATATACGGGTATTACAGTCTGAAGAGGTACCTCTTGATTACCATCCCAGAAAGCATAATTGTATAAAGACTTATGAATATAAGATTTTAAATAGAAAGATTGATATGCCTACCATGCGGCTATATACTCACTTTTGTTATTTCCCTTTGGATGTGGAAAAGATGAAACAGGGAGCTGCTTACCTGGTTGGAGAACATGATTTTAAAAGCTTTTGTACTGTGCGCACCCAGGTTGAGGAGACGGTTCGGACTATTTATAGTCTTACTGTTGATAAGACGGGGGATTTGATTACTATACGCATCAGCGGAAGCGGTTTCCTCTATAATATGGTGAGGATTATAGCGGGTACTCTGATGAAGGTAGGAATGGGAGTATATCCGCCTGAGCATGTGGAAGAGATATTGGATGCGAGAGACCGTAATGCAGCCGGTCCCAAGGCGGCAGCAAAAGGTTTGACTCTCATCAGCCTTCAGTTTGAGGAAGAGTTAGAGACTGTGATTGAGGGCGAAAATAAGTACTGGTGTTACCGTTTAATACAGACTGAGGTTTTAAGTGAGAAAAAAGCCTTCCTTATTATAAGGAGATGCAGAGAAGAGGATTTTGAAAGAATGTTAATCCGGGTGGTGCATCAGGCTGTAAGAAATGGTGCAGAGCTTGTTTATGTACAGGATCAGGAGGGTTTAGAGCGAATCGAGACAGACAGAGACTATGGGTATTATAATTTTATAAAAATGAGTGTTTCTCCTGAAATGGAAAAGGAAACCTTAGAGCTTGCCGGAGAGAGCCCATATGTGTGGTTTAAAACGAAAAAATAACTGAAAAACCTCGATTTTATGGGAAAAAGAGGTTGACACCCAAGGTTATATATTATATAATAAATAACTGTGACATTAGATGAAAATGCTTAAGCCAATGCCCCGGAGTGAGTGTTTTTAATAGAGTTTTAAACATTAATAACCATAATTAACAGGAGGTTAACCAATGAAGACTTTTATGGCTAGTCCAGCAACAATTGAAAGAAAATGGTACGTAGTTGACGCTACAGGACATACATTAGGACGTCTTGCTTCAGAAGTAGCAAAAGTATTAAGAGGTAAGAACAAACCGATTTACACACCACATATGGATTGCGGTGATTATGTAATTGTAATCAATGCAGAGAAGATCAAAGTAACAGGTAAGAAATTAGAGCAGAAGATCTATTACAACCACTCTGAGTACGTTGGTGGAATGAAAGAGACAACTTTAGGCGAGATGATGGCTAAGAAACCTGAGAAGGTAATTGAATTAGCAGTTAAGGGTATGCTTCCAAAGGGACCTTTAGGAAGAAGCATGAACAAGAAGCTTCATGTTTACGCAGGTCCGGAACATGACAATGCAGCTCAGAAACCAGAAGCTTTAGAGATCAAATTTTAATCAGAGGTGCTGAAAGGAGGAAGTTATCATGGCTAATGCAAAATTTTACGGAACAGGCAGAAGAAAGAAATCGATTGCCAGAGTATATTTAGTACCAGGTACAGGCAAGATCACAATCAATAAAAGAGACATCGACCAGTATTTAGGTCTTGAGACATTAAAGTTAGTAGTACGTCAGCCACTTGTAGCTACAGAGACTGTAGATAAGTTTGACGTATTAGTAAACGTACACGGCGGTGGCTTCACAGGACAGGCTGGAGCTATCAGACACGGTATTTCTAGAGCATTACTTCAGGCAGATGGGGACTATCGTCCTATTCTTAAGAAGGCAGGATTTTTAACCAGAGATCCAAGAATGAAAGAGAGAAAGAAATACGGACTTAAGGCAGCTCGTCGTGCGCCACAGTTTTCAAAGAGATAAGTCTAACCATTATCAGAAAAGAGAAGATGCCGATAAAACAAGGGTTCAAGCCTTATATATCTTATCACATCTTTACACAGTTTCTTACAGGTTGCTTACACGTTGCTTACAAGAAATCAACCCCAGTACGTTATGTACTGGGGTCTTTTTTTTATATCTTATCAATGGCTTCAATCAACTGCTGAATCTCAAAATGGGTATAGACCACTTCTGTTACTGATTGCCCTTTGTGACCAACAATCTTCTTAATGATTTTGTCATCTACACCCGCAGCAGTCAAAAGTGTAACCGTTGTGTGCCGGGTATCATGTGGGCGGTGATTTGTCATTCCCATCTGTTCAACAAACGGTGTCCAATAAGAATCATAATAATTTCTGTATTCAAAGTGTTTACCGTCAGGTGTAGAAAGAAGATATTCACAGTCATTCTTGTTATACCAATATTCAAAGAAGGGTAGTACCTTATTGGCAATGGGTGTTTTCCTGATTCCTGATTCAGTCTTTGATGCAGTAATATCAAACCACCTTTCTTCAAGATTCACATTTTCTTTTTTCAAATCAAGCAATTCACTAATTCGACATCCACAATAGATCAGCATTAAAATAACCGTTATGTATTCATTAGTGTCCTTCCACTTCCATACTGTTTCAATTTCTTTTTTACTGAAAGGTTTCCGGTTGAATGCATTAGGGTTTTTATCCTTGTATTGGATAATGTCAACGTATTGTGCATAGTCTTTACTGCATATATCATTTTGTAGAGCAAATTTATAAAGCATTGTAAAAAGTACTTTAAGTTTTCGAAGTGTAGGGTAATTCTTTCCACAATCATCAACAACACCTTGTAAATGATTTTTCTTTATGTCATTGAACCGTAGCCCCTTGATTTGATCACATAAGAGGTAGGATGCGTTATAACCCTGTACATTGGATTTGGAAATTTTAGGGTAATGTTCAGCAGACCACTTTTCAAACACTTCTGCAAAGGTGATTTTATTTGCTTCAATGTCATATGGATTTTCATTAAAGTGTGCCAGTGCTGTCAAGGCTTCTGCCTGGGTTTCATAATACCCCAAGTATTTATATTTCCAGTGTGTGGAACCTTCTTTGTCTTCTTTTCTTGACACGGTTATCCTGACCGCCCAAGGTTTTCTTCTGTTGCCGGGCAGTTTATAAACTGAACCGTAACCGTTAGGTAATTTCATTAAAATCAGTCCTTTCCTTTGTTGTAAAATTAGGACTGAAATGTTATAATATGAGTGCATAGCCTTTTTCAAGTTCTCATTGACCATCGTGTCAGTCCTTTCTTGTTTGAGGTTTCCGAACCCTGACCACTGCAATGGTTGGGGTTCACCTTTTTAGTTATAGTTCGATTGTTTGAGTGTTACGGGATTCAGGTTTCAGTTTTTTGAAAAAATCAACTATAGAACCAACAGCAAAACCATTATCAGATTCTATTACAATCTGTTTATCTGAATAATCCACATTCAAATAAAAATGAACAGTCTTCCTTTCTTTTGATTTTGGTCTGCTTCCTATAACTGCACCTATTACACCAAATGTAGCAGCACCAATAATTGCTTTACCAAGTGATGAATCAATATATTTTTCAACTTCTGTTTCATTGTAGTAATTAATACTTTGAATTTTACTAAGAGCAATATTATATTCTTTTTTCATACTGGGTACGGTTATCTTTATACCATCATCTGATAAACCAAAACAAACAATAATATTTTCTGGAACGTCTAAACCTGATAAATGAGTTCCAACAACTTCTTTTAATTTTTTCTTTCCAAACATACAATCACCCTTTCCCTTCTTTGGTAGTGGTTAGTTACGGTTGGTTACGGTTAGTAGTTACGGTTGAAATGCTGATAAAATAAGGCGGTCACGGTTGGTTACGGTTAAACGTAGATGTTCTTAATAGATTTTATTTAGTAAAAAAAATAAAATATATAAAAAGTAAAAATATAGAATATAGGATTTAACCGTAACCGTAACCTACC
>DHOR01000026.1:69931-143490 GCA_002409995.1 Hungatella sp. UBA5385 | reverse complement strand
AACGATTCTCTGGTAAAAGTGGGGATTTGTAGACCAAATATGCGCCCTCAAGGGACGATAATCATCCTACGGACCAAGGTGTCGGGAGTTCGAATCTTCTCACGCACGTGTAATGAGACCTTTTCCATTTTGGGAAGGGTCTTTTTATTGCCACATAGCATGAGTTTGTATAATTAAATAATGCAGCATTTTAGGCATTATTAACAAAAAGGGGTATCTATTGATTAAAAATAGGTACCCTTTTTGTGGGTTTTATATATATACTTCATAGCTTCAGTTCTGTTTCTTCTGTAAGTACTCATCACTTCCCAATACAATAATTAGATAAAGAAAAATGTAAGAAATACAGTACCAACTTGATGAATGGCTTGTTTTTGTGCTTGCAATTGCTTGCAATTTTGAGGGTGCACTGTGAAAATAAGGCAAAATCAATGGCATTGGTGATTTTAATATGATAGGTAAACCTCTTATATCTCCTGCTTAATACGTATAATACAGTTTTTAGACCAGCATATACTCTAAGTCGTAGCAAATGATTCCGGCTATTACGTCAATGGATTCAGTCAATGGTTAGCGTTAGTATATAGATGTAACGTAATTAATTGAAAAAAACGAGGAGAGAGTATCATGGAAAGAGAATCTAACAGTATGACAGAGGAAGTTAAGGTTCTGGTTAATGAGTTTTTAGCAGGTGTAAATGGGGAATGTGACAGGAAGGAAATTATGGCATATGTAAAAGAGCAGATTTCAGATAAGGAAAAACTTACAGATGGTATCATAGCAGGAGCATTGAAGATATTAACTTCTAGTGGAGAGGTTATAGTGGTCAGTAGGGAAATGTATAAGAAGGGGATCAAACTTGACAGTCTTTATTTAAGGGATAAGGTCATTGCATTGCTTGAATGTTTTCAGAGAGATTTACAGAAGACTTTTACCATTAATCTACTTGGAGTAAGCAATGAGGACGTGGAGTTTATTAGGAAGATTTCAGTGTTGAGTGATCAGTTAGAAAGTGATATATGGAAGTTGGAGGAACCAGAGAAACAGGAAGTTCAGACAAAGGAGAAAATGAAGAATAAAAAGATTGACAGGGAAAAGGCACAAGGCGAAATTGAAGAATTAAAGCGGTACGAAAACCAGGTGAGTATATTTCCAAGGAAGCGTAAGAAAGATGGTATTCTTGTATCAAGTGAATATGGCATAGCTTTTTACTATGAGGACTTAGAGGGGAAGAAAGTTAGAAAACAGTTTAGCAGTCAAGACGAATCAGTGCTTATGATGAAGCGGAAAGCATTTTTAACAAAATTATATTATGAGAAACAGAAGCAGATTAAGGAAGCAGAGGATATTAAGTTTCTTACTTCAATTATTTCAAAATATTTATTAAAAGAGGAAATTCATTGTGATAAAACAGTGAATGAAGTAATTGATCTATATTTACCTTTTCATAAAGCAAGGGTAAAATATAAAACTCATCTTGGCGAAATAAGCAATTCCCAGCATATAAGAAAGTTGTTAGGCAAAAAGAAGGTTTGTGATTTGACATTCAATGATTATCAGACACTTTTAAATAATGTAGCGAAAGGCAGAGATGGTAAAAGGGCATCGAAAAAAACGGTACGAGCTATCAAAGGTTTTTTTGCAAGGCTTATAAAGTTTTGTAAAAAGCAGAGCTGGTTAAGTTTTGATCAGGTGGATCATATTCTTGACGATGTAGTTATGCCAACGACAGCTAGAAGGAATAAAAATGCAAAATATCTTTCTATAGAAAATATGGGAAAGATACTTCATACTCTTGAAGATAACAGGAGGTATTATTTAGTTGCAAAGATATTATTATTAACAGGTATGCGGGGGCAGGAAATATTTGCTCTGAAAAAGCAAGACTTACTTCCTGAGCAAGGTCTAATCAATATACATCATGCATTAGAGGAGCAGGAGAAATTAAAGGATACTGACAGAAGGTATAAGATAGGAGAGACAAAGAATGATGAATCGGATCGCTATGCTCCAGCAATTCCTGAAGTGTTTCAGTGCTTCAAAGAATTGGAGGAATTACAGGTAAAGCGAGGCTGGAGAGAAAAATCTTATGATAAAGGGTGTGAGGATTTGACAATCATAGACAGTTTAGGACAGGTGGTAGATAAGACCTGCTTTAATCGTAATCTGGGTGAATACTTGAAAAGACGTGGTTGCGAAAAGAAGCTTACATTACATATGCCACGGCATTGTTATACAACGTATTTAAAACTCAGAAACGCTAACATGGAAGATGTTGAGTTCTCTTTAGGACATTCCATGAACGGTGTAAGATATGAATATCTGGCATATATTTTACCAGAATACATAACAAAGTTATTACCTAAGATTGAGGAAATGGCAGAAGATATAAGGCAGGCAGAGAAGATTGAGCTTAAAGAGATGGTAGAATTATAGTAAGATGAGTTTATGAGGGGGCGGAAGCTCCCTTGTTTTAATAGAAAGATCATGTATAATGGTAATATAAAAAGTTGCTGGCAAAATATTAATTATTGCTGGAAATTTCGAGGAGATTATTTGACCATGTATAAAAAGTTGTGTGATATATTGGATTCAGTGCAAAAGGAATTGCCTGCAATGTTGGAATTTGAAGCTGATGGAAACAGCTATATCAGGAATTTTCGTACAAACGAAAGACTGATTTTACTAGGTGGAGGTCATATTGCCCAGCCATTATGTACCTTTGCAGCTGCATTAGGATTTTCTGTTATTGTAGTTGATGACAGACCCTATTTTGCCAATCAAACACGTTTTCCGGAAGCTGATGGCATATGTTGTGATGCATTTCCTAATGCAATTAAGCAGCTGGAAATTCGCGAAAGTGATTATATTTGTGTTATTACCAGAGGTCATCGCTTTGATGCAGACTGTCTTCGTGCGATTCTGCCAGGGACGTTACCAAAATATCTGGGTATGATCGGCTCCAAACGAAGAACTATCGGGCTTCTTAATATGCTGGAGGAGGAAGGTTTTTCACGCTCTGTACTGGACTTCATTCATACACCGATTGGACTTGAGATTGGTGCTTTAACCACTCAGGAAATTGCTGTTTCTATTGTTGCAGAACTGATTCAGTGCCGGAGACAAAAAACAAAAACATTTTCCAATAATATGGTTTTAACCTGTGAAGATATTAATCTTCCTTTGCTGGAATTGCTTGCAGATATAAACGTGCCAAAAGCGCTTTTAATAGTCTATGAGACAAGCGGCTCAACACCGGTCAAATCAGGGGCTATGATGGCTGTAGACGGCAATTACGGCACTGTGGGCACTATTGGTGGGGGCTGCAGTGAAAATGCGGTTTTAAGGGACGCATATCATCTCATTGGAACAGGGGAACAGCGATGTATTAATATTGATATGAGCAATGATGTTGCTGAAGAGGAAGGAATGGTATGCGGTGGTCAGATGAAGGTGTTGATTGCTGATATTACAGTGTAGAAGAAGAGGTCATACCAGACGGCATGACCTCTTCTTCTCTTAATCAATAGATTTAATACTACCATTGATTCCAATGGTAACTACACGGAAAGGAATCTCTTTTCCACTATTCTTTAAAGCTGTTTCAGCCGCATATTCTATACCGCCGCAGCAGGGGACTTCCATACGGGTTACTGTAATTGATGTAATATTATTGGAGCCTATAATCTCTGTCAGTTTTTCGGAGTAATCCACGCTGTCAAGCTTAGGGCAGCCAATCAGTGTAATGTGATCTTTGATAAACTCCTGATGGAAATTGCCGTATGCAAATGCGGTACAGTCAGCAGCAATCAGTAGCTGGGCATTGTCAAAATAGGGTGCATTGACAGGTGCCAGTTTAATCTGTACTGGCCACTGACCGAGGCAGCTGTCCATAGATACAGGGGGCTGGGGCTGTGCCGCACCCTTTCTCTCCGCATCCTTTTTCTCCGCATTCTTCCTCTGAGCTTCCTTAACAGCAGCTTCATCATAAGCCAGTGCTTCTCTCTCTTCAAAAGTGATAGCTCCTACAGGACAGCCGGGGAGGCAGTCTCCAAGTCCATCGCAGTAATCATCTCTTGTCAGCACAGCTTTTCCATCTATCATCTGAATTGCGCCTTCGTGGCAGGCTTCTGCACAAATACCGCATCCATTGCACATTTCCTGGTTAATGTATATTATTCTTCTTATCATATTATTTCTCCTATCATAATCATTCCTTTTACGGTGATGTATTCATTATAAC
The DNA here is from genome assembly GCA_002409995.1 of Hungatella sp. UBA5385. GTDB lineage: Bacteria > Bacillota > Clostridia > Lachnospirales > Lachnospiraceae > UBA5385. The sequence continues at coordinate 139,247 of DHOR01000026.1, read as the reverse complement.
AGATGGTTACAGGAAAGTGGATTGTAAAAAGAATGAAATTTAAAATAACTATTGCACTTTGCCTAAAATTAGCTTATTATTTAGGAAAATAAGTACTTTTAATACAAAAACGACTTGCTTTTTTTGTGTAATTTATTATACTTATACATAGGGCGTAACATTAAATCAGGTGCGATGAGGTAGCTGTATGTATCAGGAGCAGTGCCTCTTTTTTTATATAATGGGAATTATTGAGGGCAGACAGATATTATGAGAAAATCCATAGAACAGAAGTTAAAGAAGATTTCCGGCAAAATTGGTTTCTGGTATGAGAATTTGGTTACAGGTGAAAGCTTTGGCTATCAGGAGGACACTCCAATGATGGCAGCCAGTGTTATTAAGCTTTTTATAATGGTGGAGGCTTTCAGGCAGATAGACGAGGGAATCTTAAAGGCAGACCGGCTGATTAGTATGAAGAGGGAAGATTGCGTTCCTTCCTGCGGAGCTCTTACCTACCTTCATGATGGTCTGGAAGTGACTGTGATGGATTTGATTACTCTGATGATTATTTTCAGTGATAATACAGCCACTAATGTACTGATCGATCTTCTGGGAATGGAGAGTGTGAATCGTACAATTAAGCAGATGGGATATGAGAGTACACTGCTTCAGAGAAAGATGTTTGATTTGGAAAAGTCCAGTCAGGGTATTCAGAATTACATAACAGCGGCAGAGACAGGAAACCTTCTTCACAGAATGTATTGCGGAGAAATGGTGAGCCCTGAGGCAAGTGAACAGATGATATCTATTATGAAGAATCAGCAGCTTTGCAGTAAGATACCATTTTATCTGCAGGCACTTTCTGATGAGCCGGAGATTGCTCATAAGACAGGAGAGGATTCGGGAATTACCCATGATGTGGGAATTGTATATGCAGACAAACCTTTTATTGTGTGTTTTTGCGGCAATGAGACAGATACACCGGCTTTTGAACGGCTGATGGCAGAGATATCCCTGGATTTGTATTGGGAAAACTCAGGAAATGAGGTTCTATATGAGAATTAAACGGATTGAAACAGCGGAGGTGAATATTCCTCTGGTAACACCATTTAAGACTGCACTTAGAACGGTAGACAGTGTCAATGATATCATTGTCCGCGTTGTGACTGATGACGGACAGGTTGGATATGGAGAAGCACCGCCTACTGCTGTTATTACTGGAGATACCAAGGGCTCCATTCGATGTGCAATCGAAGAATTTATAGCTCCTAATCTCATAGGTATGGAGATTGACAATCTGGACGGAGTTATGAAAAAGCTGAATGGCTGCATTTTAAAGAATACTTCTGCTAAGGCAGCAGTGGATATGGCTGTTTATGATTTGTTTGCTAAATCTTGTAAAAAGCCTCTTTATCAGGTACTGGGAGGCGGAAGATCAGAGGTTGAAACGGATTTGACCATCAGCGTTAATTCTGTGGAAGAGATGGTGGCAGACAGTATAAAGGCTGTAGAACAGGGATTTCAGATTTTAAAGATTAAAGTGGGTAAGGAAAGCCTGAAGGATATTCAGCGGATTAAGGCAATTCGAGATGCAGTTGGGAAAGACATTAAACTGAGGATTGATGCCAACCAGGGCTGGACTGCCAAGGACGCAGTGCGTATTATCCGAACTATGGAGGATATGGGAATTGAGATGGATCTGGTGGAACAGCCGGTTCATGCCCATGATTTTGAAGGTATGAAATATGTTACCAGCCAGGTGTATACACCGATTTTGGCAGATGAAAGTGTATTTTCTGCTGAAGATGCCATTCATATTATTCAGGAAAAAGCGGCTGATCTTATCAATATTAAGCTGATGAAAACAGGAGGAATCTATGAGGCACTGAAGATTTGTGCTATTGCAGAGACCTATGGTGTGGAATGTATGATCGGCTGTATGCTGGAGAGTAAGATTGCAGTCAGTGCAGCAGCTCATTTGGCAGCAGCTAAGGGAATCATTACAAGGGCTGATTTAGATGGTCCCTCTCTTTGTAAAGAAGACCCTTATACAGGAGGTCCTGTTTATGCAGGTTCCAGAATAGTGATGAATGATACATATGGAATGGGAATCACGGGAGTCCCGGGATTTTTAGATTGATTATAAGCCACTAATCCCATTTGGGTTAGAATATAAGAAAGATGGAGGAGATAACTATGAAGAAAAGACGAATAACAGCAGCATTACTTTGTGCAGTGCTGGCAGCATCCACAGCTTTAAGTGGTTGTGGCGGTAAAAAGGCACCAGAAGGCGGTACAACTGCTGCACCTACAGCAGGAGCGGAGACACCAGGAGATGAAGTCAAGAAGGAGCCTGTTATTTATACAGAGTTATACGGAAGTGAGGTAACTACTTTAAATTATTTAGTCACCTCTACTGAGGGAGATTATAAGATTGGAGCCAACTGTATTGATACTTTGATCGAATATGATAACAAAGGGCAGATTAAGCCTGGACTGGCTACAGAGTGGAGTTATGATCAGGCTTCCAAGACATGGACTTTTAAATTAAGAGAAGCAAAATGGGTGGATCATACAGGTGCTGAGGTTGCTGATGTAACTGCTCAGGACTTTGTTGATGCGTTAAAATACGAACTGACACCTGAATACGAAAGCAGCAATGTGCAGAATACCTTTGGAGTAATTGCCAATGCTGAAAAATATTATAATGGACTTGCTTATAATGGCGGTGCAGATGAAGATGGAACTACATGGGCGCCGATTGATTTTTCAGAAGTGGGAGTAAAGGCTGTTGATGACCATACTCTTACTTATACCTTGGAGCAGGAAGTTCCTTATTTCCTTTCTTCACTTGCCTATATTGTATATATGCCTGCTTATGGTCCTCAGTTAGAGGAGCTGGGCAAGGAGTTTGGTACAGCAGCAGAAAAGATGTATTACAATGGCGCTTATTATCTGGCAGAGTACTCCCCACAGGAGAGACACGTTTATAAGAAAAATCCATTAAATTATGATGCTGATATAGTTTATATAGATGAGATTCAGAAAATCTATAATGCGGAAGTTAACACCATTGGACCTGAGATGGTTAAACGTGGAGAAATAACATATGCAGCGATTACTGCGGATATTCTGGATGATTGGCTGAACAATGAAGAAACCAAGAATCTGGTAAGCCGTGACAGACCAAAAACAAGCTATTCATATTTCTATGTGTTCAACTTTGATCCACATTTTGGTGAAGAGTATGAGCCGGAGAACTGGAGAAAAGCTGTTAACAATGAAAATTTCCGTAAGGCTTTTTTCTATGGTTTAGACAGAGTAAAAGAAGTAGCAGTTGTAGAGCCTAACAATCCTGAGGACTTTGTTATCACCAGTATTACACCTGCTGAATTTACTTATAATGCAGATGGTGAGGATTATACCACCATTGGTGAGATGGGATTTCTGGAAGAAGAATTTAATGAAGAGAGTGCCAAGGATTACCGCGATATGGCAAGAGAAGAACTGGAGGCAGAAGGAGTTACCTTCCCTGTTAAGGTTTTGATGCCATATAATCCAACTATTGTAAACTGGGATAAAGAGTGTCAGGTTGCAGAACAGCAGATGGAGGCTTTATTAGGCACCGATTTTATTGATATTATTGTAGAAGCAGGTCCAACAGACGGATTCTTAACTGAAGTACGCCGTAATGGTAACTTTGCATTTATGAAGTGTAACTGGGGTGCTGATTACGCTGATCCTGAGACCTGGACAGATCCTTTCTATCAGTCAAAGGGTGCTGAAGGCTATGATTTAGGTTATAAATATGGCAATATCGCACAGGCAATTACAGATAACACAGATACTGCAGAAGCAGCTTTAGAATATTTTACTCTTGTAGAAGAGGCTAAGGATATTAAACTGGATGTTAATAAACGTTTTGAGAAATTTGCAGCAGCAGAGGCATGTCTTGTGGATCATGCTTTTGTGATTCCATTTAGTATTTCAGTCAGCGAATATATTACAACAAAACTGGATGTATTTGAAGGGCAGTATGCTCCATTTGGTGTTTCTAACTTAAGATATAAAGGTCAGCATTTACATGATAATTATATCTCTATGGATGAGTTCGAAGCTAATAAGGCAGCAAATGCTCAGGATTAGCATTTGATTTTAAAATGTCGGGCAGACCGGAATTTCCTGGTCTGTCCGGGATTCCTGTAATTCTAAAAAATGTCCTCTGAAAAAGATGTACAGAATTAGTGTACGTCTTCTTCCGAGAATATTTTTATCTTGTGCCGGGATTTCTCCGGGAATATTCGAAACTAAAAAACACAAAGGAGTAATTAGGGCTGATGCTGAAATATTTGATAAAAAGAATTATGCGTTCTTTTCTTACATTAATCATTATTTTAACAGTTGTCTTCTGTCTGCTTCGTTTGATGCCGATTGAAGGTTATTTTCCAAACTTTGAAAAAATGACACCCCAGCAGATTCAGGTGGGATTACAGGAAATGGGACTAACAGACCCTCTGCCTGTTCAGATTGTACATTTCTTTCAGAAACTGGTTCATGGTGATTTGGGAGTGTCCAGAATCTATCGTGCCAATGTTCCTGTTGCAGAAGTTTTATCTGATAAACTTCCTGTTTCTATTAAGCTTGGTGTTTTATCTATGATTACCGCATTAATCATAGGGCTGCCTATGGGAGCTCTTATGGCAAGGTTTAAATACAGATGGTTTGACAAGATCGGAACGCTGTTTATTGTATGTATTCAGGCGGTTCCGGCAGCTGTTTATTATCTTTTTATTCAGCTCTATGCAACTAAAATTATGGGCGTGGGGCTTTTATTCCAGATCAATGATCCGAAATACTGGGTTCTGCCTGTACTCTCCATGTCCCTTAATAATATTGCTTTTTATGGCATGTGGCTGAGACGGTATATGGTGGACGAAAGCAATAAGGATTATGTAAAACTGGCAAAGGCCAAAGGAATGTCAGAGGGTGGAGTTATGTTTAAGCATATTTTCCGCAATGCTTTTGTTCCACTTGCTCAGTACATACCTACTGCATTTTTAAATACAGTCATTGGTTCTATTTATATTGAGTCCCTTTATAGTATTCCCGGAATGGGCGGACTGCTGGTTACAGTGATTAAGAGACATGACAACACCATGGTTCAGGGAATTGTGCTTCTCTATGCCTGTGTTGGTGTTGTTGGCCTTCTGTTAGGTGATCTTATTATGGTAATGCTGGATCCCAGAATCAGCCTTGGTAAGAAAGAAGGTGACCGATAATGAAGCAGTTTTCCTATCGTCTCAATAAAGAGGCAAAATTAATGGACAGCATGGATGAAGTCTCCAAAAAAGCTGGGAATATGTCGGAGGAAGAGTTATTTTCCTTTGCAGAGTTTAATGAGTCTGAAGTAGAGCGGACCGGTTACAGCAATTACTCCTATTGGAGAAGCACTTTACATGCATTTTTTAAGAGCAAGGGAGCTGTTATTCTGCTGGCTCTTCTGGCAGTACTTTTGCTGTTTACTTTTATTCAGCCTTATCTGCCGGGGCAGTATGACCCCAATATGATTATTAATGATGCGAAAGGCATGCAGTATCGTAATATCCCTCCTGGTGAAGAATTTGTTCTGGGAACCAACTCCATTGGACAGGACCTTTGGGCAAGAATCTGGTCAGGAACAAGAACTTCTCTGTTTATCGGGATTTCAGTAGCTCTTATTGAGGCTCTCATTGGTATTGTAATTGGAGTGTTGTGGGGATATGTGAGAAAGCTGGATTTTATCCTGACTGAAATTTACAATATTATTGATAATATCCCTAATACTATTGTTCTTATTTTAGTTTCTTATATTTTGAAACCAAGCGTGAAGACTCTGATTTTTGCTATGTGTCTGACCGGCTGGATTCAGATGGCAAGATTTATCAGAAATCAGATTCTCATTATTCGTGACAGAGATTATAATGTTGCCAGCCGTTGTCTGGGAACTTCTACTCCTAAGATTATTATGAAGAACCTTCTTCCTTATCTGGTGTCTGTGATTATGCTTCGTATGGCTATTACCATTCCTGAGGCAATTGGCAATGAGGTATTTATTACTTATATTGGACTTGGTCTTCCTGTTAATATTCCAAGCCTTGGAAACCTGATCAATGAGGGGCGTGCACTGATTACCAGTCCTGCACTGAGATATCAGCTTGTTTATCCTACGATTATTCTTTCTTTTGTAACGATATCGTTCTATATTATCGGCAATGCATTTTCTGATGCTGCTGATCCTAAGAACCATGTGTAGGCCGGAAAGGGAGGATAGAATGAGAGAACATATATTAACAGTCAATGATCTGGAGATTCAATTTAAATTAAGAGGGAAATGTCTCAATGCCATTCGGGGCGTTTCTATGGAAATGTATAAAGGAGAGATTCTTGCCATTGTAGGAGAATCAGGAAGCGGGAAATCCGTATTTACCAAGTCATTTATGGGATTATTGGAACAGAATGGTCATGTGGCAGGGGGAAGTGTTGTTTATTATGGCAGTGATGATGGGGAAGAGGTTGATTTGACATCCATTAAGAAGGAAAAGGATTGGATGAAGATTCGCGGCCGTGAGATTGCTATGATTATGCAGGACCCTATGACTAGCTTAAATCCCTTAAAGACCATTGGAGCGCAGATTATGGAAGCTGTTCTTCTGCATCAGAAGGTAGGCAGAGGGGAAGCCAAAGCCAAGACTCTGGAGTATTTAACTGATGTGGGAATTCAGGACCCTGAGGTGCGTTTTAACCAGTATCCTCATGAGTTTTCAGGAGGTATGCGCCAGAGAGTAGTAATTGCCATTGCAATTGCCTGCAAACCTAAGATTCTCATCTGTGATGAACCTACCACTGCACTTGATGTTACAATTCAGGCACAGATTCTGGACTTGATTAAGGAGCTTCGCCACAAATACAACCTGTCCGTAATTCTCATCACCCATGACCTGGGAGTTGTGGCAAATATTGCAGATAGGGTTGCAGTTATGTATGCAGGTGATATAATTGAAATTGGAACATGTGAAGAAATATTCTATGATTCAAGACATCCTTATACATGGGCGCTGTTATCATCTTTGCCTCAGATTGGAGTGAAGGGAACTGATTTGTTCTCCATTGCGGGAACACCGCCGAATCTGTATGCAGAGGTACATGGGGATGCATTTGCACCACGTAATCCCAGAGCTCTTAAAATTGATTTTGTGGAGAGGCCGCCTTATTTTCAGGTTTCTCCTACCCACAAGGCGAAAACCTGGCTTCTGGACCCAAGGGCTCCTAAGGTGGAACCGCCTTCTGTGGTTGAAAAAATCAGAAATGGAGGTCTGATCTGATGGAACGGGAAGTATTACTTGATGTAAAAGATCTGCAGGTTAACTTTGGACAGCACAAAAAGAAATTTGAGGCAGTGAAAAAGGTTAATTTTAAAATATATAAAGGTGAAACTTTCGGACTTGTAGGAGAATCAGGCTCTGGTAAAACCACCATTGGCCGTGCCATTATGAGGATAGTCCCAAGCTCTGGCGGGGAGATTATCTACAAGGGTGAGAAGATTAATGGGAAGATATCGGGAGAGCTGGATAAAAAGGTGATCAAAGAGATTCAGATGATATTCCAGGACCCTCAGGCTTCTCTTAATGAAAGAGCGAAAGTGGATTATATCATAAGCGAAGGTTTGATGAATATAAATAAAGGGATCAGTGCTGCAGAGCGGAAGAAGAAGGTGGATCAGGCTCTTCTTGATGTAGGTCTTCTGCCTGAGTTTGCAACCAGATTCCCTCATGAGTTTTCCGGCGGTCAGAGACAGAGAATCGGTATTGCCAGAGCTCTTATTATGAATCCTGAGTTTATTATTGCTGATGAACCCATATCTGCTCTTGATGTGTCTGTTCGTGCTCAGGTATTAAATCTTCTGGCAGATATGCAGAAAAAGAGGCAGATTACCTATTTGTTTATTGCTCATGATCTTTCAGTTATGCGTTTTATTACAGACAGAATTGCAGTTATTCGGAAAGGTGAGATTGTGGAGATGGCTGAGACGGAGGAACTGATCACTCATCCGGTTCATCCTTATACAAGAGCGCTGCTTTCCGCTATACCCATGCCGGACCCCAAGCATGAAAAAGAGAAGAAACTTCTGGTATATGATCCTGATATGCACGATTATTCCGTCAATCCCCCTTCCTGGCAGGAGGTGCGGCCGGAGCATTATGTTTTGGCCAATGAGAAGGAGTTTAAGGAATATAAGAAGTTATATTACTAGGTGAAAAGAGGGCAGGCAGCGGTGTATATCGTTGCCTGCCTTTATAAAGGAGGTGGTTATTTGATAAGATATGGTATTACCAATGAGCCGATTGTAACCATTTGGGCTGGGCCGAATGAGACAAAAGAAGGTGATATGGGAATTCTTTCTTCCATAGCTGATGAATCCCTCTATGGAATGGGTCTAACAATCACCGGCAAATTGAAGGAGGGCTTTTGGCCTGTCAGGACCTTCTACGGCTACGAGGGATATGTAAAAGAGGATCAGATTCGGATTGTGGGGCTGGCTGAGCTTCAGGAGTGGGAAGAGTGTGATCTCATGGTAACAACAGGATTTTGCGTTGATGTTACCTCACTTCCCTGTGTACAGGGGGTTAGGCTTATGAGCTTGTACAAAGGTTCTATATTAGATGTGGTGGAGTATGAGACGGAAGAAAAGGGCTGGGCCAGGGTGTATCTTCCTGACGGACGAACCGGATATCTAAGGAATCAGTATTTGTGCAAAAAGGAGTTTTCCCAGGCAGGATTGTGGACAGGAGAGCCGGTTCAGAAGAAAATTGTGGATGAAGCTGCTTTTCGGAAAGCTGTGACTGCAACTGCTATGGAGTATCTGGGGATTCAGTACCGCTGGGGCGGTAGGTCTACAGCAGGGCTTGACTGTTCGGGACTGACTTCGGAAAGCTATATGTTAAATGGGATTTTGACTTATCGGGATGCTGATATTGTGGAAGGTTTTCCTGTTCATGAGATCTCAAAGGATGAGATGCTTCCTGGAGATTTAATGTATTTTTCGGGGCATATTGCTATGTATCTGGGGGAAGGGAAATATATTCACTCCACTGGGAAGATTGGCAGCGGAGGTGTCGTGATTAACAGTATGAATCCTGCTGATGAGAATTACCGTGAGGATTTGGTGAAAAGCTTTTATGCAGTGGGGAGTATTTTTTAAAATTTAAATTTGGGGTTCGACCCTTTGTATCAAAGGGTCGAACCCCAAATTTAAATATCTAAACAATTCAAAAAATTAAGACAATTTGAGGGAGATTATGATGGATTCCAGACTTACGTTAGAGAAGAGAATTGAGGCGGAGATTAAAAGCTATGATGGATTGATTGGAATCTATCTGGATGATCTGCATGGCAATGTGATTGCTGTCAATGAAGATGAGAAATTTGAAACTGCCAGTACCATTAAAACTTATATTTTAGCTGCTTTGATGGATGAGGTAAATAAGGGGAATAAAAGCCTTGAGGATATGGTGGAATTTAAAGAGTCCCATATGGTAGATGGCAGCGGCGTAATGTGTGCTCTGGAGCCAGGGGCTGTTCTCAGAGTGAAGGATGTGGCTACTTTTATGATCATTGTAAGTGATAATGTGGCTACAAATATGATGATTGATTATCTGGGTGTGGAAACTGTTAATAAATGTATTGAGAAGCTGGGATTTAAGGATACTGTGCTTCATAATCCTATTAATTTTGAACTTTATGAGCATCTTGGTACCAGCACTCCAAGGGATTATGCAGGTGTTTTTACACGTTTGGCAGGGGAAGGGCTGATCAGTCCGGAGGTTGATGAGAGAATGCTGGAGATTCTGAAAAAACAGCATTATAATTCTATGATAACGAAAGATTTTCCTCCGTTTTATATGGACAGTGATAATACGGATGATGTGATGATCAGAGTGGCGTCAAAAAGCGGAAGTATGGATGAATGCAGAAATGATGGGGGTATTGTCTATACACCTTATGGACCTTATGTGATTGTCATGTTTCATAAGAATTTTTCTGATGCTATGTATTATGCGAATCATCCGGCTACTGTATTTGGGGCAAAGATCAGCAGGATGATTCTGGATCAGTTTATTGCTTTGGGAGGGCGGTTTTTATTGTAGAAGAGGATTGGAGTTAGTTGTGGAAAATTAAATCATAGGGAATTTAATATGGAAAGCAGAGGATTCAGGTGAGGTCTGAAATTCTCTGCTTTTTATAGTTGAGAAGTATTAATTAACTCCCTGATTTGATGCATCATCTACCACGTTCTGTCTTCATAAATCTTATTCCAGTAATAGATAATTTCATCATACATAATTTCTATTTGAGTATAAATGGAGTAGCTACTTTTGCTTGAATGAAGGTATCCGCAAAACATAGCGCTGTGAAAAGCATAATATTCGTTAACAAACTCAAATCGCCATTCTCCACAATTAACTTTGCTTATGAAATCATTGAGAGATATGTTTTTTAGTTTAGTTAAAATTGGTTTGTTAAATAGACGTACCTTTTCAAAGATATTTATATCTGTATAATCCATATCAATATTTACTACTTTTAATTCAGATCTGCCAGTTCTTAATATTTGTCCAAATGGATTATGCACATTGTCTTTATTAATCCAAAAGCCATTATCATTAAAGGTAAATATCAAATTAGTCTCTTCAATTCTAATTTTTTCTACTATGCAATCATGTAATATTATATTAGGATAGCTATTTGATGTTGAGTAATTCCACATGTACTGTCACCTGCCCAAATATTTATTTATCCTATTATACACCAGAATATTAAAGGAGCAAAGCAATTTGTGGATCAGTACAAACTGCTTTGCTCCTTACGAACTCAATAAGGATGCAAACTATTTCCCACTCCCCATTACTCCTTTGCTAAATCCCCCCGCTCAAATCCGGCATGTCGGCATAGTATATCAAATACCTTCTTATCCTTAATATAAAACCGATATCGTACCTGACAGCCTACACTTTCTCTGATGGTTCTTGTCATACTTCCATAAGAAGGTGCTGCAAGGCAATGAGGCTGTTCTTTTATTAAATTCACATGCAGAGTGTACTTTCCCTGTCTGATAACAACTTCCCTGTCTGTATATTTCAGGATTCTTACGCCCAGATAGGTAGCCAGACGATATTCTTTTCCATGGAAATAAACTGAAGAGATACAGCCTGTAAAATGAGCAGGTCCCATAGGAATGTTGGCAAGTGCCACCATAATGCTGCAGGGAGTTTTAGTGGTCTTATCTGCCCAGGAACACTGGGACCACAGGTAATCGGAGGGAAAGGAAGAACCTCTGTCTTTTTCAATGTATCCAAGACCGCCGCCAAAATCCATAACAGTTCCATTGAGAGTAACCTGTCCTTTTATTCTGTGTGAAAGGCTGAGAATTCCATGGTGACACTGCATAAATGGAACATAATGAAAGGGACCCATAATATCATAATCAGGAGGGGCAAAGGGTCCATAGGTGATATCTCCTGTAAGAGTAAGCTTTGGTGTATGAATATCTAAATGGATTCCCTGTGCAGAAAAAACAGACTCTCCAAGGTTGACATAAAACATATCTCTGGCACTGTAAAACTGATTGACAGGAAATGGAATATTGTATGATTTTTCTTCTGTTATTACCTGAAGGGAGGCGGAGCGTTTACCGCATCTGTTAATGTGGTAAGCAGGGATCAGAGCAAGAGTACCATGAGATGACTGATGCTTTAGATACCAGCCTTCAAAATAGGAGTGTTTTTTCTGGAAACCGTAAAAATGATTCATTGGAAGTTCCTCCTTGTGATTGATATAGATAGGGAAATGAATCTTGTCTATGGAAATTATTAGCTATTTTTTAGTGTAACCGTTTGCAGCGGGAACATACCTGCGGCATGGCTGAACTGTAACCAGCATGTTATGTGAAAGAGAAAATAGAGTTGTTCTTAAGAAAATATTCCTTATAATATAGAGTAAAGACAAAAATAATCTGAGGGTTTGGATCAGAATTTACAAAAACCGACTTATAATTGTCTATTTATGGGGAAGAGAAACTATGGTATACTATTTATTAAATAAGAATCAAAGTTTTGCCTTTGTGAGAAGCAACAGCTTCTCGCTTAAAGGTTTGAGGGATATGTAAAATGCGAACAAATAATAATCAAAAACAAGAATCTGAAGGAATACTGGTATACGAAGAAGGTGTGGAATTTCCATACCATATGATCAAATCAAGACGGAAAACCGTAGCTTTGCAGATTCTAAAAAACAGCGAGATAGTGGTGCGTTTGCCAGTAGGACTGTCATGGCAGACGGGCCACGATTTTGTTATCAAAAATAAGAATTGGATATACAATCAGGTGATGCGGGTGAAAGAAGCCCGTGCAATGCAGGAAGAATTTCACTGGGTAGATGGAGCAGAGGTGCTGTTACATGGAGAGAAGAAAAGACTTCTTGTATACATAAAGAAAACCGGACGTGGAGTTGAGGTTTGGGAGACTGGAGAGGATATCAGAGTGGTTGGCAGACCGCCGGATGGGGGAAATGAAAGTCAGGAACCTGACATAGAGCAGTGGGTGAAAGCTTCTGTGGAGCAGTGGTATAAAAAGCAGGCCAAGGACTATCTGGTGAAGAAAACTACACTGTGGGCTCAGAGAATGGGCACTTCATTTGCAAGAATTTCCATACGGGATCAGGCCACCAGATGGGGAAGCTGCAGCACAAAAGGAAATTTAAACTTTAACTGGAAGCTTGTACTTCTGCCTGAGGAGCTGGCGGACTATGTTGTAGTTCATGAGCTGGGTCATCGGTTTCATATGGATCACTCCAGTGACTTCTGGGGTGTTGTGGAGAACTATCTTCCCGATTATAAACAGAGAAGAAAGCAGTTAAAGGACTATGGGGAAAAAATTAATCTAATATATGGAGTTTAAATGCATAGAGTTTAATTACAAGGAGATGAAATCATGGTACAGGAACAGTGGATGCTACATACAAAAAAAGCGGATTTTCAGGAGTTGGGCAAAGTCCACTCAATTAATCCTGTAACTGCCAGAATTATTCGCAACAGGGATATATGCGGTGATGATGCAGTGGAGAAGTATTTGAGGGGAACGATCAACGATATGTACAGTCCTCATTTGCTGAAAGATATGGATAAAACTATAGAAATATTAAAGCAGAAGATCAGTGAGGGCAAGAGAGTCAGAATTGTTGGAGATTATGATATTGACGGTGTCTGCTCTACCTACATTTTATATAAGGCCCTAAAACGGGTAGGTGCTGAGGTGGACTATGAGATTCCGGACAGAATTAAGGACGGATATGGCATTAATAAGTCTATTATTCAGGCAGCTGCAGACCAGGGAATTGATACCATTTTAACCTGTGACAATGGAATTGCAGCAGTTGACCAGATCGCTCTGGCAAAGGAGCTGGGGCTTACTGTGTTAATCACAGATCATCATGATATTATGAAAGAGGATGGAAAAGAGATTCTGCCGCCTGCTGATGCTGTGGTGAATCCTAAGCAGGAGGAATGTAATTATCCCTATCCTGAGATATGCGGCGGAATGGTGGCGTATAAGCTGGCAGGAGCCCTTTACGAGGCTTATGGCATACCAAAGGAGGAGTGGCTTGGTATGCTGGAATTTGCAGCTATTGCTACAGTTGGTGATGTGATGAAGCTTCAGGATGAGAATCGTATTATTGTAAAAGAAGGATTAAAGCGGATTGGTAAAAGTCAGAGCAAGGGGCTGCTGAAGCTGATAGAGAAAAATGATCTGGATAAGGATTGTATTACCGGATATCAGATCGGATTTGTTATAGGGCCATGTTTAAACGCTGGAGGACGGCTTCTGACGGCAAAGCTGGCATTGTCACTCCTTCTATGTGAAGATGATGAGGAAGCCGACCGTATGGCTCTTGAATTAAAGGAATTAAATGACCAGAGAAAGGATATGACCAAGAAGGGAACAGATGAAGCCGTAGAACTGGTCAATGAATATTATCTAAATGACAGTGTGCTGGTGGTCTATCTGCCGGAGTGTCATGAGTCTCTGGCAGGAATTATTGCAGGAAGGCTGAGAGAGCAGTTTCAGAAGCCGGCTTTTGTGCTCACTGACGGAGAAGAGGGAGTCAAGGGTTCTGGAAGGTCCATAGATCAGTATCATATGTTTGAGGCCCTTGTTTCGGTAAAGGATTTACTGCTGAAGTTTGGAGGTCATCCCATGGCAGCAGGTCTTTCACTAAAAAAGGAGAATGTGGATGAGCTGCGCAGAAGGCTTAATGAAGAATCACATTTGACAGAAGATGACTTTATAAAAAGGGTTTGGATTGATGTTCCTATGCCTTTGGAGTATATCAGTGAGCCTCTGATTCAGGAGCTGGAAGTGTTGGAGCCATTTGGGCAGGGAAATGAAAAGCCTTTATTTGCACAAAAGAATTTACATATTCGAAGCGCCAGAGTTTTTGGCAAAAATAGAAATGTTGTCCGGCTTTCCCTAGCTACGGAGCAGGGAACTCCTATGGATGGGATGATATTTGGCGATGGTGATGGATTTATGGAGGAGTTAGGTAATAAGAGAAAGATTGATGTGATTTATTATCCTAACATCAATGAATATAATGGAAATCGAAGTCTTCAGATTGTTATTCGGAATTATAAGTTACCCTAAACAGACATGGAGAGGAATCCCTTTGTATACAACGCCGAAAGGGAAAACGGTGAATTTGCCATGAACACCTATGGGTAATGAAAATAGAATGATGGAAGTTTCCGGATTAAAAAAGCAAGCAATTGGGCTATGCCAGCCTTCCTGCTTGCTTTTTGTTAATTGTGGAGAAATTTAACACTAGCACCTCGTTACCTAAAAATCCTTCAATCCTCAGCAAGAGAATTCCGATACTCTCTGGGACTAATTCCGCAAGTCTTTTTAAATACATAGCTGAAATAATGTGAGTCATTGTATCCGACTCGTTCTGCAATATCATGCAGCCGATTCTGTTTGTCTCCCAGCAGTTCTTTGGCAACGGCAATCCGGCGATTTGTTAAATAATCGATAAAGGTCTGACCTGTTTGTTGTGAGAACAGGGCGCTGAAATAGTTTGGTGAAAAGCCAATTTCAGCAGCAACCGTATGCAAGGAGATGGTAACATCGTGATAGTTTTCATTGATGATTTCACAGGCGCACAATACATGGCTATGATTCGTATGTCCGCCCTGGTTGTCACGCAGTTTGATAAACTTTGTTAACATATTCATAGATACATGATGCAGTTCATCCCACGAGTTGGCAATATTTAGAAGATTCTGGGGCTGGTCAATATCAATGTCAATATCCACGTCAATATTAAATTCGTGAAGCAGTCTCTTAACTGTAACCACTAAATCAGTCAGCTGATAATAGCGAAACAGGATACTGTCAGCCGAAATGTTGTTTTCCATACCAAAATGCAGATCAATAATATGAGCCAGATCCTTCTTGGTGGCATAACGCAGCCTCCCCTGCAGATCCATATCTAGAGTGACCTCCGGTTGAAACGCTGCGGCTGTTTCAGGCAGATCGGCAGCAAGAATGATTTTGATTTCCGGGTTCATGATACCACGGACAAAAATGCTGTGTGCAATTTTGTAGGAGGCGGGGATCTGGGTAATGTGGGTAACGATCGAGCCAACTCCGATGACAGCATCAATGAATAAGAGCCGTTCCAGCTCATGTCTCAGCTGGTGGGCAATTTCAAAGGCGGTTTCTCGCAGGTCATCTTCGGTATTACCAGTGATGATTAAGACCAGATTATCCACACCTTTAAAAAAGGATAGAACATCTTTACGGGTATCAAATAGTTTCTTGCAAAGCAGCCGGCAATTGTTGAGCTTTTCCTCGTGTAACCCATCTAAATGGGCACTACAGACAATGTATCTGGCCGCCAGTAAGGTCAGGTGATGCTGGCTGGCAAATTGTGATATGGAATCCACTGAGGCAGCACCGACTACCATTCTGCTAAGTAAGTGTTCTGCAGACAGGATTTTTTCAAGCTCCTGGTGTTTTTGCTTTTCAGACATATAAAGCAGGTTTTGTTTATCTTTTTCCATATGTTCGGTTAAATCTTGCAGGAGTTTCATCAGTTTATGGGAATTAACCGGCTTTAGAAGATAAGAGTCAACCCCAATATTCAGTGCCTGTTGGGCATAAGCAAACTCATCATGTCCGCTGATAACAGCAATGCGCATCCAGGGCAAAGATTTTTTAACGATTGCAGCCAATTCAAGGCCATCCATAAAAGGCATTTCGATATCCACTAATAAAATATCGGGCTTGAGTTCCTGGATAAGAGGCAAAGCGATTTCGCCATTATCCGCTTCGCCACATACATAGTAGTCACTATTCAGCCTTTCGATTGAATTGCGGATACCGGTGCGGATAATATCTTCATCATCGACAACAAAAATTTTAATCATGCTTACCTCTTTCCTGCCCGGTTTTTTGGGCATATTGGTATACCATACGGTGTTACACCTCGTTATCACTTAAAGGATTTTATATACTTAAGTGAGCAGCTTCATTCAGTGGTATTTCAAAGGAGACTTGTGTTCCTTCACCGTAGACGCTTTCAATAACAATCCCGCTGCATTGGTAATATAAATGGAGGCGCCGGTTGACATTTAGAAGGCCGACACTGGTATCCTTGCCGCTATAGGAATTATCCAACCGTTTTTTCAAACTGGCAAGCTGCTCGGGAGTCATGCCAATGCCGGAATCCTCTACCATAAAATATATTGTATCCGGATTCTTGAATCCGCCGGATATACGGATGGTGCCACGTGTATGCTTTTTCTTGATGCCATGATAAATACTGTTTTCAACCAGAGGTTGGAGTAGCAGCTTTAAAATCGGATATGGATAGATTTCCGGGTCAATATCTACTTCATAAGACATTTTGCTGCTATAGCGGACAGATTGAATGGCTAAGTAGCTTTTTACGTGCTGAATTTCGGTTTCAACTGTTGTATAGTCGTTCCCCTGATTCAGGGCCAGACGCAGATAATCAGTAAAGGCCATGGTTACATCAATCACTCGATCATTATCCTGTTCCTCAGCCAGCCAGACAATGGTATCAAGAGTGTTATAAATAAAGTGTGGCTTAATCTGTTCCTGAAGGGCTCGCATTTGGGCTTTTTGCAGCAGATGCTGATGCTCAACTTCCTTTTCGATGTAGGTATGAATCTGTCGGGCCATAATATTTAAATTATTAACTAAATGTTCCAGTTCTAAAATCTCAGCCTCTTCAAGGCTGGCATCTAAGTTACCGCCTGCAATCTGGATGGCCATATCCTCAAGCTTTATAATCGGCTGCCGGATGGTTTCATTGACACGTCCCAGTGATCGGTACAGATACTGGATAATGAGGAGAATCAAAAGGACTACCATGGCCAAAGCCAGGAAGGTAATATTACGCAGAATATGATTGAGTTCAGTAATGGCACTGGTACATTCATTGATGTAAAGCTGAAGCACTTCATCGATTAAATTAACCACATCAATGATCTCCTGATAGGTGGAGATCTGATAAGAAACTGCCATATTGGTGCACATCTGCATGTCCAGGGTATCAACATAAACCATAATGGTACTGTTGCCATAGATGGCTGCTTCCAGATATTGAGAGGTCTGATTATTATAATTATAAAGTGAAGCTAGTTGTTTTTCATTCTCCTGCAGGATTGTATATTGTCTTCCTTCGTTGAATTCCTTCTGCCCGGAGACAATTTCCCAGACTTCTTTTTTTAAGCTTGAATAAGCATTTTCACGCAACAAAATAGCATATTCCATATTTTCAATGAGAAGGTTATAGCGCAGCGGCATAATCAGAGCAATGAGAAACAGGAATACAACCGGAATAAAGATTATGAGGGAGATAGTCAGATAGGTTTCTCCTAATATACCCCGGATGCTTTTCGGGGATTTGCTGTTATGCTTCATCAGGCTTATCTTACCTTTCATAGGCATTCAAAGTCGTTAGTGGCAGGAAAGCTGTGGCTGGTTGTGAGATGGCTTCATTGTCCATCAACTCACGAACACATGTGGCGGCTTCAGTACCGATGTCAGTCAAATCACATTGAATCAGGCAATTTACCTTACCTGCTTCGACGAGCCGGATAACCTCAGGAGAACCCCCTATGGCGTATACCAGGATATCCTCACCGGGAGTTAGACCGGCTTCTTCAATTGCGGCAATGGCACCCAGAGTAATCGCATCACTGTGACAGATGACCACATCCACACTCCAGTCATTATTAAGCAGCCGACCGGCCATTTCCTTAGACAACGACTGCATATAGTCGGTATTGACTGAAAAATCAATGTTCCATCGTCTGTCTGTATGGAGGACATTGCGCAGCCCGCGGGAGATCTCAAGAACGGTGCTGGCGCTGGTAGTGCCGCAAAGCTCGGCAAGAATGGCATCCTCAGGAATGTCATTAAGAATGTTGGCAGCCAACAGCTCACCGGCCCGGATATAGTCATAGCCTATATAATGAATTGGCATTGGAGTTTCTCTTTCAGAGATATTTTTATTAAATACCAGGATGGGAATTCCGGCAGAACAGACCTCTGACATAACGTTTTCCCAACCACTTGATACAATTGGAGAAAAGGAGATGACATCAGCACGAAAGGCAATGAGTGAGCGGATTGCTGTAATTTGTGAGTTTTGTGAACGGTCTGCATAGATACTGATTACTTTGATACCGGCGGATTTAGCAGCACTTTCGAATGAATTTTGTAAGGAAGCCTGCCAGTTGTCCTCTGATTCGGTAAAAACGATCCCCCAAACAATCGAGGATTCAGTTTCTGTTCCACCCGGACCACGAACAACCCAGCCATAGGAAATAAGAATGGCTGTAAATACAATTGTAATAAAAAGTCCTAAAATGATTAATCTCAGACTGTTTTTTTTCTCCATAAGTATATCGTTCCTTATAATTAATCTGAATACATCCTGAATAAATACATAATAACATAATATTTGCCCGGAACCAAGACAAAAAAGATATCGTATTATTTCCCCGGATATTTAAAATAATTATCATAAAAACGTGGACAGCTTTTTGCTGTGATTAGTGATACAATGGCTCCAACACAGATGATCATCATATGGATAAATGAGTAACAAAATAAGTATTATGCAAAGGAAAGCAGAGAGATTGGTTGGAAATTGATTCACAACCATAATACCCAGAGAAGTCGGGTCACAAGGAGGAAGCATGAAAAAGAATAGTAAGAGAAAAATCATCGCATTAGCATTAGGAACTGTTATGATACTTACCGCATGTGGAAGAAGTCCATCATCAGGTACTCAGGCCGCCGCAACAACCGCAGCCACCGATTCTGCAGCGACTGCTGCAGCTGGCAGCACCGAATCCAGGGAACCAATAGCCGGAGGCTCGAAAAAACTAACGATTTATACAGCCTGGCCAGAGGCCGAGTTACCGGTTTATTTTAATGCTTTTGAACAGGATACCGGAATCAAGATTGATTATGTGCGGCTTTCCGCCGGTGAAATGCTGGCACGAGTAACAGCCGAAAAGGATAATCCACAGGCCTCCCTGATGGTTTCAGCATCTTCGGATACTTTTATTATGGCGTCTCAGGATGGACTTTTTTACCCCTATATATCGCCGGAATCTGAGAATTTCCCGGAAGATTCGCTTGATGAGGCCGGCTATTGGAGTCCGATGACAACTTGTTCCATATCCTATGCCTGCAATACGGAATGGTTTGATGCAAATGGACTGGAGTATCCCACCTGTTGGGCAGATTTATTAAAACCGGAATTTAAGGATCAGATTTCCATTTCTCATCCATCCACAGCCGGAACCGGATATACCATCATGGCTTCTCTGGTTGAAATGATGGGGGAGGATCAGGCTTTTGATTACTTGTTGGCACTCAAAAATAACATCAGACAATATACCAAGTCCGGTGCGGCACCGGCAATGGAAGTTGCATTAGGTGAGGCTGCGATTGGCATTATGTATGATCAGGCAGGACTTTCCGCTAAGAATCAGGGTTATCCCATCGAAATCGTGTATCCGGAAGATGGCACCGGTTATGAGATTATTGCTATGGCGATTATCAACAATGGCCCTGCAGATGAGCTTGATAATGCTAAGACCTTTATTGACTGGATTATGTCGGTAAGGGGACAGGAAGTATTTATTGAAGCCAAAGCCAACGTTGTAGCATTAAATGTCAATGCCAGGATTGCTGATGGTCTGGTATCACCTTCAGAACTAAATCAGATTCCTCACGATGCAGTATGGAGCAGTAATAATCGAACTCGTCTGATTGAAGAATTTATCGCCAGGGTCGATAATGGTGAATCTTTAGAATAATGAAAAGGAGAATATAATATGAAATGTACAAAGCAATATCGTCTTTCTTATACTGAAAGGGCAAAAAAGATAGTGGCTCAGATGAGTCTGGAAGAAAAGGTATATCTAATGAGCGGCCGGGCATCGGTGGAAGAGAATGCAGAAGCCTTCAGTCATCCGACGGCAGATAATCATTATAATGTATATCCCTATCCGGCCGGCGGCAACGAAACCTATGGTGTGCCAGAGCTGAAGTTTTGTGACGGTCCTCGCGGAGTGGTGGTTGAAAAAAGTACTTGCTTTCCGGTAACTATGGCTCGCGGTGCAACCTTTGACATTGATTTAGAGAGCCGGGTAGGTGAAGCAATTGCCAGAGAAATCCGGGCCTATGGCGGTAATTATTTTGGCGGTGTCTGCATCAATCTGCCTTACAATCCGGGCTGGGGACGCAGCCAGGAAGTGTATGGCGAGGATGATTTCCACCTGGGGATTATGGGACAGGCACTGGTAGAAGGAATTCAGAAACACAACGTCATTGCCTGCATTAAGCATTTTGCTTTTAACAGCATGGAAAACGGTCGTTTTACCGTCAGCGTACAGGCTGATAAGCGAACTGAGCGGGAAGTTTACCTGCGCCATTTCGAACGCTGTATTAAGGCAGGGGCAGCCAGTGTGATGAGTGCCTATAACAGCTATCAGCATACAATGTGTGGACAGCAGAAATATCTGTTGACCGATGTGCTAAAGGGCGAATGGGATTTTGACGGTTTTGTAGTCAGTGATTTTATGTGGGGAACCAAGCATACCACCAGGGCAGCCAATGCTGGTCTTGATGTGGAGATGTGCGACACCCATTTTTATGGCGAGAATCTGGTTCATGCAGTCAGAGCGGGGGAAGTACCGGAAAGCAAGATTGACGATGCTGTTTTGCGGATTATCCGTACACTGCTGGCCTTTACAGAAGCCGAAGATCCGGAAGAATACCCACGTAAACAGGTGGCCTGTCTTGATCATATTGCCCTTGCAAAAGAGGTAGCCGAGAAGTCCATGACCTTGATTAAGAATGATAACCACACCCTGCCCTTTAACAAAGCCACAGCTAAAAAGGTTGCGATATTGGGCACTTTGGGTAATGTAGAGAACATTGGCGATCATGGCTCCTCCCGGGTATTTCCGCCTTATGTGGTGACTCCGCTGGCAGGCGTTACAAAGCTGCTTCCGGAGAGCGAAGTCGTATATTACAGCGGCGAGGATCTAGAACACGCCAGACAAATTGCCGGGGAAGCCGATGTTGTTATTGTTGTGGCAGGCTATAATCACAGTGACGAGGGTGAGTATATCGCTCCAAGCGATGATGAAGGCTTTTTGGCACAAGGAGGCGACCGGATTAAATCATTGGGACTGAAGGCAGAGGAGATCGCACTGATTCAGGCGGTTTCAAAGGTCAATGAGCAGATGGCAGTGGTTCTGATCGGAGGCAATATGATGATGATTGAAGAATGGAAAGCTGCAGCACCGGCTATTTTAATGGCGTATTATCCGGGTATGGAAGGTGGTACTGTTATTGCAGAAACCTTGTTTGGTGATGTAAATCCTGGCGGGAAATTGCCATTTGTCATCGTGAAACAGGAAAGCGACTTACCTGCAGTTGACTGGGAAGCCACAGATATTACATATAACTATTATCATGGCTATGCCAAGCTGGATAAAGAGGGGGTCGCACCATCGGTACCATATGGCTATGGTTTGAGCTACACGAACTTTGAGATGACGGATGTTAACTTTAAAGTTGATGGTGACAATGTAATTGCCTGCTGTAAGGTGAAGAACACCGGTGAGGCGGCAGGTGATGAAGTCGTGCAGTTCTACGTTGGTTTCTCTAATTCCAGCATTGATCGTCCGGTGAAAACATTACGTGGCTTTAAGCGGGTCAGCTTAGAGATCGGTGAGAGTAAAACGGTTGAGATTGTTTGCCCCATAGAGGAGCTTACCTGGTTTGGTGAGAATGGCTGGGAACTGGAGCAGATGGAATACGATGCTTATCTTGGCAGCAGCAGCGCCGATGCCGATCTGGTAAAGGGATGCTTTGTATTGTAAGAGAAATCGATAAACAGTGAGGAGAATTTACATGAACAAAAAAAATCGGGGGAACAGTTTTAAGATGCTGCTCCAGCAACCAATTTTATCCCTTTGTATTCTAATGATTTTCGTGCTGCTGATTGTTTTTATTCTATTTCCACTGGTGAATGTCTTTCGTCTGGCATTCACCAGTAACGAAGGTTCATTTGATTTGAGCAATTTTATTTCAATTGCGTTAAACAGCAATTATCAGTATACTTTTTTGAATTCGATTAAGCTGGGACTGGTGGTGGCTGTTGTTGCCGCCGCAGTCGGATACCTGTTTGCATTTTCAGTAACTCGTACAGAGATGCCCGGTAAAAAGTTTTTTAGGATGATGGCAACCTTTCCGATTATTACGCCGCCGTTTGTGCTGTCACTGTCATTCATATTTTTGTTTGGCAGACAAGGGCTGATTACTAAGGGACTGTTTGGGATTACGACGGCTAATATATATGGAATGCATAGCCTGATTGCCGTACAGGCCATCTCGTTCTTCCCGGTGGCCTTTTTGACTCTGACTGGAATTTTGGAGTCCATTGATGATTCAGTGGAGGATGCTGCCTATAATATGGGCGCTTCCCGGTGGCATATTTTTCGTACTGTGACCCTGCCATTATCCTTTCCGGGTATTATCAGTGCAATGCTGCTGGTGTTTATCCAATCGATGGAGGATTTTTCTAACCCGGTGATTCTGGCTGGCAGTTATTCGACTCTGGCAGTAGATGCTTACCGGCTGGTAACAGGGATGTTTGATATGAGAGGTGGTGCAATTCTGGCCATTATCCTGTTGATGCCGACTTTGCTGGCGTTTACGCTGCAGAAATACTGGATCAATAAGAAGTCCTTTGTAACCGTTACCGGAAAGCCTACCCAAAAGCGGCGTAAACTAGATGAGCCGCATATTATCTGGCCACTGTTTGCGCTGTGTGCACTGATATCCGCTTTTTTAATTCTGCTGTATGGAATCGTGTTAATTGGCGCATTTGTAAATGTTTGGGGCGTTGATTTTGCCTTTACTCTGGATCATTTTAAGCAGATCAGCATTATGGGCTGGGCACCTTTGCAGAATTCAGTCACGATAGCCGTGATTTCAGCACCAATTACAGGTATATTTGGAATTTTAATCGCGTATCTGACAATCCGGCAGAAGTTTATTGGCCGGCGGTTTATGGAATTTTCATCGATTCTGACTTTTGCAATTCCAGGAACGGTTTTGGGTATTGGATATACCTTTACCTTTAACTATCCGCCACTGATGCTGACAGGAACTGCACTAATTCTGGTGATTGCCTTTGTCTTCCGAAATATTCCGGTATCCATAGAATCAGGGCAGACCACGCTTTTGCAGATTGATCCTTCTATTGAATCGGCATCTGCCATACTCGGAGCCGACAGCGGTACTACATTCCGGCGAATAACCCTGCCGTTACTGCGCCAACCGTTTTATTCGGGCCTGGTATATGCATTTGTACGTGCAATGACAGCGGTTAGCTCGGTTATTTTCCTGATTTCACCAAAATGGAATCTGGCTACAGCCAGGATCTTGTCATTGTTTGAATCCAGCCAGTACAGTAATGCAGCAGCTTTTATTCTGGTCATGATGGGTGCCATATTGATTGCCATTGTCGTGATTTCAATAGTCGTTAATATCTTTTTGACTCCGGGATATATAAAGCAGGCCGGACGAATGGAAAAAAATGCTAGGAAAATAAACCAGGCTTCTGCAAAACGGAGGTAAAGAAGATGGAAAAAGTAAATTTCAGTGAGTTTAGTAAATATTCCAGCCGGGTTCGTTTAAACGGGCTTACCAAGCAATTTGCGTCCCTGGATAAGGATGGAAAAGAAAATATCGCCGTGAATAACATTAATGTTGAGGTAAATGATGGTGAGATGGTAACGCTGCTGGGACCTTCCGGCTGCGGTAAGACAACCACTCTGCGGATGATTTCGGGTTTCGAGAATCCGACCCGGGGAAGCATCTATATCGGTGACCGGGATGTGACTACGGTTCCGCCTAATAAGCGTAACATTTCAATGGTATTTCAGTCCTATGCCTTGTTTCCCCATTTAACGATTTATGAGAACGTAGCTTATGGATTAAAAATCAAGAGACTTGGCAAAGAGGAAGTGAAGCAGCGGACGGATGCGGCCATGCTCCTAATGCAGCTTAATGGAATGGAAACCCGCTATCCCAATCAGCTGTCTGGCGGACAGCAGCAGCGAGTGGCACTGGCACGTGCGATTATCATTGAACCAAGAGTACTTTTGTTTGATGAGCCGCTATCCAACTTAGATGCCAAGCTGCGTGAAACGATGCGTGATGAGCTTCGGGCATTGCAAAAACGGCTGGGCATTACCAGTCTGTATGTTACCCATGATCAGTCAGAGGCAATGGCGATTTCAGATAAGGTTATTATTATGAAGGATGGCGATATTATGCAGATGGGTTCACCAAAGGAAGTATATGAATATCCGTCCAATCGTTTTGTTGCTAATTTTATTGGTAAAACCAACTTTTTACCCTGTATATATGGAGGTCAGGGGAATGGCGGTGCAGTTGTAAAAATCAATGATCTGCGTTATGAGTTACCGCAGCCGGGAGACGTCAATCAGCTGAAGCCGGGACAGGAGTGTGCGCTTTCGATCCGTCCGGAGTCCATCCATCTGTCCTCCCATAATGAAGATCAGGGGGTACCGGGAATCATCAAACGGATTACCTATTTCGGTGTGAAAATAGAATATGAGGTAGAAAGCGGCGATGGAACGACGACTATGGTTGAGATCTATAATCCGATATTAAATGAATCGTTCTCTGAAGGTGACCGGGTGTTTATGGTATTTGATCGGGAATGTGCACGGGTATTAGTTTAAAAAAGATTGGATGATATGCAATGGAAATGTTTAGAGATTTAACATTGGAATCGACGTTACTGCGTGTGGTATTAGCTATGGTGATTGGTGGCCTGATTGGTTTTGAAAGGGGCCGTCACAACCGCCCCGCCGGTTTTCGAACCCACATGCTGGTATGCCTTGGTGCTTCTCTGGTAATGATGACCAACCAATATGCGTTCCAGTATCTGGGTGGCTCGGATCCGGTGCGGATGGGAGCTCAAGTTGTTAGCGGCATTGGTTTTCTGGGTGCCGGAACGATTGTTATGACTGGTAAAAGTCAGATTAGAGGAATTACAACAGCTGCCGGACTCTGGGCTGCAGCCTGCTGCGGACTGGCCATTGGCATCGGTTTTTACGAAGGTGCAGTGCTTGGCGGTATGGTCATCCTGGTTATAATGACTGTTTTTCAGTGGATTGAGACCAGAGTCCGGCAGCGTGGACGGTATATGGAAGTTTATATTGAAGTGAAGGAAGAAACTGCTCTGGGAACGATTATTGAATATGCCCGGCAGCAGCAGCTGGAGATGCATGATATCCAGTTTCAGAAGAAAGCCATAAAGGATGGAAGCTACTGTGTGATTGCCGTTATTCATATTAACACGCGTATGTATCATCGGGATGTGATTGAATATATAAGCACTGTGCCAGATGTTACTCATGTTGAGGAGCTACAGTGAAGGTTTAACTGAATAAATTCGTTTGTATAGGGAAAGGAGAGTTAGATGATTGACATTTTAGACCTGCATACCCATACCATAGCCAGCGGACATGCCTATAATACCCTTTATGAGATGGCAAAAGCAGCCGCTGAGAAAGGACTTTCTGTTTTCGGTTCCACAGATCATGCACCCCGGATGCCAGGGGCCTGCCATGAACTTTATTTCGTCAATTTTAAATTCATACCCCGTACTCTGTATGGTGTAAAGATACTGATGGGTTCCGAACTTAATATACTGGATTATAACGGAAAGGTGGACTTATCAGAGCAACGGCTTAAAAACATAGATTACTCCATTGCCAGCATTCATGAAATCTGTTATGAAAGCGGAACTGTTGCAGAAAATACCAATGCATATGTGAAAGTCCTGGAAAATCCGCTGATCAACATCATCGGGCACCCAGATGACAGCCGTTATCCCATAGACTATGATACTCTGGCTGCAGCTGCAGCTGATAATCATAAGCTTCTGGAAGTTAACAGCAGCTCACTTCATCCTTTGTGCGCCAGACAAAACGCCTGGGAGAACTATCATGTGATGCTGGAACGGTGCATCCATTATCACACCTCAGTTATTATTAACAGTGATGCACATATTGCCGATGACATTGGTAATCACGGACAAGCTTGGGAACTATTAAAGGAAGTGGATTTTCCCCAAGAGCTGATTGTCAATACTTCCATCCACCATCTTCTGCCCTTTATACCCAAATTAGAGGAGTATTTATAATCAGCTTTTTGAATCTGGAATATTTTCTTGCTGCAGCAGAGAACTGAATATTATAAAAGCTGACAAAAAGCTATACATATCACAACAGTCCTTAAGCAGCCATATCGCCAATTTGGAAAAGGAATTTGATGTTCAGTTGTTAGAATAACTTGACATCACTATGAAGAATGATTTATAATCAACCTCAACGGTAAGAGGTGCTGGTGCAGGGACATGTCCCTCTGCTGGCACCTTTGTGCGATATTGAGGAAAAGTGAGGGAATGAACATGGTCAATGAAGTTATGAAATTTATCACCGATTATGATAAGGAAGTAGGAGAAGTTATTGAGCGGGAGTGTGCACGCCAGAGAAGGAACTTAGAGCTGATCGCTTCCGAGAATATTGTATCTGAGCCTGTTATGATGGCTATGGGTACTGTGCTTACCAACAAATATGCAGAAGGATATCCTGGAAAACGTTATTATGGCGGCTGTGAAGAGGTGGACGTTATTGAGACAATTGCCATTGAGCGCGCTAAGAAGCTGTTTGGCTGCGATTATGCCAATGTACAGCCTCACTCAGGAGCACAGGCTAATATGGCAGTATTTATTGCTATGCTTGAGCCAGGGGATACTGTTATGGGAATGAATTTAAACCATGGCGGTCATTTGACACATGGAAGCCCTGTAAACTTTTCCGGTTTATATTATAATATTGTGCCTTATGGCGTGAATGATGATGGATTTATTGATTACGATGAAATGGAGCGGATCGCAGTTGAAAATAAGCCCAAATTAATCGTTGCAGGAGCCAGTGCTTATGGAAGAGTCATTGACTTTAAGCGTTTCCGTGAAGTGGCTGATAAGGTTGGAGCTTACTTAATGGTGGATATGGCTCATATTGCAGGTCTTGTGGCAGCAGGTGTTCATCCAAGCCCAATTCCTTATGCTGATGTGACTACAACAACAACTCACAAAACTCTTCGCGGTCCAAGAGGCGGTATGATTCTGGCTAATAAGGAAGCTGCTGAGAAGTTTAACTTTAACAAGGCTATTTTCCCTGGAATTCAGGGCGGTCCTTTGGAGCATGTGATTGCTGGTAAGGCAATTTGCCTGGGAGAGGCTTTAAAGCCGGAATTCAAGACCTATCAGGAGCAGGTGGTGAAGAATGCCAAGGCTCTGGCTGAAGCGTTCGTTAAGCAGGGATTCCATATTCTTACAGGCGGCACAGACAATCATCTGATGCTCATTGATTTACGTGATATGGAAGTGACTGGAAAAGAACTGCAGAACCGTTGTGACGAAGTTTACATAACACTGAATAAAAATGGTGTGCCCAATGATCCAAGAAGTCCATTTGTAACTTCCGGCGTTCGTGTAGGAACTCCTGCTATTACTTCCAGAGGATTAAAGGAAGAGGATATGGAGAAAATTGCTGAGTGTATCTGGCTGGCTGCTACTGATTTTGAGAATCAGGCAGATTATATCAGAAGCGAAGTGACTAAGATTTGTGATAAGTATCCGATTTATGAGTAAGATATATTGCAGCATTAAATAAATGAGGCTTAAATGAGTGCACTCAAATAAAAGCGTACTCAAATAAACATAAAAGCACCTCGAATATCAGCGAAATGGCTGGTATCTGAGGTGCGTTTTAATTAGACAGGAAAGTGTGGAAATAAGAATAACAGCACAGCCGTACCTCCTGTATACCCAATGAAAAAGAGCTTGTCAAACCATCGGACTTCCGGGATCAGAAAATAGCTGCGTGGTCCATCCCCATCAAACCCTTTGGATTCCATAGCCATAGCCACATTTTCTGACCAGTGCATGGTATTGACCAGCATAGAGAAAACAGGCCGAAGGGAAAATGGACTTAAATGGTATCCTTTAATTTTGTAGGCAAGACGGACAGAGGCGTATTCCCGTTTCATAGCAGGAAGCAGGTGGTAAGCAGCCAGAACTCCATAGGCAAACTTGGGAGGCAGTTTAAGCTGGTGCATCAGACTGTATATAAATTCCTCTGAATCAGTGGTAAGGGCAAATAACATGCCTAATGCGCTGTATGCATAGATTCTTAGTTCAAGCTGAACTGCATTGTGCACAGAGGGCGTGGAGGAGGCAGCAATCTGATCTGGATTAGTATGAAACAGGGCTGAGAAAAACAGGCTGGCAGCAGCCAGTGTTGCAGGGATTAATATCTTTCCTGCAGATGTCCACTTTACTCCCGAACCTGCCATGAGAATCAGGCAGGTGATGATCACATAACCATTTAAATAAGGGGAGTAGGAAAAGGAGATAAAAAGGCCGCAGATTAAAACTGTCACAGCCTTTATGGAAGGGTTAACTTTTGACATTAACAAGCTCCTTTCCTTTTATGGCACAAATTGTATCGGCATAAGCATTGGCAAGCTGATGATCATGAGTGGAAAATATAACACAGAGATTCTCAAACATGACCTTCTTTCTCAGCTGCTCCATAATAGTTATTGTAGAACGGCCGTCCTGACCATAGGTTGGCTCGTCTAAGAGAAGTATTTTCTGTCCTCCGCAGAGCATGGATAGAACTGCTAGCCGCCTTTGCTGTCCCTGGCTCAGCATATAAGGGGAGTAATTTTTGTAACTCCACAGGCTATACTCCTTTAGAAGCTGTTCAGCCTCTTTTTGACGTTCCTGTTCTGATAATTCTTGTCTCCAGATCTTTAAAGTCTCTGTAATCTCTGTAAATACATTGGTGGTGGTAAATTGTTCGGAAGGATTCTGAAATACAATTCCAATGCTCCGAAACAAATCTCTTTCTTTGATTTTTTTCAGTTCTTTTCCATCTAACTTTATAGAGCCATCAAAATGTTTTTGCTTTAAAAACGTATGAAACAGAGTTGTTTTTCCTGCCCCGGAAGGACTTATGACAGCAGTTATCTGACCATAGGAAAAAGTATGGGATAGATGTTTAAGCAGAATATCCTGTTTCTCCCCTTGCCTTATGGAGACATTTTCCAGGGAAATGGCAGTTTTCCCAGCCTTTAATGCATTACTAAAAGAGGAAAATATGCCCGGATACACAATCCCTTTCTCCTGAAACAGTTCCCTGAAATTGGTCATATTTTCTTTGGTAATTCCCCGTTTAAGAATACAGCCCTTCTCTCCGAGGAGAATAAATTCATCAGCTGTATCAAGCCAGTGTTCCGGATGGTGGTCAATGGCAATGATGGTAGTCTTATGTTCCTGGTTCTGCCTTTTTAACAGGTCTATAATCTGAGATGATGTTTGCGGATCAATATTTGAAAATGGTTCGTCCAGTAATATTCCCCTGGGCTGAGATGCCAATGCACAGCAGAGCGCTGCCTTTTGCTTCTCGCCGCCTGATAATGTGGAAAGCTGTCTGTCTAAAAATGATTCCATGGAGAATCTCCTGGCAATTTCTTCAGCCATGTTCTCCATATGTTCTCTGGGATAGTTATGGTTTTCCAGACAAAAGATCAGCTCTTTACGCAGTGTATCCATACAGAACTGAAGATCCGGGTTTTGAAAGGTATAGGAAAGATAACGGCTCCGTTCTGTGGGAGTCATTGAGTCCACATCATGGCCGGCTATGGTTCGGGTGCCGGATAACAGTTCTCCTCCATTGTCAGGGTATAATCCCGCACAGACAGCAGCAAGCGTACTTTTGCCGCAGCCGCTGCTTCCTAAAATCACAGTGATGGTTCCCTGCTCAATGGAGAGTGAGGCATTATCCAGAATCAGATGTTTGGACTGCTGAAAATAGCGAAAGTTCAAATTTTTCACTTCTAAAAATTTCATAAGATTTCTCCTTACTCATCTGGATTTAAGGATTTTTGTCCAAGGGCATATGCCTTTAAAACTCCTGCCTTAGTCAGAGCATCGCCTAGCAGCTTACAGCCGAATCCACAAAACAAAATTGAGCTGATTAAGCGGATTAGGAAAATGGACAAAACCAGAGCAGGTGATAAAGTCCAGTAAGCAGAACGAAATCCTGTCCAGATAAAGCTTAATACAGTACAGCCCACTGCAGCAGCTATGGTAGAACTGTAACCGAATCTTTTATACTTAAACACGGCAAACCCCAGCTCTGAACCAAGCCCTTGAATAAATCCGCTGATAAATACAACAGGACCGAAGAAATTGCCCATAAGCACTTCTAAAAGAGCTGCCAGCATTTCTGCTATAATACCTACACCGGGCTTCTGGATGACATAGGTGGTATACACACCTGCCATAAACCAGATACCGTAGATTGGTTCATATCCCAGGACACCAAGACCAAAAGGGGTTAAAATGGCTGTGAGATAGGAACCTGTGTAAACCATGCCCAGATAAACAACACCAAAGAGCATAGCGGATATAGCAATCATTAATATATCTTTTAGTTTCCAGGAATTTGTTGACTTCATAATCAAATACCTCTTATCTTATATTTTGGTAGGGCTGTTAACGGATAGAGTAGCTTCAAATATATAATGGCTTAGGTGTTGGCCACAATAAGCAGTGACATAGGAGAAATAATCGAACAGCTCCTGTACATCACATTGAAGGACTGTTGCATAATGAGTGGAACATTGGTAGATTCCCTGATCAATGGCGTAATTAACCACATGAGCAATGTATTCCATATAATTGGAAACGCCCATGGGATAAAGGCTGATTTTACAGAGTACAGGAAAATGAATATCCTTAGTGGAAGCAGCATTTAACAGTTGTTTATCCTCAGCCAGATAGCTTTCAGCATCTGTATCTCCGGGACATCCCTTGGAAAAGGTGGTTTCCATTGTCATATGTACGTCTGGCTTCCATGCGTGGATAAAGCAGGCTTTGACTGTATCAATGACATGTTCCTGATGGCCGCGGTAAACAGTGGAGTGTGCTTCTGTTTTAGACCAGACTTTAGAAGTGTTTGTTTTCCCGATCGCTTCCATAATAATATCAATGTAGCGGTCGCTCATAGGGGAGAGATTAAAGCGGCAGCCTGTAATTTCCATAGAAGCACCGCTTGTTCCTGCACAGCAGGAGCCGTAGGTTACGTGTTGCAGTTTTGTTTCAGACATAAAAAAAGACCTCCTTAGTAATAATAATTTACTGAAAGAGACCTGGCGGCATCCATATTATAATCGGATTATCCACTGCTATATACAGTGGTTAGTCATTCACTCCCTACGCTGGCATGATCCAGATCAGGTATATGGGTAAGTAAAAACTTTCTCAGCCCCCTTTTGTAAGGGGCACCCCAGGAATCTTCTGCTTAATCATAGCAGATATGAAATGGAATAGCAATAGTGAAAAAACATCTTGACATTCACCTTAGATGAAGGATTATAGTGATGATGTAGATAATATAAATTGTTGATTAGAGAGGAAATAGCATGTATAAAATTAAAGAGGCAGCAGAACGATTTCAGATTAATCCTAATGTATTGCGATTTTATGAAAAGAAGAAGCTGATTATGCCGGAACGTGATGTTAATGGATACCGCCTGTATTCTACTGAGGATATTGCTAGAATTCAGATGATACTTCTTTTTCGTAAAATGGGATTTCCTTTGGAGACAATTACCTCCATTCTGGAGAAGAAGTCCAGCCCTATTGATCTGTTTTTTCAGCAGTATGAGGCTGTAAACCATCATATTCACACTATGAGCCTGATTCGTGATTCTATGGGAAAGTGTATCGAAACAATGTTTTCAGAAGGGGAAAATGTTGAGATTATTGGAGATCAGATGAAGGATACGGCACATCTGCTCTCAAGTATGGAACAGTGGGTTGATCGGTGGGATTTTAATAGCTGGGCAGAGCATTATGATGAAGATGTGAGAAAACAGCGCAGTGGTCTTGATTTTTATAAAAACTATGACCGTGTTCTGGATCGGACGGCAGAAATTGTCAATGAGAAGACAGGGAGTGTTGTGGAAATCGGGGTAGGAACAGGGGAACTGGCTAAACGGATTCTGGAGAAACACAAGGTTATAGGGATTGATCAGTCTGTTAATATGCTAAAAACTGCTAAACGTAAATTCAGGGAACTGACTGTTCTGCCAGGCAGCTTTTTAAAACTTCCCCTTAATGACAGCAGTGCTGATACTATTGTCACATCTTATGCGTTTCATCACTGTAAAGGGGAAGAGAAAATGCTGGCGTTAAAAGAGATGGACCGGGTTTTGAAAAGAGATGGAAGAGTGATTATTACTGATCTGATGTTTCGGGATGAAGAGGCAGAAAAGCAGTTTTTAGAGACTTGTACACCAGAAGAGAGACGGGATTTTGAGGATGAGTATTTTGCCAGAGTTGATGAGCTGGAGGCACTGTTTCATGAAATGGGGTATCAGTGCATGGCAGAGGCTGTTGATGAATTGATATGGATTGTGGTGGCTTGTTTAGAGTGAAAATATTAGAATGAATATATTAGTTTGTGCTGGATTGGATTAATGATTTGGTATAACGCCTTTTGAAGTGTACCCCATTATTTGGATAGTGAAATATTGGGGTACACTTTCCTTGTTAATATTATGGTTTTTTATAGTTTGACACACAATACTTTAATATATATAATGAGTATAGAACCTAAAGCTAGGTTTAGGTAAATGGGTATAAAAAAATTAAATATTTTTGTATGCAAAATTAAAGGAGAGTTAATTATGAACTATTCTATCGGTGAAATATCTAATCTTACTGGTATTACAATATCCACCCTGCGTTATTATGACCGTGAAGGAATGTTTCCTGACATGGAGCGGAGCAATGGTGGTATTCGGGTGTTTTCTGATACAGAGCTTAATACACTCCAGGTTATTGAGTGTCTGAAGGTTTCTGGTATGTCTATTAAGGATATCAAGGAATTTTTGATTTGGTGTCAAGAGGGGGATGCTTCCCTTGATAAACGGCAAAAAATGTTTCATGATCGTTATAAAGAAGTAGAAAAGCAATTAGAAGAAATGAAGAAAAATCTTAACTTCCTAAAATTTAAATGTTGGTATTATGATAAGGCAGTGGCTGATGGTACTGAAGATATAGTGAAAAATATGTCAGATGATGAATTGCCGGCAGATATTAGGGATTATAAAATATAAGTTTGGGGTAACTGTGTAAATAAGTTTAATAGAAAAATAGAAAAACTGAATTTGGAGGGGAAAACATGGCTAATCAATATAAAGTGATTGATGAAAAAACATGGGATAGAGCAATGCATTGTATGGTGTTTAGGAACAGCGTTGAACCTTCATTTTGTGTAACATTTGAATCAGATATTACAAATTTTAAGCGTATGGTTAAAGAACAACAAGTCTCTTTTACAATGGCAATGGTATATGCACTATGTAAGTGTGCAAATAAAATAGAAGCATTCCGTTATCGGTTCGTAGACGGGCAGGTAGTTCTGTTTGACAGGATAGACACAGCATTTACTTATCTCAATAAAGATACAGAACTGTTTAAGGTAGTCAATGTGCCTATGATAGATAATTTAAAAGAATACTGTTCATTTGCATTAAAAACAGCAAATGAACAGTGTGAATACTTTACTGGTCCTTTGGGAAATGATGTATTTCAGTGTTCTCCTATGCCATGGGTTACCTATACGCATATTTCCCACACCAATTCGGGAAAGAAAGACAATGCAACCCCACTTTTTGACTGGGGGAAATATTATGAGAAAGATGGAAGAGTCTTAATTCCAATTTCTGTTCAGGTGCACCATTCTTTTGTGGATGGAATACATATGGGACAGTTTGTAGAAACATTACAGAAATATTTTAATGAGTGCTAGATTCTCTTCATTGGAATTTCCCCGCTAACAGGAAAAGTAATAACTGCGCTAAAAGTCATTGAGCGGCGGTTAAATATATGCTGCTATAGCAGCTTTTGAAAAAAGTCGATATAACAGCATATGACACTTTCGTAATTCTTATCAGTAATCAGTTTTTTGAATTTTTTCTGCATTTCACCGGAGGGGGGCTGAAAATTATTAGATATCCAATATACGATTACATTATAAAGTGCTCCTGTAAAAAAATGAAGGTAATAAGGATCCATTTGTGGAGCAATATTAAGAATATTATTATTCATGGTCATAAGTATCAGATATCCTTTTTCAGCCGATATAATGGCATGGAAGTATTCTTGATTGTTACGAATAAATTCAAAAAGTATTTCCCAATACATGCAGTTTCCATTTTCTATTGCATCTCGTATAATTTTTGAAAAACGCTCTGAGAGATAAAGATTATACTGGAGTAAAATGTCCATTTTGGTTTTATAATTTCGGTAAAATGTTATTCTGGGTACACCGGCAGTTAATGCTATTTGAGTTATGGTAATGGCTTCAAATTTATACTCATTCATTAGTTTAATAAGTGCAAAAGTAATCCATTCTTTAACAATCATACTGTCTTCATAGGTCTTTTTCATTACAAATCCTCCTGTTTTGTAACTCTACTATGCCAAGATATTGCTAATTACGCAGTCATATGAGATGATATCGGAAAGTTCCTTTTTATGCTTCCGGAAGCCAAAACTGCATTAATTTAATTTGTTCAAAATTGTATTAATGCATTTACTAAGTGAACTTATATAGGGTATCGGTTTCTACCGTTTATCTTTCTAATTTTACCATTTAAATAAGGCTATTTCAAATAATAATTATTTCAGGAGGTATATATGAATAGATTAGAAGGCAGAGTTGCTATAATCACCGGTGGCGGTGCAGGTTTGGGAAAAGCCTATGCTAAGGTTTTTTGTCATGAAGGTGCAAAAGTTGCAATATTCGAATACAGTGAACAATCAGGGAAAGCAACGGAAGAAGAACTCAGAGAACAAGGTTATGAAGTCACATTTTTCAAGTGTGACGTTTCTGACGAAGAAGTAGTAAGAGCGGCCGTAAAAATCGTTGCAGAAAAATATGGTCAAATAGATATTTTAGTAAATAATGCGCAAGCAACTGACCGTAATTCCCTTCCAACGGCAGTGGAAGATACCACTCTGGAATTGATGAAATTGTGTTGGACCACCGGTGCTTTAGGGACATTCTTCTGCACAAAAGCAGTGGTACCATATATGAAAAGACAAGAGTATGGCAGGATAATCAATACTGGCAGTGCGGCAGGATTAAATGGATTACCAACCTTTACTGCCTATGGTTCGCAGAAGGAGGCCATTCGTAGTATGACAAAGGTTTGGGCTAGGGAGCTTGGAAACTTTGGAATCACTAGTAATGTTATCATGCCAGGTGCCATGACAGAGGCCTCAAAGCTTTGGAAGGAAGCAGATCCGGCAGGATATGAAGAGGCTGTAAAACCTCAGCCAATTCCTCGTCTCGGTGATCCCGAAACTGATATAGCTCCCCTTGTTTTATTTCTGGCATCTGAAGAAGCGAGATTTATTACAGGACAGACCATTGGTGCCGACGGCGGTACTTCCATGTATTAAATTTAACATAAAATTTAGCTAACAAATCAAGGGGGGTGCAAACTAAGTGATTAGTTAACACCTCCCATTTATTTTACCATCCTTTATTAATCACCTTATTCTGTTACCATTACATAATAAGCAACTCCCCCAAATGTCCTGTTTTGACTTTTGTTATAAGTAAGAGTGATTTCATAGACTTGATTTTCTTCCAGAGTGAGTTGGGCGTTGTCGGGAGTCAGGGTAGTTTCTCTATATTCAGCATCCCCCATTTCCTCTTGTTCCATAGCTATATCCCCATCCCAAGCTTTTATAACTATAGAATCAGGAATTTCTGAATAGGATAGAGTATAGGAACCTGGTTTTACAGGTTCTGTATTTTTTCGAACAAGTGGGTCTAAGGGGTGAAAACCGCAGGCAACAGTTTCAATGTTCTCCCCGTCTTTTTCATAGCTCCAGGAGTATCCTCCTGAGGATAGAACCATAGGGGGTTCATTGCCGGAGGTATTGGGAACCAGTATACATTGAGGTGGAGAATCCAGAGAGGGGCTGCTAATGGTTTCCCTTGGATTTTTAATGCTAAAGATAGAGCCATCTGTTATTTTAGTTCCAAAATTCGGTTGTATAAGCTCAACATCTGAGGATTCGCCGGCTTGAAATATAAGTTCTCCATTGTCCTTCATAAGAAAGACATATTGGTATTTGCCGTCATCTGTATTCAGAGTTATTTTCTTATCTACTACATCATAGGCGCCATTTGAATAATAGGAGCTTAAAAGATCATAGGTAAAACCAAAGGTTCCATCATCAAATAGAGAGAGACAGGGAACAAAGACGTCAGAGGGATCAGAGGAAAGCTGCAAATAGTAGCTGCCTGTCAGTATGGATGAAGTCTGCTGCTGATCTTGAATGTAGTCTGATAGATCAGTATCTGTTTCGTAGGCGTAGGCTGGAGCTTTTGTTTCTATAGCAGTTGTCGCAGCAGTTATTTCAGCAATGCTCCCAGCAGTAATTGCTTCAACTGGCTCTTTAGGACTGCAAGCTGTAAGAATCGTTGTGCAGATGAAGAGAGTAGAGATTAGTTTCTTCATAAATAATTGCTCCTTGTATTATGTATTTACGGTGTTTTTTGCAAGGACACCGCATAAATAAATTGTTATTGCAAAATGAATATGTGATAATGAGATAAATATAGTATTTTCAGGTCTGACATCATAATCGGCATGGAAGCTACGGTCACTAATGATATTAATCCTATTCAATCTGAAGCAATTCCACTTAAGAAAGGGGAGCTGTCATGTTAAAAATACTACAAACTGAATTGAAGGAAGTATTCATTATGGAATACGCTGTTAATCAAGACAATAGGGCAATATTCCACAGAACTTTTTCAAAGGAATTACTGCTAAACTCAGGTGTTTTCACCGAATTCACTGAAGAAATCTCATATCACCCTATGAAAAAAGATACTCTTTATGGAATACATTTTCAGAATCACCCAAAACCACAGGCAAAGCTTATTTATTGTGCGAAAGGTCGTATTTTAGACTTTGCAATTGATTTAAGAAGTAATTCAGAAACTTATAAAAAGTGGGTTTGTGTTGAACTAAATGAGGATAATAAAAGACAGCTCTATATTCCTCATGGTTTTGGTCATGCCGCTCTAACTTTAGTGGACAACTCAAACATTGTTATGCGTATTGATAATGCTTTTGACCCTTCTTTATCTAAAGCTATTCGTTATGATGATAAAGAAATTGCCCTCAATATAACTGCTTCCGATATCATCTTGTCATCTCAGGATAATATTGCACCTTTTCTTGCAGATTCAGACTGTAACTTATAAGTTTATTATAACTGATCTAACGCCGTAGTATATAGAAGATTGTTTAAGATTTCTTACAGAATATTATAATAGTGAGTGGTTAAATATAAAACGGCCATATACTTACCTTTTGGGGGTGTATGGCCGTTTGGTGTTTGCAGGGTTAGCCAATCATGAATTAAGAAGCTGCCCGATCTCTTTAAAGTCAATGTAAAGGTCATCATAGATATTGACCTTTATTATGGAATTGAACGTGTAAGGAATACTGACTATGTCGCTTTCGAAGTAATTCACAGTTACGGTTCTGCGGTTAGGATCGACAATCCAATATTCACGCACTCCATAAGTTTTATAATAATATAGCTTTTTGATGTAATCATCAGATGGATTTCCTGGAGATACAACCTCAATAATAAAATCGGGTGCTCCATTGCAGCGCTTTCCGTCCAGCTTGTTCTTATCACAGACAATCATAATATCGGGCTGTACTATGGTGAGTGGCGTGTCATTTAGTTTTACATCAAAAGGTGCCGGTAATACAACACAGGTTCCTTTTTTCCTTTTTACATAAGAATTAAGGGTTGATGAAAGCTCAAGAAGGATGGTCTGGTGTACCTGTGAAGGGCTGGCCATGTATTGAATCTGGCCATCAAAGACCTCTGCTCTGGCATCCTGTGGGAGAGCTTCATATTCCTCTATAGTTGTCATGTGTTTCTGAGGTAATGGCATAATAACACTTCCTTTCTTTGCAATCGTTAATCATCTATAATTTTCTAATAATAATTATTGCCCTAATAGCCGGTAGTAATCCCATTCCGCTTCAATTACATAATCTGCAATCAACCTGGAGAATAGGTTCCATATCATTAAGCCGACATTAAGCTGGCAGGGTTCTACCTGTTTCACATCTAATTGTTCCGATTCGCATACTTCAACCATTTACCGCTAAGCAGCCGCGTCGTAAAGAATATCGCACGCACCAGCCAGTCAACTGTCATCGCAATCCAGATACCCATAATACCAAGACCGAAGAAACGACCCAGAACATAAGCCAGTACTATACGGAAAATCCACATAGAAGACGCAGAAACAATCATTGTGAACCGTACGTCATTGGCTGCTCTCAGTCCATTGGCCAGACAGAAGGACAACGGGTGAATCAGCATACAGCAGATACTGTGATAAAGCATTAATTTAACAGCCAAATCCGTGGTTTCAGGCGTAAGATTGAATATACCACAGATGGGCTTTAAAAATGGAATCAGGGCCAGATTCAGGACAATGATACAGGCATAAGCAATTTTCAACAGCTTTATTACATATTTTCTGGCTTGTCCAAGCTCTTTGGCACCAACACATTGACCGACTACGGTAATCATAGCAATACCAATGGCATTGGCAGGAATGGTCTCCATACTGGTGACAGTGCCTGCTACTGCATTGGCTGCAATGGCTATAGTGCCAAAGCTGGCAATTAGACTGGATAGCAGCAGCTTACCCAACTGGAATATACTGTTTTCTATTCCATTGGGAACTCCAATGTAAAGAATCTGCTGAATCATACGCTTATTAAATTTAAATTTAAAACGCATAGGGATTTCCGGCTGCCCCTTTAAAAATATAAACATTAAAACAGCTGCTGCAATTCTGGAAATAAGAGTGGATAAACCGGCTCCGAATACCCCCATATTGAATCCAAAGATAAAAATGGCATTGCCCACAATATTAAGAATATTGGAAGCCAGTGAGGTCTTCATAGATATCTTTGAATTGCCTATTGCACGAAACAGAGCAGCCGAGCTGTTATAAAAGGCCAGAAACGGATAGGAAAGGGAAGAGAGATAAAAATATGTTCTTGCATTTCCCATAACATCTGCATCAATATTGCCGTAAATCAGTTGAAGCACCTGCTGATTAAGAGCAAGTGTAACAACCATAATGACCAGCGATATGCCGCCTACTGCCAGGAATAACTGGTTGGCAGCCAGGGCCACCTTGGGGCGGTCGTTGCGGCCTATGTACTGAGCGGCTACAACGGAACCGCCGGCTGCCATAGCACCAAACAGACCGATTAACAAAACGCTTATTGTATCTACAATGGAAATACCGGAAACAGCCGCCTCTCCATAAGAAGATACCATAACTGTATCTGCCATACCCATAAAAACAGCCAGTATCTGTTCAATTACCAGCGGAAATATCAGCTGCCGCAGCTGTTTATTTGAAAACATGACAAATACCTCCAGACCATCGGCGTGATGCCTGTTTTTTCACCATGCTTCCAGCTAAAATGCCAGGGCATATTAGATAATCCATAATTCTTCTTCCTCCTAAGTAGAAAATTTACAAGTTACTCTTATTATATAGCATTTGGAATCAGAAAGGTATAAATGTAAAAGAAAACTTTTCTTTTTGTATATCAGTATAAAGAAATGTTGATTTGGAGTGGATTTTTATGCATGTCTCTGATTTTTAAATGTGTTTTTATAATGACTGGGGAATGGATTTAGTTGAAAGAACGGGGGTATTTCTATATAATGACAAGTAAGAAGGAATCGGAGGAAAACCAGATGAAAAAGATCGGGAGTCTGCCTGAAAATGGGGCAGTTTATGGAGTTTATGCAGAGGGATTGGGTAAGTATGGGGCATATCAGATATTAGAGGCAGAGAAGGGGAGTATTTGCTATGTTGTTCTTGATTATTTGGAGACAGAACTGCCTAAAGAGGAGATTTTATCCACACTGAAACCATTGAAGCAGGAGCGATATCGTTATCATGGAGCTATCGATATAAAATATATCTCCAATGACCGTGTTCCCAGGGATTATAGATTTATCGGAGTCTGTCCGCCTGTAACAGAGAAGAAATGTAATACCTTTTCAGGGGACTGGGCTGATGGGAGAGAATATGAGTATGAAGAAAACTGGAAGATTTCTAATGAACACCAAAGAGCAGAATATAAAAAATATATTAATAGCGGGGATCGTGTTAAAATAGGGATTGAAACCTATTCTAAGAATTATGGCAGATTGAATATGAAATTGTATGAGGCAGCAGGAGGAAAACTGAATCCGGAACTATTCCCTTGCATGTCCTATGCAGAACTTGAGGGACCGGTCCATGATATCATTAACAGTTTATCCGGTGCTGAATTAATCATAAAGCTGCGGTGGGATTCACCTGAAACTGAAGTTCTCGATCTTAGAAATACTCATTTTTCGGATTTGGACATTGATGGAACAGGTGTGAAAAAAATATATCTTCCCTCTAAAGCCAGAAGTCTGACACTTAGAGGTACTTTGGACTCCGAATTAGAGATTATAAGAGAAGATTCTAAACCTGGAATCAGTCTGGCTATCGTGACACAACAGGAAATCAACAGTAATTTCAGCCTGATAAATGTAAGCAGTTTAAGGATTGGGGAGATTAGTGAACTTGATTTAAAAGAGATTCTCCCTCTTTTTCCCGGACTCCGTCAGCTGTCATTAAACGGGAAACCCGGATATATCAAAGGGTTAGAGGCATTAAGGGAGATGAAACAGCTTAGAAGTATCCTCATAGGCAGTCTCTTTGGTTATACAGCAGAGGATTTGAAGGTTCTGGAGGAGCTTCCGGAACTGAGGAAACTATATATGGAGTGTATTCCAAAGGAAGCAGGAGCAGCAGCTAAGAAAACATGGAAGGGGAAACTGGATTCTCTGGATGTGAGAATGCTTCGCGGAGATGACTGGCTGAAAGATAATCTGGATAATCCTTTCCGTCACTGGGATGGCAATGGATTTGTACCTGACGGAGCATTTAAAAAGGCAAAGGATCAGTATAAGAAAACAAAGAAAGCTTTCTTAAAGGCAGAATCAAAAGAAATGGCAGTTTTGGCAGTAAAGGAGTATGGTGAGGTTTTTAACCGTTTAAACAGGCGGTATAATGAGTTTATCGAGACTGAAGAGAGAGAGGATATCTTTAGTATTCTGGGAGAACTTTATAAAGAGTGCCTTAGCAGTAAAGATCTGATCAGTAAAGATGAGGTTATAAATATTTTAGATGGGATCAGAGATGATTGGTAGGAGGAATAATGGATCGGGAATTAAGTAAATTTATCAGCCTGATTTTACGCCATAAGCCGGAGGTAATTAACATTACTTTAGATGAACACGGCTGGGCTGATGTGGAAAAGTTAATAAAGGGAATTAATAAATGTGGAAAAAGAATTGATCTGCAGGTCTTAGAGCGGATTGTGAAAGAGGATGGGAAACTAGATTATGAAACTACTGTAAAAGTGGGAAGCAGACATGGAAAACCTGTGATTTTAAAGGTGAATACCAGAGCTATGGTACAAGCTGGTTATAAGTTTTACCTATCTGAAAATAATGTCTGGCTGACCAATAAAATAGAACCGGAATACATAGAGGTGACAGAGGGAAAAGGATGAAAAAGAAACTGCTTATAACTGG
This sequence comes from Hungatella sp. UBA5385, assembly GCA_002409995.1. Classification (GTDB taxonomy): domain Bacteria; phylum Bacillota; class Clostridia; order Lachnospirales; family Lachnospiraceae; genus UBA5385. Next base: position 96,707 of record DHOR01000026.1, on the reverse strand, counting down.
AGGAGAAGGATTTCTGGGTGGACGGCTGGCTCAGTATTATCAGGAACGGTTTTCTGTAACTGCTGTTGGTCATTCAGATTTGGATATTGGAGAGGAAAAGGCTGTAAGGAAGCTGGTGCTGGATTTACATCCTGATATTGTCCTCCACTGTGCAGCAATATCCAATACAGGAACCTGTGAAGAACAGCCGGTTCTCTCAGAGCGTATTAACAAAAACGGAACAATCTATTTAGCACAGGCATGCAAAGAAACAGGCAGCAGGCTGATTTTCATGAGCTCAGATCAGATCTATGCCGGCAGCAGAACCCTGACTCCTAATAAGGAATCAGAGGAAGTTCCTTTGGTCAATGTATATGGTACTCATAAACGACAGGCAGAAAAAAGTGTGATGGAGATTCTCCCTGATGCAGTCTGTCTGCGTTTGCCATGGCTCTACGATATTCCAAGAGCTGGATTAAAAACCAATTCCAATCTTGTCTGCACTCTTATTAATGCTCTGGTCAATCAACAGCCTGTGACGTTTCCGGTTCATGATTACCGCGGAATCACCTGGGTCTGGGATGTTGTTGCCCATATGGAGTCCGCTATGGAGCTGCCAGGGGGAGTTTATAACTTTGGAGGTGAAAGCAGTTGGTCTGCTTATGAAATCGGAGTATTTTTTATGAAACTGCTGAGGCAGGGGATGGAAACTGAACTTTTAATAGAAGATGGGAAGCGATACGCAGATTGTCCAAGAAATCTTACCATGGATTCTGGAAAATTAAAGAAATGCGGAATTGCCTTTCCTGAGACCAAAAGCGGATTGCAGATTTTTTATGAAAAGAATAAGGAAATGATTGAAAGTCTGATATTGTAGAAAAACCTTGTATTTACTGTCATTTCCTGTAAAAAAACACAGAATGAATTGTCAAAACAAAGGGGAATATGGTATACTCATTCAGGTTACAGAATTATATGAGCTCATATATAAGTACAGCTTATTAATTTTTATGATTTCACTGATAAAAGTGATGTGGATTACCGGATCAGGAGGACGATTTTAGTGATTAGGTTTAAAAACTATGTGAAGGCAAGCAGCCTGGAAGAGGCGTATACGCTGAACCAGAAGAAGAGCAGTGTCATAGGCGGCGGTATGATGTGGCTGAAAATGCAGAACCGTGTAAAAGTGACGCTGATTGATTTATCAGGTCTGGGGCTGGACACCATCGAAGAGACAGAAGAGGAGTTCAGAATAGGGGCTATGTGTACCCTTAGAGAACTTGAAACTCATAAAGGACTGAATACCTATTTTCAGGGGGTAATGAAAGAATGCACCCGTTTTATTGTAGGTACCCAGTTTCGTAATGGTGCAACTGTTGGAGGAAGCGTATTCGGAAGATTTGGTTTTTCCGATATTACCACCTGCCTTCTGCCACTGGACAGCTATGTAGAGCTGTATCAGGGTGGAATCGTTCCTTTGAAGGACTTCTGTACAATGAAGTTCGACCGGGATATTCTGGTTCGGATTATTATAAAAAAAGACGGAAGAAAGGTTTCCTATGCTTCCCAGCGTATGGCAAAAACTGATTTTCCACAGATTGCCTGCTGTATCTCTGAAAAGGATGGAAATATTGCTGTCAGCGTAGGCGCAAGACCTAATCTGGCAGAGGTTGTTTATCTGGAAAAAGCCGGAAAATCAGCAGAAGAGTTAGCAGCAGAAGCAGCAGACAGCTTCCGTTACGGTTCTAACATGAGAGGCAGTGCAGAATATAGAAATCATCTGGCTAAGGTTTACATAAGACGTATGCTGGAACAGTTTGAAATGGAGGGAAAATAAGATGGAAATAGGTTTTATTCTTAATGGCAAACGAATCAAATCAGATATTGCTGATGATGCCACCTTATTTTCCGTTCTGAGAGATAAGGGCTGTTACAGTGTAAAATGTGGCTGTGAAACAGAAAACTGCGGGCTTTGTACAGTTCTTGTCAATGGAAAATCAAGACTGTCCTGTTCTTTCCTGGCAGCAAGAGTGGACAACTGTGAAGTGGTAACTCTGGAAGGAGTTCAGAAAGAGGCAGAGGAATTCGGAATGTATCTTGCCGGTGAAGGCGCAGAGCAGTGCGGATTCTGCAGTCCTGGACTGATTATGAATGTACTTGCTATGGAACAGGAACTGGAGTCTCCTGATGAGGAATCGATCAAAGAGTATTTATCAGGCAATCTCTGCAGATGCAGCGGTTATGTGAGCCAGCTCCGTGCAATTAATAAATATTTAAACAGAGGAGGAGTATAAGATGGAACATAAAATGCGTACAGTCAATACTCCTGTGATAAAAAAAGATGCTAAGGCCCTTGTTACCGGAAAACCTGTATATACAGATGATCTGGCACCAAAGGACAGCCTGATTGTTAAGATTTTAAGAAGCCCTCATGCCCATGCATTGATTAAAAATATTGATACAACAAGAGCTGAGGCAGCAGAGGGAATTGTCTGTGTTCTCACTTATAAAGATGTGCCAAATAAACGTTTTACAATGGCAGGTCAAACCTATCCTGAGCCAAGCCCCTATGACAGATTGATTCTGGATCAGAGACTTCGGTTTGTAGGAGATGCAGTGGCTATTATCGCCGGAGAATCAGAGCGTGCAGTAGAGCACGCCATGCGTTTTATCAAAGTGGAATATGAGGTGTTGGAGCCTGTTTTGGATTTCCATAAGGCAAAAGACGGTGATATTTTGGTTCATCCGGAAGATAACTGGAAAAGCCTTTGTCCTGTAGGAGCAGATAATAAGAGAAATCTCTGTGCTTCAGGGATTGATGAAGATGGCGATGTAGATGAGATCATTAGTGGCTGCGATTATGTTGTGGAAGAGGTTTACCATACAAAGGCCAATCAACAGGCGATGATGGAGACATTTCAGGCTTTTACCTATCTGGATTCCTATGGACGTTTGAATGTGGTTGCTTCCACTCAGATTCCATTTCACACAAGACGTATTCTTGCTCATGCGCTGGATATTCCAAAGTCTCAGGTTCGTGTGATTAAGCCCCGTATTGGCGGAGGTTTTGGAGCAAAGCAGACAGTGGTGGCAGAGGTATATGCAGCCATTGTTACCATGAAAACAGGAAAACCGGCTAAGATGATCTATACCCGTTATGAGTCCCAGATCGCTTCCTCCCCTCGTCATGAGATGGAGATCAAGGTAAGAATCGGGGCTGATAAAAATGGTTTGATTCAGGCAATTGATGTATATACTCTGTCCAATACAGGAGCATTTGGCGAACACGGACCTACAACAGTAGGATTGTCAGGTCACAAATCCATTCCTTTATATGGAAGAGCAAAAGCATTTCGTTTCGCTTATGATGTTGTATATACAAACCATATGTCTGCAGGAGCTTACAGAGGCTACGGTGCTACTCAGGGACTATTTGCAGTGGAGTCTGCAGTCAATGAACTGGCAGCTAAGCTTCATATGGACCCTGTAGTTCTCAGAGAGAAGAACATGGTACAGGAAGGCGATGTCATGCCTGCTTACTATGGTGAGACTTTAAACAGCTGTGCACTGGACCGCTGTATGGCACGTGCAAAGGAAATGATAGATTGGGATAAGAAATTCCCATATGTGGATATGGGCAATGGTAAGGTGCGCAGTGTAGGTGTTGCCATGGCTATGCAGGGCTCTGCCATCTCCAATGTGGACGTGGCATCTGTGGAAATCCGTTTAAATGATGACGGCTTCTACACCTTGTTAATCGGAGCCTCTGATATGGGTACAGGCTGTGATACCACACTTTCCCAGGTTGCGGCTGACTGCCTGGAGTGTGATCTGGATGAGATCGTAGTTCATGGAACAGATACAGACGTATCCCCTTATGATTCCGGCTCCTATGCATCAAGTACCATGTATCTCACCGGTATGGCTGTTGTTAAGGCATGTGAGGAAATAAGAGGCAAGATTGTAAAGAAAGCTTCTGAATATCTTAATTGTGATAAAGAAACTCTGGAATTTGACGGAAAACGTGTATTCCAGCCGGAAGGTGATTTGGAGATTTCCTTAAAGGATATCGGCAATCAGATTATGTGCTGTAATGACGATACTATTTCTGCAGGTGCAACTCATACTTCTAACGTTTCTCCGCCTCCATTTATGGTTGGTATGGCAGAGATTGAACTGGATAAGGAAACCGGCACTGTTGAAATGGTGGATTATGTTGCAGTGGTTGACTGTGGAACAACTGTGAATCCAAACCTTGCAAGAGTTCAGACAGAGGGTGGAATTGCCCAGGGAATCGGCATGGCTCTATATGAGGAGATTTCTTATACAGAGAAGGGGCAGTTAAGGGAGAATTCCTTTATGCAGTATAAGCTGCCTACCAGAATGGATGTGGGCGATATCAGAGTGGAATTTGAAAGCAGCTATGAGCCAACAGGTCCATTTGGTGCAAAATCCATTGGAGAGATTGTTATTAATACTCCGTCTCCAGCAATTGCAAATGCAGTAGCTAATGCTTCTGGAGTGTATGTGAGAACGCTTCCGATTACAGCGGAAAAGATATATCAGGGAATGAAAAATAAATAGGTTATAAATTAATGGGGCTGCTGCACTTTGATCTGAGAGGATTGAGGTGCAGCAGCTTTTGTAAAATATTGGTAATAATCTTCATATTAACTTCATGGACATAGAACCTCTGTTAAGGTATGATAAAACTGTTAAAAAATGGTGCAGTAACGCAAAAGGAAGTGAATGTTATGTCCAATACAATTTTGGTAGTGGAAGATGATAAGGATATTAATGAAGTGGTGACAGAATATATGAAGGATGCAGGATATATTGTGATTTCCTGTACCAGTGGGAGTGAAGCAAAGGATATTCTGCTTCAGAACCCTTCCATAGATTTATTTATACTGGATATCATGCTGCCTGAGATAAATGGTCTGGAGCTTTTAAAACTGATTCGTTTGTCAGAAATTCATGAAGAAAAACCGGTTTTAATGCTGACAGCATTGGAGGATGAGGCAACACAGTTACTTAGCTTTGACCAGCTTGCAGATGATTACGTAGTAAAGCCATTTTCGCCTAAGGTCCTGGTGAAGCGAGTGGAAAAACTTATCCGTTTCCGGGGAAAAGCTGATAAAAAGCTTAGATGCGGTAATATTGTTATGGATTGTGAGAGCTACGAGGTATATGATCAGCAGGAAAAGATACCTCTCACCTATCGGGAATTTGAACTTTTAAATACGCTGATGACTCATGCAGGAAAAGTATTGAACAGGCAGCAGATGTTAAATTATGCATGGGGATATGATTATTTTGGAGATGAACGGATTGTAGATGTTCATATTAAGAATTTGCGTAAAAAACTAAAAAGTGATGCAATCGTAACAGTAAAGGGAGTAGGCTATAAGCTGGAGGGAGTCTGAGACAATGCAGAAAAAAGCGGGAATAACACGTCGGACATTTTTATTTGCAGCACTTCTCATTGTTTTGGTGACCGTGATATCTTTTACCATATTATATTTTTCTATGCCTTCATATTACTTACATAAAAAGGAGGAGTCTTTAAAGTCAGGAATCCATCAACTGAAACAGAATCTTATAAAAAGCGGAGATCAGAAGAAGAGCGGGGAGCTTATTGCAGACTTTATAGATGAGTATAATGTAATGGTAGTGACCATTGGTCCAAATGGAAACCCCATACTCCCTCTGTCAACTCCATTTGTGTCAATGAAGAATGCTGATTATGAAAACGGACGGTTGACTGTTAATGGAGAAGTGATAGAAGACAGTGACTTGGATTCCTTGATTGAAGAAATGTATCAGTTGGATAATCAGGGGGAAAAGGTCATTGTCCGGGAAAATGATGTAAGTGCTTATCTGCTGTATGAGGCAGGAGAAGAGATGTTTTTTGAAGCTGACATAGGTTCAGAATTCGTTGGTAATATACAGATCAAAGGAACCTTACAGCCTATTGAAGAGGCGAAAGGAGTGATATTATCCTTAATGCCTTATGTCCTTGCTGTGGGAAGTGTTATGGGACTCTGTCTTGCCTGGTTGTATGCAAGGCAGCTTACAAAACCTATACTGGAGCTTTCCGCCACTGCTGTGAGAATGAAGAATATGGAGCCTGATGTCAGGTCAGGAATCAGAACCAATGATGAGCTGGGACTCCTTTCTGAAAATATGGATGCTCTTTATCAGAGCCTTAGTGAAACAATTGGGAGCTTAAAATCAGAGATGGAGAAAGTAAACCGCCTGGAGCAATCCAAAACAGAGATGATGCAGAGCGCCAGCCATGAGTTAAAAACTCCTATAGCAGCTCTTAACGGCATGTTAGAGGGTATGATAGATAATATTGGAGTATATAAGGATAAAGAGAAGTATTTATTAAAATGCAAGGAGCAGGTGGAGAAGCTGTCTTTTCTGGTTAAGGAGATTCTGGCGGCATCAAAAACTGATGATAATAATCTGGCAGGCAAAGTCATAGAGACTGAGGTGGACAAGCTGATCAGCCAGATTCTGACAGAATATGAGATTCTAATTAAGGAAAAGGAACTTCAGATTTATACAGAGATAAATTCACTGGTCATTGAGACTGAGCCAGCAGCTTTATACAGGGCAATCACCAATTTAATCGGTAATGCAGTTCGATATACGCCGGAACATGGAGTGATTCATATTAAACTCTCAAATGGGTGTCTGGAGATTGAAAATCAGTGTTTTCCAATACCTGAGGAGGAGCTGCCTAAGCTGTTTGAGCCGTTTTATACAAGAAGTGACAGCAGGGATAAGTCTGTAAGCGGTACAGGGCTTGGGCTTTACATTGTGAAACGGAATCTGGAGAGACTTTCTATTCCTTATGAGGTTTGTAATACTGAGACTGGGTTTAAGATTGTGCTTAATCTGGATAGGCAGGATTTGATTTAGTTATATCATTCAATGTAATGGAGGAAAGATGGTTTTTATAAGCCATCTTTCCTCCATTTTTTTCTCTGTAAGGTTATAAAGAAGTTCTTCATATTATCTACATAACGACTTTATCTGAACTTCATATAGAATAGTTAGAATGGGAGTAATCAAAAACAAGGAGGATTTATTCATGAGAAAAATAAAATTAACTGCCCTTTTGCTTTCTATAGCAGCACTAAGTACAGCCTGTACCGGTCAGTCGGAAAATGTGACATCGGCCGCATCAGGAGTTACAGGCGAAATCACAATTTCCTGCTATGATACTGCCGCAAGTCAGGCATTTTTAGAGGAAGCAGCAAGGAAATTCGAAGAAACATATCCGGGCACAAATGTTCACATCGATACATTTTCCCAAATGCCGGAGATAAAATCATCGGAGCAGGAGGGGGAACAGAGAACTGTAATTCTTGGAGAGGATGATCCTCAGGGAAGAGCCGATTATATCAGTAAAATAAGCACTTCCTTAATGAGCGGTGAGGGGGCGGACTTACTGGCAATGGATGTGCTTCCCATTGACAAGTATGTGCAGTCAGGACAGTTGGAAAATTTAAAAGAGTATATGGATGGGGATTCTTCCTTTCAAAAGTCAGATTACAGGGGAAATATAATAAATGGGCTGGAATTTCAGAATGGAATCTGGTTTCTTCCATTGGACTATAGCTTTAATTACTATGCCTATGACAGCACTTTAATGGCAGATCAGACCACTTCAGAATTGGGTGTAAACCATGCTTTCACCTCTAATCAGCTGATAGAGCTTGGGAAAACAGCTTTTAATGGAGAGAATCGTATTTTATCTGCACCTGCTTATATTTCTGATGGAAATGGAGATTTATTCTCCCGAATGTTCAGAGAGAAATATAAAGAGTTTGTAGACTTTGAGAATCAGACAGCTAACTTTAAAGATGGAATATTTGAAGAGCTTCTAAAAACTATAAGTGATATGGCTGATCAGGGTTATATTGCAAAAGGCTTGAGAAATACAACGGATACAGGAGAATATAGAGAATCTGCTGAAAATCCTACAGACCGGTATTTATTTAAAACTAAAAATAATTTCTCACTGGTGAAGGAGACTTATCCGGACCCTGATCTGGCGCTGATGGTTTCTACCTCCATGGTGGACAATGGTATTGAAACTGATGATGAGATTGGTGGAATGTGGTCTGATGAAGGAAATAGGGTGCCATTTACCTATGAACAGGCATATGGAATTAATTCAAACAGTAAGAACAAGGAAACTGCATGGGCGTTTTTAAAATTCCTTCTGAGTTATGAGATTCAGTCTTCTCCAAGTATGTCCCTTTTATCTCTTCCTGTTCATAATAAGGCACGTATGGCAAAAGCGGAAAGTCTATATGGAATGCTTCTGACAGAAAGCGGAGAGCTTGATGAAGCGCAGAGACAGGCTTTGAATGCTTACACAGATGCAGTAGAAGTAATGTCTGACCAGATTAACGGTTACACAGTAAGAGATACAACAATTGAGGATATGGTTATTAAAGAAGCGGGGTATTTCTTTGACGGAAGTAAGACCGCTGATCAGGTGGCACAGGTTTTACAGAATAAAGTGGAGCTTTATCTCAATGAATAAAATAAAAAAACATTCGGCAGTGCTGTTTTTGCTTCCTGGATTATTGGGATTTACTGTTTTTTATATTCTGCCTTTCTTTATCTCCCTGGGGTATGCATTTACAGACAAGGCGGTAAATGGTACCTTTCAGGGAATGAAAAACTTTGTTGACCTTTTTCATAACAAAGCCTATCTGAAGGGGCTGTTCAATACATGTAAGTTTATCGCTGTATCAGTTCCTCTTAATATGGGGGCAGCACTGGGGCTTTCCTTAATGGCAAAAGGGATTAAGAAAAGAAAGGACTTATTTACACTTGTATTTTTAATACCTTTGGTAATTCCTTCCGGCTCTATGGCATTTTTCTGGAGCAGCTTATTCGCTGATCAGGGAGTGTTAAACGGCTGGCTGAATATGCTGGGAATAGGAAAGGTGAGATGGCTTGATTCGGGAACTGCATTCTGGATTATGGTTCTGATTTTTACGTGGAAGAACCTCGGATATAGTATGGTTTTATATATAGATGGATTAAACCGGATTCCCCATGATTATTATGAAGCAGCATGGATTGATGGAGCCGGGGCCGGAGATATTTTTAGGGGAATTATACTGCCCCTTCTGCAGCCTGCCTCCATTCTGGTGCTGATTATGTCGCTGATTAACTCTTTTAAGGTGTTTAAAGAGATTTATATGATAACAGGCGGTTATCCTCATGACAGTATCTATACGTTGCAGCACTTTATGAACAATATGTTTGCTTCCCTGAATTATCCCAAATTAACAACTGCCACAGCGGTGCTGGTGACTGTAATGACAGTATTTTCCCAGTTTTTGCTTAAGCTTGAAAGGAAGGCTTCTTCATGACATTGAATAAAAGGTTTCTGGCAGTTCCTGCTCTAATCTTGCTTGGTCTGCTGTTTTTGCTGCCTCTGGTGGTGACTTTCAGCAATTCTTTAATGTCAGAGGCGGAGATTATTCAAAATTATACGGCTAAACCGGATACCTTTGATCTGACAGATGGAATCATAGAACGTTTTAAACGGTTCCGTCTGATCCCGGAACGGGTAACTCTGAAACAGTATTATGAGGTCTTGCTGAAACAGCCCTCCTTTATGATTCTCATGGGGAATTCGCTGAAAATAGTGATTCCGGTCACAATAGGAAGTCTCATTGTATCTATGCTGACTGCTTATGGTTTTACCGTGTGGGAGTGGAAATATAAAGAAATTCTGTTTCAGGTCTATGTAATTGTTATGCTTATGCCATTGCAGGCGGTCCTTGTGCCCAATTATATAATTGCAGATATGTTACATATTAAGGACAGTTATTTAGCTATTATTCTGCCGGGAATTTTTTCTCCATTTGGAGTGTTTCTCATGCGGCAGGCAATGAAGTCAGTTCCTGCAGCCTACTTTGAAGCAGCCCGTATAGATGGTGCAGGGAACTTATATATTTTTCTGCATATTATAGTTCCTCAGTTAAAATCCTCGGGAGCAGCCTTATGTATGTTGGTTTTTATTGAATACTGGAATCTGGTGGAGCAGGCAGTGGTATTTATCAGAGATTATGCAAAGGAACCTTTATCGGTTTATTTGTCCAGAATTGCAGAAGGAAAAATGGGACTGGTATTTGCGGCTTCCTGTATCTATATGTTTTTGCCTCTCTGGTTTTTGGTGGCAGGGCAGAAAAACTTGGAAAAAGGAATTGAACTATCGGGGGTAAAACAATGACAAGCTGGATTAATAAAAAAAATTTTGGAGGAATTATTCTGGTATTGGTTCTTCTGCTGGTCTTTTTTTCGAAAACAATCTATACCTGGTATTTGCCTGAAGTCACAGCTGTAAAACCATTTAACGGTCAGCTTAGTAAGATGGAAATGGGTTATGGTGCTGCTCAGTTGGCAGAGGTGGAATCCATCTATATTCCTGAGGAAGGAATTGCAGCTGAGATGTATGTTAAGGAAGGGCAGGAAGTAAAAGCAGGAGATAAGCTGTTTTCCATGAAGTATGACAGAGAAGAAAATGACTGGAAGCTTCAGGAGATTGAAAATAACAGAGACAGAATTCAGAAAGAGATAGAGAGTATTAATATAAAGCTGGAGGCAGCCAATTATCCTGATGCGGAAATGCTCCAGATACAGCAGTCGGCAGCAGAAGCTGAGAAATATTTAAGTGGTGCGGAGTCTCTGTATAACATTGGAAGTATCAGCCAGCAGGAGCTAAGCGAAGCAAGAAATCAGGTGAGCTATCTCCGGCTTAAGCTGGATAACAGCAAACGAGAAGCAGCGGAAACTATTAAATCCCTTCAACTGGAGCTGGAGGGAAAAAAGCTGGAATTTGAAAACCTGTCCATTATGGAAGAACCTTATAGGAAAATACAGCTTATCCATAATACAGGTATTGTAATCACTGCACCGGAAGATGGAACGCTGTTATCATTATCTATTGCCAAAGGGGAGAAGGTGGAAAAGGATCAGCTGGCAGCTAAAATAGGAACAGGCAATGATTATATTCTGGAGTGTTCCATTCCTCTTGAGAACAGTTTTATTGTTCCAGGGGACACCTGCAGCCTAAGCAATTCCTCTCATCAGGCAAAAGGAGTTATATCCAGTCTGTTTGTGTCAGATCAGGGAAAAACAGCCAGAATCCGTTTTACTGCTGAGGAAGCGGCAGCAGGAGAAACCTTCAGGGTACTGTTCCAAAAGGAAAGCGAAGCCACATCTGTCCTTGTACCCAATGGGGCAATCAATAAGGATCAGGACGGTTATTACTTAAAACAGGTGAAAAGGAGAGATGGTATTATGGGAAAAGAGTATTATCTGGATCGAATTGATATTTTTACTGGAGACTCTGATTCCAGGAATACAGCAGTTATTCAGGGAATTACATTCTTTGAGCCTGTGTTGCTATCCAGCGATAAAGAAGCAGGGGTTGGAGATGTGGTACTTTTGAAGAATGCAGGTGATTTCTTTGAAGAATAGGCTGAAGTCAGTTTTTGCTCTTATATTTATCTGTGCTCTTATGGTTATAGGATTGCTGATTCTCACTGTTTTTGCAAAAAGAAAACAATATGAGGATTTAATGCTGGTGGTGCCCTATGGATATGGTAATCCCTCTTATGATATCAGAGAAATTGAGCAGCTGTGTGAAGAGGATTTTGGTGTGACTTATGAGATCAGACGGAGAGCAGCTGCTGAAACAGGGAATTCCAAAATCCCTGTTTCAATGATTGGTACAAATATCAGCTACAGTCAGGTGTTTGGTCTTCGTAATGTTGCAGGAAGTTTTTTTACGGAAGAGGCATGGAATATGGAGAGCCGTTATGCTGTGCTTAATGAAACTGCGGCATATAGTCTGTTTGGCGGCAGTAACATTATAGGAAATACTGTGAAACTTGACGGTGAGGTTTTTATGGTAACAGGCGTCGTTAAGGATAATAACAGGAAGAAAGAAGTGGTATATGTGCCATCAGGCGTTATGCCGGGGTCTCCGGAGGTACTGATGATAAAGTCAGGGTCTGGTATCGGAGAGGTAAGAAATAGTATGGCACAGCTGGGTGGTTATGAATCTAACAGCAGGGTACTTGATCTTTTTACTATTTCCCGGTCTTTTGAGAATCAACTGACTGCAGCCGCTTTTTTATGTTTGTCTGTTTGGACTCTCTTTTTTGCTTATAAAGGGGTGGTGAAGATAGTTCATTATTTCTTTGTGATAAAGCTTCGTTCTAAGAAATGGTATCTGAATCAGCTGGTAAATGAGAGCAGGGTAGAATTAAAAAGAATTGCTGTTTGGACTGCTGTTACAGGAATCTGCGGTTTGATATTCTTATTTCTGGCTGGCAGAATCTTAAGGCTGGCTTTGGAATGGGAGAGTATATTGAAGGAGTTCCGATATATGTCGGATTTTTTTACTCAGGAGAAGGAGCAGTGGCTGATCAGATGGTTTTATTGCGGACCTGTATTGTTTTTAATTTTCCTGGTTGTGTTGTTACTCATTGTGGTGATCATGATGGTTGGACAGAAAAGTTTGAAATGCCGTAGTGCTGCAGACGTTAAAAAATAGAATCCCGCAGTACCAAGACAGGAAAACACAAAGAGGACACTGCAAACAAGCTGCAGTGTCCTCATTTAAAAGAAGAGAACTAATTGTGATGGAGCATTATTTTAATTTGTCGTAACCGGAATCTATAACAATACCACTCTTATCTGTAACGTAATACATGCCATCGCTGTCTTTGATGTTCTTCTTATTCTTGGCAAGTTTACCGGAGGTGTTGATCAGGTAGTCATTACCGTCGTAGCTGACAACTTCATATTTCATATCTCTGTCAGCCTTTAACAATCTACCCTGAACATAGATTCCATCCTCGAAGATTGCGTTGTATCCGGCACCTCTGTTAGAACCGGATTTGCGGAAGTTAAAGGTGAATTTTTCACCGTCAAGATCAACAGTTGTTTTGCCTGTAGCCATAACACCTTCCTTAGGTGAATCACCGAAGTAGTATACTTCTACTGCATCATCTTTCTTTGGAAGTTCTGATTCGCTTTCGATTTCATCATAAGTTAAGATGTTTCTGCTGTCGTCAAATGTCAAGGCATATAGACCGTAAAGCATCTCACCCTTTTCATTGAAAGCATAGCGATGGTTGTTAATGGATCTTATTTTGCTCGTAGTTAACTGTCCCTTACCGTCTGCATAGAACCAGTATTCATCTCCATTGTCATAAGCTTCCTGATCTAATTCTGCACCAGGTACAGTCTTGAACCAGCCCTTAGCAAGCCAGCATTCTGTAGGAAGGTTGTAATATAAATCATCAGAACCAGCTGTTGATGGTGTGGCTGTAGAAGGAGTTCCTAAAGTATACCAGTCATAAATTGTGGCACCGTCATCTCTGAAACGGTATTTTCTACCATTGATAGTTTTAGTGGTATCCATGGTTTTCTTGCCGTTTGTTCCGAAATAGAACCAGTAGGAACCATCATAATTATCCAGTTCGTTATCATCATCATCTGCATCCAGAAGTGCCCATGATCCTAACTGGGCTGCACCGTCAGATGATTCTCCGCAGTAGTAGATACCTTCTTTCCATGCATCGTCACCCAGAACACGTTCAGAACTATCGCTTACCCAACCAAAGAGCATACGTCCCTCGTTGTCAAATGCGTATTTCTTCCATTCACCATTGGCTTTCTGAATGGATTTTAAACTTGTTTTGCCTGAGCCTGGTGCTTTGTAGGCTTTACCGGTATTTCCAAAGTAATACCAGTAGGTATCAGGTGAATCCTCATCCTCGTGATCAGAATCAATCTCACGCCATTCATTGGTAACTCTGGCACCAAGTGAGTTTACATAGTAGTACTCATCATTGGTCTCGATCACCTTGCTTGTTGCCATGTAGCCGTCATCGTCAAGATAGAACCAGTCATTGCCTGATTTCTTCCAGCTATCGGTAACACGATAGTTATCTCTGTCGTTATACACCCAGGTGCCATCTTCCTGTGCCCATCCCGGGGCAGCAAATGATGTCATAGAAGCACCTATGGTGAAGAGCGCAGCTGCACATGGGATAATCCATTTTCTCATCTGTTTCTTCATAAGTTATTTCCCCTTTCATTCAATCGAAAATTCCATCAGCACTTTGTATCTGCTGATAATTCGACTTTATACCCTGGAGTTGCTCCAAGGTCAAGGGAAGCAAAAAGAGTGTAAGAATACGTAAGAAAAATCTTAGAAATTAATAAAATTGACTGTTGACCCTGGACTTGGTCTATGGTGTATAATACACAGATTTAAATACAATCACAAATTAAAAAGCCTGAGAGGAAAAGACTCTCAGGCTTTTTAGATACGAACCATTGCTTTATGACAACTTCTTCACAGCTTCCTCATTTTTCTGAAGATTCTTCTGTGCAGTTGCAAGCATCAGTTTAATTCTGTTTAACTGGTTTACCTCACTGGCTCCCGGATCATAGTCAATGGCTATGATATTGGAGTCAGGATATACCCTTCTCAGCTCTTTAATTACACCTTTACCTACAATATGATTAGGCAGACAGCCAAATGGCTGTGTACATACAATGTTGCTTGTTCCGCTGTGAATTAGTTCCAGCATCTCCCCTGTTAAGAACCAGCCCTCACCGGTCTGATTGCCGATGGAAACGAAGTCCTTAGCCATATCAGCCAGATTGCTAATATGGGAAGGGGCAGTAAAGTGTTTGCTCTTAACAAGCTCCTTGCGGGCTGTATTTCTAAAGAACTCCAAAAGGGAGATTCCCATGTTGCTTAAGTTGGCAGTTGATTTCTTGCCTCCCAGATTATCCGCTTTAAAGTTGCTGTTATAGAAGCAGTAAAGCAGGAAATCCATTAAGTCAGGCATCACTGCCTCTGCACCCTCAGACTCTAAAAGCTCAACAATGTTGTTGTTGGCAAGAGGGGAGAATTTAACAAGGATTTCTCCTACAATACCTACTTTCGGCTTCGTAATATCCAGCCTTTCCAGATTGTCAAAATCCCGGATAATGCCTTTGATGTTGCGGGCAAATTCCATCATATTAGGAGATCTCTTGGAAACGGATTCAATACAGCGTGCTTTCCATTTGTCATGAAGAGCATTGGCTGAGCCAGGCACCTTTTCATAGGGGCGTGTGGCATAGAGCACTCTCATGAAGATATCTCCATAGACCACTGCCTGCATTGCCTTTGTTAAGAGAGGCAGTGTAATGGTAAATCCGGGATTTGTCTCCATTTTGTTGGCATTGACAGAGATAACAGGAATCTGTCCCATGCCTGCCCTTTCAAGTGCACGGCGGATAAAGCCTACATAGTTGGAAGCACGGCAGCCGCCGCCTGTCTGGCTCATGAAGACAGCGGTTCTGTCTAAATCATAATTGCCGGACAACAGAGCATCCATAATCTGTCCCACTACAATCAGTGACGGATAGCAGGCGTCATTATTAACATATTTAAGCCCTGTGTCAACTGCAGTCCGGTTGTGGTTCTGAAGCACCTCCACCTTATATCCAAAGGACCGGATAGCAGGTTCAATAATATCAAAATGTATCGGTGACATCTGAGGGCAGAGAATGGTGTACTCTTTCTTCATCTCCTTGGTGAATATCTTCCTATTATAAGAGCTGGAAACCACCTTGCGCTCATAGTGCCGTTTGTCACGGACTTTTAAAGCTGCAATTAAGGAGCGGATACGGATTCTTGCTGCACCTAAGTTATTAACCTCATCAATCTTTAAAACGGTATAGATTTTTCCTGAGTCTGAGAGAATGTCATTGACCTGATCAGTTGTTACAGCATCAAGGCCGCAGCCAAAGGAGTTCAACTGAACTAAATCCAGATGATCCTGTGTTTTCACAAATGTGGCGGCTTTATATAAACGGGTATGATACATCCACTGGTCAGTAACCACAATAGGGCGTTCCACTTCAGCCAGGTGAGAGACTGCATCCTCTGTAAGAACTGCAAAGCCATAAGAGGTAATCAGCTCCGGAAGACCATGGTTAATCTCCGGGTCCACATGGTATGGTCTGCCTGCAAGTACAATTCCTCTCTTGTTATTGTCCTTCATCCACTGGAGAGTTTCCTCACCCTTCTTCTCAAGATCGGTACGTGAGGCAAGAAGCTCTACCCATGCTTTATGGGCGGCTGCCTTCACTTCCTCTGCAGGAATGGAGAAATCCTTCCCAAAGACCTCTACCAGCCGGTTGGTAAGAATCTCTTCATTGGTAAATGCCATAAATGGGTTGAGGAAACGGACATTTTCTGTTGTAAGACCTTCCACATTGTTCTTAATGTTCTCTGCATAAGAGGTAACAATGGGACAGTTAAAATGGTTGCCTGCATCTGGTGATTCATTTCTCTCATATGGAATACAGGGATAAAAAATGGTTTTGATTCCCTGCTTAATCAGCCATTCAATATGACCGTGACTCAGCTTTGCAGGATAGCATTCTGACTCACTTGGAATGGATTCAATGCCCAGCTCGTAAATCTTTCTGGTGGACTGGGGGGAGAGTACTGTCTGGAACTTCAGTTCTTTGAATAAAACAGCCCAGAAGGGGTAGTTCTCATACATATTCAGTACCCTTGGAATGCCTATGGTGCCTCTCACTGCCAGATCAGCGCTTAATGGCTCATAGTCAAATACTCTGTGGTATTTGTAATCAAATAAGTTGGGAGTCTCGTTTTTGGATTTCTCCTTGCCAAGACCACGTTCACATCGGTTTCCTGTAATAAACTGACGTCCTCCGTCAAAACGGTTGATGGTCAGCACACAGTTATTGGTACAGCCCTTACATCTGCCCATGGAGGTCTCGTAGTGGAGTCCCAGAATCTTTTCCATAGGAAGCATAGAGCTTGTTTTGGATTCATCATAACGTTCTCTTGCAATTAAGGCTGCTCCAAAAGCCCCCATAATACCTGCAATATCAGGACGTACTGCGCTGCAGTCTGCAATTTTTTCAAAGCTGCGCAGAACTGCATCATTATAAAAGGTACCGCCCTGTACCACAATGTGCTCTCCAAGATCGGAGGCATTGGTAATTTTAATTACCTTAAATAAAGCGTTCTTAATAACGGAATAAGCAAGTCCTGAGGAAATGTCAGCAACGCTTGCTCCTTCCTTTTGTGCCTGTTTTACATTGGAATTCATAAAAACAGTACAACGAGTTCCAAGATCAGTGGGGTTCTTTGCAAACAATGCTTCTTTGGCGAAATCCTTTACATTGTAATTTAGTGAGTTTGCAAATGTTTCAATAAAAGAACCACAGCCTGAGGAACAGGCTTCATTAAGCTGAACACTGTCAACAGTATTGTTCTTAATTCGGATACATTTCATATCCTGACCGCCGATGTCTAAGATACAGTCTACATCTGGTTCAAAAAATGCTGCTGCATAGTAGTGGGAAATGGTTTCCACCTCTCCCTCATCCAGCATAAATGCAGCCTTAAGCAGTGCTTCTCCATAACCTGTGGAACAGGACCATACAATCTGGCTGTCTGCCGGAAGCTGTTCATGAATCTCGTTCATAGCCAGAATTGATGTTGCCAGAGGGCTTCCGTTGTTATTGCTGTAAAAGCTATATAAAAGTGATCCATCTTCCCCTACCAGTGCCACCTTGGTGGTGGTGGAACCAGCGTCAATGCCAAGAAAGCATTTACCGTGGTAAGATGAGATATCAGCCTTTTTTACACAGTGGCTGTTATGACGCTTTGTAAATTCATCATAATCTGCCTGCTCTGTAAACAGAGGTTCCATACGCTTTACCTCAAAGTCCATCTTGATTCCTGTGGAAAGGCGGTTAATCATGTCCTCAATTGGAACTATAACTGTCTTCTCCTCCCCATTCATGGCAGCACCGATGGCTGCAAAGAGATGGGAATGCTCAGGAGCTATAATCTCATCCTCTGTGAGATGAAGGGTGCGGATAAATGCGTTTCGAAGTTCTGGCAAAAAGTGAAGCGGCCCGCCTAAGAAAGCCACATGGCCTCTGATTGGCTTGCCGCATGCCAGACCGCTGATGGTCTGATTGACCACAGCCTGGAAAATAGAAGCAGCCAGATCTTCTCTGGTAGCCCCTTCATTAATCAGTGGCTGAATATCTGATTTCGCAAATACACCACATCGCGCTGCAATGGGGTAAATAGCCTTGTAATTGGCTGCATAATCATTTAAGCCGGCTGCGTCAGTCTGAAGTAGAGCAGCCATCTGATCAATAAATGAACCTGTTCCTCCGGCGCATATACCATTCATTCTCTGGTCAATGCCGCCGGTGAAATAGATAATTTTAGCATCTTCGCCGCCAAGTTCGATTGCAACATCGGTTTGTGGGGCATAATCCTGAAGAGAGGTGGCAACAGACACAACCTCCTGGATAAATGGGATGTCCAGATGGCTTGAAAGTGTCAGTCCTCCGGAGCCTGTAATCGCCGGTTTTAAATCCATAGGACCCAGCTTGTCGTAGGCTTTCTTCAGTAAGCCTGCTAAAGTCTCCTGTATATTTGCAAAATGTCTTTCATAATCAGCAAACAGTAAGTTGTGCTCACTGTCCAAAATCGCGATTTTAACGGTAGTTGAACCTATATCGATTCCTAAAGTATTAAGTTTTTTCGTCATACGTGCGGGGGTAATTCCCTGCCTCCTTTTATGTAGCATAAGATTTGGGTTCGCCGCACCCAGTTTAACATAAAATAAGAAATAATACAATTGTCTAGTAGTGATAATTATTGTTAAAAAAGGGTAAAGATTGTAAAAAAAGAATATTTAACCTTCCAATTCATTTGACAAATAAGTTGCTGCCCTCTATAATGTATAAGTCGAAGTGTGCCAATATATTCGGCTGATTTTTACAGCATATGGAAGGGGGAAGAATCTTATGATTCGTATTTTCAAAACAGAGGAAGGACATATCCAGCAAAAGGATGAAATAACCCCGGGTTCATGGATTGCTTTAACAAACCCTACGGCCACTGAGATTTTAGAAATTTCCAAGAGATTTCAGCTGGATCCTGATGATCTTCGGGCCCCTCTTGATGAGGAGGAACGTTCCCGAATTGAGACTGAAGAAGGCTTTACTTTGATCGTTGTGGATATCCCAAGCATTGAAGAACGTAATGACAAAGACAGGTATGTAACAATTCCTATGGGAATACTGATTACAGATGACGTGATTATTACAGTCTGTCTGGAGGATACACCTGTATTAACTGCATTTATGGATGGAAGAGTCCGTGATTTCCATACTTATATGAAGACACGGTTCATTTTGCAGGTGCTCTATAAGAATGCATCTTTATTTCTTCAGAATCTTCGTATTATAGATAAGAAGAGCATTGAGGTTGAAGAAAAACTTCACAAATCAACAAAGAACAGGGAGCTGATCGAGCTGCTGGAGCTGGAGAAGAGTCTGGTGTACTTTACCACCTCACTTCGTTCCAATGAAGTAGTGTTAGAGAAGCTGATGAGAAATGAAAAGATCAAAAAGTATCCCGAGGACACAGAACTTCTGGAAGATGTAATTATTGAGAATAAGCAGGCCATTGAGATGGCTAATATTTACAGCGGTATTTTAAGCGGAACTATGGATGCCTTTGCATCTGTTATCTCCAACAACTTAAATATTGTTATGAAATTCCTTGCTACCATTACCATTGTTATGTCTATACCCACCATGATAGCAAGCTTTTACGGAATGAATGTAAACTCCCATGGAATGCCTTTTGCAACCCATCCTTATGGATTTGAAATTGTAATGGGATTTACCCTCGTGCTGACACTGCTTGTAGCATGGATATTCTCTAAGAAGGATCTGTTTTAGTATTTAAAGGAAAAGGATGAGATAATGAAATTTTTCTACAAGCTGGAACGCAAGTACAATAAATATGCGATTCCAAACCTGATGTATTATATCATTGCCATGTATATTACTGGAATGTTGATGATGAGCTTTGCGCCTATGTTTTATTATCAGTATCTGGCACTGGATGCTGAGGCGATTCTTCATGGTCAGATCTGGCGGATTGTAACATTTATGATTTATCCGCCCTATCCGGGACCTTTTAGTGCCGTACTGCTTAGTAATGCGATTTCCCTCTATCTTTATTATGTACTTGGAATGACTTTAGAGAGGATTTGGGGTTCTTTCCGATTTAATGTTTATTTCTTCATGGGAGTCATTGGTCATGTGCTGGCGGCCATAATTCTGTATGTGGCATTTGGTCAGAAGGTTTACCTTAATACCACCTATTTAAATTACTCTCTATTTTTTGCTTTTGCTGTTACCTTTCCTAATATGGAATTTCTGCTGTTTTTCGCAATTCCAATTAAGGCAAAGTGGATGGGATTATTTAATGGCTTTTTCTTCTTCTACAACTTTGTAGTTGGCGGAACCAGCGAAAGGATTACCATTGTTATGGCTCTGTTAAACTTTATCCTGTTCTTCCTAATGACCAGGAATACAAGCCGCTTAAATCCCAAAGAAATCAGGAGAAAGCATAATTTCCAAAAGCAGGTTAAGATAAAACCCAATGGAACCACTCATCACAAATGTGCTGTCTGCGGCAGAACAGAAAAAGATGATCCTGATTTGGAATTTCGTTATTGCTCAAAATGCCAGGGCAGCTATGAATACTGCTCCCAGCATTTATATACACATAAACACGTAACCGGGGAAAACCCCACACCCGGTGAAACCAATTAATAGTTTGGAGGAAAAACATGAAAAGAACTAAGATCGTATGTACGATGGGACCTAATACCAGTGACCGCGCCCTGATGAAAGCTCTTGCTGAAAACGGCATGGATGTTGCCAGATTCAACTTCTCCCATGGAGATTATGAAGAACAGAAGGATCGCCTTGATCTGTTAAAAAGCGTAAGAGAAGAGCTTGATCTTCCTATCGCTGCACTTCTTGACACCAAGGGTCCGGAGATCCGTACAGGCCTTTTAAAGGACGGTAAAAAGGTAGTATTAAAAGAGGGTGAGACCTATACCCTGACCACTGATGAAGTAATCGGTGATGAAACAATCGGTCAGATTACTTATGACAAGCTTCACGAGGATGTAAAGCCAGGCAACAGAATTCTCATTGATGATGGTCTGATTGAGCTTGAAGTGACTGAAGTAAAGGGCAACTCCATTATCTGTACCATTATTAACGGTGGTGAGCTTGGAGAGAGAAAGGGCGTTAACGTACCTAATGTTAAGGTAAAACTTCCGGCGCTGACTGATAAGGACAGAGCAGACATTGCATTTGGTATTGAGCAGGGCTTTGACTTTATTGCTGCTTCTTTCGTTCGTACAGCAGACGCTGTCCATGAAATCAAGAAGATTCTTGCTAAGGAGCATTCCAACATCGGTGTTATTGCAAAGATCGAGAATGCTGAAGGAATTGAGAATCTGGATGCCATTATTGAAGCCAGCGATGGTATTATGGTAGCTCGTGGTGACATGGGCGTGGAGATTCCTGCACAGGAAGTTCCGTTTATTCAGAAGAAGATCATTGAGAAGTGTAATGAAGCTTGTAAGCCTGTTATTACAGCTACACAGATGCTGGATTCCATGATCCGCAACCCACGTCCTACAAGAGCTGAGGTAACTGACGTTGCTAACGCTGTTTACGACGGAACAGATGCTGTTATGTTATCTGGTGAGACAGCAATGGGTAAATATCCAATAGAGGCTCTTACCATGATGGCTTCCATTCTGGAAGAGACAGAGAAGCATCTCAATTATTCCGGTTACCGCAAACGTAAAGTAGACGCTGTAAACACACATAACGTTTCCAATGCTGTCTGCTATTCATCTGTATCAACAGCTCATGATCTGGAGGCAAAGGTAATTGTAGCTCCAAGTATTACAGGATTTACAACCAGAATGCTGTCCAAGTGGAGACCTGAGGCTTTAATCGTCGGACTGTCCCCAAGCGCTTCTGCAATGCGTCAGATGCAGTTATACTGGGGCGTTAAGCCATTTCAGGCAAAACGTGCTGAGTCAACTGACATTTTAATCTACTCTTCCATGGAGTTGTTAAAGGCAAAGGGAATTGTTGAGAAGGATGATACCGTAATCGTAACTGCAGGTGTGGTTAGTCCGTTGAGCAAACATGAGGCTGCTGCCCACACCAATATTATGCGTGTAGTGACCGTTGATTAATTTAGATTCATTTATCATAATAAAACTGTAGACAAAAGGGTCTATCTTGGGTACAATGATGCGTAACAGAAATGTAGCCGGACAGACCCTTTTCGGTCCTGTTTTTATATTTATCTGATACGAGAGGAGAGAAGTTATGGAGAAAAGACCATTTATAACGAAGGAAGCACTGAATAAGATCATAGAACAATATCCTACCCCATTTCACCTTTATGATGAGAAAGGGATTAAGGAGAATGCCTTAAAGCTGAAGGAGGCATTTTCATGGAATAAAGGGTTTAAGGAGTATTTTGCAGTAAAGGCAACACCCAATCCTTTTATTTTAAAGATTTTAAAGGAATGCGGCTGCGGCACAGACTGCTCTTCTGAAACAGAGCTGATGCTGTCTGACGCCCTGGGATTTGCCGGCTCTGACATTATGTTTTCTTCTAATAACACTCCTGTAGAGGAATTTCAGTATGCAGCCAAAATCGGTGCGACCATTAATTTAGATGATTTTACCCATATTGATTTTCTGGAAAAGGCAATTGGCTATATACCTGAGACCATTAGCTGCCGCTATAATCCAGGCGGTCTTTTTAAAGTCAGCAATGATATTATGGACAACCCTGGAGATGCCAAGTATGGCATGACTACTGAGCAGATCTTTGAGGCATATAAGGTTTTAAAGGAAAAAGGTGTTAAGAATTTCGGAATTCATGCATTTTTAGCAAGCAATACTGTGACCAATGACTATTATCCAATGCTTGCTAAGGTGCTTTTTGAGCTGGCAGTTAAGTTGAAGGAAGAGACAGGCGCTCATATTGCATTTATCAATTTATCAGGCGGAATTGGAATTCCTTATTATCCTGATCAGGAGCCTAATGATATTATGGCAATCGGAGAAGGTGTGCGTAAGGCTTATGAGGAAGTTTTAATTCCTGCCGGAATGGGTGATGTGGCAATCTTTACAGAGCTTGGACGATTTATGTTAGGGCCATATGGAGCGCTGATTACCACTGCTGTCCACGAAAAGCATACCCATAAGGAATATGTAGGAGTTGATGCCTGTGCAGTGAATCTGATGCGTCCTGCTATGTACGGCGCTTATCACCATATCACTGTCATGGGAAGGGAAGGCGCCCCCTGTGATCATAAATATGATGTGGTAGGCTCTCTTTGCGAGAACAATGACAAATTTGCCATTGACCGTATGCTGCCTGCCATTGAGAAGGGAGATATTCTCTATATTCATGATACAGGTGCTCACGGATTTTCTATGGGATATAATTACAATGGTAAGTTAAGATCAGCGGAAATCCTCTTAAAGGAAGACGGAACAGCTGAAATGATCCGCAGGGCAGAAACTCCCAAGGATTATTTTGCCACTTTTGATTTTTGCGATATTTTAAAGGATATAAAATATTAAGAGAAATAAAGTATAAAAAGACAGAAAAATCCCTGTGTCATGTGATAGGTGACACAGGGATACTTTTCTTTAGGATTTAGGATTTTCAAAAAGGGTGAAAGGATAATTGTTACGTTGTGCATTTCTTATGTACTTAGTATATCACATGGTCTCTTGAAATGTTTGTATATTATTTGAATAGATTATGAAGAAATTCTTAATTTCATTTCTTAGCAGTGGCTTACCCTCCAATGCTGTTTCTGACAAAAAACGTACAATTTTTTTACATAGTGTCTTGTCCGACTAATAATCCGGCTGCTCACCGGCCTTTTTTAATTCCTTCCTAATTCTGGGAATTACGTTTCTCCTGTTCATTTTTTCTATAATTTTATTAAATTCATCAGGTGGTGCCGAAGGTGATCCCTCATTCCCGCATTCAGCAGCCTGATCCAGCAGTTTAGCCAGTCGGGCTTCCTGCTTCTTGAAATGGTTCATTTCATAATCCTCCTCTAATCTTTTACTATAATACAAATTTATATTTGCTACACTGGAAATATATGGTAATTTTAATTTTTGTTCCATATATGGAGCAATTATAACTGGGAAATAATATAGAATCAAGGAGATGTTCTGTATAAGGAGCAAAATATGAACCAGAAAATTAAGCAGGATAATAAAATTTTAGGGAAAAATATCAGGAAGTTAAGAATGAAAGCAAGACTGACTCAGGAACAGATTGTTGCAAAAATGCAGGTAAAGGGGTGTGAGATTACAAGAAGTACCTATGCAAAGATAGAAGCCGGATTATCCAATATCAAAGTCACAGAGCTTATAAGTTTAAAAGAAATTTTAGATGTGGAATATAATGAATTCTTTGTAGTGGATAAATCTGATCTGCAGCAGGTGGATTTATAAATTAGTCGCCTGCTGCAGAAATGGTGTTACAGATATAATTTGATAAGTAAATTCAGGAAAACAGAATGTTTTTGGCAAGGTTCCACAGAACCTTTTCGCATCTGATTATGTCCTCACAGGGAACATATTCATCGGGCTTATGAGCCGTCTCTAAATCTCCGGGACCATAGGACATGCAGTTATGATTGTTTAAAGTTCCGGCAATAACTGCCGAATCCGTATATCCTGGAAAATAAGAAACTTCAGCAGGTTTTCCCACTGTATCTTCACAGGCTTCTTTCAGCTTAGCAAGCAGGAAGGAGCTTTCTTCTTTTTCTACATAAGGTCTGTCTCCGGTCAGCTTCCAGTCAGCGGTAATTCCCGGTATCTTTTTCTTTGCTTCCTCTATAGAAGCCTCCACAATGGCTGTAGCTGCCTTTGTATCAGTGGGCGGTACTAGGCGCATATCAATCCATACTCTGCAGGAATCAGGCACAACGTAGGGACGGTAGCCGCCTTCAATCTGACCAAAGGTAACTGTGGATATTCCAAGGTCCGGATGGGAGGGGACCTTTTCAATTCTCTCCCGTATTCCTGTAATGACTTCTGCCATAGCAGCAATTGCATCAGCCCCCTTCCAGGGAGTGCTGGCATGGGCTGTAATGCCCTTTACTGTTATTTCAAACCAAGTTCTTCCCTTATGGGCAACCTCGATACGTCCGTTGGTAGGTTCTGTGTCAAGGACAAAGCTGTCAGCAGTTACCCAGCCTTCTGTAATAGCATCTTCCACACCTCTCATAAAATCCTCTTCATCTACAGTTCCGATAAAGACAAAGGAGTGCTTAGGTGTTCTCCCCTTATGGTATTCTAAAGCTGCCCTTTTAAATGCCATAAGTGCACAGGCAAGTCCTGACTTCATATCACAGGCGCCTCTGCCATAGATATTTCCATCAATAATCTCTCCGCCCAGAGGATTCTTTGTCCAGCCCTCTCCTATAGTTACAGTGTCAATATGGCAGATGTAAACAAGAGCCGGATCATCAATTACTCCCGGGATTTTTGCCATAACATTGAAACGCCCCGGCAAAACCTCTTTTTTTATAACGGGAAGGTTTAGGCGGGACAGCCATTGATATAGATAATCTCCGATTTCTCCCTCATAGGCACCGGGGTCGGAGCTGTTAATGGATATGAGGGTTCTTGTCAGGGAGATGGAGTCTGTTGTTTGGAGGTCATCTGGTACGCAGTCAGTTGATTTTGGGACAGATGGTTGTATAGGGTGTATTTTGTGTTTTTCCATGGTAATAATCTCCTTTTTTCACTAATTCCATTATAGAAGGGAAACCCCAACCTGTAAATGGAATATGCTAATAAAAAGGGATCAGGTAAATGGACTGTGAACCATGCTAGAGAAGTTATTCATTGCGAGCCTGCTTACCGAATGGGTCTTACAGGCCGCGGTATAGGAGTTGCAATCCTTGATACAGGTATTTATCTTCACGAAGATTTTGAACATAGAATCGTGGCTTTTGCCGATATGGTGCACCGACGAAGAGAACCTTACGATGATAACGGCCATGGCACCCATATAGCGGGGATTATTGGAGGAAGCGGCAGTGCTTCTGACGGCAGATATCAGGGAGTGGCGCCTGAGTGTCATATTGTTATGGTTAAGGTATTGGACAACAAAGGAAATGGTTATGCCTCAGATGTGCTGGCGGGCTTAAAATGGATCCGGGATAACCGGGAAAGGTTTGGTATACGAGTTGTAAATATCTCCGTTGGTTCCTTTTCCAGGAAAGGAATGACGGAGAATTCTGTTCTGGTACGCGGCGTCAATGCAGCCTGGGATGACGGGCTTGTAGTCTGCGTTGCAGCCGGCAATATGGGTCCGGGCCGCAACACCATCACAACTCCTGGAATCAGCCGTAAAGTCATTACAGTAGGCTGCTCTGATGATTATAAAGAGGTGAATGTTATGGGCAACCGTATGATTGATTATTCAGGCAGAGGCCCTACAGGTGCCTGCATCTGCAAGCCAGAGATCATCGCTCCTGGAGCCGGAATTATCAGCTGCAACAATCAGCCGGGCACCTATCAGACAAAAAGCGGCACCTCCATGTCAACTCCTTTGGTAACAGGAGCCATTGCATTGCTTCTGCAGAAATATCCTTATCTAAGCAATCGGGATGTAAAGCTAATGCTGCGGGAACGTGTGGTGGACTTAGGGCTGCCTATGAACCAGCAGGGCTGGGGAATGCTTGATGTTGACAGGCTTGTAATGTAAAATTTACTTAAGGGGTTCGACCCT
>DHOR01000026.1:17681-69775 GCA_002409995.1 Hungatella sp. UBA5385 | reverse complement strand
AAAGGGTCGAACCCCTTAAGTAAAAAATTTATCCATTGAAACCATAAAAAACTTATGGTATAGTTAATCTTGTACTTTCTATATATTTCATGGCATATCGCCGAGTTTCCAGAGAGAAGATGATTGAGTTACTTAAGAGACAGGGGAGAGTGATGGGAATTGAGGGTTTTTAAGTAAAATAGAGTTGACATTTCAGCGCAAGTATACTATGATATTAATCAGGAAAAGAACATTTGTTCGCATTGGAGGATAACATGAACAGAGATGATAAATTAAAAGCATTAGACGCAGCCCTGACCCAGATAGAGAAGGCATATGGAAAAGGTTCCGTAATGAAGCTGGGAGATTCTGGAACTAATATGAATGTAGAGACTGTTCCTACTGGTGCTTTAAGCCTTGACATTGCTCTGGGACTGGGCGGAATTCCCAAGGGAAGAGTGATTGAGATATACGGACCTGAGTCAAGTGGTAAGACAACGGTTGCTTTACATATGGTAGCGGAGGTACAGAAGAGAGGTGGTATTGCAGGCTTTATTGATGCAGAGCATGCTCTTGACCCTGTATATGCTAAGAAGATCGGCGTAGATATTGATAACCTTTATATTTCCCAGCCGGATAACGGAGAGCAGGGTCTGGAGATTACAGAGACTATGGTTCGCTCCGGCGCTGTTGATATTGTTATTGTGGACTCTGTTGCAGCTTTAGTACCTAAGGCAGAGATTGAAGGCGATATGGGAGATTCCCATGTGGGACTTCAGGCACGTCTTATGTCACAGGCACTGAGAAAGCTGACTGCTGTTATCAGTAAGTCTAATTGTACCGTTCTCTTTATTAACCAGCTTCGTGAGAAGGTAGGCGTTATGTTCGGAAGCCCTGAGACAACCACCGGCGGACGTGCACTTAAGTTCTATGCCTCTGTTCGTCTGGACATCCGTAGAATAGAGACTCTGAAGCAGGCTGGTGAGATGGTTGGTAACCGTTGCCGCGTTAAGGTTGTAAAGAATAAGATTGCTCCTCCTTTTAAGGAAGCAGAGTTTGATATTATGTTCGGCAGAGGAATTTCCAAAGAAGGAGATGTTCTGGATCTGGCAGTGAAGGAAGACATTGTTGAGAAGAGTGGTGCATGGTTTGCTTACGGCGGTGTGAAGATCGGTCAGGGACGTGAGAATGCCAAGATTTACCTTCAGGATAATCCGGCTATATGTATGGAGATAGAGAATAAGGTTCGTACGAAGTATGGCCTTCATACAGAGGGAGAAGCTCCGGCAGAGAAACCTGATAAACCTGAGAAACCTGAGAAGGAAAGCAAGAGAGTGAAACCTGAGGGCGACCAGAAGTAATCAGAATTATAAAATTAAATAGTAAGGGGCATTTATGACAGTAACTGAGATTGTGCCTCTGGATAAGCGCAGGAGTAAGGTCGTTCTTGATGAAGACTTTGCTCTTGCTCTTTATAGAGGTGAAATTAGAAAATATGGAATTGAAGAAGATAGTGAACTTTCTGATGAGACTTACCGTGAGATTCTGGAAGAAATTCTGTTTAAAAGGGCAAGAGAGCGGGTGCTGTATCTCTTAAAGTCTTCCGATAAAACAGAGCAGGAACTGCGGAAGAAACTAAAAGAGGGCTATTATCCTCAGGAGGCAATTGACCAGGCAATAGAATTCTTAAAGAAGCACAGATTTATTGATGATGAATCCTATGGACGCAGATATGTGGAGTATCATTCTGCAAGAAAGAGCAGAAGACAGATTCAGTTTGAACTGCAGCAGAAGGGGTTACCCAAAGAGCTTATAGCAGAGATTCTGGAGGAGAATCCTATTGATGAAGAAGAGCAGATCAGGAATTATATCAGAAAGAAACGTCTTGATCCTCAGAACATGGATCAGAAGCAACGACAGAAAGCAGTGGCTGCTTTAGGCAGAAAAGGATTTTCTTATGAGGTCATAAACCGTGTACTTGGAAGCATTTACGATGATAACTGTCAATAGGAAAATTGTATAGAAGAGTGCTGGAAACAATAGTGAAATGCTTGACATAATGTCCAAAACAGTTTAAAATTGGGATGTTGTATTGTTGTACAATGAAAATTTAATAAGGAGGTGCTCCTGTGTCAGTATCAATATTCACGGCTGCGTTGATTGCAATTGTTGCATCAATTGTAGTTGCATTTATTGCCTGGTCCACTGCTACTGCCTATCGTAAGAAGACATACGAAAGCAAGATTGGCACTGCAGAAGAAAAGTCCCGGGAAATAATAGATGAAGCATTAAAGACCGCTGAGACAAAGAAGCGTGAGGCTCTCCTTGAGGCAAAAGAGGAGTCCATTCGGACTAAGAATGAACTGGAAAAAGAAACCAGGGAAAGAAGAGCTGAGCTTCAACGTTATGAGAGACGAGTATTAAGTAAGGAAGAAAACTTAGACAAAAAGTCTGAGACTATGGAAAAAAAGGAAGCAGGTCTGGCTGCTAGAGAGGAAGCCCTGACTAAGAGAAACACTGAAGTTGAATCTCTCTATGAAAAAGGGATACAGGAACTGGAGAAAATTTCCGGTCTTACCTCCGAACAAGCAAAAGAATATCTTTTAAAATCTGTTGAAGACGATGTAAAGCATGACACTGCAAAATTAATTAAGGAACTTGATAACAAAGCAAAAGAAGAGGCCGATAAAAAGGCCAGGGAGTATGTGGTAACCGCTATTCAGAGATGTGCGGCAGATCATGTGGCAGAAACAACTGTTTCTGTTGTACAGCTTCCCAATGATGAGATGAAAGGTCGAATCATCGGAAGAGAAGGTCGTAATATCCGTACATTAGAAACGCTGACAGGTGTAGAACTTATTATTGATGATACCCCGGAAGCAGTAGTATTATCCGGTTTTGATCCGGTCCGCAGGGAAGTTGCCAGAATTGCTCTGGAACGACTGATTGTGGATGGCAGAATCCATCCTGCCAGAATTGAAGAGATGGTTGAAAAAGCGCAGAAGGAAGTTGAAACCAATATGCGTGAAGAAGGAGAAGCTGCAGCATTAGAGGTAGGCATTCATGGGCTTCATCCTGAATTAATCCGATTGCTTGGAAAGTTAAAATACAGGACAAGCTACGGACAGAATGCATTAAAGCATTCTATGGAAGTAGCTCAGCTATCCGGTTTATTAGCCGGTGAGATTGGCCTTGATATTCGTATGGCGAAACGTGCTGGGTTATTACATGACATTGGTAAAGCCGTTGACCACGAGATGGAAGGTTCCCATATCCAATTGGGTGTGGATCTTTGTAAAAAGTATAAGGAATCAGCGATTGTGCTGAATACCATTGAATCCCATCATGGCGACGTTGAACCACAGAGTCTTATTGCCTGTGTTGTACAGGCTGCAGACACCATTTCTGCTGCCAGACCAGGTGCCAGAAGAGAGACTCTGGAGACATATACAAACAGATTAAAACAATTAGAAGATATTACCAATTCCTTTAAGGGAGTTGATAAGTCCTTTGCCATTCAGGCAGGACGCGAAGTTCGGATTATGGTAGTTCCGGATCAGATAAACGATGACACCATGGTATTACTTGCACGAGATATATCAAAGAAGATTGAAGAATCACTTGAGTATCCGGGACAGATTAAGGTTAACGTTATCAGGGAATCCAGAGTTACAGACTATGCAAAATAGTATTCTTTCATAAGATAATAAATGCCCAAGACCTATGCAGATGATAAATTTGCATAGGTCTTGGGTATTTTTGACTCAATTAGAGAAAGGAGGCTTTAAATGAGACGTAGAAATAAAGGAAAGGTAATTGCCATTACATCCATATCTGTTGTGATCATTGGGGCATTATTGGCTTTTTTACTGCTTGTAATCTTAAAGAAACCGGTTCTTCCGGTAAAAAGTCCGGATGAAGTGCTGCAGGATTACATGAAATCTCTGGCTTCAGGAGATTATAGTGAAATGTATGCCATGCTGGCTGAAGATAGTCAGCTGAGCATCAATGAAGAGGATTTTATTACAAGACATGAAAATATATACAAAGGAATTGAAGCGTCTGATATTGCCATAGAGATTCGGAAAATTACGGAACCGGAGGAAGGGAATACAGTCATAGATTATGAGATGAGTCTCAATACTTTAGCCGGGAATATTACATTTCCCAATGAGGCAGAATTGCTGTTGATCGAGCTGGAGAAGAGTAAGGAATACAAGCTTATATGGAATGACAGGTTGATTTTCCCCAATCTTGGGAAAGAGGACAAGGTCCGCGTTTCCACAGATAAGGCAGTAAGAGGCCAGATCTATGACAGAAACGGGAAAATGCTGGCTGGACGGGGAGAAGCTGCTTCTGTTGGTCTGGTACCTGGAAAATTAGGAGAAAACAGTGATGAAAATCTCTCTAAGCTGGCTGAACTTCTGGGGATTTCCAGGGAATCCATAGACAAAAAGCTTTCTGCTAAATGGGTCAGGGAGGATTCCTTTGTCCCTTTAAAAACCATTAAAAAGGTAGATGAGCTGAATCTTAATTCTGTGGAGCCAAGGGAAGAGAATCTGCAGAATAAGGCATTTCAGGATCAGCTGCTTACCATACCGGGAGTTATGATTGGGACTGCAGAGGTCCGTTCCTATCCTATGGGTGCAGCAGCTGCTCATCTCATAGGTTATGTTCAGACCGTTACTGCGGAGGATTTGGAAAAACATGCCGGAGAGGATTATCTAAGTGACAGTGTCATTGGAAGAAGCGGTATGGAAACTCTGTATGAAAAGGAGCTGAAGGGAACGAATGGATATCGTATTTCTATTATTGATCCCACCGGCTCTATAAAGGAAAATGTAGCAGTGAAGGTTAAGGTTGATGGAGAGGATGTTATGTTAACTATAGACAGTGAACTGCAGTCAATGATTTATAATGAATTTGCAGAGGATAAAAGCTGTACAGTTGCCATGAATCCCTATACAGGTGAGGTGCTGGCGCTTGTGAGCACACCTTCTTATGATGATAATGATTTTATACTTGGGATGTCGGAGGTAATGTGGTCCTCTTTAAATGAAGATGAGAGAAAACCTATGTTTAACCGTTTCCGCCAGAGATTTGCGCCGGGATCATCTTTTAAGCCCATTACCGGAGCACTTGCTCTTGCAGCAGGGACACTTGATCCTGATCAGGACTTGGGAAGTGAGGGGCTGAGCTGGAAAAAGGATGAGAGCTGGGGGAATTATAAGGTGACGACTCTTCACGACTACAGCCCTGTTACAATGGAGAACGCATTTATTTATTCTGATAATATCTATTTTGCAAAGGCAGCTTTGGGAATTGGTTATGAAGGATTTATGAAAGGGCTGGATCAATTGGGATTTAATGAAGAACTGCCATTTGAAATCGCAGTGGCAGAATCCCAGTATTCCAATGCGGAGAAGATAGAGTCAGAGATTCAGCTGGCAGACAGCGGTTATGGACAAGGACAGGTTTTGACCAATCCTATTCATCTGGCTTCACTATATACCGTGTTTCCTAATGGAGGAAATGTAATTAAACCATATCTTAAGTACAAGGAAAATCAGGAACCGGAAATCTGGATTACTCAGGCATTTTCCTCTGATATTGCAGATCGGATTAATACAGCGCTTGTGAAAGTTGTTAATACAGAGCATGGAACAGGGCGGGCTGCAAGGAGAGAGGATATCACTCTTGCAGGAAAGACAGGTACAGCAGAGATCAAAGCCTCTAAAGGGGATACCAGCGGTACGGAGCTTGGGTGGTTTGCTGTGTACACCACAGATTCGGCGATTGAAAAGCCAGTGCTTCTGGTTTCTATGGTGGAGGATGTGAAGGAAATTGGTGGAAGTGGGTATGTGGTTAGGAAGGATAAGGCAGTGCTGGATCAGTATATTCCATTAAACTGATATGAAGGTAAGGTAATTACTAATGAAGAAAATGTCATTAAAAAGATGGTGGCTTTTATATGGCTTCCTGTTGCTTTCGTTTCTGATAATAGGTAAAATTGCCGGTCTATTTCATGTGGTTTATCGTCCGGTTGTTATACGTTTGGTTCAAGTGATATTCTATTTATTTCCTGCGATATTACTTGGAAATTGGTTAAACAGTTTGTTTAAAAGAAGGAGAGTGTGGTGGGTAATTTGCATGACATTCTATGGTGTTGCTGTGCTGTTTAACATGCTGCTTTTTCTCCTGTTTTTTTATGTTCCTGAAGAGAGGGGGATGCGATGCGGGTACTTAGAACTTGTACAAGGTAACTTTCTGCAAGCCTCCACTCGTTCCTATGCAGAACCGAAAGCGATTTTTTTCATGAGACCTTTTCAATGGGATCCAGAACATGATATTCATATTCTTCAGTCCACCTATCAGATGCAGTTTACGTTGGCAGAGGATCAGGGGGATGGGATTAACCGCTATATCCCGGAAGGGTATCCTGATCTGGCTGTTAGAATTTATTTTTATAACAGAGATGGAGTGACAAGCGATTTCCAGTATAAATTGACAAGCGGCATAGTTCTGGATTATTGCAAGGAACATCAGCTTAGCTGGAATTATGAAATGGATGATTATTACGAAGGAAACATGGAAATTCATATTGATAATGATGATAATTTAGAGGAGTATTCTGCTGATTTGGCAGCAATCATAACTAAGGCTCTGGAAGATCCTTTTTTTAAAAGCAATCAGGGCTGGATTAGTGTAAGGATAGAAGAGGAGCATTCCAGTCTTGGTTTTGGAATGCCGGGAAGTGTGCCTGTTGATTTTTATGCTGATCAAGAGCATATCCTTGCTAAGCTGAAGGAATTGGGAGAACGGTAAGAAACGTAAGTATTTTACAATTGTATGGCAGCGGGATTTTTGATATAATAAGAAACGGACTGTTTTAGAGTCTATCTGAAACTGTAAAAATACAATTCTGCACCCAGGGGGATTCATAAGTGAAACGAACGATAAAAACAGTATTAAGCTGCTTGCTGATCAGTCAATTATTTCTCATGACGGTGTTTGCAAAACCGGATTGGCCGACAGATACATGGGCTGAAGCAGAGGCGGGAATTGTTATGGATGTTGATTCCGGAACAGTTTTATTTGGTCAGAAAATCCATGAGCCTTATCCGCCCGCCAGTATTACCAAGATATTAACGGCACTATTAGTGTTGGAGAACAGTAACCTGGATGATGTGATAACTATTTCTGAAAGTGCTATGAACAACGTAGAACCTGACAGCGGAAACTGGTTAAGCCTGGAGGCCGGTGATAAGCTTTCCGTCGAGGATTGTCTCTATGCCCTTCTTCTGCGCTCCAACAATCAGATTGCCAATGCACTGGCAGAGCATGTTGCAGGTACACAGGAAGCTTTTGTTCAGATGATGAATGATAAGGTTGCAGAACTTGGCTGTACAAAGAGCCATTTTGAAAATCCGTCAGGTCTAAATGGGAAAACCCAGAATGTAACTGCCTATGATATGGCGTTAATCGCCTGTGCTGCTTTTCAGAATGAAAAGCTGGTGGAGATCAGCTCCACTTTATCCTATAAGATTCCTCCAACTATGAACAACCCGGAAGGTAGGACTCTGGAGAATGAGCACAAGATGTTAAAAAGTACAGAGAGCTGTTACTATCCATCGGCTGTGGCAGGAAAGACAGGCTTTTTAAAATTAGCCGGCAACACTCTGGTTACCTATGCTGAGGATAATGGAAGAAAACAAGTCTCTGTTATATTAAAGGGAAGTCAAAGATCTGTTGATTTGGAAGTAAGTCAAGGTCAGTATTTTTTAGACGGCAGAGAACTGCTGAAATTTGGTTTTGCTAATTTTAAGAATTTAAATATCAGTGAAAATGAAACTGAGTATATCACAGGAGAAACACCTCTGGAAGTGGGAGGAAACACCTATCAGCCATCTGATCTTAAAATTGATCCTGAGGCAGTAATCACTCTTCCTGATAGCTCTGAATTTGCGGATGCAGAAAAAACTTTGGTAACCGATCTCCCGGCTGATCACCCAGAAGAGGCCATTGCCTTAATCAGCTATTCTTATAATGAGAGAAAGATTGGAACTGCCTATCTGATGCTGAAGGAAATGCCGGCAGCAGCTGGTGCCAAGGGAGAGAACGCTGAAAATGCGGAGACAGGTGAAGGGGATCAGCAGCCTGATGAGGATAAAGATAAGAATCAAAACAAGAAAGCATTTCGCTTAAGTCCATTATTGATTGTTGGAATTATTGCGGTGATTGGAATCGGAGCTTTGGCAACATTCATCAGCATAAGGAAAAAGAAAGAAGCAGAAGAAGTTGCCAGACGGAGAGAAGAGAGAAGAAGACGTTTGAAAGAGTCTGGTGATGAAGAAGCGTTTAACAGGCTTCTGGAACAGCGTAAACGAGGGAAGTAATAGTAAAGCGATAAAGAGATAAAGTTAAAATTTATATAACAGCAAAGAAAAAAGACCAGCCGGGGTAGCTGGTCTTTTTTCGGAGAAGGTATTTCGTTTCTTATGGGGTGTAGCAAAAACTATATAATGTATTGGGGGGGTTTACAATTATTAATATAACCCATTTCGATTAAAAAGTGTTAACAAACTTTAATTTATTTTTGGGTTTCCTTTGTGCGTTTTCCTAGTTTGCATTTTGCTGTTGTGAAAAAAGAATAAGAAAACAGGAATGATTCTAATGTTTTTAAGGCTTTTCTTCTAATATGGTAAAGCAAGAAAAGTTGAGAAAGCTCTTGAATTATCTCTGGTTTTTAGAAAAAATCATACAAAAACATGAAATTCATAGAAAATTAACAAAAAACAACTTGTATAAAGAAGCATACAAGTTATAAGTTATTAGTATAGTGATTTATATATTATAAGTATTATTTTAAGAAAGGCTGGTTTAAAAAAATGGCTATGAACAAAGTAAAAATGGTAATCGACAAGGAATACCGTATTGCAGAAATTGATAAGAGGATTTACGGTTCCTTTATTGAGCATCTGGGACGTGCCGTATATGACGGTATTTATTGTCCAGGCCATCCGTCAGCAGATGAGAATGGATTCAGAAATGATGTAAAGGAATTAATCCAGGAGTTGAATGTTCCGATTATTCGTTATCCAGGCGGTAATTTTGTTTCTAATTTCTTCTGGGAGGACAGCGTTGGCCCGGCTGCAGACCGCCCCAAACGTCTGGATCTTGCATGGAGAAGCCTGGAGGAGAATAAGGTTGGCTTAAATGAATTTACCACATGGTCCAGAGATGTTGGTTCTGATGTGATGATGGCTGTGAATCTGGGTACAAGAGGAATAGCAGATGCCTGTAATATTCTGGAGTACTGCAACCACCCGGGCAATACCAAATACAGTGATATGCGTATCAGCCATGGTTATAAGGAGCCTCATAATATTAAAACCTGGTGTCTTGGCAATGAGATGGACGGGCCATGGCAGATTGGTCATAAGACCATGGAGGAGTATGGACGTCTGGCAGAAGAAACGGCCAGAGCTATGAAACTGATTGATCCTACTATTGAACTTGTTTCCTGCGGAAGCTCTTCTCTGACAATGCCAACATTCCCTCAATGGGAGGCTGTGACTTTAGAGCATACATATGATCACGTAGATTATGTTTCTATGCATCAGTACTATGGAAATCAGGCTGATGACAGCCAGGATTTCCTTGCCTGCTCTGATGATATGGATCAGTTTATCCGCACTGTTATTGCAACCTGTGATTATGTTAAGGCTAAAAAACGCGGTAAAAAGAATATTAACATCAGCTTTGATGAGTGGAATGTATGGTATCATTCCAAGGCTAAGGAAACTGATATTACAGAGAATCACCCATGGCAGGTGGCACCGCCAATTCTGGAGGATATCTATAATTTTGAAGATGCTCTTTTAGTTGGTTTAATGCTGATCACCATGATGAAACATGCAGATCGTGTGAAGATGGCTTGTCTGGCGCAGTTAGTTAATGTTATTGCACCGATTATGACAGATGCAGGCGGTGGCACAGCATGGAAGCAGACTATATTCTATCCATTTATGCATGCTTCTGTATATGGCAGAGGAGTTGCGCTGCTTCCGGTTATCAGCACACCTAAGTTTGATACATCTACTCATGAGGATGTAACAGCAGTGGAATCTGTATCTGTATACAACGAGGAAAAAGATGAAGTGACGATCTTTGCTGTAAACAGAAGTCTAAAGGATGATGCAGAGATGACTACTGATGTCAGAAGCTTTGAAGGTTATGGTATTATTGAACATATTGTATTGGAGCATGATGACTTGAAGGCAGAGAATGGTCCTTTAGGTGAGAAGGTTTCTCCAAAACAGACAAATCAGTCTGTATTAGATGGCGGAGTTATGACCAGCTTGCTTCATAAGGCATCCTGGAATGTGATTCGTCTGGGCAGAGTGTGATTTTTACAACTGGGGTTCGACCCTTTGATACAAGGGGTCGAACCCCTGTTGTAAATCTTATTAAACGTTTAACTTTACTTTTCCGGTAAAATCTGATTTAATAGATTTAAAGATTTGCTGGGGGTGGTTAAATGGCGACAATTAAGGAAATTGCAAAAGCATGCGGTGTATCAGTGGCAACCGTGTCAAATGTATTAAATAATAAGCCGGGTGCAAGTGAAGCCACCAGAAAACTGGTGTTCGATATGGTGGAAGAAATGGATTATACGCCAAACGTTGTGGCGAAGAACTTAAAATTGCAGAAAACCAGAAGCATTGGAGTCATTGCTGAGGATATGACCATTTTCAGCATACCGGATATAATTGACGGAATTACAGAACAGTGCGAGAAGGTGGATTATCAGATTCTTTTAATCAATTTAAGATTGTTTAAAAAGTATAGCGATACTTATTATAACAAAGAGGACTACTATCCTATAGTGCATCGGGAGATTAAGAAGCTGATGGAAAAACAGGTGGAGGGGATTATCTATGTGGCAGCTCATGAACGGGTGATCCGCTGTATTCCCCACAAGCTTCCTATTCCTGCAGTCATGGCCTATGGCTATACGCAGAATCCTCATGTGCCCTCTGTAGTGGTGGATGACAGCCATGGCGCTTATGAATTGACTAAGCATCTCATACAAAATGGGCATAAGAAGATTGGAGTCATAACGGGTAAATCCGACAGCCTCCATGCTCAGTCCCGTCTTGTTGGTTATCAGGAGGCTTTGTTTGACCATGGGATTCTCTATGATCCCGGCCTTGTCTTAGAAGGAGATTGGACCAGGGAATCGGGATATCGGTGGGCAGACAGTCTTCTTGAGAAGAATATAACTGCTATTTTCTGTATGAATGATTTAATGGCAGGTGGTATCTATGACAGGTTTATGGAGCTGGGGCTTCGGGTCGGAGAGGATATTTCTGTAGTTGGTTATGATAACAGGGAGTTATCCAGTTATTATAAACCGCCCCTTACAACCATTGATCTGCCTCTTCATGATATCGGTTATCGCGCAAGTGAGCTGATAACCGGAATGCTGGAAGGGAAAGAAGTCGCAACAGAGGATCAGGTATGTGCAGTTGGCTGCCATATGCTGATCAGGGAATCTGTAAAGAATATAACATAAGTTAAGTTTGAAGCGGCGGCAAAATCAATTAATTTTGCCGCCGCTTTTGTATTCTAATCACCTAAAACGATTAATATGTATAAAATGACGTAAAAAACGTTTAATAAAAAACAATAAATTGTACAATAGTGCTTTACAATCTTGCGAGCATGTGATATTATTTGATTTATAAGTGAATAGTACTAAGAAATACTGATGATGAACTAGGAAAAGTAATATCAAAAAGCGACAAAATACGCCATATTTTCACGCGATGGCATTTTTTATATAAAAGAGATTAAACGATTAATATAAATGGAAAAGAGGAGGGGTGAGAACATGAATAGGGAATATAATGAGATTCCTCTAAAAAGTACGGTAATTACAGACAAATTCTGGAAGGACTCCATTGATCTTGTAAGTTCAGTTATCATTCCGTATCAGTGGAAGATATTAAACGATTCAATAGAAGGGGTGGAGCCAAGCCATTGTATCCACAACCTAAAGGTTGCAGCTGGAGAAGCGGAAGGAAGCTTTATGGGAGCTGTTTTCCAGGATACGGATGTGGCGAAATGGCTGGAGGCAGCAGCTTATTCATTGGAGACAAACCCTGATGAGGAGCTGGAGAAGCAGGCAGATGAAACCATTGAGCTCATAGGAAGGGCTCAGCAGGCAGATGGTTATCTTGATACTTATTATACTATTATGGAACCAGAAGGACGTTTTACCAATCTGCAGGAAGGCCATGAGCTTTATATAGCAGGCCATATGATTGAAGCAGCAGTGGCTTATTATCAGGCCACTGGGAAGGATCGTTTTTTACAGATTGTGTGTAAGCTGGCTGATCTGCTTTGTGATTATTTTGGCCCGGGGGAAGATCAGTGTCATGGTTATCCGGGGCATCAGGAGATTGAGCTTGCGCTGGTAAAGCTGTACCGCATTACTGGGAAATCACAATATTTAGAACTGGCAAAATATTTTATCGAAGAGCGGGGCCAGGGGGAGAATTATTTTTTAAGAGAAGTACAGAAACGGGGCGGAAAACAGATATTCCCTGAATTTGCCTCCTATGATCCTTCCTATTCCCAGTCTCACCTGCCGGTGAGAGAGCAGACAACTGCTGAGGGACATGCGGTGAGAGCTGTATACATGTATAGCGCAATGGCTGATCTTGCTCTGGAATATAAGGATGAGACTTTGCTATCTGCATGTAAGACCCTTTGGAACAACATTGTGGAAAAGCGTATTTACATAACCGGAGGAATTGGTTCTTCCGGAATTCTGGAACGTTTTACAACAGATTA
The DNA here is from genome assembly GCA_002409995.1 of Hungatella sp. UBA5385. Lineage (GTDB taxonomy): Bacteria > Bacillota > Clostridia > Lachnospirales > Lachnospiraceae > UBA5385. The sequence continues at coordinate 56,935 of DHOR01000026.1, read as the reverse complement.
CGATCTGCCCAATGACAGGAATTATTCAGAAACCTGCGCTTCTATAGGAATGGCCATGTTTGGCAACAGGATGGCAAGGATAACAAGGGACGCCTCCTATGTGGATGTGGTGGAGCGTGAGCTTTATAATAATATTCTTGCAGGAATAGCCATGGATGGTAAAAGCTTCTTTTATGTAAACCCATTGGAGGTGTGGCCGGATAATTGCATATCCCGTACTTCCATGGAACATGTAAAACCTGTAAGGCAGACCTGGTTTGGAGTTGCTTGTTGTCCCCCGAATATAGCAAGGACTCTGGCTTCACTGGGACAATATCTCTGCTTTGAAGCGGAGGATAAAACTTTTGTTAATCTTTATATCAGCAGCACTATTAAGACTTGCTGCAAAGGAAAATCAATGGTGATTAAGCTTGAAAGCAGTATGCCCTGGAAAGGGGAATGCAGCATAGAGATTACCTATGACGGGGAAATGGATGGAGAAGCAGCATTTCGTATTCCTGCTTATGCCGGAGATTTTACACTGATGAGAGAGGATGGAACAGAGGTTGAGTTTCAGATAGAAAAGGGATATGCCCTTCTCTCAGGTCTTGGTACTAATGAGCGATTTACAGCTCAGTGGTCTATGGAACCGGTATTTGTCAGAGCCAATCCGAAAGTGAGAGCCGATGCAGGAAAGGTTGCTCTCATGAAAGGACCTGTTCTTTACTGCCTGGAAGAAATTGATAATGGTAATAATCTGTCTGCTGTATTTGCAGATACAAAGAAAAAGATAGAAGAGAGCTGGGAGCCTGAGCTTCTGGGAGGAGTGCTGACACTTGGCATTTCCGGAAAAAGACTTAGTGAAGAATCCTGGGAAGACAATCATCTCTATGGTGTAAAACAGCCTGAGCTGAGAGATGTGGAATTAAAGGCTGTGCCTTATGCCAGATGGTGCAACAGAACTCCGGGAGAGATGACGGTTTGGGTAAAGGAACTTTTTTAAAGCTGTGTTTGGTCAATGATTATCGTATGATACAGGCGATTGCCTGATCGAAATAAAAGGAGGAATATAAGATGAAGAAACGAATTTGTGCTCTACTATTAACAACAGCAATGGCAGTATCTGCTCTTGCAGGCTGCGGTTCAGGCGGCGGCGGTTCTACCGCAACTACCGGAGCGGAAAATGCTGCAAAAGAAACTACAGCAGCATCAGCCGGTAAGAATGAGATGAGTGTAGAGGGTGATGATGTAACCACTCTCAATGTCTGGACATTTATTGAGCTTCACCAGCAATTCTATGTGGATATGGCAGAGAAATGGAATGCAGAGAATCCGGATAAAAAGGTGAAACTTGTTCTGAGCAATATGGCTTATGATGATATGCACAATAAGCTGTCCCTTGCACTTGAGTCTGGAGAAGGCGCACCGGATATCGTAGATATTGAGCTGGGTAAATTCCCTGCATTTATGACAGGCAATATCGGACTTATGGATTTAACAAATGCTATGAAGCCTTATGAATCAACAGTTGTTCAATCCAGAGTTGGTATCTACTCTAAGGATGGCAAGAGCTACGGCTTCCCTACTCATGTAGGAACTACAGTTGCATTTTACAATGATGAGCTGTTAAAAGAAGCAGATGTTGACTATACCACCATTAAAACATGGGATGATTTTAAAGAGGCAGGAGTTAAATATCATGAAGCAACAGGTAAAACCTTCGCTTGTATCGAAACAAGCGCTCAGTGGATGATCAACCTGATGCTTGCACAAAAGGGCGGCGATTATCTGGATGCGGAAGGCAATTTGGATATTACCAACGACAAGATGGTAGAAGTTCTTACATATATTAAGGAAATGCAGGATACAGGCGCATTTGCCACAGTGCCGGGAGGCCAGCCTGATAATGAAGAGGCGTATCCTTTCTACAACTCAGGTGATTATGCAGTTCAGATTATGCCATTTTGGCAGACATCAAGATATACCAACTATATGACCGATTTAGAGGGAAAAGTAGCCATTGCAGCAGTACCTTCTTTTGAAGGCAGCGTAGTAGAAACCATCGGCGGCGGCGGAACAGGTACAGCAGTTGTAGCTTCCGGCGAACATGCAGAGCTTGCAGCAGAGGTTATGGCATTTATTAAGCTTTCTGAAGAAGCAAGTAATGAAATCTGGAATGTACTTGGCTTTGACCCTGTTAATACAGCAGTATGGACAGATACAAACCTGACTCAGAATCCTGATAACCAGTATATTAAATATTTTATCAACTATCCATTTGATGTTCTCAATGAAGTGAAGGATCACATTGGCCTGTTACAGTCTTGTACAGATGAAAAGGCGCCATCAATTAATAATGAATTCTGTAATGTTACTTTAAACAGTATCTATGAAGATGGTATGGATATTAAAGAGGCATTGGAGCAGTCCCAGGATACATTAAGCAATGAATTCCGCTAAGGATTAAGGTGTTAAAGGCATCAGGAGAGGAGTAAACAGAATGAAGAAATTATTTTATTCACAAAAATTGGCCCCATATGTATTTATATTTCCATTTGTAATTACTGTCCTGGTTTTCTGGATTGCGCCCATAGGCAATGGGGTTCTCTTAAGCTTTCAGGATGTATTGAAGGATAGATGGGTGGGCTTTGACAATTATTCCAGACTTCTGACTGACAAAATATTTTTCAAGGCAGTCTGGAACAGCATTAAGTATATGGTTGGAACGTTAATTCTGTTGATTCCTTTTCCTATGCTGTTTGCAACACTGTTAAATAATAAGATGCTGAAGGGAGCCGGATTTTTTAAATCCATATATTTTCTTCCGGCTCTGACTTCAGTAGTTGTAGGGGGTACGATTTTCCGGCTTATGTTCGGAGAATCCTCCTTCTCCCTGTTTAATCAGGTCATTGGATTTTTTGGTAAAAGCCCTATTAAATGGTTGAAAGGAGCTAATACAACCTATTTTGCCCTTCTGCTGCTGGCATGCTGGCGGTGGACCGGAGTGAATATCCTGTATTTCCTTGCAGGGCTTCAGAATATATCCACTGATCTCTATGAAGCTGCCTCCATTGACGGAGCTTCCAAATGGCAGCAGTTCCGCAAGATTTCACTGCCTTTGTTAAAGCCTACTACTGTTTACGTTTTAACCATCAGTATTTACGCAGGATTGTCTATGTTCCTGGAAAGCACTATGCTTTTTAAAGGAAACAACTCTCCAAACAACATCGGCCTTACCATTGTAGGGTATCTCTATCGTCAGGGTGTGGAAAAAAGAGCCATGGGATATGCCTGCGCAGTTGGAATTATCCTTCTGATTATTGTTATGATGGTGAACGTCCTTCAGTTAAAACTGACAGGAACCTTCAAAAAGGAGGAAAAGTAGTATGGGACACAAAGGAATGAAAAGTAAAAATCAAAAATCAAAGATGGAAATCTGGCTCAGTACCATTTTATTTGTCATTCTGGCGATTCTCATTCTTCTTCCTATCTGGCTTTTGTTTATTGCCAGCTTCAAGCCGGGAGGAGATTTGCTTCAGTACGGTCTTAACCTGGAACTGAATATAGATAGAATGAGCCTTGACAATTTTGTGCTGCTGTTTAAAGGACAGCATGAGTATTGGACCTGGTTTTTTAACAGTATTTTCCTGACAGCGGTAACTGTGATCTCTACGCTGGCTGTCAGTGCATTTGTAGGCTATGGTTTTGCAGCCTATGATTTTAAAGGGAAAAATATATTATTTATTATAGTTCTTCTGATTTTATCCATTCCTCTTGAGGTGGTTATGCTTCCTCTATACAAGCAGATGTCTGTGATGAAATTGATGGATAATTATATAGCAATCGTTCTGCCTTTTATGGCACATGCATCTACTATATTTTTCTTCCGTCAGTATTTGTTAGGTATTCCTAAATCCCTTATGGAGGCGGGGAGAATTGACGGTGCAACAGAGTATGGAATCTTCTTAAAGTTAATTGTACCCATTATGAAGCCTGCATTTTCCGCTATGGCGATTTTAAATGGCATGAATGCCTGGAACAATTATCTATGGCCCCTTTTGGTGGTGAGAAGTTCCGATAAATATACTCTGACTCTGGGACTTAACACGCTGATTAATCCATATGGAGATAACTACAGTCTGCTGATATCAGGCTCGCTTTTCTCCATTATACCGATTTTTCTGCTGTTTATCTGTTTCCAGAAATACTTTATTGAAGGAATGACAGCGGGAGCTGTTAAAGGGTGACAGAATGAACCGACATAATTACATAGAAACGCCGCTGAATCAACCATTTATCGAAAACAGGGCTGACCCATTTATCTGTTTTCATAATGGAAGATATTATTTTACAGCAAGTGTGCCGGAATATGACCGGATTATTATAAGAACAGCAGAAACCCTGTCTCAGTTAAGGGAAACCGAAGAGATGGTGGTATGGAAAAAACATGATCAGGGAATCATGAGCCATCATATCTGGGCGCCTGAGCTTCACTTGATCAAGGGGAAATGGTATCTCTATTTTGCAGCAGGGGATGCTGATGATGTCTGGGCAATCCGGCCTTATGTGCTGGAATGTCTTGGAAATGATCCTGTAACTGATCCCTGGGTGGAACGGGGAAAGGTCATAGGAGCTGATCCATTTTCCTTTCAGGACTTCTCCCTGGATATGACAGTGTTTGAACATAAGGATGACTTATACTGTGTCTGGGCTGAGAAGGTAAGTGTTGGTAAGAAAATATCCAACCTATACATTGCACGTATGAAAAGCCCATGGGAGCTGGATAGCCAGCAGGTGCTGTTATCTTCTCCTGATTATTCCTGGGAGCGTGTGGATTTCTGGGTCAATGAAGGTGCTGCTGTTTTGTTCCATGGAGATAAGATCTATATGACTTATTCTGCCAGCGCCACAGGTGCCTGCTATTGTATGGGGCTCTTAAGTGCTGATGTTTCTTCTGATCTGTTGGATCCTCAAAGCTGGAAAAAGGAACGGGAGCCTGTGATGGAGACAATGGAAGAGGCTGGGTTATATGGCCCCGGGCATAACTCCTTTACTCAGACTGAGGACGGAAGAGAGATTATGGTATATCATGCAAGGCAGTATGATGAGATTGTGGGTGATCCGCTGTATGATCCTAACAGGCATGCTTATCTGGCTGAGGTGAGATGGGATGGGGAGTTGCCGGTGTTTGTTCCTTTGGTGGTGGAATAGAGATAGGAAAACCGCTAGAGCCTGATATGAGGGCTCTAGCGGTTTTATTGTGTTCAGGCACACTGAAAAGATACTTTTTATTACATTTATTTGATTAGTCATTAGTATAAAGCAAAAACCACCCTGATACTTTGAACGGTTCGGGTGGCTTTGCTTCTCAATTTATATTCGTTCAACTCACCCTTGTGGGCAGTTGTTCCTCTTAGTTGCATAATATCATGGTGAAACGGATAATTCAAGATTATCCGTTGCTTTTTTGGTAATGAATATCCGTTGTTTTTCAGTAATGAATGGTAAAATTAAATACTACCAAAAACATTTTGCTCTCTTTTCTCTTCTAAATACCAGAAAAACAACTTGTATGCCTATACATACAAGTTGTACAATGAAGGTAACAATAAAACTATTATTAAAACCAGTAAAAGGAGAAAAAATTTATGGAGAGAAAAGCGTACAAGTTTTGGTTTGCAACAGGTTCTCAGGATTTATACGGTGATGAGTGTTTGCGAAAAGTAGCTGAGCATTCCCGTATTATGGTGGAAGGATTAAACAATTCCGGACTTCTGCCATTTGAAGTAGTATGGAAACCTACTTTAATTGACAATACTTCCATTCGCAGGCTCTTTAATGAGGCTAATCAGGATGCTGACTGTGCAGGTGTAATCACTTGGATGCATACATTTTCCCCTGCTAAGTCATGGATTTTAGGACTTCAGGAGTACAGAAAACCACTGCTTCATTTACATACCCAGTTTAATCAGGAGATTCCCTATGACGCCATAGATATGGATTTCATGAACGAGAACCAGTCAGCTCATGGAGACAGAGAATTTGGTCATATGGTAACCAGAATGGGCATTGAGAGAAAGGTCATCGTAGGCTTCTGGGATGATAAAAAGGTTCAGGAGAAGGTTGGTTCCTGGATGAGAACTGCAGTAGGAATTATGGAAAGCAGCCATATCCGCGTAGTTCGCATTGCTGACAACATGAGAAATGTGGCAGTAACAGAAGGTGATAAGGTAGAGGCTCAGGTGAAATTTGGCTGGGAGATCGACGCTTATCCTGTGAATGAGATTGCTGAATATGTAAAGGATGTTTCTGCAGGTGATGTGAATGTTCTGGTAGAGGAATATTACAGCAAATATGATATACTGTTAGAAGGACGTGATCCTGAGGAATTCAAAAAACATGTGGCAGTTCAGGCACAGATCGAGCTGGGCTTTGAGAAGTTTTTAACAGAGAAGGATTATCAGGCAATCGTGACACATTTTGGTGATCTTGGTTCTATGCAGCAGCTTCCAGGTCTTGCTATTCAGAGACTGATGGAAAAAGGTTATGGATTTGGCGGTGAAGGTGACTGGAAGACAGCAGCTATGGTTCGCCTGATGAAGATTATGACAGAAGGAGTACCAGGAGCTAAGGGAACATCATTTATGGAGGATTATACCTATAATCTGGTTCCTGGAAAAGAAGGTATTCTTCAGGCTCATATGCTGGAGGTATGTCCTACCATTGCTGATGGAAATATTGGCATTAAGGTATGTCCTCTCTCTATGGGTGACAGAGAAGATCCGGCACGTCTTGTATTTACTTCCAAAGAGGGCAAGGCAGTTGCTACTTCACTGATTGATTTAGGCAATCGCTTCCGTCTGCTGATTAATACAGTGAACTGCAAGAAGGTTGAGAAGCCAATGCCAAAGCTTCCGGTTGCTACTGCATTCTGGACACCGGAACCAGATTTGGCAACAGGTGCTGAAGCCTGGATTTTAGCAGGCGGCGCACATCATACTGCATTTTCCTATGATCTCACTGCTGAGCAGATGGGTGACTGGGCAGCAGCTATGGGCATTGAGGCTGTTTATATTGATGCAGATACAAACATCAGAAACTTAAAGAACGAATTGAAATGGAATTCAGTTGTATACCGTTAATGATAATGGGATTGGAGGGTTTATATGAACGAAATTGTTAATGCAATCAGAACCGGCAAAACAGCTTTGGGCATGGAACTTGGGTCCACCAGAATCAAGGCAGTTTTGGTAGATGAACATCATAACCCAATCGCTTCCGGCAGCCATGAGTGGGAAAACCGCCTGGTAGATGGAATCTGGACTTATACTCTGGAGGATATCTGGGAAGGGGTTCAGGACAGCTATTCTAAATTGGCGGAAGACGTGAAAAATCAATACGGGGAAACTCTTACTACAGTAGGCGCTATTGGAATATCTGCCATGATGCATGGATATATGGCATTTGATAAGGAAGGGGAACTTCTGGTTCCTTTCCGTACCTGGAGAAATACTATGACAGAGGAGGCTTCTGAGAAGCTGACTAAATTATTTTCCTATCAGATTCCACAGAGATGGAGTATTGCCCATCTTTATCAGGCAATTATTAACAAAGAGGAACATGTAAAGGATATTGATTATCTTATTACACTGGAAGGTTATGTGCACTGGAAGCTGACAGGTCAGAAGGTTCTGGGAATTGGCGACTGTGCCGGTATGTTCCCTGTTGATACTGAGAAAAAGGATTTTTATGAGAGGATGATCGATCAGTTTGATGAACTGGCTGCATCTGAGAATTTACCATGGAAGCTTCGCTCTATATTACCTGAGGTTTTAACAGCAGGGGAAAAGGCTGGTATTCTCACAGAGGAAGGCGCCAGATTATTAGATGTGTCTGGTCAGCTTCAGGCTGGAATTCCACTGTGCGCTCCTGAGGGAGATGCAGGAACCGGTATGGTTGCAACCAACAGCGTTGCAAGAAGGACTGGTAATGTATCTGCAGGAACCAGCGTATTTGCCATGGTAGTGCTGGAAAAGGAACTGTCTAAGGTGTATCCTGAGATCGATCTTGTAACAACTCCTGCCGGAGACTTGGTTGGTATGGTTCACTGCAACAACTGTACTTCTGATTTAAATGCATGGGTTAACTTATTTAAGGAATTTGCAGAGGCAATGGGCATAGAAACCGATATGAATACTCTTTTTTCCACTTTGTATAAGAAAGCCCTTGAAGGAGATGCTGACTGCGACGGCTTGTTATCCTATGGGTATTATTCTGGAGAAACCATTACAGGCTTTGAAGAAGGCCGGCCTTTGTTTGTCCGTATGCCTGACAGCAAATTTACCCTTGCTAACTTTATGAGAACACATTTATACTCTGCTCTTGGTGCGTTGAAGATCGGAATGGACATTCTCTATGAGGAGGGAGTGCAGCTTGATGTACTTCTGGGCCATGGAGGTTTATTCAAGACAAAGGGCGTAGGACAGAGGATAATGGCTGCAGCTGCAGGTGTGCCTGTTTCAGTAATGGAAACTGCCGGTGAAGGCGGTGCCTGGGGAGCAGCACTTCTGGCTTCTTATATGATTTCCAGAGAAGAGGGAGAAACTCTGTCTCAGTACCTGTCTGATAAAGTATTTGCGGGACAGACAGGAAGCTGTATGGAGCCTGATGAGGAAGATCAGAAGGGCTTTGAGAAGTTTATGAAACGGTATGTTGCCGGGCTTCCAATTGAGAGGGCAGCTGTGGATCATATGAAATAGAAGATATCTTTAGAACAGGAGAAAAATATGGCAGAGGACAGCGGAAAAACTAAATATTATGTGCTGATGGAAGAACTAAAGCACGATATCGTTTCTGGTAAATGGAAACCGGGAGACCGGCTGCCATCAGAAAACGAGCTGTCTGCCTCTTGCCATGTAAGCCGTCACACAGTTCGGAAGGCTTTATCCATTTTGGAGCAGGAAGGCTTTATTGTAGCAGAGCACGGCAGAGGAACCTTTGTTTCCAGAAAAGCAGGAGGGCAAAAGGGATCAGGCAATATAGCAGTGATCACCACCTATTTGTCAGATTACATTTTCCCAAGGCTGATACAGGGGATTGACAGCGTTCTTACTGCAAATGGATACAGTATTATTTTGAAAAATACAGGCAACAGCCGGCTGAAGGAAAGCCGGTGTCTGGAGGAAATTCTGGAAAAGGATGTAGACGGTCTGATCATAGAGCCAAGCAAAAGTGAGATTGTATGTGCTCATAAAGGTCTGTATGATAAACTGGATTTTTATCAGATTCCCTATGTATTTATTCAGGGTTATTATACCAGCATGAAAAGCAAACCTCATATTTTAATGGATGACTATGCAGGTGGATGTTTGGTGACAAAATATCTGATTGACCTTGGACATAAGGATATTATGGGGATTTTCAAGGCTGACGACAGTCAGGGCAGGGAACGCCATAAGGGTTATGTAAAGGCGCTGCAGGAAGCCGGGTTATCCTATGATCCTGATATTGTGATCTGGTTTCATACAGAGGACCGGACCATCAAGCCTGCTCAGGTGTTGGGATATGTCATTGACGAAGGCAGAATTCCCACTGGAATTGTCTGTTATAATGATCAGATTGCTCTGGAAGTGCTGAACGCTTTAGGTAAGAAGGGGCTTTCTGTGCCTGAAGATGTGTCCGTTACAGGATACGATAATTCCTTTATTGCAGAAAATGGAAGTGTAAAACTGACTACTATTGCCCACCCTCAGGAACGGCTGGGGGCTATGGCGGCTGAGCTTCTGCTGGAGATGATTCAGGGAGTTCCGATGGAGGAGAGTCGGGTGGAGAGAGTCTTGAAACCGGAATTGGTGATTCGGGATTCTTGTAGACAGATTTAAAAATGGGGTTCGACCCTTTGTATCAAAGGGTCGAACCCCATTTTTAAATCTTGGAACAATTACAACAATTAAGACAATTTACGCATATGAAATACGCATCCAAGTATCAAACCTCCTGAGAGAAGAAACAGCACCTGCATTCCGGTTACAGGCATTCCCAGAATCTCAAAGGAAGGAATCAGCTTCAGCAAAGAGGCGCCCAGCATCGTAGCAAGGAATCCACAAAGTCCTGCGTAGGATGAGTTAGCACTTACATAGAGCACCCGCTTATCAGTCGGAGCGTAATGGTACTGCAGGTTGAAAACTGAAATGGAGATTCCGCCCCAGGCAGCACCGGAGATGGCCTGGAGAACCGGCTGCATCACATAACAGGTTTCCGGGGTCATGAAAAGCCAGCTTGCATGAACCAGACCTAGAAGTCCCATGGAAAGCCGGGATACCTTCAGCCAGGAGGTGGCGTCAGCCAGCCGTCCCCACACATAGGAGGCAACAACCCGGACAATAGAGGAGATCAGACCCAGAAATGTAATATAGGTATAATCCAGATGAAGCCCTGTTACCATGTACACACTGAAAAATGGTCCTGCTATCTGAAGCGCAAGATTCCAGAACATATATACCATCATAACTTTTCGATATTCTCTATCAGCCAGTGGTTCAAAGATAGCAGCCCGAAGCTTCTGAGGGTGAGGTGTGCTTTCCGGCTCCTTAATGGAGGAAAGGCACATGAAATCAGAACCGGCTATGATAAATACAACAAATCCCACTACCAGAAATCCAGTCTGCTCCATTCCAGAGAAACGAAACCAATCCATTACTCTGCCCATAATAAGGCTTAATACTGTTGTAAATGCAAAGGCAAATGCGTCCTTTTTCCCAAGGAAGCTTCCTCTGATATGGTCAGGCACCAGATTCAGCATCCAGTTGCCTGTGCCGGTTCCGATAAATGCACCGAAGCAATGGGCAAATGCATAGAGCCCAATTACTGAAGCCAGCCGCACCCCGGAATCTCTCACATAGAGAGGCACAAAGAAAACAGCGGCAAGCAATAATCTGTGGATCAGGGCAAATCCTGCAATTAAAAATTTCTTCTGCCTGATATTCTCCAGCACAATAGAAGAAAACATCTGAAGCGCACATAAGAGAACCGGTATGGAACCAATGAGCCCGTTAATGGAATCATCAGCACCAAGAAAGCTTATGTATCCTGATAAAAATGCACCTGTTGTAAGGGTTGCAATGCCGTTGGCACAGCAGCCCTCTGCTATAAAAAGTCTTCTTCCTTTTTTGAAATCAGCCTCTGTCATAGGTGTGTCGCAAAAAAAGGTGCGGCTGACTACTCGTTTTAAATACATTGTTTTTTCCATGATAAACCTCGATTGAAACCTTTGAATGAACCTTTGTTATGAAATGTTACAGGTATTTGGCATAAATGTCTTTTCTTTTGGTGTGTGATTTTATATACTGTTTTATATAAGACATTTCATCACTTCTTCTATACTGCCATCCACCAGGCGGGTATACAAGAGGAAAAAGGCGATAATAACTGGAGGATTCCGACCAGGACAAGATATAAGACATATGACATAAGATATATGACATAAGACACCAGACACAGATTGGGGGAAGATCATGGGAAACTTATTACATCTTAAGGCAGTGCTTCCTGTCAGGGCTATTAATGCAGGTTATTTTGTGACTAAGGGTAAGGGGAGGCATGTGGACAGAGTCATGGACTCTTTTGAGATTATCTATGTATCTGCAGGCTGTCTTGGGATTGCTGAGGAAGAAAAAGAATATAATGTTGAGGCGGGTGAAGCGCTGATTTTATACCCGGGAAGACATCACTGGGGAACCAGAGACTTTGATTCTGACCTGACTTTTTATTGGCTTCATTTTTATCTGGATGAAGAGGCAAACCGGACTGGGCAGGATATCATGGCACTTCCACAATTGATCCGTATTGCCAAGCCGGAGCAGTTTGAAGAATTGTTTCGCCGCTTTATCAAACGTCAGGAGGTTAGTCAGGAGAACCGAACTGTGTTAAATCTTGTGCTTCTGGAAATTCTCTGTGAGTTGGCAGACTCCCTGTCTCCTCTGGAGGTCAGCGGGCAGAAGGTTCTTCTTGCCAATCAGGCAGCACAGTATATTAGAAATCATTTGGAGGAGCCGTTGTCAGCCTCCATACTGGCTGAACAGTTGGAGTGTAATCCGGATCATCTGGGCCGGGTGTACAATGCAGTCTATGGAAAGACTTTGACGGACAGCATCCATGAGGCAAGATTAAATAAGGCATGCAGGCTTTTGATTGAGACAAATCTTACGGGAAATGAGATTGCTTATGAGTGCGGTTATACTGATGTGGATTATTTTCGGAGGAATTTTAAGAAATATTTGGGGGTGACTGCTAAGGAGTACAGACAGACTTATCAGTTGTTGATGTAGTGGGATAAATGAATAATTTGATTAAGAGAAATGATTAACCGGTCAAACAGCATAACCAAACTGTTTGACCGGTTTTGTTTTTTACAGCACCAATAGCTCACTGAGTGCAAAATATGATCTCAAACCAAATTGTAGCCAGCCACAAAAACATTTGGATAAACTAAAACAAGCCCTGGGATATTGTCTCAGACCTTACGATAATAGTTTAAAGGGGAATGTTTTGTGTGGCTTGAAGCTTTTCCTGATATATTCTGTCACTTATTCCTGTTCACTGTCCTGACCGGATAATTCCTGCTCTTTTTTTAATTGTTCAATACCGAGGCGTATCAGTTCCAATGTGGCAGCAGAACGGCTGGGAAAGCGATTTTCAAAGCGGAAATCATCAATCTGTATTAATAAGTCTTCATCAACAATAATGGTGTAACGTGGTTTCTTTGTAGGCATAATTAAGCACCTCCTTAGTTCATATAATACTCAGGTTCATACGTTCTGTCAAGGGAAAAAGATTACCAAAACAGATAAAGGGGCTGTGATAAAAAAAACTTGACAAGTTCAGAACCTATGAACTATAATGGTTCATAGGTTCTGAACTCTTGGAAAGGGAAGGTGATATTCATGGGTACCGGGCTAAAAAGATTGACTTTTGCAGTTACACCTGAAATTGAAACCATTTTGGATAAGGAAAAGCAAGAACGGTTCTATGACCGCTCAAGGTCTGATATGATTCGTGAACTTGTCAAGGCCGGTTTAAGGGCTGTAAAGATAGAATCTGAAGCAGCAGACGGGAACCATGAAAGGAAGGTATAGAAACCCGATAATAATACAAGCAAAAGTACAAGGGGGATTTATGAAAAGACGACTTGCAGCAATGATGATAGTAAGACCTTTTGAATATACAGGAAAAAGCCAGGATTTTAAAGAACTGACAAGGTTACAATAATGGAACATATCATATTCAGTCTCAATTCAGTCATGCCTGTGTTTATAGTAATGGGGATTGGCTTGTATTTAGGGAAAAGGAAGATTTTAACAGATGATTTTGTGGAACAGGCCACAACGCTGGTTTTTTACACAGCACTTCCAGCCAAGCTGTTCATGGATGTATCACATAGTAACTTTAATGAAAGCCTGGATATAGGATTTACAGCATATTTATTGATTTGTACCTGCGTGTCATTTATAGGGGCATGGATATTATGTGTCCTGCTGATTAAGGACAGAACTGCTGTCAGTGCTATTGTTCACAGTGCGTTCAGGGGGAATTTTGTGTACCTGGGAATTCCTGTCTGCCAGAGTATTCTGGGCAGGGAATCTGTTCCATCCACGATTATGGTGGTCACATTTGTACTGCCCTTTTATAATGTGCTGGCTACCATTGTTCTGTCTTACTATGACCCGATGGGCAGAAAAGTCAGCTGGAAGAAAATGCTTAAGGATATTCTGACCAATCCCATGATTCTGGCAATTCTAGCAGCCTTGCCATTTTCACTGATGGACATCAGTCTTCCATCTGCGGCTGAGAAGGCATTGTCTTATCTGGGACAGCTTTCAACCCCCATGGCTCTTATCTTAATTGGAGCTGGAACAAAGGCTGCTGCCTTTGCGGGCAGAGGGGCATGGATTGTGCTGGCAGCTGTCTATAAGGTGGTAGTTAATCCTCTGCTTTTTGTAGCTCCTATGGTGTGGCTGGGATTTAATTCGGAGCAGATTGTAACTGCATTTGTGATGTTTGCAGTTCCCTCAGCCATGAATGCCTATATTTTGACAAAAAAGATGGGAGGGGACGGTGAACTGGGAGCAGCGATAATTACAGTTTCTATGATGCTTTCAGCGATCACGCTGCCGGCAGGAATATTGATAATAAAATATATGGGAATCATATAGGATAATACAGGAAGCGCCCCGGAGTGATCTGGGGCTTCCTGTATTCTATAGGAGGTCTGATATGAAACAATTTTTTAATATAGATAATTTTATTTTTAGAGGAATCAGCAAATGGATGGATTATGTATATGTAAGCGTCCTGTGGTTTATCTTTTCCATACCCCTGATAACCATGGGTGCAGCTACAGCAGCTCTTTATTATACAGCCGGACAATGTCTTCGATATGACAGGGGATATATATTTAAGTCCTTCTGGAGCAGCTTTAAAAACAGCTTCAGGCAGTCAACCATAGTAACAGTATTCTTTTTCATACTATTTGGTGCGATCCGCCTGGATATGTACCTGGTAAGGGGACAGACTGCCATGAAAATGCTTCAGACTGTGTTTGTGGCAGCCAGACTGCTTATTCTTATGGTAAGTGTTTACATATTCCCTTATATTTCCAGATATAGACAGGGAATGGCTGCGCTGGTTAAAAACTGCATCTGCCTGTGCATTGTGAATTTTCCATGGACTATTGTACTTATCCTGATACTGGGGGCAGCTTACTGTATGGTATCCATAGTGCCAGCAGCAGTCTTTATCATGCCGTCCTGTGCAGGAGTATTCTTCAGCCTGATACTGGATCGGATTTTCTACAGATATTGGGACAATGGGGGGAGGGAGGAAGTTTGAGGAAAATATCGTATTTTGTTCCATATCCTGAGCTGATTCCTGTGGTAAGACGACTTATGGACCAGCCATGTTATGAAGGGATATTTGCCAATGCATCCATTCGATATTTCCCCCAAATGTATGATTTGGAGGTGGAGGATGACTGTGATCTGGTGATTGCCAGAGGTTATTCCGTACATGTCATAAGAGAGCGATTTAGCGGGGCCATTATAGAAATACCCATAACTGGCAGTGATATTGTAAATGCCATTGCCCTATGCAGGAAGAATACGGATTGCCGGAAGATTGGACTGATTGGGGATTATTCAAACATGAAGGATATCCAATCGATGAGCTCTCTTTTTAATATTAACTTTATGGTCTATGTGATAGATAACCCTGATCAGATTGAAGACATGGTAAAGTGCGCCATAGACGAAGGCTGCGATGCTTTAATCAGCGGCAGCTATGCAAACAAGTGTGTGATTAAAAATGGATTCCATGTATATTCAGGAATTATAGAAAACAGCGAGGAGGCAATGGAGAGAGCGCTGAATTCGGCTGCCGGCCTTTTAAAGAATATGGAATATGAGACCAATCAGATGGAGTTGTTAAGACTGTTGGCGGAAAATGTAACAGATGGTTTGATATTTGTGGATAATAAGGAGCGCATAAGAATAGCAAATGCCAATGTGGTTAAGATATTTCCCAACAGAAAGCCTGTTTCCGGTAAGTATTTTCAAGAGGAGTTCTCATTTATGTCCCGAAATTACTTAAAAGCATACAGGGGTAAACAGAATCTGGACAATGAGATATACAGAGCGTGGGATATGAATATTGCGGTTGATTTTACTCCAGTGATGATCAATGGTCTTTATAAAGGTATGCTTATTACCATCCACGATATTGGAAGGCTGCAGCAGAAGGAAGCACGGATTCGCACAAAGCTGAACGAAATGGGGCTTTATGCAAAATATGAATTTTCTGATGTTATTCATAAAAGCCAAGTTATGGAGCATTTAATTGAGCGGGCAAGGAAATTTGCTTCTGTTACCTCCAATGTGCTGGTATACGGAGAGACTGGAACAGGAAAAGAGCTTATAGCCCAAAGTATACACAATGCCAGCAAACGGAAAGATGGTCCATTTGTGGCTATTAACTGTGCATCATTTCCTGAAAATCTGCTGGAGAGTGAGTTGTTTGGCTACGAGGAGGGAGCATTTACCGGCGCAGTCAAAGGAGGCAAGGCAGGGTTGTTTGAACAGGCCCATGGCGGCACTCTGTTTCTGGACGAAGTGTCGGAGCTGCCTGTCAGCTTCCAGGGAAAGCTGCTCCGGGTGCTGCAGGAACGGGAGGTGCGGCGTGTGGGAGGAAAGAAGGTTGTTAAGATCGATGTGAGAATTATAACAGCCACCAATAAGATTTTAAAGGAGATGACCCGGGAAGGGCTTTTCAGGGAAGATCTGCTGTACCGGCTGGACGTTCTGAATCTTTCCATACCTCCTCTCAGGGAACGGAAGGAGGATACCAGGCTGCTGGCAGAACATTTTCTGCTCAAATATAGAGAACAGTTTGGTACATGTGCGGATCATTTTACAGAGGAGGCCATAAAATTGCTGTGCAGCTATCCGTTTAAGGGTAATATCCGTGAGCTGCGCAACATTGTGGAGCGTCTCAGCGTTACAGTTCAAGATACAGTAGTTCATGCTTTGGATGTGGAAGAATCTCTGGGACTTGGTGATGCTGGCCGTGGGGTAATGCAGATGCAGCAAGGGCAGCAGATTCAGCCCTTGAACCAGGATATAGAGACAGAAGGAGGAGGTATCAGAAATATTCAAAAAGAGGAAATTGAAGAGCTTTTAAGAGAATGTGATTACAATAAGAGCGAAGTGGCAAGAAGGTTAGGCATTAACCGGACAACTCTGTGGAGGAAAATGGGGAAAATGGGGCTGTTATAATTAATGTGTTCATGTACTAAAAGCAACGTTCAAGGCAACAGAAAAAGCAACACATCAGCAAGATGGGAGAACAGGTTATAATGTTCTCTCATTTTTTAATATTCGGGAAAAGGTTGAATAAACAAGGGTTTCAGGGCTTTCTATCTCAAAACTGCAATTGGATTTTAAGGTTGGCATAAAAATTGCTCATTATATATATTACAAGAATAAATTGAAGGAGGTATTTCTATGAAAAAATTATTAGCAACGGCACTGGCATTGACACTGGCGTTATCGCTGACGGCATGCGGTGGGGGTTCCTCTGAAACAGCAGGAGGAAATTCAGAGGAAACAAAGAAAGAAGCTGTGGGAGGTCAGACTGGCTCTGGGGAGGGCAATATAATTACCATCTGGACATCCAATGAGCTGCACAATCAGATGTTTGAATTCGGCGAAAAGGCTTACAACGAAAAGCATGCGGATAACCCTGTAAAACTGAAGATTGAGGTTTATCCCAATACAGAAATGGCCAACAAGCTGCTGATTGCCCTGCAGTCCGGCGTAGGCGCACCTGATGTAGCAGACATCAATATCAATTATTTTTCCAATTTCTTAAAAGGCGATATCCAGCTGGTTCCGATGAACGATATTGTTGAAAAAGAGCTTGCTGACTGTGTACAATCCAGGTTCGACCTTTATAAGAAGGACAGCAACTATTATGGGCTTCCCACCCATGTAGGGGCTACCGTGGTCTACTATAATATGGAGATTATGGAAAATGCCGGATTTACCATTGAGGATGTAAATGCAATAGAGACTTGGGATCAGTACAGAGATATAGGCGTGGAGGTATTTGAAAAGACAGGAATTCCCATGACCATATATGAAGTCTCCAACCAGCGCCCATTCTGGCCCATGATTGTACAGCGGGGCGGTGATTATCTGAATACAGATGGAAGTGTTGCAATGGACAGTGATTCCAACATTCAGGTTCTTGAATGGATGAAGGATTTCTGGGATACAGGGGCAGTTGTAGCGGCACCTGGTGGTTCCACATCAGTGGAGGAGTTCTGGACATGGATGAATCAAGGCGGCTGCGCATCTCTGACTATGCCATCTTGGTTTATGTCACGGTTTACAAACTATATGCCTGATCTTGAGGGGAAGATTGCAATCCGCCCCATGCCTGTATTTGAAAAGGGACAGCCAAGAACTGTTGGAATTGGCGGTACAGGCACAGCCATCACTACCCAGTGTAAAAATGTTGAACTGGCAAAGGAAGTGTTGTATGAGTCAAAGCTTACATATGAAGCAAATGTAAATATTTGGGAATGTCTGCAGTTTGATCCGGTGAGAACCGATGTGTGGACTGATGAAAGGCTGACAGCCCCCATGGAGTATTTTTACAATGAATCATTCTTTAAGATCATGGGCGAATATGTAGATGGCTGCCCGTCTCCGGTAAACGCGGATTTTTCCGTTGCAGCACAGGACCTTATTAATAACACAGTCATGTACAGTGTGTTTGTTGATGGCTCTCAGACCCCGGCAGAGGCATTAAAAGCAGCAGCTGAAGAATTGAGGGCGCAGCAGTAGTTGTACCCTGTTGAGGAGGTAAGGTATTTATGAATCAAAACAGGGAAATAAGAAGTTTTCGTAAGGTTTTATACAGTAAAAAGGCAGCGCCATATCTGTTCTGCCTGCCATTTATCATATCATTTTTAATTTTTTTCCTCTATCCAACCATCAATACTATACTTATGAGTTTCCAGAAGATAGAGGGATTTAACAATGTGACATGGATTGGGCTTGGCAACTATAAGCGTCTGTTTAACGTTCATTTTTACAACGCATTAAAATCCAGCAGTATTTACATGGTATGTATGGTCAGCATTATGCTGATATTTCCTATTACAATAGCCACATTTTTAAACTCAAAGATCCTGAAGTTCAAAAACTTTTTCAGGTCTGCCATATTTGTACCAACCCTTACATCTGTTATTGTGGCAGGTATTGCCTTCAGGCTGATGTTCGGGGAGACGGAAGCCGGTTTATTCAACTCCATAATTCTGAAGCTGGGCGGAGAGATTATAGCGTGGAAAACAGGATATGTTACTGGAATGATTATGATGGTCTCACTTGCGGCCTGGCGTGAACTGGGAATCAATATGGTGTATTGTCTGTCGGCTCTGCAGAGCATCCCAGAGGAGCTTTACGAAGCGGCGGATATAGACGGAGCCAATGCTGTTCAGAAGTTTGTATTTGTAACTATACCACAGGTTCAACCCATTATTATCTATATCCTGACATTGACAATCTTAAACGGGTACAGGATGTTTACAGAAGGGTATGTATACTGGAATGAGACAAATCCAGGGGATATCGGCCTTACTATTGTCCGTTACATCTACCAGCAGGCGTTCCAGAGAAATGATTTTGGTATGGGTTCTGCCATTGGCGTGGCGCTGCTGGTAATAGTGCTCACAGTCAATATGTTCCAATTGAACTTCTTTGGCCTGTTTAAAAAGGAGGATGCATCATGAAAATGCGCAGAAGAATCATGTCCGTAATGGTTTTCCTCCTGTTTCTGCTGGTGTCCCTGATCATGCTGTTTCCTATCTATTACCTGATTATTGGATCATTGCAGGACGGAAAGGAGATATTCAGGGCAGGTATGAAGTTTTTCATTCACCCAAGGGAGATCAAATGGTCCAACTATCCAAACCTGTTTACATACAACGATGGGATTTACACTAAGTGGTTCAGTAACAGTGTATTTTATGCAGTGGCTTTTACTGTATGCGCCCTGGTACTGTCCTCCTTAGTGGGATATGGACTGGGGGCATATAGCTTTAAGGGAAAGAATATGATCTTTGTGCTGGTTCTGGCTGTTATGATGATCCCTCTGGAGATTCTTATGCTTCCTCTCTATAAGCTGATTGTGAAGATTAAGCTGATTAATACGGCTGGAGGCATTATTTTCCCCTTTATGGTTGCCCCTGTAGCTATCTTCTTTTTCCGGCAGTTTGTATCCGGCATTTCCCCGGAGTTTATGGAGTCAGCCAGAATCGACGGGTGTACGGAGTTTGGAATTTTTTACAGGATTGTGGTACCGCTGATGAAGCCGGCATTTGGTGCGATGACCATACTCCTTGCTATGCAGAACTGGAACAGTTTTGTGTGGCCCTTGATCGTGCTGAGGGACAGTAACAAATTTACATTAACCATAGGAATTGCATCGCTGATTAATCCCTACAGCGCAAATTATGATGTAATGATAGCGGGGTCTGTTGTTGCAATTCTGCCCATCTTGATTCTTTTCTTATTTAACCAGAGATTCTTCATTGCCGGTCTTACAAGCGGCGGTGTTAAAGGATGATAGGATCATGATTTACAAAACTAATTAAACTTATTTAGGAGGACTGCAGTATGACAAACCAGATTATTGTTAATGCAAAAGCTGAAAAGGCAACAATTAACAAAATGATTTACGGGCATTTCGCGGAACATTTAGGAAGGTGTATCTATGACGGATTTTATGTTGGAGAGGATTCCAAAATCCCCAATATAAGAGGAATGCGTACTGATGTTATCGATGCCCTTAAGAGGGTTAAGATTCCCTGCCTGCGCTGGCCGGGCGGCTGTTTTGCTGATGAATACCACTGGCGCGACGGTATTGGTCCCAAGGAGTCCAGACCTTCCATGGTAAACACCCATTGGGGCGGTGTCGTGGAGAACAACCATTTCGGAACCCATGAGTTTTTTGATTTATGTGAATTGCTGGATACGGAACCTTATATATGCGGCAATGTAGGAAGTGGAACCGTACAGGAGATGTCAGAGTGGATTGAATATATGACCTTTGACGGTCAGTCTCCCATGGCTGACTTAAGAAAAAAGAATGGCCGGGAAGAACCCTGGAGATTAAAATACTTCGGCATAGGCAATGAAAACTGGGGCTGCGGAGGCCGAATGAGGGCTGAGTATTATGCAGATGAGGTAAACCGTTACAATCTGTATGCCAGAGATTATGGTGACAATAAGCTCTACCGTATCGGGGCCGGCCCCAGAGGCGCTAATTATAAATGGACCGAAGTCATGATGCGGGATGCATCCACGTTTCTGGATGCGATTGCTCTTCATTACTACACAAGGCTGGAGGATAAGGTCATAGTCGAATACCTTCCTGATGGAAATGAGCGTTATATAACTGACAGCTACAGATCCCGCAAATCGGCCACTGATTTTGATGAGAGCCAGTGGTATGGTGTTATGAAGGCTGCTGCGTTTACAGAAGAGCTGGTTTCAAAACATATTGCCATTATGGATCGATATGATCCCTATAAGAAGGTTGCGTTAATTGTAGATGAGTGGGGCACCTGGTTTGACAATGAGCCTGGAACTAATCCCGGATTTCTGTACCAGCAGAATACCTTAAGGGATGCAGTTTCTGCAGGAATCAGCCTTAATATATTCAACAATCATGCAGACCGCATTCATATGACCAACATTGCCCAGACCGTCAATGTGCTCCAGGCCATGGTTCTTACAGAAGGGGAGAAGATGGTACTCACTCCAACTTACCATGTTTATGATATGTACAAGGTGCATCAGGATGCAAAGCTGGTTGATTTTGCAGTACTCTCCAATGACTGCCAGTTAGGTGGAGAAAGCTTAAAGCAGATAAACACCTCTATTTCCAAAGATGCAAACGGCAATATCAATGCAACCCTTGTGAACATTGATCCGAACCAGATGGCAGAGGTGAAATGTCACATAGAAGGTTTTGGAATGATTTCCAAGGTAAGTGGAACAGTCCTTACGTCAGGTGCCATGAATACCATGAATACATTCGAAAACCCCAATCAGATTCAGCCGGAAGAGTTCACAGACTTTGTCATTGAGGGAAACACCATACACATTAAAATGCCTTCCAAATCTGTAGTCCTGCTCACTGTGAAAAGATAAATGCCAGGGGCTTACAAGGAGGGGCAGAATAAGATGGCACTATCCGGAGAAGTTTGTATCCCATGCCTGCAAACAGGGCTGTCAGACAAGGACTATGAACAGACTCTGAAGAATTATCTAAAATATATGGATGAGGATATAAAAGCACCTGACAAAATTTACCAGGATAGACTGGCCATCTGCAGCCGGTGTGAATTTTTGAGAAATGGAATGTGCAGGCTCTGTGGTTGTTTTGCAGCTCTGAGGGCAGCAAAAATTCATAATTACTGTGCAGATACGCCTGTGAGATGGTGATGTATAAAACATAAGAATACTCTGGCGGCATGACAATAGATATTATTGTGGTGCTGCCAGGGTATCTTTTTATGCTTTGATCTTCGGTTTGAGGTAAGTCAGATAAAAGCTAACAAATGGATTTGGAGATTTGCTGATGCCCCGGCAGTTGGAGATGCTCCTTATTAGCAAAAAGTGTATAAACAATAGCAATAAGTGTGAAGCAACTTTGGTATAATTATAATAAAATAACAATATATAAGTAAGGGGAATTGTGAAAAGTAACTATTTTGTCGACCAAGTAAATTAAGGAGGAAGAAAAATGAAAAAACTAATTGCGAGTGCTTTGTGTGCATGTCTTTTAGCCACAATGGTAGTGGGGTGTGGAGGTAATACAGGAGATGCAGTTAGTACAAAAGCAAGTACGGAAGAAAGTACTGCGGAAGAAAAAAAAGAACCGGCTGACACTTCCCAAGAAAGCAAAGGCGTAATTAATGTATGGTCATTTACAGATGAAGTTCCAGGCATGATTGAAAAGTATAAGGAAGCACATCCTGATTTTGGTTATGAAATTAATACAACGATTATTGCAACAACAGATGGTGCTTATCAGCCGGCACTTGATCAGGCGTTATCAGCAGGCGGTAAGGATGCGCCCGATATTTATTGTGCAGAGGCAGCTTTTATCCTTAAGTATTCAAAGGGAGATGCTTCCTCTTATGCCACACCATATAAAGATCTTGGCATTGATATTGATGCAGCAATTAAGGAGTCAGAAATTGCTCAATATTCTGTTGACATTGGAACAAATGAAAGCGGTGATGTAGTAGGGCTGGGATATCAGGCAACAGGTGGAGCATTTATCTACCGCCGTTCAATTGCAAAAGACGTATGGGGTACTGACGACCCGGCAGAAATTGCTAAAAAAGTCGGTTCAGGCTCAGGTAATTGGGATCAGTTTTTCAAAGCAGCAGAAGAGCTGAAGGAAAAAAAATATGGTATTGTATCAGGTGACGGTGATCTCTGGCATGCAGTAGAAAACAGCTCTAGTCAGGGCTGGATTGTAGACGGAAAGTTAACAATTGATCCAAAGAGAGAGGCTTTCTTAGATTTATCAAAGGAATTAAAAGATAATGGTTACCACAATGATACAGAGGATTGGCAGGATGCATGGTTTGCAGACATGAAGGGCGAAGGAAGTAAAGAAATATTTGGATTTTTTGGTCCGGCATGGTTAATTAACTATACATTGGCACCTAACTGTGGAGGTGAAGCAGTTGGTGAAGGTACATATGGTGACTGGGCAGTTTGTGAATCACCGGTTGGTTTCTTCTGGGGCGGTACCTGGTTACTGGCAAATAAAGATTCTGATAAGAAGGAAGCAATTGGCGATATTATTGAATGGATTACTTTAGATAGTACAGAAGAAGGGCTTCAATATAAGTGGGCCAACGGAACTCTTAATGGAGAAGGCGGTACAAAAGACTGTGTCGGCAGTGGTGCTGTAATGGCAAAATCTGATGGCAGTCTTGAGTTCTTAGGTGGTCAGAACATGTTTGATGTGTTTGTTCCGGCTAACCAATTTGCAAACGGTAAAAACTTAACCCAATATGATGAGACAATTAATCAGTATTGGCGTGGTCAGGTACGTGAATACACAGCAGGAAACAAAGATCGTGAACAGGCAATTAAAGATTTCAAACAACAGGTTATGGATAATCTGGATATTATAATAGAGTAGAGTATCATTATTTATTATAGTAAAGTCTAGTATAAGAGGCGGAATAGCTTAAATTATCCGCCTCTTTTTAAATCAGGAAACTATAAATAAAATAATTGAAAGCAGAGGTGGATACAATGAAACGTAAAAAACAACTGGGCAGTACTAAATATGCGAAATACGGTTACATATTCTGTATTCCATTTGTAGTTACCTTTTTGATTTTTTCCCTGTATCCAATTATATATACAACTGTAATTGGATTTACAGACTTTAAAGGTCTGGGAGCTACATCGTTTCGATTTTTAGATGATCCGTTTCAGAACTTTAAATTAATTCTGGCAAACCCATCTTTTATAACAGCTCTGAAGAATACATTGAAAATGTGGATTTTTAATTTCATTCCTCAAATGTTGATCGCATTATTATTGACGGCATGGTTTACTGATAGAAGGAGTAAAATAAAAGGTCAGGGAATCTTTAAGGTATTGTTTTATATGCCCAATATTATAACGGCAGCTACAGTGGCAATATTATTTAATTCTCTTTTTGGATATCCCATGGGACCGGTTAATGATCTGTTAATAAGGTTTGGAATCATAGATGAACCAATAAAATTTTTAATAAACAAAGGTATAGCCCAGGGTATTGTATCTTTTATTCAATTTTGGATGTGGTATGGTTACACGATGGTCATTCTGATTTCAGGTGTTCTTGGTATTAGTCCGGAGATATTTGAATCAGCCAGTGTAGATGGTGCAAACAGAGTTCAGACCTTTTTTTATATTACAATTCCAAGTATAAAAACTATATTGTTATTTACTCTTGTTACCAGCTTAATTGGCGGTTTAAATATGTTTGATATTCCTAAACTGTTCTTATTAGGAGGACCGGATAATGCGACGCTGACAACAAGTGTATTTATATATAATCAGGCCTTTAGTGGCAGCTATATGTATAATAGAGCCGCTGCTGCCAGCATGATCATGTTTGTTATCATAGCTATTTTATCAGCAATATTATTTCTTGCACTTCGAGACAGGGATGAAGATCAAATAAGAAAATATGCGAAAGAGCAGAAAAAATTAATGAAGGAGGGAAGAAAATGAAAAAAAACAGATCAGAAACAGTATTAAAAATAGTCATGTATATAGTATGTATAATTTTGTCCATATTAAGTATTATGCCATTTTGGATTATGATTATGAATGCTACCAGATCGACTACAGAAATTCAGCAGCATGCGATTTCATTACTTCCTTCAAGCTATACAATGAAAAACTTATCAATTCTTTTGGGAAAGAGTTTTAATCCTATTGTAGGATTTACCAATTCAGCGCTTATATCCATAGGCTCTACTGCTTGTGCTATTTACTTTTCCGCCTTAACTGCTTATTCATTAGTAGTTTATGATTGGAAGCTTAAAAGACCATTTTTTAGTTTTATTATGGCTGTTATGATGATTCCGGCACAAATAACAATGATTGGATTTTATCAAATGGTATACAAAGCCCAAATGACCAATAATTTACTGATGCTGATTTTGCCTGCAATAGCTTCACCTTCAATGGTATTCTTTATGAGGCAGTATATACAGCCGGCGTTGTCATTAGAGCTTGTTAATGCGGCAAGGATAGATGGTGCAAAAGAGTTTAGAATATTTAATACAATCGCACTTCCAATTTTAAAACCGGCACTTGCAACACAAGCAATTTTTAGTTTTGTTTCAAGCTGGAATAACTTGTTTACACCTTTAGTACTGTTGACAAATAAGGATAAATATACAATGCCGATTATGGTCAGTCTGCTTAGGGGTGATATATATAAAACGGAATATGGTTCTGTTTATTTAGGGCTGACATTAACGGTATTACCATCAATTATTGTATATCTATTCTTATCCAAATATATTATAGAGGGTGTTGCAATGGGAAGTGTTAAGGGATAAAACCTGTCATAAGAGATTATATTCCACAGATAACTGTTTTATCTGTGGAATATATCTCCAGGGTATTCAGAAGCACTTTAATGGGACGATAAACAAGTATTGCGGTATTCAGTAGGAGAACAATTAACATATTTTTTAAATGTTCTGCAAAATGTTGAAAGATTATTAAAACCGGTTTGAAACGCGATTTCCGTAACTGATATATTCGTAGATAATAAAGCTTGTGAGGCCTGTATGCGTTTGTAGCAAAGATAATTATAAAACGTATAATTTGTATACTGCTTAAATAATCTGGAAAAATAATATTTAGAAAAGCCTGCTAAGTCAGCCATAGCTTCTAAAGTTAAATTTTCATTATAGTGAGTATCGATATAATATAATAAATCTGAAAATTTCTCATAGTATTTGGTTTTTTTTGATGGCTGGATATTCGTAGTAATTTTTTTAAATTGATTAGTTCCAATTGCTGTAAAAATTTGCATTAAAAGTGAATAAATAGAGAACTCCCAAAACATATCTCCTGAAAAATAAATTTCATTCATCTCCATAAATATTGAATAGATTGTACCATATATATATGGGTGTGAATCTTTAGAAAATAAAGATGGCTGCACGAAAAGTGGTGATAGAATTTGGAAATCTGAGAGATTGTAAAAAAGTGAAATATCAATGAGATATATAAATCGGGAACCAAATTCATGGGCACAAATAGAATGAGTAGCACCACAAGGAATAAATAAAATTTCATTTTCTTTAATACTAAATGATTTTTCGTTTATAATAACATTATAAGTTTCTTCTATGGGAATAATGATCTCCATTGCGTTATGCCAATGAGTACCATAAGCTTCCGTCTGGTTATTATACCAAAAACGCATTTTAGATTTTTTGATATAGTTGACATTTTCAATATTGTTAACGACAGTCCGGCCTGAAAAGTCATTAAATGGCTGCCTGTATAATACCGGTGTTTCTCCGTTTGATCTTTCTTTTAAGTTACTCATATGACAATCCCCCTTAAAATCTATATCTTCTTTAAAAATCACGTATTTCTTAAGCTTAATTTTACCACAAATACCTATACTTTAGAACAAAAATTATTCTTCATACTAACCACAAGATATAATCGTACTTGTATTCTGATTTGTTACTGTTATAATACAAGCATGAGGTATATACTAATATTATAGGCGGGTTTTTACTATGAAAATAATTGCTGTTAACGGGAGTCCACGAAAGAACTGGTATCCACAGAAACATTACAAGTAAATGATTATAGTAAATATCATATGGCAACATTCAATGAATCTGACAGGAAAAAAAGAAGGGAAGAAATCTTCCTATTGGATTGCGAGAAAGCGTATGAGTTGGGTAAATCCATAGCAAATATGTAATATGATATTGCAGTAATGTCTGTGCATATTTGATTCAGTTGCTTTATGTGTTAGCCAAGTAGATTAAAGTTCAAACTGGGACTGGGAAAATGGAGTTAGATCAACTCCATTTTTCATAGCCCCATAAGAGGGGAGGGGCTGCGTATGAACTTTGAAAAGAGTATTATCAGGAAAAAGGAATTGTTGTTCTTTGTTCCTTTTTTTCTAGTATCGGTATTAACCGGTAAGTTAGTATCTTTAAGTAGTAATAAACAGTCGAACTTCCTGAATATGGCAGTAATAGGGTTAGAATGGCTGTTTTATATCATGCTGGTTGTGGCTTTGCTCTATGGGATTTATAAATTGATAAAAAAAGAATATACCTTGGAAAAAGTATGGCTATTTTCTGGAATTTTTATATTGCTTCAATTTGCAGGTGTATATCAATTTGAGATGTCATTAAAATATTATAGTATGGAATTAAATAACGTAATATTTCATGATATTATGGTCAGCGATATATTTCTTATTTTATACGTAATTTTCTTGCTATATTACTTGGTGAAAAGCAAGAATAGCAAATCAAAAAACAGCTTAACCAAGTTTAATATAATGGTATTATTTCTGTTATTACTGCTCCCTTTTTTACGCAGTATAAATTCCTATATCTATAGAGATATTCTTGTAGAGTGGATGAAGAATAAAAGGCTAACTATAATAACAAGTAGATTTTTCACAGATGATATGAGCCTTTCTGAGAAGATGGATAAAGCTGATAAGATTATGGATCAATTGACCATGGGAAACACTTATATAGAATCTTTTTATCCCAAATTCATATATGGAGCCATTTGCGTTGGGGCCATTGCTTTATTTAGGGAGAAAATTACCTGGCAAAAATATCTTGCATTAGGTGGAACTTTTATTATTGTTCAATATTTTGGTATAGCATATTTTGATAAACTGTTAAGATGTTTCAATAGTTCTTTTCAGTCAGGAACTATCATGATGTTCTATGAAATAGTTCTGAAATATTCCTATGCTATATTTTATATAATTCCTTTGGCACTGTATTCTCTTAAAAAATATATTATGGAGAGAAACTAATTTATTTTTAGCTTAGCGTGTATGAAGTTCAACCTTATGTTAACACTTCATTAATAAAGCAATTTTTACTGATATAAATTTATATAAATAATCTTACAATTAAAGGGGGTAACCATGTACGACCATATAAATAAACAGCTTTCTCAAAGTCAACAGGATATATACCGTTTACAAAAAGTCGAGGCTATGCTTGTAACGCTAAAAGAAGAACTTTCTATACTTGAGGAAAAAACACAATCTGCAAAAGCAGTACTTGAAAAGGAAAAGAAAGACTATAAAAAAATAACCGAAAAGAGTATTTCCTCAATAATTTATTCCGTACTGGGTAATCTTGATGAAAGAGCAGAAAAAGAGCGTAAAGAAGCGCTGGAAGCGGAACTTAAATACAATCAATGTGTCTGGGATTTAGAGGATATTCAAAATCAGATTTCCAGACTTGAGACCGAGAAACTACAATATAAAAATGCACAGGCAGAGTATGATAAATTATACGATGAAAAATATCAGGCGTTAATGAACGAGAATAGCAGAACAGCACAAAAGATTATGGAATTAAACAAAAGTATGGAACGAAGCAAAAGCAATCAGCGTGAAATTGATGAAGCAATCAGCATAGGACACCAGGTGGAAAATAGTCTTACAGAAGCGCTGAAAAGTCTTAATAGTGCCGAGGGCTGGGGCATGTGGGATATGTTTGGCGGTGGGCTCATCACGGATATGGTTAAACATTCCCATATAGATGATGCCAGCGATGCAGCAAAACGCACACAGTCGCTATTGAGACGCTTCCGAACAGAACTTGCAGATGTTCGCATATCAGAAGAAATTCAAATGGATATTAGTGGTTTTGCAAAGTTTGCGGATTTCTTTTTTGATGGAATACTTGCAGACTGGTTCATGCAAAGCAAAATTAATACTACCAAGGAAAGTGTTCGTACTGTACAGAATCAGGTTCAAAGTGTTATGCGTAAACTAAGAGAATTAAAAGATGCCGAACAAAGAATACAAGAGGATTTAAATACTCAGGTGAGCAGGTTGATTGTTGAGGCTTAAGTCTAGACAAGAATCAAGGCATTTTGAGTTCCTCTGGGTTATTATCATAGATTACCTGGATGGGAATTAGACCTGCTGGAAATAAAGAAACAGAAAAATAAAGAGATATGTTATTTAAACTTACAGCAAACAACATATCTCTTTTTTTTACTCTAAAGATTCAGCTCCACAATCTTTTTCCTTAATCCCAGTACCTGGGACGGAGCCACAGATAGTTCATCTACCCCAATTTCCAAAAAGAATTTTAATAATTCACTATCCGCTGCTAATTCTCCACAGATTCCTGCCCAAATACCATTCTTGTGCGCATTCTCTACAGTTATACGGATCAGCCGAAGGACTGCATCGTGATGAGTATCGCAAAACTGCTCCAGACTGTGATTCTGTCTATCCACAGCCAGAGTGTACTGGGTCAGGTCATTGGTTCCGAGGCTGAAAAAATCTGCCTCTTGAGCCAGTAAATCACTGATCACTGCAGCTGCCGGAGTTTCGATCATAATACCGATAGGCAGATCACTATCATAAGCAATCCCTTCCTGGCGAAGCTCTTCCCGAACCTGGGATGCAATGCTTTTTCCCTTGCGCAGTTCCCAAAGAGAGGTAATCATAGGAAACATGATCATCAGCCTGCCATAAGCAGAAGCCCGATAAATGGCCCGCAGCTGAGTTTTAAAAACCTCCGGTCTGGTGAGACAGATACGGATTGCCCGCATTCCCATAGCAGGATTTTCTTCTTCCTCAAGATCAAAATATGCAGCCTGTTTATCAGCACCGATATCCAGAGTCCGGATGATCACTGGACGTCCTGCCAATGTTTCTGCAACTGCTTTATAAGCCTTAAATTGTACTTCTTCAGTGGGATAATCCTGGCTTTCCAAATAGAGAAATTCACTGCGAAAAAGTCCGATTCCCTCCGCATCGTTTTCCATAGCAACAGCAGCGTCTGCTACACAGCCGATATTAGCATAGAGTTTGATGGTTTTTCCATTCTTTGTTATGGTTGGTTTACCCCGGAGAGTTTCCAGTTCGTTTTTCTGAAACAATTCCTTCTGTTTCCTCTTCTGAAACTCTGCTGTTTCCTGCTCATCAGGATTTAAAATCACTTCCCCTGTACTGCCATCCACTGCAGCAAGCTGTCCATCCCAGACCTCTGTTAAGGACTCTTTCAGCCCGATGACGGCAGGGATTCCCATTGTCCGTGCAAAAATTGCAGTATGAGAATTTTCTGAACCGCCCTTAGTTATAAGACCGAGGACTTTACTGCGGTCAAACCGTGCAGTTTGGCTGGGAACAAAATCTTCTGCCGCCATTATTACAGGTTCATTTGTATCAAATACATGAGAAATCCGGTCTGTTAAAATGTCCAGCAGACGTTCTGAAATATCCCGGATATCAGCTGCCCGCGCCTTCATATAATCATCATTAAGTTGAGCAAACATGCTGACGAATTCTTCTGCGGTTTCCTGAACTGCATATTCTGCACATACTTTTTCCTCCTGAAGCTTTGATGTAATGGCATCAAGATAATCTAAATCCTCCAGCATCATTTGATGAATCTCAAAAAGTTTCGAATTCTCTTCACCAAGCGTTGCCCTGGTACTGATCACAAGCTGGGCCAATTGATCTGCTGCCTGATTGCGTGCAATGTCAAAACGCTGAATCTCCTTATCCGGGTCCGATACAATCAGTTTTTTAATCGGTTCTCTTTTAGCCACATAACGGACACGTGCAACCGCAATGCCCCCGCTGGCACTCTTTCCCTGAATTTTCATTGCAAATCAAACCTGCCTTTCACAAATTATCTTTCAGTAATGCGCTGATTGCTTCGGCTGCCTCCCCTTCATCTTCCCCATCCACAGTTACTATGATTTCATCTCCCTGCTTCATGCAAAGACTCATGATTCCTATGACTCTGGATGCATCAGCCATTTTATTCGAAGTGCCAATCTTAATTTCGCTTTTATAGCCTTTTGCCAGTTTCGCAATCATGCCGGCCGGTCTTGCATGAATCCCCAGTTCATCTGTTATTATGTAAGATATTGTTTTCATATTATGTACCTCCAATTCTACAGCACTCTACCATTTCATAGCTGCCAGCTCTTTTAAATATTCAGGTCTGGTTTTTCCTGTTGCCTTGTCAACCAATGAAGTGTATAGATGAGGAATGACGGTTGTGGCTCCGCCATCAATACATGCCTGAACTATCTCATGAACATTTTCCATATCAATACCGCCAGTTGGCTCAAAAATGCTGATTCCTGCCTCAACAGCAGCCCGAACCATTGCTTTTAATTCATCCATTTTTGTTAACCCGCCTATTGGATAAAATTTCACGGAAGGCAGTCCGATATCAGCCATCATACGGGCTGCAGTGGCGGCTTTAATTGGTTCCCGGTTCTCCCTGCTCAAAGGCCCTGTGGCAGCATAAACCATTCCCGGCCGGCCTGATGGTTCTAATAAAGAGTTGACAATGAATGTTCCCTTGTGAACTTCCATAAGACGTCCCATGGTATAGCCTGCTGCAGGATATACCTGATTGATGTGAAATGGACAGCTTCTCACTGATACATCAGCCACCCGCTTCCACATAGCCGGATCTCCGGCGCCAAGCCCTACAGAGGGCAGTATCCCATGTTCCTTAAAAGCTTCTACCATTGTAACCGCTTCGTCATCCGTTGCATAATTCTTAACCATAATACCTACAAGGGTGCGGTCTGGGGCAAAGCGGCTTATCTCAATTGCATTCTCTAAATCCTTTGCCAGAACATTAAAATATACATTTACAGACATCTTATAATCCTCCATTCAAACAGCGTTTTATCTCAGCAATAATCGTATCAGCCTGTCCCTCTAAAAGAGGCCTGGGATCTATGGACAGGAGCCCCTGATTGCTGTAATAGCTTCTAAGGTAGATGGCAGGATTGCCCATTCTAAGCTGCCTCTCAAGCTCTACTGCTGTAAGACCTGCGATCCTGGAATCAACCTTTATTTCTGCACGGAAGATTTCCCTGCCTGACTCATCTTGCGCAACATAGCAGGTAAGGCCCTTCACCTGATTAAGTGCGTTGCAAACTTTCTCCATCTCTTCCTTCTGCCGGGACACATCCATTGCTCTGTGATCATATTGCTCCAGTGCAGTGATTAAACCAACCATGGCTTCCTTTGAAACCTTCATGGCCCTGCCGATGCCCTTATACTGCATTTTACAGGCTGCAATCAGATCGGATTTTCCTGCAATGAAACCGGAGGTGGGTCCTGACAGTGCCTTTGCCCCACTATAGATCACCAAGTCTGCCCCCAGCTTAATATATCGTTTTAAATCCTCCTCTGCTGCTGCATCCAGGATTAATGGTAGATGATGGTTATGAGCGATCTGCACCATAGTCTCAATGCTTTGCATCCCTTTCTGGACAGCATGATGACTCTTCACATAGAACAGTGCTGCTGTACGATCTGTAATCGCTCCTTCAATATGTTCCGGCTCCACCTTGTTGGCGCTGCCTACTTCAACAGGAATTCCACCTCCAACTTTAATCATCTGTGCCAAATT
Source organism: Hungatella sp. UBA5385 (assembly GCA_002409995.1). Lineage (GTDB taxonomy): Bacteria > Bacillota > Clostridia > Lachnospirales > Lachnospiraceae > UBA5385. Next base: position 24,162 of record DHOR01000026.1, on the reverse strand, counting down.
TCCTCCGAAATTTACGGACTGGCCTTTTTGTAATATGATTTCATTGGCTAATCCCCTGCTGTCAGGAAGCTGTTCAATCTTAGTAAGCTCTTTTCCTGCAATGCAGGCTGCAACAGCAATTGCCATGCCGCTGGCTGCCCCGCATGTTGGACAGCCGGACTCAGCACCTGTTTTTTCTGCAATAACCTTCCCTGTATAATCAATAAGATCGTCAATAATCACATAGGCTTTCAGTGCCTGCTTCACCTGTTCAGCCACAGTCTCGCTGGCTGCGCTGACTCCTAAAATTGTCATTTTACCATTGGCATTGATGACCTCTTTTAAACCCAAATCTGTATAAACACTCATGTTCAAACCTTCTTTCTTATGGTGCAGATACTGGAAATAAAACACCAAACAGCATAGCTCCGATAATTGCGCCGCCTGCTATAGGCTTTTTAAGCATGTAGAAAATTGCTGCGCCAATGACAGAACCCACACCGATTGGAATGGAGGTGCTGCATGCAGTGATAACAAGCAGCGGACCAAGAAAACGGCCTGAAGCGTTACCTGCTCCCATCATAACATCTGCTCCAAAGGTGGAATTAGCCTTACCTACCGTAAATTTCTTAAGAGTAACAACTACGGCTCCGATGAGAACTCCTAAGAGAGCGCCTACGATAAGTGAAAGGAAGAAATTATCCAAAGGCGCCGTAATCCCAACAGCCAGCATCAGAGCCGGAACACCAATCCCAACTCCTGTCTGCAGGGAACCACCAATATCCAGAATTCCCACAAGGGACCCCTCTAAAACACGCGCAAACAAAAAGCTGGCGCCAAAAGCTGCGGCTGCACCCAGAGCGGAGCTGTCTTCAAGACCTGCTTTTAGAAGAGCTATGATTGCCACATCAGAGAAAGCGCCCACTCCATAGGTTATATACATATGAGTTCCTGCTAAAATGGCTGCACTGAGGATTCCCACAAAGATTGGGAAACTCCAGTCTGCATACCAAAAATTCTTACTTTTATCAATATTTTCTGTGGCTTTGCCACTTGTTACCTGTATATCAGTCATAAGATATATACCTCCTAATTGATTTCAAAAATACCATGAAGGCTCTCAAGCCAACCGGGTGTATTCATTCCTAATTGATTGATCAGCTGAAGATCGGTTCCACGGAAAAAGGCACTAAGGGTAAACAGCACTATTACTGCTATAAGCAGCATTTTCGTGACTTTATTCCAGCCGCCGTCGTCAACGCCTTTACCAATGAGAATTCCAAGTACAACGCCAGGCACTGCGTTGCCCATAATCACTTGTGCCAGACCACCCCAGATGGTTCCCCAGACTCCGGAACGTTTCCCTGCATCTAAAGCTGCGAGCCAGAATGTTACTGGCATCACATAGTTGATCAGCAAAGTTGCTGCAGGTACCAGCACAGAGACTGCCACTGTCTGAATGGAAGAGGGCACTGCTGTTGCTGTTGTGTTAAGGAATCCCACTACAATAGCGCCGATGATTCCTCCTGCAATTGCCATCTTTTTAGGATTGTGGAGAGTGTCCTCTACACTGTTATTCTTTACCATCAATGCAGCAACTGCCCAGTTGGGTATGACACGATGGTCAATATCCTGAGTCAGTGCGCCTGCTGCAACCACCGAGGCCCATGAATTGAAAAAGAAACCAAGGCCAAAGGAGAAATGGGAAATAGGATCTCCTTCACATGCATTGAGTTCACCCAGAGTACGAAATGCTCCCATACCCTGAATTCCCGGTGCATGAAACATTCTGGCGGCCCCTGCGCCGACTCCAAATCCTGTCAGTGCCCCGATAATAACTGATTTAAATAATATTAATAGCATATTTTTTCCCCCTCATTGATCGTTTTAAAATTGCTTTTGCTAACTTTAAAATCTATATTTTCCATACAAAAGCTAACAACCTTTACACAGACCTTCAACTGCAGGTAATATTTGGTACGGATTCTGGGAAAAAACAGAAATAAAAACCGTTCTGTATATTCTCTCTTTTGTGCCTGTATTACTTCTACACTCATAGGTTCTATACGAAGGAGAGTACCGCCTACCTTATGACGGAGAGTCATAAATGCAGCATCAAGCGCCTTCTCCTTTGTATCCCCTTCTCCTTCAATTAAGACAATCATCTCTTGTTCTTCTGTTACGGGCTTCACAGTTTTCCCCCTCCTTTTAATTTAATGACTTCCTCTGTCAGCTTGCTGCCCAATTCTTCCACATCCATAAAGCCAAAACCAAGTGCCTTTTTGCCTTCCCGAATGGCTGTTAAACCTTCCCCTATGGAACGCATTCCATATTTTGCCGGATATCCGTGTTTGGACTGCGCTGTAATGGCGCCTGCGCCCCCGCTGCCACAGAAAGAAATTCCAATATCAGCATTCTCTGCCTTCATAACATCACCAAGTTTCATATCAGCGCCTATGCCGGGTATGAGGACTGCGCGGCCGCCTGCGGCCTCCACACCTTTTGCAACCTTCTGTCCTTTTCCTAAACGATCTCCAATCACTACGACTACCTGTTCCATTTTACCATTCTCCTTTTTCTTTAATTATTTTCTTTTACACTTTCAAAATGAATTGACAACAAATACATTTCATCATCAGCAAGGCGTCCTCCAATTGCCTTTACCACATCCATGGATAAATTCAGTGAATCCTCTGATACTTCATCAAACAGGCTGATATCCAGATCAATGGTTTCACCGCTTATGCTTCGCATAATCATTGCACAGATATGATTGACCAGGGATTTCCACTGATAATCTGTAAATATTAGTTTCCTTTCCTGACAACTCTCTGCCAGTTCTTTCATGACTTCTTCTGCTTTATGGGGGTCTGCACATTCCATTATCATTTTCTGCAGGTCTTCGTTTATTTCAAAATTACTATTCACAGTTCCATACTCTCTTTCCTTGTTTAATTGCTGCTACCGGCTCCAAATAACGGTTACAGTCTATTTCATACCCTTCCGAATCCACCAGCTTCCGCTGTTTTTCCACAATTTTAAACACTGTTAAATCGGCAGGATCACCGGGACTCATATTCACAGGTTCCATCCTGAGTATTTCTCTGGGAAGAACTGTAACTCTCCGAACCAAATCCGAAACTGAATAACCCATATGTAAAAACTTACTCATAGTAAGCATCAGACTGCCTACAGGTTTATGGATATTAGGTGCATAGAGATCCGTTGAAATACTAAAATCAACAGGTTGAAGTTTAAGCACCTCTGATACCTTGTGATAGGAGAAACTGGCTGTTCCATGACCTACGTCAAAACGCACTCCACGGCTGGCTGCCTTCTTAAATTCGTGGGGGTAATCCGTTATTCCTCCTTTTTTCCCGTGAAAGCAGTGGGTAACAATATCCCCCCGTTTCAGAATATTTAAAACTTCTCCAAGCTCTGGAGGTCTGTTACCGATGTGAACCATAAGGGGAAGTCCGAATTGATCTGCCAGCTTCCTTCCATATAAAAGGGGGGCAATTCCCTGATCCTTCACTATGGAACTGCTCATCCGTACCTTTAATCCAGCCAGCCTCTGTCCATGCTGTTTGATAAATGCATCCAGCTCATCAGCAGTCATTAAATCCTCTGGGTCAGCCAGCTCACTGAGTCCATCACACAAGCCTTTTCTTGCAATATTTAAGAAAAAACGGACATCTGTTGTGGATTTATTTATAAATTCCTGTTCAAATATGGGATAATCCCGAATTCCGGTACTTCCGGCATCCACAACTGTAATAACCCCCAGCGTGATACCTGCTTCATCCGGTGTTATAGCATCCTTCATGTGGTCTTTAAATACATGGGTATGCAGATCAACAAATCCCGGAGCAACGAAACAATTATGTATATCCAATACAGGTATGCGGTCATCCTGATTTGTTATATCTTCCACAAGTCTGCCGTCCCTGATATAGAGGTCAGAGTCCTGGATTGTTCCTGTGTCCGGCCTGATTACACGTGCATTTTTAATGATCATTGAATCATTTTTCATTATTTTGTCTTTCCTCCTTATTCAGTTATAAGATAATAGGTCAATGCCTTAATCTCATCTATATTTAAAACAATTCCTATTTCCGCCAGCCGGTTTATAATATCCTTATCTAAAACAGATTCTGAATCCGTTTGATGGCTGTACTGATTGTCAAATACATAACGATTAGCCAGAAGCATTACATGGGTTAAGAAAGCAAACTCTAATCCGGGTTTAATGTTCCAGGATTCTTTATCAATAAGTTTTTCGTATATTTTTAAACCGATCAAAATAACCTCCTGGGAGATATCCTCAGGATTTTCGCTATATTTCCAAAAGCCAGTGGTTGTTCCCTCTGTAAGCAGTTGGTTTTCTCCAACCTTTTTATCAATAATACGCTGGATAGCGCATATATCCGCTTTGGTTGGGATTGGTTCTACTACAATTACAGGAACTGCTGCTTTTAAGGGGAATACGCTGATGATGAAATCAGGCTTTGTCTTTTGTACTACTTCATCAACCTCTGTTAAGGAACAATGCTGCACGACCTCAATCTGTTTCAGTTGTGATTCCAACATTCTTGCAACAATTTTAGCTCCTCCATGGCCAGTGGCACAGACAAAAACAGCCTTCCATTTTTGCCCCAGTTCAAGGTTCTGCCGGGCTACTAAAAAATACATAACAAGATAGGAAACAAAGGATTCATTGGCTAATAAGTAGACGTTATCAATATGTTCCTTACACACAGTCTGAACACTGTTGTAGAGATGACCGTGGTTGCTCATAACCAAATCCTGAAAGGGATTTTTAGCCATTCCCTTGTTGCCGCTGGAAAAACAGTGGCGCAGGTGAATCAACAGCCGTGAGTACAGGGAATTATCTTCATAATAGGGGTAATTCTCTAATTTGCTCACATTTTCCACCAATTTCATGCTAAGGTCCACAATATCAACCGGATACTTCTTTTCCTGATACCGTCCCTGGATATAATCGAGTTCATCTTTTAATACCGGTAATCCACAGGCTTCATAAGCTGCCGCCCAGTATGGATAGAGAAAACAGCCTGATAAATCTGTGGCTTTTTCCGTATCTCCCACAATATGGCCCTTACGTACACGTGACAGACTAATCAGCAGCCGTATCATCAGAGTAATCACATTTTCCTTCTGCATTTCTGCTGCTTTTTCCTGAAAGGCACGCACCAGCTCCCGGCCTGCAATCAAGCAGTCAGCCATAGCCTCTTCAGGCAATGGTAAGAAGCTTAAATCAGCCATATCCGACTTTAGCCCGTTGATGATCATATAAACATCATAAACAGATATTTCCTCCTGAAATGAGTTTTCAGCAAGTGTACGAAGCGCCAGCTCCGGCCCGTCTAACCGGTAACCCCAGTGCGCCCGCCGCCTGAGAGTAAGGCCGCTGTCCTGAAGAAGCATTTCTCCATGATTCATATCACTTAAGATTGTGCTGCGGCTTACTTTCAGCTTTTCAGCAAACGTTCCGGCCGTAACGTATTCACCAGAATAAATCAGTTCCAGATAAATCCTGCGAACTCTCATATCCTGGTCAAAATATAGACCATCTGCCTGCATCTGGGAAAGTTCTTCCAATGCGTTATCCCGGTCATCCTCACTTCCTTCAGCCCAAATACCCTTGCTGGAGCTGGAACAATACTTAATATTCCGCTTTTTAAAAAAATCTTTCACATTATCTAAGCTGTACTGCACTGAACGGGTGCTCACCTGAAATTCCGCTGCCAAATCCTTAATTCTCAATCCTGCATTGGCAGATAAAATTCGAAAAGCAATTTGGTATTCTCTTGGAGTTAACATCACATCCCTCCTTTCTTTTCCGAGTCTTAAGAATGATGTGTTGTATTTGTACAAAATATTAATTGGTTTTGGAACTTTTTTATAATATTAGTATAACAACTTGATGCTTTAATATAAAGAACAGTTTCCTTCGCCTTAAACTGTGCAAGAAAAACCATTTTCACTATAATGGACATTTATTTTGGTATTTTTTGTGCAAATTGTATAGTGGTGTTGTTTGGATAGAGGTTTTTAGATGGGATAGAATAACTGTGAAAAGTATTATATGATAGAAAATCCTGACCGCAGGCTGTTATGGTCAGGATTATAAAAATAATATATGTATCAATGACAATCGGTAAACACTAAAAAAATGAAAAAGAGTGTGAACCTTAATAATTCAATAGGCTTTACACTCTTTTGTGTCTTTTATGTACAGTTATGCTATTTCGTTTCGTCTCTACCTGATTATTCGCATCTCGTTTTCAAGACGGTTAAGGCGGATTAAGAACATTTCTCTTTCGCTTGTAACCTTTAAGGCATCGTCGAGTTTACGTGATAAATCGAGATGACCTTCAGCAATAATTTTTATATTACGGTTGGTTTCATTTTCAAGAGTTAATTTGATACTGTTCATCTCATTATTCATAGATGAGACATTGTCTTTAATATCAGTGAT
>DHOR01000026.1:11185-17396 GCA_002409995.1 Hungatella sp. UBA5385 | reverse complement strand
ATCAGTGATCTCTACTTTAATATCAGTGATCTCATTATTCAAAGATGCGACATTGTCTTTGATACCAGTGATCTCGTTATTCATAGATGCGACATTTACTTTAATATCAGTGATCTCATTATTCATAGATGAGATATTGTCTTTAATACCAGTGATCTCATTATTCATAGATGAGACATTATCTTTAATGCCAGCGATCTCATTGTTCATAGATGCGACATTATCTTTAATGCCAGTGATCTCATTATTCATAGATGTGACATTGTCTTTAATATCAGTGATCTCTACTTTAATATCAGCGATCTCATTTTTCATCGAGGCTTCAGTATTTTTTAATTCATTTTTCATCGAGCCTTCAAAATCTTTTAATTCACTTTTTATCAAGCCGGAAATAGCTTGTAAATCATCATGGGTTAATGCCATAAGTGTCACGCTCCTTTAAAAGAAAAGTGTGTCGTTGTCTAAGTATTGTAACACAGCGTTAGTGTAAAGTCTATTCAATTATCAAGGTACTTTGGGGTGTTAAATATCAAGGTATTTGGGGTGTAAAACCTGATTTTCTTAGTGGTAATTAAACCTACTGGAAACGATATGCTAAGTATGATTTACGATGATATGGACTTTGAATTGATCATTGATGTAGTCAGATTTTAAGGGGAAGTATTGTGAATAAGGCTTATAAGATGTGAGGGAGTGGTTAGGGTAAAATAATCTTTCTGTTGGTAGATGTACGTGTTATAATGCATATATACCACCTCTAACGACCACTCCATCGGGAAATAGATTCCCTATAAACATTTGTAGGAAAGAATGATTCTATGAACACTATATTAAAACAATATAATGATAAAATCAAGTGGCAACAGCCGGAATATATTAGGGAGGATAGCAAGTCATGAAAAAGTATGTGATTTTTTATATAAAATATTTATGTTTGTTGTTAATTGTAAAATTATTCAGCTTAATAACAGGTACATTAGAGGAATTATCATTTCCAACTATGATTATAGGGGCACCAATTGGGATCGCTGTTTATGAAATTATTAAACATATTTCACATGCTGTAAAGGGTAAACAGGGAAGTAATGATAATAAATAATGAATTAAATTCTTACTTTAAGGAAAATTCCAGCCAGTCAAATCGGTAAAATGCTGCCCGCTCCCTTGACTGACAGGATTGACTTTTGTATATGTATTATCCAGCACCAGGCCAATTCACCCTTTCAACCCTTTCTGATATTCAGTAGGCGAACTCCCAGTCTGCTTCTTGAAAATTCTGCTGAAATACAGCGGATTCTCATACCCAACAATACTCCCAATCTCACTGACACTATAACCGGTACTTTCCAAAAGCTCTTTTGCTTTGCTGATCCGAATGGAAGTAAGATATTGTCCAGGCGGCATTCCCACATATTGTTTAAAACTTCTGATAAACCAGCAGGTACTCATATGGTGTTCTTCAGCATATGTTTCGATCTGAATACTCCTGGTAAAGTTCTCGTGAAAATAGCTGACTGCCTTTTCCATTTCCCTGTGAATGGAACGCTTATTCTGGCTGCCTTCTGCAATCTGCCTCTGTATTAAGTAAAAAAGCTCCTTTAAGTACAGGGCTGACAGTTCCTCAGAACAGGGTCTTGGCAGCTGAATCTCCCGTATCATATTGGAAAATAGCTCCTGATATCTGGAAGATATTCCTGTATACAGAACAGAAATGTCTATAAATCCTGCACGTTGCAACAATTCCTTCACTTCATTTCCTGTAAAATGAACCCAGTAAACTTCCGGCTTGTCCTCCAGATAATAGATATACTTCTGTGTTTGGTGGGGAGTATAAAGCACCATACTGCCTGCAGGAACTTTTATTTCTCCGGACTCAAGAGTGAACACAGCTTTGCCGGAAGCAACATAGAGAATCTGGTAGTCAGACCGTCCGGATGCCCGATAAGTGGACATAGAAGGAAGGGATATCAGACGGTAAACTCCACAGCAGTTCACCCGGAGTGGAATTTCATAATTCTCCAGCTCATTATCACTGAGATTCATATAGGCTGTATTTGTATAGATAGCGAACACACTCCTTTCAGAAGATTTTCTATATTGTATCATTTTGTGCATGTTTTGTCTAATAGAGGATATGGCTTTTAACAGAACCTCTTTTATAATAGAAGGTAGAATGAATAAGGAGGAATCAGATCATGATTGTACCAAAACACTACGAGGATTTACATTTGCTTCATGAGAACACAATGCCAAATCGTGCTTATTATATTCCTGCTTCAAGGAAGATGGAAGACCTTGTGGAGCACAGGGAGAACTCCGACCGTTTTACATTGTTAAATGGCAATTGGAAGTTCCGTTATTATGACAGCATTTACGATTTGCAGGAAGCATTTTATGAAGATGGCTATGACACTTCCGCCTATGACAGGATTCCTGTTCCTGGCTGCTGGCAGATTCATGGATATGACCATCATCAGTATACAAACACAAGATATCCATTTCCACTGGATCCCCCCTATGTGCCGGCAGAGAACCCATGTGGTTCTTATGTACATAACTTTGAATACCAGGCAGATAAGAATGCTCCTAAGGCATATTTAAATTTTGAAGGGGTGGATTCCTGCTTTTATGTATGGCTAAATGGCAGTTATGTAGGCTATAGCCAGGTTTCCCATTCCACCAGTGAGTTTGATATAACCGGATTTTTAAAAGAGGGAACCAATACCCTTGCTGTTCTTGTTTTGAAATGGTGTGATGGCAGTTATCTGGAAGATCAGGACAAGTTTCGGATGAGCGGTATTTTCCGCGATGTTTATTTATTAAAACGTCCTGAAAAATGTGTATATGATTATTTTTTAAAAACTAATATTGCTGATGAAGGAAATAAAGCAGACATTTCCATGACAGCAGTTTGCCATGGTGCAGATATTCCTGTGAAAGTATCTGTATATGATAAGGCAGGTGCTCTGGCGGCAGAGACAAAGTGTGTGATAAATCCCGGCGACAATCAGAAGCTTCATTTAACGGTAGAGAATCCTGTTTTATGGAATTCTGAAAACCCATATTTATATACAGTAGTGATTGAAACAGAGCATGAGATCATCACAGAGCGCCTGGGGATTCGTGAGATTCAGATTGCAGACGGTGTTGTGCAGATCAATGGCACCAATGTGAAATTCCGTGGTGTAAATCGTCATGACAGTGACCCGGTGACAGGTTTTGTTATCAGTCTTGATCAGATGAAAAAGGATATGCTGTTAATGAAGCAGCATAATGTGAATTCCATACGTACCAGCCATTACCCCAATGCACCTCAGTTTTATCAGCTGTGTGATCAGTATGGCTTCTATGTGATTGATGAAGCGGATAACGAAAGCCATGGACCTGCCTATGTATATATGAAGGATCGTTCTCCGGAGGCATGGCGTGCCCGCTGGAACCGCCCGATTTCCGATAATCCGGAATTTATAGAAGCAACCGTAGACAGAACACAGCGTATGGTAGAGCGTGACAAAAATCGCTCCAGTGTGATCTGTTGGTCTATGGGCAATGAATGTGCTTATGGCTGTACCTTTGAGGCTGCTCTTGCCTGGACGAAAGAATTTGATCCTTCCAGACTGACTCATTTTGAAAGTGCACGCTATCGTGATGACAGCAAGACCTATGATTTTTCTAATATTGATTTATATAGCCGTATGTATCCCTCTTTGGAGGAAATTCATGAGTATTTTGACAGGAAGACCAATCAGCCATTTATTCTCTGTGAATACAGCCATGCTATGGGCAATGGACCTGGTGACTTTGAAGATTATTTTCAGGTAATGGAGCAGTATGATGGATTTTGCGGCGCTTTTGTGTGGGAATGGTGTGATCATGCCATTTACAAAGGCAGAACCATAGATGGCAGAAAGATTTATTACTATGGCGGTGACCACAAGGAATATCCACATGATGGCAATTTCTGTATGGATGGGCTTGTATATCCGGATCGCACTCCTCACACGGGACTGTTGGAGTTTAAGAATGTGAACCGTCCTGCCAGAGTGGTGTCCTTTGATCAGAAAACTAAAGAGCTGATTCTTCATAATTATATGGATTTTGTTAATTTAGAGGATTATTTAACTATTTCCTGGGAAATGGTTTACGATGGGGTGGTAACTGCTACCGGTACATTTGCAGATGATTTAACAATCTCAATAAAACCACACAGCCAGGGCTCTGTTATAATTCCTGCAGAAATTCCTGCTTCTGGAAAATGCTTTTTAAAGGTGATGTATCATTTGAAATCCTCCACTGAACTTCTGGAACAGGGGCATTTACTAGGATTTGACGAGATTTCCCTTACAAATACAGACAGCAGAAATCAGACAGTTGTACAGCTGATGCAAATGGAACCTGCTGGTGACAGCATTACAGTAAAAGAAGATGACAGATATATATTCCTTGAGAATAATAACTTCTGCTATCAGTACAATAAGCTGACCGGATGTTTTACCTCTATGAACTTTAAAAACAGAAATCTGCTGGAACGCCCGATGGAATATAATATCTGGAGAGCGCCTACGGACAATGACAGAAACTTAAAGCACACCTGGATGTCTGCCCATTATGACCGGGCTTACTCCCGCGGTTATGAGACTTCCTGTCAGGTGAAGGAGGGCAATGTGGTAATTCACACCTTCCTTTCTATGTGTGCTGTGGTGATTCAGAGAATTTTAACCGTTGATGCCTGCTGGACCATTTGCCCTGACGGAAGAATTGATGTAAAGTTAGATGTAAAAAGGGATCCGGAATTTCCGGAGCTTCCAAGATTCGGTCTTCGTCTCTTCCTTCCGGAGAAAATGGGAACAGTTACCTATTGCGGTTTAGGCCCTGTAGAAAATTATCTGGATAAACGGCGTGCCAGCTTCCACAATATTTTTACAAATGATGTGAAAGAACTTCATGAGGACTATTTAAAACCTCAGGAAAACGGAAGCCGCAGTGACTGCGATTATGTAACCATAGCAGGAAGAGATGCGGCTGTGACAGCAGCAGGGGAAAATGGTTTCTCCTTTAATGCTTCTGTTTACACTCAGGAAGAACTGACTGAGAAGGTCCATAATTATGAACTGAAACCATCAGGATATACAGTATTGTGTTTGGATTACCGCCAGAATGGGATAGGTTCAGCCAGCTGTGGTCCGCAGCTGAGACCTGAGTATAAGCTGAATGAAGAAGAGTTTACCTTTGCGTTTACGTTGATTCCTGAAAAGAGTTGATTTTAGAGTGCAGGATGAGATAGAGAGCGGAAGTCCCTTTTTGAGGGCTTTCGCTCTCTTTTTAGGGCAGTAGGGGAAATGGGTTTGGGTTTTTAATTACTTGAAAAGTATCGGAATAAAAAGAGAGCAAGAGCACAGAGGAGATTTCATATGGCAGGATATTTATTTGTACATTTTACGGGAGAAGAGAAAGACGGAGAGCAGGTATATTTTTCCTTAAGCAGAGATGGTTTGTACTGGAAGGATTTAAATAATGGAAAACCAGTGCTGGTCTCGGGAATTGGAGAAATGGGGGTCAGGGATCCATTTCTGGTTCGAGATAGTAAGAAAGGAAAATATTATTTGATCGCGACGGATTTGCGTATTGAAGCCGGAAAGGGCTGGCAGGCTGCTCAGATGGAAGGGAGCAAAAGTCTGATTGTATGGGAATCGGAAGATTTAATCCACTGGTCCAAGGAGAGGGCATGTATGGTAGGAGTTCCGGGGGCAGGCTGTGTATGGGCGCCAGAGGCTGTTTATGATGAAGATAAAGATGCATTTCTGGTATTCTGGGCATCTATGATTCGGCTGAATGATGAAACTGAAAGCAAACAGAGGATTTATGCTTCCTATACAGAAGATTTCCGCAGCTTTTCTGAACCATTTATTTTTCTGGAGAAGGAGAATCATGTGATAGATACTACCATTATAAAAAGTAATTCGTTATTTTACCGTTTTTCCAAAGATGAGACAACGAAGAGAATTATATTGGAATCCAGTGATGAGCTGACAGGAAGCTACAGGGAGATTTCGTCCCCCTGTCTGGCAGAAATGAAGGGCGTGGAAGGTCCGGAATGTTATCTGCTTCCTGATGGAAAGACCTGGTGTTTGATTGTGGATCGTTTTATGGAGGGAAAGGGGTATCTTCCTTTGATCAGCACAGATTTGGAAAATGGTGATTTTCAAGTTCT
>DHOR01000026.1:10003-11017 GCA_002409995.1 Hungatella sp. UBA5385 | reverse complement strand
GGAAAATGGTGATTTTCAAGTTCTTAATGACAGTCAGTTTGACTTTGGAAAATCCAAGAAGCGTCATGGAGGCGTTATTAAAATAGAAGATGAGGAGTATAAAAGGTTATGGGAGGCTTTTGGGGATGAGAATCCTGTATTGGAAGGTTTATATGCAGACCCTGATCTTGTGAATTTTGGTGGCACTTTTTATCTTTATCCAACCTCAGATGGATATAAGGATTGGGCAGGAACAGAATTTTCTGTGTTTTCATCGGAGGATGGATATCATTTTAAGAAGGAAGGGCTTGTTCTCGATCTGACAGAAGGAGATGTTCCCTGGGCTGTTGGAAATGCCTGGGCGCCCTGTGCAGCAGAGAAAAATGGAAGGTATTACTTTTATTTCTGCGGGAAAAGGGGAGATGGCAGCATGTGTATAGGTGCGGCATCAGCTCCCGCTCCTACAGGACCATTTGAAGCAATGGAGAAACCCCTTCTTACCCCGGAAATGATGAAAACCCACGGGCTTAAACTTGATCAGGTCATTGACCCTTCTATCTATCAGGAGGGAGAGAACGACTATCTTTTATTTGGTAACGGTTGTCCTGTAATCGTTAAATTGTCTGAGGATATGGTTAGTATAGAAGCTGATAGTTTTGTCGCTTTGGAAGGCGCCTATGATTTCCGTGAAGCCATTACAGTGCTGAAACGAAATGGAATCTATCATTTTACCTGGTCCTGTGATGATACACGTAGTGAGAATTATCATGTGAATTATGGGACTTCTAATAGTTTGTCTGGCCCTATACACTATGAATATACTATTCTTGAAAAAACGAGGGATAGTCTGGGGACAGGTCACCATTCTATTGTGAAGATTCCCGGGGAGGATCAGTATTTGATTGCTTATCATCGTTTTGGGACGCCTGTTAAAAAGTACCTTGATGGGAAGGGCTTTAATCGGGAGGTTTGTGTTGGAAAATTGGGATTTGGTGAAGATGGGAAGATGAAGAAATTTACCTGAGGGGTTCGACC
>DHOR01000026.1:5854-9851 GCA_002409995.1 Hungatella sp. UBA5385 | reverse complement strand
GGGGTTCGACCCTTTTTGAAAAGGGTCGAACCCCTCAGGTAAATATCACAACGGTTATAATTGAAACAAGAACAATCATAGTATTTGCAGCAATTGATCCCGCCCAAGTCATAGGCAGGACACCTAGGGCGGGGCTTGCTGCATTAAATATTGTGTGACATAATACGCACATAAACACACGGCCTTTGCCTGATATTTTATAGATTGCCCCGTAGAAAAAGCGGAATGCAACCAGTTGAAATGAAAATATCCAAAAGTCAATGAGGCCCTCATAATGACTTGTCCCTGGAATAAAGAAGAGAGGGATATGCCAAAAAATCCAAATGATTCCAACAGATATGGAAGATAAAACAAATCCGTATTTTTTGTCAAGCCCAGGCTGCAATATATACATCCACCCTGATTCTTCCAGGCCACCGATAATAAGATTGCCGGGGAGAGCAAGGAAAATTGTATAAAATGGAAGTACCATTTCTGTTTGACCGGAAACTGCAAGATGTATCGAAAAATACAGCCCAAGTCCTGCAATAACGAACAAATAGAGAAAGATGTTATTTTTGGCGTAAAAAACATTTTTAAACCATTCTTTGAAATCTGCTATTTTGTTATTTCTCTTTAGAACGAGATATGAAGCAATAGCCGGGGATAATATATAGATTGCAAAAGGAATGTTCATCCCTAAGTGCTGTAACGATTCTTGAACCGTGGAGTGAATCGAAAATCCGAATTGCCCAAGAACAATCAAAGCACCTGACATGATATAGGCTATGCAAAATGTTGTCAGTGTAAAATGTATTAGGATTTTTTTGTCTGTCACGATTGATTCACCTCATATTATATGTATACATTAAATTAATGGCTGCTAGATAAAATCAGTGAGAAGCAACAATTGCCTCTCCGGTTTTATACTGTCTGATATATTAGACCCAGAACGCCCATCTTACATCGAACATATCAATAAATCTAACAACACATGGACTGTACTCCGTAGACTGCATTGGTTCAATGGAAACACTGCCATTTTGTATTGTAGCGTATGCCTTTTGCAGCGCTGCTTCATTATCAAATTGAACAGAAAGCTGATATCCACCAGATTTTGAAATCCCATCATTGTTTCCAAAGTCATTTAACATTAATAATTCATTATGAATAATTATTTCAGCATGAACAACAAGTAAATGACTAGAATCTTCAATCAAAGTTCTAACAGTAGCATTAAATGCTCTTTTATACAGTTCTATCGCTTGCTTGCACTGTCCATTAAAGTAAATATGAGTCACTAGCAATTTTATCCCCCCCTGATGATTATATTAACAGAAATGTTATTCACTATCATGTATTTCAAATATTTCATGCCCAACATTCATTGCATACACGATCTCAAATTCTTCCACATCTTCAAAATCAGCACGAATTTGCATTTTATCACCACCTAACAGCGCAACACTGCTGATAGGTACTGTCATGCCAAAATAGCGATTAAATTGAATACGGTAAAACATTCCGACTTTTATTTCACCTACTGCTATACCCTCATATATCAGGCTTCTTTCTTCTTCATTTGACAATACTTTTTCTACTTCAAACAGTGCAACTAACATAAATGCTCCTTTATTAATAGCCAATGCTATCTGCTGTGCCTTGTCTGGCAATTCCATAGGACACAATGTTTTGTTTCATGTATTCTTTGAGTTCTTTTGTAGAATATAATTTTTTATATTCATTTTCTCCAAATTTAACTTCTATATATTCTTCCCAAGCAGTAATTTGAGGCCCTATTGTTACATATGGGAATCCGGTTGTTAGACTAAAACACAATGTATTCATACTCGTATATGGAAATAATACAGCTAATTCTTTAAATCCTTTTGCTATTTTTACACATGGAAGTAAATATTTTAGAGTTGTTGTTTCTTTTTCTAACCAATTTATTTTATCTTTCCATCCTTGTTTTGTTTCTTTCTTTGCACCTTTTTCATGTAATTTTCCCTTTTCACTATCAAACCATGTGAATAGTTTCCTCAATTCCTTTACTGATAACTGCAATTCAATAGAATATTTTATAAAAGCTGCAACTTGTATCAAATCCTTAAGCCACCAACTACCATAGCAAATACCCTCACACCACAAATCAACCGAATAAAGCCTCTCATTTTTAGCCAGCATAATCTGTGAGAATCGTTCTTTATACTCTATATAGGAGAAAAAAGGCCATTCTACGCTGGGGGCTGCCTTTAAATTACTTCCAACATTTTTAAGAGCTTCATTAATAGCATGATCTAATCCACCAAAATCAATAATATCCTGATAGAAATCAGACAAGAATTTATTTTCCATTTCCTTATGTCCCATGTTTTACCACCTATTATAAATTATCATAAT
The DNA here is from genome assembly GCA_002409995.1 of Hungatella sp. UBA5385. Lineage (GTDB taxonomy): Bacteria > Bacillota > Clostridia > Lachnospirales > Lachnospiraceae > UBA5385. The sequence continues at coordinate 7,469 of DHOR01000026.1, read as the reverse complement.
TTTACAACATATAGTAATGCGGAATGATATCCTCATAACTTCCGTCCTTCATATGAAATCCCTTTGGAATGATACCAAGTTGAACAAAACCCAGCTTTTTATATAAGCGAAGGGCCGCAGCATTTGAGCAAACTACTGCGTTAAACTGCAATATCATAAAGCCGAGTTCTTTTGCTTTTGCAATGCAATGTAAAACCAATAATTCACCTATCCGTTTCCCGCGCTCGCCGCTTTTTACAGCATAGCTTGCATTAGAAATATGTCCGCACCTGCCCACATTATTTGGATGTAAAATATACAGCCCGACCATTTTATCAGTCTCCAGTTCGATTGCTACACCAGTAAAAGACTGAGCTTCAAAAAAATCCAGACCACTTTTAGCATCCAAAATCTCTGTTTGAGGAAACGCAATTCCATCCTGAACGATTTCATTCCAAATTGTTATCATTTCTGGAATATCTTTATGCGTAAACGCCCTAACTTCAATGGCCATAATGGTATCCCCCTAATCTAAATTTCGATTTTTATAAATTATATCATGTACAAATATAAAAGAACAGTATTGAATATTTAAAAGCATATATTCAATACCGCTCTATAAAACTAACTTTATCTACCCTCAGGTAGTTAAACAATAAATCATAACTGCTTGCTGTATTTCAAGTAAATATTTCTTGAAATCATATCCAACAAAATATTTCGAATTAATCACATCGTCGGATACTTCTTCCCCTCTATAGAATGGTGGACAGGGGTTTAATATTGCTCCATCATTTGCCATTTCCATAATTTTATTAGTGACCTGATATTTTTCAACGTCTTTCATGACATAAGAAGGCAACGAATCAGTACATATTATATCTTTTCCCTTTACAGCTTCATTGATATTATGAAAGGTTTGCAGATCAGTTATTTCATATCCCTCTCCGCAGCACTGAGATAATTCAAATCCCATTACATCAGAAGCTTCTTTCCACGCTAAACCAATATTTCCTTTCAAGCCACAAAATAAATACTTGTCCCTAACGAAATCTTTTCGCATTTTTGAAAGTGCATACATATCTGCAATCATTTCGCAAGGATGATTTATATCGGTCATGGCATTAATAACAGGTACTACAGAGTATTTCGCGATTTTTTCTATCACACTAATATCTTTGTGTCTGACTATTATAATATCTGCCCAATTGTTAAGATAGCCACATACGTCTTTTAAGTCTTCTTTTTTATCCAATGTTTCTGGTGGGAATAATGTAGATCCTCCACCCAATAAATAAATCCCCTTTTCAAAACTAACCCTGGTTCTAATACTAGAATTAGGGAAAAATAACACTACGCTTTTACCTTTAAGAATATTGCTATACTTCCCTTGCCGGATTTCATCAGCAATTCTAAAAATCTCATATATTTCATCAGAGGTATAATCAGTTAGTTTGATTAAGTGTTTCATATATATAATCCGCCTTTCTTTCGCTGTTTGTAAAATGCTCCTGACCGCTAACTGGTATATATAGTCATATCCCCTACTGATTTGTGGGGCTTGTGAAGTATATCTATTTTTTACTGGGCAAGATGAAAAATATTTATATCATAATTTACTTAAGGGGTTCGACCC
>DHOR01000026.1:0-5678 GCA_002409995.1 Hungatella sp. UBA5385 | reverse complement strand
AGGGTCGAACCCCTTAAGTAAATCTCAGACATCAAGCACCAGAAAACCATTTTTCATCCCAGTCAAAACTTCAGAAAACAGCAAAGGAAGCTGATCCGTCTCATCCTTTTCTCGCAACAAATAAGCAATGATAATAGATGAAATCTTCTCAATGACTGTAGCGCTTTCCCCAAACAATTCCCCTGCCCGTATCCAACTGTCATTGTTGTATTCTTTTCCTATTACATATAGCATCCGGCTTACTTTATCAAACCCGCCTTTAAACTCAACCTCATCCGGCTCCTCTATTCCCTTCAAAGCATTTGGCACTGTCGGAACTGTACCGTAAAAGGTTACCATATTTAACAGAATTTTATCATAGTCCTCTTTTATTAATTGGTTCTTCCATTGCGGCAGTTCATTAACAAATTTTTCAAATCCCTTATACCCAAGAAAGCCTGTTGGTGGATTTAAAAACATATCTTTTCTTTTACTCAGTGCTTCTCTGGCAATCTCATATTTGCTTTTAGTCCCTGTGAATCGAACGGTGCAAATGGTGTTTTCCTTACTCAGCCCTGGATAACTGCAATTCATGGCTTTCTGTAAAAGATCATAGGATAGTGACAGCAACTCCGTTCGTCCACAATCATATAAGAATATTGTTCTCTGCTCATCGTCATATCCAACCATCAAAACATAATGAAAAGGGATATGCTCTTTTTGATACAGCTTCCTATAATAAGGTAAGTAAAACATATCAAGAGCACCTAAAACAACAGGAAATCCTGCATCAATTTCTTTTTTTGCCTTATTTAAAGCTGACTCAAAACGTTTGAATTCATAGTGACGATACTCGAAACCCACAATAGGCGCTATAAACTCATACATTTTTCTGGTTCTTCCGTCACCCAGAGTTACCAGTCTTTTGATATCCGATTGATTGGTCTTCAGATAACAAAAAGAGCCGAAGCTGGCAAGAATAAAGAAGAAATTGTCTGGCAGGACTTCCTTTGTCTTGTTCATATAGATATCTTCAATGCCATTCCACATACATTCATAATCGTGGGAATGATGATTCATTTCAATTATTTTTCTCATTTTACGCTCTCCTTACAGATAGGTTTACACTGAGTGTACACCCTCCAATAATGTGAGAGTCAATACAAAATGAAAAATTTATACGGTATTGTAAAACATGAATAATACCAACTTAAACCATAGCTTCCTTCATACTTTTCACATATTCACACACCGGCTCCACGCAGTCTTTTCCATATTTAGCAATCATCTTAACGATGGCGCTTCCTACAATCACCCCATCCGCATCCTTGCTCATCTGCCTTGCCTGTTCCGGAGTAGAAATACCAAAACCAATAGCACATGGAATATCCTGAGCCTCCTTCACCAGGGATACCATTTCCCCGATATCGGTAGTAATTTCCTTCCGAACCCCTGTAACTCCAAGGGAGGAAACGCAGTAAACAAATCCCTCAGCTTCAGAGGCAATTGCTTTAATTCTCTCATGAGAAGTTGGAGCGATAAGAGAAATGAGATCAATGCCAAACTCCCTGCATATAGGCTGCAGCTCTTCCTTTTCCTCAAATGGCATATCAGGAACAATGAGAGCATCAATACCGCAGTCAGCTGCATTTTGCACAAATTTTCTGCTGCCATAGGCGAAAACAGGATTGATATAGGTCATAAATGCCAGAGGCACATCGGTTTTCTCCCTGATTCGTTTCACAGATTCAAACAGTTTATCAGTGGTAAAGCCTACAGCCAGAGCCCTCATATCAGCTTCCTGAATAACAATTCCCTCTGCAACAGGGTCTGAAAATGGAATCCCCAGCTCGATTAAATCGGCGCCTGCAGCAACCATAGCAGGAACCAGTTCCTCAGTGATGGAAAGGTCCGGATCACCTGCTGTTATAAATGGAATAAATGCCTTTCCCTTTGCAAATACATCTCTTACTCTACTCATAGATTTCTTCCCCCTTATATCTGGCTATTGCAGCCACGTCTTTATCACCACGTCCTGATAAATTAATAACAATAATCTGATCTTTTCCCATAGTAGGAGCTACTTTTCTGGCATAAGCCACTGCATGAGCGCTTTCAATCGCTGGAATAATTCCCTCCATACGTGATAAATACTCAAATGCCTCCACAGATTCATCGTCAGTAATAGAAACATACTGAGCTCTTTTTGCATCATGGAGAGCAGAGTGCTCAGGCCCTATTCCCGGGTAGTCAAGCCCTGCGGAAATGGAGTAAACAGGAGCAATCTGACCATACTCATCCTGACAGAAATAGGATTTCATACCATGGAAAATTCCAACACGTCCGGTTGCAATAGTAGCTGCATTTTTATCAGTATCTATGCCCTGTCCTGCAGCCTCGCAGCCAACCAATTTTACAGAAGTGTCCTCAATAAAATCATAGAACAATCCCATAGCATTGCTGCCGCCGCCAACACAGGCAATGAGCATATCAGGAAGTTTTCCCTCATCCTCCAGTATCTGCTCCCGAACCTCTTTTCCAATAATGCTCTGGAAATCCCTTACTATAGTAGGAAATGGGTGAGGTCCCATAACAGAACCCATAACATAATGAGTGTCTTCCATGCGGTTAGTCCATTCCCGTAATGTTTCATTAACTGCATCCTTTAGGGTCTGTGTGCCACTTGTAACTGCATGTACCTTGGTGCCTAAAAGCTCCATACGGAATACATTTAACGCCTGACGGTCAGTGTCTTCCTTACCCATAAATACTTCACATTCCATACCCATCAGTGCTGCAGCAGTTGCAGTGGCTACTCCATGCTGACCTGCGCCTGTTTCGGCAATGACTCTGGTTTTGCCCATCTTTTTAGCAAGTAACACCTGAGCAATGGCATTGTTGATCTTATGAGACCCTGTATGATTTAAATCCTCACGCTTTAAATAGATTTTTGCGCCGCCTAAATCCTTTGTCATCTGCTCAGCGTAGTAGAGAAGAGAAGGTCTACCAATATATTTTCTATTTAATTCATCTAGTTCAGCAAGAAATGCTTTATCATTTTTATAGAAGTTATAAGCTTCCTCAAGTTCATTAATTGCGTTCATCAGCGTTTCGGGGATAAATTGTCCGCCGTGCTGTCCAAATCTTCCTTTTGACATGTTCATTTACTCCTTATCATTTTAATAATTTCTTCTATCTTATGTGGGTCTTTGTATCCATCTGTTTCTACAGAGCTGCTGACATCAATGCAGTAAGCATTGGTCTGTTTTGCCTCTGCGATGTTGGAAATACCAATTCCTCCAGCCAGAAACCATGGCTTATTCACCTTTGGAATCAGGGACCAGTCAAATGCTGTTCCGCTTCCTCCATAAATGCCCTTTGTATAAGTATCAAACAGCAGATAATCTGCTGGAAAACTATCTGATTTTAAGAGATTCACAGTTATATCCTCGATGGTGTGAACCTTAATTACCTGTATTATCGGAATGTATTTGCCAGTCTTTAACTCAAGCTTCTGCAGCTCAGCCTTTAAACTATTGGCATATTCCGCTGTTTCATCTCCATGGAGCTGGATCAGATCAATGATATTTTCCTCTGCAAGTTCTGTAATCATCTTAATGCTGCTGTTCACAAATACCCCTGCAGCCAGAATCTCCTGAGAAAGATGCTGTTTTAAAATCATTGCTTGTTGTGGAGTGATCTGCCGTTTCCCCGGGGCAAATACAAATCCGATATAATCAGGTTTATACTGATTGACTGCATCAATATCCTCGATGCGTTTCAGACCGCAGATTTTAATTTTTATATCAATCATAGGCATTTCCTTCTGATGCTGTTTTCCAGGAATCCAGGATTGCCTTTTTATTGGGAGAACGCATAAGCATTTCCCCTACCAATACTGCGTCAACTCCTGCATCATGTAGAATCCGTATATGATCGGCAGATTGTACGCCGCTTTCTGCAACAAATAATACATCCTGTGGAACCAGAGAACGGAGCCGGATTGAATTGTTAAAATCCACCTCAAAGGTCTTTAAATTCCTGTTGTTGACTCCAATGATCTTAGCTCCGGCCTTCAGAGCAGATTGGATTTCCTCCTCATCATGAGCTTCCACAAGTGCATCAAGGTTTAGATCATGACATAGTCTCAGATATTCCTTCAAAGTATCCGTGTCCAGCAATGCACAGATCAACAGAACAGCTGAAGCCCCCAGAACCTTTGCCTCATAAATCTGATAGGGATCAATGGTAAAATCCTTGCGCAGAAGAGGAATATTCACTTTCTCACTGATTTCCTCCAGATAGCTGTTGCTTCCTTTAAAATACTCCGGTTCCGTTAGCACAGAAATGGCAGCTGCCCCTGCATATTCATATTCCTCAGCTATATTTATATAGGGAAAATTCGGTGCAATAAGCCCTTTGGAAGGAGATGCCTTCTTTACTTCACAGATGAATGACATCCCAGGTTCCGCCAATGCCTGATAAAATGTTTTCCCAGCAACAGGCTTGCTTTTCTGCATTTCATTTACTTCAAATGCTTTAATTTTCATTTCCTCCGGAGTAATAACTTCCTTAGCTGCCTCCACCCTTTTCCTGGTGGAAGCAGCAAGTGTATCTAAAATCATAAGCTCACCTCATTGGTTGCGATAACAAATTCCTCCATTTTAGCAAATGCCTTTCCAGAATCAATCAAATCCTCTGCAATGGCGATGCAGTCCTTAATCGTACAGTCATCGATTCCCAGATACAGACTCATGGCAGAGTTTAACACCACAATATCCCGTTTTGCACCTCTTAAATTACCTGCTAACAGCTCTTTTGTAATATTTGCATTCTCCTCAGGCGTTCCCCCTGCTAAATCAGAAAGGGAACAAGTTTCAAATCCCAGCTCCTCAGGAGTGATTTCATACATAGTTAATTTCCCAAAACGGATTTCACAGACTTTGGTAGGACCGGTAGTGGTAGCTTCATCAAGCCGTCCATTTCCACAAACCACAAGCCCTCTGGTCACTCCCAAATTGCTCAGTACCTGTGCCAGCGGCTCCACCAGATTGGGATCATAAACTCCAAGCAGCTGCATCGTTGCCCCGGCAGGATTTGCCAACGGCCCCAAAATGTTAAAAATAGTCCTTACCCCCAGCTCTTTCCGAACCGGACCGGCATATTTCATAGAAGCATGGTGAACCTGGGAAAACAGAAAACACATGCCTGTATTCTTCAATACCTGTTCCGACTGCTCCACTGTCAAATTCAAGTTAGCCCCCAAATGCTCCAAAACATCCGCAGCCCCGCTTTTACTGGAAACACTCCGGTTACCATGCTTCGCCACCGGAACTCCTCCTGCAGCCACTACAAATGCGCTTGTTGTGGAGATATTAAAGGTCCCTGCCTCATCCCCGCCAGTTCCCACTATATCAATAACTGCAGAATCCGGCTCCACCTTCAATGCCTTTTCCCTCATTACAGTTGCACATGCGGTTATTTCATCTATTGTTTCACCTTTCATCCGCAGCCCTGTTAAAAATGCAGCCATCTGTGCAGGTGTGGTTTCGCCGCTCATAATCTCATTCATCACTTCTTTTGCTGCATCATAACTTAAATCCTGACCTTCCATTACATCGTGAATTGCTTGACGTATCATAATTGCTCCTCCTTTTTTACATTTGGGGTTCGACCCTTTGATACAAAGGGTCGAACCC
>DHOR01000045.1:326-3142 GCA_002409995.1 Hungatella sp. UBA5385 | reverse complement strand
CTTACCTGCCTTTGGAGGTGATACGATCATGCCTCTCTGCCCCATTCCAATAGGGGAAAGCAGATCCACAACACGCATTGCAGTGGTGTTCTTCTTGCCTGGTGTTTCCATATGAATCCTGTGGTTAGGGAAAATCGGGGTCATATTCTCAAAGCTCGGTCTTCTCTCTGCAGCACTGGTAGGGTATCCATTGATATATTTCACATATAATAGAGCTGCAAATTTCTCTGTGGCTGTCTTCACTCTGCGGCTTCCCTGGATAATATCACCTGTTTTCATATTAAAACGACGAATCTGTGAAGGTGCTACATAAACATCATTCTCACCTGGCAGATAATTCTCACAGCGGATAAAACCGAATCCGTCAGGCATTACCTCTAAGATTCCATTGGCATCTACACCGCTGTCCAGCTCCTGTAGCTCAGGGCTTGGCTGAAATTCTACTCTCGGCTCCTCCTGAACCGGTTCCTGACGGGATTCACTTCTCACAGATTCGGAAGCAGGTGCACTATTAGTTGATGTACTATGAGCCGGCGCACTATGAGAAGCTGTAGAACGGTGGCTTGCAGTTCTCTGCTGTCCTTCCTGTCTGTAAGAGCGGACTACACTTTTTCGTACAGAAGGCTCCTGCACTTCAGCACTGCTCCCTGCTTTTTTGTCCATCTCTTCCTGAACTGCTTCATTGTCACTTCCTGAGCTGCTCTTTCCTGCCAGATTGCATAGCAAATCAACAAGCTCTGCTTTACGCATAGCACTGCAGCCTTTTACGCCCTGTGCTTTTGCCAGTTCTTTTAGCTGACTAAGTGGTAATGTTTCTAATTTTTCACGCATATAAATCTCCTTTATCTCTAAACGCTTTCTCACATTAATTTCACATACTTGGGAAAATTACGATAGAATATCGTAAACAGATGACCGGAAGGTGGACTTCCGGTCCAAATCATTGTATTCAGGTTTATGATATAATCATTGTATACCTTAATACTTAAAAAGAAAAGTGTTTTTTCATTTTTGCAGCAAATCTTTGATTATTTTTCCATCAATATCCCCTAAATCCACATTTAAGACCCTTGCAAGAGTGGCTCCCTCGTCTACAAGAGACATTCGGTTCACTCTGGCTCCGGGAACAAAATCAGGTCCTGCTGCCATAAAAAAGGTGGTATAGCCTTCTTTATCTGGCAGATATCCATGAGTTGCTGCATGGGTCTGAAAGCTTGCATGATGGTCTGATGCCCCTGCCTTTTTCCTGTAGGTCTCCCAGCCATTTTGAAAATAATAGCCATCCTCTGCTTCCAGCATAAATGCACAATCAGGATCGGCACCTAGTGCTTCAGCTTCCTCTCTTGTGAATATCCGGGCAATTCCACTTTCAGGAGAGGACTTCATATCCTGAAGCATCTCATAGATTTCTTCCTGACTTTCTCCGTCCCTGCTATATATATAACAGGAACCGTCACAATCTCTGGCAAGAACCCTCCAGTCCAGGATTTTGTTATTTTCAATGTGTAAATATCCCTTTTCCTTCAATATATAATTTGGGTAAATTGCTTCCTTCACATCCTGCTGATAATGATCTCCCAGCAAAACAAAGTTTGTCTTCTCCACCAGACCTAACTCACGAAGAAGATCCAGAAGCTCTCCAAGACGTTTGTCATGACGTTCCAGCGCCATTTTTGCCTCTTTACTATTTACACCATATAGATGGCGGTTGGTATCTACATCTGTGAAATGTACAAGCATCAGATCTGGTCTGTACTTTCTCATTGTATAAAGCATAGAGGTATGGACAAAATTATCCAGCTGTGGCTGTTTGATTCCATCACGCAAATGGCCAAATTTCCTCTGGAGAGCCAGTTCATATAATACTGTACCATTTAGCATAGATACTAGTATCTGATTCTGCCAGGATCTGTTGGGAAGCACTTCCGGCAGATTATAACGAATCTTGGCCTTTCCCATAACAGGCCACAGCAAAGCTGCTGTTTTATATCCTTTTTTCACCGCTTCATCAAAAAGTGTGGTGCCTTTTATATACTTTCTCTGCCAGAACCAGTCTGAGGGCTCCCTTTCCGGCTGCACCTGCAGGTTGTTGACAATTCCGTGGCTGGCAGGATACCGTCCAGTTACAATGGAGGTATGTGCAGGATAAGTGATGCTAGGGTATACACTTAAAACTTCCTCACAGCCGGCTGCACGTTTCATAAATGCTCTGAAATTAGGCAAAGTCTTCATATATTCCATGTCTTTGGTACCTACTGCATCCAGAGACATAATAATCATTCTCTTTTTAGGTTTCATCAGCATTCTCCCTGATAAACTTCAGATGGTCTCCAATGGTTTTCTCATATCCATTATCTGTCGGCCTGTAGAATACAGAGTCCTCCATACCATCAGGCAAATACTGCTGTTTTACATAATGATTGGGGAAATCATGGGCATAGAGATAGCCCTGTCCATGTCCAAGCTTAGCAGCCCCCTTATAATGGCTGTCCTGAAGATGTACAGGCACAGGCATAGTCTTTCTTGTCTGAACTGCTTCCAACGCCTCAAACACCGCATTACAGGCCGCATTGCTCTTAGGGGCAGACGCTACATAGGTCACAGCCTGTGATAATATAATCTGAGCCTCAGGCAGACCAATGCGTTCTGCAGCTTGTGCTGCGGCCACAGCAACCACCAGAGCCTGAGGGTCTGCATTGCCTACATCTTCAGAAGCACAGATCATAATTCTTCTGGCTATGAATTTAATGTCCTCACCTGCATAAAGCATTCGGGCAAGATAATAAACGGCTGCATCAGGATCTGAACCTCTCATG
>DHOR01000045.1:0-166 GCA_002409995.1 Hungatella sp. UBA5385 | reverse complement strand
ACCTCTCATGCTTTTAATAAAAGCTGATATAGTATCGTAGTGATTGTCCCCATTCTTATCGTAGCGGACTACACGCTTCTGGATACATTCCTGAGCAACATTTATGTCAATATGGATTTTACCGTCAGCGGAATCTCTTTCCGTTGTCATGACACCAAGCTCTATG
>DHOR01000007.1 GCA_002409995.1 Hungatella sp. UBA5385 | reverse complement strand
CGTGCCAGTTGGAAAAGCTTCTTTCGAAGAAGAAAAATTAGCGGACAACTTCCAGACGCTTATTGATGCAATTATGAAAGCAAGACCAAGTGCAGTTAAAGGTGCTTACTTAAGAAGCGTTACTCTGACTTCTACTATGGGACCAGGTGTAAAGCTGAACGTAGCAAAATTAACAAACTAATTTTGTTTTATAATTGACAATATTTATAAATCATGCTATAATACGCGAGTATTAACTGCCGAAGACAGCAGGTGCCGCAAGGCATAAGGTGTTACCGCCTGCCGAGGAAAGTACAACGATCATTATTGATGAATTGTAGAACCTCTCTGTCTTTATGTCAGAGAGGTTTTTCTTTGCGGTTTATACAAATGCGGGTTGTTTCGGACAGCCGGAACAGCTTAGACTAAACAGGAGGTAAACCATAATGGCAAAAGTTGAATTAAAGCAACCAGTTGTAGAAGAAATCAAAGAATTATTTGATGGTGCTGAAACTGCTGTAGTCGTTGACTATCGTGGCTTAACGGTAGCTCAGGACACAGTACTTCGTAAGAAGTTAAGAGAGGCCGGCGTTTCATACAAGGTATACAAGAATACCATGATTCGTTTCGCATCTGAAGGTACTGCATTTGCAGCACTTGATCCACATCTGGAAGGACCTACAGCTTTAGCTGTATCCAAGACAGATGCAACAGCTCCAGCAAGAATTCTGGCTGAATTCGCTAAGACAGCACCTGCACTTGAGATTAAGGGCGGCGTTGTAGAAGGCGCTTACTATGATGCAAAGGCTATGGCTCAGATTGCAAGCATTCCATCCAGAGAGATTCTCCTTGGAAAGTTACTGGGAAGCATTCAGTCTCCAATTACCAACTTTGCTCGTGTGCTTAAGCAGATCGCTGAAGCTCAGGGTGGAGAAGTGGCAGAGGCATAATTTTCTTAATGAAAGCAAGCAAAGCTTGCTTGAATTTAGAAAATTAGCCGTTCGATGAGCGATAGCGAATCGAACATCAATATAAAAATAAAAAATTAAATTTAATTAAATACGGAGGTATATTATCATGGCAAAGTTAACAACAGCTGAGTTTATTGAAGCTATTAAAGAGTTATCTGTTTTAGAATTAAACGATTTAGTAAAAGCATGTGAGGAAGAGTTTGGTGTATCTGCAGCAGCAGGCGTAGTAGTAGCAGCAGGTGCAGCAGGCGGCGCAGAAGTAGAAGAGAAGACTGAGTTCGATGTTGAATTAACAGAGGTTGGTCCAAACAAGGTTAAGGTTATCAAAGTTGTTCGTGAAGCTACTGGCTTAGGCTTAAAAGAAGCTAAAGACGTAGTTGACGGAGCTCCAAAGGTAGTTAAGGCTGGCGTTTCTAAGGAAGAAGCAGAGCAGGTTAAGGCTTCTTTAGAGGCTGAAGGAGCTAAGGTTACACTTAAGTAATTAGACTCTTCTTTTCCCTCGGATTTATTGTATGATAAATCCGAGGGTTTTATAATTTGGATGCATTTTCCATTCAAAAGCAACAATTCAATGTGCAGAAAAGTGGGTATGTATTACACAAAATATAGGTGTAGGATTATTTTGGTAAAAAATGTAACCTAAAAAATGTAAATGTACCCAGAAAAATATTTATTTTTTAAAATGTTTGAATAGTCTTGACAATTCATCCAAATGGGGGTAAAATAAACCCGTATTATCGAATGAGTTATGATTTCACATATTTTTGTAAGTCATTATTTCTGATGATGCTTTACAAAAATATGTGATTTTTGTTTCAGGAGATAAACCAAATATTATTAATTTCTTTAGGAGGTACGCGTGATGAATAACGGTACAGTAAAATGGTTTAATGGAGCAAAGGGTTATGGTTTTATCGTTAACGATGAGACTGGTGAGGAAGTATTCGTACACTTCTCCGGAATTGTTGCTGATGGTTACAAGAGTCTTGAAGAAGGACAGAAAGTAACTTACGATACAACAGAAGGCAATCGTGGTCTTCAGGCTGTTAACGTAGCAGTTGCTTAATTATAGTCAATAAGAAAACCATTAAGAATCCATGGAAGAGCCAGTTTGTCTGACTGTTCCGTGGATTTTTCCATTTTCGGTATTAATATTTAGTAACACCCCATAGACTAGATAATAATGGCAGAAAGACGGGCTGTGAAATCATGAAAATGAAATGGAAGGTATTGTGTTTTCTTGCTGTCCTAATTTTGGACGGCTTTTTGTGCAGAACCATGTATCTGTCATACAGGGAAACAAAAGAGACTTTGTTTATCCCGGCAGATGCAGATGGTGAGGTAATCGATGATATCAGAAAGCAGTTTTCGGGAGAAAAGCTGGTGGCACTGACTTTTGATGATGGTCCCCATTCCACTTATACCAAGGAATTGCTGGACGGCCTTCGGGAGCGGGGCGTTCACGCTACCTTCTTCCTTTTAGGGGAAAACATTGAAGGAAAGGAAGATATTGTGAAACAGATGCAGGAAGATGGTCATCTCATAGGCAATCATGGGCTTACCCATATCCTTATGAGCAGAGAGAATACCAATCAGGCTATCATTCAGATTGAGGAGAACAACAAGAAAATTCAGGATATTACGGGGAAAAGACCTGAGTATCTGCGTCCGCCCTTTGGCTACTGGAACGATGAGCTGGAAAGCACCACTCATATGACTGTTGTTTTATGGAATGTGGATACCCTGGACTGGAAACTGCAAAATTCCAGAAAGGTTGTCCGCAATATAGTAAAGCAGGTGGAGCCCGGAGACATCATATTACTTCACGATATATTCCCTACTTCTGTAAAAGCAGCTCTGGAAGCCATTGACACTTTGCAAAAGCAGGGCTATACTTTTGTTACAGTTGAGGAACTTCTTGTGGATTAAAAAGACAGATACAGGAGAAGAAAATGGATTTATTCGATTATATGAGAGAAAACACCATGGAAAAGGAGTCGCCTCTGGCGTCCAGGCTGAGACCGGTTACGCTGGAGGAGGTAGTGGGACAGCAGCATATCATTGGAAAAGATAAACTGCTGTATCGGGCTATTAAAGCAGATAAACTGGGGTCAGTCATATTTTATGGCCCTCCAGGAACCGGTAAGACCACACTTGCCCGTGTAATTGCCAATACAACCAGTGCTGATTTCAAACAGATCAATGCCACTGTTGCCGGAAAAAAGGATATGGAGGAGATCGTCAAGATCGCTAAGGATTCCCTTGGAATGTTTGGTAAGAAGACCATCCTCTTTGTTGATGAGATTCACAGGTTTAATAAAGGGCAGCAGGATTATCTTCTTCCTTTTGTAGAGGACGGAACTCTGATTCTCATTGGCGCAACAACAGAAAACCCTTACTTTGAGGTCAATGGAGCGTTATTATCAAGATCAAGAGTGTTTGAACTAAAATCTCTGGAGAAGGAAGACATTAAGAAGCTGATTCACAGAGCGGTCTATGATAAGGAAAAGGGAATGGGCTCTTACAATGCAGTCATTGATGAAGAGGCAATGGAATTCCTTGCTGATGTATCAAACGGTGATGCAAGAGCAGCTTTAAATGCCATAGAGCTTGGTGTCATGACAACAAGCTCTATGGCATTTAAAGCTG
>DHOR01000046.1:7042-7863 GCA_002409995.1 Hungatella sp. UBA5385 | reverse complement strand
TTTCAGTATACTGAAATTATAACCTATATGCAATGAAGACATAGGCGATTTGGTGAAATTGAGAGTAAAGTGTTAGATTTCAAAGTTAGTAAAACTAATTTTTAGAGGGAATAGAGAGTATTCAAAGTTTACGGGACAGCAGGAGAGCGGATATAGTAAATGTATCAGATATGAGGGAGTGAAAGGAGAAGCATAGCATGAAAAGCTTTATCAAAGAGTTGTACAAAAATAAAGCCTTGTACAGCATGTTCCTTCCGACAGCGGCAGTTCTGATTCTATTTAATTATCTGCCTATGTTTGGAATTGTAACAGCGTTTAAGGATTTTAATTTTGCAGATGGAATATTTGGAAGTCCATGGATTCAGCCATTGACCAAAAACTTTGAATATTTATTTTCAACAGGTGCGGCAGCCAGGGCGACCTGGAATACTGTATTCTTAAATCTGCTGTTTATCTTATTTGGTCTGCTGTTTGAGTTGGGATTTGCACTGATGTTTCATGAATTAAGGGGAAAGCGGTTTAAGGGAGTGGTGCAATTTGGAATCTTTCTTCCCTATTTTATATCCTGGATTGTGGTAGGGCTGTTTTCCTATAACCTGTTTAATTACGAGCACGGAAGCTTAAACACACTTCTGGGTGCGCTGGGAAGGGAGCCAGTCAACTGGTATGAAAATCCTGATATGTGGATTGTGATTTTAGTAGTGTTCCGGATATGGAAGATGACAGGTTATGGAATGATTATGTATATAGCAGCTCTTGGCAGTATAGACACTTCCTTTTATGAAGCTGCAAGAATTGATGGCGCTTCCAGATGGCAGCAG
>DHOR01000046.1:5676-6880 GCA_002409995.1 Hungatella sp. UBA5385 | reverse complement strand
TGGCGCTTCCAGATGGCAGCAGATCAAATATATCAGCCTGCCCCTTCTGGCACCCACAGCCATCACTTTGCTTCTGTTAAACTGTGGAAAAATCATGAATGCTGACTTTGGCATGTTTTATTCCATGATCGGCAACAATGCCCAGCTTTATCCCACAACTGATGTGCTGGATACCTTTATCTACAGGAATCTTCGGCTAAATGGAGATGTGGGAATGTCATCAGCAGCAGGTTTATACCAGTCCATTTTATCCACAGCAATACTGCTTGTGATGAATAAGCTGGCACGAAAACACAATCCGGATGGGGCATTATTCTAGAAAGGGGGAAGACTTATAATGAAGCAAAAAACACGGGTGCAATTTAAAAATCTGCCCATTGCAATTATTTTAGCTGTCAGTGCATTGTTCTGTATCATACCCTTTTGGCTGGTATTTGTCAGTTCCCTGACTCCGGAAGCGGATATTGTTTCCTATGGATATACACTGTTTCCCAAACGCATTGATCTTACTGCCTATAGGATTCTTCTGGCAGATGCAGGTAGAATTATAAACGGCTATAAAATCTCCATCTTTGTTACTATTGTGGGAACAGCCTTAAGTGTGGCTGTGATTTCCCTGGCAGCTTATCCTATTTCTCAGGAGCGCGTGAAGTATAATCGGATTTTGAATTTTTTTGTTCTCTTTACTATGCTGTTTAATGGCGGTATGGTACCATGGTTTATTGTATGCCGCAATATGCTTCATTTGAAAGATTCGGTATGGGCGTTGATCCTTCCTTATCTGGCTAATGCATGGTACATTTTCCTCACCAGGAATTATTACAGAGGTATTCCTTCAGAGCTGATCGAAGCCGCCAAGATTGACGGCGCTTCTGAATACAGGATTTTCTTTCAGATTATTCTGCCTCTTGCCAAGCCTGTAATTGCCACAATCAGTCTTTTTATCAGTTTAAATTACTGGAATGACTGGTGGCTTGGAATTATGTTGATTGATAAAACAGAGCTTCAGCCCCTTCTGCTGCTGCTTCGGACTATTACATCTAATATTCAGTTTTTAAGCTCTTCTTCCAACGTCAATGCTATTGCTCAGGCAGCAGGCACCATTCCGTCGGAAGGAATAAAAATGGCAACTTGTATTGCTACGATCGGACCTATCATTCTGGTATATCCATTTGTCCAGAAATATTTTGTAAAGGGAATTATG
>DHOR01000046.1:4893-5519 GCA_002409995.1 Hungatella sp. UBA5385 | reverse complement strand
ATATTTTGTAAAGGGAATTATGGTAGGTGCGGTTAAAGGCTAAGAGCCGGTTTATGCATTTACCCAAATATAAAAAAGGAGAAGAAAAATGAAAAAAAGAAAAGGTATCAGAATAACAGCAGCATTTGCAGCAGTATTATGTGCAGCAGCTCTTACAGCCTGCGGCGGGAAAACAGCGGACAAAGGGACTGAGGGAGGCGGTTCAGCGACAATTCAGACAGAGGCAGCCTCAGAATTAAAGCCTGTTACATTAAAGCTGTGGTCCAGCGGAGATAAATATCAGGCTCAGGATGAGGTTCTTGCCAAGTTTTGCGAGAAATACAAAGACAAGTTAAATATTGAGAAGATTGAGTACAATTACATTCCCTTTGGAGATTACGAGGATAAGATGACCTCTCTGGTAGCAGGAGGCGATGATTTTGATGGCATGTTTGTGGCTGACTGGCTGCTTTATAACAAAATGGCTAACAAAGGTGGGCTTTTACAGCTTAATGATCTGATGGAGCAGTATGCACCGTCGCTGTATCAGGTTTATCAGGAAAATGGAGCTGCCACAGCCTGCAGCATTGATGGTCAGATGGTGGCTCTTCCATGGACCAAGAAAAAGAGCTCCAAAGCAGTTCTTT
>DHOR01000046.1:3817-4710 GCA_002409995.1 Hungatella sp. UBA5385 | reverse complement strand
TCTTTTATACAGAAAGGATCTGGCTGATAAGTACGGAGTTGACACATCAAAGATAGAAACCATTGAAGATCTGGACCGGTTATTTACAGATGCCAAAGCCAATATTCCGGATATTACTATATTTGAATCAGGTTTCCCAAGGGGAAATACCTACAGTGATGTGTTGGCAATTCTTCATTCAAAATATGAATTTGACAATATGAATTACCATACAATGACCTTTGATTTTAATAAGGAAAAACCGGAACTACAGCCTGTGGAACAGACAGAAATGTTTAAAGAGACAGTAACCTGGATGAACAAATGGTATAACGAAGGTGTTGTATCAAAAAATGAACTGTCAGAAACAGATACGAAAATGTTTGAAAATGGAAAGACCTTTGCTAAGGTAGGCTTATATGAGACTGCAGTTGAAGGCGTTGTATTTAACATACCTAATGCAGAGCTGGGATATGCGGAACTTTATCCAGATGGAAAATACCGTTTTGATTCCCCGTTAAACAATGCATTTGCCATTAATAAAAATGCAGCAAATCCTGAGCGTGTTCTCATGCTTCTGGAGCTATTAAACACAGACGAAGAAGCATATGACTTGTTTATGTATGGAGTGGAAGGCGAAACCTATGTAAAGGGAGAGGGTGGCTATATTGACTATCCGGAAGGTCAGGATGCTACCAATTCCACCTTCTTAGGCTGGTTCTGCTGGCCATTTGTCAGAGATCAGTTTAACAAGCCCTCCGGTCTTACCACACCAGAGGCTTTGGAGCTTGCTAAAAAATGGCTTGAGAAGGACAGTCTTGTTGTATCACCTCTAGTAGGTTTTAACCCTGACACCAGCTCTATTAAAACAGAACTAGCCCAGAGAGATCAGCTCTATGATGAGCAGGGGAAAC
>DHOR01000046.1:817-3652 GCA_002409995.1 Hungatella sp. UBA5385 | reverse complement strand
AGCTCTATGATGAGCAGGGGAAACTTCTGCTGGCAGGAATTGTGGAGAATGATGATGTGGAGGCTGCTGTAAACCGCTATATTGAAAATCAGAAGGCTGCAGGTCTGGATAAGATTTTAAGCTTTATGCAGAGTGAGGCAGATAGGGTGGAAGCAAAGAAATAGTGAATTAAAGGAGAGTATCAGAAACGTATCAGAAACAGTATCAGAAACAGCGAAATATTTAGTATTATAAAAGCTGCTGCAGTGTAGTAATGCTTATGCATGATTTAACTGGCATAACATTTTCAACTGCAGCAGCTTATTTTTTTACCTTTAATGATAGTCTATAAATGTTTATCAACAAATTCATACCCCAACCCATACCACATATGAGGACCATCAAAGATACCGTGCTGAACCAATTCCTCTTTCTGAAACACCTCATAGACTTGTTTCACTTTTTCATATTGACGGACTGGATCTTCAATCCCTCGTGGTCCATTAAGAATATCAGACCTGCCATTTTCAAAAAATAAAGGTCGTGGAGCAATGAGGGAAGCGATATCACAAACATCATAGTGATTCCACAATCCAGGAACAAAGTTACAGGTGCAGAGATGGGTTTCCAGTATACTGTCATAATATCCATGGAGATATCCGCTGATCACTGCAAGCTGAATTCTGTCATCCATAGCAGCAAGCCACATAGTATAAAGACCGCCGCCGGAGAATCCACAACACCCAAGGCGTGCCATATCTACAAAATCCAGCGTTTCAATATAATCTACCAGGGCCATCATATCCCACAAAACAAGTCCTGCAAATGACATGCCCAAGGCTTCGGCAGTCATAGTTAAATTTTTACAGGAAGAGGAAATGGAATCAGATTCTGGCTGATCAAGAAATGCTTTGTCTTCAGAGGCTGTTCTCTCCAGCCGTTCTCCATATCCAGGCGGATCAGGACAGAATACTACGTAGCCTTTTTTTACAAATTCTTCTCCGTAATTTTCCTTTGGAGTTTCCTGCAGCTTCCTTCTAACAGCCGGAGTTGTAAGAACTCCTGCAACGCTGTCCTTATTTGCTCCATGAGCAGGTATTGTGATCATAGCCTTGCAGGGAGCGGTGGAAGTGGCAGAGTCAGGGACCAACATATAAAATGGCATATTTACTTGCGGAAGTGTTTCCAGAGATAGTTTGTAACGCTTATATCCCTTTTCCTCACTTTCCTCTAAAATCTGTGGAACGGCAGGAGAGAAGCCGGCAGCAGCCTGCTCCAATCGGTGCATTCCCAGAAGAGAAGCCAATGCTTTTCTGGTATCTGATTTCCAGAGTTTAAAGTCCTCACTATTTTCCCCATGAAAGCCATGATCAGGAGGAAAATTCTGATAAAAGTTTTGAAAAAACGTTTGATAAGTATATGACATGATGAACCCTCCTTATGGTTACTTTGATACTATTATAATGTAATTAGGGAAAAGAAGCAGTAAAAAAAGTGAAGATCATCTGTAGTGTTAGATTTTGTAGATAAGTAGTAAGAAAAACGCTGGAAAATTGTACCTGTCTAAAGAAAGAGATCTGGTAGTAATTTCTCCTGTTTTATGATACCATTAATTATATATTTAACAGGAATTTGACAGGAGAAAATGAGTATGAAAAAGAGAATTCTTAAGTTCACAGGCTGTCTTCTTCTGACAGCGCTTTTTGCAGTAGGAATTACTATAAAAGTTCAGAAGGTGGATTTTGTAGAACAAGAGGTTCCCATGGCTTCATTGCCTGAGAAAGAAGAGATTATCACCATTTCCAATGACAATCTCACAACACAGAGCAGGGAAGCTCATAAGATTGTGAATCCTCTGGGACTTACTCTGGAGGAGCGGATTAAGACTCCTTATGGCTATCATAGGGAGATGAAAGAGCAGAAGAGTTTTCAGGGATTTTTACGCCAATACCCTATGAAGCCGGATCAAAGTCCTGTATTGTTACATACTGGAGCAGAGAAGGGGAATCAGAGTGATCATGTGGCTGTATTTAACATGCCTCTGGTCAATGGCGATTTACAGCAGTGTGCAGACAGCATTATGCGAATATATGGAGAGTATTTCTGGTCAATAGAAGCTCATGATTCCATTTCCTTTCATCTGACCAATGGATTTTTAATGGATTATCCCAGTTGGAGAGATGGCAAACGACTGGCTGTATCTGGTAATAATGTTTCATGGGTGAAAAAGTCTTCTTATGATGCCTCTTATGAGACGTTTGTACAGTATTTGAGAAATGTGATGATCTATGCAGGAACTCTATCGCTGGAAAAAGAGTGCAGTGCAGTTGATATTAACCAGATTCAATCAGGCGATATGTTTATTAAAGGAGGAAGTCCGGGGCATTGTGTCATGGTGGCTGATGTGGCGGCGGACAGCGAGGGGAATAAGTGCTTCCTCCTGGCTCAGAGCTATATGCCTGCCCAGGAGTTTCATATATTGAAAAATCCTCTACATGAGGAAGATCCCTGGTATTATGTTAAGGAAGTGACCTATCCTTTTATCACTCCGGAATATGTGTTTGAGGAAGGGAGCTTTCAGAGGTGGTGTGGGTTTGTGAATGAGTAGATGAGGTGATATTCTAATGAAGAAAAAGTTATATAGGTCTAGGCATAACCGAATAATATTAGGAGTTTGTGGAGGCATTGCTGAATATTTTGGAGTTAGTTCCTTCATAATTAGACTCCTTTTCCTTGTTTCTGGAATTGGAATACTAACTTATATTATTTTGGGATGGATTATTCCAGAAAATCCGATGTTATAATTTTAAAATGGGGACTGTCAGGAAATAAGATAGTCTAATAACAGGAGCGAGC
>DHOR01000046.1:0-620 GCA_002409995.1 Hungatella sp. UBA5385 | reverse complement strand
GCGAGCCGTATTACTCATGTAATACGGCTCGCTCCTGTAGGCATATGCTCTGCATAATCTATGAATCTTTTTTTAAAACGTTCCCCGAACTACCAGTACCAGTAGAATACAGGTGATCAATGTGAGAGCAGCTGTCAGCGTCAGACCCAGATTGAATTTCCTGACAGGAGCGGCATTTGAGGAAGTGGATACTAATAGATTGGACTTTCTTAGGATAGTAACAACCGGTTTATAGATTAATAGTGTCAGTGCAGTATTTATTGCGCCCTTCAGTAAATTGAATGGCACAAATGCAGGAAGCAAAAGCTTAACAACTGCTTCTCTTGGATACCCCATGTAAATAGGGGTAATCAGATAATTCCACAGCACCATAACAATGGTCATAAGCACAGTTCCAAGGATCAGACCGGTAATAGCACCTGACATAGTATGCTTTTTCTTATAAAAGTAAGCGGCAGGGCATACAAAAGCTACAGTGGACAGAATGTTCATAATGAGACCAATAATTCCTGTGCTGCTGATGGTGACCAGTTCAATAAATGACACGATCACTGAAATCAACACAGAGGAAAGTGGTCCAAAGATAAATCCACCAATGACAATAATCACATCCTTGGGCT
>DHOR01000050.1:35509-68904 GCA_002409995.1 Hungatella sp. UBA5385 | reverse complement strand
AACAGCTTCCTGAAGCATACGCTTCTCATTGCGGACAATGATATCAGGAGCGCCCAGCTCTAAAAGACGTGCAAGACGGTTGTTTCTGTTAATAATTCTTCTATATAAATCATTTAAGTCAGAAGTAGCAAAACGACCGCCGTCTAACTGTACCATAGGACGAATATCCGGTGGAATAACAGGAACAGCTGTCATAATCATCCACTCCGGTTTGTTGCCGGAATTTCTGAAAGCTTCTACAACTTCAAGTCTCTTAATAATTCTTGCACGTTTCTGACCGGTGGAATCCTTTAAACCTTTTCTTAAGTCAGCAGACTCTTTTTCAAGGTTAATGTCCCGAAGCAGCTCCAGAACTGCTTCAGCACCCATTCCTACACGAAACGCACCATATCCATATTTTTCAATTTCTTCACGATATTCTTTTTCAGATAATACCTGTTTGTACTGAAGACCTGTATCAGCAGCGTCAAGTACAATATAAGATGCAAAATACAGCACCTTCTCCAGAGTTCTTGGAGAAATATCGAGAATCAGACCCATACGACTGGGGATACCCTTAAAATACCAGATATGAGATACAGGTGCAGCAAGAGCGATATGTCCCATACGTTCTCTACGGACACTTGCTTTTGTTACTTCAACACCACATCGGTCACAGATAACACCTTTGTATCTGATCTTTTTGTATTTTCCACAATGACATTCCCAGTCCTTGCTTGGTCCAAAGATCCGTTCGCAGAACAGACCGTCCTTTTCCGGTTTTAAAGTTCTGTAGTTAATAGTCTCAGGCTTTTTTACCTCACCATGAGACCACTCCAGAATTTTATCCGGTGATGCAAGACCAATCTTAATGGCATCAAATGTCATTGGGTGATAAATTTCATTATTTTCAGGCATGAGCGGTTCTCCCTTCTAACTGTTCCCCCAGGCGGGCCTGAGGGGGCTATCTATTTATCCCCCAAGCCCGCTTGGGGGATTATCATCAATCTTCGTCTGAATCGTCAAAAGCGGCATCATCGACTGCGTCGATACCGTCTGCCTCCTCTTCTTCCTCTACAGTTACCAGTTCATCATTCTTGAATTCCTGCTTCTGATAACCATAGCTGCCAAAAGATTCCTCTTTCTGGAAATGTCTGTCACCTTCAATAATGGATCTTAAGTCAGTTTCTTCAAACTCTGTACTCTCTGCAATCTGCACTTCTGTATTATCATCGCGAAGCACTCTTACATCAAGAGCTAAGGACTGAAGCTCTTTTAACAATACCTTGAAGGATTCCGGAATACCAGGTTCAGGGATATTTTCTCCCTTAATAATCGCTTCATAAGTCTTAACACGACCTACCACATCATCAGATTTTACTGTCATGATCTCCTGCAGTGTATAGGACGCACCATAAGCCTCCAGAGCCCAAACCTCCATCTCTCCGAATCGCTGGCCGCCGAACTGAGCTTTACCACCCAGAGGCTGCTGTGTAACCAGAGAATATGGTCCTGTAGAACGGGCATGAATCTTATCATCAACCAAGTGGTGAAGCTTCAGATAATGCATATGTCCAATGGTAACTGCACTGTCAAAGTACTCACCTGTACGGCCATCACGAAGTCTTACCTTACCATCACGGTTAATAGGAACATCCTTCCAAAGTGCTCTGTGATCCAGGTTTTCACCAAGATATTCAATCACTTCAGGTTTTAAAGTATCTTTATATTTCTCCTGGAAATCTTCCCAGGTCATGTTAACATAATCATTGGCTACATCAAGAGTATCCATGATATCAATCTCGTTGGCACCATCAAATACAGGAGTTGATACATTAAAGCCCAGCGCTCTTGCAGCAAGACTCAAATGAATCTCAAGTACCTGACCGATGTTCATACGGGAAGGTACGCCCAGAGGATTTAAAACAATATCAAGAGGACGTCCGTTTGGAAGGAATGGCATATCCTCCACAGGAAGTACACGGGAGACAACACCCTTGTTACCATGACGTCCAGCCATCTTATCACCAACAGAGATCTTTCTCTTCTGAGCAATATAGATACGAACTGTCTGATTAACACCAGGTGAAAGCTCATCACCATTTTCTCTTGTAAATACCTTGGCATCTACAATAATACCATAAGCACCGTGAGGTACTTTTAAGGAAGTATCACGTACTTCTCTTGCCTTCTCACCGAAGATTGCACGAAGCAGACGTTCTTCTGCTGTCAGCTCTGTCTCTCCCTTAGGAGTTACTTTACCAACCAGAATGTCTCCTGTACGAACCTCAGCACCAATTCGGATAATACCTCTCTCGTCCAGATCCTTTAAAGCGTCCTCACCGACACCAGGTACATCACGGGTGATTTCTTCTGGTCCCAGCTTGGTATCACGTGCTTCTGCCTCATATTCTTCAATATGAATAGAAGTATAAACATCTTCCTGAACCAGTCTTTCACTTAAGAGAACAGCATCTTCATAGTTATAACCTTCCCAGGTCATAAATCCGATTAATGGGTTCTTACCAAGAGCAATTTCACCATTCTGTGTGGAAGGACCATCCGCTATTGTTTCACCTGCAGTTACATGATCATTCTTATATACAATTGGTTTCTGATTATAACAGTTACTCTGGTTGCTTCTCTGAAATTTGGTCAGATGGTAAACATCTCTGCCACCATCGGAATCTCTCTTAATAATAATTTCATTGGAAGCGGAACGCTCTACCACTCCTGCGTTTTTAGCAACAACACAAACACCGGAGTCAACTGCTGCTTTTCCTTCCATACCGGTTCCTACAACAGGAGACTCAGTTGTTAAAAGCGGAACAGCCTGACGCTGCATGTTAGATCCCATCAGCGCACGGTTAGCATCATCATTTTCCAGGAAAGGAATCATAGCAGTAGCAACAGAGAACACCATCTTAGGTGATACGTCCATTAAATCAATGCTCTTTCTCTGGAACTCGGAAGTCTCTTCACGGAAACGTCCAGTTATATTCTTATTAATAAAGTGGCCTTCATTATCCAAACGCTCATTAGCCTGAGCAACTACGAAGTTATCCTCTTCATCTGCAGTTAAGTATATGACTTCATCTGTAACAATTGGATTCAGAGCATCAGTTTTATCAACCACCCGGTAAGGTGCCTCTACAAAACCATACTGATTCACTCTTGCATAGGTAGCCAGGGAGTTGATCAGACCAATGTTCGGACCTTCAGGAGTCTCAATGGGACACATACGGCCATAGTGAGTGTAGTGAACGTCTCGAACCTCGAATCCTGCACGATCTCTGGAAAGACCGCCAGGGCCCAGAGCAGATAAACGTCTCTTATGGGTTAATTCTGCCAGCGGGTTGTTCTGATCCATAAACTGTGACAGCTGGGAACTACCGAAGAACTCCTTCACTGCTGCAGTCACTGGTTTAATATTGATTAAGGACTGGGGTGTAATACCATCCATATCCTGGGTTGTCATTCTCTCACGAACAACACGTTCCATTCTGGAAAGACCAATTCTGTACTGGTTCTGTAAAAGCTCACCTACAGCACGGATTCTACGGTTGCCAAGATGATCGATGTCATCTGCTGCACCGACTTCTTCTTCCAGATGAATATTATAGTTGATGGAAGCAATAATATCTTCCTTAGTTATGTGCTTCGGAACCAGCTCACCGATATTCCTGTGGATAGCGCTTTTCAATTCTTCTTCATCGGTTCCAACTTCTGCCAGAATTTTTTCAAGCACTGGGTAGAATACTAACTCTGTAACACCAGCTTCCTTTGGATCAAAATCTACAAATGAAGCAAGGTCAACCATTAAGTTAGAAAGTACCTTCTGCTTGCGCTCAATTCCCTCCAGCCATACGAAAGGTACTGCTGCGTTCTGGATTGATTCAGCCAGCTGCTTGTCTACAGTCATGCCAGCCTCTGCTAAAATCTCGCCGGTAGTGGTATCCACTACATCTTCAGCCAGAACATGACCTGCGATACGATTCTTGAAATGAAGCTTTTTATTGAATTTATATCTTCCCACCTTAGCAAGATCATATCTTCTAGGGTCGAAGAACATGCTGTTTAGTAAGCTTTCTGCACTATCAACGGATAAAGGCTCTCCTGGACGAATCTTTTTATATAACTCTAATAAGCCATCCTGGTAGTTTTCGGAAACATCCTTACCAAAGCTGGCTAAAATCTTAGGTTCTTCACCGAACAGATCTATGATCTCTGCATTGGTGCCAAAGCCCAGTGCACGAATCAGAACAGTAACCGGAACTTTTCTGGTTCTGTCTACACGAACGTAGAAAATGTCATTGGAGTCAGTTTCATACTCCAACCACGCTCCACGGTTAGGAATTACAGTACAAGTATACAGTTCCTTACCTACTTTATCATGTCCGATGCCGTAATATATACCTGGGGAACGTACTAACTGGCTGACAATAACACGCTCTGCACCATTGATAACGAAGGAACCTGTATCTGTCATAAGCGGAAGATCGCCCATGAAAATCTCATGTTCATTAATCTCGTCTTTATCTTTGTTGTAAAGCCTTACTTTAACCTTTAAAGGAGCTGCGTAGGTAGCATCTCTCTCCTTGCATTCTTCAATCGTATACTTAATGTCATCTTTACATAATGTAAAGTCAACAAATTCAAGACTCAAGTGTCCCGCAAAGTCAGCGATTGGAGAAATATCATCAAAGACTTCCTTTAGTCCTTCTTTCAGGAACCATTGATAGGAGTTCTTTTGAATCTCAATCAGGTTTGGCATCTCAAGCACTTCTTTTTGTCTTGAGAAACTCATTCTCAGGCTTTTACCGGCTGGAACCGGACGCATTCTGCTTTTTTCCATTGACGTTTCACCCCTGTTTTCTTTCTAAAAGTTTCTGTTTTTGGGCATAAATGTCCCATAAGGGCACATGTAGCCACAATAGTGCACATTCCATAATAACATAGCTGAGTCAAGGTGTCAAGGATTTTTTGCTTGTACTTTCAAAAGAGGTATGCTATACTATTACAGATAAGGCTCTTTTTATAATATGAACTATTGGAGGTATTCCCCGTGAGCACATTTTTAAACATATTGTTAGTGATTCTTGTCATTGTAGCTGTAGCTCTTGTAGTCCTTTATTTCCTCGGAAGAAAGCTGGAGAAGCGCCAGGTGGAGCAGCAGGAAGCCATGGACGCAGCAGCCCAGACAGTATCCATGCTGATCATTGACAAGAAAAAGATGAAACTAAAGGACGCAGGTCTCCCCAAGATCGTCTATGAGCAGACACCTAAGTACATGCGTCGTGCGAAAGTACCGATTGTTAAAGCAAAAGTGGGACCAAAGGTTATGACCCTTATTGCAGATGCAAAGGTATTCGAAGTTCTTCCTGTGAAAACAGAAGCAAAGGTTGTGATCAGTGGTATTTACATAACCGAGATCAAAAGTATCCGCGGTGGAGCTGTTCCTGCAGCACCTAAGAAGAAGAAATTCTTAGACAGATTTAAAAAAGAAAAAAAATGATCAATAATGCCGGAGTGCGAATTTACGCTGCTCCGGCATTTTTCTAATTATATTGCATATCAAGAAAATCTTTCACTCACTCCTATTAATATTAATTATAGAAGGAATGCATTAATTTACACACGGGGTTCGAACCTTTTCAAAAAGGGTCGAACCCCGTGTGTAAAAAACTTAGTCCTCTACATAAACAGCTGTAATTTCTTTGCCGCTGTTTACAGAGTAGCAACGATCATCGCCATCTTTTGCTTTGGTCTTGCTCTTCTGAACATTACCACTTGTGTTAACAAGTCTGTACTGTGTCTTAACTGTACCGTCAGCAGTTGTTTCTGTCTTATCTGCAGCTGCCTCTTTTACATTATAGTACTCATCGTAATCTTTTTCTCTTCCTGTTGTATCGGAATTAACGTCCATCTCATTTAAGAATTCTTCTGTGGTGAGAAGAGTGATCTCTGTGTAAGAACCATCTACCTGTACTGCCTTTACTACAGAATATTTGTCATCCTTATCTGCCTTCATTAACATTCCGCCAAGATAGTACTTGTCATCATCAACACCAAACTTACCGGCACCCTTTGTGCTTCCTGATTTGTTCATTAAGAAGCTGAAGCTGTCTCCGTCAATTGTGATGCTCTGTTTGCCTGTCTTCATAGATCCGTCATTGCCATCTCCGAAGTAGAATAATTTGTATCCGGCTTCATAGAGGTCAGAAACATTATTCTTGAAGTTATCTTCTGTATCAAAATACAATCCTGCAATGTCATCATCGCCCTTAACAGTTATGATCTTGGTTGTGCTGCCAGGCTCAAACATAATTGCTACAAGTCCGTCCTTCATTACACCATACTCATCAAATGCATATTTCTTGCTGTTGATTGTCTTCACTTCAGAAGTAACCAGCTTGCCGTCTTTGTCTGCATAGTACCAGTTCTCATCATCATCATTATAATCACCCAGATTTAAGTAAGAGTCTGGAACTACCTGGAACCAGCCTTTTGTAAGTCTTGCACCATCTTCAGGACTTCCATAGTAACGGAATCCCCTGGAATAATCTGCACGGTCTGCAGAGCTCATAGTAGCCTCAGTTGGAGTTGCCTCCCACTGTACCCACTCAGCATTCATACGGCCATATTCATCAAAGCTGTATTTTCTTCCATTGATGGTCTTTCCTTTTTCATTGATCATCTTCTTGCCATTGGTCTTAAAGTAGAACCATCTTGTCTGCTCTTCATCATCAAACAGATTGTTGCTTGACTGACCAACAACAACATCATCATAGTTATTGTCAGTAATTTCAAGATATACCCAGCTGCCAACTGCCTGTGCTCCGTCATTTTCATCGCCGCAGTAGTAAAGGCCATCACGCCAGTCATCATCACCGGTTACTCTCTCACCGTTGTCATCAATCCAGCCATAAAGCATTTTACCTTCATCATCGAAGATATATTTCTTGCCATTGACTGTTTTGAAAGAAGCATTGGAGCTGTTAGAGGAGCTCTTGTAAGCTTTTCCGTTAGCACCAAAGTAATACCAGTGATTAGCAGGTTCATCATCATCGCTTCCATCAAAATCTTCGTTTTCAATGGAAACCCAACGATTAGCAACCATAGCTCCGTTAGAGTCTACGTAGTAATAGTTGTTGTCATCCTCTACCAGATAATCCGCAGCCATTTCTCCGTCTTCATCTAAATAGAAGTAATTCTCACCAGATTTCTTCCAGGTCTCTGTTACCGTGTCTCCATTTCTGTCATAGTAAACCCAGGTGCCATTCTCTTCTGCCCAGCCTGTAGCTGCAAAAGATGAGATGGATGCACCGAGGGCAAGCATTGCCGCAGTTGACAAAACTGCAACTAACTTCGTCTGCTTTCTCATAATTAATGCACTCTCCTTTTTCTTTTTGAAATACTGTTATGAAATTCCTATTTTGCATTACGAGGTAATTATACTTCCAATATGAGAAATTATCGAAAGCAAACCATGTTTTTAGGGTGTTTTATAGATTATTTTTGCATTTTTTTCGAAATTTTCTTGATTTTTTCATAAGGAATTAATATACTGATGGTACACTGTCATTGTTGATAAAAATGAAAAGGAGAATTATAGATATGGGCCTTCAGGAAAAAATCATTCCTTATGATAAAGACAGCCGGTTGGAAAAAGAGCTGGACCAGTTTCGTCTTTATTTAATGCAGCGCAACATGGCAGATAATACGATTCATGTATACATTTATGCTGTAGAACAATTTCTCACAAAATATGATACTGTCACCCACGAACATATGATGCTGTATAAGTGCTTTTTGATGGAGCGGTATAAACCTCAGACAGTGAACCTCCGCATCCGGGCATTAAACTGTTATGCAGAATCTATTGATCATTCCTCAGATCATATGCTGATGATTCGTATACAGCAGAAAACATTTCTGGAAAATGTGATCAGTCAGGCAGATTACGAATATTTAAAAAAATGTCTGATCAGAGACGGCAATACTTTTTATTATTTTGTAGTTCGTTTTTTAGCAGCAACGGGGATGCGTGTCAGCGAATTAATTGAAGTTCAGGTGGAGGATGTAAAACGGGGATTTATGGACCTTTATTCCAAAGGCAATAAAATAAGACGGATATATATTCCCAAAGCTTTAAAGGTGGAAGCCCTTATATGGCTGCAACAGATTGAACGGACTTCCGGATACGTGTTTTTAAACCGCTACGGGGAAAAGATTACTCCTGCCGGAATACGGGGACAAATGAAAAAATTCACGGTTCTTTATAACCTTGATCCCAAAGTGGTTTATCCTCACTCCTTTCGCCATAGGTTTGCAAAAAACTTTATAGAAAAATGTGGTGATATCGCTATGCTCTCCGATATTCTGGGACATGAAAGCATTGAGACAACACGGATTTACCTGCATCGCAGCAGTACAGAACAGAAAGAGATTGTCAATCAGATTGTCAACTGGTGAGGTATTGAGTATATGGATCATGAAGAAATAATTGCTGACTTTCAAAAATATTTAAAAAGGAAAAATCTGAGTGACCACAGCATAACAGCCTATTGCGGAAGTCTTCGCCTCTATTTAAGCCTATATGATAAGGTTACTTTGGAAAATCTGCAAAATTACAAAGCTTATTTGATTTCCAATTATAAGGCGAATACAGTGAATCAGAGAATTTACGCAATCAATCATTATATTAAATATTTATCGGAAACTCAGGACGAAGAACTGCCATTTCTTGCCTCCTATCGCCTTTCTTCTGTGAAAACACAGCAGAATACATTTCTGGATACTGTGATTTCCAATGAAGACTATGAATTATTAAAAAACAGTTTAAAAGAGGACAAAAATTATTTCTGGTATTTTATTGTCCGCTTTCTGGCGGCTACAGGTGCAAGAGTCAGCGAACTGGTGCAAATTAAAGTGGAACATTTAAATCTTGGATATCTTGATCTGTATTCCAAAGGGGGAAAGGTAAGACGAATCTATTTCCCGGATCAATTGTGCGAAGAAGCATTGGAGTGGTGTCATGGCCGCAAGGTGGACAGCGGTTTTCTCTTTCTGAATAAGTCCGGTCAGCAGATCACTCCCAGAGGAATTAACTATCAGCTAAAACATTATGCGGTGCGTTATGGAATTAATCCTGACACCATTTATCCCCACTCCTTCCGGCATCGCTTTGCAAAGAATTTTCTGGCTAACTTTAATGATATTTCCCTGCTTGCAGATTTAATGGGACATGACAGCATTGAAACTACACGTATTTATTTAACAAAGTCCAGCAAAGAGCAGCAGGATTTCCTCGATGAAATCATCACATGGTAAATCAGTGTTTGTTTTTTTCTACATATGCGATATAATTGCCCTATAAGGAGGATTAAACCATGATAATCTCATTTCGCTTTAAAAACTCCCGCTCTTTCTTAAATGAAACATTTATTAATATGAAGGCAGTCAGTTATAAAGAGCATCCCGAACATCTTATTAATATAAATAATAAAAAAATGATAAAAACTCTGGCAGTCTATGGCGCCAATGCAAGTGGTAAGACTAATCTAATCCTTGCTTTAGCCAATTTTCATCTATTTATATCCAGACAGCTTTTAACAGGTAATGATTTTTCCATTGATTTTGCCACCATTGCCCAATATGGTTTGCTTGGGGAAATCATTCCCTTCGCTTTTGCTGAAGAGGAAAATGCACCCACAGAAATGGAGCTTACCTTCTGCTTTCAGGAACGTATTTATCAATATGGTTTTTCCATATTAAACCAGAACATTTTATCAGAACAATTGGCTATGGATAATCATGTTGTTTTCAGCCGCAAGGATAATATCATTACATTTGGGAGATATTACGAAAAGTTCGCTCAAATTAAGACGCCCTTTCAAGTGGAACAGGACTACCTCTTCATCCCTGTGTTAACCTGTTTTAGCAATGCGGAGTTTCTGGATGTGATGAAGCCCTTTAAAGAATATTTCTCCACACATATTAATTATTATTTTGAAATTTTAAATGAGATTCAGTCAATGAGGACAATCCATAGCAGCCGCTCTACCTACGAAATTTCCGAAAATCCGGAGGCTTTAAACTACGGTCTGACCCAGTTGAAGAAAATCGGAATTCCAATAGAGAATTTCATTATAGAAAATGGAATATTTAAGCTGGGTTACAGTTTCAAATCTCGCACAACCAATGAGAAAAAAATTATTTACACAGATTCTTCTTCTACAGGTGTAATGAAATACCTTAATATATACCAGCATATATATCATCTCTTTAAGACAGGCGGCATTTTATTAATTGACAATATATCAAACAGCTTTCATCCGGCAGTTACCAAATCCATTGTGGATTTATTTCAAAGCAATAAAAACCAGAATGCACAGCTTCTATTCACCACTCATGATACTGCTATCTTAAATAATCAGCAGTTTCGAAGGGACGAGGTTGCATTTGTTGATATGAATGAATATGGAGAATCCAATCTGTATACACTCGCCGACATTAAGGTTCGTTCTGATGCCAGCTTTTCCAAAGATTATTTGTTAGGTAAATATGGGGCAGTTCCCATTATTAAAGAAACGGCTCTTTAGGATATGCCAGACATAACGGCTCAAAAAAGCAGGAGTACAAAATCCATGGAATTTGTACTCCTGCTATAATATGAATCCTTTATATGTCCTTTTTAATTGGTCGAATTTAACTGGTTAGATGAAAATCTGCCGTCGATCTGGAACGGACATCTACTACAATGTTACATTCTGATATAAGTTCATAGTTAATATCCAGAGAATATTTAACCCTGACTTTTAAACGGTCTTCTTCTTCATCTATAATGATCTCATTGGTATTAATTCCAATCATCATCTCTCCATAAGGAGTGGCATAGCAGGATATATTCTTCTTATCCTTTTCAAAATTCATGTGAACATTGGAGCTGCCGCTCTTTCTGATATCAAGCCCACCTGGGTGTATCTTAATGGTATTTTTGATGACTCCTTCAATCCCCTCCTGAACCTCATCATATAGAATATAATGATTTCCGTTCTTAAGGAAATAGTCACCTGCAGTGATCACCTCAATCTCGCCCGCATCGCCTTCAGCGATTTGAACTCCACTGATGCTGACCAGAACTTCTCTTGTCATATCAATACTCCTCTATATTAATCTGTTTTGTCTCTCTCACATCCTCAGGAAGAATGGAGCTGGCAAAACTGGTAAATTTCTCTGCAAGGTCACTGACGTAAAAACAGTGCTTCTCTTCTGCAGTTTCTTCTTTATTACAAATCAAATTCTTATCTTCCAAAATCTGCTTAAGCTCCAGAGCTGTCTCATAAGCAGGATTTACAAGCGTTACCTCTGGTCCCATTAATCGGCCAATGGTAGAGCGGAGAAGCGGATAATGAGTGCATCCAAGCACCAGAGTATCAATATATTTCCCCTTTAGCTCACTTAAATAGCGGGATGCAATCTCATCTGTAACGGAATCATGGAGAAGTCCTTCTTCTACAAGGGGAACCAGCAAAGGACATGGTTTTCCTGTGACTTCCACACCAGGCTTCATAGATTTGATGGCTTTTGTATATCCACCGCTTCGTATGGTTCCTTCTGTACCGATGACTCCGATTTTGCCATTCCTTGTAGATTCTGCAGCAATTTTGGCACCTGCATGAATCACTCCTACAATAGGCAGCTGCAGCTCCCTTTCCACTACATCAAGTGCGTAGGCAGTAGCTGTATTACAAGCAATAACAATTGCCTTTACATCTTTTGTTAATAAAAAACGGATAATCTGACCTGTAAATCGAATGACTGTCTCCTGTGATTTATTGCCATAGGGTACTCTGGCTGTATCACCAAAGTATACGATTCGTTCCTCAGGCATCTGACGCATAATCTCCCGAGCTACTGTCAGACCTCCTATACCGGAGTCAAATACTCCGATAGGTGAATTTCTGTCTGCCATTTCAAACTCTCCTTATAACTGATAACGGTTCATGGCATGTTCCATTAAGCGGTCAACCAGCTGATCCTTGGATACTCCTGCGTTTTCCCACAGCATAGGATACATGCTTATGGCTGTAAAACCTGGCATTGTATTGATCTCATTAAATACTACAGTGCCGTCAGCCTTTACAAAGAAGTCCACTCTTGCCAGACCATATCCGTCCACTGCCTGGAAAATATCCCTGGCAGCTTTTCTCACCTGTTCTGTGGCATCTCCGGGAAGTTCAGGATTCACCACTGTTTTAGATTCAGAATTATAATACTTAGCTTCAAAATCATAAAACTGGGCAGCAGCCAGTATCTCTCCAACACCGGAAGCTTCAATGGGAATGTTACCTCCTCCAAATACTGCACACTCAATCTCTCTGCCCACAATCATCTCTTCTATGAGAATCTTTCTGTCATGTGTGGCAGCTTCTGTCAGAGCAGCGGTTAGCTCCTGTCTGTTATCAGCTCTGCTGACTCCTTTGGAAGAGCCTGCATTGGATGGCTTAACAAATACAGGATAAGGGAAGGCATCTTCCACCCGTTTTACCATCTTCTCCATATCTTTAAGTTCATGACGAAGCACCTGTACATATTCCGCCTGCTTCACCCCCAGCTTATCTACTACAATCTTGGTATACAGCTTATCCATGGCCACCGCGGAAGCTAAAACTCCACAGCCTACATAGGGGATTCTGGCAAGCTCCAGCAGCCCCTGGATAGTTCCGTCTTCACCAAACAATCCATGAAGCACAGGGAATACAACATCAGCCTTTACAGATTCTGTCTTCCCATTCTCTACAAAAAGTACGCATTGCTTTGTTGCATCCGGCAATATATAGGCTTCTACTGTGCCTTTTCTCCAGCTTTCATCTCTAATAGTCTCTACAGAATCAGTTTTGATCCACTGTCCCTCTTCTGTAATTCCAATAAGTACAAGATCATATTTCTCTTTATCTATATGGTTAATCACATTGACAACAGACATACAGGAGACTACATGCTCTGATGACTGTCCGCCAAATAATACAACCGCAGTTTTCTTGCTCATCTTATTATCCTCTAATTTCTTAAATTTACAATGTTTATATTATATCACATATGGCAACAATTACAATTAGATTCATAAAAAAGGAGAGTACTGTATTATGAAACAGAAACGCGATCTATATTTGTGTATTACATGCCTGCTTCTGGCATTTTTATTAACTATGGCTGGTCAAAAACAGAGTGAGGAAGCTCTTGCCTCCCGTATTGCACCGGAAATACTCCGCTTCCACGTTTTGGCAAACAGCAACAGCAGCAAAGACCAGCAGCTGAAATTAAAAGTCCGCTCTATGCTTTTAGATACTATCTACGAAGATTTGGGTGAAAATGCTACTCTGGAAGAAACAAAAACTTACATCACAGATCATCAGGGATTAATGGAAGAAAAAGCAGAGTCCTATATGGCTGATCAGGGATATGAATATCCTGCACATATTGAATTGACTGATTGTTATTTTCCCACAAAAACCTATGGGGATATGGTATTCCCAAATGGAATGTATGAAGCAGTCCGCGTGGAAATTGGTAAGGCAGAAGGGCGGAACTGGTGGTGTGTCCTCTATCCGCCTCTGTGTTTTACAGATTCCACCTATGCAGTGGTTCCGGATTCCTCTAAGCATATATTAGAGGAAGTTCTGGGGGAGGATGACTATCTTGCGCTTCATAAGGGGCCAAAGGTAAAAGTTAATCTCCGGCTTAAGTTTCCTCAGGTAATCAAAGAAGTTCTAGAAAAGTAGTTTTCTATTGCAAATACCGTTTTAACCGTAAAAGCTGCTGCAACAGTAAAATCCACTGTTGCAGCAGCTTATTATATTAATTAATCAGGAATTGCTGCAAATCCATCCACTGCCCATTCATAGTTTAAAATCGCCTGGAACAGTCCGTTATCTGCTGCCTTCCATGTGCCTTCTGCCTGAACATACTGAAGCTCTGTGGCAAGATACTGGACTCTGCTGATAATACCGCTGCGGTACTGAACATCAGCTCCATTTTTAGCGATCTTAGCCTTCTCAAATGCTGCAGTTCCTGCATCATAGGCAAGTTTCTTAGCCTGGACCTCATTATAAAGTCTCTGCATCTCAATGGTCAGTTTCTGTTCCTGTTCATTGACATTTAATGCTTTGTTCTTAACACCGGCTGTTGTCTTGCCTGACGAAGCATGACGAGTTCCCATTAGAGTCTGGTTGTTGTTAATTGCCTTCACCGTATCACTGCTCAAATCCATGGCAGCAATCTTAGAAACATCTGCTGCAGGAATTCCACCAATCTCAGGATTAGCATCTGCAGCCCAGCCTGTTAAGCTGCATAGCTGACTGCGCAATTGAATCACTGCCTGATCCACCTTATCCGCCGAAGAACGCATTCCCATAAGGTCTGACTCAGCAGATAAAATATCTGTTTCAGTTCCAAGTCCAAGACTTACCTGACGCTTTGTAGATTCCAGAAGCACCTCATAAAGCTCTATTGATTTATTTAAAGTTGCCTGGGTATCTATCATACTATTATAAGTAATCATCAAACCCTCAGTTGCCTGAGTCATCTGGCGAATGGGAGTATCCATTGCCTTTTCCCCTTTTTCTAACCCTTTATCAACATTTTTCCGATAAGAATTAGAGCCTTTGCTTAACTGATCAAGGGCACCTGATACTTTATTGCCTTTATCATCGTAACCACCCTCAATCTGAGCGATGGCAGCATTAAGCTGGGCAAGGGCGAACTGGTACTCCGGAGAATTCTCCGCATGGTTCTCTTTGGCAGATGATTTTAGTTCCTTTCTCTGATCCTTTAAATCAATGAGAGTGCTCTTTAAGTCCTCAATATCACTCTGAAATCCGCCAACAACCGCGTTCTTATCATTCTCTGCGCTTATCAGCTCATTTCTCGCATTAATAATGCTGGGATTATATTCTTTTATTAAATTCTGCAGCTCATCAAATTCCATCTTATTATCCTGAAGTCTGGCTGCTGTTTCCCCGTCATAGTCTGACAGAGCCGCCATAGACTGCATGGGAATAGCCAGAACAAGACAGGAAGCAAGAGCTGCTGAACAAAAACGTTTCCTTATATTCATATCTAATCTCCTTACCCCTGATTAAGCTCCTGCAAGACCATTCACAGCCCAGTCATAGGATTCCATTGCCTGGAAGAGATTCAGTTCAGCAGTCTGTACACCGATCTGCTTCTGGGCAAATATAAACTGCTGGCTGATATACTCCAGACGGCTGATAGAGCCAAGCTGGTACTTACGTTCTGCCGCCTCCATATTCTTGGTTTCCATAGCAAAAGTGGTTACTGCCTGATCATAAGCGTTCTTTGCCTCTGTCACTCCTTTATAAACAGCGGTAAGAGAAGTTCCGATCTTCTGCTCATTATCTTTGATAGTAGATGTAAGACTATCTTCTGTAGAAGAGCTATAAGCATTGGCTTTCTTTTTCTTGTTAATCTTCAGTGTATAGTTGTTTTCAATTGCTTTCGCTTTATCTGCAGATGGATTCATGGAATCAATTCTGGATAAATCTGCTGCAGGAATTCCCTGAATCACAGGGGAAGCATCAAAACTCCAGCCAAGCATGACACACAGCTTCTGTTTAGTATTATCAAGCTGGGACTGAGCTGTTAGAATAGCTGCCTCTGCATTGAGCAAATTCTCCTGGGCACCCAGAACATCCATCTGGGTCGCCATACCTGCTGCCAGTCTTGCCTGAGTGGATTCATATGTAACCTGTAACAGTTCCTTTTGCTTCTTCAGCAGCTCTAATTCCAGTATATTCTGATGATATGCAATCATATTGGTCTGTGCCGTAGATACCAGTGTTGCCTCTGTCTGCTGATAGGTAAGAAGAAGAGTCTCACTGTCATTTAAAACATCATCAGCCTGATTCTCCAATTGCTTTGCGCTTGATTCTGCAATTGAATCTGACATGATGGAGCCCGCATCATCTTCACCGCTTATAGTAGAACGGATAGAATCTGCCTGATCCCTTAAATCCTGTGCAATCTCTTCGCTGGTCTTATTCTTATTCTCATTATAGTCTCTCTGGTTATTCTGAACTGTCACATTATACTCATGAACCAACCCTGCCAGTTCATTATATTCCATTACATTATCTCTTAGCTTAGCCCATTCCTCTGCCGTTCTTCCGAATTCCGGAGTTGCAGCCCATGCAGCGGCAGGACCAAGTACTGTAAGTACAGCAGCCAGTGCAAATGCACCGATCTGTTTCCATTTTCTCATTTTAAATCCTCCTTATCAGTGCTCCTATTATAACACGAACGGCAGGTGTTAGCAAAGAATCTTCTCTTTAGTATTTCTTAAATATTTCTTTAGTCAGGCATAGGTTCCGTATCTGTTTTGCCGCTCATAAGTGAATAATAGACCGGCAGCATCAGTAAGGCAAGAATAGTAGATGCCGTCAGACCGCCTACGTTTACAAGGGCAAGCCCCTGCATCAGTTCTCCATTGCTCCCTGTTCCAAGAGCCATAGGCACCATGGAGAGAATGGTTGTGAGGGTAGTCATTAAAATAGGTCTTAACCGGGTTGCACCAGCCTCTATAATAGCCGTTCTCTTATCCATTGTCATGCGATACTGGTTAACAGTATCCACATAGAGAATACCGGAGTTTACAACAGTACCCACTAACATCATAAACCCAAGCATAGCAGGCATGCTGACAGATACTCCAAAGACTGCCAGGAGTCCAAAGGAACCAATTAAGCTGAATGGAATGGTAGTCATAACCATGGTTGAGAACTTCACAGACTCAAACTGGGCTGCCATTACCACAAATACAAGAAAGGTTGCAATTCCAAGAGCCTTGGCTAAAGCCACAAATTCTTCTGTCGTACTTTCATCTACAGTATTCTGCGCTCTTGTCACTGAACTGTTTAAATACTTATTGACAATTGTCTGGTTTATATCTTCAAGAGCTGCTGCCTTTTGTTTTTCATCAGTAACCTCCTCTGTAAATTTACCGGAAATGGTTACCATGTACTGTTTATTCATCCTTGTAATGCCTGAAGGGCTGTCTTCATAACCTATTTTCGCTATGTCGGTGAGAGATACTGCCCCTCCTGCAGCATTGGGAATCATGATTCCCTCCACTTTATTGAGAGTATCGTAAGCATCCTCCGGATATTCCACCCTCACTTCCATCGTCTGATTATCTATCTCCATAGTTGTGGCTTTCACACCACTGAGCATGCTGTTTAATATTCCGCCGACGCTGGCAGGTGCAATTCCTTCCGCAGATGCCTGAATGGGATCAACCCATACTCTGATTACAGGTGCTGCATTTTCAAGAGTGGAATGAACCTTGATTAAATCAGAACGTTTTGTAAGTTCAGCAACCATTTGATCAGATGCTTCTTTTAACTCATCCAGCTGGGCGCTTTGAAGAATGACTTCCAGATCGTCAGAAGCTGTCAGCATGCTCATGGTAGAGCTGGAGCGTACTGTAATATTGCAGTCAGCCAGCTGGTTCATCTCTTTCTTCCATTTATTTACAACCTCATCTGTACTTAAGGTTCTGTCATCATTTAAATAAGCAGTAAGAGAAGCGCTTCCTCCCGAACCTGCGCTATAGATACTAAAGCTGCTTCCGGAATAACTTACCATATAAGATTTTAAATCAGGCTCTTTTGTAACAATTCCTTCCACCTTCTTAAGAATATCATCAACCTGTTCAATCTTAAGTCCCGGTTTAACCTCTACAGAAACAGATACTGTTCCCTGATCAACATCAGGCATAAGAACAAAACCAAGCCTGGTAGCCAGTAAGATAGAAGCAGCCAGAAGCAGCACTGATACTGACATAATGGCAAATCTATGATTTAAAAACTTATCAATTATTTTTCTATATCCATTTTGCATAAGCTCAATGGGTTTCGCCATTGGGGAATTGCTCTTCTCAACAGGGCGAATTCTGCTGTAACACAGGGGAACTATGGTTACTGCCGAAACAAGAGAAGCAGCCAGACAGAATACAATGGTAAATCCTAATGGCTTAAACAGCTGTCCTGAGATTCCTTCCAGCATTGCCAGAGGAATAAATACAACACAGGTGGTTAGTGTTCTGCCCAATACAGACTGGAATACCACCTGGGTTCCTGTCATGGCAGCTTCTAAGTACTCCCGGAATCCCTGTCCTTTATGGGAACGGAAACAGCTCTCAAGCACAACGATGGAGTTATCTACCATCATCCCCACTCCAAGAACAATACTGCTCATGGTAATTACGTTCATGGAAAATCCCATGGCGGACATCATGATCAGTGATACTAAGATAGAAACAGGGATGGAGCTTCCTACTATAAGAGAAGCTTTTAAATCCCCAAAGAACAGAAAGATAATAGCCATGGAAATAACAACGGCTGCTATCATGGTATTTACCACACTGTCAAGAGCTGATACGATCTGTTCGCTGGTATCCTGTATGACAACCATCTCAAGAGAAGGGTATTTTTCCTTCAGGGTTTCCATCATATTATTAACACTTTTTGACACATCAACTGCACTGTTC
The DNA here is from genome assembly GCA_002409995.1 of Hungatella sp. UBA5385. Classification (GTDB taxonomy): domain Bacteria; phylum Bacillota; class Clostridia; order Lachnospirales; family Lachnospiraceae; genus UBA5385. Next base: position 50,354 of record DHOR01000050.1, on the reverse strand, counting down.
TTCTGCTGTTTATTAATGGATAGTGTAATAGTATCCTTTCCATTATATCTTCCGATTCCCGACTGTTTTTTCACAGTCTGGGTAATGTCTGCAATGTCTTCCAAATATATGGTCTTTCCGTAACCTGCCACAACAGGAATCTTCTTAAGGCTTTCCACAGTCTTAAATTCCACAGCAGTACTTAAGGATAAATCCTGATTTCCCACACCTGTTGTTCCTGCCGGATATGTAAAATCAGCGCTGGCAATTGCCTGACTGATGGAATTCATATTCAAATGATACTGGTTCATCTTCTCCGGTATCAGCCGTATACTTACATACCCTTCCTGACCGCCGCTGACATCTACACTTGCTACAGAAGATATTTTCTCAAATTCAGGAACAATCTTGTCTGTTACATAATTATGTATATTCTCTACAGAAGGATTCTGTACAGAAAGTGTCATAGCAGGAATCTCATTGATATTAACTTCCATGATGCTTGGAACATCCACATCATCAGGAAGATCCAGATTATCCACTTTCTTCTTTAAATCTGAGTAAGCTTTATCCATATTTGTGCCATATTCATATTCCAGCATAACGATAGATATGTTCTCCTGAGAAATGGACTGTACATTCTTAACACCGGATAATATTCCCACAGCTTCCTCAACAGGCTTGGTAATAAGTTCATTAACATCATCAGGACTTGCACCTGCATAGATGCTGCTGATAACCATCATAGGGAAGTTCATCTCCGGTGTCAGTTCCATTTTCGTGGAAAATACAGAGGACAAGCCGAATACTAAAAGACAGAGAATTGCTAAAAATGTTGTTATAGGCCTTTTTAAGGCTAGTTTGGTCAATCCCATGTTAGTTCCTCCTTATTCTGCCAGAGTAACTCTGGAACCGTCATATAATTCTGATGTCCAGGTGGTTACAACCTGAGCATCAGCATTTAATCCGTCCTTGATTTCTATATACATAGAATCTGCCAGTCCCGTCGTAACAACGTTTTTATGTAAAATACCATCTTCATAAGTATAAACACATGGAATTCCATTTTCATAATATATGCAGTCAGCCGGCACAGTCAGTACATTCTCAGCTTTTTGGGAAGTCACATATAATTTTACAGAAGTTCCTGTAGGAAGGGAATCCCCTTCAGCAACCGCTGCCTTTACCTTAAACAATCCGCTTGCCTGATCTGTCATGGTGCCAACCTCTGTAATGGTTCCCTGATATTCCATACCACTTTTTTCCACTCTTAAGCTGTCTCCTGCATTAAGACCGCTGACAATCCGCTCTGAGGCATAAAAGGTTACCCCCTTGCTTCCCTCACCTGCTATGACACAGAGAACGCTTTGCTGGGAAACCTTATCGTGAACACTGATATTAAAGCTTTCAATTACTCCTGCAATAGGTGCTGTTATCTGGCTGCTCTCAAGCTGAATATCATATCCAAGCTTCGCTCCCTCATACTGCAGTCTCGCCAACTCAACCTTATCCTTTATGGACTGGAAATCTGCATCAGACACATCTCCTGCTGCATGCAGCACTGCATATCTGTTTAGATTCTTATTGGCATCCTCATAGGATATACGGGCAGTTTCCATAGTGATTCTAGCCGTTTCCACTTGCTTGGTATCGATGACACACAGCAGCTGTCCCGCCTGTACCTGGTCTCCTGTCTGGACGTTAACGCTGGTGACTTCACCTGCTCCTAAAGGAGTTACATAAACAATGCTGTCGGGTTCAATAGTGCCGATCAGCTCACTGTCCAGTTTAATAGTTCTAAGTTCAGGATTCTCTACTGTAACTGCAGGCGGAACTTCAGCCACCAATTCCACCTTTTTACCTTCAAACATCCTGGGAATAGTAAAAACCGCTAAAGCTGCCACGATGATAACACCGCCTGTAATCGCTATTATTTTCTTTTTGCTCATTTTTTCTCCTCGATTTTACCAAAGTTATTTTAATTTTTATATATTCCATGCTGCAATATATTCAGAGTTTTCCGAAAATCTTTTATTATGTTTTCCTTTTCTTCCGGCTGCCAGCAATATCTGCCGATGCTTTCAGCAATGGAAGCGCCAATCATGAACAGCAGTAATTTAAACTCTTCCCTGGCATTACTGCGAAATCCTGTCAAGTCAGCAGATGCAATAATAACATCCAGACGGCTGTCCTTCATTTCCTTTTGCTTACAATATAACATTCCTGTGACCATGTTCTTAGAGTCTTCAAGCACAATAATGTTCTTGACTATTTTAAAAAAACGCCTTTCAGTTTGAACCATATTCTCTTCCAGAAAAAGCTCTGCTGTTTTCCACAGATTCCCGCCACATTCCTTTGCGCATTGCAGCCAGGTCTGCAGCAGCCTTTCATCTGCTTCTTCAAAAATATATGCAAGCAAATCCCTTTTATCTTCAAAATAAGTATAGAAACTCCCCCGCGATATTTCTGCAGTTTTTACAATCTTATTTATGGAAGCTTTCTCAAAGGGAACCCGGTTAAACTCCTCAATAGCGGCTTCCCGAATTACATCTCTTTTTACTTTGGGAAGCTTATAAAACCTTTCCGTGGGCATATTCCACCTCTTCTCTTTGAATCATTCACCCTAATATAAAAAGGTGACAACATGTCACTATTATAGAGACACGTTATCACCTTGTCAAGAAAGTGTTAATATTCTTAAGATTATTTTTATATTTATTTTATTTTTTACTGTCAAGAAGCTCCCTTAAGGCTTCCTCGCTTTCCTCAATCCAGATGTCCTCTTCTTCCTCGTCAAGCCCTAAATACACTGCCAGTGTACGGGAATCGTCGCTATTGTTCCACTCTTCCACATAATCATCAATAGCTTCGAATTCAATCTCGCCTGTCAGGTAGCGTTCTTTAAAAGTCATATTTATTCCTGCTCCTTTATATTCCTTGAAACTGTAATCTCCTGATTATCAATATGCTCTCTCATGGTTTTCTTGGCATCCTCAATCCTTCGCTCACGGACTGCTTTCAAAATAAGGTCATGCTCTGCAAGAAGGATTTGACGTTTATCAGCATCCTTAATGTATTCCAGTCTGTAACGGTACATTTGCTCTCTAAGATTATTTAAGATCTGAACCAGACGGTCATTGCCGGTTCCTTTGTAAATCACATCATGGTACGCTTCATCGGTTTCCGCAATCTTCATGGCATCTCCGCTGGCAATGGCTGTCTTAAACGCTTCCTGAGCATCTTCCAGCTCTGTAATCTCCTCTTCCCCCATGCGGTGGCATGCCAGCTCAATGGCAAGCTCCTCCAATGACCTTCTCACTTCTAAAACATCTCTTAAGCTTTTCTCTGATATTTTGGCAACCTCAGCGCCTTTTCTGGGAATCATAAGAACGAGACCTTCCAGCTCCAGCTTTCTGATGGCTTCTCTGATGGGAGTACGGCTGACACCAAGGCGGTCTGCCAGCTGAATCTCCATCAGCCTCTCTCCAGGAGCCAGCTCTCCTTTTAAAATTGCCTGGCGCAGTGTGTTAAACACTACATCGCGCAGAGGCAGATACTCATTCATATTAACCTTTAAATCATTTCCCATGACGTGTTACCTCCTTTGTATTATAGAAATTTGTCAAATATACCTGTTTTGCCAGTTTTTTGGAACTTCCATAGCGCAGCTCTTCATAGGCATTTTCTGCTGCTCTGGGATTGGTAAATATACCAAATACAGTTGGTCCGCTTCCGCTCATCAAAGAATTAAGCGCTCCCAGTTGAATCATTTTATTTTTAATCTCTGCAATTACCGGATATTCCGGAATGGTGACCTTCTCTAAAACATTGCCAAGATTGTCTGCAATTCCGTAGATATCATGGCTCTTAATGGCATCAATGATTGCATCAATGTCAGGATGGTCTGCAGGGCTTAAATTCGTTGCATCCAAATGTTCATACACAAATTTTGTTGATACGCTGATGCCTGGTTTGGCAATGAGAATCTGACACTGAGGTACAGGAGGAAGCGGTGTGAGAATCTCTCCGATTCCCTCTGACAGCGCAGTTCCTCTCATAATGCAGTAGGGAACATCTGCTCCGATCTTAACTCCCCGTTCCATCAATTCTTTCATAGAAAGCCCCAGATTAAACATCTTGTTGACTCCAAACAGCACAGCTGCAGCATCACTGCTTCCGCCCGCCATTCCTGCGGATACAGGGATAAACTTTTTTAAACGGATACTCAGTCCATCATTAATATGAAATTCTTCCATTAAGAGCTTTGCAGCCTTATACACCAGATTGTTTTCATTGACAGGAAGGTAGAATAGATTGGTCTCCAATTCAATTCCACGCGTTCGTTTCCAGTATAGGTCGATCTTATCATAAAGCCCCACCGACTGCATCAGCATCCTCACTTCATGATACCCATCTTCCCGTCTTCCTAAAACATCCAGCCCCAGATTAATCTTCCCGTAGGCCTTAAGCCCAAGATGCTTTATCATAGATCATTTCCCCAATTGTATTTTTTTATTTTTTTGTATACAGTATTTAGTATAGTACGAAAATGCAAAAAGTACAAGTCTTTTATCAGCTTTATTCCCTTACTGAGAAAGAAAAAGACCGGCAAACGGTTTTCTCCGCGCCGGTTCTCTTATTTTTCTTTTATATTAATCAAGATACGTTTCCATCTCTTCCTCCATCAGGCTTAACAGTTCTGCATAGGTTTTAAATTGTTCTGCAGCTTTGGCATCTTTTTGGCAGTTTTTATAGCAGATTCTGTGTTCCATACTTGCCCATAAATCCATTGACATGGTGCGAAGCTGAATCTCCACAGGGTAATATTCCATTCCATCTGTATGATAAACCGGAACGCCTAAAACAATATGACAGCTTCTGTATCCATTTTGCTTTGGAGTCTTCACGTAATCGCATTCTTTTATTATCACAACATCGGTCTGCTTCTTTAACAAAGATGTAACTGCATAAATATCCTTTACAAAATAGCAGATCACCCGAATACCTGCAACATCTGTCAAATGGTCTCTGGCTGATTCTGCGCTGATATCATGTCCATTCCTCACAAGCTTGGACTCAGCACTTTCCTTTCGCTTAATCCTTTCCTGTATATGATGAATAGGATAATTGGAGTATTTTCTGCGGTAGTCCTTATTCAACACCTCTATCCTCACTCTGATACTTCTCAAAGCATCCTCATAAGGCTGGATAAACTGGATATATTCTTCTTCTGTCATATCCCACCTCCGGAATCCATAATCTGTCAGCATCAGTATACTGTTTTTTTGTGTCCATCCAGTGATTAAATTATAAAGTTTCAAATAAGATTTATAAAAGAAAAAGCCGGAAAAAGGCATGATACAACACCTTCTCCGGCTAATTTTACTTTAAAAACACTTTGAATCTTATTACTCAGACAGATTTTCCTCTGAGGATTTCTCTGAATTTTCCTGATCACTTACTTCCTCAGTTTCTCCAGTCCCATTGGTATCGCCTTTGCCCATCAATATGCTGTAATCGTCTTCCTCTTCTTCATCGGAAAACAGAGGACGCATCTCTGAATCTTCTCTCTCCTCCTTAGGCATATACTTATTAAAAATAGGAGTAAGAATATAGGAATTGATAAATGCGATCAGGGGGAAACCAAATAGCAGCATAACCATAGTAAGGGGTGGAATTACCATAAGAAATGCCAGGGCAAGTATTGCCACATCAATCACAATCATTCCAATGGTATGAAACAGATGTCTGATAGACATAAAAAATGCATTAAAAAATGTTCTCTTCACGTTATTAACAAATCGTGACTGCAGTGGGAAAATATAAGTAAATATAGCCACATAGACAATCAGCAGTGCCATAAATACAGTAAGCATCACTGTACGGAATGTCTGTGCTCCTGTGTAGAGACGGGCAAAGAAATACAGATCCACTCCCAGAATTATCCCTGCCAGAAGCATAAGCAGCCAGATAACTGTGGACTGTTTGAAGTTCTCCTTAAAGGATTTAAAAAAGGACCTGATGGTATAACCGTCATCATTCCTCGCCAGCTTTAAAGTCACATAATATAAAGCCGTAGTGGAAGCACCAATGGTAAAAATCGGAATACTGCAGATCATCCATAAAATATTTAAAATAATCAGATCGCCAAACTTCCCGATAAACCGCCAAACCGGATTATCGTAATTAAAAAAACCAGATAACATAAGCCATACCCCTTCTCTCAGTTAGTTACAATCAGAAAATATTATAGCTGATACAAATCTAAAAAGCAAACGTTCTGTATTAATTCATGAAAAATTCATACTTATTTCACAAGCAAACGAATCGTATTGTGGTATAATCTAAAAAGCATATGAAAATAAGAGAGGCGTAAGACTATGACCCCCTACGAAGATAAGACATTTAAAGATACCATGAAGGAAGAACGCACCAAATTAAAGGATATGTCATGGAAGGACAAGATATGGTACATCTGGGAGTATTATAAGTTCCCGATTATCGGTGTTGTTCTCGCCGTATTTTTAGTTGGTTCCATAGGTACTGCTGTTTATAACAACCGGTTTGATACAGCCATTTCCTTTGTAGTAATAAACAGCCAATATCCTTCTGAAGAAGTTGCTGCAGATGAATATTTTGATCAGGGTTTCCGTCAGTATATCGGATTGGATGAGAATACACGGATTGATGTGGACTACTCCATGAGTCTTTCCTTTGATACGGAAACCATGACTGAATACACCTATGCACAGCTTGCCAAAATCACAGCCATTATCGCCAGCAAGGAGCTGGATGTTATGATCAGCACTCCTGATACCATTGACCATTATGGTTCTATGGGTGGATTTACGGATTTGAGGGATATCCTTCCTGATGATCTCTATGAGCAGGTAGAGGACAGGTTATATACTGTAACAGCAGAAGAAACCGGAGAGCAGACAGTATGCGGTATTCTCCTGGATGCAGAGGATTTCAGTGAAAAAACAGATCTAACGTTAAAGACTCCCATATTCACCATTGTCAGCAACACCACACGCCCAGATACAGCTGTGGCTCTAATCCGCTACATTCTGGAGGAATAAGGCGAAAACCCAGAGCTTCTGCAAGTTTTAAGGATGCCCTGTTATCTTTACGAATTCTGGCATAGATTTTATTGGAGATATGTTGGGAGCCATAAGTGAGAATCGCCTCACAGGCTTCCCGCCCATAACCCCTGCGCCTATATAATGAGAATATATGATATCCCAGTTCCAGCGGGATATCTTCTTTTTTTGTGCGCTCTTTTACCCATTGGCTATCTTCTGAGGAAAATAGAGACAGTCCTGCCTTACCAACTAAAAGCCCAGATTCCTTCTCTACGATTGCCCAGATACCATATTCATAGAATCTGTATCTGCTGCAGTATACTCTCAGTGATTCTTCTTCCAGAAAGACCTGGTCATCTTCTCCTGATACTTCATCTCCCGGTATCTGCCCTGCATCCTCAGGCACAAACTCCCGGATTATAAGATGTTTCGTTTCTGCAATAATCCAGGGGAGATGGAAACGTCTTCTTACCACCCGTTCCAGCAGCTGTTCATCTGCCTGTGCAATATCTTCAATTAGATATTCAGCAGGTTCCAGACTCTGTCCCTCTTTGTTCCTGTCCCATAAACCAATAACAGCCCTGCCTTCTGCATATGCAGAGCGCAGGGCCTTCTGTTCATCGGATATGGTAACCAGATATTGCTTGCCTTCCAGATAAACCTCTCGTTCAATTAACACTTTTCAGGCTCCGGATATTCTGTATCAAAAGTCTCAACTATCATGGACTTAATCTTCTGTTCCTCCATTGGACGGTCATTATAGTCTGTGCGAACCTCTGCAATCCGGTTTACCACGTCCATGCCTTCTGTCACTTTTCCAAATGCAGCGTAAGCACCATCTAAATGTGGAGAATCCTTATGCATAATGAAGAACTGTGATCCTGCGGAGTTAGGGCTCATGGATCTTGCCATTGAGAGTACTCCAGGCGCATGTTTGAACTGATTGGTAAATCCATTTTGACTGAACTCTCCCTTAATAGAGTAGCCCGGACCTCCCATACCATTTCCATCTGGGCATCCGCCCTGAATCATAAAGCCATTAATAACTCTGTGAAAAATAAGTCCGTCATAATATCCTTTTTTAATAAGACTGATAAAGTTATTCACTGTATTCGGAGCAATCTCAGGATAGAGCTCCGCTTTCATAATATCTCCGTTTTCCATTGTTATGGTTACTACTGGGTTATTCATAAGGTTACTTCCTTTCCTCACGTAAATTTATTTAAAACAATTACCATAGTATACCATACAGACAAAAAACCTACAACCATTGTTATTTAAGAAAAATCAGCCTGGCAGTACATGATTCTACCGCCCTTCATTGTTAACTGAGGAACAAGAACCTGATGCCCTGTAAAAAAAATCTGTCCCATAAACTGTAAATGCTATTCACTGATCGGCGCAAGAAGCTGGTATAAATCGCCTCCGTATTCTGCGATATAAAGGTTATCTAACCAGACATGGTTTTGTGCTGTCAAACTTCCAGTCTGGAATTAAGTACTGCATTCCTGCTTTATCATTTCTATCTTTATAGGGAATCTGATTGTACAGTTTATTGGCTGCTTCCACCTTATCCATATCAATGGTTACTCCCAGTCCGGGCTTATCCGGCACCTCTAAATAACCATCTCTGATCAGTGGTGTATCTGTTAATAAATTCTGTCCGTCCTGCCAGATCCAGTGAGTATCCAGGGCTGTCGGAGTTCCTGGGACTGCTGCTGCAACATGGGCAAATGCTGTAAGAGTGATGTCATAGTGATTATTAGAATGACAGCCCCATGTAAGTCCCCAGTCATTTAACAGCTGTGCCATTCTTACGCTTCCGTCAAAGCCCCAGAAATGAGGGTCTGCCAGAACAATATCCACGGATTTAAGCAGAGTTGCATGGTAGAACTGTCTCCAGTCAGTGGCTATCATATTGGTTGCCACCTGCATATTGGTTGCATTTTTAAACTCAGACATAATCTCTCTGCTGCTGTAGCCTGCTTCCGGGCCACAGGGGTCTTCCACATAGGTGAGATCATTTTTGGTATCCAGGCAAAGCTCAATGGCTTCGTTTAAGCTCCATGCTCCGTTTGGATCGATGTTAATTCTAGCTTCAGGGAAATGTTTTTTCAGTGCTTTTACTGCCTTCATCTCCTCAGAGCCTGCAAGGACTCCGCCTTTTAGCTTAAAGTTTTTAAATCCGTATTTTTCCTGAAGCACACATGCCTGCTCTACAATTCTCTCAGGAGTCAGCATCTCAGTTCTTCTCAGTCTGTGCCATGGATCTGAAGAATCAGCTTCATCAATGTAAGGAAGTTCAGCGCCGACTTTGTTCTTATCGCTTACATAGAATAAATAGCCCAGCGTTTCAATTTTATCCCTCTGTTTGCCACTTCCTAATAGCTGACAGACCGGAAGATCTAAATGCTGTCCCAGAAGATCAAGCAGTGCACATTCAATTGCCCATTCTGCTTTTACCACGTACTTCAGCTTATTAATATCAAGGGACTGAATTCCCTCTCCATCACTTTCTTCTGCGCTCTTAAAACGTCCTCTATTTATGTTGTCAAGGATCTTTCTGTAAAGTCCCACAGGCTGTCCAAGTACAAATGGGATACAATCTTTCAAAACGCTGCAGGTATATTCCCCTCCATGAATCTCTCCGATTCCCACATTACCGGAATTATCCTTTAGAATGACCAGATTCCTGGTAAACCATGGTGCATGTGCTCCGGATAGTGACATCAGCATACTGTCATAGCCTGCAACGGGAATCACTTTCATCTCAGTTACAACTGGTGTTCCTTTCATGTATATAGCTCCTTTCCTATTGGTTTATTTTAATAATTCAACAATTCCTATAATTCTTATTGACAATTATATAGCACTAATAGCTATAAGTAAAACAGTTAAAAATGATAGTTCTATAAGTTTTTTCGATTATGGGCTTTGTTTTCTTTATAGAGCATATAAATGAGCATATAAAAAGAAGGGCTTTGGTAAAAGTTAAAATCTTTACCAAAGTCCTTCTTCTATTATAATATTATCCCTAATTGAATAACCTTATCCTAACTAACGCTGATTTTAAAACAGTGAGAATGCAAGGAACAAGGATGACATCAGAGATGCTACCAGTGAAACTACTGTAATCTGAGTGTTAATGGATGGACCGGCTGTATCCTTAAATGGATCGCCTACTGTATCTCCAACAACAGCTGCCTTATGAGCTTCACTTCCTTTGCCTCCATTATTGCCTGCTTCAACATACTTCTTAGCATTGTCCCACAAACCGCCGGAGTTACTCATGAACAGAGCTAGTAAAAGTCCGCTGACAATATTGCCTGCCAGATAACCGCCTACTGCCTCTACGCCACCGATGAAACCTACTGCCATTGTAATAAGAATACTTACAAGTCCTGCAGGTATCAGTTCCTTCAAAGCTCCATCAGTTGCAATATCAATACACTTATCATATTCAGGTATTACTCCCTTTTTCCCTTCCTTTAAGCCTTTGATCTCACGGAACTGGCGGTGAATCTCTTCTACCATACGCTGTGCATTACGGTCTACACCAAGCATCAGCATAGCAGAGAAAATAGCAGGAACAGCAGCACCAACCAACATACCAAAGAATACGGTAGGATTAACAATATCAAAACCAGTCAGGATAATCTCTCCTGCTGCCTCATTAACCTCACTCATAAATGCTCCAAGAAGGGAGATAATGGTCAGGCCTGCTGCTGCAATAGCAAATCCCTTTGTTACAGCCTTAACAGTATTGCCTGCACTGTCAAGAGAGTCTGTGATCTCAAGAGCTTGTTCGCCCATATTACCCATCTCTACAAGTCCTCTGGCATTATCAGCGATAGGACCATAAGCATCGTTAGAAATAATCATTCCTACGATAGAAAGCATTCCAACTGCTGCCATGGAGATACCAAACATTCCTGCTGTAGGGTCTCCCGGAGCGATGGAAGCACATAAATTATAGGATACAAGAGCAGCAACTCCAATTCCCACCATAGCAGGAATAACACTTAAAAATCCATAGGAAACACCGGATAAAATTGTAAATGCAGGTCCCGATTCAGAAGCCTTTGCTACATAACGTACCGGTTTCTTATCATCATTAGTGAAATAGTCACTGGAAATTCCAATTATAACTCCCACAAACAGACCTACAGCTGTAGCACCCCAGATACGCCAGTCAAACTGGAATATGAGAGTTGCACCTGCTGTTAAAGCAGTAAAGATCCCTGTGGTTATATAAGTACTCATATTAAGAGCCATGGTAGGATCACCCTTCTTACCCATACGGGCTGCCATAACGCCTAAGATAGAGGACAAAAGTCCCATAGCTGCATAGCAGAATACCATAGCTGCATAATCAACATTCATCTTCTTGCCCAAAGCAATGGCCATAACTAAAGCAGATGCCATAGAAGCTACGTTAGAGTCAAATAAGTCTGCTCCCATTCCGGCAACGTCACCTACGTTATCGCCTACATTATCAGCAATAACTGCAGGGTTACGAGGATCATCCTCAGGGATTCCCAACTCAACCTTACCTACAAGGTCAGCACTGATATCAGCAGTCTTAGTAAAAATACCGCCTCCGGCCTTAGCAAACAGAGCAAGAGAACTGGCACCAAAGCTAAATCCCAGCAAAGCAGTTGAATCCCCTGTAAGGAACATAACAAGGGTCACTCCCAGAAGGGAACTTCCAACTACAGCCATACCCATAACTGCACCACCGCGGAATGCTGCCAGAAATGCAGGCTTTAACCCACCCTTCTCTGCTGATTCTGCAGTCTTCATGTTGGCAATCGTGGCTACCTGTATTCCGATTTTGCCGGCAATTGCCGAGAAAACAGTTCCGCCTATGTAAGCAATAACAATAACCAGATTGTCTAAAATGGATGCTGTCTGCCAAATAGGTGCTGGTAAAAATAAGAAAATCAAGAGAGCTGCCACACCACAAAACTTAACTAAAACAGTGTACTCTTTGCGAAGAAATGTATTAGCGCCTTTTCTGATGTAACCACCGATCTCCTCAACCCGCTTATTCGTCGCAGGAAGAGCAACTACCCATCGGTACAACCAGACCGCAAAAGCAAACGCTAAAATAGAAACAAGAACGGAAATGAATAAAAATAAGTTTAAATTACCCATGACACCTTCAACCTCCTGTTTTCTGAAAAATAAAAATTTTCCTCTATTATACTAATAGTTATAATAGCACATTTTTTCATCTTTTTCTGTTAATTTTTTGTTAAGATTTCACGGTTATTTTGTTCACAACTTGTTCATTTTTCGTAATTGTTTCTATTCTGCGCATTTTATGTCGAATTTTGTTGTTTGATTTGACCCAGTGTTTTTTTCCATTTCAGCCCTTCTGGTGTTGCTGCCAGTCCGCCCAGTGCTGTTTCCTTTAAACTGACGGGTATTACCTGTCCAATCTGGTACATTGCACCGATGACTTCGTCCCAGGGGATTCTGCTTTTTACACCTGCCAGAGCCATCTCTGCTGCTGTGAGAGCATTGGAGGCACCTGCTGCATTTCTCTTAATGCAGGGAACCTCTACAAGTCCTGCCACAGGATCACAGGTAAGGCCCAGCATATTCTTTAAGGCGATTGCCATGGCATGAGCTGCCTGATCCGGTGTTCCGCCTGCCATTTCAGTGACCGCAGCAGCAGCCATGGCACTGGCTGTTCCAACCTCTGCCTGACAGCCTCCTGCTGCACCTGATATACAGGCATTATTGGCTACTACATATCCAATGGCACCGGCTGTAAATAAATGATAAATCACTGTTTCATCAGGCAGCCCAAGCTTCTCCTGCACTGCCAGCAGCACAGCAGGAAGCACTCCGCAGGACCCAGCCGTTGGAGTGGCACAGATGACCCCCATAGAAGCATTAACTTCATTGGTGGCAACTGCAAAGGTAAGAGCCTTTAAAAATGTGGTATCTGTAAGAAAGGTACCTTTCTCTAAGTAATCCTGTAGTTTCTTACCATCTCCACCTGTTAATCCGGAGGTGGAATGTACTCCCTGTATCCCGCGATAGGCAGCATTTTTCATTGCTTTATAATTATTACCCATGGTATACAGAAGTTCTTCTTTTTTTCTGCCTGTTACCTCCATCTCCTGCTCTATCATTATTTCATAGATCTTTTTACCAGAGGTTTCTGCCTGAGAAACTAATTCGGCTATGTTTTTGAACATCCTTTTCCCTCCTGTCTGTATTAACATTATTCATCAAGGATAATCACCCGTTTTACATGATCTTCCCCTGTGATTTCATCGATCCCCTCCTGGCTTACAATCTGATCTGTTTCTATTACCATAAGTGCATCGCTGCCTTTATCCGCTCTTGATACCTCCATATGGCTGATGTTAATTTTGTGCCGCATCAGCACAGCTGCCACTGAAGCCACTACACCATAGGTATCTTTATGAAGTATTACCATTGCAGGATTTTCTCCTGACAGCTTCAGGGGAAAGCCGTCCAGCTCTGTAATCTGAACAGCTCCTCCTCCAACGGAAATGCCTACAATCTCCATCCGGTCTTGTGCTGACTTTAATGTTAACCCGACCGTATTGGGATGTTCTGTATGTGCCTGTTCTTTGTAAAAATGAATCCTGATTCCTTTTTCCTCAGCAATCTCTATGGAGCTTCCAACTCTTATGTCATCAGTTGCAAATCCCATAAGACCTGCAATCACTGCAACATCAGTGGCATGTCCCTTATAAGTTTCTGCAAATGATCCATAGAAATGAACCTCTATCTCTTCCGGTTCTTTGCCGAATATCTTCCTTGCAATCTGACCGATTCTGATAGCTCCGGCTGTATGGGAGCTGGAGGGGCCTACCATAACAGGACCGATAATATCAAATACGCTTTTATATTTCATATTCATCACCTTTAAAAGTAAAGAGTTGTTATCTATTAACGAGGCCGGACATCTGCAGGAATTCCGGATACATACTTTCTTCCATCCAGCATCTTAGTATGTTCTTCTTTAGCCTGCTGTAATAATTCAGGATTATTGAGAACATCAAAGGCAGTTGCAGCAATGACTCTTCCTGCTGCCAGCACTCCCTTGTGTGCTACAGATGATTTGCCGTTGGCAACCCACTGCCAGGAATGAGCCGGAGTTCCCTGTGGTTCAAAACCGATTGTAACCTGAGCAGTTGGAACCACCCAGCTCACATCCCCCACATCAGTAGAGCCTGATGCAGCATCAGCAAACACCAGAGGCATAGGGCGTTCTAATATGGGGCTTTCTGCCATTTCATTCCACTCTTTTTCAGACAGCTGAGGAAATGCAGCTTTTGCCCTGCTATATAAACGGTCTCTTGTGGAAGGGGGCAGGGAGTCGTAATATCTGCGCTCATACTCCATTTCTTCTTTAGTCAGATTTAAGCTGCCTGTCTCCAGAAGGTTTTCATACATTGCTGTTGTCAGAGCTTTATTCGGAATATAGTTGGCACATGCGGAGTCAAATACCATCTCCACTTCAGTTTCTGTCATCATTGCCGCACCATTGGCAATCTTTGTGACTCTGTCAAAGATCGGTTTTGCTTCCTCCAGCGTTTTGGCACGCACAAAGTAATATAAACTGGCGGAAGGCTGAACAACATTGGCCGATTCACCGCCTGCATCCATAAATGCATAATGAACTCTTCCTGAATCCACTATATGCTCTCTTAAGAACTGAACTCCCACATTCATAAGCTCTGCTGCATCAAGAGCGCTTCGTCCCTGCTCCGGTGCTGCTGCTGCATGGGAGG
>DHOR01000050.1:17234-35321 GCA_002409995.1 Hungatella sp. UBA5385 | reverse complement strand
CGGTGCTGCTGCTGCATGGGAGGATACACCTTTAAAGTTATAATAAGCCTGATAAACTGCCAGACTGCTTATAGACCATCCATTGCTTGTGTCAGACGGGTGCCAGGTAAGGGCAATGTCAAGACCATCGAAGACTCCGTCTCTTGCCATAAATGACTTTCCATATCCGCTTTCCTCTGCCGGACAGCCAAAGAGCTTAATAGTTCCCGGAATCTTGTTCTCTTCCATATAGGACTTAATTCCAACTGCACCTGCCAGTGCGCCTGCTCCTAATACATTGTGCCCGCAGCCGTGACCATTGCCTCCATCAATCTCCTGTTTCTTCTCTCCCAGATCACAGACCTGGCTCATATTGCCAAGTGCATCAAACTCTGCAAGTATGCCAATAACAGGAGAACCGCTTCCATAGGTGGCACAGAATGCATATTCCATGTGAGCAAGACCTGTTTCAATGGTAAATCCCTCATTTTCCAGAACTTTATAAAAGCTTTTTGAGGATTCCTTTGTGTTGAAACGGGTTTCATTTGCCTCCCAGACGGCATCGGAAACCTTGATAAAATCTGCTTTCTTTTCATCGATAATATTGTAAATTCTCTGTTTTGCATCCATTTTTAGTTACTTCCTTTCCTTTATTTGTGTTGTATGATTCTTTTATTTCCTCCATTTATGGGAGAGAAGCTGCCATAAAGACAGCAGCTTCTCGTGTTTTACTACCACATTCTATTTACTTTCCTCTTCACCCCGGAGATATACTTTGATAATTCCTTTTTTATACAGAACCTTAGTGCTGAAATACAGCAATATCAGCAGAGCAATTACTACAATTCCCTGATAACGGGACATAATTCCAAGATGCCAAATATATTTATCCAGAGCTGCCACTGCAGCAACTATCAAAACAGGTCCTATAGCACCCAGCATACGGTTAGGAGAGCTGACTCCACCACCTAATTTGGGACTCATTAAGGAAATAACAAGATTACCAAATAAAGCAGGAAGAATATAAGCTGTTGCTGTTTTTACAACAGGCATTTCCAGAATTGGTTTCAGCGGAATCATCAGTACAACGCCGATTGCAATTGTTAAAATTGTGACAAAGGAAGAAACTCCTACTGCAATGGAGCTGAATATATCAGCTTCTTCACTACCATAAGCCACATCCATAGTATTCATGGCATTGGTTGCTACAGGAAGTTTTAGGTTTGCTAAGTTTCCTGTAATAAATGTAAGATAAATAGAGCTTCCCAATACAGGCGTATAAGAAATAACCTCTCCAATATTAGTAGGAATAAAGATTGCCAGAAGTCCTACACTGGTGGCTAAAACTTTTGATATACTAGGTATTGATTTAAAGTAAATTCCTGCAATGGTAGGCATTGCAATCATGATAATAATGGTAAGAATTGCAATTCTGCGGCCAAATTTATGCATAGAATGAATATATTCATCTTTTGTCATTATTGTTTTATTGGTATTTTCTTTGCTCATAGTCCATCCTCCTCTTTTAACCTAATAAGGCTTGCCATAAAACTGCAGAAGCCATGGCAATCAGCATGGTAAATACAAGAATGAAATTCCCCAGCCATGCAATTTTATATTTTCTTGAAACATTCATTAATACATATGAAACAATACAGCTTGTAAGAAGAGTAAGAAGCTTAACCGGACCATCAAAAAACATCGGAATAACGAAAGCAACAATAATAGCCAGCATAAAAACGCTATTGCCAAGAGCCCCCCAGCGGGCATCCTTTTCTTTCATTTTCATAGACCCTGTATGAATCTTTTCTCCAAAGATAGGGGATAACACCAGACCCCCAATAATGCCCAATGACATTACGAACATGATTAATATAAAATCTCCGCCAGTTGCATTGGCTAAATCAACTCCTGCTGCACCCAGTGCCATATTGGCTGCCATGATCTCATAGGTAACTGAGCCTACTACAGAAAGTCTCCACCATGGCCACGGAATTCCAAGCATGGCTGCCAATGAGAAGAATCCCACAACAATTGCGATAGATGGTACTACACTAAATGTTGCAGAAGATCTGACGATTCTCTTTAGCTGAGCAGATGTATATCCCAGTTCTTTTGCCCTTCTCCATGATTTTCTAACAGAAATAAGTGCAACTACAGCTACATAAACAAGTCCCGCAATAACCAGACCGTATATTAATGGATGATTAGCTACTTCATAAAACCCCATGTGAATTCCACCTTTCATTTCATTTTATTATTATTATTATTTTTCTCCCTAAAATAACCGGTAACTAACAGCAGATATTGCCTGTCTCCTTTCCTCTAATGTGCAATAAATTTATTTTACTGTTTTTATGTTTTTTCTTGTCTTATATTGTATATTATACCACTTGTTTCCACTCCAATAGTAATATATAATATTTATGTACCAATATATATACAATTTAAGGGGGTAATTTTTGTGACATTGCAACAATTGCGTTATGTAGTAGAGATTGAAAAAACAGGTTCTATCACAAAATCAGCCGCCAATCTTTTCATGTCGCAGCCAAATTTAAGCAGTTCATTAAAAGAATTAGAAACGGAAATAGGGATTACGGTCTTTAACCGAACTGCCAAAGGCGTGGAAGTAACAGAAGACGGGCTGGAGTTTCTCTCCTATGCAAAATCTATTATCAGCCAGATAGACAGACTGGAATTTATATTTAAGGATCAGAAACGTAAAACAGCAACGCTTAATGTTGCATGTACCAGATCTTCTTATGTTGTCAGAATTTTATGCGACTACTATAACCAACTGCCCGCTGATCTTTCTGTCAACTTAAAACTGAGCGAACTTACATCCTTAAAGGCTATGGAGGCGGTTGCCGATGGGCAGGCTGATCTGGGACGTATCAGCTTTGATGAAATTAATTATAAATCATATGAACGCTTTGCCAGAAAAAATAGACTTATTATGGAGCTGCTATGGAAAGTGGATACATACGTTCTTATGTCTTCCAATCATCCTTTGGCAAAACACTCTATGATCACAATGGAGATGTTAAATCAATATACAAGAGTGGTATATTCAGATTTAGAAATTGATATTATTCCCATTGAGGAAAATCACCGCAGAATTGCAGTTAGTGACAGGGGAACTATGATGGATGTTTTATCCAGCTGTCAGGACAGTTATCTCTGGACAATTTCCACCCATCCCCATATCTTAAAAGCACATGATCTGGTGGCCATCCCCTGTGAAGGTGCACCGGCCATTTTAGAAGCAGTGGTTTATTCCAAAAACAGAGCAATTACGAAGGAGATGCAGTGGTTTTTGGAGAAGCTGCGTTCTACTCAGTATGATGAGTATTTCAGGATTCAGGAATCTTTTAGACCTGATACGGTTTTGTAATAAAAAGAAGCGGCAGTCAAGCTAACATCGCTAACCACCGCTTCTTTTTATTATTCTAAATCTTTAAGAGCCTGCACAAAAACATTTTTAAAAAGTACTTGCTTTTGATTTTTAATGCATTTATGCTTTATTGTAAGGATATCCTTTATTACATTTGAAGGAGAAAAAATGAATGAATCAAGAAAAAATTAAAGAACTTGAAAAGACGATAAACATAGACTATCAAAATATCACAGGCCTGATTATACAAAAAAACGGTGTAAAATTATATGAAAACTATTTTAATGGATACGACGCCACTAACGCTGTCCATGTGTATTCAGTGACAAAAAGTATAATTTCCGCATTGATTGGTATAGCCATTGATCAAGGCTATATTAAAAGTGTTGATCAAAAAGTATTAGACTTTTTCCCTGATTACACGGTTCAAACAGGCGAAAAAACAATACAGAGCATTACAATTAAAAATTTACTTACCATGACTGCTCCATTTAAATATGAGTCTGAACCATATGAGGAGTTTTTCGCAAGCGAGAACTGGATAAATACTGCCCTTGATTTATTAGGAGGCGAATATACAGGAGAATTTATGTACTCTCCTATCATAGGGGCACATATCCTGTCAGGTATTCTTGCTAAAGCAACCGGACAGCTTATTCTTGAATACGCTCAAGAGCATTTATTCTTACCACTGGGAATCAATGTTCCTCATAATGTGGTATTGCGTACTAAAGAAGAGCATATGGCAGCTATGAATGATAAAAATACCTATGGATGGGCGGTGGATCCACAGGGGTTAAATACGGCAAGCTGGGGGCTATTTCTGATACCTGAGGATATGGTGAAAATCGGGCAATTGTACTTAAATGATGGAATATGGGAAGGTAAGCAGATAATATCAACCAAGTGGATCGACGAAAGTACTAAGGTACACATTGACTGGAACGGGCTGTCTTATGGCTATCTGTGGTGGATCATTGATGATAAAAAGCATGTCTACGCAGCCCTGGGAGATGGGGGAAATGCAATTTATGTCAATACTGAGAAAAACATGGTTGTATCTATGGCTTGTATTTTTATGCCAGAGGTTAAGGACAGCATTGATTTTATTGCAGAATATATTGAACCCTTATTTGAGAATTCACTATAACGAATAACCTTTAGAGCAGAGGAAGTTTGTTTCCTCTGCTGTCAATATTGATAGTTGGTAGAGATTAAGGTATTATACTAAGTATAACAATACAAAGGGGGAAAATGAGATGCTTATTCTATTATTTCCAATTGTTGTACTGATCATTGGAATAAGATTTGCTTTTGGAAATGTTAATGTTGATGAAAGTAAACTTCCTGAAGGCATGAGCGTAGAACAAGGACAAAAGAGAAATAAAAACTTTGGTTACGTATTTATGGCAGTAGGTGCAATAATGTTAATACTTAATTTAATAGTATTATAATTTTAAAAAACCAACTATCAAGATTCGGTAGTTGGTTTTTTATTAACCAAAATCAGGTGAGGTATTCGAGAAAAAAGATGAACTCTGCTCTTTCCTTAATTCGCTCCTAATCAAATATGCTTTTCTTCCCCGTATACTCCAGATATTCTAAAATCACTGCTTCCTGAATCTGTTTTAATGTATCAGGGTCTTTTCCGCCCACTGGTTTTCCATCGATAGACTCTGCATAAAGGTAGAAATTGGAGGAAGAGGTTACAATTACCTCATCTGCTTCCATCAACTCTGTAAGGGTAAAGGGGCGTTCCAACACCTGGATTCCCAGACTGTAACAGGCTGCAATCATATGGGTTTTGGAGATACCACGGAGAATCAGATGATCATTAGGATGGGAGATAAAAACGCCATCTTTTAATATGGAAACATTGCTGTGAGAACACTCTGTCACCACATCTCCCCTGTGAAGTACTGCCTCATAAGCTCCTGATTTTGCTGCTTCCTGGGAAGCCATTACCGAGGGAAGAAGGTTGAGAGTCTTGATGTTACAGTGTAGGAATCTGGTATCTTCTCTTGTGATCAGCTTAACCGGCTCATTAGGATCACGCAGTTTAATGGGGCGTATCATCACCCAGAGTTTTCCTGTCAGATTCTTATCATAAATGTGATTTCTGGCAGCAACTCCTCTTGTCACCTGCCAGTATATAAAATGTGTGGTACCTTCTACTTTGGATAAAAGCTCTGTCAGCAGTTCTCCAAGGTCATTCTTTTCCATAGGAATCTTTATGTCAACCGCTTTGGCACTGGAATAAAAACGGTCCAGATGATCCTGAAGCAAATATAATCTGCCATTGCCTCCAATAGTTGCCTCATAGATTCCATCTCCAAAAAAATGGACCCGATCATTAAATGGTATGGTTAGTTCCTCAGGTGTTCCAATGACTCCATCATAATAAGCAAGTTCTTTCATAATTCCTCCTAATTAATACCAGTTATCTGTGGATTTAGTTGATTTGATTTTACATTGTAATAGCTACGTTGGTCCTACTGTTAGATTAACCTTCAAGTATTACTTTTTTTCAAAATGCTGATAATCCTTAGGGCTGCTCCAATCGCCTCCCCATTGAAATCCGTACTTTTTAAATACCTTATAGGCCAGGTCATCATGGGTAATCATATGGGACAGCCCTGTATCTCGTTTAATATAATCATTAGCATTTGAATTGAACCATTTAGCCGAACCGCTGCTGTAGGATACATAAGGGTTCTGCTGGGGATTAATGTCAATGGCTTTTCCGTAGGCGTGATTAGACAGCTTGGATCCTCCTGATATTTGACGGAAACAGAATGCTGAGGTGTTATTCACATCAATAGAAGCCGCATCTGTGGTATCCGAATCACCAGTCCAATAATTATCAATCAGGTACATGGACTGAATCTGATATCTTTCCATAAATAGTTCCTTGAAAATATTGAAAACATCTTCTTGAATCTCTTTATTCACAATCATTTCCCCAACCTGAATCTCCCCATTATAGTTATAGTGGGGCATTTTCAAGTATCGTAATGCACTTAGAGGTACGGAATCGTTGATCTGGTAGGACTTGCCATTAATACGCTCATGCAGATTATCCCCCTCCTCTATCTCCCAGAACATAAAATAATTATCAATATTGGAGAAATCCAGCCTATCTGCTGCAATGACGGTTCCAGCTTCAAGACCAGATAAACTTTCCAGAAATAGCGGGAGCGTCTCTGCTACTATGGTTTCATCTGGCTCTGAGGCTTCTTTTGGTTTCTTTGTTTCTTCTGGCTCCGTAATTTCTTCTGACTCTGTAGTTTCTTCCGGTTCCATAGGAATTTCAGCTGCCTGGGACGACTGGGTTCCAACACCTGATGGCTTCCCTCTCTTTATCACCAGAGGAATTTCCGCTATGTCCACCAGACCTTCCTTCCCCACTGTAAGCTGCACAATCATGCTCTCATCGGTTCCCGGAGGAATCTGACTGTCAAAAATAAAATTTCCCAGACTGTAGTAAATATAGGTATCTTTATAAATCGACTTTTCCTGCAATACATGTGGGTGAGTCCCTACCACAAAATCTGCCCCTGAATCAACTGCTGTTCTTGCAAGCTGTTCCTGTATCTCGCTCTTATACGGAAGATACTCCACACCCCAGTGGAAATAAACCATTTTAAAATCACATTCCAAGGAAGCCAGATCCGCCTCCAGCCCAGAGAGATCCATAGTGCTGATATACCGGACTGTAGGCTCATCTTTATTGTAAAAGAAACCCTCAGGCGGGAATGCGCTGTAAGCCAGGATTCCCACCTTTATGCCATTTTTCTCAAAGGTATAGGCTGTGCTTGTGGAGGCATTTTCCGCTGCCCCCACATAAGCCAGTCCGCTGCTCTCCAGATGATTCATTGTATCCAGAAGTCCTTTGCTTAAATAATCCATGGAATGATTATTAGCCAGATTCAGGCAGTCAAAGCCAGCGCGCTTTAGAGCGGCTGCATTTTCCACATCTGCCCGAAAAAGGAATCGCTTCGTTTTATCAGCTGGGTTTCCGCTGTCTGTAATAGGACACTCCAGATTGCCGATGGTTAAATCATCGCTGAGAAACAGCTCACGTACATCCTCATAAGGGTAGTCATAACCATATTCCTGCAAATAGGTATCAACACCTCTGGAGAGCATGATATCTCCTGTAATGGATATTGTAATGGTATCCGGTTCTTTTTCATATAAACTAAATGCTGCAATACCGAGGATTACTATAAATAGACCATACAAATACTTGTGTTTCAGCATCCTGATGAGTATGGGGTATCCGGTACGGGTACCTCACTGCCTCCAATCTCATCCATATAGGAATTTACAAATGGCGGTCTCTGGGGCTGCTGAGACTCCTTTAGCTGTGCCTGCCATTCCTCGTCTGTGAAACGCTTATCCGATATGAATTCATAATAGTCAAATACTGCTCCTCTGGTGAGATAAACCTTACCATTCTGGTATATTGCAACATACATCTCCGCTGCAGTTCCTACGGCTTCTTCAAGATAGCGGCCATTGCTGGTATGGACATCGGCTATGACAGCCATATTTTTATCCGTATCCGATTCTATGAGGTGCCAGCTATCGCTCTCAGCAATGGAGCTGCTTAAATACTCCAGGGTGCCGCCATAAGTCACCAGAGTATTGTGCTCCTCAGGACTTAAATCTTCACCGTTTAATTCCTTTTGGGCACAGGTCTTTAAAAATTCCAGCATTGATTCAAAACGTTCCAGCTTATGTGCCATGCTGTCCTTCAGCAATCCTCTTTCACCCAGATTTTCCCTGGTAGAAGCTGTAAGCCAGAGAAGGCGGCTGAAGAATTCAGGGTTTGGCTCCACATAATTAATTCCCACAGGCGGCTCATTACCGCCGCATTCAGCTGCCGACTGCTTTCCGTATAGAATGGTGTCATGGCGGATTTCAGCCCAGCTTCCCAGGGCTGTAGACAGGGATTTATCCTCCCATGCGTTGTTTCTCATAAATAATGGATAACCCTCTCCCACTCTTCTTGTCAGGCTTTTAAGACAGTACAGCCAGCCGTTGTACAGATTATTGGTCTGTTCTGCTATTGTTTGGCTTCCGAATTTTTCCTTCAGGGCATTAAAATTCGCCTCATATCCATCCCATAACTGTTTGGGCTGATAGATTTCATCAAGAAGCTCCTCTGCCCGTTCTGAACCAAAAACGGCAAACACATCCATTCCAGTGGGAATAGGCCGTTTTCTGGGCTCTGAAAGTTTCTGCAAAATCTCCGAATCAGCAATGTATCTCTGCCCCATAAAACGCATCTGAAGCTGGGTAATGGCATAAGGTGTTTTGTTCACAATTTCCGCCTTTCTCAGCTGTTTTAATTCGTCATAGAATGCATCCATCTTCTCCGGTATTTCATTGATATCCGGCGTGTCAGAATATACCTTTTGAATAACCATTGCGATTTCATAAGGAGTGATATCATCTGATTCCCCAACATAAAAACTGGTTGTGCTATAAATATTCTCCCACAGCTTTACTCCGCTGTCTTCCGGTGCTCTGCACAGCGCCAGTGTGGTTACAATGGCCTTCATAGCTGATGCTTCATCTCTCTTCCCATGCGTATCATAGAAGGGCATAGGTACAATGCCATACCAGCTCATGGCGCGGAAGAATTTCCCCAGTTCCTCACTTCTTGTATAATGACCTCTTACCTTAAAAAGAGAGTAATCAATTTCGAAACCAAGCAGAGGTGACATCTCCACTTCTTCCGCCTTTGAAATAAGGTCATATTCCTGCTTAACCAGCTTCTCAAGTGCTTGAGGGAATTCTGCCGGAAGGGACTCTCCCAGAGCCAGATTGGACACGCCGAAATAGCCCAGCATCGTCATGATGGTTTTTTTCATTTCGGCATTCTCTGCGTAATCATATTCCAGCAGAAGCTGCTTAATCATGGTGTTATTCAGCACAATCAGGTCATTGTAAAAATAATCATTCTCCAGACTGCGGAGGGAATAATCATATAAAATATGATACACCTGAAGTACCGAATCCGTTGTAACAAAACTTGGAATCTTTTTGTATGTATTATCCTCATACACGTAAAATAATTGTTCTGAATCTGTAGGCGTTACTACAAAGCCATTTTTAGCAATCATCTCCCTTTGCTTCTGGGTGAGATTGGAAAACTGATCCAGATTTTCTACATTTGACAAATCGGCATTAATGGTGTATTCAGAAGCCCTTGCATGAATTTCCAGGGGGTTGTAAATATCACCGGATATATGGAAACCTGGTTTGAAATCAAGCTTCATTTTGCCTGGTTCTGAAGATATGCCTTGGGTAGTGGTTTCAGTGGGCTGCTCCGTTTCTGCGGAAGTCTCCAGTTCTTCTGATACAGATTCCTCAGGTTCTGTGGCAATAGATGAAGATGTCTGCACAGACTCTTCTGTCTTACCCGAGGGCTTTGCACATCCGGCTATGGATAATATCGCCAGCAACATAACCGAAGCAAATAGAATTTTTTTGTTCATGATCTTACCTCCTCCTTAATATATACTCAACAGGATCCTGTTATCGTCCAAATCCAGCTGATATTTTTCTCCTTCAATCTCTACCAGTATACTATCATCTCTGCAGTTTATATTAGTTAAAAATGCAATTTCCCCCTCCAGTTCATCTGAAAGAGTTTTGACTTCAAAGCCAAAGCCTTTCCAGTCATATATAACAATCATCTTGTTCTTATTCTCTGTTAACTCAATGGAAATGATCTCGTCAATGCCATCCTGATCCACATCAAACAATATGTAATCCACAAATGGCCTTGCCAGCCGGGAACCCAGCCAGATCGGTTCAAGCTCCCCATCTGTTATATCGTAAAAAAAGGGACGTTTGGCTAAAACCGGATGAAATTCAGCGGTTTTATAGACGCATACTGCAAGCTCGATAATACCGTCTCCATTAATGTCTCCTGCTTGTATTTTCAGAGGTTTTATCTCTGAGAGGTCGAATACGTAATCCGGCTCATGGTTTTTCTTTAAATTTGGTTTGTTATTCACAATTTTATAGTCGGAATATAGTTTTATGTATACTCCATAAGGTTCGCCGGTTTCTAATGTCATATCTGGGTCGGTGGTGGTAATAATTAGTAGTTCATTATTGTTATCATTGTCAATGTCTGCTTCAAACCATGAAATAATGTCTGATTTGGGTTTGCTGCCAATTATAGTTATGGAAGCAAGCAATATTACGGAAGTAAGTAATATTACTGCAACTGGAACAGCCGTTTTTAACCATTTTATGTTCAATCTGTGCTCTCCCTTCCAGTTATCAGCTTGGACGCATCTGCTTGATGGCTTGATCTGCCGCTATTAGACTGTTTTCCGGCTTATGTGGCAGGTCTTTATGTGTATATTTATTTTACCACGGCGTATCAGTCAACGCTAGCGGAAAGTTCATTGGGACATAGGAACTATTCTGGCAATATCTTTGTTCTGACTTATTTCAATAAATGGAATATTTTGAAATGGGGAACGACAGATATGCGAAGCTGTTCACATTTTGTTTATATTTCGTCCAAAAATCTTTTACACAATTAACATGATTTCTTCATGATTCATGGATATACTGTATTTATAAACAAATAATGCTTATAAGATTTTTTTCATAATATTCGAGCTGGTAATTATTATTATCAGCTCTCCTCCCTTTTTTAACACCTTAATTTTTAAAGGAAACTCTTTTTTAAGAGTTTCTTTTTTTGTTCTATAAAATCTCCAGCAATTCTCTAATCTATCCTATTTTTATCTACAGAATTCCGAATAATTCATCATATTCCCCAAATAATAAGAATTTTCACCTTAATGTGAAATAAGATTTCATTTATCCTTTATAATCTTGAATAAACTATATCAAATAGCTACAATGCAGTTATAGAAAGGTCACAAAAAACTCCTTTAATACAGAAAGGATAAATTTGCATTATGAAAAGTGTATTTGTTCGTCTCAGAGAATACAAAGGCAGTGCAAGTCAGGCAGAACAATCCATTATCCAGTTCATATTGGATCAGCCGGAGGAAACGGCAGTGATGAGTGTTCACCAGTTATCTAAAAACAGCTTTGCTTCCGCCTCAACCATAGCCCGAATGGTACGCAAGCTTGGGTTTGACGGCTATAAGGAATTCCGCCATGCAATGATCTATGAACTGGCATTGCAGACCCAGAGCCAAGAGGTGGAAAAGCAGGAAATTACCAAATATGACAGCATGGAAGATATGGCAGATAAAATCACCTATAAAAACATGATTACATTGGAAAGCACAAAAAATCTGCTGGATTATAAAGTATTGGAACAATGTGTGGATTTATTGTTGGGATGCCGTAATATCTGCCTCTTCGGTATCGGATCTTCCCTTAATGTTGCCAGAGATGCTTATCTTAAATTCCTTCGTCTCAATAAATCCTGTACCATCAACAGTGACTGGCATTCCCAGCTGCTTACAGCACGCAATATGAACCATAATGATGTAGGGATTATTATTTCCTATTCAGGACAGACCGTGGAAATGATCAAATGTGCCAAAGTCATGAAGGAAGTTGGGGCAACCATTATTTCTATCACCCGTTATGATATCTCTCCATTGACTGCTCTCAGTGATTACCAGCTTTATGTTGCTGCTAATGAATCTCTTTTCCGCAGCGGTGCAATGTCCTCACGTATCTCCCAGCTTAATTTAATAGATATTCTCTATACTGCATTTGCAAACAGGCAATATGATTACTCTTTACAGCAGTTAAGCAAAACCCATATTGCAAAACCTAAGGAAGTAACGGATACAGGAGAACCCTTTGGCAGCAATAAAACATGACAAAAAGGAAAGGAGGAATCATCACATTGGATATCAAATCTATGACTACAGAAACCCGGAATCAGAACAGCTGCAACCTGGATATGCTGTCACCTCTGGAAATCTGCCGGCTGATGAACAAAGAAGATGAAAAAGTGGCAGCTCAGGTACATGAGGTGCTCCCCCAGATCGCTGAGGCAATCACCTGGGTAACAGATTCTTTAAGGAAAGGAGGAAGACTGATCTATATAGGGGCAGGAACCAGCGGACGTCTGGGGCTGTTAGATGCAGTTGAATGCCCTCCAACCTTTGGCACACCGGACTATATGGTACAGGGGCTGATGGCAGGTGGAAATGAGGCATTTATAAAAGCGGTGGAAGGAGCTGAGGATAATTCACAAATGGGGGCTGAAGATTTACGTTCCATCAATCTCACTTCAGCAGATACTGTAATCGGCATTGCTGCCAGCGGCAGAACCCCCTATGTCATCGGAGGACTGAAATACGCCAGAGAAACAGGCTGTAAAACCGCTGCGATTGCATGCAATAAAAACAGTGCAGTGGGAAAAGTGGCTGATACTGCAATTGAAGTTATTGTGGGGCCTGAAGTACTTACAGGCAGTACACGTTTAAAGGCAGGTACTGCTCAAAAAATGATATTAAACATGATTTCTACAGCAAGCATGGTGGGCATTGGCAAAGTATACCAGAATTTCATGGTTGATGTGATGCAAACCAACGAAAAGCTCCATACCAGAGCAGAAAATATCGTGATGGCAGTTACCTCTGCCAGCCGGGAGCAGGCAAAAGAAATGCTGCTGCAGGCAGATGGCAATGTAAAAACCGCCATTGTAATGCTGCTTCTTGATATGGATGCAGAAAGTGCCGGACAAAAACTAAAACAATCAGATGGACACATAAGAAATGCAATTGAAACAAGGAGATCCCAAAAGTAAAGCAATTATTTATAGGAGGTCAGGTTATGGCAAATAATAAGTTTCAAACCATTGCTGAGGCAATTCTGCCTCTGATTGGCGGCAAAGAAAATGTAATCTCCGTAGCTCACTGCTCCACCCGTCTTCGCCTTACTGTGGCTGACACTGCAAAAGCTGACAAAACCCGTCTGGGAAAAATTAATGGGGTTATGGGCTGTGTGGAACAAAATGGTCAGATCCAGATTATATTAGGACCTGGCAACGCAGGCAAAGTATCCTCTGCCTTTGGCAAACTTGTTGGAATGAATGTGGGGGAGGTTGATGATATTGCAGCCCGCAAAGCCGATTTAAAGGCTAAAAATAATACACCTTTTAAAAACTTCTTAAAAGGACTATCCAATATATTCGTTCCGCTGATTCCTGCATTTATCGGCTGTGGTATGCTCTATGGTCTTAGTAAGGTACTTGGCAACATTCCATCCATTGATAAAAACTTCATCAATATTCTAAGCGTAATCGGCAAAGCAGTATTCAGCTATATGAATATTATGGTAGGCATGAATGTGTTTAAGGTTATGGGCGGAAGCCCTGCTCTGGGTCTTGCTATTGCTGGTCTTCTCTCCTCCAGCGGTCTCAGCAAGATTCTTGTCAGCGGTCAGCCTCTTACTGCTGATGCTGCAGGCGTTATCGGTGTTCTGCTGGCTTGTTTTATCGGTGCAATGCTGGAACGCTGGCTGAGGAAGGTAATGCCCAGTATTCTTGATCTCATTGCTACACCTACACTTGTTATGTTTATCACAGGACTTTTAACCATTTATGTGATTTATCCGGTTGCTGCATTCCTGACCAATGGTCTTGCTGTTGTTGTTACCTGGCTGGTGGATACAGGAGGAATTCTGGTAGGTATGGTTCTCTCAGGCACCTTCCTGCCTCTTGTAATGACCGGACTTCACAGGGCAATTACACCAATTGAAACTTCACTGTTAGATTCTACTGGCATAGATTTAATCCGCCCCATTCTGGCAATGGCTGGAGCAGGTCAGGTTGGAGCAGGTATTGCCATCTGGTTCCGTACAAAGAGCAAAAAAATGCGGCAGATTCTGGCAGGTACCATACCAATTGGCATTATGGGCATTGGCGAACCGCTTATGTTTGGTGTTACCCTGCCTCTTGGAAAACCATTTATCACTGCCTGCTTAGGTTCCATGCTTGGCGGTGCATATATTGCAGTTACAAAGGTTGCAAGCCTTGGAATCGGTCTGTCCGGTGTTCTCCTCACTCTGCTTATTGACGAGGGTGGTCATCTAAACTATGTAATCGGCTACATACTGGCTGTGTTGGGTGGTTTTCTTCTCACTTATTTTACCAAATGGGATGATATGGAAGACGAAGAATTGGAAGAGGATCTGGGAGAACATAACAGCGAACTTGCAAAGGTGTTGAATCAAAAATGAGAAAAAATTACTATGATTTTCACTTCCACTCCCTTTTTTCCGATGGGAGCATGACGGTAGATGAGATATTCTCTGCTGCAAAAGAAAAAGGACTGAAAGCCCTGGCACTGACTGATCATGATACTGTGCTGGGAATCCCACAGGAGCATCAGGCAAGCCGGAAATATGGTATTTCCTACATACCTGCTGCAGAGTTTACAGCCAGAGAAGTGGGGATAAAATTCCATGTTCTTGGATATGGTATCCAGCCTGATAACAGCCTGCTTGTATCTTATTCTAATAAACTGCTGGATTACATGAATAGGAGAAGTAAAAAACAGATTGAGAAAATGCAGAGTAACGGCATTGCCATTCCAACAGAAGAATTTTTCCTCCGGGCAAGCGGCGGACCTCTCTATAGAGGAAAACTTCTTGGAGTTTTGGCAGACTATGGATATCTGGAAAAAGATCAGATTATGAAGCTGATTCCGGAGTATTTTTCAACAGGAGCTCCTTACTATGAAGAGGATGAATTTCCTTATGGCTCTTTTGAAGAGGTCTGTTCTATGATTCACAGCTCTGGCGGAATTGCTGTTCTTGCTCATCCTGCAAAAATCAGGAAGAAGAATATAGAGCTTTTTGAAAAGCTGATTCAGTCTCCTCTTCTTGATGGGCTGGAAGTATATCATCCTGACAATCCGCCTGAAATAAGGGCCCGGCTTCTTTTAGAAGCGATGAAAAGAAAGCTGATTGTTACCGGCGGTTCAGACTTTCATGGTATTTATATGAAAATGCCTTTAGAGATAGGAGGAGAGTTTGTTCCTGATGAATGTGCAGATTCTTTGAGCAGGTATTTATGTTGGTGAAGTCTCTGATTTACATGTTGATAAAGCTGCCGTTTTATACTTATGATGGTAACTAACAAAACAAGCTGCTGCAAAGTGTTTTTCCATACCTTGCAGCAGCTTATTCTTATTCCTTCCCCTCCGGAAACGTCACCTCTTTTGCCAGAAATATCAAAGCAAAAATATTAGGCAAAGCCATCAGCCCATTCCATATATCAGAAAACTCCCATACAGTCTCAAGCTTTGCCATGCAGCCCGTAAATACAGCGCAAAGATAAAGGGCTGTATAAACCTTCCCTCTCAAAATCCTCTGAACTATCACAAGCCTTCCTCTCTCCTTCAGCCTTTCTGCCAGATACCCTGCTGCCTGTCTCCCCAAATAGTACCAGGCGATAATGGTAGCAAAAGCAAACAGCAGCATAGCAAGAGCAACCAGATACTCTCCAAGACTTCCCAGCCTGACAGAGAAGCTGTAAGCAGTAAGAGCCGCGCCATCATACCCTGAAGCAGCCGGGTCCCCTCCTGTCATGCAGAGAATCACAAAAGCAGTCATAGTACAGATTATAACAGTATCAAAAAACACCTCAAACATTGCCCACATACCCTGTTCATAAGGAGTGGTATTTTCAGCTGCACCATGTAAAACCGCCATGCTTCCAAGACCTGCTTCATTGGAAAATACACCTCTGGATATTCCGTATTGAATACTTTTACTGATTCCGTAAGCCGCAGTACCTGGAACTATAGCTCTAATGCGAAATGCATCTGAAAAAATACTTTTAAATATTGCAGGAATTTGGTCATAACAGGACATAATGATAATAAGAGAAAAAATGATGTAAAATCCTGCTGTTAAAGGAATTAACTGCTCTGAGACAACGGCAATTCTGCTGATTCCTCCTGCGATTACCAAAAAGACAATACCAGTTAATATAATGCCCACCATTTCCGGCTTAATCTGAAAGGAATATGCCATTGTTTCCGAAATGGAATTGGACTGAACCATACTTCCCATTCCCAGAGAAACCATAATGCATAGAAAGCTGTATACCATGCCAATTCCGGGAAGCTTCAGACCTTTTTCCAGATAAACCATTGGACCGCATACCCAGGCACCTTTTTTATCCTTGTAGCGGTATCGGATTCCGAGCATAGTTTCTGCATAACCGGTCATCATACCAATAGCAGCAGAAACCCACATCCAGAAGATGGCACCGGGACCTCCTGCTGTGAGAGCTGTAGCCACTCCAACTATATTGCCGGTTCCAATGGTGGCAGCCAGGGCTGTACAGGCTGTCTGGAATTTTGATACATCTCCCTCTTCGACTTCCTCTTCCCTGATACTTCCTATGGTGTTCTTCCACCAATAGCCAAGTTTTCGCACTTGAAAGAAACGTGATTTTAATGTGTAAAATATTCCAATTCCAAGAAACAGGGCAAGAAGCCATGTTCCCCATACCAGCTCATGGATTGTATGTATCATAGGACCACCCTTAACGCTTTATCTAAGTTTTATTCAAAACATAGGGATTTCATGACATTATTAAGAAGTGTTTGAAATAATTCCATTTAATTTTAATCATTTTTAAGTTTCATATGATATAATCAAGGTATGCAAAGGATTATTTACAGTTAATTGAGAGGTGACTATTATGCCCGGTTTTACCACCCATTACTTATTAGGTGTCAGGGCTTTCAATGATCTTCCCAACAACCAGTTAAAGCGTATTGTTGCCAAATATCGCTGGCTTTATCAGCTGGGACTTCAGGGACCGGATATATTTTTCTATAATATCCCTATTCTGCGTCACAGAGATTATCGGAATGTAGGTTCTTATATGCACGAAAACCATGTCAATGAGTTTTTTGCCTCCTGCTTAAATCAGATGTCTCAGATTCAATCAAAGCAGCAGAGAGAACAGGCAATCTCTTATATCAGCGGATTTTTCTGCCATTACATCGGAGATTCCATAGTGCACCCATATGTATATGGAAGAATTGAATACGATATTAAAAACTCCAGCAATTACTACCACGCTCTACACGCCACACTGGAAAATGACATTGATGCCCTTCTTCTTATGAAATATAAGAAAAAAAAGCCGTCCCAGTTTAACCAGGCGGCTACCATATGTTTAAACGGACAGGAACAACAGTTTATATCCAAGTTTCTCTCCTCCTGTATTAATGAGGCTCACTATCCCATTAATCACAGAAATAATTATCAGGTTACTCCGAAAATGGTGTACCGTTCTATTATCGCCATGCGTCTGGGCTGCCGCACTCTAGCAGACCCTACAAGCTGGAAGAAGAACAGCATCGAATTTGTGGAATCTATATTATTAAGAAATCCCATTGCTTCCAAGAAGCTGGTAACTGATATTCCACCCGATCCTGTTAAAACCATGAACTTAGACCATGAGACCTGGTGCAATCCCTGGGACAGGCGTCTCGCTTCCCAGGCATCTCTTCCGGAACTGTTCCATCAGTCTCTGAAGAAATGCAATGATGTATTTTATTTATTTAATGAAGAACTTATTTCTTCTGTGCCCCTTCCTGCTCTGGACCATAATAAGATTCTGAAGGAATTGGGGAACTATTCTTATCATAGCGGACTTGCTGTTAAGTGATTTTTTACTGATGGGTTCGAGGATTTCACTGAGGGGTTCGACCCTT
>DHOR01000050.1:16674-17080 GCA_002409995.1 Hungatella sp. UBA5385 | reverse complement strand
CTCAGTGAAATCCTCGAACCCATCTTTTAAATTTCTGTATTATTTCCATTTATTTACTCTCGCACCTTTTTTCATATGATAAATTTTCCATTTTCCGTATAATATCAATTAAGACGCAAACAGCAATCATAACTTTTTATGGGAAAAAGAATACTGCGTCTTGATTTGCAGGGATAGCTCAGTTGGTAGAGCAGTGCAAAAGGTGTCTTGAAAAAGATACTTACAGCAAACCATCTAACGTGTCAGTGGTTCGACCCCACTTCCCTGCGACCTGTAACTGATTAAAAAGGCGCTGACAGCAATCAAAATTTTCCTTTCAAGAAAACAAAAAGCGCCTTGTACCACAGGTCTCTATATATGGAGGTATAGACTATGAACTTTATTAAACAACTAAAAAACAACTTAA
>DHOR01000050.1:14984-16516 GCA_002409995.1 Hungatella sp. UBA5385 | reverse complement strand
TTAAACAACTAAAAAACAACTTAAACAATGATTTCAATAGGTCTGTTACGGAAAACGGCGCAATTGGTTATAGAACAACAGGCAAAAGTCTCCTTGATCTAAACTTCGCCGTCGCTTCCCTGAGAAATGCTTCAGAATCTGAAATTATACAACGGTTTATGAAAGCTTATTTTGAAGATAGAAAAACAGCATTAATCTGGCTATTCTATGCAAGGGATATCAGAGGTGGATTGGGCGAAAGACGCCTGTTTCGAACGATTCTTAAATATTTATCATTACATAATCAGGAGTTACCTTTTAAGGAGTTGCTGCCTCTAATCCCTGTATATGGCAGATATGATGATTTATTCTGTCTGCTGGAGTCAGATTACCGGTCAGCTGTTATTGCCTATATAGACTGGCAGCTGAAAGAGGATTTAAAGCATATGGAAGAGGAAAAACCTGTTTCTCTTCTGGCAAAATGGCTCCCTGGCATTAACACTTCCAGTGAGGTCACAAAAGCTTTAGGCAAAACCATAGCAAGAGAACTTCATATGTCTCAGCCACTGTATCGTAAAACTCTGTCAAAGCTAAGAAAATATCTTGATGTGGTTGAGGTTAAGATGTCTGCAGGTCAATTTGAGGATATTCAATATGAATCCGTTCCTTCCAAAGCCAACTTAATCTACAAGAATGCATTTATGGCTCACGACGAAGTGAGAAGGAGCATTTTTTTGGCAGATGTGGTAAAAGGGAAGGCAAAGATTAACTCATCTGTTCTATTTCCTCATGAGATTGTCTCCTGCTATATGAAGGAAAATCTGGTTTACGATGAAACTCTGGAGCAATTATGGAAAAGCCTTCCTGATACTGCGGCTGACTGCGGTAATACTCTGGTTGTAGCAGATGGCTCCGGAAGTATGCGTGTATGTATAGATAATAGTGGCAGTACCACTGCATTGTCTGTGGCAAATGCACTTGCTATTTATTTTGCTGAAAGATGCAAGGGTGCTTTTCAAAATACCTATATCACCTTTAGTACCAATCCTCAGCTTGTGGATTTAAGTAAAGGCAGCTCTCTAAAAGAAAAGCTGCAGATTGCAGGAGCCCATAGTGAAGTGGCTAATACCGATATTTATAAAGTATTTCAGTTGATTTTAAATACTGCTGTAAAGAATAAAATGTCACAGAAGGACCTCCCTGAAAACATTGTAATTATCAGCGATATGGAGTTTGACTCCTGTGCAGTAAATGCAAAAGCAAACCTATTTCAAGTAATTGACAGACTTTACAGAACTCACGGCTACAAACTTCCAAGGCTGATCTTCTGGAATGTAAATGCCAGAACTAATACGATTCCTGTTAAGGAAAATCAGCTTGGTGTGGCGCTGGTAAGTGGCTTCTCCATTCAGATTGCTGATATGGTGATGTCAACTCAGATTGATCCATACAACTGTTTGCTGGAAATTCTGGCAGATGAACGTTATGATGCCTTGCGAAATGTAATCTGGAAGACTTGCTGTTAAGTAAAATTTCACTGAGGGGTTCGACCC
>DHOR01000050.1:10170-14786 GCA_002409995.1 Hungatella sp. UBA5385 | reverse complement strand
AAAGGGTCGAACCCCTCAGTGAAAAACCGTGAAATTATGTTACAGGAACAATTCTTTCCTCTGATCCGGCCGGAATCTTCATATCCACCAGCCAGCTCTCTTTGGTTTCCATCGCCCCGTCAGGCATAACAATCAGATTAATGCTGTATTCTTTGAAAAATCCGCCATAAGAATTCGGGGTTGATCTCTCATAGGAAAAATCCTGAGTCGCCGCCTCATCATTAATATATCTTATAACCGCATCTGCAAATTCCACAGCTTCCTCTGCTGTTGCAGTATCCTTTACCATTAATGTTAAATCAAGAGCATTGTCTTCCGGTCGGACAAAATAATTAATGCTGACCGCCATAGGATATTCCTCATTATCAAGGAAATTCTCATCAAGATCCTCTCCTATCTGAGTCCAGTCCAGCACAATTCCTTCCTGTGTTTCAAAAACAGGCTCTGCAGGCTGCTCACTGTTTACAATGGTACTTTTTGTACAACCGCTGACCAGCATCACTGCCAGAGCACATACAATCGTTATCTTACGTCTCATATTACTACCTCCTGTGTCTTTTCCCATTATAACCAATGAAACCTCATATTTGTACCAGGTTTAGCAAAATGAAAGAAAAACGTCAGACTTTATTCTTGCATTTTCTGGTAAGCTATGATATTATGTTCAATATCTTATACGTTTTTATTTTTTTGAACACATCGAGGAGGATACTATCATGGATAAGAAGGAAAAGAAAAATCTGATAGGGAGGCTGGATTGGGTCACTACTTTGATTCCGTTAATTATCGTTGCAGTGCTGTGTCTTATATTCGTAGCAATGCCCCAGCAGTCCACAGATACCCTGGCTATGATCCGCGCATTTCTGGACAATGAATTTGGCAGCTATTATCTGATTATCGGACTTGGGACATTCCTGTGCTCCCTTTATATTGCATTTTCCAAATTTGGAACCATACGTCTGGGAGAAGATGCCACACCGGAATACTCTAATTTTAAATGGGGTACTATGATGTTTACAGCAGGACTTGCTGCAGATATCCTTTTCTATTCCCTTTGTGAATGGATATTATATGCAGGGGAGACCCGCATTTCAGATTTAGGAAGTGTTCAAGATTGGGCTTCCACTTATCCCCTCTTTCACTGGGGACCTATTCCATGGAGCTTTTATGTGGTTCTGGCTTCAGCCTTTGGATTTATGCTTCATGTAAGAAAAAGGACCAAACAGAAATATTCAGAAGCCTGCCGTCCGATCCTTGGTAAGTATGTTGATGGAATTGCAGGGAAGATTATTGACCTGATTGCCGTATTCGCTCTTTTGGCAGGAACAGCTACCACCTTCTCTCTTGCCACTCCATTATTATCCATGGCAATCACTAAAGTAACAGGTATTCCAAAATCCAACTACCTTACAATTGCAATTCTGGTTATTATATGCGTTGTCTATACGGTAACTGTTTATTATGGGATGCAGGGAATTGCTAAGCTTGCAGCCTCCTGTACCTATATTTTCTTTGCTTTCCTGCTCTATGTTCTCATTGGGGGAGGTAATATAAGATATACCATTGAAACAGGGTTAACTGCAATCGGCAATCTGACACAGAATTTTATAGGAATGTCTACCTGGACCGATGCCCTGCGTACCTCTTCATTCCCCCAGAACTGGACTATTTTCTACTGGGCATATTGGATGGTATGGTGCGTTGCAACACCATTTTTCATTGGCAGCATCAGCAAAGGCCGCACCATTAAGCAGACCATTTTAGGCGGTTATGCATTCGGTATCTCCGGCACCTTTACTTCCTTTATTATTCTGGGTAATTACAGTCTGGGACTTCAGACAACAGGAAAGCTTGATGTTATGGGAATCTATGCTGCAACTGGTGATTTATATCAGACTATTATAGCTATTATGGAAACCCTTCCTCTGGCAAAAATGGGACTTGTGCTGCTGGCAGTAACTATGATCGCATTTTATGCAACTACCTTTGATGCATTGACTATGGTGGCTTCCTCTTATTCTTATAAGGAGCTTAAGCAGGATGAAGAACCTCATAAAAATGTAAAGCTGTTCTGGGGCGTGCTTTTGATGCTGTTCCCTATTGCACTGATCTTTTCTAAGAATTCCATGACAAACTTGCAGACAGTGTCCATTATTGCAGCATTTCCCATTGGTATTATTATTGTACTGATTGTTCTCAGCTTCTTTAAAGATGCAAAGGCTTATCTGGATTCAGAGGAGAAGAAACAAACGAAAATATAGATTTAACTACAAAATATTAAAAACGCAGTCGGGTGCATTTCAAAGCCCATCTGCGTTTTTTTATTTGATGTGTTTTTACTTAATCTTTAAACTTAATCTCCATGCTGGAATGTGCAGGCACTCTGTTCTCTTCCGGCGGGAGTTTCATATAATCTCCGTAAATCCAAGTCAGCACCTCATGCCAGCTTTTGGGAGCCATTAATTTGGTGTCCTCAAAAGGTAAATCCACAATTTCCTCACACCATTCCTTTTGAAGAGTCACATAG
This sequence comes from Hungatella sp. UBA5385, assembly GCA_002409995.1. Lineage (GTDB taxonomy): Bacteria > Bacillota > Clostridia > Lachnospirales > Lachnospiraceae > UBA5385. The sequence goes on along the minus strand of DHOR01000050.1, from coordinate 12,259 downwards.
AGGAAATCCGGCTGGTAATTGCTGTAATAACGTAGCTTACTCTTGCCTTTCCGGTCTTTTAATGCCACATAATGCTGGAAGCGGAACAATACCTTCATAGGAATAAATTTTCCTATAAAAGCAAGAATACCAACAAATATCTTATTGAACAGACTATATTTCTTAAAATCAAGGCGGTAGCGGTGGCCCATTGCCATTCCATAAATGGCAGTGTGAAGAAGCAGAGTCCATGTAGAAGCCAGCTTATTCTCAGGCAGCTCATCAATGGTGAATAAATCAACCCAGAGATGGTTCAGCTTTCCTCCATAATACTGCATTTCTTTGGTGTCTTCGTGAACCTGGCTCTTATCATAGATAATCCTGGCTGTAAAGTCAAAAAATGCATTACCGTCTCCCAAATCCTTAGGTTCCACAAGGGTCATTCCCTCTGGAAGCTCTCTCTTAACCACCTTCATAAATGCATCGTAATTAGGCCGCGTAAATGCCACATCTGCATCGTCATCCCAGGGAATAAAGCCTTTATGACGCACTGCCCCCAGAAGTGTTCCTGCATCTAATACGTATTTAATCTTATATTTCCGGCAGATTCTGTCAATCTCCTTTAATATTAGAAGACTTGCCTCATGAACCTTGGTCAGATCATATGATTCCATGTTTTATCCTCCCTGTACATAAAATGCAATACATTGGCCGGCTTATGCCAGAGCGTTCTTAATGGTATCTGCCATGTAGTCAATCATTGCTTCTGTCATGCCCGGGTAAACGCCAAGCCAGAAGGTATTGTTCATAATCCGGTCTGTCTCTTTTAAATCACCTGCAATCCGGTAACCTGTACCTGTTTCCCGCATTTCATCAAAACAAGGATGTTTTGTAATATTTCCAGCAAACAGCATTCTTGTCTGAACGCCTTTAGCTTCAATAGTCTGTACCAGCTTATTTCTGTCCACACCATCTCTGCAGGTAATGAGAAAACCAAACCAGCTTGGGGTGGAATGAGTACATGGCTCCGGCAGAATTAATTTGTCAGAAACAGATTCCAGAGCAGCCTTTAAACGATCAAAGTTCTCACGTCTTCTTTCTACGAAATGAGGCATTTTATCAAGCTGTGCACAGCCAATAGCAGCCTGCATATCAGTCACCTTTAAGTTATAGCCAAAATGTGAGTAAACGTATTTATGATCATAACCAAGAGGCAGTTCTCCATACTGTGTATCAAATCTGTGGTTACAGGTGGCATCTACTCCAGATGGGCAGACACAGTCTCTTCCCCAGTCACGGAAGGAGCGGATAATTTTATTTAAAATAGGTGTGTTGGTATAGACAGCACCGCCTTCTCCCATGGTCATGTGGTGAGCCGGGTAGAAGCTGGAAGTTCCGATGTCGCCAATAGTTCCTGTAAACTGCTCTTTTCCATCAATGGTATATTTAGCTCCCAAAGCATCACAGTTATCCTCAATAAGCCACAGATTATGCTTATCACAGAATTTCTTGACTGCTCTCAAATCAAATGGATTCCCCAGAGTATGAGCAATCATAACAGCTTTTGTCTTCTCAGAATATGCCTCTTCTAACATAGATACATCAATATTATACTGAGGAATTGTCACGTCCACAAACACTGGAATTGCTCCATACTGAATCATAGGAGAAACCGTTGTAGGGAAACCTGCTGCTACTGTAATAACCTCATCTCCACGTTTCACCTGTCTGTCTCCCAGTAATGGAGAAGTGAGAGTCATAAATGCAATTAAATTAGCGGAAGATCCGGAGTTCACAAGGGAACAATATCTTACTCTTAAGTAATTCGCCATTTTCTTCTCAAAATCATCGGTATAACGGCCGGAGGTCAGCCAGAAATCCAGAGAGCTGTCCACCAGATTCACCATCTCATGGTAGTCATAGACTCTGGAGGCGTAAGATATCTGATCGCCCTCCTCAAATGGTTTCTTCTTATTATGATAAGTATCGCAGTAATCCTTTACCATGTCCAGAATCTGCTGTCTTGCTTCTTGTTCATTTTTATCTTTAAACATAATTGTCCTTTCTTTTAAATCTGGGGTTCGACCCTTTGATACAAAGGGTCGAACCC
>DHOR01000050.1:1464-10010 GCA_002409995.1 Hungatella sp. UBA5385 | reverse complement strand
TCGACCCTTTGATACAAAGGGTCGAACCCCAATTTTAAATTATTGAATTATTTGAAAAACTCCAAAATCTGTCGATCCATAAATTCCATCATATCATCCCCATTTAAATACGCCTTCGTCCATTCCACAGTCTTCTCCACCGCCTCCTGAACCGTATAGCGGGGCTGCCAGCCAAAGGTCCTCTTAATCTTAGAGCAGTCCAGCTTCAGGAAATTCGCCTCATGGGGACCTCCATCATACTGGTTGATCCATTTCTGCCCCTGTCCCCAGGCTGTACAGAATATATCTGCCAGATTCCCTGTTGTGACACAATCTCTGTCATCAGGACCTACATTATAGTATCCCTGAAATGCCCTGTCCTCATACTGTTTCATAGCAATGGTCATATACACAGCCAGAGGCTCCAGCACATGCTGATAAGGTCTTGTGGAGTGAGGGTTGCGGACAATAATGTCCTCTCCCTTTGATGCTGCACGAATGCAGTCAGGAATGATACGGTCATTGGCAAAATCCCCGCCGCCGATCACATTGCCTGCTCTGGAAGTGGATACAGCCACTGAGCCATCATGGAAAAATGATTTCACATAGCTGTGTGTCACAAGCTCTGAACAGGATTTACTGTTGGAATAGGGATCATAACCGTCAAGGGGATCATTTTCACGATAACCATACTCCCATTCTTTATTTTCATATACCTTATCAGTGGTTACATTTAGAAATGATTTCACACTGCTGCAGGTACGAACACATTCCAGAATGTGAACGGTTCCCATCACATTGGTTTCATAGGTATAGACAGGGTCCTTGTAGGAATCCCGCACAATGGGCTGGGCAGCCAGATGAAATACTACCTCAGGCTTAACTTCCTCAAACACCTTTTTCATCTGCTCCAGATCACGGATATCCCCAATGTAAGATTTCATCTTGTCCTCAATTCCAGCCACATAAAATAAGCTGGGATCAGTAGGCGGTTCCAGAGAATAGCCGAAAACCTCAGCTCCTGCCAGATCAAGAATTCTGCAAAGCCAGGAACCTTTAAAACCGGTATGCCCTGTGACAAGCACCCGTTTTCCTTTATAAAAACCGGAAATTTCTTTCCATATATCCTTTGTCCAGTTTGACATCTTCATTCTCCTAATTCTCCCAGTTCTTCCATGGCGCATGACCTGACTGCCATAAATCCTCCAACTTTTTCATCTCACGCTGTGTATCCATACACTGCCAGAAACCGCCATGGTGGTAGCTCATCAGCTGACCTTCTTCCGCCAGCTTCTGCATGGGTTCCTTTTCAAACACTGTAGTATCATCTTTAATATAGGAAAATATCTCCGGATTCATCACCATAAATCCGCCGTTAATCAGGCTTGCATCAGTTTCCTCCTTCTCACGGAAGGAATGGATGACATTATCGCTGTCAATATCCAGAACACCTTTTAGCTGGGCAATATTGACGGTGGTAATGGTAGCTGTCTTCCCATGCTCCTGATGGAATTTAAGCAGAGCGTGAAGATCAACATCACAGACTCCGTCTCCATAGGTCAGCATAAACGGCTCATTGCCAATATAAGACTGAATTCTCTTCACTCTGCCTCCAGTCATGGTGTTAAGCCCTGTATCCACCAGAGTTACCTTCCATGGCTCTGAGTAATTATTGTGAACCTCCATCTGATTGTTCGCCAGATCAAAAGTCACGTCTGAGGTATGAAGAAAATAATCAGCAAAAAACTCCTTCACTACATACTGTTTGTAGCCAAGGCAGATAATAAACTCGTGAAATCCAAATTCTGAATAATACTTCATAATATGCCATAAAATAGGTCTGCCGCCGATCTCAATCATAGGCTTTGGTTTTAAATGGCTTTCCTCACTGATCCGGGTTCCCAGCCCGCCTGCTAAGATCACTACTTTCATTGGTTTTTCCTCCAATTGTTTATTCATATTCTTTATACGCTTTGCGGTAAAAATACATTAAAAATTCCACAATAGGTTCCGGCCACATCTTGCGAAACATGGCTGCCTCTTCTCTGGCCCTGCTGTTGTCCTCAATACATGCCTTGGTGGTTGCCTCTTCATGGACACGGTAGTAAAGCAGCGGCTTTTCCACACAGATAAAACGTCCTGGCCTTACAGCAAGCTGAAACAGGGTGTCCCAATCCAGTGCAAACTGATAAGGTGATGTGAAAATCGGCTCTCCCAGCAGCCCTTTGTTATAAGTACAGGCTGGGCAGCAGATGGAGTTGCCAAACATAAGAGCACTGCGTTTCACCATTTTCAAATGACTCAGTCTCTTAATTCTTAAGGGAAGACGTAAGAAACGCTTGATAAATTCCACCTTTTCAAAGGCTTTTAATTCCTGTTCCTTAACTACTACATAACCACTTGTAAAAAGGGACATATCAGGATATCTCTCATAAGAAGCAAGCAGCTCCTTCACATAGTTCTTCTGATACATATCATCCTGATGTGCAACAGTCACTAAATTTGTCTCTGCTTTGTGATAGGCGAATTCCCAGTCGTCCCGGATATTACTTGCCCCATCTCTGACAAATACAGGGATTCGGTATTTTTCTGCAAGCTTGTCTATATAATCACTGGGTGTAGATGTACACAAAATGATATCTGTAGACACCGTCTGTCCCTTCAGGGAACGGATACATGCCTCCAGATATGGTGAATCCTTATAAGCACAGATTGCAAATGTATGCAGCTTCATGTCAAGTCCTCTTTACCATTTTCCTCGTTGTTTTCCTACAATTATACCAAATCACTTGAAAACAATCCACTATATTCATTATTTTGAAAGATTTATGTCAATATAAAGGAATAAGAAAAGGTTCCAACAGTGTTTTGTTCTGCTGAAACCTTTTATATGCTACTGAGCAGTAACCTCTACTACCTTTAAATCTGCAGGACCTTCTACAATAAATCCGGCATTTCTGGTACCATTTCCCTGAATGGTCTGGTTATAGCTGGCAGGTGTAATGGTAAGTGTTGAGCCATCTGCTGAAAATGTTCCATCCCAGCTGTTGTCGATAGTGATGTTGCCGCTGAATTTGATAACCACCTTCCAGCCGGTAATGTCACTGCTGTTAGAATTGGTAATGTCCACTCCGTATTTGTACATATGCTTGGATTGCTGCTGTGTCCAGGAGGTGTGCTGATGAACCTGAGCATTGATATTTGCTGTTCCAGCTGCCTCTGCTGCTCCATCTGTTTCTGCAGCTGCTGTTGACGGTTCAGTCACAACTCCGCTGCCAGAAGCAGAACCTGGTGCACCCAAAGTACCCATACGGTTAACAAACCACTTGCCTGCCTGAGTCAGATCATCTGCTGTAAATCCGCTTGTTTTCTGACATTCCGGGCGAATCATGGAAGAGCTTTCTGCTTTATTGGCGAAATTCCACATGACAAAGCTGATTCCATGTGCATTCATAGTCTCCAGCCAGCGGTCTGCCTCTCCTTCATCGATCTGACCATTACCAGAAGCATCACAGATTCCAAACTCGGATACAAATACAGGAAGTCCGGAGGAAGCTGCTGTGACCATTCTCTGGCGAAGGTCCTCTTTGTGAGTTGCTGCATAATAATGAAGGGTGTACATAATATTATCATAACCTGTTATAGGGGAAGCCGCCGCCTGATCTATATCCTGAGACCAGGTTGGAGTTCCTACAAGAATCACTGCACTTGAATGCTCTCTGATTGCAGGAATAATCACATTGGCATATGCCTTAATATCGCCCCAGGTTGTGCCGCCATTAGGCTCATTGCAGATTTCATAGATAATATGCTCTTCGTTTTTATATTTCTCAGCCATTTCCTTAAAAAATGCCAATGACTGATCCTGATATATCTGAGGATTATTATCGCTTAATATGTGCCAGTCAATAATTAAATAAACACCCAGCTCTCTGGTTGCCTCTACCGCTGACTGGATACGGGATTTTAAAGCTGCACGGTTTGCATCATCGCCTACACAGTATCCGTTATATTCTGCGGTATACATAGCAAGGCGGAATACATTGACACCCCATTCCTGTTTCATCTGCTTGATGGCATCATAATTTACATACTGTGGATACCAGGAAAGGCCATGGGAACTGATTCCCCGAAGCTGAACAGGAGTACCGTTTTTATCTGTAAGTTTCGAACCTTGCACCTTAAGGGGACCATAATAGGCAGCATCAGGGGAAGGGGACTTTGGAACTTCTGAAGCTGCTACTGTTGACATTTCTTTTAACATTTCTTCTGACATATCCGATGCCTCCAGACTCTGTGCTAATACTTCATCATCCTGATTCAGACTTGTTTCGACCTTCTGCACATCTGCTTCTGTCACTGTTTTACCTGATTGACATGCAGTTAAAAGCATAGTAATACATATGACAAGCGAGGCAAAAGATAACCTCTTTTTTCGTTTCATACTAAATCTCCTCTTTATTTTATAATCTGAAATTATCGCTTCCATTTTCATTAAAATAGAAATAATTCCTGATTCATATATCGTATCACACTCTTTCTTAAATTCCAATATATGCCATAATTAATGTAAGGGTTTGTAAGATTCCTGTAATATGTGTTCTCTCTGTTCCATGGGAAGCATGGACTCCCTGACCGATTAATGCCCCTCTGATATCATGACCGCCTTTTAAGGCTGCGCTTACATCAGAGCCATAATGAGGAAATACATCTACTGCGTAATCAATCTGATTCTCTTTTGCCAATTCAATTAAGCGGCTGGTAATCTCATAGTCATAAGGTCCTGAAGAGTCCATGGCACAGATAGACACCTTAAATTCACTTCCTGTCAGATCATCACCTAAAGCTCCCATATCAACAGCGATAAACTCCTCTACCTCCTCAGGAATCCAGCTGGCGCCAAATCCTACCTCTTCATAATTGCTGATTACAAGCCGGAGAGTCTGCTCAGGCTTTTTGCCTGTAAGGGACAATTCTCTTAAAACACCCACTAAAACTGCCACCGATGCTTTATCATCCAGATGACGGGATTTGATAAATCCTGATTCCGTATATTCAAACATAGGGTCAAAGCTGACATAATCTCCTGCTGAAATTCCCAGCTTTTCCACATCTTCTGTACTTTCCACCACCTCATCAAGGCGGACTTCCATATTCTTAGGCTTACGCTCCAGAGTTCTGGCATCGTCATAGGTATGAACGGAGGGTTCTCTTGTTAAAATGGTACCTGTATAGGTTTTTCCATCTCTTGTATGTACCTTACAATACATTCCTTCTATGGATTCCATCATAAATCCACCTACAGGCATGATCTTAAGCATTCCTGATGGGGCAATGGAGCGAACCATAGCTCCCAGGGTATCCACATGGGCAGAAAGTCCCAGAACCTTGTCTGTATTGCCGGGAACCTCGATAACCAGACCGCCTTTTCGGTTGTAGTAAGAGCTGTAGCCAAAGCATGCTGCCTCGTCCTCAACCAGCTTCATTACCTGTTTTGTATAGCCGCTTGGGCTTGGTGTGTTTATGATCTTTTCTAAAAATGATACAACATAGGGGATTGTATTATTGGTATTGATATTTGTATTGGTATCCATGTTTATTTCACCTTCCGTTAGTATTTTCTATGCTTTTTATTGTAACATAAAATAATACTTCTGTGAATTGATTTGATCAGGGCATAACCTGGCAAGTCTTTTATTAAATAATTGGCTTTTGTATCTTTTCGTATGTTCTACTAAATTGTACAACATGTTTTTTCAAAAAAATTATCGCTTCTTCCTCGCGTTCAGGAATACTGACATACTTACTCAGTAATAAATAAATGGGCGAATAGAATTGCAAAGCCATTGCCCCTGATTCTTCTGTCTTCCACAAGCAACGTCTTAATGATAATGACTGCTATAAGAATATAAGAGCCATAATGAAACACTACATTTGACTTTCCTAATTTTGATAATAGTCCAACAACAGCGACTATAAAGCCTATAATACCAAATACACATAATGTAATAAACAATGTCCCTTTTGTTGGAAAGCCATTTGGTGTTCCAATGGCATCTCTTGTTCCAGACATAATAGACATGAGTAAACCCATAGCAAACAAAATAAAAAATGTCCGTCCCCAGTAACGGTAATCAACCCATTTTCAAGCTACTACAATGATACAAAAAGGTGCTGTAGAATTCACAATACCGAATTCTACAGCACCCTATCCTCTTAATTATTAAACCTCAAATATCAAATCACCATAGCTAGGCATTGGCCATAATTCCTTATCCACAATCATTTCCAGCTTATCTGCCGGAGTACGAAGAGCTGTCATTGCAGGAACTACGTTCTTATAATATGCATTTGCCTGCTCTCTGCTGCACTCTATGCAAGAATTTTTCTCAATTGCATCAATCAGTTTTGAAAGAGCAACCTTCATATCAGAAAGATATGCACTTGTTTCTGTCAGCAGCTCTGTCTGAACGCTTACATCAGCTTCAGGACAGGCTGACTTCACTTTATAGAGAGAATCTGCCAGGACAGTAGTATATCTTACAACTGCAGGGATAATCTGCTTGCCAGCCATATCAATCATAGTTCTTGCCTCAATGTTAATTGCCTTGCTGTAAGCCTCATATTCAATCTCAACACGGGATTCCAGCTCTGCTCTTGTAAATACATTGAATTCCTCAAACATATTGACAGAAGAATCGGCTATGAGGGAAGGAATGGTATCTACCATACATTTTAAGTTAGGAAGTCCTCTTCTGGCAGCTTCCTCCACCCATGCATCAGAATAACCATTTCCATTGAATATAATCCTTCTGTGTTCAGCCAGCTGTTTCTTAATTAAGTCATGAACTGCAGTATCAAAATTATCTGCTTTTTCTAGAATATCCGCTGCCTCTTTAAATGCCTCTGCTGCAATGGTATTAAGAACCACATTAGGAGATGAGACTGAATCTGAAGACCCAACCATGCGGAATTCAAACTTATTGCCTGTAAATGCAAATGGAGATGTTCTGTTGCGGTCAGTTGCATCCTTGGAAAAATCAGGAAGAGTTCTCACTCCCGTTCTCAAGGTTCCCCCTGATTTAGAGTGGGTTGCTTCACCTGTGCTGCACAGCTGATCCACAACATCCTCCAGCTGCTCTCCGATAAATACGGAAATAATAGCAGGAGGCGCTTCATTTGCCCCAAGTCTGTGATCATTTCCCACATCTGCTGCAGACTGGCGAAGAAGCTCCGCATGTCTGTCAACTGCCTTTAAGATGCAGGATAACACCAGCAGAAACTGAATATTTTCATGAGGTGTTTCTCCAGGATTTAACAGATTAATTCCATCATCACTGGTCAGGGACCAGTTATCATGTTTCCCGGAACCATTCACACCTGCAAATGGTTTCTCATGAAGGAGACAGCTAAGACCATGTCTGCCTGCCACCTTTTTTAAAGTTTCCATTACCATTTGGTTATGATCCACTGCCACATTAACCTGTTCATAAATAGGAGCAAGCTCATGCTGAGCCGGAGCCACTTCATTATGCTGTGTCTTGGCAGGAACTCCAAGCTTCCACAGCTCTTCATTGACTTCCTTCATAAATGCAGCAACTCTCTCACGAATAACTCCAAAATAATGATCTTCCAATTCCTGCCCCTTAGGAGGCATAGCACCAAACAGGGTTCGTCCTGCATAGATCAAATCTTTTCTCTGTAAATATTTTTCACGGTCAACCAGGAAATACTCCTGCTCCAGCCCTACAGACGGTACCACTCTCTTAGAAGTGGTGTTGCCGAATAATCTTAAAATTCTCAAAGCCTGCGCATCAATGGCTTCCATTGATCTTAAAAGGGGAGTCTTTTTATCAAGAGCCTCTCCTGTATAAGAACAGAAAGCTGTAGGGATACAAAGTGTAACACCAATGGCATCTTCACGTAAAAATGCAGGTGAGGTACAATCCCAGGCTGTATATCCTCTTGCCTCAAAGGTTGCTCTCAAACCGCCTGAGGGAAAGGAAGATGCATCCGGCTCACCTTTTACCAGCTCTTTTCCGGAAAACTCCATGATTACCTTTCCTTCAGCAGTTGGGGCAGAAATAAAGGAATCGTGTTTCTCCGCAGTGACTCCTGTCAGGGGCTGGAACCAATGGGTATAATGGGTTGCCCCCCGTTCAATCGCCCAGTCCTTCATTGCATGAGCCACAACATCAGCTATGGAAGGGTCCAGTTCCGTACCATCCTCAATTGTTTTCTTCAAGTTCTTGAAAACAGGTTTTGGTAAGCGTTCTCTCATCACAGTCTCGTTAAATACGTTCTTACCAAAAATTTCGGCTACGTTTACAGCTTCACTCATAAATTTTCCATCCTCTCACATGAATTGTCAATTTTAACACTTAAGTACCCCAGCCAGTTTATGCGCACAAAGTCATCGAAAAAAAACATACCAGAAATGGCGCCCTCCTGTTCCTAGGAGAACGCCATCGTTCTTTAAATAAAATAAACCATTTTCAGGAAAATTGCAAGTGATTTTTAAGTTTTTTTACCTAAGGGGTTCGACCCTTTTTGAAAAGGGTCGAACC
>DHOR01000050.1:367-1261 GCA_002409995.1 Hungatella sp. UBA5385 | reverse complement strand
TTTTGAAAAGGGTCGAACCCCTCGAGCAAATTTTTAAACAATTGGAATTATTTATGCTTTTCCAACAGATCCAAATAATTCCATTTTTTCTCTTACAGTCCCCTTAATAGCCTCTGTTCCCGGAAGAAGCAGCTTACGTGGGTCATATCCCTTGCCTTTGAGATCCTTACCTGCTTCAATGTATTCTCTTGTAGCAGCAGCAAAGGTAAGCTGACACTCAGTATTAACATTGATCTTAGCTACGCCAAGGCCGATTGCCTTCTTAATCTGATCATCAGAAATTCCTGTACCACCGTGAAGAACCAGAGGCATATCACCTACTTTTTCTTTCACTGCAGCCAGAGTTTCGAAGCTTAAGCCTGCCCAGTTCTCTGGATATTGTCCATGAATGTTGCCAATACCGGCAGCCAGCATGTCTACGCCTAAGTCTGCAATCTGCTTGCACTCATCAGGATCCGCACATTCGCCTGCACCTACAACACCATCTTCTTCACCGCCGATAGAACCTACCTCAGCCTCCAGAGACATTCCCTTCTCTGCACAAACCTTAACCAGTTCTTTAGTTTTCTCAACATTTTCCTCAATTGGGTAATGAGAACCATCAAACATGATGGATGAGAAACCAGCTTCAATGCACTTATAACAGCCTTCATAGGAACCATGATCTAAATGTAAAGCTACAGGCACTGTAATGTTTAACTCTTCCAACATAGCATTCACCATAGCTGTTACAGTCTTATAACCTGTCATGTATTTGCCAGCGCCCTCAGAAACGCCCAGAATTACTGGGGATTTCAGTTCTTCTGCTGTGAGCAGAATAGCTTTTGTCCACTCAAGGTTGTTGATGTTGAATTGTCCAACTGCATACTTTCCATCTCTTGCTTTTTCAAGCAT
>DHOR01000050.1:0-167 GCA_002409995.1 Hungatella sp. UBA5385 | reverse complement strand
TGCTGAAACTAACATATCACAAACCTCCAATTTGATTAAATTTTTTATACCATTAATTCATTATATACTATTTCAATACATTTGGAAAGTTTAATTTTACAAATTGTGATTTTTATAACAAACTTACATTCTCTTACATTAATTTTTACACGAGGGGTTCGACCCTT
>DHOR01000015.1:1530-76960 GCA_002409995.1 Hungatella sp. UBA5385 | reverse complement strand
ACAGGCCGGCACTCTAACCAACTGAGCTACTTGGCCATATGGTGGGTACTACAGGGCTCGAACCTGTGACTCTCTGCTTGTAAGGCAGATGCTCTCCCAGCTGAGCTAAGATCCCGGGTCTGCAGTTCGCTTCTCGCGACTGCTATGCTAGTATAATATGAATTGTTTAAATTGTCAACGCTTTTTTGAAAATTTTTCATTTTAATTTGCAGCCCTTGGAAATACTGGGTTTTCTGCCCTTTTCTCTCCTTCTCTCCCTCCATCTCTGTCATAAAATAAATGAAAATACTTTATTTTATTTTAATTTTCCGTTATACTAACTTAGGTAATAATACAAAGTGAGGAGAAATGTAGTATGAAGAAATACGTTGCCGGCATAGCAGTCTGTCTGGCTGTTGCTGTACCCGCCTGGTTCCTTGGCAAGCTCTTTCCTGTAGTGGGAGGACCTGTATTCGCCATTTTACTGGGCATGATTCTGGCTCCTTTTGTAAAGGAACGGGCTGTATTCCGTCCCGGAGTCACCTTTGTTTCCAAGAAAATTCTACAGTACGCAGTGATTTTACTGGGTTTTGGCATGAATCTTTCTGTAGTCGTTGAGACAGGGCGCCAATCCCTGCCAATTATACTTGCTACCATTACTACCTCTCTGGTAATTGCAGCAGTGCTGTACCGTTTGTTGAAAATCCCAAGCAAAAGCGCCATTCTAATTGGTGTAGGTTCTTCCATCTGCGGAGGTTCTGCCATTGCAGCAACTGCACCTGTCATTGATGCAGATGATGAGGAAATTGCACAGTCCATATCCGTAATCTTCCTCTTTAATATTATAGCTGCCCTTTTGTTTCCTGCCTTTGGCTCTGCCATCGGGCTGACTAATGAAGGCTTTGGCTTATTTGCAGGAACTGCAATTAATGATACTTCATCTGTCACTGCAGCTGCCTCAGCCTGGGATGGAATCCATAACAGCAATACTCTGGAAACCGCTACCATCGTGAAGCTTACCAGAACACTTGCCATCATACCGATTACTCTGTGTCTGGCATTTTACAGAGCTAAAAAAGAAAAGAATACTTCGGGTAAATCTGTAAATTTAAAAAAGATATTTCCATTCTTTGTTCTCTTCTTTCTGCTGGCTTCCGTAGCAACTACGGTGTTCCATCTTCCAGCAGCAGTCACCGATCCCCTGAAGAATCTAAGCAAATTCTTCATTGTTATGGCAATGGCTGCCATCGGAACAAATACAAACCTTATTAGCCTGATTAAAACAGGTATGAAGCCTATTTTTATGGGTTTGTGCTGCTGGTGCGGGATCACAGCAGTCAGCTTATATCTCCAGAATATTCTGGGAATCTGGTAAATTGAACTCCCCTCAGCCATTTATATTCAGGCAGCGGGGAGTTTTATTTTACTGCTATATATTTAACTTCCTGACACTTTTTTCTATAACACTTTCTTTTTCCTAAAAAATGCAATCTCAACGGCAACAATCACTATGCTGATTATGATCATCACCAAATAACCATATTTCCAGCGCAGCTCCGGCATATTGGTAAAATTCATTCCATACCATCCTACCAGAATGCTGAGGGGCAGAAATATAGTGGTTACAACGGTGAGCCAGCCCATAATCCTGTTCTGGTTTAAATCAATCTGGGATTGGTACATCTCCCTGATCTGCAGCACATATTCTCTTAACATCTCCACATGATCGTGTAGTCTGCTGGCTCTGTTGGTGAAAATACCAAATCCTGTACATTCTTCCGGCAAAAGCAGACGGTTATCATTGGTTTCCAGCTCTTCTCCAAGAGAAACAAGCTGTTCATAATAAGTATGAAGAGCCAGAAGCTCTTTCCGGCAAAGAATTACAGTCTGGTAAAAATCCTTAGGAAGATGCTCCATCAACTCCTCTTCAATGTCAGCCAGCTTTTCCTCATAGTTCTGAAGGAACAGCACATCCTCACGTATGATATCATCCATAAGCAGAAGGAGACAACCGGCTGCTGTGGAAATCTCATCATAATGCTCCTCCTTCAGCCTTTGAAGATAAAGCTCCACTGCGCCTTCCTCTCCAATCAGTATTAATTCTCCTTCTTTTAAGTAAAAACCAAAGGTCATTTTCCTGCCTGTTAAATGCTCCTTATCAGGTATTGCAAAGGTTCCTATAGTGCAGGTGCTGAAGCTGTCCGCTTTGCAGTACTGAATATGATCCATGCTGCGAAGAAGTGCATTACCATTGGCGTACTCCCCTTCTTCCTCTCTGAATTCATTAAGAGTAATAAATGAAACCTTACAGCCTTTAAAATCATAGGATGTCATCTGCTGCCCTTCCTTCCAATTGCTCTGTCAGTCTGACTCTATTCTATCTGACTGTCTCTATTTAGTCTGACAGTCTCTATTCTGATTTTAAATATACCACTTTATTGTTTGATCTGTTTTCCTTTGTCTCCAGTTCTCTGATGCTCTGTACAAATTTGGCAAATGTGGAGTATCCATAGTCCTTTACTTTAAAATCAGTAAATTTGCGGTGGATTCCATTGCCCAGAGCCCCCAGCACAAGACCGTTCTTTCCGCTGTTTTTTACAAGCATAATTGCATATTCTTCAATCTCCTGTTTTCTGGTGCGGTTGTCCTTCATGCTGACTGTGACCACATTGTTGACCTTGGTCAGCTCAAAGATTTCCATCTCTTCAAGGAATTTGGACAGAGAGCTGTATCCATAGCTTCTCACGTCAAAATCGGAATATTTTTTAACAAGCCGGTTGCCGATTTCTCCAAGACCTGTTGCCTTATCCTTGTCATCATTTTCTAAAATAATAGACGCAATATCCTGTTCAATTACATCTCTTCCAATGGCGTTACCGTTGGTTCCTTCCTCATCCTGATCCAGCAGAATCTCCAAATTGGTAAATACAGTACATGCAGCACGGAAGGACTTGGGAGTCTTTTCCTCTCCCATACCGATAACAGCTTTTCCTGCCTCTCTTAAACGGCTGGCCAAGCGGGTAAAATCGCTGTCACTGGACACAATACAGAAGCCATCCACATTATTGGTGTACAAAAGATCCATGGCATCAATAATAAGGGCAGAATCCGTTGCGTTTTTACCTACAGTATTAGAAAACTGCTGAATTGGTGTAATGGAGTTCTCCAATAATTCGTTTTTCCATTTTCCCATCTGTGCGCTTGTCCAGTCTCCGTAGATTCTCTTGTATGTTATTACTCCATACCTGGTCATCTCATCTAAAATACACTCTATGTATTTTGCAGAAACATTATCGGAATCAATTAATATGGCAAATTTTTTATCTGTCAATGATTTGTTCTCCTGTCATTTTTTTCTTTTTTATAGTTTTTTGTTTACTTATGTTTTTACTGCTTATCTTGTTCTAATTCCTTATCTTCTCTATTTCATTATATTTGATTTTTTCATTAATTACAATTGCCAATGGTTAATATGGTAAGTTTTTTATAAGATTTTTCCTGCTTTTTAAACCATACTAAAAATGTAATAAAAATTGAAAGGAGTGTTATGATGACTATAAATACTACAACACCCGGCAAACCAGTCAAATACAGTCCTGCTTCACCTTCTGCCGGCCTGATCGTGGGCATATGTACTGTGCCTGTTCAGCCTTGGGAAGAACCTTATGATGCAGCAACTGCCTTAAAACGCGGAACCATTTTTCCAAGTCTTGATCTTCCATTTTTTGCAACTGGAGGTGAAAAATAATGGGACACAGAGAAAAACTTTTACAACAGATATCTGAAGTCAGCTTTACAGTCAATGACTTAACCCTTTATCTTGACACACATCCTACTGACACAAAAGCTCTGGAAGCTATTAGCCTTGCCATTAAAGAGCGGAAACAGCTTCTTCAAACCTATGCGGACCAATTTGAGCCACTGACTATGGACTGCGTCTGCCCTGACACTAACAACAGCACAAAATCCCATACAAAATACGGAGAACAAAAGCATTTTACCTGGGCTGACGGCCCTCTCCCATGGGAAGGAGGTACTTTCTGATGTGGACTTATGAAAAACGATTACAGTTTCCTGTTAACATTACAACTCCATGTCCTAAAACAGCTTCTTTGATTATCAGCCAGTTTGGCGGGCCTGACGGTGAGCTTGCTGCTTCCATGAGATATCTTTCCCAGAGATATTCCATGCCATGCAAAGAAGTTGGAGGTCTTTTAACAGATATTGGAACAGAGGAATTAGGACATCTGGAGATAATTTGCTCCATGATTTATCAGCTGACTAAAAATCTCACCATTGAACAGGCAAAGACTGCAGGATTTGACGCTTACTATGTGGATCATACCACTGCTCTCTGGCCTACAGCTGCAAGCGGAATTCCTTTTAATGCCTGTGAATTCCAGTCTAAGGGTGATGCAATTACAGACCTGGTGGAAGACCTGGCTGCAGAACAGAAGGCAAGAACCACTTACGATAACTTAATCCGTATTATCCCTGACCCTGAAGTAAGAGAACCTTTGAAATTCTTAAGGGAAAGAGAAGTGGTTCATTTCCAAAGATTTGGTGAAGCTCTGGAAAAGATTAAATCTGATCTGGATTTTAAAAACTTCTATTATTTTAATCCGGAGTTTGATAAGCAGTTTGTGAAGAAATAATTACTTCTGCTTTAAATGGGAAAATCACGAGGTCGTTGATTGTATCAGCGATTCTCGTGATTTTTATGTTTTATGTACTGCTGATTTTAATCTTTTATCTAATATTCTCTCTTCTTAAATCTTTTGCTCATCATAACTATATTTCACCAGCTCATAAACTTCATCACTGATATGGTCTTCCCTGACATAACCATCCAGCATACTGATCAGCTTATCTGCAAGATCAGATGGAACCGGTAATCCGTCTATAGACTTGTGAAGCTCCTCTCTCATCCCGCTGGTTGTCACCCCCTTTGGCTGTATGGGGAGTCCATAGATTTTACATAGCATACCAATTGTTACACAGACCTCATTGGGTGATGTAAGGGGAGCGCTTTCAAATTTAGTCTTAATTTCTACTGCCTGCTTATTAATAGAATATATCATCTTCTCCACCGCTTTCTAAATAGTAATAATAATCTCTATTTTATCACATATATTCTTAAATTTCCATGCATGAAAATCACCTTTGTTTTAAGCTTTATTTCGGGTTTTATTTCCAGTAGATTTTAAAGCATAGACTTTTAAATTCCTTGCTGATATACTGGATTAATAAAGAGAGGGGGGATTGAATATTATGAACAATTATTTTCTTATATATGATGACTGCTGCTTCTATGAAATTGTGCTTCTTGGCTACTTTCTCCGCTATTCATCATCTGGTGAGCAGCCCATGTTTTATTGTTCAAAAGGCGGAAGGGATATCAACACTGCAGAAGGATTTACAGTTAAGGCTGATATTGCTGTGGAGGATATTGCTCCGGAAGAGGTAAGAGCTCTGATTATACCGGGAGGTCCCATTAATAATGTTATGGGTACAGAAACTGCCTCTCTTCTCACTGCTGCCGCAGATCATGGCGCAGTTATAGGAGCAATCTGCGGAGGCGTTGAGCTTCTGGAGAAATGCGGAATTCTGGAAGGCAGAAGTTCTGTACATACTACCGAATCTGATGTAACAACGGATGGGAAAATTGTCACAGCACTGCCTAATGCTTATGTGGATTTTGCTGTGGAGGTTGGAAAGCTTTTAGATGTGTTTGTAGATGAAGCAGACATAGAGGAAACTTTGGATTTTTTTAAGTTTCATAAAAAAGTTAATTAAAAACCGGTTTAGGGGGAACCAAAAAAGAACCATATATATCGTGTTTGTACAACACGTTTATGGTTCTTTTTTCATCATATCAACGACTGTTTCCAATGTAAACTCCTTTTTATTCAAAGTGATTTTCCTGTTGTTCCATTGGTATAACAAAGTTCTTTTCAAACAATTCTTTTGTATAAGTATGAGTTTCCCTTACCAGGTACTTCTCAAGTTTTTCTACACCAAAAAGCCTGCTCTCCTCCTGTGCCAGCTTTAAAATATAGGAGAAGTTGGCTTCTCTGCTTTCTGACTCAGGCACCTTTGAGTAATTATTGGAATTGTATACCAAAATATAATTGATGTTTTCACGAGCAAAATGGAAATTGGGTATTATACCTAATTCTATCAACATAATGATGCTGTCATATATTTTTCGATGTATATTCAGCTTGTCTACGGTTCCATTTTTAAATTCAATAAAGTGCCACTTGCTGTCAGCGCTGATGTATAAGGCATCATTAGAAGCAGGCATCACAGGGAGTTTCATGATTCTTGAATAATCCTTAGGTATTTTATCAAAATCAATTACTTTTATAGAGCTTTCACACATATAACTGGCTCTGCTATCATCACGGGATACCCTACGCATTGCACATATATGATTCCGAAGTATCCCTGGTAAATTCTCAATAGTCTCTTTTGTCATAGACTCTCCTTTAATTATTGTTTAACTCATACCGCAATGTGTCCAGCATTTGAATTGGAGATGCCATTTTTTTATAGATCAAGTCAATATTATCAGTAACACGGTTAATCTCTACTCCTGTATTTTCCATAGAGGACAAATAAAAATTAACCTTTTTGTCAATCCCATACTTTATAGAGAAGAGATTTATTGCATCGAGAAAATACGGGCTATGGGTAGTAATTATTATGGTTAAATCAAAATGTTTTTGCAAAAGTACAATTAACTCCGCATAAACCACCTGCCATTGAGGATGAAGGTGAATCTCTGGCTCGTCTAATACTAGAACATCTTTTTCTTTCACCATCCCATTTTCAATAAGCATTTTCAAAATAACAAATGACTTCATACCTGTAGACAGGTTATTAAATGATACTGGGGTATTAATACCTTTTTCACTGAGATAATGCTCATCCGATTTTTCTATTACAATCTCACCATCAATGACTTTTTCTAATGTTTTAGTAATTTCCTCTAATTTTTCCTTTGCCAGCAGTTTGCCGATAATACCTTCCATATTATCACTGGTTTTTGATCCAATTAATAAATCCTTCAAAAACTTGTCCATGGGATTTAAATCACCATTTCCAGTGAGCTTTTCGACTATAAATGGATTATCGATATAAATAGCCTTATGCATAATAGAAACTTCAGATGCAAACTTCTTACACTGATTTTGTGAAAAGGAGAATTCTACAGTTCTTCCTTTTATATATAACTTAAGTTCTGCAATGGATTTTGGTTCTGCCAAAGAGTTAATTTGTCTATGGAATACATCTCTGAAATGCAAAGAAATAAGTTCCCGAGTAATTTTTTCTTTGGACAGACGAAAAATTTCAAAGACTTTTTCTGTAATATCATCTACTAAAACATGGTATTTATATGATTGTGTCTCAGTTAATAGCAAGGATTCTATAGCAGATTCAATGATATTATATGTTTTATCGTACACGTCCTTTTGATCCTGTACATCTTCCTGTTCCTGGAGCTTTGAAACATCTTCTGATATTTTAACTGATGCCAGAGAAATGTTATTTAATATAATATCATTTGAAGTAAGACGTATATAATTGTGTATAGACATCATAATTGTTTCTTCAATTTCTTTTATTCTCTGTTTTTCAATTTTATCTTCTATATTGGAAACAGAATTAAATATTGAAAATAGTATCTTACCAATTGTACTTTTTCCGGTATTATTTTCTCCTGCAATTACAGTTATCCCATCAACTATAATATCTGCATTTTTTATCTTTGCGAAATCAGTTATATTTAATCTCATAATACCATCCTTCCAATTTGGGTAAAATATCTACCCTTGATTAAGTCATATTTTATCCTATTTCATCCAAATATACAATCAAAATCCCAAAAGAAAAGGTAATCCAGGGGGAAGTTTTATTTCTTCCACCGGATTACCTTATTCATTAAAATTATTTCTTCACACTCACCTTAGCAATATCAATCAAGGTCAGCTCATTGGCCCTGTTCTCCATACTGGTCACCAGAGCAGCCGCTGTATCCAGCGAAGTCAGAACAGTCACACCAGTCTCAATAGCATTACGTCTGATTACAAATCCGTCATGGCTTCTCTCAGCACCCTGAGGTGGTGTATCAATAACAAGATCAATCTCATGTCCCAGAATCAGGTCCAGTAAGTTAGGAGATTCCTGCTCCAGCTTTCTGACAGTCAGCGCTTTCACACCATTGCCATTGAGTACTTTAGCTGTACCGGCTGTAGAGAATATCTTATATCCCTGTGCCTGAAATCTTCTGGCAATGTCCACAATCTCCTCTTTATCAGAGTCCTTGACTGTAATAATCATATTCTTATATTTTGGCAGCTTAATTCCGGCTCCTGCAAATGCCTTATATAAAGCTTCGTTAAATGTCTTTGCAATACCCAGGCACTCTCCTGTAGACTTCATCTCAGGACCCAGGCTTATATCAGCGCCTCTGATCTTTTCAAAGGAGAACACAGGCATCTTAATAGCAATATAATCTGCTTCAGGCTGAAGTCCAGGTGTATATCCAAGCTCCTTAATACTGTGACCGCAGATAATCTGAGTTGCCATAGGAACAATTGGAATTCCTGTGACTTTGCTGATATATGGCACTGTACGGGAGGAACGGGGATTTACCTCGATGATATACACATCATCTCCGTCCACAATAAACTGAATATTAATCATTCCCTTAACATGAAGGGCTTTTGCAAGTTTTTCTGTATAATCTACAATGGTATCAATATTATTCTGTGTAATATCCTGAGCAGGATATACGGAGATGCTGTCTCCTGAGTGGATTCCAGTACGCTCAATATGCTGCATAATACCAGGGATCAGTATATCTGTGCCGTCACAGATGGCATCAACCTCAATCTCCTTGCCCATAATATATTTATCCACCAGAATAGGGTGCTCCTGGGCAATCATATTGATGATTCCGATAAATTCATCAATATCCTCATCAGAGATAGCAATCTGCATACCCTGACCGCCTAATACATAGGAAGGACGGACAAGGACAGGATATCCCAGCTTATGAGCTGCTTCCTTAGCTTCCTCTGCTGTAAATACGGTATGTCCGGCAGGTCTTGGAATCTGACATTCCTCTAAAATCTTGTCAAACAGCTCTCTGTCCTCAGCTGCATCTACATCTTCTGCTGCTGTACCCAGAATAGGAACTCCCATTTTCATCAGGCTCTCTGTCAGTTTAATAGCAGTCTGACCGCCGAACTGAACCACTGCTCCATCCGGCTTCTCAATATCCACAATGCTTCGCACATCTTCAGGTGTCAAAGGTTCAAAGTACAGTTTATCAGCAATATCAAAGTCTGTACTTACAGTCTCCGGGTTATTATTGATAATAATCGTCTCATATCCCTCTTTGCTGAATGCCCAAGTGCTGTGGACAGAACAGAAGTCAAACTCAATACCCTGACCGATTCGGATGGGACCGGAACCAAGAACAAGAACCTTTTTCCTGCCATCCTTTGTAGCTACAGCTTCATTTTCACTGCCAAAGCAAGAGTAGTAATAAGGTGTCTCAGCCTCAAACTCCGCTGCACAGGTATCCACCATCTTGTAAGCAGCAACGATTCCGTTGTCCATTCTCATCTGACGAATCTCTTCTGCAGAAAATCCTGTCAGTCTGGCAATTACATTGTCTGGGAACTCAATTCTCTTGGCTTCTTTTAAAAGCTCCACAGTGAGAGGACCTTTCTTAAGAGCATCTTCCATTTCTACTATAATTGCCAGCTTATCGATAAACCAGATATCTATTTTAGTAATATCATTAATTGTTTTATAGGAAATTCCCCTTCTTATAGCTTCTGCAATGACCCAAATTCTTCTGTCATCTACCAGATGAAGGGTGTCTATCACCTCTTCATCAGTAAGAGCTGTAAAATTATAGCTCATTAAGCTGTCTACATTCTGTTCCAGTGAACGGATTGCCTTCATAACTGCGCCTTCAAAATTGGTACAGATACTCATAACTTCGCCGGTTGCCTTCATCTGGGTTCCCAGAGTTCTCTTGGCACTTAGGAATTTATCAAAAGGAAGACGGGGCATTTTCACTACACAGTAGTCAAGGACAGGCTCAAAGCTTGCATAGGTTTTCTTAGTTACTGCATTCTTAATCTCATCCAGCGTGTAGCCTAAAGCAATCTTAGCTGCAACCTTGGCAATGGGGTATCCTGTTGCTTTGGAGGCGAGAGCTGAGGAACGGCTGACACGTGGATTTACTTCGATAACACAATATTCAAAGCTGTCAGGGTGAAGGGCATACTGTACATTACAGCCGCCTGTGATTTCAAGCTCGCTGATGATCTTCAGTGCTGAGGTACGCAGCATCTGGTACTCCTTGTCACCCAGAGTCTGGGAAGGCGCCACTACAATGCTGTCACCAGTATGAACGCCTACAGGATCGATATTCTCCATGTTGCAGACAGTGATTACATTGCCTGCTCCGTCTCTGATTACCTCATATTCGATTTCCTTCCAGCCGGAGATACACCGCTCTACCAGAACCTGGCCTACACGGGAGAGTCTGAGACCATTTTCCAGAATCTCTCTGCACTGTTCAGGGTTTTCTGCAATACCGCCGCCTGAACCGCCCATGGTATAAGCAGGACGAAGTACGATTGGGTAGCCGATCTCAGCTGCAATTCTCAGACCTTCCTCTACACTTTCCACAATATCAGAAGGTGCAACAGGTTCCCCGATCTTCTCCATAGTTTCCTTAAACATCTCACGGTCTTCTGCTTTCTTAATGGTTAAAGCAGTGGTTCCGATAAGTCTTACATTATTCTCTTTTAAAAAGCCTGCATCTTCCAGCTCCATGGCCAGATTCAAACCTGCCTGGCCGCCAAGTGTAGGAAGGACACTGTCCGGTCTCTCCTTTAAGATCAGCTGCTCCACTACCTCTACAGTCAGAGGCTCTATGTAAACTTTATCTGCAATGTCCTTATCAGTCATAATGGTTGCAGGGTTGGAATTCAGCAGAACCACCTCAATTCCCTCTTCTTTCAGGGAGCGGCATGCCTGGGTTCCTGCATAGTCAAACTCTGCTGCCTGACCAATAATAATTGGACCCGATCCAAGAACAAGTACTTTTTTAATATCAACATTCTTTGGCATTATTTTCCCTCCTCCATCAGATTTAAGAATCTGTCGAATAAGTAACTGGTGCCCTGAGGACCTGGACATGCCTCAGGATGGAACTGTACTGTAAAAATCTTCTTTCCTGTGTAGTTCAGTCCTTCATTGGTTCCGTCATTGACATTAACAAAGGCAGGAGTTGCAACTGCAGGGTCTAAATGTTCCGTATCCACCACATATCCATGGTTCTGGGAGGATATATATACCCTGCCTGTCTCCAAATCCTTAACAGGATGATTGCCGCCTCTGTGACCATATTTCAGTCTGTGAGTATCTGCCCCTGCTGCGAGAGCCATTAGCTGATGACCTAAGCAGATGGCAAAAATGGGAACATCGGATTCATATAGAGTTCTTACTTCTTTAATAATATCTTCACATTCCTTAGGATCTCCAGGTCCATTGGACAACATAATTCCGTCCGGATTGGAATCTAATATCTCCTTTGCTGTTGTGTCTGCCGGGTAAATGGATACCTCACAGTCTCTCTCATTTAAATTGTATGCAATGTTTCTCTTTGCTCCAAGGTCAAGAAATGCCACTTTCTTTCCTGTGCCCGGAAGGACAGACTTTTCTTTGCAGGTGGTTGCTTTTACTACACCTTTCACGGAGTGAGCTTTCATGCGCGCAATAGAATCGTCAAGATCATAACTTTCGTTTGTAGTGATCATGCCGTTCATAGTTCCTTTTTCTCTTAATATCTTTGTTAGGGCTCTTGTATCGATACCACTGATACCTGGAATGTTGTTACTCTCTAAGAAATGCTGAATGGTATCCCCGCTTCTGAAATTGCTGGGAATTCTAGATAATTCTCTGACGATGTAGCCATCCGGCCACGGTTTGGATGATTGCATATCTTCATGACAAATACCATAATTACCAATTAAAGGATAAGTCATTACCACTGCCTGCCCCGCATAGGAAGGGTCTGTCAGAACTTCCAGATAACCGGTCATAGAGGTGTTAAATACGATTTCGCTGATTACTTCCCGTGTTGATCCAATGCTTGTTCCTGTAAAAATAGTGCCGTCTTCCAGTATTAAAAAAGCTTTCATACGTAAAGTCCCTGTCCTTTCTTAATGCTATTTACATCGGGCCTCCGATACCAGCCCAAATTGATAAGATTATACACGATCTTTTTACATTTTTCAACTATTTTCTTTATAGTAATTTTTAATAAGAATTAATAACTTTCATAACCACAGGGAATAGTTTTTTAGAAAAAAGCAGAAACTATCACCATAGACCGAGAAATGGAGGTGAATAATTAATGATTGACAACCGTGAACTGCCCATCGGCTTTACTATGGAGCTTGCACAGCACTCTGACATACTGAACAAATTTGCAAAACTGCCTGAAAATGAACGTCAGCAGATTATTTCCGGTGCCAGAGATGTAGACAGCCGCGATGAAATGAGAAATTATGTGGAAAATATGTTCCGTTGATGAAACTTTTCCCCTATGCCCCAATATATTATTAGTAATCATGCAAAAAGGGGCAATCAATGAAAAAATACATGACAGTCTCTGCCACACAAACTGAAACCGGCGCCACAGGCGTACTTGAGGTGGATGTTGTAAATGCAGAGAATAATTCTCCCATACGGGATGCAGAGGTTACCATTTCTCCCATGGAACAACCGGAACAGACTGTGGAACAGATCACTACCAACCTATCAGGACAGACAGAGCAGGTGCGTCTTCCATCTCCTCCCCTGGAATACAGCTTAACTCCCGGCTCCAGCCAGCCCTACTCTGAATATACTATCACAATCAGGGCTTCCGGCTTTGCCACTGTGACCATTACTGGTACGGAGATTCTGGCTGATACACTTGCTCTTCAGCCTGTCCGCCTGACTCCTTTGGAGGATGAGGTTGGACCTTCTTCTCCCATTCTGATTCCTGATCACACTCTCTATGGAGAATATCCGCCTAAAATCGCTGAAGATGAGGTAAAGCCGGTTGCTGAAACAGGAGAGATCGTATTAAGCAGAGTGGTAGTACCACAAACAATCGTAGTTCATGACGGACCGCCTTCAGACAACTCTGCCAAAAACTATTTTGTTCCATATCGGGATTACATTAAGAACGTAGCTTCCAGTGAAATCTATGCCACCTGGCCGGCTGCATCCATTACAGCCAATATACTTGCCATCATGAGCTTTACCTTAAACCGTGTTTATACGGAATGGTACAGAAACCAGGGTTATGATTTCACCATTACCTCTTCAACCGCTTTTGACCACAAATGGATTTACGGAAGAAATATTTACCAAAGCATTTCCGTCATAGTAGATGAAATCTTTGACAGTTACTTATCACGGCCCGGCGTAAAGCAGCCCATTCTTACCCAGTACTGTGACGGACAAAGAGTTTCCTGCAGGGAAAAAGGCTGGATGACCCAGTGGGGTTCTGCAGACCTTGGAGAACAGGGATACAGTCCTATTGAAATTCTCCGCTATTTCTATGGAGATGATATGTATGTTAACAATGCAGAGCAGATATCCGGAATCCCATCCTCCTGGCCCGGCTATGACTTAAACATTGGCACAAGCGGACAAAAGGTCCAGCAGGTTCAGGAACAGCTTGATGCAATTGCCTCAGTATACACCGCCATTCCCCATATCACTCCCGATGGTATCTACGGTCCCTCTACTGCTGCTGCAGTCAGGGAGTTTCAGTCCATCTTCGGTCTGCCTGTGACTGGTGTCATCGACTTCTCTACCTGGTATAAAATCTCCCATATCTATGTGGGCATAACTCGAATCGCTGAATTATCTTAATTTTCACACGGGGTTCGACCCTTTTTGAAAAGGGTCGAACCCCGTGTGAAAAAGTCTCAGATTATCCTTCCCCGCCCAGCAAATCTGCTGCCTCATATCCCAAAAGTGCCAAAGAAACTCCAATTAACAGCTGATAGGCCTCCACGCTTTCCCAAGGCATATCCCACAAAATCACAAATGGCGAAGAATACACCAGCCCAATAATAAACCGGTACATCAACCTCTCATGTTTCGTCAGAAAATGCTCCACAATCACAGCAAATAAAAACACACCGCCTGCAAGCCCTGTAAAATAAGGAAGAAGCACCAGCACATTGGGGATAAGTCCCTCAACATCAAAAGCAGCCACTGCCCTGATACAGGCATTATTGGTCTGCAAAAGCGGTTCATAAACTCCAATCATCATCATGATCATAGAGCCGCTGACTCCGGGAATTACCATAGTGCCTGCTGCCAGAACTCCCACAAGAAACATAAAAACAGGCCAGTATGACCCTGAAGAAAGATAGGCTGCTCCTGTAAGAACCTCTCCTGCTGCCTTAGGATCACCGGAAGAAAGGTACATTCCTCCTATAATTGAAACACCTGCAACAAGGACACAGGTGACACAGGAAATGATGATTCCTTTTCTTCTCTCCCCCCTGTGGGCTGTTTGGGTTTTCTCATACAGAGACGGCAGCCCGCCTGCAATCAGTCCCAGAAACAAAAGTTTTGTCTGAAGGGGATATGTATGAAACAGATACTCAAATACAAGAGACAGGAAAATGATTCCTGTCAAAGCTCCCACCCCATACGGCAAAAGGAGCCGTATGCTCTTCACCGGCTCCTTGAATAAATGTGTTACCGCATGGATTATCTTATCGTAAACACCCATGGTAATTGCCAGCATCCCCCCGCTGATTCCCGGAAGAATATTGGCGATGCCGATTACCATGCCTCTTAAGAGCTCACCGATATACTTCAAGCTTATCCTCCTGACACCTGGTTGTATATGGTATCTTATGCCCTTTTTACGATTTCTAATACATCTTTCACATCTTTGATATGATAACCTGCAAGACTTTGATCGAACTGATACCGCTGATCAATCACTGCTGCCACTTTCATGCCAGCCCTGTAAGCTGCAGTAATTCCTATTGTGGAGTCCTCCACTGCCAGACATTCCTCTTCCTTAATTCCAAGGCAAGAAGCGGTATATAGATAGATTTCAGGATCAGGCTTGCTTTTCTTAAACTGGTTTCCACTTACAACCACTTCAAAATAAGATCGGATTCCATTAACTTCCAGCACATGCTCCACAAGATCAAGCTGTGTGGAGGAAGCCAAAGCCAATCTGTATCCTTCTGCCTGTAAGGTCTCTAAAACCTCCGTTACCTCTGACCTGTATATCTTCTGGTAGTCCACCTGATCATAGACATTGTGCTGTCTGAACTCATTTCTCAGCTCTTCCCATGTTTGTCCATTGGAAATAGCCCGTTCCAAAACCTCCCATGCCTGCTGTTTGGTGGCGCCCACCATAGGAAATAACTGTTCCAGCTGTACAGCCGGATTCTTCTTCCTGGCAAATTCCAGCTGGTACTCCAGATAAATGCCCTCGCTGTCGATAATCACTCCATCCATGTCAAAAATTACTGCCTTAATCATAATTGTTTTTTCTCCTGTCTGTATACTGTCGCAAAACTCTTACCTTAAACCAAGAACTCTTAAATACTCCTTAATCAGATCAATGCTGCCCCTGATCCCTGCAGTCGATGCATTAATCAACAGATCATAATTGACAGGATCAGACCAGGACCGCCCTGTATAATAACGATAGTAATCCCGTCTCTCCTTATCAATCCTTCTGATGGTCTGCTCCACTGCCTGAGGCGGACACAGTCCCCGGTCAAGCACCCGGCTGACCCTGGTTCCAAAATCTGCGTAAATATATACCCGCAGCAATTTAAGATCCGGAATATCCTCAAGAATGTAATCCGCACATCTGCCTGCAATGACACAGGACTCCGCTTCTGCCAGCTTTCTAATGACCTCAGACTGGAAACGGAATAAATTATCCGCAGAGATCAGGTCTGGTCCAAAGCTGGGTTTCCTGATCTCAGGAGCAAGATTGCTGATAATCCGATAAAGGAGCTTGTCCCCTGCCTTTTCATCTACAAGGTGAAAATAGCTTTCCTTAATACCACTTTCACTGGAGTTCATACGCAGAATATTCTTGTCATAAAATTCGATATCAAGTTCCTTCGCCAGCTTCCGTCCGATTTCTGTACCACCACTGCCATATTGACGTCCAATGGTAATAACCAGCTTCTTTTTTCCCATTAAAATCCCTCCTCTGCATAAAATGACCGTTCTTATTGCACCAGAGTCCATTTTGCAGGGCCCTGGTGCTTACCACCTTCATTATAACAGAAAACAATCATCTTTCAAAGAATGTATTCTAATAAACTTCCGGTCTTCGTACCATAAATGTATTATATCCGTATTGTCTTAACTTCTGTTCCATACGGGCTGCATTATCCAGCTCTTCAAATGCCCCAACACGGACTTTATAAAGTCCGTCTTCATATACTAAAAATGCGGGGAATCCCTGGGATTTTAAGGTTTTTACCTGCTGATCCGCAATGGATCGCACCTGATAGGCACCTGTTTGAATCTGGTAATACAAAGGTCTTTCTTCCTCCACCTGCACAATGGTAGTTAAAACTCCATCTGCAATGGCCTGGGCAATCACATTTAAATACTCATCAAACATCTGGTTATCAAACTCATTGTCAATAAATCCTGCTTCTACAAGAACAGCAGGCATTTCCGTCCGTCTGAGAACTGCTAAACCAGGGCGTTCCATAATGCCCAAATCAGCAAATCCGGTTCCGGCTAGTGCCTGATTAATATTGTTTGCCAGCATTCCCGGAATTCCCTGGTTTTCAAAAACAAGGCTCATAATGCCTGATCCGCTGCCTGGAACAGGCATTGCATTGCGGTGTATGGATACAAAATAATCTGCTTCAGCCTGATTTGCCATCATAGCCCTCTCCAAAGGAGTCAGGTAGGTATCGTCTATTCTTGTATATCTAACATCAACTCCATAATCTGCTAAAATCCTGCCAACTGCAAAAGCTAAACGGAGTGTATCGTTTTTTTCCATTCTTCCATCATATATGGCACCAGGCTCTATTCCGCCGTGACCTGCATCTATAATCACTAAGTTTCTTTCAGCCAAAAGAAAAACTCCTTTCATTACACATACCTTATGTATATAAAGTATGCCAAAAGAGTTCTCCGTGTACCATTTATTGCAAATCTCGTCTAATTTTTAGATCTTTTCTTCTTAATCCATTCTTCTTTCCTTCTGTATTCCAGCCAATCTGAGCCATTGTCTTATATAGAAATCTTGGGAAATTAGGAGTGATGTCAAGTGTCTCCCTGGAATCCAGTTTCTCTATATTAAGCACAAGCTTATCAAAGGCTTTCCCAAGATTCGTAGAAGGACCTGTGCCAACAGGAGCTGCCTGTGCCATTCCGCCTGCCCCCACTGCCACTGCCTGCCCCCAGATAAGTCCTGTCTGTTTACACCAGCATTTCATCATATCAATTGCAATATGATTCTGCTCCGCTTCATAAAAACCGCAATTGACAATGACATATAGCGTAATTCCCCTCTGATCCTTCAACATAGGCTCTAATTGCTCCATCAAACGAATCAAGTGGGAGGGAATGCTGTCAACATAGAGAGGAAATGCTATGACTACTGCATCGCTTTGCCTCATAAAATCGTAGATACTATCAGGACTATCAAAAGCAGAATCTGCCCAAAACGCCTGATGTTCCGCTGCAATCTTCTGATCCAGCGCTTCCAGAAGGAAACGGGAGGTACTCCCTTTTTTCTTGGGACTTCCTGTTATATAAGTAATGTTCATGAAAATACCTCCTTAAGCTCAGATACAGATGGATAAAAGCTTACAGAATACTGTTCCGCCCCCAGATTCACTGCATTGCCCTTCACTAACTTTCTTCCGATAGCCTCTTCCTCCTCCAGTTTACCTCCATAAAAATGTACATGAATGGAAAGCTCCTTATCATAACGCATGGTATGATGCATCTCCCCATTTACAATTCTGAAATAGGGAAGCAGATAAGGGATCATCCTGTCTATAGAAGCTTTTACCTCAGGAGAATATCCTCCGTAGACCTGACGGCTGATAATAATCATCTTCTCACATTGTGCCAGCTGTATAGGAAGGTCACTATTTCTATCAGCAATGATGCATTTCCCCGGCGTCTTTGTCCAGCACTTGAAACAACCCAGACAGGGCTTTACAGCAGGGATTGTGGAAAAACATATGCTGTCAGAAGCCTCCTGCATCTTGCCAAATAACTCCTTAGCCTTATCCTCTTGTAAATCATGTATGATTAAATATTTACTCATGATATTGTACTCCTTTCAAGACCTGTTCTGTTAATTCACCCCAGTCTCCATCAAACTGAATACCGGTCATGGTAGCCATACTGGCAAGACCATGTACAGCAGCCCACATACCCGCAAGAGCAATATAGTGATACTTGGAGGGAATATGATTTTTATTAAGAAAATTCTCTGCTATCTCTTTGAAAATATTAAAGGGCGTATAATTGCTGTATATCTCTTCTGTATTAGTCAAATTGACGATTATATTATCCTGTCTCACAAAAAAGGAGTAGTAATCTGGATGATCACGAAAGAATAACACATAAGCTTTTCCGAATTCTGTCATAGCATTGGGCTGATCCTTATGTTTCTCAACAGATTCCAGCAGAATCTCTGAAAACTGGTTTTCAATATATTTCTGCATTTCCTGCAGCAACTCTGTTTTATCCTTAAAATGACGGTAAGGTGCCATATGACTTACATTGCAGGCTGCTGCCAATTTCCTCATGGTCAATTGTTCAAAGCCGGATTCATTGACAAGCTTGATTCCATTTTCAATAAGAAGCTCCCGCAAATTTCCATGATGATATTTTTTTTCTTCCATAGTACCTCCTTCGTCCATAGTTACTATTTTCTTACGTTAATGGGACTGGCATTTATCAGCATCTCATCATTGCTTCCTAATAGTTTTTCCTCAATGTTTTTCTCATTGTATCACAGTATGTTTACAATGTAAACATATCTTTCAAGATAATTTTCTATAAAGTTTTAAAAACCGCCTTACCAAAAAATAAAGTGACCTTACTTAACCATCTCTCAATGTAAGCAACGTCACTTTTCATCCAATCTCTTATTTCAGAACTTATTCTCCAGAAGCATTCTTAAGCCTCTGCATTTCCTTCCCTATATCAATTCCTCTCGGTCCAACTGGTGTTGAAAAGATAATCTGAGTCCTTGCCTTTCCATAACACTGAATCTGATCAACAAATATATCCAAATCCAGTGTGCTCTGAAATGCCACCTTCATAAGCATGGAATATTCACCTGTTACGCAGTTACATTCCAACACATTAGGAATCGCCTCCATAGAATCATAAAACTTAATCTTATCTCCCGGAGCTACATCCAGGCTGATAAATGCCATAATCGGATATCCCAGCTTCACCGGATTAACTGCTGCGTGATATCCAGTTATGACCTTCTCCCTCTCCAGCTTATCAATTCTGGTGGAAACCGCCGGAGATGATAAATATGTTTTCTGAGCCACGTTTTTCAGTGAGATTCTGGCGTTTTTCTGCAATGTCTGCAGTATTTTTTTATCAATTTCGTCCATAATTTCCCTCCATTTTTATATTAAGCTGATAAAAACAAAAAAAGCGTCAGTACCACTAAGATACCGAACGCCTTCGTTCCTTAACAAATCATATTCACTTTCTATAGAAAATATCATATATTATTTCATTAGTAAATGTCAATATTTATTTTCTTAAGTATGGCATTTTTTTAACGCGCTCCACAGCTTCCACCGTATTTTCATAAGTTCCAAATGCAGTCAAACGAAAATACCCTTCCCCGCTGGGGCCAAAGCCGCTTCCAGGAGTTCCCACAACTCCTGCCTCATTTAAAAGCAGATCAAAAAACTCCCAGGAAGACATTCCTCCAGGTACCTTCAGCCAGATATAAGGGGCATTAATTCCACCAAACACTTCCAGCCCCGCTTCCCTCAGTCCCTCATAGATAATCCTTGCATTTCTCATATAATAAGAAATCTGCTCCTTTAGCTGGGATTTTCCTTCAGGAGAATAGACAGCCATAGCAGCCTTCTGAACAATATAAGGAGCCCCGTTAAATTTGGTTCCATGACGCCTTGCCCAAAGAGAATGAAGGGAAACTCCCTGACGGATCAGCTCCTTTGGAACCACCGTAAATCCAAGGCGCACTCCTGTAAATCCTGCATTTTTAGAAAAGGAACGGAATTCAATAGCACAGGTATTAGCTCCCTCCACTTCAAATATAGAATGAGGCACATCATCCTCTGAAATATACGCTTCATAAGCTGCATCATATAAAATCACAGCCCCATTTTCATTGGCATAGTCAACCCACACCTTTAGCTGGTCTCTGGTAAGAGTGGTTCCAGTAGGGTTGTTAGGAACACAAAGATAGATAAGGTCCGGTATCTCTGTTGGCAGTTCAGGAACAAATCCATTCTCTGCTGTACAGGGCATATAGATGACTCTGCTCCATTTCCCCGTCTTTTCATCATATTCCCCTGTTCTTCCTGCCATTACGTTGGAATCCACATACACAGGATAAACAGGATCACAGACGGCAATCCGGCAGCTCTCATGGAATATCTCCTGGATATTGCCGCAGTCACTTTTGGCTCCGTCAGAAATGAATATCTCATCTGCTTCTACAGAACAGCCTCTTGCTTTATAGTCCTGCTCTGCAATGGTTCCCCTGAGAAAACCATAACCCAAATCAGGTGCATACCCGTGAAAGGTCTCAGCCCTTCCCATCTCTTCCACAGCCTGTTGAAGCCCCTCAACGATAGCAGGTGCAATGGGCTGTGTCACATCTCCGATTCCCAGTCTGATGATCTGTTTCCCAGGATTTTCCTCTGTATAGGCATTAACCTTTTTAGCAATTGTTGAAAACAGATAACTCCCCGGCAGCTTAAGATAATTCTCGTTGACTCTTACCATGTATTTCCTCCTGTTGTTATTATAGATTTTCTATGTCAAATTCACCCTGAAATACTTCTGTTGCAGGACCTGTCATGGTCACATGACCGCTTTCTCTGTCCCACTCTATCAGCAGGTTTCCTCCCTTTAATTCAACTTCCACCTTGTCTCCTGTGAGACCACATAACGCAGATGCAACTGCGCTGGCTGTTGCTCCTGTTCCACAGGCCCAGGTCTCTCCGCTGCCACGTTCCCATACACGCATACGAATATAGTGATCATTGACCACCTCTATAAACTCAGAATTCGTGCGTTCTGGAAAACGTTCATGAGTTTCAAAAGATGGCCCAATGGCTTCCAGATCAAGATCGTCAATTCCGTCCATATAATAAATAGCATGGGGATTTCCCATGGAAATACCAATAAACTCATATTCTGTACCATCAATGATGATCTTCTCAGGCACCTCACTGGTGATCTCCGGAATCCCCATATCAACAGCAACAGCTTTCGCCTTGCCGCCCTCTTCCAGAACAGTGAGATTCTTAATGCCCGCTCCTGTTTCAACAGTAAATTCCTTTTTATTCACAATCTTATGATCATAGACATATTTGCCTACACAACGGATGCCATTACCGCACATCTCACTTTCAGAACCGTCTGCATTGTACATCCGCATACGGCAGTCTGCCACTTCAGATGGGCAGATGAGAATCAATCCGTCTGAACCGATTCCAAAATGGCGGTCACTGACCTTAACAGCCAGCTCTGCCGGATTATTCACTTCTTCTTTAAAACAATCAATGTAAACATAGTCATTTCCAATACCCTGCATCTTAGTAAATTTCATTTTATTATTCCCCTATTGTTATTAATTATTAATCAGACTTACGATCATCTGTGCAGTTTCCACCAAACTATTGCCGCTGTCCATGCTGCATTTCTGAATATACCGGTGGGCTTCTGACTCTGTCATATGGTTTCTGTCCATTAAAAGAGCCTTTGCCTGATCAATCATAATCTGTTCTTCTTTGCTTCGTTCCTTTGGCTGTTCCCTGCGTTTTCTCCGCCTTCTGGTCTGGGATTCTATCATCATCTCCAGAGTGCTTAGAAGCTCATGTACCTTCAGCGGAAGTCCAAGACAAACAATATCCTCTGCTGCCTGACCACTCCACATGCCAGGAGAGCCAATCAGCAGCATCTGGACTCCTGCAGGAAGGCAGTCGTGAATATCGTGATACATCATATCTGCAAATCTGCAGCCGCAGACAATAATTCCACTTCCCAGTTTATCGGCGCTGTTGACAGTCTGACCGCCTGAGGTGCAGACCGCTGTTACAGAAAAGCCATTTTTCATTAAAATGTTCCTTATATTCTTCGCATCACCGGCTTTTGAAAAAGCTACGATTATATTGGTCAAACACTCTCACCTCCGGGGTTAACTGACTGGAATAAATTTCTTTAATATTTATATAAATACTCTTCCACTTCCCAATCTGTTACCTGCGCCCGGAACATACGCCACTCTGCTTCTTTTGCCTCCAGATATTTTGTAAAAATGTGTTCTCCCAGAACCGCTTTCATAAACTCACTGTCACGAAATTCATCAATTGCCTCTCCCAGAGTCTCAGGAAGCTGCTGAATTCCCAGCGCCTTCACCTCTTCGGCAGTCATTGCAAATATATTCTTATCCACACTCTCCGGTGATTTCATGGATTTTTTGATTCCATCAAGCCCTGCTGCCAGACAAGCCGCCAGTGCAAGGTAAGGATTCACTGCTGAATCAGGGCAGCGAAGCTCAATTCTTGTGCTTTCCCCTCTTGAAGAAGGAATTCTGATCAAAGGACTTCTGTTTGCCTTAGCAGACCACGCAATATAAATGGGTGCATCGTATCCAGGCACCAGACGTTTATAAGAGTTTACCAGAGGATTGGTTAATATGGTCATCTCCTTCATATGATAGAGAATTCCTGCCATAAACTCATAGGCAATTGTACTTAACCCCAGCCCATCTGTAGTATCCTCAAACAAGTTTTTCCCGGTTAAATCAGAAAGGGACATATTCAGATGCATTCCCGAACCGTTAACTCCTGCCTTTGGTTTTGGCATAAAAGTGGCATGAAGTCCATGGCGTTTAGCTATGGATTTGACAGCCATTTTAAATGTCATAATATTATCTGCAGTAATCAGACCTCTTGCATATTCAAAATCAATCTCATGCTGCCCCGGTGACATCTCATGATGGGAAGCTTCAATATTAAATCCCATATCCTCCAGATTGAGAATAATATCACGGCGCACATTCTCCGCCTGATCAATGGGAGCCACATCAAAATATCCAGCCATTTCATGGGTATTGGTAGTAGGTCTTCCCTCTCCGTCCATATCAAAAAGAAAGAATTCGCACTCCGGTCCTGCATAGAAGATAAATCCCATCTCTCTGGCTTCCTTAAGAACCTTTTTCAATATATATCTGGGATCACCTTCAAAAGGGGTGCGGTCAGGACGATATACATCACACATCATACGTGCCACCTTCCCCTGCTGAGGTCTCCATGGAAATATCTCAAAGGTATCCAGATCAGGATAAAGATACATATCGGATTCTTCGATGCGCACAAAACCTTCAATAGCTGACCCATCAAACATACAGCGGTTATCCAGAGCTTTTTCCAGCTGGCTGGAAGTAATTGCCACATTTTTTAGCATACCGAAGATATCGGTAAACTGAAGGCGGATGAACTCCACATCCTCTTCCTCTACAATTCGAAATATGTCTTCTTTACTATACTTACTCATGATGCAGACTCCCTCTCTTACTATATTTTATAAAATGAAAAAGGGGTGGGCAAATACAGGTTCCCAAGTATGGACCATCTTTGCACCACCCCGTTACATGTGTAAAATATAACAGTTTGCTATTGATTTGTCAATTATTTTTCATTGCTGCAATAAAATTTATCTCTTATAACCAAGGGCACGAATGGCATTTAAAATAGCCAGAACCGAAACTCCAACATCTGCAAATACTGCTGCCCACATAGTAGCATGACCAAACGCGGTAAGGATCAAAACCAGAACCTTAACTCCAATTGCAAATACAATATTCTGCTTTACAATCCCTATAGTTTTGCGGGCAATCTTAATGGCATCTACCAGCTTGGAAGGCTCATCAGTCATAATCACCACATCTGCTGCTTCCACTGCTGCATCAGAGCCGATTCCGCCCATGGCAATTCCCACATCCGCTCTTGCAAGAACAGGAGCATCATTGATTCCATCACCTACAAAGCCCAGGGTCCTGCCATCTCCTTTTCTGCCAAGCAGTTCCTCCACCTTGCCAACCTTATCACCAGGTAAGAGTCCTCCATAGACCTCATCTAGTCCCAGACTGTCTGCAACAGCTTTCCCTACCTCAGGTTTATCACCTGTCAGCATTACAAGATGACGGACACCGGATTCCCTTAAGCCCTTTAAAGCTTCCGGTACATCCTTGCGGACTGTATCTGATATTACGATTGAACCCAGATATTCACTGCCATCAGCAATATAAAGAGTGGTTCCCACAATCTCAGGCTGTTCTGTTATGTTGATTCCTCTGGATTCCATTAACCGCTGATTACCAATATACAGATCATGATCTGATCCATCTATAGATATCTCCCCATGGATTCCATGGCCTGCAATCTCTTCTGCAGAATGAATCTGATCCTGAATAATCTCCTGCCCATAAGCTTCCTTTACAGAGAGAGCAATTGGGTGGTTGGAATGGAATTCTCCATAAGCTGCAAGCTTTAGTAATTCCTCGTCTGTTCCTTTAACAGCATGAACTCCTGTGACCTGAAACTTTCCTGTGGTAAGAGTTCCTGTTTTGTCAAATACAACCGTATCTAAATATGCCATAGCTTCCAGATAGTTACTGCCCTTCATAAGAATTCCCTGTCTGGAAGCAGCGCCCAGACCTCCAAAGAAGCTTAAAGGAACTGAAATCACAAGTGCACAGGGACAGGACACTACCAGAAAGCTGCAGGCGCGATAAATCCAAACGCTGAAGCCTCCGCCCAGAATAAGAGGGGGTACAATTGCCAGCACAACCGCCAGTCCTACTACAACCGGTGTATAGACTCTGGCGAATTTTGTAATAAAATTCTCTGCTTTTGCCTTTCTGGAGCTTGCATTCTCCACCAGCTCCAGAATCTTGGCTACTGTGGAATCATCAAACAGCTTTGTAACCCGAACTTCCAGAACTCCGTTGATATTAATAGAACCACTGACTATGGGGTCATTTTCTTTTACTTCCACAGGCATGGACTCGCCAGTCAGCGCCTTTGTATCAAGACTTGAGTATCCCTTCAGAACAATACCGTCAAGAGGAACCTTTTCCCCGGGTTTGATCACAATGGTTTCTCCGATCTCCACCTCATAGGGGTCTGCCTGTTCCTCTTTCCCATCTCTTATTACATTGGCATACTCAGGATTAATGTCCATCAGCTCTGTTATGGATTTCCTCGATCTGTTCACTGCATAATCGCTGAACAGCTCTCCCACCTGATAAAACAGCATTACTGCCACAGCTTCTTCCAAAGCTCCTATGCCAATGGCTCCCAGAGTTGCCACAGTCATAAGAAAATTCTCATCAAATACCTGACCATGAGAAATATTCCTCACTGCCTTTAAAGGGATATCATATCCTGCAAAAAGATATGAAACTGCAAAAGGAATCCATGCCCATGAGGTCTTTCCTTCCAGTATGACTCCTGCTATCAGAAATACAGCACTTGTTAAAAGTCTGTATACCATCTTTTTCTGCTTCTTTGTCATAACAGCCCCCTGAATTAACGGATTACCTTAAATTCTGCATCCGGTTCAATCTTGTAGGCAATTTTCCTGGCTGCTTCCACCAGTTCATCTGTCTTAGTTTCTTCCACTTCCATAGTCAGTCTCTGAGTCATAAAGCTTAAAGAGGCATTCTCCACTCCATTTAACTTCTGAACCTCTGTTTCTATTTTAGAAGCACAGTTTGCACAGCATAAACCTTCCAGCTTAATTATCTTTCTCATCTCTTTGTTCTCCTTTTGTCTCGCTCTATCTCGCTATTTTTGTCTTTCTTGAATTTTTACTCTTTATTCATTAATATGTTCCATACCCTGGGCTAAAATCGTCTCTATGTGACTGTCTGCCAGAGAATAAAACACAGCCTTGCCTTCCCGCCGGAACTTAACCAGTCTCATCTGCTTTAATACTCTTAGCTGATGGGATATGGCTGACTGCCCCATCTGAAGAAGAGTTGCAATATCACATACACACATCTCCGACTGGCTTAATACATATAGTATTCTGATTCTGGTGGCATCGCCAAAAACTTTGAAGAAATCAGCCAAATCCTGAAGCTGTGTATCTTTTGGCATTACCTGAATCACCTTGTTTACAATATCCTGATGAACGGATATAAAATCACATTGGTCGATCTCACAATCCGCCAGACTCTTTTTATTCTCCTGATCCATTAATACCTCCTTACATCATCATATGATTATCTGTTCATATGTTTATATTATCACTATTTCAGTTATTGTCAACTGCTTTTTTTACTAAGTTTATTTAAAAAGGGCATCGACAGTCTTGTCAATGCCCTTCCATTTACAATATATTATTCTTCTACAAAACCAACTGGAAGTCCCTCTACTCCGCTTACAGGAACAGAGAACACCACACTTCCGGCTTCCTTTGATACTCCGTGCTTAGCCACAACAGCTCTCATAATATCATTCTTCACATCCATATGGGCCAATATAAGAATTACTTCCTTCTCCGGCTGAATGGTAATTCCAAAAAACTTCTCAGCCTGCTTAGCTCCCATACCCTTGGCATGAATTGCAGTACCGCCTGTAGCCTTTGCAGATCTGGCAGATGCCATAACATCATCTGCATAACCTTTGTTTGTTATAATAAATATTAATTCATAATCTGTTTTATCCATACTGACATCATCTCCATACTCTGCCAGCCCCTCTACCAGTCTGGCTGAATTCTTTCCACAAATGCTGCTGATAGGAATGGTGAAGGCTATTCCCTTACCCGGCTTCACCAAACGAAACTTTTCATTGATATCTTTTATAAGTCTTTTTGATACTCCATAAGGCATTGTACTGAGCACAATCTCCCGTCTTGTATCAGCTAATCCCAGATACTCTAAAATCTCTGAGCTGGCAGTACCTCTTCCATAAGTAAAAAGGTTTACCGTCACCCCTTCTTTTCTCAATAGATCAGCTACTTTCTCACCAGCTCCGCGATTTACAATTGTAAACATCAGAACTAAGTTTTTTTCTTTTTCCTTTGATAATTCAAATACCATATGCAATCCTCTCTTTGTAATCAGATCATCTACACCTGGTGTCTTCCAACAAAAGTAATATTACATCTCAATAATATCAATATCCTCATCCTCAATATCCACAAAGTCATCCTCTGCTTCTCCTGACTTCTTAAGCTTAACTGCATAAATCATTCCCATAATCTGTATGGAAACAAGAGGCAGCATGGCAACCATGGCAATAATTCCAAAAGCATCCCTCATTGGATTGCCTCCGATTGCAGTACATACCCCCATTGCAAAGGGAAGGAGAAACGCTGCAGCCATAGTTCCTGAGGCAACACCTCCGGAGTCAAAGGCAATGGCTGTAAAAATAGGAGGCACAAAGAATGTAAGCACCAGAGAAATGGCATATCCGGGAAGAAGGAAATACCAGATACTGATTCCTGTCATGATACGCACCATAGCCAGAACAAGAGCGATAGCAACTCCAATGGACAGACCTGACATCATCAGCTTTCTTGAAATGGTACCGCTTGTAATATCCTCAACCTGCTTATTAAGTACATGAACTGCCGGTTCTGCTGCTACAACAAAGAAACCGATGACAACACTTAAGGGAATTAAAATCCAGTTATAGGAAAGGTTTCCAATTGCCTCACCCAGATAGGTTCCCGCAGGCATAAACCCAATATTAACTCCTGTTAAGAAGATTGTCAATCCTATAAAAGTATAAACAAGTCCAACCACAATTTTGATCAGCTTGGTTTTTGGCAGCTTTAAAGCGATGGGCTGCAATATAAAGAATATTGCAACAATAGGAAGAAGTGCAATCAGTACTTCCTTGGCAAACATAATAAATCCATTGCCATAAAGGGCAAATAACTCTCCTGCACTGGAAACAGTAGAAGCTGTCTCAAAAGCATAACCACTTTGGCTGGAGTCAAAAAACATTCCAAGAATCAGCACTGCCAGTATAGGTCCAATAGAGCAGAGCGCACATAATCCGAAGCTATCCTCCTCTGCATTCTTACCGCCTCGTACAGAGGATACACCGGCTCCAAGAGCCAATATAAAGGGCACTGTAATAGGTCCCGTTGTCACACCGCCGGAATCAAATCCAACCGCAATAAAATCTGAACCTGCAAATGCAGCAACAATAAATACTAACACATACATGACAATAAACATATAGGAAAGTTTTACCTGAAATAAAATACGCAGCAATGCGAATACAAGGAAAATTCCTACTCCACAAGCAACCGTAACCACCAATATCATATCCGGTACTGCGGGAACCTGTTTGGTCAACACCTGCAAATCAGGTTCTGCCAGTGTCACAAATACACCTAGAATAAAACAGCCAACTACAAGTAACAATAGATTCTTCGACTGAGTCAGTTTAGCTCCCACTGCCTCCCCCATGGGCATCATGGCCAGATCCGCTCCCAAGGAGAAGATCGCCATTCCCACAATCAGCAATAACGTCCCTGTCAATAAAAGCATCAATGTTCCTATAGGCATCGGCGCAATGGTAAAATGCAGTAGGAGTATTATGGCACTGATAGGCAGCACCGATGTGGCTGACTCCTTAAGTTTTTCAAGTAGGTTTCTTATCATCTGATCCCCCTGCCTAAAATAATGTCTACGAGTTACAAAACTATGGGCTTTTTGCCGCATTTATTCTATTAGTCTACCATAAGACTTTACATAACACAAGGAAGTTAAAAATATTCCATGATTTCACCATTGACAATGACCTGCTGCAGTGCTAAAATATAGTTCCTTTTCCATTCTATCATCACATCTTAACTCAGGAAAAGAGAATATTAAACCACGGGAGAGTCCCCGGATTGCATTGCAGGTCCGGAGAGCAGTATTCTTTCCTAAGGAAAGAAATACTCACCGCTTGGCAAGATATTTGAACAGATTAACCGGCTATGACAGTTCGTACTGTCCGCTTCCGGAAGATTACGTTCCAAAATATTACTACCAGGAGGAATTACCATGATTCAAGTGGAACACATCAACAAGACCTTTACGGTCTATCGGAGAAACGCCGGATTTAATGAAGCAGTGAAGGCGCTTTTCCACAGGCAGAAAGAGTATATTCATGCCTTACAGGATATCTCCTTTACCATAGGAGATGGAGAAATGGTTGGCTACATCGGACCTAACGGAGCAGGAAAAAGCTCCACCATCAAGATTTTAAGCGGAATTCTCACTCCGGACAGCGGAGCCTGTAGTGTCAACGACCGCATTCCATGGAAGGACCGAAAGTCTCATGTTAAGGACATCGGTGTTGTCTTTGGACAGAGAAGCCAGCTTTGGTGGGATGTCCCCATCCTCGATTCTTATGAACTGCTTAGTGAAATCTATGAAGTCCCCAAAAACCAGTATCACCAGACCCTTGAAGAACTGACTGACCTATTAAACCTTGACCAGATTCTTCATACCCCTGCAAGACAGCTGTCCCTTGGACAGAGAATGAGATGCGAAATTGCCGCCTCTCTCCTTCACAACCCCAAAGTTCTGTTTTTAGATGAACCCACCATTGGATTAGATGCAGTTTCCAAGCTGGCAGTCCGGGATTTTATCCGCAGGCAGAACAAGCTCCATAAAACTACGGTTCTTTTAACTACCCATGATATGCAGGATATTGAGGCTTTAGCTGACCGCGTTCTTTTAATTGGCAAAGGAAGGCTTCTTCTGGATGGAAGTCTGGAGGATTTAAAACTTCATAAGCCTGGCAAACATGCCACCTTAGACGAAACTGTCGCTGCCCTTTACCGGGATTACCGGATTTAGGAGGTGGGCTGTGAAAAAGTACATATCATTTTTTAGGATTCGTTTTACCAATGGACTGCAGTACAGAACAGCTGCGCTCTCCGGTATGGTAACTCAATTTTTCTGGGGCGCTATGGAAATC
Organism: Hungatella sp. UBA5385; assembly: GCA_002409995.1. GTDB lineage: Bacteria > Bacillota > Clostridia > Lachnospirales > Lachnospiraceae > UBA5385. The sequence goes on along the minus strand of DHOR01000015.1, from coordinate 46,682 downwards.
CTGTTATTTAAGGCATTCTACGAAGCAGCACCGGAACAGTTTCCTATGGAATTTTCAGCACTGGCTACCTATGTCTGGCTTCAACAGGCATTTCTAACGCTTTATCTTGCCTGGGTATGGGAGAATGAACTGTTTCAGACCATTACAACAGGTGATGTTGCCTATGAACTATGCCGCCCAGTCAGCCTTTATAATATGTGGTTTGCCAGAGGTCTTGCATTCCGTTTATCAAAGGCCTCGCTTCGCTGTATGCCTGTTCTGATTTTTGCCTGGTTCCTGCCGGCTCCCTATGGTCTCACTCTGCCCCATGACATCAGCACCTGGCTTCTTACCATATTATCCATGGTTCTGGGATTATTATTCGTCACTGCATTTGGAATGGTTGTGTATCTGTCAGCATTTTACACCATCTCTACCCAGGGAACCAAACTGGTCATCTCCTCATTGTCAGAATTTTTAAGCGGTGCAGTGATTCCTCTGCCTTTTCTCCCTCCTAAGCTGGGAAGAATATTCAGTCTGCTGCCCTTTGCTTCTGCTCAGAATGTACCATTCCGTATATTTGGCGGCGATTTAAAGGGAGATGCTATAGTCACAAGTCTTGCCCTGCAGGTGTTTTGGTTCCTCATGTTTCTTATGATAGGGCGTATGATGGAACGCCATGCTTTAAAACGCGTGGTTGTTCAGGGCGGTTAAAAGGAGGCAGACTATGATAAAATCAATCAGACTTTATTTTCTTTTTGTTAAAATGCATTTAAAAAGCATGATGAGCCACAAGACATCTTTCTTTCTCAATACAATGGGACAGTTTCTTGTCTCCTTTAATGTATTTTTAGGTGTCTATTTCATGATGTCCCGGTTTCATCAGGTGAAGGGATTTACTTATGAGGAGATTCTGCTGTGCTTTGCACTTTTCCTCTTAGCTTTTACTGTGGCAGAGACTGTATTCCGCAGTCTGGATACCTTTAACCATATCATTGGCAATGGGGAATTTGACAGAATTCTTGTGCGACCTCACAATCCTGTTTATCTGGTTTTGTGCAGCAAAGTGGAGCTGGCAAGGATGGGACGATTTCTTCAGGCACTTGTTATGCTGGTGTATGCGGTGAAAACTGGCACTGTTGTCTGGACTCCCGGACGTATTATGGCTGCATGTCTTATGGTCATCTGTGGAACTGTGGTATTTGCTGCCATCTACTTAATTTTTGCATCTATCTGCTTTTTTACGCTGGAAGGTTTGGAGTTTATGAATGTTTTTACGGATGGAGCAAGAGAGTATGGAAAATATCCCATTGGTGTTTACGGAAAAACCATGCTGACCATCTGTACTTATGTTGTTCCATTTGCATTATTTCAGTATTATCCATTTTTATATATTATAGGAAGGGCAGATCATGATTGGTATGCATTATTACCGTTACTCTCCTGTCTGTTTCTTGTGCCTGCGGTTCTGTTGTGGAATTATGGGTTGACTCATTATCAATCTACTGGATCGTAACCCGGCAATTATTAAATTCAGATAATTCAGAGAGTAAACGAATTACTATAACTGAGGTTCATTTGATTCCAGGTGCAAGCCAGCCAAGGCATACACACAAATCATCTAAACAAATTTGGTATGCTATAAAGGGAGTGGGCAGGTTGTTGCTTGAGGAAAAGAGAAACGGGAAATTAAAATCCAACCATGGGAACCGCTCTGTACCATGGTTGGATATATTTACTTAAAGTGCTGTCTTCTGTACCAGACATTATAAAGCTGCGTTATTTCATGATCTGAGACATGACTGATACAAAATTTTTATTTCCATATCCCTGATCCACAGTACTTTGCATCATCTCAAGCATGCGCTCACTAAAGGCTGGATTTAAACCACTCTGTTTCATTGCTTTAATAACGAGTTCTAACGCTGCCTTTTCAATTTCCAATGATGCTTCATCTGCATCTTTATATTCTCCTGTAAATTTTGCAAAAGCATCATTTATCTGCCGTGTTACAACCTCAATAAGTGCTGGTTGGAAAGTTTTTAACTGCTCTATAAAATCAGGAATTGGATATCCATGTTTTATTGCCAGAGCCGTTCCCTCTAATAAGGAAAAAAATGTACCATTATGAACACCAATTACGAGACCCAAGTCCAGAATAGATGCCGCAGTCGTATTTTCTCCAAGAAAAACCGGTTCCTTCGATAATGCTGTTAAGACTTGCTGGTTTTCATCAAACACACCCTTATCACCGGAATAAACCAGAAATGCAGCCTCTGTTCCGATTTCTTGTGGGTAGCATTCGATTTTCGCATCCAGATATCTTGCTCCCGCCCGCTTTGCGATAGCCTCCATTTCGGTGACCTCTGTAGGCGTCGCAGTGTTAGTATTAATAATTGTTTTTCCTGCCAAGCTCCCATCGGGACAATTGCAAATTACGCTGGATGTTATTGTGGAATTAGGTAAATTCATTACTATTAAGTCGCTGTTTAGCGCTTCTGATAATGATTTATAGTATTTGGCACCATTTTCAACAAAAGCTTTTGCAGCATCTTCATTTAGATCAACAATTGATAATTCATATCCGGCATTCATAAACGCCTTAACTAAAGCACTCCCCATAATACCGCAGCCTGTTACAGTAATACTTAACATATAAAACCCTCCTTTTTTTATTTGACCAATTGGTTAGTTAAAATAATAGCATTTTATTTATATAAAGTAAATAACTTTTTTAATGATTGCTGTTCTATTGTTATTTTAACCAATTGGTTGATATAAAAATTAGGAATTCTGCCAATTGTTTTATCATCAAACAATATCTATAATTTAATCGTAACCAATTGGTTAATAAAAAACACTATTTGAAAGGTAAGGTTGAACATGAAGTATGACTTTTCTACAACACCACGTCGCAACAATTGTGGTTCTGTCAAATGGAATCAGATGAAACAAATAAATCCTGATTTACCAGATGACATTATCCCTTTTTCGGTGGCAGATATGGATTTCCTCAATCCACCAGAAATTATCGAAGGATTACGGGCTTATCTGACTACAGCAGTACTGGGTTATACACAGGCTACGGATGATTATCTCATGGCTGTGTGCAATTGGATGAGTAAAAGACATGATTGGAAAATTGATAAAGATTGGATTATACCAACATCTGGGGTCGTTCCTGCACTTTATCTCGCTGTCACATGTTTTACTAAACCGGGTGATGGTGTTATCATTCAAACTCCTGTATATTATCCATTTTATAGCGCCATCAGTGATGCCAACCGCTCAATTGCAGGCAACTCGCTGATTTATAATAATGGACTTTATTCAATTGACTTTGAGGATTTTGAAAACAAAGCTAAAGATCCAAAAAACAAAGTATTTATCCTTTGCAATCCGCACAACCCGGTTGGACGGGTGTGGACTCATGATGAATTGGCACGGCTTGGGCAAATTTGTTGTGAGAATAATGTTTTGATCGTCAGTGATGATATCCATTTTGATCTTATCATGCCTGGATTTCAGCATACTGTAATCGCCAAAATCAGTGAGGAAATCGCAAATAATACGTTGGTTTGTACTGCCCCAAGTAAATCTTTTAATCTGGCCGGACTTCAAGCATCAAACATTATTATTCCAAATAAAGAATTAAGGGAGCAGTTTTACAAGCACTATGACGCCAACGGCAATTTTGTTTTGAACTGCATGGCTTATGAAGGTTGCAAGATTGCTTATACACAATGTGAGAATTGGTTAGATGAGGCCATTGCTGTCATTGACTCTAACCGTCAATATATAGAAGAGTATCTATCCAATAACCATCCATACATAAAAGTAACACGAATGGAGGGAACCTACCTTCTCTGGATGGATTTTCGGGAACTTGGAGTAGACTATAAGGAATTGGAAATAAAAATGCAGAATGCCAATCTTTTCTTTGACGAAGGTTATGTTTTTGGAGATGATGGAATTGGATTTGAAAGAATGAATCTGGCTTGCCCCCGTAGCGAATTGGAAAAAGCGATGGCCCGCCTAACACCAGTGATTCATTCAATTATATCGCAGAAGGAGGTCTTTGTATGAGTGGCAAAAAAAATACTCAACCAGAGTCAAAACAGTTATTGGGCTTTTGGGATGTATTAGGGATCGGTATCGGCCAAATGGTGGGTGCCGGAGTTATGGTTCTTATTGGCATATGCATTGAAATTACCGGTGCAGGTACTCCGTTAGCATTTCTAGCAGCGGTAGCTATGGTTTTATGTCCAGCTCTTGTATTTGCAGCAATGGGCTCTGCAGTACCTCAGACAGGAGGCATGTATACATATGTCAGGCGCTTTTTGGGAAGAAAGGCTTCACTGGTATATTTATCATATAATGTAGCCTCCCAGCTTCTTTTGGCGCTTTTTGCCACTGGCTTTGCGGAATATGCGACCGGATTATTTCCTGGAATCAACACAAAATGGCTGGCTTTTTCCATATTGACCGTATGCTATCTAGCCAATCTATTCGGACTGCAGATTGCGACAAAATTCCAGAACATCATGGTTGTTATTCTTCTCGCAGCTTTGTTACTCTTTGTTGGCTTCGGACTCCCGAAAGTTGACTGGTCTGTGTTTACGCAACCGAACGCAATCATGCCTAATGGTGGGAAAGCCTTTTTGACCGCGGCATCCCTCCTAACCTTTGCGACTGCCGGAGCGGAAACTGTGGCGGAGCTTGGTGGTGAAATGAAAAACCCCGGCAAATATATCCCGTTTGCAATTGTTTTCTCTACGCTTATCATTGGTCTGCTTTGTGCAGCCGTGTCTTTTGTAGCAACCGGTGTATTGCCTTTGGATGTAGTTGCCGGTAAGTCTTTGGTACAAGTAGCAGAAGCTGTATTTCCCAAGTGGCTATATGTCTTTTTCCTAATCGGCGGCGGAATGTTCGCCTCTGCATCTACTTTAAATGCCACTTTTTCCTGGTGCACAAAAGGGCTGCTGGTAGCAACTGAAGATGGCTGGTTACCCAAAAGTATGGGGAAAGTGAGCAAGCGTTCTGGCGTACCCTATGTTTATCTCACACTATTTTATATTATGGGGGCAATTCCTATTTTGAGCGGCACTTCTCCACGCGTTATCTCTATGCTTGGCAACGCAGCTGCAACACTTTACCAGTTATTCCCCATTGTAGCTGCATACATGCTGTATAAATTAGCATCAGATGAAGCTAAAAATGCCAGCTTTAAGTTCCCTCCAACTGTATTTAATATCCTTATCACGTTGGCGATCTTCATGCAACTAACCATTATCTTCTTCAATATTGAAGACGTCTTAAACGGTAGAAATATTCTGGTGATTTATACCTTGATTGTAACTGCATATGCCTTTATCAGAGAAAAACGCGTAAAAGAAATTGCGCAGGAAAAGTCAGAAATGCAAACTGATCATATCACATAATAAGACTTTGCGCCTGTCTTTCGACAGGCGCAAAAACTTTATAAACAAGATTTGAAGTCTATTATTCGAAATTTTATAGATTCAATCGAATAACTTGTTGTAATGATGAAGCACCTTGTAAAATGCCTCCACCTCATTTGCAGAGCAGTTTACAAGTAATTGCTTTTGCGTCTGTTCAATATTTTGGATATCATATTGCATATGTAACATGCTTAACTCTTTTCCACTTTCTGTACAATACAGATGCACGGTTTTCTTATTTCCATTTTCAAGTCTTCTGTAGATCAGACCACGTTTCTCCAATTTCTTTACATTAAGAGAAACAGTACCTTTCGTACGATTCCACATTTTTGCCAGATTGCTAACGGTAACACCAGGATTGTTATCAATCATCGTCAGTGTATGGACTTCTACCATACTGATCAGAATACCATTCCCATAATCTTTTGCTTGATTAATATATTCAGCATATCTAACAACAAATTGATATAGCTCATCAGCACTTGCACTGAGAGTATTATATTGTGATATGATTTTTTCGTTGTATTTAGAATTCATGTTTATCTCTTCCTATAAAAACTCTGTCATAATTAGTATCCTTATCACAATAAACTAAGATTATCAATAAGAGATTCAATATGCTCGTTAGTTATTGTGTCATTTAGTGTATACAGGAAAAGCCCCTCTATCAATACCAGGAGGGCTTCAGCGGTTTCTTCCATAGAAGTACCATACAATTCATAGAGTATATTGTTAATCCCATGTCGCCACGATGCATATGTCTGCTCAATCTTTGATTTAATATCATCGTTGAATTGTCCTAAAATATAAATTTGTACAAAAGGGCTCGTATAGGTGCAATGGTCTAAATTGATCGTTTCCTTCAAAAGCAGGTTAATGCATTCTTTTCCATTTGCATAATGTAATTGTTTTTCACGAATGTCTATAAGCCATTGATGAAAAAAATCCACATATTTATTTGTAACAAAGTTAACATAAGCCAGTAATAATTGCTCTTTCGATTCAAAGTAATATAGGATTTTTGCATGTGACATTTTTGCACGGCTGGCAATCTCCCTCATACTAATTTTAGTAATAGGTTTTTCGGTCATACATTCATGAAACGCTAGAACAATATCTTTTTCTATTTGAGCTCTATCAACAATTAATGGCATTTTAACACACCTCAGTCTTTTTCTTTATTGTAGCACAGATTCACTTTATTGGAAAACCATTTTAGCCAATTAGGTAATCGACTAAAACTAATTCGTCCTTCTTTTATCGACCACTTGGTTTATAAAGAATATCATTTATTTATTAAGATGTCAAATGCAACCTATTGATTTACAAATTATTATAAAGAAATTCGATAAGTTAAATTAAAGATTTTATTATAAAAAACACAATAAAAGTGGAAATCAATCTGATGTTTTTCAGGTTGGTTTCCACTTTTATGTACTTAATTATTATTATACTATATTATCTTTTCTATTAATAACCCTGTCAATCAGCAGAAAATACACAATCACAGAAACCGTAGCTCCCACAATATCAGAGATAGGTTCAATATAAAAGATATGCTGCACTCCCCAATAAACAGGAATTAAAAACGCTCCCAACAGGAAAATGGTTTTTCTAAACATAGACAATGAAATCGCCACCTTGGCAATTCCCATTCCTGTAAATCCATCAACAGCTGCATACTGAAGAGCAAGGGGAATGATTCCCATGGTATAGATCTTAATGGCTTTCACAGTCAAATCAATATACTGTGGATTCTTAGTAAAGATCATAACAAAGAACTGAGGAACTGTGTGGGCGATTATAAACATAATAGTAGTAAATCCAAGTGCAAGAGAAGCGATATGTAACTCTGCCTTCTTAATTCTATCAGGCCGTCTTGCACCATAGTTGTACCCAAGAATGGTCTGTGTCCCTCCTGTGATGCCGCCTAAAGGCATGGTCACCATCAGCATAAAGCTCTGTACGATAGTCATACAGGTAAGAAGCATATCCCCCTCTGCTCCACCATTTCTCTGAATCACAGTATTTAATGCAATAATCAGAATATTGTCAAATGCAATAATTAAAAACGGGCTTAATCCAATGATCAATACATGGCGCATAATCTGCCAGTCATAATGGCCAAATGTTATGCGGACAGGCGGTCTATCACTAAATAGAAACCGAAGCACAAACGTGCAGGAAGCAATCTGTGACAATACAGTTGCAATGGCTGCTCCCTTCACCCCCATACCAAATGCAAATATAAATATAGGATCCAGTATAATATTGCAGACAGCGCCTAATAAAACAGCCTTCATTGCCACTTTAGCAAAACCCTGGCAGATAATAAACTGAGCCATTCCTGTAGAAAGCAGTGCAAATACCGTCCCCAGAAGGCAGATAGTTAAATAGTCATTAGCATAACCAAAGGTAGCCTCACTGGCTCCAAACCACATCAGCAGCTTCCCCTTTATTAACAGGAATATTCCTGTGATAATCACAGCCAGAACTGTAAGAAGAAGAAAACAGTTTGCCAGTATCTGAGTGGCTGCCCTTTCATTCTTTTCTCCAAGCCTTATGCTCATCAGAGGCGATCCGCCTACACCCACTAAAAAAGCAACAGAAGAAACAAGGGTCACAATAGGGCCGCAAATTCCCACTCCTGCCAGTGCTGTCTCACCAATTTCAGGGATATTACCGATATACATCCGATCTACAATACTATAAAAAACGCTGACAAACTGGGCCAGCATGGAAGGCAATGCAAGTCTCCATACCAGCCCCTTCATATCATCTGTATCTAAATTATTCTCAACTTTCACTTCATAATTCCATCCTAATCAATATGTTCTTTTGTATTACGGGGAAATCATAGCTCCATCCTCGCTAAAGGTATAAGAGGTCCCCTCAATATCCATGGTGGTATTACGAACCATGATACCGTTTGAATCCAGATAGTACCACTTACCCTGTACATCCACCCAACCGGTCTGTTTGGTGTAATCCTTTGTATAATACCAGAAACCATCAATCTGTTTCCAGCCCTCAGAAGGAATCAGGCTATTGTAGTCCACAAAGGAAAACTCAATGGTTACATTGCCATCAATCCCATCTACCTTACCCTGATCAGTACACTGCCAAATGGTACGGTTCTGACAATTATTCACTGTTCCGTATCTGGCATACCAGACATCATAGGGCATCCTGCTCATATCAATGTGATTGGTAATCCACTCATTATTCGCATAGACAACAGGACGGTAGCCTGCATCGCTGATGGTCTTACAGAATGCATTGATATTATCTGTAATCTGCTGTTTGGTTAATCCGTTGTCAAGCATATGCTTGGACTCCACATCATAAGCAATGGGATAGGACACCTTATAATCCTTAACCATGCGAAGGACATATTTTGCTTCATCTACTGCAGTGGCTGTATCCAGTGCCTGTGTGTAGAAGAAAACGCCTGTCTTAATCCCCTTTTCTGCTGCACCCTCCATATTAATAGAGTAATAGGGATCTCTGTCATTGTGATAGCCGATTCTTACCATGGCAAAGGTAACTCCGTCTGCAGCCACCTTACCCCAGTCAATTCCACCTTTGCCTTCACTCTGGCGGTTCTGATACTTGGTAACTGTAATTCCCTTTTCCAGAGCTCCTGCAATGGCATTACCGGAAGCATCTACATATTGACCATTCTCCATATGCCAGGCTTCCGCTCCATAAGCGGTAAAAGAACTCATTGCCATAGTTCCCGCCAGAATCCCTGCCATCAGACAGGTTTTTAATGTTCCTCTTCTGATCATCTTCGTTATATTCTCCTCTCTTAATCCGACGACTGCCGGAATTTAGTAATATCATGGACCAAAGTTTTAATACCATTAACCATGCCGTCAAATGCTCCAAAATCATATAAATTAAGAACCAACATTCCAATAGGCACAGCAAGAATCATTCCTGCAAGGCCGCTTACCTTAAAGCCAAGATATAAAAACAGTAAAGTCATCAAAGGGTCAAGCCCCATAGTATCTCCTACAATCTTAGGCTGGATAATCTGCCGCAGAACCAGAGTCAGTATATAGATCACCACCAGACCAAAGGCAAATGCGTATTGACCTGAAAACAATCGAATCACTGCCCAGGGAATTAGTATGGTTCCTGTTCCAAGTATAGGAAGGAAATCAAGGATTGAGATAATCACTGCAATTAACAGCGCATACTCCACACCAAGCACAAGGAATCCAATGGCAAGCACAATAGCTATAATAAACATAATCTTAAACTGAGCAAGAAAATAGCCGCCTACCAGATGTTTTACATCTTTTTTCAAATACTGGTAATACTTTGTTCCTCCATTGGGAGTATACTTTTTAAACAGCTCGAAAATCTTATCCCTGTCCACAATAAACAGATAGGAAGAAAACACAGTAACAACCATATATACCAGAGCAGCTGGTATACTTTTTACCACATTACCAGCTACTGTTACAGTAGGAGAAGCGATCTTCTGTACAAGTACATTTAGATACTCACCAATATGGTTAAAAAACTGATTCACTGAGTTCTCCACGTTATCCGGCAGAAACTGCAGAAAACGTTCAAGCTGAATCATGATCTTTTGAAATTCAATAGAAGCAGCCTCATAATATTTGGGAATATCGCCTATAAAGCCTACAGTCTCTGTTATAAGCTTGGATATCAGCAGATAAAGCAGACCTATGACCAAAGCCAGCACTGCTACTACAATCAGTATAGAGCCATGTCTGCGCACGATCTTCAGCCGTTTTTCAAGAAAACGGACCAGAGGATTGGCAATCATGGCAATAACCCAGCCAATAACAAATGGCAGGAAAAAGCGCAGCAATCTGGGACCCCAGACACAGATTAAGTAGATCACTATAATGGGTATGAAAATATCTAATAAAATTCTCGCATATTTTTTTACACTATTCATTCTATCACCTTACTCCATTATACTACCTGAATGCTGCTGTTACAAACGAATTTATTCTAAAGAATTTCTTGCAAAACTATGTATAGCTCTTCCATTTCCTCCGGAGTTCCTATAGAAATGCGCAGATAATCATCAAGAACCGGCTTTTTAAAATATCTAACATAGATATTCCTCTTCCTCAGTTCTTCATAAATTACCTCTGCATTTACACTTTCGTGTCTTGCAAAAATGAAATTTGTCATAGAATCAGGAAAAGTGAAGCCCAGCTGAGACAGACGTTTCTTTGCTTCTTCCCTTGTATCTATGATTTTTGCCACTGTTTCTTTAAAATAATCATCATCCTTAACAGATTCTGTACCCAGAATAATAGAAGGCATATTCATAGTATATGAATTAAAGGAGTATTTTACATCATTTATTGCTTTAATAAGAGCCGGGCTGCCAATACAGAAGCCGATTCTCATCCCTGCCATAGACCTGGATTTACTGAAAGTCTGAATCACCAGAAGGTTATCATATTTATTAATCAGCTCCAGGGCGCTGACTCCGCCAAAATCAATATAAGCTTCATCAACCATCACAACCACATCCTGATTGTTCTTTATAATGTCCTCTACCTCAGACAGAGGAAGAAAAAGCCCTGTAGGAGCATTGGGATTTGGGAAGATAATTCCGCCATTTTCTTTATAATAATCCTCTTTTCTAATTTGAAACTCTTCATCCAGAGCAGGTGTTTCATAAGGAATCCGAAACAATTCCGCCCACACCGGATAAAATGAATAGCTGATATCAGGGAATAATATGGGTTTCTCTGAATTAAAAAATGTCATAAATGCCATTGCAATCACATCATCAGACCCAACTCCTACAAATACCTGATTCTTCTCCACCTGATAATACTCAGCCAGAGTTTCTGTCAGATCAGTCACTGCAGGATCAGGATATTTACGGAACAGACTGTGATCCATAGTCTCCAACGCTTTTTTTACACCGGGAGCCGGCGGATATGGATTTTCATTAGTGTTCAATTTAATCAGCCTCTCTCCCTTTGGCTGATCCCCTGGCACATAGGGAACTACTCTGCGGATATTAGCCTCCCAAGCTTTCATAATTTTTCCTCCTCTGTGTTCTACAATAACTAGAAAAACAGATCCTAAACCTTAACACTTAGGATCTGTTGTCTATTTTGTTTGAAGTCAGTATATAACCGTTTCTATATTCTGTCAATAAAGTTCCTGGAAAACCTTTGTAATTACAGGTTTTTCTTAAGAATCAGAGTTTCATAAGCCTTTAAGCTCTCTCTAGAATCTCCGCAGATAATCTCTCCTTGAAGATCCATGGTTTTAATATCAACAGCTTCATTTCTATAATTTTGTACAAAGATAAAATCCGCATCCTCTACAGACCGGGTGGTTACCTCAACGCCCTCAGGTATTCTCCCGGATACAGGCAGGGCAATTCCTTTTTCTTTCACAAGCATCTCATAGAAATCATCATAAAATGCCTGTTCTGCATCTGCTCCCACATAATAGGCAGTTCCTTTTCCAAACTGGTTGCCTGTTACTGCCGGAGTTCCTTGATAGAATTCCTTTCCATAATAAAGATGAGCTTTGGCAGTATCTGTCTTAAGTAAATCACAGAGATGTTTACATTCATAGGACCTTGTAAACATAGAATCATTACCTGGTGCCAGTTCATTGACTTCCCCGTCAAATAACCCGTCTGTTTCTGTTCTTCTGAGACCAAACACATCCATCAGACCATTGGGAGTACCTCCCAGGAAACACCGGTCTGCAAAATCTACAATTCCCGACCAGTAGGTCAGCACAAAGCTGCCGCCATCTTCTACAAAGCTTCTGATCTTCTCCTGAATCCCTTCTCTGAACAGATAAAGCATAGGAGCTGCCACCAGCTCATATCCCGATATGTCCTGCTCCTGACTGATGACATCAACATTGAGGCCAAGACTTCTGAGGGCATTGTAGGATTTTAATACTGCTTCATGATAATATAGCCCGTCATTTCTCGGTCCCTGTGAATCCTCCATGGCCCATCGGTTCTCTATATCATAGATCAGCGCAACAGAAGCCTTCGTCCCGCTTCCAGTCACTTCACCAAGACCCTTTAACGATTCACCAAGCTGCTTAATCTCCGTAAAAACTCTGGTATCCTCTTCTCCGTAATGATCAATCACCGCTCCGTGAAATTTCTCGCAGCCGCCTATATTCTGGCGGATCTGAAAATACAGCACGCTATCAGACCCATGTGCCAGAGCCTGAAGAGAGGCTGCGCTTAAAAGTCCCGGCCGTTTTAACTTGCTGACTCCCTGCCAGTCAGTGCTGGAAGGGCAGGATTCCATCAGTAAAAATGGCTGATGTTTTAAGCTTCTCATAAAATCATGCTGGAATCCGTTGTCCCTTGCAGTGATAATATCCTCTGTCTTATGCCATACCGGATAAGAATCCCAGGAGATGATATCCACAGATTCCGCCAGCTTATCGTAGTTAAGCCCTTTGTAATCATACATCAAGTTCACAGTAGTAGGCTGAGTTGCGCCTGCATCCTTCAAAGCCTTGATCTCCCATCTTGCAAAATCAGCAGTCTGATCTGTTACAAACCGTTTCCAGTCCAGATTCAGTCCATGAAGCCTCTGCTCTCCAATGGAGGAAGGACTTTCAATCTGATCAAAGGAGTTGTAAACATGGCTCCAGAATCCTGTACACCAGGCATCATTTAAAGCCTCTATACTCTTGTATCTTTCTTTCAGCCAGCTTTTAAAAGCTTCCTGACAGTGAGGGCAATGGCAGTCGCCGCCAAATTCATTGGAGATATGCCACATAATCACACCTTTATGGCCTGTAAACCGTTTGGCTAAAGACATATCTATCTGCCTGATCTTCTCTCTGTAAACAGGTGAGGTATAACAGTGGTTATGTCTTCCGCCAAATAAACTGCGGACTCTGTTATCGCTTACCCTCAGTACTTCAGGATACTTATCAGACATCCATTTAGGCCTTGCTCCGGAAGGAGTTCCTAAAATAGTGGAGATTCCACTCTCATACAAACGATCAATAATCAGTTCCAGCCAGTCAAAGTTATATTTTCCTTCTTCCGGTTCCAGAAATGACCAGGAAAACATTCCCATGGTGACTGTATTGATCCCTGCTTTTTTCATTAATTCCAAATCTTTTTCTAAAATTCCGGGCACCTTCAGCCACTGCTCCGGATTATAATCGCCTCCATAGAGTATATAATTACTGTTCATTCCTTCGTTCTAACCTCCAAATAATAGTCCCTTCAGGGCTTATTTAACTGCACCTGTAATACCTTCTGCAAAGCTCTTCTGCAGAATAAAGAATACAATTGCCGTTGGCAGTGTTGTAATCAGTACAGCCAGCATCAGCATTCCATAATCAGTGTGATATCCGGAAGTAAGACTGGAGATCATCATAGGCATTGTCTGTGAATTGCTTTTTGTCATAATTACCTTAGGCCATAAATAGTTGTTCCACGCATTCATAAATGTAATGGTGGTTGCAGCTGCATAGGTGGACCTCATGGTTGGCACAAACATTCTGAAGAATATCTGCCACTCGTTAAGACCATCAATCCGTGCCGCTTCAATAATATCCACTGGAAACGACTTGGCACTCTGCCGGAACATCATAATGAGAAACGGCGTTGATATAGATGGAAGGAGAAATCCAAGTGAGGTGTTCAGCAGCTTGGCGCTGGAAAACATCTGGAACAATGGAACCATTAAAGCAACAAATGGCAGCATCATTGTCATTAAAATAAGTACAAATAACATATCTTTATATTTATCATGAAAGATTTCAAAAGCATAACCTGCCATAGAACACACAAGCAGAGACAGCACAGTGGTAAGAATTGCATATTTTCCTGAATTCATAAAGAACTTCCACACATCCTGAGCACTGATTAAGTTGCTGTAGTTCACTGCTAAATTGCCGCCAAAGGTCAGCTTACCTGCAATAACGTCCACACTTCTATTGGTTGATGCGATGATCATCCATACCAGAGGGAATACAGACAGCACTGCTGCAATAGTTAAAAATACATATGCAAGAGCATTGGTCACTTTACTAGTCACGTTTGTCACCTACTTTCATCTGTAATAATGCAAGAACTGCCACCATAATCAGGATTACAAAGGACATTGCCGAGGTGTAGCCAAAGTTTGGAACCCCCTGGAATGCTTTGTTAAATATGTAATGGGACATGGTAATACTTGCATTGGCAGGTCCGCCATTGGTTAAGTTCACAGACTCATCAAAGAGCTGCAGCGTGCCATTGGTTGACATAATCACAGTCAATAAGATGGTTGGTTTTAAAAGAGGCACTGTAATCTTAAAAAAGATATCAATTAAATTGGCTCCGTCAATCTTAGCCGCCTCATAGATGGAATATTCAATATTCTGAAGCCCTGCAAGATAAAACACCATATTATAACCGGTCCACCGCCAGATCAGTGCAATGATAATAACAATCTTTGCGCTGAAGGAATGGGAGAGAAAATTATAGCCGTTCTCCAGTATTCCCAGATTCATCAGCATAGAATTAATAAAACCATCGGTAGCAAAAAGTGATCTGAAGATAATGGCATAAGCTACCAGCGAAGTGGCACAGGGCAGGAAAATAGCAGTTCTGTACAGCCCCTTAAATCTAAGCTTTGGATTATTTAACAGTGAGGCTAAGATTAAACCCAGAATCAGCATCACAGGAACCTGGATGATCAGATAGAAAAAGCAGTTTTTAATGGACTGCAGAAATACCTTGTCCTGAAAGATTCTTAGATAATTATCAATTCCACACCATGTCATCTTAACGCCCACTCCTGTTTTAAAGGAGGTCATAAGCGCCCGCAATGCGGGATAAAAGCTTAGTGTCAGAATCAGCAAAACACCAGGCAGTAAAAATATCCAGCCAGTCAGCCTCTGCTTCTGCTGCAGGCTCATTCTTTTATTCTTCGTATGTTCCATAGGAAAATTCAACCCCTTACTGTTATTTTGAAACGAGGCGGCATACATCTCTATGCCGCCTCTCTCCTATCACGTTACCGTTTATTGACCCATATTAAATGTTACTGTTTCCTCAGCTGTCTTTAACTCTGTCTCAATGTCACTGCCGCTGCACACATTGGTAACAGCTACTGCCAGAGCATCATTGGCTTCTGTATAATATACACCTGTGTTAAATCCAGGAGTTTTGGAAGCGAATTCAGTGATTTTCTCAAATACTGCCTCTCCTCCGTAGAATTCCTGAGGTTCTGCGTAAACGCTGCTTTCTCCTGCCGGAATCCAGCTGGATAATGCGCCTGAGCTTGGAAGAATGGTATCATAAAGCTCTGTGCTTCCTGCAAATGTCTTATTAAAGAAGTCAACAGCCAGCTCTGTATTCTTACAGTTGGTTGTAATTCCCCATGAGGAACCGCCCTGATTGGAGTAATTGGTTGCCCCTGCTACACCTGGCAGTGATGGCATGTTGGTAATCTTCCATAATCCTGCCTGATCATCAGCGGATTCAATGCTTGCCATAATCCAGCAGCCGTTAATTGCTCCCAGAGTCTTGCCGCTTGTAAATGTTGCAATATACTCATCCCAGCTGTTACCTGTTGCCATAACACCGGTTGTAAACAGCTTCTCATATGTCTTCATTGCCGCTTCTAAAGTCTCATTGCCTATAAAATTAGGAGTTCCATCTTCATTCCAGATAGAGCCGCCTGCTGACTGAACCATCTGCATAATAATATCAGAGGAGCCTGCCTGTGAGGAGAACAGAGAATATCCTGTTTTAGCAAGAACATCTTCACCGATTTCGATGAAACGGTCCCAGTCAATATCTGTTAAATCATCCACTGTATAACCAGCCTGTTCCAGAATATCGGTTCTGTATGCTGCGATCTCTGTACCTGAGTCAAAAGGAATGCCGTAGTTTTTATTATCTACTACAGAAGCCTTTACCTTACCTCCTGAGAACTGACTGAAATCAATTCCTGAGTTTGTTAAATCTGTAAATAAATCTTCATATGTAATAATATATTTTTGATAAGCGAAATCCTGCATTAATAAAATATCAGGAAGCTGGCTGTAATCGCCTGAGGAAAGAATGGTGGAAAGCTGTGTCTGAAGATCATTCCATGATACCTCTACAATATTCAGTTTAAAATCAGCATGATCTTTGGCGTATATTTTTTCCGCCTCTTCCATTGCATAGATGTTAAATGCCTTGTCCCATGCCCATACAGTAAGTTCGTTCCCTTCAGCTGCTGCCTGTGTCTCCTTGCTGTCCTTCGCCCCTGCTGTTTCTGTGGACCCCCCAGATCCGCAGGCTGCCAGTGAACATGCCATAACTGCTGACAATGCCATAGCTAAGATTTTCTTCTTCATAAAATACATCCTCCTTATGATTGTTTTTAAGTAATTTTCAAAAGCAATTGACAATTGTTATAAGTTATGCACAATTAATCAGTTGTTTTCGTCTGTTACTATAACAATTATATCAATAACAAGAATCTATTGTTATGATATTTACTTAAAAAATGTGCAAATTCAACTTTTTACCAGCCTTTTTGTGCGCTTATTTTATAGTTTAAGAGTTTTCCTTCATAATTTGCAGAAGATTTTTTCCATTGATAAGGAGTTATTTCCACTATTTTCTTAAAGTTTCTATTGAATGTGGATATATTTTCAAATCCCGTTTTATAAGCGATTTCTTCCATAGAGTAATCGGTTTTCTGCATCATATCGCAGGCTTTATGAACTCTGACAAGATTTACATAGTCCAAAGGCTTCATGTTCATATGATCCAGGAACAAACGGCGGAAATGACTTTCGCTGATGCTGCAGGCTTTAGCCATAGAAGATATCTTAATTGGCTTGGAATAATGCTCTTCCACATATTCAATAGCCGGCGCTATAATTACAGCCTTCCGCTTCATCTGTTCTTCTCCGTCTCTCATCCGAAGCAGTTCCACAATAAAAGTGCGCAGAAGCCCTTTCACACTTTCCCTGTAAAAGTACTTTTTTTCTTCCATTTCCTTTTTTATCATCCGTAGTATATGGTCCATAGCCGGCTGGTCTTCACTGCTGAAATAAAAAGGCCGTTCATAAAGGTGCTGCTTCATCTTCCTTGCAGCCAGGGAATCCTTAGAAAACATATCGTCAAGCACAGCTTCCATATCAAAATACATCCATTCCCAATATGCCATTGTACCAGGATCACAATTGGTTGTATGAGGAAGATTAGGCGGTATAATCACAATGCTCTGTTCCATAAACCGATAGTGTTTATCGCCCAAAACAACTTCCCCCAAACCATAGTGGCAAATCCCGATTTCAATGAAATTGTGAAAATGAAGATAATCAATTCCCTCTCCGTAGCTGCGAACCCAATTCTCTCCAGTCAGTGCAAGAACCAGTTCATTTTTCGGCATTTCATAATAACGGAACTCCATTTTTTCTTTTCTCTTTTGCATGTTAATCCCCCTGACTGAATATTTTGCTTTTTGCAATCTGTTTCTTATTTTATCATGAAAAAAACGAAAAACATAGACTGACAAAAAAAGAAAGGGATTGCTCCCCTTCTTCTTTATACCTCTTTCAGCCTGTTTTTATACTCCATAAGCTCTGCTTCTAATGCCAGAAGCTCTGTTTCCTTTTCTCTCAGCCTGCGGTTGACGTTTTCAATTTCATGCCTGTTTTTTACAGACTCTGTAATATCAGATAATGAACCGTAATACAGCATCCGTCCATCCTCCTGTTCCCTTAAAAAGAACACGTGGATATGGACCCATATAAATTCTCCATCTAAACAAAAGCGGCGGTAATTCCCCTCTGCATGCTGCATCGGATTATTATATGCATCTTCAAACATCCCCAGTATATACTCAACATCATCGGGATGAACCCTATCTAGAATATTCTTTCTTCTTTCCTCCAGATCAACAGGAGTAGTACCTGTAATTCGATAATACTGCTCATTGGCTTTCAGTAATTCAATGCTTTTATCGTTAACCTCATACAGGGCAATTGGGCCTAAAATACTATTGATAATATTTTCACTGGTAATATTCTCGTTAAACAAATCCTCTAAGCGAACCTGCTGCACCTGTCTTGCAAGAAGTCCCCGATAGTCTATATTCTCTTCATTACCAAGCAGAATCTCTGCCTGTTCGATTGGCATAGGTCTGTAAAAATAATACCCTTGTCCATATACACAGCCTATATTTCTCAAGAAATTAACCTGTTCTATCTTTTCCACACCTTCTGCAATGACTCCAAGCTGCATAACTCTTGCCATTCGGACAATGGTTTCCAGTATCCCCATTCCTCTTCCCTGGCTTTCCATGCTCATATCCAGAAACTTGGTGTCAATTTTAATCACATCCACATTGACGTCCTTAAGCATATTGAGAGAGGAGTAGCCGCTTCCGAAATCATCCATTAAAACAGTAAATCCTGCTTTCCGCAGGTCTTCCACCACTTTCCGGATCAGATTATAGTCCTCTGCATAAGCGCTTTCTGTAATCTCAATCTCAAGAAGGCTGGGATCAATGCTGTATTTAGATGCAAGGTTTGTAAATACCTCAGCAATATCAATGGAATAAATATCCATGCGGGAAACATTGACGGAAATAGGAATAGGACGATGCCCAGCCTGTATCCAGTCATGAAGGCGGCGGCATACCCTTTCCCATACATAAAGATCCAAGTTGGTAATGAATCCATTCTCTTCCAAAAGAGGAATAAACACTCCCGGAGGCACAATTCCCCTTACAGGATGGCGCCATCTTACCAGTGACTCCAGTCCAATAATCTTGCCTGTCAGCATATTACACTGAGGCTGGACATAGAATATAAATTCCTCATTCTCCAAGGCATGCTGAACCTCAGATAAAAGAACCTGATCATCTTCCATCTTCTGTTTCATGGCAGCATCATACCAGCCTTTTCTTTTGGTATAATTGCCCTTTATCTTTGATAAGGCAATGGTAGCTCTGTCATACATAATTCCAATGGTTGTGTTTCTGTCTTCTATTTCGTAGATACCAAAAGCCGGAAGAAATCCCGAATTTCCTCCATACTGTCTTACATATTCTCTGATATTCTGTTCAAGTCTGTCTATAATCTCTAAATCCTTAGGGAGAATAATAGCAAAATCATCTCCACCCATATAACCTGCTACAGAAATACAGGTCTCCTCCAGAGCCTTTAGTTGTTTTCCGATATTGATCAGGAACTGATCTCCAGCCTCCTCACCGTACCATTCATTAAAAAGCTTAAAATGCTCTATATCAATAGCTACCATACAGAATCTCTGGTCAGGATTGGCTGTAAGAACCTGCTGAGCCTTATCAAAAAATGGTCCATACCGATAAAGCCCTGTCATAGGGTCTATTTCCTGCTGTCTCTTACTGCTTGCGCTTAATTTTTCTTCTTCCAGAAGCTTTTGCTCACTGATATCCTGGACAAAGCACATGACAACAGCATCATCATTCTCATTTTTCCGAAGCATCACTGCCAACTGGCTTACCCAGCAGTAGCTGCCATCCACTTTCTTTTTACGAAACTCCTGTTTCAAACTGTAATTGTCAGCCTTTAACCGTCTTTCTAAAGTGCCCATGTCCCAGAATTTAAGATATTGTTCCTTGTCATCGGGGTGGACGGTATGTCTGGTTGAAAAATCACATATGGCGTCAATCCGCCCTTCCAGCTCAGGCGTCAGATACTTATCCTTTTGATTAAACAGAATCTTATAATGACTGTTTGCCAGATTCAATTCATATAATTCATCATACACACTCTTATCTGTTAAATTATAAAACAGGTTTTTAGTGTTTTCATCAACAAGACGAAATGCAATAAACTTGCATTTGGTATGCCCCGACCATTCAATTTTACCAGAGGATACATCAAGCCACTCCCGGTTAATTGCATTATAATACATTACATGATTGGCATCCTGTCCGATACAGGGACAGTCTTTACAGGGCGCAGTTTCCCTGCAGATCCCCTCATAACATTTCATACCCAATTCCAGATTCGGATAGTAGGACCTGGCCGCATCATTTAAATACAAAATCTCATAATCTTCATTAACAATATAAATACCGGTATTCTCACCTTTATTTACAAATTCAACCATAAAAGTCCCTCCTCTCCGATTAACTTATCATACTCACCTATTATAACAAATCTACTCTATTATAGTATGAGTTCCTGTTTTCGTCAACGAAAGGAGGGAACTATCTTGTTGTTTTTATGTTTATTATGTCAAACTGCGTAATTGTTCTGTTATTTCATGGGATAACGTGAATTTTCCAACATAACCCACTTCCCCTGTCATCAGCACATTGCCATCTTCTAATATCTCTACTTCCAGTATTCCTCCCGGCATATGAACATACATTTTAGGGTCTGTCAGCCCCATTCGGTAAGCTGCTCCTGCAGCTGCACATCCGCTGGTACCTGAGGCAAGAGTATAGCCTGCCCCTCGTTCATAAATCTCAATTTCAATATTGGTTCTGTCTATGACTTTCAGAAGTTCTGTATTCACTTTTTCCGGAAAATACTCCGCATTTTCTGAATGAGCACCTATTCTACAAACTAAGTCTCTGGATATCTCATTGAGCCAGATCACACAATGAGGATTTCCAATGGAAACACAGGTAGTTCTATATGGAATACTTCCAAATACCAGAGTTTCATTTAATACTTGACGCCTGGGGCCGGTCATTGGAATCTCATCACTCCAGAAGCTTAATTTTCCCATAGTAACCCTGATCTTTGTTCCTTCTTCATTGAGATAACGAATATGCTGTTCTCCACTTAAGCTGTTAATGGAGAAATGGCTCTTTTGCACATAACCTGCATCCTTTAAGTATTTTCCGAATATTCTCACACCATTTCCGCTTAGCTGCGCCTCGCTTCCGTCCGGATTAAAGACCTTCAGTTCCAGCTTGTCATGGTCCATAACAGGTCCAACTAAAAGTCCATCTGAACCAACACCAAAATTACGGTTGCAGATCAGTTTAATTCTCTCTGTTGTCATCTCCAGTTCATGTTTGTTAGGATCAAAAATCAGATAGTCGTTGCCTAGTCCATGATATTTTTCAAGTGTTATTTTCATATTGAAGCTCCTTTCACTATTGGGTTGCTGACAATCATTTCACATAAGGTTTCGTAGGAAATACCCTCATACTCTCTATTATACACAGCACAATTTGTTATTTCCTTTCATATTATGCTTTTGTTATTGCAAATAGTGCTCTATAGAAGTAGAATGGTTTTATAGGTACAATTATAAATATGTTTTCAGGAGGAAGTATGGAAGGCTACGAGAAGAGAGGTTATCTAAACAGCGATTTCCGTCTGTTCCATTTAACAGATACCAAACGTCAGGATTTTGAATATCACTATCATGAATTTGATAAAATCATAATATTCATTCAAGGGAATGTTACCTATAAAATTGAAGGAAGAACTTATCAGTTACAGCCTTATGATATTGTTCTGGTAAGCCACAGCGATATTCATAAACCTATCATAGACCCGGAAGTTAAGTATGAAAGAATCATTGTATATCTTTCTCCCGGTTTTATAAATTCTTATAAAACGGAAGAATATGATTTAAGTATCTGTTTTCAAAAAGCAAAGGAGCAGTCCTCCGATGTTCTTCGGATTCATGCCCCTCAAAAAAGCAGTCTCTATAAAAGTATCAGTGATCTGGAGTATGCCTGTACTCATGATGGTTATGCTAAGGATTTGTACTGCAAGGTTGTATTTTTACAATTTATCATTCAGTTGAACCGGGCTGCGCTTACAGGCCGTGTGGATTATCTGCCCTCAGACAGCAGCGACCATCGGATTCAGACGATTATGTCCTATATAACAAACCATTTGACAGAAGATTTGTCCATTGACTCCATAGCTGCAGGCTGCTACATCAGCCGCTATCATCTTATGCGAATCTTTAAGGAAGCAACCGGCTATACACTTGGAGCCTATATTACAGAAAAGCGGCTTATTTTGGCAAAGGACAAAATTGCAAATGGTTCTACAGTTCTGGAAGCCTGTATGGACTCCGGCTTCCGCAATTACTCCACCTTCTCCAGAGCTTATAAAAAATATTTTCAGACTACCCCTTCCTCTACAGATTGAATAAGAGTCTGCCTTGCAGACACTAAAAAGACCCCAAATTACCGGGGTCTTTTCAGTGTCTGTAAAATATTATGGGCTTTCTCCCATCCGCCTTCTGGATAAATCACTTCAATCATCATAATATTATCTTCATACTTACCGAAATAATATTCCAAAACGGAACCATCTTCTACCGAAAATGGAAGCTTGCTTAAGTTCCAGTCATTATATGTCACCTCTGATGTTTCAGCCTCACATTTATAAAGGGACTTTAAAACCTCTGCCAGTTCTGATGTTGACAGCTCATATCCCCATGTGGCAGGAATACCTAATTCTATAACAGAAACAACGCTTTTACCATCAGAAGATATTGTAATAAAATCAAAGCTGTTATTCTCTCCAGGCAGCTCTGTAGCATCTCTCTCTGTTACAATATGGTAATCATCTGGTAAAGTAATCTGATAATCCAGCTTTCTGTTAATAAATGTCTTATTATCCCAGCCTTTGTAAGCATCAGGAATCAGTGCTCCTGTTTCATAGTCTAAATACTTCCAATTACCGGACTCCTCCTGAAGCCAGCCCTTCTTCATGAAACCATCGCTCTCTATGTAATACCAGGCTCCATTATCCTCAATCCAGTTGGAGGCTTCATACTTACCCGCATCATTGCGATACTTCCAATTATCCCCCTGCTTTACCCATGTTCCTGCTAGGGTTTCCGGAACTATCATTAAGCTCAGTACCATTGCAAGTGCCGCAATGACCCTAACCTTTTTCATTTCATCACCTTTCTCTCTTATCTTTATGTAAACAACAACACTCTACCTCTTCTTTTTACAGATATTTCTTCATATCATATAGATTAATCGTACATTATTTTATACAGACTGTCAATAGAGTTTCATTCTGCAAATATAACGAAACATTTTCTTAATCCTTTCTTACTTATGTTGAAATTAACATTTTCACATGGTATTCTGAAATTACAAGGGAAACATTTTTGATTATGAGGAGGGAAATTATGAAAAAAACAACAATATGGCTGATTTCTTTAACCATTGCTCTTGGGTTAACAGCATGTTCAGCCGGTCAAAAAAGCTCAAGTACTGCATATGACCAGGCAGAAGTTACAGCAGAAACAACAGCAGCAGCCTATTCAGCCCCACAAGAGGCCGCTGAAGATTATGTAAGTGGAGGCACTGGAGAAACTGCAGAATTAGCAAGCTCAACAGCCACTAATACCACAGTTTACCCACAGGGAAGAAAACTGATCCGCAATGTGGAGCTCTATGTTGAGACCGATACCTTTGATGAACTGCTGGCCGGACTTCAGAAGAAAATAACAGAACTGGAAGGTTATATAGAGCAGTCTGATATCTCTGGAAACAGTTTAAACTACCGGGGAGAGCCCACTCCCAAACGTGCTGTAATTACAGCACGTATACCAAATACCAATATGGACTCTTTTATCAACACAGTCCAGACAAAGGGCAACGTAACCAATAAAACAGAGAATACGCAGGATGTCACTTTACAGTACAGTGATATTACCAGCAGGAAGAAATCTCTGGAAATTGAACAGGAACGTATCTGGGAATTTCTGGAGAAGGCAGAAACCATTGATTCAGTTGTAGCTCTGGAGCAAAGGCTCTCAGAAATCCGATATGAACTGGAATCTATGGAGTCACAGCTTCGTCTATATGATAATCAGGTGGATTACAGCACTGTTTACTTAAATATTTCAGAAGTGAAAGACTTCACGCCTGTGGAACCAGAGACACCAGGCACAAGAATTAAGAAAGGGTTTGCTGATAACATGCTGGCACTTTCTACTGCATTGACTACTCTTATGATAGGGATTATTACAAGCAGCCCATTCTGGATTCCACTTCTGCTTATTGCACTGCTTGTGATTGCTATTGTTAAAAAGAGTGGTAAAAAGAAAGAAAAAAAATTGAAGGAAACAGAACCAAAAGAGCAGAATTCTGATGAACAAAAATAGAACCTGAAGAATATCTCATATGCCGGTACAGCCTGTACATTCAGGCTGTACCGGCATATTTTATGTGGAGAATCTGACATATACATTAATCAGAACAGCTTCTCAGTAAACCGTTTTGCTAATAAGAATATCCATACAGCCACGATCAATATGGCAATTAATAAAAAACTGGCACTGCTTTGTTTAACCGCTTTTGACAGCCAGAATGATGGAAGCACCGAAAAAACATACTGTACTCTTCCATTTTTAAAAAACGGCACTAATGCGCCAAGTGTAAATAGTGATGTGAATTTCCCAATTGCCATTCCTTCAACCTTATTAGCAGAGAAAGTTACGATCAGCATAGCGGTACCGATACCCTGAACTGCACTTGTCACCACCACACCCAATAACATAATTACATTTATATTAGTAAGATGAAACATTGCGAACACTAAAATACTGATAACCAGTGAAATGATCCCTGTCAATCCAAATCTGGAAAACAGATACCCTGTTTTTCCCAAAGGCGTAACGCTTAAGTAAGATATAAGGTGTTCATCTGCTTCTTCCAAAACCACCATAACTGCAACAAGGTTAAACATTGTTGTAGTAAATAAGATTAATAGTAAATCAAGCAATTCGTAGTATGGTGATATAACACATTCCATTTCCATATAATTTGTCAGTTGTGTTTCGGCAAAGGGAATACCAAACCGTAATAGTATTCCTATTAAAATTGGTGTAAAAGTGATTGCCAGAAGCATAGGATCATGTTTCATCTGCCGCAGCATCTGCATAAAGTTCAATCTGACAGCTTTCATAGCTTTACACCCCCAATTGTTTTCCACATTTTTTGTGTTGTTCTGTGTGCAATTAAGAACAGGATGAGAAAAATAAGGATGAGAATCATCATATCACATGCGGTATGATTCGTACTTCCGTTAATTAATCTCATACTGCTGTTTAATGGATGCCAGCGTAAAATATCAGCCGGATAAAAAAGATAAATTAATGGGGGTACAAAGCATATAATCTCAAGCGGAACAGTTGCAATCAGATATTGGTTCAGGCTATTTATCTTTGCAGCTATAATTAAACCCAGCAATGTAAAAATGCCTGAAGTTATGACTACGGAAAGTAAAATCACAGGAATATTATCGCTGCCTGCCACAATTGCCAGCACCAGTGATACCAATGTAGATATAGCAGCAAGCGAAATTACCTTTGATAAAATGTACTCCATTATGGTCAGAGGAGATACTGCAAGTGCATTAAGCACTCTTTCACTCTTTTCCAATAATATTATAGCTCCCATGAAGAACAGACCCAATGCCGCCGGATCAGAATAAATCATCATACATGCTGCTTTCTGGCGCCATGCTGCTGGGAAAAATAGTAATATCCAAATATATGCAACACAAAAAACAACATACATGAAATAAAAGCCATATTTAAATTGGAACCGGATATCACCCAACAGGAGCTTAATAAATCTCATTTTAATGTCCTCCCGGTTACTTCTATGAAAATATCATTAAGGGTAGGTTCACTGCTGTGAATAGAACGAATGGCATTATTCTTTAACAAGCTCATCAATAACTGATCCTCTGCTGTTTTTGTAAGAGAGCATTGACCCGTATGTTCTGTGCCGTCATAGTAAGTGTATTTAACCGAAGCTGCCCCTTTCTGCATAATCAGGTTATGGGGTGTATCCAAAGCTTTGATTGTGCCATCAACGATAAATGCCACCCTGTCACATAGCTCAGCTGCATCAAGCATATTGTGTGTTGTCAACAGAACTGTTTTACCACATTTCTTCTCATGCAGTATTAAATCTTTCATTATACGGCTGTTTGTGGGGTCAAGCCCGCTTGTTGGTTCATCAAGGAATAATATTGCAGGGTCATGCAGTAATGCCTTAATAAAATTAAGCCTTGACTTCATGCCCTTTGAATACTCCGACACTTTTTTATCACCGTCATTTTGCAGTCCAACACTTTCTAACAAATCATCTATATTGCGCACATTCTTAGCATACAAAGAACCGAAAAACTGCAGATTTTCATATGCCGTCAGCTTTTCATACAAGGTGGAGTATTCAAAATCAACACCAATATTTTCATAAAAAGATTTACTATGGGTTTTACACTCTACACCGTTTAAGACTGCACTCCCCCTGTATGTTGTGATTAATCCGGTCAGTATTTTTTGTAGTGTGGTTTTTCCCGCACCAGATGGACCCAGAAATCCGAAAACCTCGCCCTTTCTCACTTGAAAGCTCATATTGCTAATAAATGGTTTATTGGTATAACTGAATGAAAGCTCTTCAACCGTTATCATAAATACCTCCCAGCATCTGTATCACTAGCCCTCTGATTGTCAGCTTTAACGCTTCATCAAAAAACTTTTCCCCCATCTCCCGTTTATAAACCATCATAATAAAGAGATTGCGAAATGCAGCAGAAAGTGCGTCTATATTATTTTTCTGATCTATAGATAGTTCAGCAATTATTTTTTTCACAAGCTGACTGTCATGGGTAAAATGCTCCTGTAAAACATCTTGCGGAAGCTTACGATACAACAATTCAATTTCACCGGTTGTCAATAGCTTTAAGATACCAGAATCGTCTGCAGTCTTATAAAAACGGTATATGGTTTCAGATAAATTATCAACCGTTGCTTTTCCTCTCAGGGAGTGTATTTCTTGCAATAATTGGTTTTCAATTATTTCATGCTGATCCTGAAGCACTTCAAACAGAAGCAATTCTTTTGATTTGTAAAATAAATAAAAAGTTCCCTTTGGAATTTTTACACGGTTGATCAAATCATCAACTGTTGTTCTTTTTACACCATAATTTAATAAGCAGTAGGCAGCTTCTTCTTTGAGACGCTTTTTGATATATGTTCGTTCTGTATCCGAATATGTTTTAGGCATATAATTCTCCTCTGTTTTATTGACCATTTCATTCTATATAGTCAGAATAACATTCAGGTTTTAATATGTCAAGACTTTTGTTCAAAAACTTAGCGGACTATTTGTACATACAAAAAAATGACACTGATCGCTAAATCAGTGTCATTTTTAATTATTTTTTACTGGTTATATCTCCAACAATTCCTTCACTGTAGCAGTTGTAACTGCTTGTGCAATATTATCCAAAGCTGTTGACATTACAAGAATATCAAATCCCAGTTTCTTCACCGCACTAATGTTGCCCGGTTTAATTCCCCCCTCAAGAACTTTGAATACAGAAACATTGTTCACAAACAAATCAATTCTATGAAGACATTCCTCACTAAATCCAGTTGCACCTTGCCCCTGATAAATCATTCCGCTGCATAGTCCTAATAAATCTACGCCGGCTTCTTCGTAATCCTTAATTGCTTTAAGGAGCAGCTCATCAGTTGGCGCTTGCACACCAAATGTATCATCAGTTGATATGTATGCTTCGCAGAGCAAACCGGCATTGTGGGCATAATCTGTTAACATCCACACATCTTCAATGGAAGATTTATGAGAATGAACACAGTCTGCACCGGCATATGCAAGTTTGTATGCATCTTCCTGAGTAAAGGGGACCGGGACCATCTCTGTAAATGCACCACGCACTGCACAGGTAATAAAAATATCATCTCCAAACAATGCCCTCAATCCTTCTACAGCCGTCGTCATTCTCTCAATGGGTACCAAATGCCGGACAGCCTCTGCCTCATTCATCGTCGTAACACCATGTAGTCCCATCTGAAGTGCCATTGCAGGATGATTTGGTTCAAAAATACGGCAGCCACCCTCATATGCAGCATTGGCAATTCTCATATCTGTTCCCATGAGCCCGCCTAACATCAATCCTGTTCCCTGTGCTTTCACAATGTCTCTCAACTTATCTTTTTTCCCATCAATACAAACTTTTGCTTCATAATTAGCTGTCATAACTTTTCCTCATTTTCTGTAATTTGTTTTATACTGCCAACCCCAATAACCGGCAAATGAATATCAAAATCGTATAAATAGGATTACCGGCACTAATACTGGAAACAAGCATTGAACCCTCTGGTATCATATCCGGTGCAACAGATATCGCTGTCTGAGTATATATACCTGCTACATAAGTGCCGCATAGTAAGTAAATAGCTGCCCCCACTGTTCCTGCAACTAATGCCCGGAACATATTTCCTTTACTGGCAATTACTGCCCATAAAATATAGAGTGTCATGCTGGAAAGATCTGCAAATGGTAACATACGGTTGCCAGGAAGTGCAACAGCAAGCACCAGCATAATCGGTATAATAATAATTCCAAGAATCAGTACATTGGGATTTCCTACGCCAATGGCTGCATCCATGCCAATACGAATCTCACGACCTTTTAATTTTCGTTCTGCCAACTCCTGAGTTGCCTCTGCAATTGGTCCCAACCCCTCCATAAGAATGGAGCATACTTTAGGCATCAATACCATGGTAGCAGCACATACCATAGCAAGGTGTAAAATATCACTAACATTAAAACCTGCACAAGCACCTAACAAAGCGCCTAATATCAGGCCCATAATTGATGGTTCTCCAACCACCCCCAGCTTATCAGCAATTTTTTCTGTTGAAACATCCCAGTCTTTCACTACTGGTATCTGGTCGATAATTTTGTTAACCAGAAAATAAACCGGAGCCATTGCCAGGGTATCCAAATGCGGCAATGTAATTCCTTCTGGTACATACTCACCTTCCCATGCTTTTTCCGCAAAAATATCAGCCATTTTTGCAACCACTACTGATGAAATAATAATTGCTGCGAAACCAATCCAGTAATTTCCTGTAAAACGATAAACAAGGACACCTCCTGTAATAATAATCCAGTAATTCCAGATATCAATATTTAAGGTTTTTAAAAATCCTACCATAATTAGAACAAAATTGACTACCAAAATCCCCACAATTGCCAGCGGAAGAAGCGTAGATGAAAAAGCCATAGTTGAACCTAACATCCAGCCAGCATCTACAACATCTAAATTTAAGCCAAGGTTTGCTGATATACTGTTAGCTGCCTCTCCCAGACTCCCCATAAAAAAGTCAAGCACAAGCCATAAACCGGAAAAACCTATACCATATAATATTCCTGACTTAAAAGCCTGCCAGAACTTCATTCCTACCAATAGTCCAATAGCGGTAAAGATAATCGGCATCATAACGGTTGCACCAAGGTTATTAAACTCTTCAAAAATCGATACAATAATATTCATCCCCTACCTCCATATATAGTTTTTATCTTAGTATTATGGGATCGTCAATTTCTCAACGATTTCAGCCCAAGTTTCTTCTGCCCCTCTGCCTGATAACAAATTCACACCATAAATTACAGGAATCCCTTCTGGCACAATAATATTAGTTCCAACATTAGAAATAATTAAATCTGGTTTATAGCTTTTCGCTTTTCCTTTTACCTCCAGACTGGTACATGTGACTACCTCTGCCAAAATCCCCAATTCCTTAAATTTATTTTTACATTTCATTGATACCATGGTGGATGTTGCTACCCCATTGGCACAGCAAATCAACACCTTCTTTTTCCCCATAACGACTCCTTTCACTGTAGGATTCAAATTTTAAAACATTCTCCAGAAGCTAACATAAGTTCATAAATCTCATCTTTGGAATGTGCATGACTAATCCGCTCCAATAAAGTTTTTTCGGACAATATGGTCAACAAATTTGATAGGAATTCCAGATGCCCTTCTGCGCTGCTGACAGCCAGCATTATGATAATTTTAGCCATCACCGGTATATCTGCATCTCCCATCTGACTAAACTTTAATGGTTCATCAAGCACCATCATACACATACTGCTTTTAATTACACAATCACTGTTTGTATGCGGTATGGCAATGGAAACCGGTTCTGTTGGAAGTCCTGTGGGAAATATTCTTTCCCGTTCCAATACCGACTCAATATAGCATTCTTTCACATACCCCCTTTCAAACAGTAGTTTTCCGCCAAAGCGAATGGCCTCCTCAGCTGATGCAAAAGAAAGCTGAGTAATAATTAAGTCTTTATCCAGCACCTGTGATCTCCCCTCACTTTTTTATAATACATCCCCTATTGAATGCTCCTGCAGCAGATTAAGCAGCTGCAGCTTACTTTTTATGCTTTCCATCTCCTTCAATAATGAAGATGTTCCAAGTATCTGTGCCAGCTGAGTTAAAGCCGTTAAATGGCTCACTTTATCAATCGTACACAAAGTGAAAATCCATTTTACCTCGATCTCTGGTCTGTCATAGAGTGGCAATGACTCTCTGAGCCGGACAATACTAATGCCTGTTTTTTTTACATGTTTTCCCGCCAGGGAATGAGGCATAATAATTTGTTCACCAATCAGCATATACCGCCCTGAGTTTTTGACAGTCTCAACGATCTCCTGAATATATTCCGCTTCAATATAGTCTCTGCCATACAGCATTTCACCAGAAACCTCTACTGCTTCAGACAACTCTGTAAACTCCCCGTCCAAAAGAATACAAGATTCTTCAATTACCTGATATAAATTCAACCGATTATCTGTTTGAGCTGTTTGTTTATCTATATTAAGAATAACTGCAGCTTTTTCCATAAATTCTTGTCGATTATTTAATGTCCCATATTCTTCCACAAGTTCCACAATTTCATTTATGGTTTCATAATTTAACTTTTTGAGGGAAAAAATTCTACTTAAATTAACAATATCTTCTTCACTTAGATAGGAATTTACTTGAATACAGGGAATACTAAGAACTGCCAGCGGAACAGAAGTGATAACATAATCTACTTCGTGTTCTTTCAAAAAATCGCCAACTTCATATATACTGATAATTCCCACAATCTGAATCTCGAAAAAAGATTGAAGACGGCTGCTAATGAGCCTGGAACCTGCCGAACCGGCATTACACACCACCAATGCTCTGGGAATACTCAACTTTTTTTGACAGCATAAATCATATTGTTCAATAAAATTCATTGCAAGCATTGCGTATTGTTTTTCATCTAGCTGAAATCCCAGAACATTGGCAAATATATAGCTGCTACCCTTTATAATTGCCAGCAAATCCGGATATTCATCCTCCATCTGTTTAATAGTCTTATCCATCTTATGGATACCAGTAGAATCTGCTTTTATCAGAAACTGAAACAAATCATTCCTTACATAGGTAATTAATGCTTTATCGGCTTCAAATCCAACCTTATTGCAAACATCTACAACAAAATTACTTGCAGCTACTTTAAAATCAATACGTTTATTGAGATATAAAATAGGCTCATAATCAATTTGGGCTCCCAGCAGTAATATTGCAATGGTGTCTACAAACCCCTTTTCATCTTTTATCTCTGTGTAATTTTGTATTTCTGAATTAACTTTTTCAGCCAGATGATAAATACTGGTATCTGCCAATAATGCGCTGCTGTTATCTGAAATTTCTGCCGTACAATCAAGATTGTCTCTGATCAGCCCAATGCTAATACCCAGTATACAAATATTGAAAATATTATAGGAAACAAACTCTGTTGCAATTGCTGTTCTAACTGCTCTCACTAAATCTTCAAAAGAAATCTGACTCATAAATATATAATAAGGTCTCATCTGCCAAAGCAATCTATCATCATACAGCCGATAAATAGTATAATTGGGTTTTAGAAGTGTCATAACAAAATTAACACTGGCAATCCTTACATCTATTTCATCTGAAAAGAATTTAAACCCATCTGCTGTTGCTTTTAACTTGACTCCTTTCTTCCTGAAAAACATTTTCATAGTATCAAAATCTTTTACAATTGTAGTTTTTGAGACTAAAAAAGCCTCAACCATAGCTGCTATGCGAACTGTTTCTTCATTTAGAATTTTCAATAAGATTTCCAGCATGCGTTCTTCAGGAGTAAGCAAAATATTCGTTTTGGCATCACACTGGATTCTATCCAGCAAATCTGTTAATTTCACCTGATTATTGCAGATAATACTGATATACCCATCTTCAACATTAAGTCTAAAATCATTTCTCTCGTGCAGGTAATCCTTAATGGCATCAATATCATAATAAATCACCCTGGAGGAAACTCCGTATAACGCTGCCAAATCTGTGACTTTAAATTTTCTTCTGCTCTCCGCAATGTTCTGGATGATACTGTAACATCTGCTTGTCAACATAATTCCTCACTCCTATACACAAGTGCACTTATGTATTGTTAATGCTATGCCTCCATCTATGCTGTCATTTTATATGATAGGTTTTCCATAAGCAATATCTCTTTTTACACATACACTTGTGTGCTTTTAGATATTGATTTTTTTAGGTTTCAAAGCTATGTTGTACATAATAAGCTTCAATTATGCTTTTATCAATACGAAAAGGCTGCTACAAAAACCGTAGCAGCCTCTTCATCACTATAAAATTTCTCATCCTCTCCGTCCATTATTTCTCCAGGAACAAAATCCATATATCCCACCTGTAATAACAAGATAAAACCAGGTAGTTGGATTACTGAACCATGTGGTGAAAAATGACAGGATCATATACATGGCAAACTGGGCATAAAACAAATATCCAATGGGATTTCTCACTCTTTTAATCATCCGCACCAGGAAGTATGCCACAATTCCTAATATGCAGGCAAACAATACCACTCCAACAATTCCAAAGTCATAAAAAGAATCATAAAACAGAGTTACCGTTGTCAACTCTTCCTTCGTTACATAAATAGGAAAATCCACCAGTGCAGGAACCAGGAATTTAAGCCCTGTTAAAGCCCATAGAGGAAAGAGCATCCTCAGTCCATAGGTGTGGGAAGGAAGCCATTCCACCATGCAATTAAAATTATCGTAATTGTTGGCGATATACATATAAGGCTGTGTAATAAATATGGGCATGTTCCTGTTTTTCATCTGAAAAATATCATTGAGATAGGATACATCATGACCCCTGGCTATGGTAAGAATCACATAAATCGGGATCATACCCAGAGCCAGTCCAATGGCATAGGATATCTTCAGCCTGCGTTCAATTGCTATATAGGTCAGTACAGCCATACCTACAGCCAGAATCAGCTGAAATCTGGATACACATAGTACAGGAATGGCACATGCAATAATATCCATAATAATAACAGAGATCATCCGTGCCCCGTTTCTGCCGTGCTCAATACAGAAATACAGCACAGAAAGGGAGGGAACCAACACACAGGACACTGTAAAATAATGAACCCCTGTAATATGAAATGTGGAATAGGCATGAGGAACTCCTTTTACAAAGAAAGGAATAAAGCCCAGCACCAACGCTTCTATGACAAATGCAGCCAATGACATGACAGTTACAATGATCATAGACCAAAAAAGCGGCTTTTCATATCCCTGAAACTGGAACCATCTGGACCGCTCTCCCATGATTCCGCCCTGAGTTCTCATAAGAATCTCAAATACCAGCCAGAATCCTAAGAATGCCGCCAGAAAACACAGCCAGGTAAGCACATTCCAGTCTGACGACAATTCAGAAAGCTTCAAACATGCCACTCCCTGTCCGCCTACCCAGAACAGCGAAAAGAGAGCTCTTAAGTGAACAATATTCTCGGTTCTTCTGTAATCATACCAGTATAGAAAAATGGCTGCCAGAATAAGAGCCAGCCCGGAAAGCCAGTAAAAACCAGCTCTTGCAAACAGATAGCTTGCCACATACATGATCAGATAAACACTCATACTTTTTATGTCCCCTTTACAGTCAGAGAAGCAGCCGCCGCCCTAAGCGACAGCTGCCTCCTTTAAAATCAGCTTAGGAATGACTTACAAATTCCTTCATATAATCTTCTACTTCTTTTACAGTGACAAAGGACATAGCCTTATCTGCCACTGCCTGCAGCTCCTGGCTGCTATATCCTGTAATCAGCTTTCTGGCATTTAAAATGGCAGAAGCGCTCATACTGAATTCATTTAAACCAAAGGCAAGAAGAAGCGGTATCATCATAGGGTCGCTGGCTGCTTCCCCACACATGCCTACCATAATTCCTTCCTTACGCCCACATTCAATCACGTAGCGGATACTCCGCAGCACTGCAGGATTTAATGGGGAATAAAGGTAAGAAACCTTGTCATTGCCTCTGTCTACAGACATAGTGTACTGAGTTAAATCATTGGTACCAATGCTGAAGAAATCAACCTCTTTTGCAAATGCATCTGCCATAAGAGAGGCAGCGGCAGTTTCAACCATAATACCAACCTGGATATCCTTCTGGTATGCAATGCCCTTTTCATCAAGCTCTGTTTTAATCTCTTCAAGCAGCTGACGGACTTCTCTAAACTCCTCCAGACAAGTTACCATAGGCACCATAATTTTGATATTGCCAAATGCGCTGGCGCGTAAAAGTGCACGAAGCTGTGGCTTATACACATCATCCTTACGGTCCAGACAGAAACGGACTGCACGGTAGCCTAAGAATGGATTCTCATCCTTCTCAAGTCCCATGTATGGAATCTCCTTATCACCGCCAATATCCAGAGTACGGATAATAACAGGTTTACCCTTCATCGCAATAGCAACCTTCTGGTATGCCTCAAACTGTTCTTCCTCTGTAGGCATAGAAGTACGATCCATAAATAAAAACTCTGTACGGAAGAGACCAATTCCCTCTCCATCATACTGGATCACTTTATCCACGTCTTCCGGTTTACCGATATTGGCAACCAGTTCTATGGTAACACCATCTTTTGTGATGGTTGGTTTTCCAATATACTGCTCTAACTCTTTTTTCTCTTTTAAGTAAGCTTCTCTCTTAACAATATATTCTTCCTTAACTGCTGCTTCAGGATTCACAATTACAATGCCCTCAGAGCCGTCAAGTACAATTTCATCATCTTCTTTAATATGCTCCAGAACCTTTTCCACTGCAACCACTGCCGGAATCTCAAGAGCTCTTGCCAGAATTGCGCTATGAGAGGTCTTGCCTCCCAGCTCTGTAACAATACCTGTTACATTGTCAGGGTTAATACCAGCTGTCATGGAAGGTGTTAAATCCTTTGCCACAATGATGCTGCCTGCAGGAAGTGAGGAAATATCCACAGAGCTGATTCCAAGAAGAATTCTCTGCATTCTGGTTTTGATATCTCTCATGTCTGTTGCTCTCTGCTGCATCAGTTCGTCTCCCATGGAAGCAAACATATCAGCATACATATTGCAGACGTTCTCAATGGCATATTCACTGTTAACGCTCTCCCCTGCAATTGTACTTTCAATCTCTCCTGTAAGCATAGGATCAGACAGCAGCATAACATGGCCGTTTAATATCTCCGCCTCCTGCTCCCCAACTCTCTTAGCAAGATCCTTGGCCATAGCCTCTGTATCCTCCACTGCCTGCTTTAATGCAGCCTGAAAACGGTTCTTTTCCGCCTCTGTGTCTGATACACTCTCCCTCTTAATGATCAGTTCTGCTTCTTCAACGATAACGGCTTTCCCAATTCCGATACCAGCAGATGCACTTGTTCCTTTTACCATAACAAGTCCTCCTTATTAATTATTAATTATTTATTCGCCTAAACCATCTTCTACTGCTTTAACCATAGCAGCAAGAGCTTCTTCCTCGTCCTCTCCCTCACAGACAAAGGTGATCTCATCGCCGCTTTTTACACATGCACCCAATACGCTGAGCACGCTCTTTGCATTGGCAGTTGTGTTTAAAAAGCAAAAATTAACTGAAGATTTAAAGTTCATGGCTTCTTTACAAAGAATTCCTGCAGGTCTTAAATGAAGACCTGTGGGATTCTTTATAACCACTTTAGCGCTGACCATAGTACAATTCCTCCATATAACTAATATTCATTCTCTAACACTCTTTTACTCCTGAGAAACGGTGGTCTCTTTAGCTGTTGTCTCTTTCGCTGCTGAATCCTTCCCAGCTGTTTCCTTTTCTTTGGCAGTTGTTTCTTTGGCATCTGTATCCTTAGCCGCCGATTCCTTTTCTTTGGATGCTGCCTCTTTGTTTACCGCTTCTGCCGCCTCTGATTCATCTTCCGAATCAGGCGATTCTGTACTGGCCCTCGTAGGCTCCTCTTCATCGTCTTCAGAATAAACGGTAATATCAAAATCTGTATAATTAACTATTTCAAATCCCTCACTAACTTCAAAAACCACTTGTGCAGTATAGATCCCAGGTTCCAATCCGGTTACATTTAATGCTGCATTAAGATCCTTAACTGTAAGATTATCTAAATCCTCTTTTAATCCTCTTACAGTTACATTCATGGTATCTTTGCTGAATGTATACTGGTAATCAGCAGCAGCTCCCTGTTTTGCCAGATCCTTTATATTCATGGAAAATACTTTGTTTGTCAGCGGTTCTATCTTAAGTGTAACAGTAACCTCTGTACTCACTTCACCTGCAATGGAAGTATTCGGGGGCAGATAATTATTTAAATCCAGATGAACCACTTTATCAGCGGTTGCTCCTTCAATGTTCAGCTTATCATCTGCTATGGACAGTGTATTTATAGAAGCCAGAACAGATTTGGTTCCTGCAACAGGAATGGTTTTCACATCACATTGCACACCTGTAAATCGATAACCACTTGCAACAGTTCCTTTTATTTCAAAATCCAGAGTAAGATCCTTAGCCTTTAAGATAGACACATTATAGCCGATCTCTTCTCTGTTGACTGTGACCTTATCTTTAAGATCCAGTACATTGCTGTTAGCATCATAAAAAACAGGTTTTGTATTGTCAGACAAATCCCCATTGGCACCATCAACATCAATCACTACACCCATATGGTGTATTTTACCAATCTGCGACCGGGGCCCTTCCACTGTAACAGTATCCGGATTTAAAGTAATAAGACCAAGAACATATCCCTCTTCCGGCGTACCTGTAGTCTCTAAAGACAGATCAAAAGTTTTACGCTGAAGCTCTTCAGTAACTACCATGATTACCATAGGGTCCGTGGTCAATATATCATCTTTAATCAGGGATTCCTTTTCCTTGCTTATTACAACATAAACAGGAACTGCCCCTGTTACATTATAATCCTTTAGATCAACATAGGCACGAAAATCGGACGCTCTGATGAGAGAACTATCTCTGGTTCTCACTTCATAAAATACAGTGACTGTACTCTTCCCTAAACTATAAGTTAAGTTGTTATTTGTAAGCACCTCTTCATTGAGAATGTCAACTGGAACTGTCTGTTTTCCTGAAATAATGGGGTTGGATATATTCACAACTGCCATCCACACGATAAATGCCAGTATAAGGGAAGCGACTTTCAGCAAGAGATTATTTAGAAGTTTTTCTTTCATTTTTCCGCCTTCCCTTCAATATCTTAAATCTGCTTCCTTCCGATTCTACCTGCTTAATACCGGAAAGTACAGTTCGAAGTTCCTCTGCATCGGCAATCCTTTTCAGACCGCCTTCCATAGCTACAGTCACCCTTCCTGTCTCCTCGGAAACAACAATGGTAAGACTGTCTGATATCTCACTGACTCCCACTGCCGCTCTGTGTCTGGTTCCAAGATCCTTACTGATGGTCATATTATCAGACAGAGGCAGATAACAGGTTGCTGCTGCTATCCTGTTGCCCCGGATTACAATGGCACCATCATGAAGGGGGGTGTTATGCTCAAATATATTAATTAACAACTGACTGCTTAACAGTCCGTTGACTTCAATTCCTGTTCGTTCAATCTCTTTTAAAGAGTCATTGCGCTCAATTACCATCAATGCCCCTGTTTTAACCTTAGCCATCTCATAGGTAGCCTTAATCAATTCGTTAATAGTCTTATCAGTAAATGAAGCGGTATCCCGCCCATCATCAAAGGTTAAAATGCCTGATATAGGATTTCTTCTTCCCAACTGTTCCAGCACTGTTCTAAGCTCAGGCTGAAATATAACTATCGCCATAGTTACTGCAGGTGCTGCAATCTTATTAAAAATCCATATAATATTATCAAGCCCAAGTATATAGGAAAAGAAATAGAACACTAATATTACAACAATTCCCTTTAATAACGTCCATGCTCTTGTATTCATGATCCATTTCAGCAGCTCATAGAGCAGAAAGGCAATTATAATAATCTCTATTAAATTCGTTTTGGAAATTCTGGGCAGGAATGACACCCAGGAATACATTCCATCTAAAAAATCCGCCATGCAGTCCACCTCCCTTATTAGTTACTTACCGCTGTGGTCTCTGGAGCTTTCTGGCATTAATTTTCTGAACTTTTACATCAGGAGTGCTGACTGTCAGCTTCGGTACTGCCTTTACATAGTAATAATAATCATCATCTTCAAATTGGACATACTCCGTCCTGGAATAGTCCACGGCAAATACAAAGAACGTATAAATCAGTGCCAATACTATGGATACCAGAATACCCATAATCAGTGATGCCACAGGTACAGATACATCAGCAGTAATATCTGCTGCAAAAATTACTCCCAGCTGTGCTATGGTTCCTGCAACAATTGCAATAATCCATGAATAATCCATAGACATATTCTTAAGAAGAAACACAACCAGAATCGCCGCTGCAAATGCCAGAATCAACACCACCATCAGCTTGTTGGAAAACAGGCTTTTTAATATCTGGGTGAATTTCTGTATTATCTCTGACGGCATATCATTGGTCAGAAATCCTGCATTCTGTTTTACATACATGAATGTAAAATACAGGAACACTCCGCAGCTAACCGGTATAACAGAAATCAATCCGCCTGACAGACCCACAATAAGAGGAATGGCATACGGAATCTTAAACATAAAAAATATTGGTGTTAATATCAGCAGATAGCTGTCTCCAGGATTCATCCCATAATAAAGCAGTGCCAGCACCAGTACAAACACTGCCACAATCACCGTAACTTCCAGGGAAATTCCTGACAAGTGAGCCAGCATATAGATGGCTGAGATCAGTGAAATAGCTCCGTATGGCAGAAAAGAGCATACCAGAGCCAGAAGTACAGGCACAAAAGGATTCATAAGCTTTGCCATAAACCCAATATTCTGATTCATCATATAAAACGCCAGATAGCTGAAGATAAACTTAATTACAGGCGTGATATAAATCTCGAACCTGGCATAAAATGCCTTTAACCGTTCTTTAAAAACAAGAAGACCCATCATTGCGTCCGTCCTCCTTTTGTCCTTGTTCCAGGCCGTGCACTTCCTTCATAACGCTTGTCCAGCCTCTTTAACTTGGCAATATATACCTTGATTCCACGGCTGGCATAGTCATATCTTCTCGCATAAACCACCAGAGTGATCAATAAATACAAGATAAGACCTGCAAGATAGACCTTGCCCACTTTTCTTCCAATTTCAATAAAAGCAGCCACGTCAACAGTGTTCAGCCAGCGTTCCGTATAATACACAATCCACAGCGTAAGGCACAGCATAAAACTCAGCGTATAGCTGAAAAATGCCCGAAACAGCTTGCCGCTGATATAATCGCTTTTAAAATACTGCTTAACAGTAATGATCTTCTTTCCTTGATTCTTTTCAAATATTGCAAGATTAGTCATAATCTTAATTTTTTCTTCACTCAGCATATAGTCTCCCCGCTATACCACAAGATATCAACTTATTATAGCATAGAACTTTTTACTTTGCGACCCCCAGATAGATAATTTATAATTTTGTAATGTTTCTTTTTTAAAGCAAAGAAGAGGCTGCAAAATCACATTTATTTGCTGTCCCCTTCTTTTTTTACATGAAAATATTTCCATTTTCCCTTTAGGCTGCACAAAAACTGCTGCGATTATTCATACCGCAAAGCTTCGATAGGATCAGCGTTTGCAGCTTTAGATGCAGGATAAATTCCAAAGAAAACACCTACCAGCGCTGAAAATCCCACGGCTATGAACACAATCTGAGGTTTGACTACAACATCAAGCTGTAACACACTTCCACCAAGTATGACAAGTCCTGCTCCGATTGCCACTCCGATCAAACCTCCAACTGCTGATAATATGGCAGATTCCGTTAAGAACTGTATCATTACATCTGCAGTTTTGGCTCCCAGAGCTTTTCGAATACCGATCTCCCGGGTTCTCTCTGTAACAGATACCAGCATAATATTCATAATTCCGATACCGCCTACCAATAGAGAAATGGCTGCAATCCCTCCCACTGCACCTGAAAGTCCGCTCATCATGGCATCATTGCCTTTCATTTCATCTGCTGCAGAATAGAACGTGATGTCTTCTAAATTACGATCCTTTATTTTTGCAATATAAGCAGAAAATCTCTGGGAAAATTCCGTCATATCCGTACCTTCCTTTGCATACACCCTCAGATTATAGATGTAATCATTGGGCCATGTTAGAATCGTATAGGGAATATATCCCGCCTCCTGCTGATTGCTGTTCATTCCTGCCATCATAGCCTCAAGAGGCGTCTGCTCCAGACGATAAACCCCCACTACATTGTAATCATCTGTTTCATTATATATGGTTGTACGGAAGGTTTTTCCTACGGCATTTTCTGTACCAAAGAGCCGTTCGGCTCCTTTTGCCTCCAGAACCATATTCTTTTTCCTGTCCTTAATATCTCCCTCATTTAAATTACGTCCGTAGATAATATTAATTTTATTGACATCAGGGAAATTATAATCAATTCCCTCAAACATATATTTTACTTTGTTTCTTCCATAAATCGCCTCAGCGTCTACCATGGGAGCACTGTCAATGTAGCTCAGTTCATCGCCGAAGACTTCCCTGATCCGCTCTATTTCATCCAGATTAAAATAATCACTGTCTCTCATTCCTTCGTCATCCTGAGGCCATACATACACATAAGCCAGAGTCATACCTATATTCTTATAGACATCTGAAACCAAAGCTCTCATAGTATCACCGATGGATACAATGGAGATTACAGAACCAATACCGATAATAATGCCCAGCATGGTCAGGAGAGAACGCATTTTATTGGCCCTGATTGCATGAAGTGCCATAATCATATTTTCTAATAACATATCTGCCCCTCCTTCTATTCATACCGCAGCGCATCAATTGGATCTGCTTTTGCTGCCTTTGCTGCCGGATACAAACCGAAAAAGATGCCTACAAGAGCGGAAAAGCCTACAGCTACAATCACCACCGGAAGTTTTACAACTGTTGCCATTCCAAGGGCGGCTCCTCCCACCTTCACCAGAACGGTTCCAAGTATGACGCCAATAACTCCGCCGCAGGCCGACATAATACCTGATTCTATGAGGAACTGGGATAATATATCCTTTGTTCTGGCTCCCAGAGCTTTACGAATGCCTATTTCCCTTGTTCTCTCAGTGACAGATACCATCATGATATTCATAATTCCAATGCCGCCTACGAGAAGGGAAATAGCCGCAATACCACCTACTGCTGCAGCCAGACCTCCAAGAACAGTATCCACACTTCCCATCTGATCTACAACCGACATAGTTCTGATCTCATCCACAGTACGATTTTTCTGTTTTGCCAGATACAGTGCTATTTCCTGCAAAAATGCCTTCATCTCCACACCTTCTTTTATATAGAAGTTTATATCAGAAAAATAATCATCGGGCTTTGTTAAAATGGTATAGGGAATAAATCCTGCCTGTGTTCTTCCGCTGCTTAGCATGGAGGCTACCATAGGGGATAAATCCTGATGGTAAACACCGATTACAGTATACTCCTGGGTATCCTTGTTCACTGTCATACGAAATGTACGCCCTACACAATCTGCAGTTCCAAACAACTTCTCAGCTCCCTTATCCTCCAGAAGTACATGATTGGCACCTGATTTAATATCACCCTCATTAAATTCACGGCCATAGATAACATTCATAGGCTGGACATCAAAATAATTATAATCAATTCCCTGAAAGGAAAACTTTACCTTGTTACGGCCATAGATTGCATCTGCCTGTGTAGAGTTATCGGCGTCAATATATTCGATTTTATCATCAAATACTTCTTTTACCCGATCCATTTCATCCAGGGTAAAATAATCAGTCATTCTAAAGTCTGTAACATTCCATGAAACCATGGCGATTGCACGGTTGACACCTATATTTTTATAAGCATCTGCATAGAGATTCCTCATGCTGTCACCTACGGAAACAATGGCAATTACAGACCCTATGCCGATAATAATACCCAGCATGGTTAGAAATGACCGCATTTTGTTGGCTTTGATGGCATGAAGCGCCATACTTAAATTTTCTAACAGCATGGCGTCCCTTCTTTCTTGATATTTACAGCTTCCTCCACTGTTAAACTCTTGGGTATATTCCTTTTATCGCTTACCATCTCTCCATCTCTAAACCGGATAATCCGTTCTGTAAATGCCGCAATATCCTCTTCATGTGTAACGACAACAACCGTAGCCCCTTCTTTATGCAGCTTACTGAACAGCTCCATAAT
The DNA here is from genome assembly GCA_002409995.1 of Hungatella sp. UBA5385. Taxonomy (GTDB): domain Bacteria; phylum Bacillota; class Clostridia; order Lachnospirales; family Lachnospiraceae; genus UBA5385. The sequence continues at coordinate 3,776 of DHOR01000015.1, read as the reverse complement.
TTCAACAGAAGAAGCCGTATCCAAGTTACCTGTAGGCTCATCTGCAAGAATCAAAGGGGGCTCGTTAGCAAGAGCTCTTGCAATGGCAACCCTCTGTTTCTGTCCTCCTGACAGCTCATTGGGCATATGTTCATATCTGGTTCCAAGCCCTACTCTCTCTAAAAGTTCCAGCGCCCTCTTTTCTCTTGTTCTCTTGGATATGTGGGCATATGTCATAGGAAGTTCCACATTTTTCAGAGCCGAAGTTCTGGAAACTAAATTAAATGACTGAAAGACAAAGCCAATTTTTCTATTTCTGATGGAGGACAATTCATCAGGAGTCATATTAGCAGTATCGATTCCATCCAGATAATAATGACCCATTGTAGGCCGGTCCAGACACCCCAGAATATTCATCAAGGTAGATTTTCCGGAACCTGACTGACCCATGATAGCCACAAATTCACCTCGTTTGATGGTAAGGTTCACTCGTTTTAAACCCAGAACCTTAATGGATCCTGTATCATATACCTTAGCCATGTCCACCAGTCGGATCAGATCCTGATTTACAGGCTCCGAAGTACCAGAGGAAGGCTTCTTTTTCTTAAACCACATAAGTTTCTTCCTCCTCTATTACATTGCAGGCATAACAGTGACTGTCATACCGTCTGTGATTCCCATCATTGGTGCCGGAATGTACTGCATTCCTTCTGTTACTGCACCTTCCTCTGCCGGTATTATCTCTACCTCAATATCACTTTCCACACCTGTTGTTACAGGTATCATACGTACCACATTGTTCTCAACTGCTGCAATTGCCAGGCTGCCATCCGGCTGCTGGACCAAAGCTGAAACAGGAACTACCCAGGTGTTTTCTGATTTCTGAAGTTCAATTTTTGCTTTGGCTGTGATTCCTGCAATCAGTCTTGTATTCTGATCGATAATACTGATTGTGGTAGGAATAACACGTTCTGTAGAGCCATTGCCTTTTTCTTCCCCTGTAGGAGAAATTGCTGTTACTTCTCCCTGTACAGTCTCTCCATTTAAAATATCTGCGCTGATTTCCACAGGCTGGCCAATTTCCACCTTACCAATGGAATATTCACTGACATTGATCTTCATTTCCAGAACATCTAAGTTATCTATAATAAACATAGGCTTATCATCGTCTGTTTTATCTGCAAAACGTCCCACCTTACAGTTTACACGTACAACCGTTCCTTCAATAGGGCTGGTGACCTGTGTATTCTCAAGGGCTTCTTTTTTCTGATCCAGCTCAAAAGCAGCATTCTCGATCTGAAGGGAATAGGTCTCATTGGCAATAGGTTTGCCATCCTTTAATGTAAATGTACTCAGTTCTCTCTCAGCATCATTCATATCATTGGAAGCACTCTCAAGCTCCACCTGGGAAGCGCTGCCTCCCTGATAGAGAGCATAGGTACGTTCGTAGTTGGATTTTGCTGTTTTATAATTCTGCTGAGCTGCCGCATAGCCATTTTCTGCTTCCTGCTGCTTCTCATTATATGTAGTCACTGCTAAATCATAGGCATTCTGCGCAATATCCACTTCCTTTTTAGCATTTTTATCATCAAGCGTAGCTAAGAGCTGACCCTTTTCTACCCTGACACCTTCTCTAACCGGAATTTCAAGGATCTCTGCATGAAGATTCGATACCACCTCCACACTGTCCGTTCCTTCTACAGGACCGCTGACAGAAAGCATCTCAACAACCTCACCCTTTTCCAGTGCTGCTGTGGAAACCATCATCTGCACTGATTTTCCGCCTCCTAAAACCTTGGAGCCTATAAAAAATACAACTGCAGCCGCTGCCACTCCCGTAATAATCTTTCTCTTTTTACTCCATTTCTTCTTGCCGTTTCCGTTGCCGTTTTTAGCCTTTTTCTTTCGGTTCTTCTTTTTCTTATTGCCAGTCGGCTCTTCTTCCATAATGCTTTTTAATTCTTTTTCAAATTCTTCATCGTCCATGGGCTCCATCTCCGGATCCCCTTCCTCTGTCTCTGTCTTCTCTTCCTCAACAAAAGCCTTAGAGTCAGCCATCACTTCTTTCATGTCCACCTTAATCTGATCTGCTTCCTCAGCATCTATCTCCACGTGGTTGAACTCTTCCTTCATATTACCCTCCTATTATTTCGTCTTATTGACTTTTAGCAATTGTTTCTATTATAGCGACTTCTTATAATCTTTTTGTGCAATAAATTCTTATGATTTTCTAAAGTTTTTATACGAGGGGTTCGACCCTTTTTGAA